>DATJTF010000001.1:0-102770 GCA_035503815.1 Verrucomicrobiia bacterium
TCGGCTCATCGCATCCTGGGGCTGTAGAAGGTCCCAAGGGTTAGGCTGTTCGCCTATTAAAGCGGTACGTGAGCTGGGTTCAGAACGTCGCGAGACAGTTCGGTCCCTATCTGGTGTGGGCGCAGGAAACTTGAGAGGAGCTGTCCCTAGTACGAGAGGACCGGGATGGACGAACCTCTTGTGATCGGGTTGTCACGCCCGTGGCATCGCCCGGTAGCGAAGTTCGGAAGAGATAATCGCTGAAAGCATCTAAGCGAGAAGCTCGCCTCAAGATAAGGTTTCCCAATCCGCCTTCGGGCGGATAAGAAGGCCAGTCGAAGACTACGACTTTGATAGGCGGGAGGTGAAAGTCTGGCAACAGACGCAGCTAACCCGTACTAATCGGCCGTTCGGCTTGACCATAAAACTTTCCCAATGCCAACTACGAAAGCAAATTTCGGTTACGCCACTTCCTTCGTTGTCAAAATTTCTTCCAGGATTTCGGTGCGGCAGGATCCGCACCGGACAAGTTTCCTGGTGGTCATATCGCGAGGGTCACACCCGTTCCCATCCCGAACACGGAAGTTAAGCCTCGCTGAGCCGATGATACTGCGCGGGTAACTGCGCGGGAACGTAGGTCGCCGCCAGGATTTAAATCGTAAGAAAAGGCTCCGAGAAATCGGAGCCTTTTTTATTTTGCGGCGGTATTTTCCGGGAATGCAGGCCGGTCCGATGGGTCGGACCGGCAAGAGCGCGCCGCTCAGGATTTAAATTTAGAGGCCGCCTCGAATCATTCTGGGCGGCCTTTTTGTTTTTCTGGCGCCGGCGGCGGCCCAACTCACTTGTGCTGCTCCATGGCAGAAGGTAGGATGGATTCCATGAAGGCCCTGGATTTCAAGGTGCTTCTCGAGCCAGACGAGGACGGAGGATATGTCGCAGTGTGTCCTTCGCTTGCGGGATGCTACTCACAGGGAGAAACGATCGAAGAAGCGCTGGCGAATATTCGCGAGGCCATCGAACTGTGTCTCGGCGAAATGCAATCGCGCGGCGAGCCCATTCCCGATCCCTCCAACACACTGGTCGGGAGCGTCGTCGTCACGCAATGACCCCAAAGTTGCCGGTCCTATCTGGGGATCAGCTGATAAAAATTCTGGAAAAGTTCGGATACGTTCGCGTCCGCCAAAAAGGGAGCCACGTTCGCCTGCGGCATTCATCGGATTTGGAACGAGTCCCCGTCACGGTCCCGCTGCACAAAACCCTAAAACGCGGACTGCTGCACCGATTGCTCCGGGATGCGGGGATCACACAGGAGCAGTTGAAGAGTTATCTGTAATCGTTACGAGTTGGACAGAAAGCGGTTAGGCAAGCTGGACAGCGTGAATCCTAACCGCCGGGATAATTTGCAAACGCCGTTCCGGCAACTCGGAGCGGCTTTTTTGTTGTTGCAGCGAATTTTCGCCGACGCGATTACTCGCCGGTAGGGAGGAATAGGGACATGGACTGGAGGCCGACGCGGCCGGGGCCGCGGAAGCGGTTCCAGACGATCTGGCCGGCGCTGGCGAAAAGTCCCGTCGTGAATTTCTGAACCTGCGTCTCCATCTGCACGGAGTGGTCCTTGTAGATCCAGCCGCCCGGCTCGATATCGATTTCCTCGCCGACGTTCAGAAAAACTTCGAAAACGTTTCCATAGCCGTGAAGCCAGAGGATGCCGTCACCGCGATGGGCGGAAAACGTATCGATGAAGAAACCCGTGCCGCCGAGCATGATGTTGGCGACGCCTTTGACGCGCTGGAAGGTGTAATCGAGCTGGTCGGTGGCGGCGAGAAACTGGTGCTCGCGAACGTCGAGCGACTGGCCCTGCGACAGGTGCAATCCGAAGACGTGCCCGGCGCCGTCGCGGCTGAAGGCGATGCGTCCCTGGCCGCGCGCTTCGGTCATGAAGACGGGCATGCCGGAAAGGACGCGCTTAAAGACGCCGGCCATCTGCTTGATGCCGATTTCGGTCTGCGTGTCTTTCCAGAGAAGGACGTGATGCTCGAAGTAGACGGGGACGGCGCCGAGCTCGACGGTGAGGACGGGGACAAGCTCGCCATCGAGATGATAGGTGACGCCGGCGAAGGTTTCCGCCTGAGCCGAGGTGGACTTGAGAACCGGTGCAGAGCGAGCCGTCATTCGGTTTCTCCTTGGAGGAATTTGCCGCGAGTGGTAAACCGCCTAGGGTCCTTCCATCATAGGCCGTGCGGTGCCGTGACTCGACGGTTGTTAGAGGTTCCGTGTTCTAATCGCAAACGGCGGGAGAATTCGGACAGGTTCGATCATGGAAAAAGTTCATACATTTCAGGCGCGCATCTACAGGATCTGGATGATGCGGCACGTGGATGTGCCGGAGGAAATCGCGGCGGCGCTGGCGATAGAGTGCGGCGCGCGTGCGGATGGGGAGCGCGGCCGCGAATGGCCGAAGCACATTCCCGTGGTGGCGACGGTAAACACGAAAAGCCACCGAACGACGCTCGTGCCGGCGGGCGCGGGGCGCTACCGTATGAATCTGCACGGCGAGTTGAGAAAGGCGGCGCGGGCGGACACGGGCGACTTGGTCGGCGTGAGCCTAAGGTACGACGCCGATTCGCGTGAAATTGAGGCGCCTCGCGAGCTGCGCGCCGCGCTCAAGGAGCATCCGAAGGCAGGCAAGGAATTCGAGAAGTTGCCGCCGGGACACAAGCGGCAACTGATGCTCTATTATCTGCGGGCGAAATCGGCGAGAGCGCGGGAGCACGCGGCGGAAAAAATTCTGGATCACTTGCTGGAGCGCGCGATTCTAGGTAAAGGGACGCGAAGGGGAAAGAAGAGCCGTGGCAATTAACCTTCGCCGGGGAGCATATCCGGAAATTCAAGAGCAAATCACCGCCAAGCGTTCGACGAAATAAATCGCTTCAGAGCAATAGGGAGTGCGGCGCACTATTTTGACCGCGGAGGAGGAAATGCGATGAATGCGATCTGGCCGAAGAATTTGATCGTGATTGCAGCAGCATTCGTGCTGAGCGTATGGCCACCCGCAGCAGCACGGCCCCAGCAAGAGGGGCCGCCAAATCCCACCGTAAGCGTTATCGACTGCCGGGCAATCGAAGGACACACGAGCGGGGTGCTGGGGATCACCGCCGTTTTGTTTCACCAGAGGGACAGGAAAGATCAGGCGCTCCTTGGCGAATTCCTTAAAAAGGCGGACGGCTCCACGGTCGAAGTAAGGATCGCGAACGGCGGCTGGAAGAACGCATCGGTGGCGCGGATTCGAAACTGCTTTGGCCGCGGATTGCTGCTGTTTCCCGCCGGCGAAATGAGCATCAAGGACGGCGACGAATTCGCGGTGAAATTTGCGGCAGATAATTCGGGCAAGTGAAAAAGCACGAGCGAAGCGCGCCTGAGCTGCCTTAATCTAGTCAAACTGTATGCAAATGCCGGGACTGCAAGAAACGGAACTCCTGCTGCTGGCGCTTCTGCTGGTGATTGCAGGGTTGGCGGCGCTGGCGAAGCGGCTCAAGACGCCCTACCCGATCGTGCTGGTGATCGCGGGGCTGCTGTTGAGCTTCGTGCCGGGCATTCCAAACGTTCCACTGAAGCCGGAAGCGATTTTCCTGGTCGTGCTGCCTCCGTTGCTGTTTTCGGCGGCGTTCCTCACATCCTGGCGCGATTTCCGCTACAACCTCGCGAGCATTTTGCTGCTTGCCTTCGGCCTGGTGGGATTCACGGTCTATGGCGTGGCGCTGGTTTCGCGGTGGGTGCTCCCGGGGTTTGACTGGCGGACAGGCCTGGTGCTGGGCGCCGTGGTGTGCACGACGGACGCGATCGCCGTGACGTCCATCGCGGAGCGGCTGGGATTGCCGCGGCGCATCGCGGTCGTCATAGAAGGCGAAAGCCTGGTAAACGACGCGAGCGGGCTGCTGGCGTTCGAATTTACGGTGAGCCTGATGGTGACCGGGCGGCGGCCGGACGCGTCGCAGGACATAGAGCGGCTGATCTATTTGATCGCCGGAAGCATCGTCGTGGGGCTGGTGGTGGCGAAACTCACGTACTGGTTGGAAAAGAAGGTGGACGACGCGCCGATCGAAATCACGCTGACGCTCCTGGCGGCCTATTTCGCCTACCTCGCGGGAGAAAGCGCGCACGTCTCGGGAGTGCTTTCGACCGTTGTATGCGGGCTTTACCTGGGTCATCAAAGCTCTCTTTATTTCTCGACCGGCGCGCGCGTGCGTTCGGTGGCCGTGTGGGACACGCTGACATTCCTCTTCAACGGATTCGTGTTCATGCGCATCGGGCTCGAACTGCGCTACATCCTCCCCAAAATGCAGGGGGAGAGCCTGGTCAAAATCATCCTGCTGGGGCTCTTGCTCAGCGGCGTGGTCATCGCGCTGCGGATCGTGTGGGTGTTTCCGGGTGCCTGGGCATCGTACGCCATCCGGAGGAAATTTCTGCATCAAAAAGAGAACGCTCCGAGCCCGGGCGGCATTTTTGTGGTGGGTTGGGCGGGAATGCGCGGCGTGGTGGCGCTGGCCGCCGCGATTTCGCTGCCGCAATTCCTGGATGACGGCCGGCCGTTCCCGCACCGGAGCGAGATTCTGTTTCTGACGTTTTGCGTGATCTTCGTCACGCTGGTGCTGCAGGGGCTGACTCTGCCATGGGTAATTTTAAAAACGGGCCTGGCGGGCTTGCTGGGGCTCCGGGACGAAGAAATTCTGGCTCGGCAAGAATTGGCGCGGGCCGCTGCGTCGTATCTGGAAAACGCGCAGGAACACGACCAGAAGGAGTTTGCGCCGATCTACGACGAACTCCTGCGGCGGCAGCAGATTCGAATGCAGGCGCTCGAAAAGGACCCCAATGCGAAACGATTTCGGGTTGCCGATATGCGGCGCTATGACGAACTCGTCCAGCGTGTGACCGCCATCCAGCGGGCGGCGCTGCTGCATCTGAGAAACGAGAACAAAATCAACGACGAAGTGATGCGGCGGCTGGAAAGCGAACTCGATTTCTCAGAGATCCAGAGGTCACAATGGCCGATTCGAGGAGAAGAACAGTCGTGAACCGGGTGACAGCGGCCGCGGCGATGCTCTTGCTGGCGATGCCCGCCGGCGCGCAGTCGAGGAAAGCGGCTCACCGGACGGAGCCCGACCGACTGGGGATGACGTGCGCGCAAGTTTTGAAGTTCACTTCGACCGAATGGGTCGAGAAGTACGTTGCCGCGAAGTCCCATGGAGCGGCTGGGGCGGCAAACGGTGCGGCGCCGTCCGAATCGCCGGCCGATGTCATCCGCGGCGTCTCGGCTTACGCGCAATGTTATGACGCGCGAACCAGCCGCCTTGCCTCCGTGCTGGGGCGCAAGGGCGCGGGTCCGCTGATGGGGGCGCGGGGGGACTTTCGCGAATTCGAGGATTCGCTCGAAAAGTTCGAAGTCATCGCGCTGGCAAACGCGCAGCCTCCGGCCAGCGACGTGAAGAAAGCCTACGCGGCGCTCTATGAGAAGCAGTTCCGCTACGCGTTCTACCAGAGCTACGAGCCCGTGCCCGCAAAAGCTGCGCCAAGCGAGCCGCCCTCGAAAAAACCGGCGGCGCATCCAAAGCTCGAGCCAGGCGAGTCCTCCTCCCTGAAGCCCGGGGAGGATTCGGCCGGCCCGGCCGCCGATGAGAAATCGGACGACAATTCCGTCGCGCAATTCACGAAAACCAAAAATCGATTCGGGCAATTGCTGGAAGCGTTGCCGGAGGATAAATCGCGGCAAGTGCATGAGGCCTTCGGAAATATTCTGGGAGCGTACGAGTTGAGCCAGGACACCCGGCGCGACGTCTATCTCTACGCGATTTTTCTGCTCGAACCGGATTCCACGAAGCCGTTTGCGCCGCCGCCTTTTTGACCCCGATTCACTGCTGGCAAGGAATATCCCCGTTTGATAGGCTTTCCGCCTTATTGCCACGGGAGAAGGAAAAACAGATGAGGACTCTTACGGTGCGGACGTGCGTAATCCTCGCGGTGCTGGCGACGGTAGCCGGCGCGGCCCGGAGCCTGAGTGCGCAAGCGGACGATGCCACGCGAAAGCTTTCGCTCGCGATCTTCAAGCAGCTGATTGAAATCAACACCACGGATTCCGTGGGAAGCACCACGGTGGCTGCCAAGGCGATGGCCCAGCGGCTGCTGGATGCGGGATTTCCGGCGAGCGATGTCCAGGTGCTGGGGCCGAATCCCCGCAAAGGCAACATGGTGGCGCGGCTGCATGGAACGGGAAGGTACAAACCGATCCTGTTCATCGGCCATCTGGACGTGGTCGAAGCGCTGCGGGCGGATTGGACCACCGATCCGTTCCAGTTCGTCGAGAAGGACGGGTATTACTATGGCCGGGGAACGAACGACATGAAGAGCGAAGACGCGATCATGGTGACCACGTTCATCCGGCTGAAGAAGGAGGGGTACAAGCCGGATCGCGACCTGATTCTGGCTCTGACGGCGGATGAAGAGGGAGGAAAATACAACGGAGTGGACTGGCTGCTGAAAAACCATCGCGATTTGATTGACGCCCAGTTCGTTGTCAATCCCGACGGCGGCGGAGTGACGCTTGAAAACGGAAAGCCGGTCATCTACTCGCTGGACGCGACCGAGAAATTGTACGCCGATTTTCAACTGGAAGTGACGAACCCCGGAGGGCACAGCTCGCTGCCGAAGCCGGACAACGCCATCTACCAGCTTGCCGAGGGATTAACTCGCATTCAGCATTATCAATTTCCTTTCGAGCTGAACGCGGTGACGCGCTCCTTTTTCGAGCGAACGGCGAAACAGGTGAACGGGCAAACCGCCGACGACATGCTGGCGATCCTGAAAAATCCGCCGGACGAAGCGGCGGCCGAGCGCCTTTCGCAGGATCCCTATTTCAACGCGACGATGCGAACCACGTGCGTGGCTACCCGGCTGGACGCGGGAGACGCCAACAACGCCCTGCCGCAACGGGCGACCGCCATCGTCAATTGCCGGATTCTGCCGGGACATTCGCGGGAGGAAGTGCGCCAGACTTTGGTTCGCGTCGTGGACGACCCGAAGATCACTGTCCGCTGGATGGACAACAGTGGAAATCTGCACGATACGGCGCCGGACGCCGTGGCTTTGCCCCCCGCGCCGTTGCGCGAAGACCTGATGAAACCCCTCGAAGAGTCGGTGGACAAAATCTGGCCCGGCACTCCCGTGGTGCCGACGATGGCGACGGGAGCCTCGGACGGCGTGTACACCAACGCGGCGGGCATGCCCACGTACGGAGCGGGGGCGGTGGCGATCGAGCTGGGCGACGATCGCGCGCACGGAAAGGACGAGCGCATTCCGGTGAAGTCCTACTTTGACGGCGTGGATTTTTACTACCTGCTCTTCAAGGCGCTCGCGCCGCAAGAGTAGCCATCCGGAAGCTCCAGGAGAAAAACCGCCGATGAGCCTGATGCGCCGGTCGCTGATCACAGCGTCGCAGAGCCGGTGGCTGCGCGAGCACGCTCCCCGGTACGGGTTCATGCGGCGAACCGTGAAGCGGTTTATGCCGGGCGAAACCGCCGAGGACGCGATCCAGGCGGCGCAATCGCTGGAGAGCGGAAGTATCCATTCGATCTTCACGCGCCTCGGGGAAAATATCACCGACCGAGCGGAAGCCGAAGAAGTGGTGGCGCATTACTTGGCCGTGCAGCGGAAAATTCTCGAGGCGGGATTGGCCACGGAGATTTCGGTGAAGCTGACGCAGCTCGGGCTCGATTTGGACGCCGAATTTTGCCACGCGAATCTCGAGAAGCTGATCGAAACCACTCCGCCCGACCGAATTTTGTGGGTCGACATGGAGCAGAGCCCCTACGTGGACGTCACGCTCGAGCTCTACCGGCGGGCGCGAAAGACGCACCCGAACGTCGGGGTTTGCGTTCAGGCGTATCTCTACCGGACCGAACGCGACATCGAGTCGCTGGCCGCGATGGGAGCCTCCGTGCGGCTGGTGAAAGGCGCGTATAACGAGCCGGCGGAAATCGCGTTTCCTTTGAAACGGGATGTGGACAGGAATTACGAGGCGCTCGCCAAGGCTCTGCTCGAGGCGGACCTGCGCCGGCCCGACGGCGCGTTCCGCCCTCGAGCGGCTCTGGCCACGCACGACGTCAGATTGATCGGGACTCTGACTCGATGGGCGGCAGAGCAGGGAATACACAAGGACCGAGTCGAGATTCAAATGCTGTACGGCATTCAGAGAGCGGAGCAAACGCGGCTGGCGCGGGAGGGGTATCGTTCGGGCGTTCTGGTCGCCTATGGGACTTACTGGTTCCCCTGGTTTATGAGGCGGCTTGCGGAGCGGCCGGCCAATGTAACTTTTCTGGCGCGAAACTTGTTCAGTTGACGCAGCGAAGATAGCCGAAAGCGGGGATCACAAGCGCCGGGGAAAGAGGCGCGGCTCGGCCACATTCTAGGCTTGAGCCGCGCCCCCGGTTCAATTCAATTGCCCGCCGATTTTTTTCGATCCGCCGCCGCGAAGGCCTTTTTAGCTTCCTCCTCCATTTCCTGAGGCGTCATGACGCGCATCCGCGCCGCGATTGACCATCTGTGCCCGAACGGATCCACGATTTGTCCGTAGCGGTCGCCCCAGAATGCGTCCATCATCGGCATCACGGATTTGGCGCCGGCGGCGACCGCGCGGTTGAAGAGAGCGTCGGGTTCGGGCGTGTAGATGTGGAGTGTGACGCTCGAGCCGTTCAGAGATTGGGGCGAGAAAGAGCCGTACGCGGGAAATTCCTCGCTCATCATGAAAATCGAATCGCCAATCGTCAATTGAGAGTGAAGGACGCGGCCGTCGGGGCTGTCGCTGATCGTGTTGATTTCCGCGCCTAACGCATTCTTATAGAACTCGAGAGCCTGCCTCGCATTTCGGCAGACCAGATGAGGAGTAAGGGTGTGAAAACCTTCGGGAATCGGATTCGAGGCCTTGGTTACCATGGTTCCTCCTTTCGATCCTTACGGGGGAAGCCGGAGTCGCGCGGAGACGCGAATGCCACCGGGGCGGTTGATCAACGAGTGCTTTCGTCGCTTTCGACTTTGCCGTCGCGCAAGCGTATCACGCGGTGGGCGTGGGCGGCGATGTCCGGCTCGTGCGTGACGAGAACGATGGTGTTGCCGCCTTCGTGGAGCTTGGCGAACAGCGCCATGATTTCCTCGCCCGTCTGGGAGTCGAGGTTTCCGGTCGGCTCGTCGGCAAGCAGGATGGAGGGATTGTTCACCAGGGCGCGCGCAATAGCCACGCGCTGGCGCTGGCCGCCGGAAAGCTCGTTGGGTTTGTGCAACATGCGGCTTGCGAGATCCACTTGGGCGAGAGTTTTCTTAGCGCGCTCGAGGCGTTCCTCCGACGGAGTGCCGTTATAAATCAGGGGCAGCTCGACATTGTGGAGCGCGGTTGCGCGCGGCAGAAGATTGAACGTCTGGAAGACGAATCCGATTTCCTTATTGCGAATGTAAGCCAGCTCGTCGTCGTCAAGCTCCCCGACGGGTTTTCCAGCAAGCCAATACTGGCCGCTCGTTGGAGTGTCCAGGCACCCGATCAGGTTCATCAGCGTGGATTTTCCGGAGCCCGACGGCCCCATAATGGCGACGTATTCGCCCTTGCGAATCTGCAGGGTGATTCCGCGCAGAGCATGAAGATGCTCCGTCCCCATTTCGTAGGTTTTCCAGAGGTTTTCGGTCTGGATGACGATGCCGGTGTCAATCAAATCCTGGCGGAAAGAGAGAGCTGCCGTAGGTTGGGCGGGGACGGACATGACGCTCCTATTTTGCGCTTCCGGCTAGCTGGATAGGTCGCTCATTTTCGGCGCGGAGTTGTCGATCTTGACTCTGGCGTCGGGACGCAGCGATCGGAGCGCTTTGTAGCTGCCGGTGACGATTTGATCGCCCTCTTTGAGGCCGCTCGACACTTCGATATCGCTGACTCCCATGATCCCCGTGGTCACGGGGACAAAGACGGCGCGATGGTCGCGAATCACAAAAACGCCGGTAATATCGGGATTTTTCGCGTCCCCGGAGGCGTCCGGCGTGCGGGCCGCGGCTAGCGTGACGCTGGAATTCTTGCTGCCCTGCTTGGCCGCGTCAATATCCTTTTGCGAACGGACGGCCAGCGCCTGAATCGGAACGGTGAGCACGGCGTTCTTGTGCGCCGTCTGAATTTTGGCCGTGCTGGAAAGTCCCGGCCGCAGGCTGGCGGGAGGATTCACCAGCGTGACGACGACCTTGAAATCGCGGGCTTCTTGCGTGTTGGCCGTGGTCTGTGTGGTGGCCGCCTCGCCGGATGACCGGAGAATGGCCAGGTCGCCCACTTCGGTCACAATCCCTTTAAAGATCTTTCCCGGCAGCGCGTCGATGGAAACATCCGCCGACTGCCCTTCGTGAACGTTGGTGATGTCCGTCTCGTCCACTTTCACTTCGGAAGTGACCACGCTCATATCGGAGATGGTCATCAGGAAGCTGCCTTCGGAGTTCTGGATGCCGGGGACGACGTTTTCACCGACGCGGACCGCGATGTAGCTGACGATGCCGTCGATCGGGGCGCGATAGGTGGTCTTGCGAAGTACGTCTTCCTGGTGTGCGAGAACGGCCTGATTCTGCGCCATCGTCTCGTGCGATTGATCGCGCGCCGCGCGCGTCGAGGCCACCTGGGCCCGGCTGGCGTTCAGAGCCGCCACAGCGCCGTCGTACGTCGCCTTGCTTGCGTCGTAGTCTTGCCTGGAAATCAGCTGTTGGGCAAAAAGCTTTTGCGAGCGGCCCCAATCAAATTTCGCTTTTTCGAGATCGGCCTGCCGCTCGGCCTGGGTGGCCAGCGCGGATTGATAATTCGCTTCGGCCACCTGCACGCCCGCCTGCGCGGCCGCAACCGAGGCTTCCTGCGCCCGGACGTCGGCGCCGGGCTGGACGCTCTCGAGCTTCAGAAGGACGTCGCCCTTCTTGACGTGATCGCCCTCTTTCACGACGATTTCCGTGATTTTGCCAAAACCTTCGCCGAGGACGTTCGTGTACGTCTTGGGGCGAATTTCACCCGAGGCCGTCACGAGGGAAGTAAGGTTCTCGCGCACGACGCTCCCCGATTGGACGGTTACCACGCCCTTGTTGGCTTGATAAACGCTGACCAATACGATCACGAGCAGGCCGACGGCTGCGAGAATCCCTATGGTCACCTTTTTCCAAGTTTTCATTGCTTTGACCTTCGGAATCGGCGGTCGAAAAGCCAGATCCAGGTTTCCAACTTTCTATACGCCAATGATTGCAAGAAAGTTTCTGTCGTTAGACGCGGGTGGGAAATGAAGGAAAGGCGGGAATTCGTCCCTACCCATGTGATTGACACCTTCTACCCGTGCTCATATCCCCGCCACCCTGCCCTTGAAAGGCATCCATCACATTGTACGATTGTTTGATGACTAGCTAAAGAATTTCCCGTGAAGGGCGAGCGGGCGACGCACAGCGAAAAATGAAAGGATTCTAAGAGGGTGTGCCCGGTGCAACCCCGCCAATCATTCCCTCGAATGACGGAGCAACCCAAGCGGACTCATAGGCTTCCAAACGAGCAGGGGGTAGTGGTGCTGGGGCAAACTCACATTGACCTGTTCCTTGGTACAGGTTAATATTCTGACCGCTTGTTGAGGGAAGGGTGTCTTTATGGGCCGCCGCGTAAACCTGCTTTTGTCTTTCCTTTTGGGTATTTCTATGCTCGTTTTGCCCAAAATATGGGCGCAGAGCCAACAGGAGGGCGATCAGCAACAGACCATCCCGCAAGACACCGGCGATATGACCAAGGCCCAGAAGAAGGCGGCCGGGCAGGCAGCGAAGGAACGGTCCCGCAAGGACAAGGATCTGTACAAAGAGCTGGCCTCGCCCTACAAGAAGTGGCTCGACGAGGACGTGGTCTATATCATCACGCCGGAAGAGCGCAGCGCCTTTCTCCACCTTTCGACCAACGAAGAGCGCGAACAGTTCATCGAGCAATTTTGGCAGCGCCGCAATCCCGACCCTGATTCTCCCGAAAATACCTACAAGGAAGAGCATTACCGGCGCATCGCCTACGCCAACGAGCACTTTGCCTCCGGCATTCCCGGATGGAAGACCGACCGCGGGCGCATTTACATCATGTGGGGCCCGCCGGACGAAATCGACTCTCATCCTTCAGGCGGAACATATGACCGGCCGGCGGACCAAGGCGGCGGCGAGACGTCGACCTATCCCTTCGAAGACTGGCGCTACCGCTATCTGGCTGGCATCGGCGAAAACGTCGAGCTCGAATTCGTCGATCCAACGATGACGGGCGAGTATCACTTGACCTCGGACCCCAGCGAAAAGGACGCGTTGCTCTACGTTCCGAATGCTGGTTTGACCCTGGCCGAGGAAATGGGCATGTCGAGCAAGCAAGCGCGGTTCAACAATACGGACGGCACGCACCTGGCCGCGCCTCTCGGCGGAATGGTGGACGAGCAAGACGAGGAATTCACTCGCCTCGAGAAGTACGCGGCGATCATGACGCCGCCCCCGGTGAAGTTCAAGGACCTGGAAGCGATCGTGACGGGCCACATCGTGCGGGATCAGCTGAAATTCGATTACCGCTTCGATTTCATGCGAATCACTTCAGACACCGTCCTGGTGCCCATCACCGTGCAGATTCCCACGAACCAGCTGATGTTCCAGAACAAAGACGGAGTGGACTCGGCCACGGTGAATCTGTTTGGCCGCATCTCGACGCTCAGCGGCCGCGTGGTGCAGACCTTTGAAGATACGGTCCATCGCGATATTCCCGCCTCGCTGATCGATCAGGCCAGTTCCACGTCCTCGATTTATCAAAAGGCCGTTCCGCTCTCGCCGAACCTTTACCGGCTGGACATCGTGATCAAGGACATCAACAGCGGGAACGTGGGCGTGGTCAACACGCGGCTGGCCGTGCCGCATTTTGAGGACGACCAGCTTTCTTCCAGCTCGTTGGTGCTGGCCGACCAGATTACCGAGGTTTCCGCGAAGGACATCGGACTGGGACAGTTCGTCATCGGTGACGTGAAGGTGCGGCCGAAGATGGACGAGACATTTGCCCAGAACGAGCCCATGGGCGTTTTCCTGCAGGTCTATAACTTGAAGATCGACGACAAGACCCACAAACCCGACGCTTCCGTCGAGTTCCGCGTGTTGAAGGGCAATCAGGAAGTCTTGAAGTACGACATGCCCAAAAACCAGTTGCCGGAACGCGGCGAAGAGATGACGCTGAAGAACCTTGTCGCCCTGAATGCATTTTCTCCGGGCAGATACAAGCTCGAAGTGGCGATTACCGACAACATCGCCAAGCAGACCATCACCCCGTCCTCGGATTTCAGCGTGAAAGCGGCCCCTGTAGCGGCAAGACCGCAAGGGAGGTAAGTAGAGGTGAAGCCGAGAGTACTGACCAGCCTGGGTTTCGCGGCACTCCTCTGCTTGCTGGCCTTGCCCGCGGCGGGCGCGCCGAACGCCGGCAAGATTGCCGGAATCGTTCGAGACCCATCGGGCGTGCCCCAAATGGGCGCGACCGTCCTGGTTTCCTCCGAACAGGTCGGCTTCTCGCCCACTCTTGAACCGCTTCACCAGCAATTGTTTACGAATGACCGCGGCAAGTTCACCACCGGCTCGCTCCCCGCCGGAAATTATTCCGTCAAAGTCACGCTGGCGGGCTTCCTTCCTTCCTTCGAGCAGCATGTCCGAGTAAGCGATCAAGAAACGACACTGCTCGACATCGTTCTCGGATCGCTGTTCGCCTCGCTAGGCAAGATGCGCCACGATCCCGATCAGCCCGTGCCCTCGGACGAATGGATTTGGGTGCTGCGCGCGAGTTCAGCTTCGCGTCCCGTCCTTCGCTGGCAGGGCGGTGCCGCTCCGGGGATGAACCCGATGCAGGAAACGATGGCCGCGCCGCCGGAAGATCGCGCCCGGCTGGAATTGACCTCCGGATCCGATCATCCGGGTTCGATCTCAAATCCGGGCGACTCGCCCGCCACGGCGTTCGTCTATGGCTGGAGTTTGGGCGACTACGGCAAGCTGCTGATGGCAGGACAATTCAGTTATGACGGCGTGACTCCCGGCGGCGGATTGGCCACGGAATGGCTCCCGTCGGGCGAACTCGGCGTGGGCCCCGAAACATCCGTTCTGATTCGCGATTCCCGCGTAGGTGGAATCGGCGGCGGCCTGGAATTTCGCGGGTTTCGCGTGTCGCACGACGATCAACTGGCGCTGGGCAATCGCGTGAGCATCCGCTACGGCGGAGAACTCGTGATGGAAGGTCTGAATCGGACCACAGCCTCGGTGCTGCCGCGAGCCGAAGTGGCCGTGAAAATTTCCAAGCTCTGGCTGGCATCCGGCACTGTGGCGGCGCGTCCTTGGCAGGACTCCGGCAACACCAACGACCTGCAATCCGCCATCGACACTCTGGACTCGCTTCCCACGCTCCTGCTGCGCAATGGCCGCCCCGTGCTTTCCGACAATCTGCACGAGGAAATTGCGGTCGAGCGGATTCTCAGCAAGTCCTCGACGCTCACTGCCGCCGTCTTTCACGACCGGTCCTCGAACACAGCCGTGTTTGGCCGTGGCGACGTGTCAGGCCCCGATTTTCTGCCCGATATCTATACCGATGTTTTTGCCTACGACGCGGGCGCCACGCAATCCACCGGAGCTCGCGTGGTCTACACGCGAAAACTGGGCGACAACGCCGAAACGAGCTTCATTTATGCTTACGGTGGCGTTCTGGCGCCCGCTCCCGGCGCCATGATGGGCGAGACGCGGGATGAATTAACCACGCAATACCGCTCGAGCCTCGCCGCGCGCGCCTCGGGACATCTTCCCGGTCTCCACACCAAGATTGTAGCCAGCTATAAATGGGTGGGAGGACAGGCAGTGTCGCGCCTCGACCCATATGGAGAATCCCTCTTCCACATGGATCCCTACCTGAGCCTGGAAATTCGCCAGCCGATTCCCTCCGTCCTTTCCGGTCACATGGAAGCGATGGTGGACATTGGCAATCTTCTAGCCCAAGGATACGTTCCTCTCGCGACTTCGGACGGAAATATCGTCTTGATCCCCTCATGCCGCTATTTCCGAGGCGGGTTCAGCTTCCAATTTTAAGGAACTAATTGCTATAGGAAATCGGAAACGCCATACCAGAAACGGAATAAGCAGAAGTCAGGATGTCACCACGTCTCACAAGTATCTTATTTACAGATAGATATGATAAACCAATTCTTCTAATATCTGGAAGTAGACGTGCACATAGTTCTGGCTGGGTCAGTATGGGTGTGGCCGAATGAACGAAAGCCTGAGAATGCGGCTCGGGGCGGTGGTGCTGGCGCTCGTGACGCTGGCGGTGGTCGTATTCGCCATTCTCAACTTTCAGCAGCGTTCGCGATACGTTTTGCCCGTTGACGGCGTCACCTGGATTGACACGTCCGATGGCGTTTTGGCTTGGCACGTCGCCCCGAATTCGCCGGCCGCCCGGGCCGGCATTCGCGAGGGCGATTACGTTCTTTCGGTGCGCCAGGGAGTCCACGGATTGGAAATCCGCGAAGCTCCCGACGTCATGCGCGTCCTCTTCCGGGTAGGGCCGTGGGCGGACGTAGATTACAAGATAGAGCGCAGGGGCGAGGCGTTTGAAGTTCCGCTGGTCACCGCTCCCCCGGACAATTCCTCTTCGATTGAAAATTATCTGCGCGCCACCGCGCTGCTTTACCTGTTTATCGGGCTGTTCATCTTCGTCCGACGGTGGAACGCGCCGCGCGCCGTGCATTTCTACATCTTCTGTCTCGTCTCCTTCGCGCTTTACAGTTTTCACTACAGCGGGAAGATGAATTCGTTCGATGAAACGATCTATTGGAGCAACGTGGTGGCGATGCTGCTGCAGCCCGCGCTCCTGGTCCATTTTTCACTCGTCTTTCCCGAGCGCCGCGGATGGCTCTGGCCGAAATTGCTGGGGATTTATTCGGTTCCCGCGCTTCTGCTGACCTTGCACATCTTCGTCGCCAGCGGGACCTTGAATTTCATGCCCTCGGTCGGGAACATGCACATTCTCGACAAGCTCGAGTTTTTATATCTCGGGCTGTATTTCCTCGGGGCGGCGGCAATTTTCCTGTTCAGCTATTTGCGCGCGCCGAGCGGCGTGCTGAAGCAGCAGTTGAAGTGGGTGACGGGAGGAACTCTGGCGGGCATCCTGCCGTTCCTGGGCTTGTACATCGTCCCTCTCATCGCGGATGCGTCTCCGCCGTCCTGGATGAAGCTCTCGGTATTCTCGCTTGCCTTGATTCCCCTCTGCTTTGGCTACGCGATCATCCGCTACCGGCTGATGGATGTGGACATCATTTTCAAGAGAGGGCTGGCCTACACGTTCGCTACGGCCGTCCTGGTGGCGATTTATTTTGGAACGATTGCGGTGATCGGCGAACTGTTTCACACGGCCTGGCCGACGGGTCCCGCGGGCGGCGTGATCGCCATTGTGGTGGCCGCCTTTCTTTTTCAGCCGATCCGCGATTGGGCCCAGGCCCGGCTTGACCGTTTCTTCTACCGCGATCGTCTCGACTACCGCCGGACCCTCATCGAATTCGGACGCGCATTGACCAACGAAGTCCGGCTCGAGCCGATGCTGGGCTCGGCGCTCGACCGCATTTCGCAGACACTGCTGATCGACCGCCTCGCATTCTTTCTCGAGGATCCGGCGCACCCGGGAGACTTCCGGCTGACCCGCTCGATGGGCCTTCATCCCGACGGGCCTCTCGACCTATCGTTCCTCTCTCCCGAGCGGCCTCAGCTCGAGCGCGGCTGCCTGTTCTTCGAATCGGCTCGCGCGGCCATCGGAGAAACCGATTCGGTGCGCCACACGCTCGCGCAGTTGGGCCTGCATTACTTCATCGCCTGCCGGTTCCGCGAGCGGACCGTCGCGGTTCTGGGCTTGGGCAAAACGGTGGACGGCGATTATCTGACGAGCGACGACCTCGAATTGCTCTTCACCATCGCCGGCTACGTCGCCATTGCCGTTGAAAACGCGCGTCTCTACCAATCCCTTGAACAAAAGGCGATTCAAGTCGAGCGGCTGAAGGATTTCAGCGAAAACATCGTCGAGTCTCTCAACATCGGTGTTTTGACTCTCGATCTCGAAGGATGCGTCGAATCCTGGAATCCTCAGCTCGAGGAATTGCTGGAAATTCCCCGGGTCGAAGCGCTGCGCCGGAAGTTGCAGGACGTCCTGCCCGGCGATTTGATGGCGGAAATCGCCTCGCGCGAGCCCGGCGAGCATGTTTCGGGAATTTACAGGTTCCATTTGAACACGCGCAGCGGCCGCCATCTGGTGATCAACGTCTCAATCGCACCTCTGGTGGGGAAAGACGGCACGCGGCTGGGCCGCCTGGTGCTGATTGACGACATTACGCAGCGCGCGCGCCTGGAAGACCAGATGGTGCAGACCGAGAAGCTGACCTCGCTCGGGCTGCTGGCTGCCGGCGTCGCTCACGAGGTCAATACGCCGCTGGCCGTCATCTCGAACTACATTCAGATGCTCGCGAAGCAGATTCCTCCCGACGATCCGCGGCAAAAGACGATCGAGCGGATCGTGAAGCAGACGTTCCGCGCCAGCGAAATCGTCAACAATCTTCTGAACTTTTCGCGCACCGGAGCCTCGCAGTTCGTAGAAGTGGATCTGAATTCGGTTCTCGAGGAAACCTTGTCCCTGGTGCAGCATCCGTTCAAGACCGCGCAAGTGCACGTTCTGCGGCACTACTCGGACCAGATTCCGCCCGTTCTCGGCTCCACAACGCGTCTTCAACAGGTGTTCTTGAACCTGTTCATGAACGCCCGCGACGCCATGCCCAGCGGCGGCATGCTCGAGGTCCGCACGGCGGCCCGCAACGGCTCGGTGGAAGTGGAAGTGACGGACACGGGAATCGGCATTCCTCCCGAGCACGTCAACCGGATCTTCGACCCGTTTTTTACGACGAAGTCCACGGGCCGCGGCACCGGGTTGGGCCTCTCCGTCAGCTATGGCATCATCAAAGAACATGCGGGCAAGGTTGACGTGAAATCCGCTCCGGGCAAGGGAACCTCCTTCCGGCTCGAATTTCCGGCGGCCAGGAAAGCGGTTCATGCCTAGAGGATCCATTCTCGTCGTTGACGACGAAGCCGAAATTCGCGAGGGACTGGAAGCGCTTCTCTCTTCCGAGGATTTTCAGGTCACCCTCGCCGAAACGGCCGAGGCCGGTTTCCAGCGCCTCGAAGAGCGCCCCTTCGATCTTCTCCTTCTCGACGTCAGCTTGCCCGACCGCAGCGGAATCGAAATGCTCCGCGAAATTCACCGCCGCGATCCCGGGCTGGCCATCATCCTGATCACCGCTTTCGGCTCCATCGACATGGCGCGACAGGCATTCAAAAGCGGCGCGCAGGATTACATCACCAAGCCCTGGTCCAACGACGAATTGATCGCCCAAGTATCCCTGGCGGTCGAAGGGCGGCGGCTGCGCGAAGAAAACCTTCAGCTCAAGCGGGCCCTGAAGCAGCGCTACAACTTCCCCAATATTGTCGGCAAGAGCGAGAAGATGCTGGCGGTGCTCGACCTGGTGACCCAGGTCGCTCCCTCGCGCTCCACCGTTCTCATCCACGGCGAGAGCGGCACGGGAAAAGAATTGATCGCCAAGGCGATTCACTCCGCATCGTCTCGCGCCGACAAGGCCTTCATTCCGGTCAACACCGGCTCGATTCCCGTGGATCTGCTCGAATCGCAGCTTTTCGGCCACGTGAAAGGCGCTTTCACCAGCGCCATCGCCTCCAAAAAGGGCCTTTTCGAAGTCGCCGACCAGGGAACGATTTTCTTCGACGAAATCTCAACCGTCAGCCCGGAAACGCAGGCGAAGCTCCTGCGCGTCATCCAGGAGCGTGAATTCATGCGGCTCGGCGGCACGGACACGATCAAGGTGGACGTCCGCATCCTGGCGGCCTCGAACGAGAACCTGATGAAGCTGGTCCGCGAGGGTCGCTTCCGCGACGATCTCTACCACCGCTTGAACGTCATCGCCATTCAATTGCCGCCGCTGCGCGACCGAAAGGAAGACATCCCGCTTCTCGTCGAACGGTTTCTCGACCAGTTCTGCCGCGAAAATGCCAAGTCCCGCCGCACTTTCACGAACAATGCCATGAAATTGCTGATGGACTACGACTGGCCGGGAAACATCCGCGAGCTCGAAAACGTCGTCGAGCGCGCCGTGGTTCTCTCGATGAACGAATCCATGGACGCCGACCTGCTCCCCGAAAGCGTCCGCACACGCGAGATTGTCAAGGGCGTCCGGCTGCAGCTCGCCGAGTTTCTGCCGCCGCTCGCCGGCGATAGCGCCGGAAGAAACAGCGCTCCGCCTCCCTCGCTCTTTGAAATTCTCGATGAAGTCCAGCGGCGCATCATCATCGACATGCTGGAGCGCACCAACTGGAATCAGACCGAAGCCGCCGAGCGTTTCCAAGTTCCCCTTTCGACGCTCAATCAGAAAATCAAGCGTCTTGGAATCGAAACCCGCCGTAGGCCCGGCGCCTCCCGCGCGGCCGTGGGTCTCGGCGAAGACTCCGCTGAATTCGCCGCCGGCAAGTAGCCTGTCGTCTCTTCCATCTCTCTTTTTCTCCCCACAGAGCGTCTCCCGCCTCCACCATCGTTTCCGCGAACCTCCGCCGCCAAAATTCAAACTTCGGTAACCTTCGCGCCGCCGCTATCGCCTAAAATCGCCTGCCGGGCTGGCGACGCAACGCCGTAAAAATCGGCCCGAAGAAGGTTCAAGCGCCGCTTCGCGGAAAACCGTTAGTCGTAGTAGCCTGTTTCGGCTCATCCATGGCTCAGATATCCAGCGAAAAGCTTCGAAACCTGGCGGCGCAAGGCCAATGGGAAGCCGCCGTGGATTACCTCCGGTCGCTCGATGCGACGCCTGCCGCCGAACAGTTTGTCGAGCTTCCCTTCGAAAAGCAGCAAGCCCTCTTTCGGCGGCTCCCCGCTGAATTTGCCGGCTCGCTCTCGACTCACATGCCGTATTACCACGCCTTCGTGCTGCTGCATTCGCGCCCGGCCGGAGAAATCCTCTCGATCGTTGACGCCATGCACCCGCAGGAGCGCGAGAGATTTCTCGACGAATTGCCGGAAGAAGCGTGGCAGGCGCTGCACGAGGAGCTCGAAGAAGCCCGGATGGAAGCAGGCGCCGCTTCTCCCCTCCCGGGAGTTGCCGAGAGCGCGCCGCCTGTGGCAGCCGCGGCGCCGCGCCCCGCGCCCATCATCGAAGCGCGCCACATCGAGAAAAGTTACCGCCAGCCCGACGGCCACGATATCCAGGTGATCGCGCCGCTCGACCTGAATGTCGAACCGGACGCGGTCACCGCTTTGCTCGGGCCATCCGGCTCCGGGAAGTCAACGCTTCTGCGGATTCTTTCGGGGCTCTCGCAGCCGACGGGCGGGGAGGTGCTGTGGCACGGCCTCCCGGTGGGAAGTTGCTGTCCCAACGTCGCCATCGTGTTTCAGAGCTTCGCCCTTTTTCCCTGGCTGACCGTGCTCGACAACGTGGAAGCTCCGCTCCTGGCCCAAGGCATGGCGCACTTCGAGCGGCATCGAAGGGCGCTTCGCGCGCTCGACGCGGTCGGATTGAAGGGCTATGAATCCGCGTATCCCAAGGAACTCTCCGGGGGAATGAAGCAGCGGGTGGGATTCGCGCGCGCTCTCGCCGTCGAACCCGAAATTCTATTCATGGACGAACCGTTCTCCGCGCTCGACGTCCTGACGGCGGAAAACCTGCGCGGCGAACTCCTCGAGCTCTGGCTGGCGAAGAAAATCCCGACGCGCAGCATTTTCATCGTCACGCATAACATCGAGGAAGCCGTGCTGCTCGCCGACCGCATCATCGTCCTCGGCAGAAACCCCGCCCGCATCCGCGCCGATTTTCGCGTTCCCTTGCTCCATCCGCGCGACCGCAAGGACGCCGCATTCCTCATCTACGTGGACTACATCTACAAAGTGATGACCCAGCCCGAAATCGAGCTTGCACCGCCTTCGGCAAAAGAATCGAAGCCTCGCGTGAAGCCGGTCATGCTTCCTCACGCCCGCCCGGCGGGGATCGCGGGCTTGCTCGAAGTGCTCACCGACCGCGGCGGCAAGGAAGATCTCTACCACGTCGCCGAAGATCTGCTTCTCGAAGTCGACGACCTGCTCCCTCTGGTCGAGGGTGCCACCCTGCTGGGTTTCGCCACGGCCCGTGAAGGCGACGTCGAAGTCACATCCAAGGGCCGCGCCTTTGCCGAGGCCGATATTCCCACCCGCCGGGATATCTTCCGCGAAGCGGCCTTGCTTCATGTGACTCTGCTCCAGCAGATGAAAGCCGCGCTCGAGAAAAAATCCGATCGCACCATGCCTCTCGAATTCTTCCGCGACGTGCTCGACGAACATTTTCCCGAGGAAGAGGCGAACAAGCAGATCGAGACCGCCGTGGGCTGGGGGCGATACGCCGACATCTTTACCTACGACTCGGAGACCGACGCGATCCGCTTGGAATTTCCCCTTCTTCCCGCCGATTCCGCCGAGCGCGAGGGCCTGCACTGATGGCCCGCTCCTCGCGGTCTTCTTCGGGCGTCCTCGCCTGGGGGCGCTTTCCCGCGGAGGGGTCGTCTCTCCTTCGAGAACTCCCCATCCTGTTCGCCGGCCTGGCGCTGTTTTACGCCCTGCTGTCGCTCGCGCATCACTGGATGGCTCCCGTGGGCGGGCAAGCGGAGATCGATCTTTCCGCCTGGGCGCTGCCGCGTTACGCGATGCTTTCCATCATGCGCATCGCCATTGCGTACTTTCTCAGCCTGCTGTTCACGCTGGTCTATGGCTACGTGGCGGCCTATAACGCCCGTGCCGAAAAATTCCTCATTCCTCTCCTCGACACTCTGCAATCCATTCCCGTGCTCAGCTTTCTTCCCGGCGTGATGGTTTCCATGGTCGCCCTCTTTCCCACGCGCCAGATCGGCATCGAACTCGGCTCGATCCTGCTGATTTTCACCGGCCAGGTCTGGAATATGACCTTCAGCTTTTATTCCTCGCTGAAAAGCATTCCGCGGGAAATGCGCGAAGTGGCCCAGATTTACCGCTGGAGCTGGTGGCAGCGGTTCACGCAGATGGAATTTCCGTATGCCGTGATAGGCCTCGTGTGGAATTCCATGATGTCCGTCGCCGGCGGATGGTTCTTCCTGATGGCTTGCGAAATGTTCACTCTCGGCAATCGAGATCTGCGTCTTCCGGGCCTCGGCTCCTATCTGCAGACGGCGGCCAACGTGGGAGACACGCGCGCGATCGTCTACGGCCTAGTGGTGATGATCGGCGTCATCGTGCTCACCGACCAGTTGGTGTGGCGCCCGGTGATCGCCTGGGCCGAGAAATTCAAATTCGAGCAGGTCGAGTCCACCGACGTGCCGCGCTCGCCCGTGCTCGATTTTCTCCGCCATTCGAAATTTCTTCCCCTCGTCGCTCGGAGCTCCGTCCAGCCCCTCCGCGAATCGCTCGCCTTGCATTTCGCCCGGCAGCACGCGGCCGCTCCCTCCGCCGGGTCCGCCGCCCAGGGACGCAAATGGCTTTCGCGGCTGCTTCTGCTCGCTCTCGCAGGTGGATTGGTCTACGCCTTCGTTCGCATGGTGATGCTTCTAGGAGGGCTCACCGGGGGCGAGATTCGTTCGGTGTTCGTCGGCGGAGGCGCCACATTTTTGCGCGTCGCCTTCACGCTGTTTCTTGCCGGGCTGTGGACGATTCCCGCGGGGGTCGTCATCGGCTTGAACCCCCGGCTCTCGCGCATTGCCCAGCCCATCGCCCAAGTCGCCGCTTCCGTCCCCGCCACGGCGCTCTTTCCCATCATTCTGCTTTTTCTCATTCGCGCGGGCGGCGGTCTTGGCGTCGGCTCCATCATCCTTCTGCTCCTCGGCACGCAGTGGTACATCCTCTTCAACGTGATAGCGGGGGCCATCGCCATCCCCACCGACCTCAAGGAAGTGTGCGACGTTTTTCACTTCGCGAAATGGGAGCGATGGCGCGAACTCTTTCTTCCCGCCATTTTTCCCTATCTTGTCACAGGGTTTGTCACGGCTTCCGGCGGCGCGTGGAACGCGAGCATCATCGCCGAATATTTTCGCTTCAAAGGGCAGACGTACATGACGACGGGGTTGGGCGCCGTCATCAGCGGCGCCACCGACTCGGGGAATTTCCGCGTCCTGCTTGCGGCCACCATCCTCATGGCGCTGATGGTCGTCACCATCAATCGCCTGCTCTGGCGGCGGCTCTACGGTGTGGCCTCCACGCGATTCCGCCTCGAAAGCTGATGGCCCTCTACTGAATCAGCGGAAGTCCGGCAATCTCCTCTAGAATTCGATATGGCGCCTGCGCGCGCGCCACCAGCGCTTCGGGGGGGATCAGGAGCGTTTGCTCGAGAGCGTATTGCCCCGACATTACGGCGTGCGCCGTGCAATCCGTGTAGACAATCCAGGTGGACTTCGGTGGAAATTCCAGCCGCACTTTCGGGCAATTGGCCTGAAATTCCGAGTTTTCCTTCAGGTAATCGTGGAATCGCAGCATGAACATGTCGTACGCCGTGCGCCCCATTCCGGGCAGCCCGAGTTTCGCGCCCCAGTTCTGCACGGTGCGGCTCAGAAATCCATCGTCCTCGGCGATTTGCCGCAGCCCCGCCTCCTCCGCGTATCTTTTCGCCAGCAGGTCGAAACCCTCGGTGGTATGCCACACGCGCGGCCGCGATCGGTTTACGTTCGTGAAGATTCGCAGGATTCTTCCCCCGCGGGTCGGACGGCTGGGAAACGCATCCACGTGCAGCAGGTCGTTGCGCTTGTGCAACGGCAGGTCGCGCCCTTCCTCTTCGAGTGGGCGGAAGCTGGCAAAATCGAGCGTCCAGCGTCCCGCATAGGGCGACAGGAATTTTTCCGCGAACCCGATCACCTGTTCGCTGTAGCTCCGCATGATGCGGCAGATTTTCCCCACCGTCGCCGCGTCGCCGGCAACGCCGCGAATCGAGTCCTCGCCGGGGCGGTAGGAGACGTTCTTGTGAAGCCGCAACTCGCTCCACTCTTGCGCGAGCAGGAACTCCTGGTCCGCCTGCGGTAAAGAGAAGGGCAGTTCGCGGAAAAGCAGAATCTGTCCTTTCTCCAAAAATTCGCAATAGGCTCGCGCGCGCTCTTCATGCTGCTGGCTGCCCACCCAGCCGCCGGGCCATCTGTAATCTTCGACGAGAATCCAGGGAAGGTTCGGCATGACCCTCTGTTTTACGCTCCGGGCGCGAACGGCTCCCGCCGTCCGGTCCTTAATCTCGTCACGCTCCGGCCTTCGCGTAGTTTCGCGGCAGCAGAGCCGTGCTCAAATCCACGCCCGAAAGATCCACGCCTTCGAGATTCGTCTCCCGGAGGATCGTCGCGTTCATCCGCGCGCCCTTGAACTGGGCGCCGTGCAACTGGGCGTCGCGGAAATTCGTCATACCCAGGTCGGTGCCGCTCAAGTTGGCGCCCCGGAAATCGGCGCGAAACGCTTCCACTCCGCTCACCAGGGCTTCGTTCAGGTTCGCCCCCGCGAAATGCGCTTCCGTCATGTCGGCGCGGCGCATGTCCGCCCTCTGAAGCTTGGCGTTTGAAAAGTCCGCCGAGCCGAGTTTCGCCTCCCGAAGGCAGGCGCCCTCCAGATTCGCGCCGGCAAAATTCGCGAAGGTCAGGTTCGCCTTCGTGAAATCCACGCGCCGCAGATCCGCTCCCGCGAATTCCGCTCGCGCTCCGCCTTCTTCTCCCCGCACGAACTTCGCGTGCAACTCCAGAATCTCGCTTACTTTTTTTCCGCCGATTCGGACGCTCTTGGGCGACTTCAAACCGCCTCCTCTGAATGCTTCTCGTCTTGCCATGGATTGCTGCCAGGCATGGAACCCTTTCTTACCGCGCAATTTTACTAGACTTCGAGGGTGGTAGGACAGGGGGGAGACGCTTCCTCGGGCGGCTTTGCCCACGCGGTCGCCTGCTCGGCAGCCTGTTTTTTCGGCTGCCTCCCCGATTCCCTCGGTAAAAACACCGGCGCCGCCGGGCCATGCCGCGCGCAGCCGCGTGTGGTAAGGTTAGTAACCGATGGAGTTCACCGGGAAGCTCAAGAATCGCGCGCGCGCGAATCCGCAGCGAATCGTCTTGCCGGAAGGCGAGGACGAACGCGTGATTGCCGCCGCGGTCGCCGCGGCAAGCGAGCGGTTCGCCAAGCCCGTCCTTCTCGGCCGCCCGGACATCATTCGCGGCTCGGCGGGCCAACTCGGGCTCGGCCTCGATGGCGTTGAATTTCTCGACCCGTCCGCAAGCCGCCGCCTCGACGCCTACGCGCACATCTTTTACGAACGCCGGCGCGCTCGCGGCGTGACCCTCGAAGAAGCGCATGCCGCCGCGCGCAACCCGCTCTATTTCGCGGCGTTGGCTGTCGCCGCCGGCGATGCTGATGGAAGCGTGGGCGGCGCCGCAAATTCCACCGCCGATACCGTTCGCGCCGCTTTGCACTCCATCGGCCTTGCTCCCGGCGCGACGATCGTCTCCAGCTTTTTCCTTATGATTTTGCCGCAAGCCCACGGGTTTGGAGAGCGGGGCGCCATGCTCTTTGCCGATTGCGGCGTCGTCCCCGCTCCTTCCTCTCAGGAACTCGCCGAAATCGCAATCGCAGCCGCCGCGAATGCGCGCTCCTTTCTCGAGGCCGAACCCCGCGTCGCTCTGCTTTCGTTCTCGACGAAAGGCTCGGCTCAGCACGAGCGCGTCGAGACAGTGCGCGAGGCTCTGCGAATCGTGCAGGCTCGCAGCCCTTATCTTCGCGTGGACGGTGAAATGCAGGCCGACGCCGCGCTGGTTCCTGCGATCGGCGCCGGAAAGGCTCCCGGCTCTCCGGTTGCGGGCCGCGCCAACGTCCTGATCTTTCCCGATCTCGATTCCGGAAATATCGCTTACAAGCTTGTCGAACGCCTCGCCGGCGCTATCGCCCTGGGGCCGATTCTTCAGGGCCTCGCTGCCCCGGCCAACGACCTCTCTCGCGGCTGCTCCACGGATGACGTCGCCAACGTCATTGCCATCACCGCCATCCAGGCCATCTCTCAAAAAGAAGCCGCGCATTCCGTCGGAGACTGACCGTGCGCGCGGGCCTGCATGAATCCTCAACCTCCCGCTCCCCGGGGAGGCTCGGGTTCAGGTTAGCTTCGAACTCCTTGCTCGCCATGGCTCTCTTGCTCGTTTTCCTGCTTTTCTCCCCCCCGCGCGCCGTCGCACAGAACACTTCGGAAACTCCCGGCGAGGAAGTGGTCGCCAATCTCGCAGCCGGGCGCGTCATTTTGCTCGTCACCAAAGACGCAATCCTAATCGGGACCATCGAAAATCCCATCGAACCTCAAACGCACGTCCCCGCTCCCGTCCAGATGTCCACGATGCGCGCGGGAACCATCCTCGGAGCCGAAGACTGGTTTTCTCCCTCGAGCCGCCGCGAAATCGCCCGGCTCGACCTCGAGTTGCCGCACCTCCGCGCGACTCCCAGCGCGCCCATTCCTACGCTTGCCGGCGCCGCCACACAGGAAAAAGATGCCGTGGATCTGGAAATGGTCGGCCGAGGCGTCCGCCGCCGCGCCACAGAAATCGTTCAGGAACTCCACGGTAAAGTTGACTTGCCTCCGGACGAACCTTTTCTCGAGGTCATTGTCGCGGATTACATTCCCGATTACGGCCCCGAGATCTGGCAAATCAGCTATGAATTGCAGCAGGAAGAGCAGACTCCGGATTATTGGACCACGAGCGTCAGCTATCCCTCCTATTTGCAGCTCTACCCGCCCGTCAAGGGACAGCCGCACACACTGGTCGAATTCTCTTACCCTCCCTCCACCACTCCCACTCTGCTCGACATGCTTCGCCAGAATGATCCCCGCTTCGATCCCTTGCGCCATTCCGATGACAAAACGTCGGAGGCTTTGAACGCAGTCTTGGAAGGACGCGCCGAGAAGCTTTCCTCCGCCGAAGCCTTGCCGTTCTTCCGCGCCGCCCTCGAAATCCTGGCGACTCCCAAAAATCGCATCACGCTCTCTGAAATTTCCGAGCTGGACGGCTTTAATTGGATTGTTCCGCCGCCTCCGGAGCCGAAATCGAACCTGCGGCAGCCCGAGCGCGAAGCCGGAGCGCCTTCGCTCCTCCACCCTTAGTGTTGGATTTGTTTTGAGGGGCGCCGAAACCGGATCGAAATCCGCGCGCCCCGGCGCTTGAGGAAGGTCTACTTCGTCTCGGCCCGTTGTTTCTGCAGCCGGGCGTTCTTCTCCGCCACTTGCTGTTCCATCTCTGTCTTGTGCGCCACCAGTTTTTGCGCGATTCCCGGGTCCGCCAAACCCAATATCTCCGCGGCGAAGATCGCCGCATTCATCGCTCCCGCCTTATCAATCGCCATCCCCGCCACGGGAACTCCCCCCGGCATCTGTACCGTCGAAAGCAGCGCGTCCAGCCCGTTCAACGCGCTTGTGCTCATCGGGACTCCGATCACCGGCAAGGTCGTGTTCGCGGCGATCACTCCCGCCAGATGCGCCGCCGCTCCCGCCGCGCATATGATGACCTTCAGCCCGCGGCCCGCCGCCGTTGTTGCGTACTCGTGGGCCCGCTTCGGCGTCCGATGCGCCGACGCCACCTCGATCTCGTACCCGATCCCGAACTTGTCCAGCATCTTTGTCGCTTCGGACATCATCGGATAGTCCGAGTCCGATCCCATCAGGATCCCCACCGCCACGCCCCCGCTCTTTTTTTCCGCCGTCACGATTCGCCTCTCTCCTCGTTTTTCGCCGCGAGTCCTGCGGCCGCCATGCCCGCAATCTCAATGGCGTCCCCGCGCCGAATTTTTCCTCCGTTCACCACCCGGCACAACCAGCCCCTCTGGCCCCGCAATTCCTCCTGCAACCCCATTCGAATCTCATCCATCCGCGGGCACGGATCGCACGCCAGCGTGATCTCCAGCAGGCTTTCGCCCACTCGCAGGACTTGCCCCACCGCCAGCTCCTGAAAGTCCAGCCCCCGCGTCGTGATGTTCTCCTTCGCGGCTCCCGGCGTCACACCCAGCTTCTCCAGCGTCTCGGCGTCCATCAGCAGGACCTGCCTCTTGCTTCCCGGCCGCCCGTGAATGCATCCGCGAATTCCCTTGTTCTCCACCGCTTCCGCTTCGTCCAGCTCTTTCATCGGAAACCGGTGGACCAGGCACTGGAACACGTGCTCGACTCTACCCATTTCTGGCCTCCACCGCGACTCCCTTCGCCGCTCCCGGCGTTCCAATGTCCCTCCGGTAATGCGCCCCTTCAAATCGAATTTTCGCAGCGGCGCGGTAGGCGGTTCGGCAAGCTTCCGCGAGCGTCGAGCCAGCCGCGGCAGCAGCCAACACTCTTCCACCACTTGTGTAGTATTGAGCCCCTTCCACTCTGCTCCCTGCGTGAAATACCACGGCTCCCGGAACCGCTTCTGCCTCCCCCAGTCCCTCTATCTTTCTGCCAATCACCGGATGTGCCGGATAACCCTCCGATGCTACTACAATCGCAACACTTGCCGCTGGAGACCATCTCGCCTTGATTCCTGCCGCTTTTCCATCCGCCACGTCTCGACAAGCCGCGGCAAAATCAAAATCCGCCCGGAGCAGGATCGCTTGCGTTTCCGGATCCCCCAGCCGGCAATTGAATTCGAGAACCTTCGGACCCTCCGGGGTCACCATCAGTCCAATATATAAGAACCCGCGATAAGGTATCCCTTCCTTTCGCAACCCTGCCAGCGTCGGCCGAAGAATCGACTCGACCGTTCTGCTCTCCAAATCGCGGGGAAAAATCTCATCCACCGAATAGGCGCCCATCCCGCCGGTGTTCGGCCCTTCATCTCCGTCAAACACCCGCTTGTGATCCCGGGCCGGGGCCATTGGCAGGCTGTGTTCGCCGTCCGTCATGACAATGTATGAAAGTTCCTTCCCGGCCAAGCCCTCTTCGATCAGGACCCTTTTCCCGGCTTCGCCGAATTCCGCCCGTTCCAGCGCTCGCTCCAAGAATTCGCTTGCCTCCTCCATCGACCCCGCCACCAGGACGCCTTTGCCCGCGCACAACCCGTCCGCCTTGATCACCAACGGCCATTGCGCTCCCCGCAGAGCTTCTCTCGCCGCCCTCGCTGAATCGAACACGCCGTAGAGCTTCGCCGTCGGAATTCCATGCCTCTCGAGAAACTCCTTCGAGAAGATTTTGCTTCCTTCCAGGCGCGCCGCTTTCTGAACAGGCCCCAGGACGCGCAGCCCTCGCCGTGCGAATTCGTCCGCCACGCCGCACACGAGCGGCAGCTCCGGCCCCACGATCGTCAGGTTCGCGCCAAGATGTTCCGCCAGGTCGGCTGCGGCTTGGAGGTCGCTCAGGTCAAGCGGCAGGCACTCCGCATCGCGCGCGATTCCGCCGTTGCCCGGAGCGCACCAGATTTTCTCCGCCTCCGGGCTCTGCCGGAGCTTCCACACGATCGCGTGCTCGCGCCCGCCGCCTCCGATCACCAGAATCTTCATGCCTCTCCGTTCTTTTCTTCTTCGCTCACGGACACAAAACGATACGGCCCGCCCTCGCTCAGTGTCAACTCCAGTTCCGCTTGCTCCTCCCGGCCAAAAGTGATTTCATCAACGCTCGTTCCGGCGGCCGATGCGCCGCGACGTTCGAACCGCTGTGAGGGCTCCCGCATTCTATGCACTGGGATTTCGCGGTCATCTTGATTTTCTTTGCCGTCGCCGTGCCGTTGCTCGGCCGCCGCCGCATTCGCCAGTTGCTTGATTCTCCCGGCTTCTCCTCTCTCGACCGCCTGCGCCTCTATGCTTCCACCGTCGCCTTTCAATGGTTCGCCTCTGGAATCATCCTTTGGCGGATTCATGCCCGCTCCCTCCCTCTTTCCGCTTTGGGGGTCGCTCTTCCGCATCCCGCCCTTTCGATCGAGGTGGGCGCGGCTCTTTCGTTTCTCCTCCTCGTAAACCAGCTTCTCGGCCTCCGCCGCCTCGCGAAGCGCCCCTTCGAGCCCCGCTCCGTCGTCCCCCGCCTCGCGGCCAAGATATTTCCGCGCACTCCCCGCGAGCGGCTGTTCTATTTTGCAGTCGTCTCCACGGTTGCCGTTTGCGAAGAGTGGATTTATCGCGGCTTTGCGCAGCGCGTGTTTCAAGACGCGGCGGGCGGCATGCTCCTGGCCGGAATCGCGGGTTCCGCTGTCCTGTTCGCTTTCGCCCATCTCTATCAGGGCCGCCGCGGCGTTTTCACCACCGGCATCCTCGGCGCCCTGTTTTCTGTCGTTCGCGCTTGGACCGGTTCGCTTCTTCCCACCATCGCAGCCCATTTCGTCGCGGACCTGACCGTCGGTCTGCTCGCTCCGGCCAAAATCGCCCCTGATCCGGCGCAAATTCCCGAGGGTGCGCCGGAGGCGGCGGCGGGCGCCGGGCGAGAAGAGAATAATATTACTAATACGTTATAATACCTATATGGTTACTATGTCCGATTCCGCCATCGAACGCCTCCTGGCTCCTTTCGCCTTCTCGCCCACACCCCTGCTCTGCGGCCAGATTCGCGACTACTCGGCGCTCTTGCTCCGCTGGAACCGGAAAGTAGCCTTGACTACCGTTGTCGAGCCTTCCGAAATCGTCCGCTTTCATTTCGGCGAGAGCTTGTTCGCTCTGTCTCTCCTTCCCATTACGCAAGGCCGCCTCGCCGATCTCGGCTCCGGCGCCGGCTTTCCCGGGCTGGCGCTGAAGCTTGCCTCGCCCGATTTGCATGTCACCCTGGTGGAATCGAACGTGAAGAAGGCCGCCTTTCTCTCGGAGGCGATTCGCCTGTTGGGCTTGCAGCACGCCGAAGTCTTCCGCGGCCGCGTGGAGGACTTTCCCGCGACTTTGGGCTCCTTCGATTTGGTCACCGCGCGCGCCTTGGGCTCGCACGATGAAGTCCTTCATTGGGCGATGGAGCGGCTCTCACCTGGAGGTCGTCTGGCTCTTTGGATCAGCGGTCACGACGCGTCTGCGCTGGCCATAGAGACCTCATGGGTCTGGGAACCGCCCGCACTGATCCCCGAGACGAAGAATCGCTATATTCTCGTTGGCGCTCGCCGCCAATAACTCCAAATTGTTCCACGTGGAACAATTTCGCGATTTGTTTCACGTGAAACATCTTGCGTCCCCCATTTTCGATTTGCTAAATTCATCTTGGGTCTGGGGGGACTTCTGGCTCGCATTATCGCCATTGCAAATCAGAAGGGCGGCGTCGGCAAGACCACTACCGCCGTCAATCTTGGTGCCTCCCTTGCCGCCTCCGAGCAGCGCACCCTTCTCATCGACTCCGACCCTCAAGCCAACAGCACAAGCGCCCTCGGCTTTCCAAAGGACCCCAATCGCAAAACCCTCTACCACGCCATGATCCTTGGCGATTCAGTCGACTCCGTCATCCTCCGCACGCAAGTCGACGGTTTCGACATCATCCCCTCCGATAAAAATCTTGTCGGCGCCCCCGTCGAGTTGGTTCCAATGGACGCTCGCGAATACAAACTGAAGGGCCTCATTCAAGCATTGCGCTCTCAATATCAATTCATAATTATCGACTGTCCTCCTTCTCTCGACCTCCTCACCCTCAATGCTCTCGCCGCCAGCGATTCAGTCCTTGTCCCCATTCAGTGCGAGTATCTCGCGCTCGAGGGCGTCTCCGAGCTCCTCGACACTCTCCAGAGGCTTCGCCTCGAAATCAATCCTGCTCTCGAAATCGAGGGAATCCTCCTCACCATGTTCGATGACCGGACGACCCTCTCAAAACAAGTCGCTGCGGACCTTCGCAGCTACTTTGGACCGCAGGTTTTCGAGTCCGTCATCCCGCGGAATGTCCGCCTCGCCGAAGCTCCGAGCCATGGGAAGCCGGTCATTTTCTACGACATACATAGTAAAGGCGCGGAAAGCTATATCCAACTTTCGAAGGAGGTTATCTCCAATGCCCAGAAACGCCTTGGGCAGGGGACTGAGCGCTCTCATCCGGGAGCCGGAACCGAAGCCCAGCCCTCTGACTCCCCCGCTGACTCCCCATCCGCCTCAGCCGCCGCCGCCGGCAGCTCCGGTGGCAACGTCGGGAGCAGCGGCAGCGGTGAAGCCGGCCCTCAGTGAGGGATTGGCGCATGTTGATATTGACCTGATTGATCCGAGCCCCTATCAACCTCGCACACGCTTTCGCGAGGAGGCTCTCGACGAGCTTGCCCGCTCGATTCTCGCCAGCGGAATCGTCCAGCCGCTTGTCGTGCGCAAGATTGGGTCGAGATTTCAGCTGATTGCTGGTGAACGCCGCTGGCGTGCCGCCCAGCGCGCCAGACTCGATCGCGTTCCCGCCGTCGTTCGCGACGTTCCCGAGGAATTGGCTCTCGAGATGACTCTCGTCGAAAACCTGCAGCGCGAGGATCTTAACCCCATCGAACAGGCGCGCGCTTTTCAGCGTCTTTCCGACGAGTTTCACCTGACGCAAGAACAAATGGCCGAGCGTACCGGCAAGGACCGCGCCACGATTGCGAATTCGCTCCGTCTGCTCCGCCTCGAATCTCCAATTCTCGACCTCATCGAGGACGGTCGCGTCACCGCCGGACACGCGCGCCCCTTGCTCTCCATCACCAATCCCGACGAGCGCCTCGCTCTCGCAAAAAAAATCGCCCGCGGCGGCTTGACGGTTCGCCAGGTCGAGCGCTTCGTCGCCCGCGGACCCAGGCCTCGAATCGCACCCGCTGTTTCACAGCAAGACCCAAACACAAAGGAAGCCCTCGAGGCTCTTCAGCGAGCCTATGGCACCCGTGTCCTACTCCAGGGACCGCATCCAGGAAAACCTGGGCATCTGATTTTTGAATACTACAACGATAGTGACTTGGCAAGGCTTTACGATCAGCTAATGGATAAATAATACTATACTGGTAGTATATAGGAACTCTATGCCTCCTTCCTGGCTCAAGAAGTCAGACTCTACCGAATGGACCGGCTTCCTCGAAAATGGCGTCCACCTCGAGGGCAAGCTCGAAGCTCCAGGCACGTTTCGCGTAGATTGCGAAATGAAAGGCGAGGTCACTTCAGGCGACACCCTCCATCTGGGCGAGAAATCCGTCTTCTCCGGCCAGGTCCACGGAAACTACATTGTTCTGGCGGGCCGGTTTGATGGCACGATCGAAGCCAAGGGAAAAGTCGAAATTAAAACGAAAGCAATCGTTACCGGGGAGATCCATACCCCCTGTCTGATTATCGAGCCGGGAGCTGTTTTCGACGGCCGCGTCCACATGCTGTCTGCGACTCAGTCCGCGAAACCCATCACAATTCCGGTCCGCTCTATCGCCGCCTCGGCATAGCGCCTCGTCACACGGCATCGGCGGCAACTGAATCTCCACCGGAAGACCCGCCATCCAAGCAAGTGAACTCCACCAGGCAGAAGCCTCTTGAAAGAACCATCAACTGACAATGTCCGCCTGACCGCCAATGCCAAGGCTGCCGGCTGCGCGGCAAAGCTGAGTCCCAGCCTCTTGGACCGCGTCCTCAAGCGCCTTCCTGCTCAATCCGATCCCAATGTTCTCGTCGGGTTCAACACAAGCGACGACGCTGCCGTGTATCGTCTCACCGACGATCTCGCGCTCGTTCACACCACAGACTTCTTCACTCCCATCGTTGACGATCCCGGGATGTTCGGCCAGGTAGCAGCGGCCAACGCCCTCAGCGACATTTACGCCATGGGCGGGCGGCCGGTCTCTGCTCTTGCCTTGGTCGCATTTCCTCCGTCCGAATCCGCCGGCCTCCTGGAGCAAATTCTCCTAGGCGGCCTCTCCAAGATGGCCGAAGCGTCCTGCACCGTTCTCGGTGGCCACTCCATTCGTGATGAGGAGCTCAAATTCGGTTACGCCGTCGCCGGCCTGATTCACCCGTCCAGGATTTGGCGCAATGTCGGCGCGCGTCCCGGCGACATTCTGTTCCTCACGAAGCCGCTTGGCACCGGCGTGATCTCCACCGCCTTGAAGCAGGGAAGCGCCGACACATCCTGGGTCGCCGCCGCTACTGCGTCCATGGCGCTTCTCAATCGGGATGCCGCCGAAGCCCTGCACGAAATCGAAGGGCTTGTCGCGGACGAGACTCCGGTCCACGCCGTCACCGACGTCACCGGCTTCGGCCTTCTCGGCCACGCTCGCGAGATGGCCATCGGCTCCCGGGTTTCTTTGGAAATTTATCATCGCCGAATTGCGTGGCTTCCCGGCGCGGTGGAATCGGCGCGCGCCGGATTTTTCTCCGCCGGAATGAAAAATAATCGCGAATTCGTCGAGGGCTGCTCCGATTTCGCCGCCGGCGTTCCCCCGGAAATTCGCGCTCTGCTTTTCGATCCGCAGACCTCGGGCGGCCTTCTCGCCGCCGTTGATCCCGCTTCCGCCCCAGCTGTCGAGTCCGCCCTGGCCCGGCGTCGCCTTTCCGTCCAGCAAATCGGGCGCGTCGCGCCCGCGGGCGAGCGCCTCATCCGCATCGCTTGAGCCTCGGCCATTCGTGTACAATTTTCCGTGCGCGGATTCGCATGGACCCGATAACTCACGGCATCACCGGCTCGTTGATCGGCAAAGGTTTTTTCTCCGAACGCGAAGGCGAAGTCGCCATTTTCGCCGCCACTCTGGGCGCGGTTTTCCCCGATTGCGATATTTTCGCGGAGATGGCGTCCCGCGATCCCCTCGCAATCGTCAAATACCATCGCGGGATCACGCACTCCTTCGTGGGGATGCCATTTTTCGCTTTGGCGCTCGCCTGGCTTACGCGGTTCGCCTTCCCTCGCCTGCAAAGGCGCTTTCCCGGCTTGCGCCCGCTTCGTGTCCCTTCCTTCGCCATGTTGACCCTGATCTACATGATCGGCATCGCCAGCCATATCGTTCTCGACGGCATGACGTCTTTCGGCACTCGCATGTGGACTCCCATTTCCAACGTCCGCGTCTCCTGGGACTGGCTCTTCATCATCGATTTCGTTTTCACCTCTTTGGTTCTCGTTCCCCAGATCGCCGCCTGGATTCATAGCCGGCGCGAACGCCAACCTCTTCGAGCTTCCCTCATGTGGATTCTGTTCACGCTGGGGGCGGTGGGCGCCTGGAAGACGGCGGACCTCGCGGGATTTCCGTTTCACAAATGGATTGTCGCCCTCGCCAGCGCCATTTTCGCGCTCCTGTTTTTCCTTCCGGCCTGGGGCGGCGCCGGATTTCGCATCCCGCGCGCGGCGTGGTCTCGCATCGGCTTCGGCGTCGCGGCCGCTTACGTTCTTGCATGCGGTTTCGCGCACCATCGCGCCCTCGCTCAGGTCCGGAGCTTTGCGGCGGAAAATCACGTCGCGGTCGAGCGGCTCGGCGCCTTGCCGCTTCCTCCCTCGCTTCTCGATTGGGGCGGCGTGATTCGCTCGAACGACGGCGTTTATCAATCCCGCTTCGATCTCCGCCAGCCCGCTGCTCCCTCCTTCACATTTCGCGCCGATTCCCCTCCCGACGCCTACACCGCGCGCGCCATGCAGCTTCCCGACGTGAAAGTCTATTGGAATTTCGCGCGCTTCCCCCTCGTGCGCACATCCGCGGCCGGCGGCCTCCACATTGTGGACTTCCTCGAAAACCGCTTCATCACTCGCCGCACCTCCGGCCCTCCGCCTTTTTCCTATCGCGTCGTGTTTGACGATTCCGGCAATCTCGTCGAAGAAGGCTGGCAGGAAGATCCCTCGTTTCTCCGCCGCATGAAGCGATTTTCTCAGCCGAAATCGCCCGTGCCCTCCGGCGCGCCGGGTGGACCATGACCCGCATTCTCATCTTCGGCGACACTCACGGCGATCTCCGCTCTCTCGAACGCATCGTCACCCAGCCCGCGGACGTTTATATCGCCGCCGGCGACCTCTCGAATTTCGGCCGCGGCCTCGAGCGCTGCGGCCAGGTTCTCGAGCCGCTTTCCTCGCGCCTCTGGCTGCTCCCCGGCAATCACGAAACACACGCGCAAACCAAAGCTCTCTGCGATCGCTTTGGCTTTTTCGATTTCCACCGCCAGTCGCGCCTCCTCGATTCCGCCGACGGTCCTGTCCATTGGGCCGGCCTCGGCTATAGCAACATCACTCCGTTCAAAACTCCCGGTGAATATTCGGAAGAAGAAATCGCCGCCGCGCTCGCCGCTTTCGACGGTCTTTCGCCTCTCGAACTCGTCGTCCATTTTCCGCCCCTCGATACCCGCCTCGACGAATTCGCGCCAGGAAAACACGCGGGCAGTGCCGCCCTTCGCTCCTGGGTCGAGGCGCACCATCCTGCCCGCCTCTTCTGCGGTCACATCCACGAAACCGCGGGGCTCACCGACCGCCTCGGCGACACGAATTGCCGCAACGTCGGCAAGCACGGCTTCCTCGTCGAAACCTAGTTCTGACCCGGTTGGCCTCTCTTTGTGTGGATGTTCCGCGCGTTGTTCGCAGCGGTCCAATGTATGATGGCGGCTCGCATTGAGGGGGAGCGGAAAATCGTGCCGAAGCTGTCCGCGCGGACTCTTTGGGGAATCGTGGTCGCGCTGATCGCCGGCCAGATACTTTTGACTTTGCTCGTCGTCCATCGCGAGTCTCTCACCTTCGATGAAGACGACCACATGTTTGCCGGGTACATGATGTGGCACACCGGCGACTACGGCTTGAACCCCGAGCACCCGCCGCTGGCCAAGCTGCTCGCCGCGCTCCCATTGGTCGGCCGGCATCTCTGGGTGCCGCAGTTGCAAGGTCGCGAGTTCAAATCCGAAGCCTATCTCGACGGTCGCGATTGGCTGGCTCACAACGACGGCGACCGCAATCAACTAGTCTTTCAAATGCGTCTCGCCGACGAACTTCTTTCGGTGGGCCTCTCCCTGGTCGTCTTCCTCGCGGCTCGGGAATGTTTCGGCGATTGGGCAGGCCTCGTGGCGCTCGTCCTGGTCGCGTTCGACCCCAATGTGCTCGCCCACTCGGCGCTCGTCACTACCGACATTGGGGTCTCGCTATTTTTTCTTGCCAGCACCTGGTGCTTTTACCGTTTCGTGAAGCATCCCACGGGCGTGCGTCTCGTCGTCGCGGGTGTCGTGGCCGGACTTCTTCTGGCCACGAAGCACTCCGGCATCTTGCTCGCGCCGATGCTCCTGCTTCTCCTGGCGCGTGAGGTCGTTGTCGCCAGGAAGGGAACCCGTGCGCAAGTGGCTTGGCGATTGGCGGGAGCCTTTTGCGCGATCTTTGCCGTCGCGGTGTCGGTTCTGTGGGGTTTCTACGGCTTCCGCTACGCCGCGCGTCCCAACGGCCTCAAGATGAGCACCACTCTGGCCGCTTACGTGGCGCCCCTCGGTCCGCACATCTCCGCCCTCATCAACCTGGTTGCCCGCCTGCGTCTTCTGCCTGAGTCTTACTTGATCGGCCTCGTCGACGTGGGTCGCATGGCAATTTTCTATCCCACGTATATTTTCGGCAAGAACCTGGCCCACGGTGTGTGGTGGTATTTCCCTTCGGTGATTGCCATCAAGTCGACGCTCGGCCTTCTGGCGCTCGTCGGCTTGGCGATCTATGCCTTGGCGGCGCGCAAGCTCCCATGGAGCCGCGAAGTGGACTTCCTCCTCATCCCCGCGCTCTTCTATCTTTTTGTCGCCGTTATTTCGGGCATGAACATTGGCGCGCGCCATTTGCTGCCTCTTTATTCTTATCTCTTCGTTCTGGTGGCTGGCGGGGCCGTCGCGCTGGCCGCTTCGAGCCGCCGGTGGCTCATCGTGTGCGCTGTGCTTATCGCCGCGCACGTGACTTCGTCTCTCGCCTCTTTTCCCAACTATATGGCCTACGCCAATGCTGCGTGGGGTGGCCCCGCCAACGTGCACAATCTGCTCAGCGACTCCAATGCCGACTGGGGCCAGCAGCTCTTTCAAGTCCGGGCCTGGCAAGACCGTCATCCCGGCCAGGAATGCTGGTTCGCTTACTTCGCCTATCCTGAAGTGGATCCCGCCACCTATGGCATCCGCTGCCAGCATCTTCCGAGCCTCGACACGTTTTGGCTCGGGGGCGCTGATAACGTCCCTCCGCTCATCAATGGCTACGTTCTGATCAGCGCTGGCGACTTATCGGGTTGCGAGTGGCCCGCCGCCTCTCTCAATCCCTACAATGCTTTTCGCGACGTGACGCCTGCCGAGACTCTCGACGACTCCGTCATGATTTTCCGTGGCCGCTTTGACATCCACCACGCCGCCGCTCTCGCACGCGCCGAGAATGCTCTGCAGGCTGTCTCGAAGGGCGATTTCGCCGCAGGCTTGTCGCTCGCTCAGGAGGCTGTCGCGCTCGACCAGGATCTTGTCATGGGACACTCGGCCTTGGGAGACGCGCTCGATGGCTCAGGCCGTAAGGCAGAAGCGCGCAAAGAGTGGGAAACCGCGCTTGCTCTAGCACGCCGGCTCGAATCCGGCGCGCAGACGATGTTCGTGCCCGACCTGGAAGCCAAGCTGAAGAAGTAAAGCGATATGAAGTGAACGGCGGGACTCTGACCCGATCCGCGAAACACGGCTTCCTCGTCGAAACCTAATCTCGGTTTTCTGTGTTTTTTTAAACCGCTCAGGCGGGAATTGCTTCACGATGGAATTCGCCGCGCGTGGCGGGCAGCCAACTCGAACTCGCCAATCGCTCTTTACCTTCTCCGGCCCTCGTTCTTCTCCACCGGATAAATCACCAGTTGCCGCCGGTCGCCCGAACCTTCGCTCACCGTTCGCACTCCCGCCGCCCCCGTCAATTCCAAATGAATGATCCGCCGCTCGCGCGACGACATCGGGTTGAATCGGAACGCCTGCCCCGTTTCCCGCACCCGCTGCGCCGCCACCCGCGCCGATAATTTCAGCTCCGCCAGTTGCGTCGCCCGGTAATCGCCGCAGTCGAACCGCACCCGGTCGTGCAGCCGCGGATCCAGCCGCAGCCAGCGGTGCGCCACGTGTTCCAGCGCCAGCAGCAGCTCGCCGTTCCGTTCCAGCAGCAGCGGCTCGTCTTCTCCCCGAAACGAAACCACCACGTCGCTTTCGCCCGCCGCTCCCTCGCTCGTCGCCGGGTGCGCGATCTCGAATTCCAGTTGCAGCCCCATCTCGCGAATCGCCAGCTCCGCGAACCGCCGCGCCTCTTCCGTCGCCCGCGCGCTGTCCAGATGCGCCTCTCCCGCCGGCGGTCGCGGCGTTCGGCGCCCACCCGGTCCCCGTCCCGGATAATTCCTATGCTCCGTCATCTTTGCCCTTGTTCTTGCTCTTGAATTTGCTGCGGCTGGGCAGCGGGTCCGTCTTGTTCAGATACATCTGTTGCGCCACGCCCACCAGGTTGCTGGTGAACATATACAGGTTCAGCCCGCTCGACAGCCGGAAGAAAAACGCCACGAACATCAGCGGCATCAGCTTCTGCATTCTCGCCTGCGCCGGGTCCGTCGTCGGCGTCGGCGTCATCTTCGTCATCAGGTACATCGTGATGGCCATCGCCGCCGGCAAAATATAATACGGATCCTTCGCCGAAAGGTCGTGAATCCAGAATATCCATGGCGCGTGCCGCAGCTCGATCGCTCCGGTCAGCACCCTCCACAGCGCCCACCAGATCGGCGCCTGCGCCAGCATCGGCAGGCAGCTCGTCATCGGGTTGATCCCCTCCCGCTGGTAGATCGCCATCACCTCTTCGTTCATCTTCCGCTTCCGCGGATCGTTCATCGCGTATTTCTTGTACCGGTCCTGGATCGACCGGATTTCCGGCGCCACTCTCTGCATCCTTTGCATCGAACGCCAGCTCATCATCTTCAGCGGAAACAGCGGCAGGTTGATCGCCAGCGTCAGGAGGATGATCGCCCAGCCGTAATTCGGCACGTATTTGTGCACCCATTTCAGCGCGTAAAACAGCGGTTTGGCGATCACTCCCGTCCATCCGAAGTTCACCAGGTCTTCCATCGGCGGGTCGAGCGCGCTCAATATCGTGTAATCTTTCGGCCCCACGTAGACGCGGACCCGCAGCCCTCGCTCCCCCTCCGTCCCCACCGCCAGCTCCGCTTCCGGCTCCGCCGTCGCTTTCCCGTCCTCCTGATAGTGGTGCCATTGCGTCCAATGCCACAGCGAGATCTCCGTCCCATCGGGCACGAACGCCGCCGTGAAAAACGAATCCTCGATTCCCGCGTATTCCATCGGCCCCGCTTGCAGGAACGGTTCCGTTTGATTTCCCGGCACTCCCAGCTTCTTGTACGCCAGCAGCTTCAGCTTTCCGCCTTGCCTGTAAAAGACGTTCACCAGCGACGACGCCTGGTACACTTCCTTGTCGCCGAATCCTCCCAGCCATTCCACTCCCACCGGCAGCGGCTTCCCGTCCAGCGTCGCCGTCACCTCCAGCGACAATTCGTAGCTCTGCGTGAACGATATCTTCTTCGTGATGTCCAGATGCCCGTCGCTCCAGTGAAAATCCACTTCTCCCGGAGCGTGCACCGTATCTCCGCTCGCCGTGACTTCGTACAGCGCGTTGTTGGCCTCCGCCTCCAGATTCTTGTCCGCCAGGAGAAGCGAAAACGGCCACCCCAGCTCCTGCGACGACGCCGTATTGATCAGGTCCAGCGGTTTCGGCGGCTTCTCGTCGTCGAAATACTTGTTCAGCTTCCAGCTTCTCGCCACTCCTCCGCGGTTCGAGAGCTCCACGCGGAAAAGCGTTCCCTCCACCGTGACGAATTTTTCCTGGCTCGCCTTCACCACCGGCGCGGCCACAACCTGTTCGCCTTTTCCTGATTTTTCGCGGGGCTTTTCGGAGGGTGCCGCTTCGGCGCCGGCGGCTGTTGCCGCCGTGCTTCCGCTTGTCGCGGGTGAACTTTTTTCTTGCGCGGTTCCCGTCTTCGGCTGCTGGGGAAATTTATAAAAGTGCGACCACACGAAGAGGACTCCGAGCGCGAGGATGACGAACAATATCGCCCGGAGCTGATCGTTCATCTCGTCCACTTCATCAGCTCCTTCTGCCTCGTCCTCTTTTCCATCCTGGCTATCTCTTCCTCATCCGGCACCGGGTCGTATCCGCCCTGCGTGAACGGCCGGCAGCGCCCCACTCGCTTCAGCGCCAGCCACCCGCCCGTTCGCGCGCCGTGCCGCGCGATTGCTCCCCGCGCGTACTGCGAGCACGACGGATAAAATTTGCAGGCGCCCCCGAAAAACGGCGAGAGAATCGCGATATAGAAATTCACCATTCCCAGCAGCAGCGATCTCGCCGCGCTTCGCGGCGCCTTCGCTTTCGCCTCTTCCCGCCCGGTTTCCGCCGCAATGCTCCCCGGCATTCTCGATCTCTCATGCGCGTGCGTGTTCATTCCCGCGCGTTCTCTTTCTTCACGCTCCCCAGCAACCGCAACAGTTCCGCCGCCAGCGCCGCGAATTCCGCCGTCGCCGCCGTCCGCCGGGGGTGAATCACGAAATCCCATCCCGGAGCGATTTCCTCCCGCCGCAAACGGATGATTTCCCGCAGCCGCCTCCGGATGCGGTTGCGCAACACCGCTCCTCCCACCGTCTTCTTGATGCTCCATCCGAACCGGCTTGTCTCACGCCCGTTCGCGCGCGCAAACACGGTGAACTCCCGGCTCGTCCGCCTCCGCCCTTCCCGGTACACCGCGTCGTACTCCGGGCGGCTCAGCAGGCGGCATCCGCGGGGTAGTCCCTTCCGCGCCGGCCCGTCAGACTCGCGTGAGGCTATGGCGTCCCTTCTTGCGGCGTTGTGCGAGAACCTTTCGTCCACCTTTGCTCTTCATGCGTGCGCGGAAGCCGTGCTTTTTGTGACGGCGGCGCACATGTGGTTGATACGTCCGTTTCGGCAAGGATATTTCTCCTCAATCTCTTTGGGATTTCGCTGCGCGCATTTCACGCAAGCAGCGGCCTGTCATTCTCGTCAGGGCACGACTTCAGTCGTGCCGTTAACGGCGCAGCGGAAGCGCGGCTTTAGCCGCTGAGGGCAATCTCCGATCGGCAGTCCATGCCCCTTTCGAATCTGCCCGCCGGAGGTCCTCCTGCCACACACTTCCCCCGGCGGACATCGCCGAAACGTTTAGTTTATTCGACCCTCGCACCTCGGTCAAGGAAAGCTCGGCGGATTCGCGAACCGCTGAGGGCTTAAATTCACGATGGGCTTCGCTCGAGAAGGACCTCCCGGTCCCGCGCCTCGACCTTCGAGACGCAGCCGCCTCTGGGACCGGAACTTGAGTCGTCTCTCGGACCGGGACTTGAGTTGTGCCGCGGCCCGGCACAACCCTTCCCTCTACTTCAGCGACGCCATATCAATCACGAACCGGTATTTCACGTCGCTCTTCAGCAGCCGCTCATACGCCTGGTTGATCTGCTGGATCGGTATCACCTCCACGTCCGACGTGATTCCGTGCTCCCCGCAGTAGTCCAGCATTTCCTGCGTTTCCCGTATGCCCCCGATCGCCGACCCGGCCAGCCGCCGCCGCTTCATCAGGAAATTGAATGCGCTCACCTCCGCCGGCTTGCTCGGCGCTCCCACCAGCGTCAGCGTCCCGTCCAGTTTCAGAAGCTGCAAAAGCGCGTTCAGGTCATGGTCCGCCGAAACCGTGTCGAGAATGAAATCGAAGCTCGCGGCATGTTTCTGCATCTCGGCTTCGTCTCTCGATATCACCACTTCGTCGGCCCCCAGGCGCTTCGCATCCGCGGTTTTATTTGGCGACGTTGTGAACAGCACGGTATGCGCACCGAATGCATGTGCGAATTTCAATCCCATGTGTCCCAATCCGCCCAGTCCCACGATGCCCACCTTTTGCCCTTTCCCCGCGTTCCATTTCCTTAGCGGCGAATAAGTCGTGATTCCCGCGCACAACAGCGGCGCTGTTCCCGCGGGATCCAGCGACTTCGGCACTCGCAGCACGTAGTTCTCATCCACCACGATGCTCTCCGAATAGCCGCCATACGTCACTCCTCCCAAAAACTTGTCCGGGGAGTTGTACGTCAGCGTCATCCCGCCTTCGCAATATTGCTCCTCTCCGGCCCGGCACGCGGGGCATGTCCGGTCCGAATCCACCATGCATCCCACCGCGGCAATGTCGCCTTCTTTGAACTTTTTCACGCGGCTGCCCGCCTTCACCACGCGCCCCACAATCTCGTGCCCCGGCACGCACGGATACACGGTCGGCATCACCATCTGCCACTCATCGCGCGTCTGGTGAAGGTCCGAATGGCATACCCCGCAATAGAGGATCTCGATCTGCACGTCCTGCGGTCCGGGATCCCTCCGCTCCACTGTGAACGGCCCAAGCGGCGTCGTGGCGCTCTGCGCCGCGAACACTTTCGCGGCAAACGTTTTTGTTTTTTGTGTGCTTTCCTCTTTTGCCTGCACTCGTCCCGCTGCTTCGCTCATTTTTCGCCTTCCTCCTCATTTAACCTGTTTTGGCTGTTCTAGCCATGCCGCTGGTCTTCGATACCTTGAAGATGCTCCCGTCTTCTCGCGGGATTCGGTCTTTGTGAGTATCTCAGGTTAAAAATCGTCGCCGCTTTCATTCCGTGCGCGACCCGTGCAAACGCGGCGAAGGGAATTATCCGGCGTTCCCGATTTCTGCGATTTAGGCCCTTCCTGCTCTCTCGCTCGGCGCGTCTCTTTGCCTCCCTCGCGCGCGCTTTGTGTTCTTCTCCTTATTTCGCCTCCGCCGATTTCGCCTGCACTCTCTCCAGCGCCTCCCGCGCCAGCGCGAAATTCGCATCCAGCGCCAGTGCTTTTTTGTACTGCTGCGCCGCCAGCGTCTCATCCCCTGCAAAAGCTTCCGCGCGCCTCCCTTGCGCATAATCCTGCAGCGCAACCAGCGACTTGCTCATCAGCGCCTCCGCGCTCGCTTCGTGCTTCTCCAGGCTTTTTCGAGGCTCGCCCAGCCTTTTCCTCAATTCCGCCGCTGCTCGGGCGACTGCGTCGATCACGTGCTCTTTGTCCGGCGACGTCATTCCCTCGGCAAGAATCGTCGCCCCTGTCTTGCAATCCACCACTTCAAACAGCATCGCGTATCCGTCCGCGGTCAGTTCGATCGTGCTCTTCACCTCGTCCGCCGCTCCGATTTTGTTGCACACTTGCCTCGCCAGCGACGGCGTCAGCACCGCGTCCGGCTCTTGTCCCAATTCCCGCAACGCCTCGCCGGTCTTTTCATCGCTAGCCGCGTGAAGAAACGGCGTTTGTCCCAGTTCGGCCGCCAGAAGCTCTCTCAGCCCTCCGTTGAATACCGGATCGTTCGTCGTATTCTCGAAATCTCCCACCACCACTGTCGACCCCGGCGCTATCTTCATCGGGTGATAGAAGTAAATGGCCAGCAGGACCACCGCGACCGCCACCGCTACTCCCGCTAAAATCAGCGTTTTCCTCGGATTCCGCTTTCTCCCGACCCCCTCCAGATTGTCGTCCGCCGTCTCCATCGCCGCGCCATCTTAGGCCCCTCATATATCCAAGTAAAGCCTGCTCCTCTGGCATAGCGATGCGGAATTTGAAAGCCAATGCTCATTCTGCCTCCTGCCTGTCGCCAGTCTTGGACGGGCTAAAAATCGCATCTCAATTCCGCCCAACTTGTGGACTCGAAATTCGCCGCAATCGCTTGCTCCACCAGCACTTCGCGGAATATTCGTTTCGGGAAATCTCGCGTCCGCATTTGCCTGCCGTGATATGTTAGAACTATGTTGGAAGGGAGCTAAAAATGGCTCCGAAAGACGAATACCATGCTTCGCGACGCGCGCAACCTCTCAAATCAGGCGGAACCCTTCGAGTCGGCTAGATTTCTGCGCCGAAAATCCGGTGCCGTTTTCGCTATTCGGTTCGCAACACACCCAAAAACCGAACTCCTGCAAACACAGCACTTAAGCCTTCCGGTTCGCAACACTTTTCGACCACCCAGTCGCGCATTTTCATCATCCGCATCGCGCCCATCGACCTCGGAAAAATTCACGGCTCATCCCCCCGGTCCCTCCCGCTCGGCGATCGGGACGCCGGCATCTTGCGTTTTGGTCCGAACCCCGAAATCACATCTCTCGAGTCGCCCTCATGTTTGAAACCCTCACAGAAAAACTCCAGCGCGCCTTCAAGAACCTCCGCGGCCAGGGAAAGCTCACCGAAGAGCACCTCGACGCCGCCCTCGCCGAAATCCGCGAATCCCTCTTGGACGCCGACGTCAATCTCGGTGTAGCCGACGAGTTCATCGCCCACATCCGCGAAAAGGCTCTCGGCTCCGAAGTTCTCCTTCAGCTCACGCCGGATCAACAGGTCATCAAAATCGTCCGCGACGAGCTCGCGGATCTGCTCGGCCGCGAAGCCAAGCCTCTATTCGGCTCCCGCCCGCCTTCGGTCTGGCTCGTCGTTGGCTTGCAGGGCTCCGGCAAGACCACTTCCACCGGCAAGCTCGGTAAATGGCTCTCCGAACACGGCCATCGCCCCATCGTCGTATCCACCGACGTTTACCGTCCCGCCGCCCGCGAGCAGCTCGCCCAGGTCGCCAAAGCGACCGGCACCCCTCTCTGGCCCGGCGCGGGCACGGACAAGCCTCTCGAAATCGTTCGCGGCGCCACCCGCGAGGCAAAACTCTCCGCCTACGACGTGATCCTCGTGGACACCGCCGGACGCCTGCACATTGATGACGAGCTGATGAACGAGCTTTCGGCGTTGAAGCGCGATCTTTCTCCCTCAGAGATTCTCTTCGTCGCTGACGCCATGATCGGACAGGACGCCGTCCGTTCCGCCGGAGAGTTCCACAAACGCCTCGGCGTCACCGGCGTCATCCTCACCAAACTCGACGGCGACGCCCGCGGCGGCGCGGCCCTTTCCATCCGCAAGGTCACCGGCGCGCCCGTGAAGTTCGTCGGCTTGGGCGAGAAATACGACGCCCTCGAACCCTTCATCCCCGACCGCATCGTCGGCAGGATTCTCGGCATGGGCGACGTCCTCGGCCTCATCGAGCGCGCCGAAAGAACAATTGACGCCAAGCAGGCTCGCGAGCTCGAACGCAAGCTCCGCGAGGACGATTTCACCCTCGAGGATTTCCGCGATCAGTTGCAGCAGATCCGCAAAATGGGCTCCGTCGAGCAGTTGATGGGCATGCTCCCCAAGGTCGGCCCTTTCGCCAAAATTCCCAAGGATGTCCAGGTGGACGAAAGCCGCTTGAAATACATCGAGGCCATAATCAATTCCATGACCTCGAAGGAACGCGCCAACAGCAACCTGATTGACGGCAAGCGCCGCAAGCGCATCGCCCGCGGCAGCGGTACTTCCGTCCAGCAGGTCAACGAAGTCTTGAAGCAGTACGCCGACATGCGCCGCATGATGAAGCAATACGGCAATCTGGCCCGAACCAAGATGCGCGGCCTCGGAAAATTCGCCGGCTTGAAGTAGCGCCGCGAAGCGGAGATTGCGATTGGTGATTCGCCTCGCTTCCGCTATACTGGTTGGATTCTAGAGTGGAGGTTGTTCCCAGTGTTGACGATTCGCCTTGCCCGTATCGGCAAGAAAAAGCAGCCGTTTTACCGCATCGTGGTCACCGAAAAGACCCGGCCTCGCAACGGCCGCTTTGTCGAGATTGTCGGTACCTACAATCCCAGGTCCAAGCCCCATGCCGTCGTTCTCAAACAGGATCGCGTCCAGTATTGGCTCGGCAAGGGCGCCCAGCCCAGCGACACCGTCCGGAGTTTTATCCGTAACCAGAAACCTGCCTGAAACGTCCCACCCTCCAGCCGGGTTTTATTCATGAGCGTGCTCCCGCTCGAGCGGCTTCGTGCCGCTGCGTTCGACTTCCTGCGGAGGGATTCATGAAGGAATTGGTGGAAGAAATCGCAAAGGCTCTCGTAGATCATCCGGAACAGGTTCAGGTGAGGTCGGTGGAAGGCGAGCAGGTGACTGTGCTGGAATTGCGGGTGCATCCCGAGGATCTCGGCAAAGTAATCGGCCGGCAGGGACGGACGGCGAAATCCATCCGCACCTTGCTTGGCGCCGCCGGCATGAAATTACATAAACGTTTTACACTCGAAATTCTCGAGTAAAGCCACGCCAAAATTTGACAGAGTGACGCTGGCGCGCATTCTTCGCCCGCATGGACGCCGCGGCGAAGTCGCCGCGGAGATCCTGACGGATTTTCCCCAGCGCCTCGCCCGGCTCGCCTCCGTCGAACTGTGGGACGCCCGCACTCCGCCCCGCCGGGTCGCCGTGCGCGGCTGCTGGCTTTCCAAGAGCCGCGGCGGCCAGGCGATTTTTCACTTCGAAGGATCGGATTCGATCTCCGAAGCGGAAAAGCTCGTCGGCCTCCAGGTCCAGATTCCTCTCTCCGAGCGCGTGGCGCTTCCCGCGGCCACTTATTTCGTCACCGACCTTGTCGGCTGCGAAGTCGCCGGCCGCGGCGGACCCTCGATGGGCCGCGTGCGCGAGGTCCAATTCATCGGAGAGCAAATTTCCGGAGCGCCGGTCCTCGTCGTGGATTCTCCGCGCGGCGAATTGCTGATTCCTCTGGCGCAGGAAATCTGCGTCACGATCGATACGGATGCGCAGCGCATTGAAGTGGTCTTGCCCGAGGGCCTTTTCGACCTCAACCGGTAAAACCCGTTTTCCTTTTTCGCGGTCCAATTCGCCCGCATTTTAACCCGCCGCGCTCCCACGCTTCCGCCGTTTGCGTTACTATCGATTCAATGCGCTTCGATCTGATCACGATCTTTCCCGATTTTTTCGCCGGCCCGCTCGATTTCGGCATCGTGCGGCGCGCCCGCGAAGCTCGTTTGATCGAGGCGCACATCCACGACCTGCGCCAGTTTGCGCACGACAAACATCGCACGGTGGACGACCGGCCCTTCGGCGGCGGCGAAGGAATGGTGATAAAACCGGAGCCGATCTTCGAAGCCGTCGAATCGCTGTTCGGCCTCCCCGCGCCCGAAATGCCGGTTTTCGAAGCGGCGGAACCCCCGCCCGGCGCTTCGGCGGAGGCCCTGCCGAAAAATGCGGCCGTGGTGCTCCTCTCAGCCGCGGGAAAACTGTTCACGCAAAAAATCGCGCGCCGCTTTGCGGAGCTTGAACGAATCGTGCTGATTTGCGGCCGATACGAAGGCGTGGACGAGCGCGTGGCGCAGCATCTCGCCACCGACGAGATTTCCATCGGCGATTTCGTGCTATCCGGCGGCGAACTCCCCGCCGCGATGATTCTCGACGCGGTCACGCGGTTGATTCCCGGCGCTCTCGGCAACGAGGATTCGGCGGTCAACGAATCCTTCAGCGATCTGGGGGATGGATCCGCCACGCTCGCGGCTGGCGATGAAAAACGGCCGGCGGGAGCCTCCCGGGTTCTGCTCGATTATCCTCATTACACGCGCCCGCACTCGTTTCGCGGCTGGGAAGTTCCCGACGTGCTCATGAGCGGCAATCACGCCGAAATCCTTCGCTGGCGCCGGATGCAAGCCCTGGAGAAAACCATCCGCAACCGCCCGGATTTGGCCGGCGAAATGGAACGCCGCCTGGTTCCCGGGCCGAACGCCCGCCCTAAAACTTCCGAGTAGGAAAAGCCGGGCGATTTCGGTAGAATAATTGATTGTGTGTTGTGCGCTGGCCCCACCTAAGCGGGTCTGCAGGGAAAAACTGTCATGAAGCCGACACTGGCGAAGGTACAGGAGTCACAAATCCGCAAGGACATCCCCACGTTTGGTCCCGGGGACACGATTCGCGTGAACGTCCGCCTGAAAGAGGGCGAGGGCGATAAGGAACGTATTCAGGCCTTTGAAGGCGTGGTGATGAGCCGGCGCGGCGAATTGCTGGGCGCGAGTTTCACGGTGCGCCGCGTGAGTTTCGGGATTGGCGTCGAGAGAATTTTCCCGCTGCATTCGCCGATGATCGGCTCGATCGAAGTCGTCAACCGCGGCCAGGTGCGGCGAGCGAAGCTGAATTACCTGCGCGCACGCAAGGGCAAGGCGGCACGCATCAAGCGCGCCGAAAAGTTCGAAGCCGTCGGCGTCACCGCCAGCTAGCGGCCAATTCCAATTTTCCCCGGCCCGCCCGGAAAAAACGGCGCGGGCCTTTTTCTTTTTCCGGCAATCGTCCCCGCCTCGGCCGGCAAAAAACATTCAAGCGGCTCCTGAATTTCCACAGGCGCGGATAATTTTTCCAAAAGTTGTGCGCGGCGGCGTCCTTGCTCGCTCGATTCGTGTGCTAAGATTTGTGGCCGATGGGAAGGCTGTGCTCGACCCGGTATGAACGCGAGGCGCGCCAAAACGGCTGGCTGCGTATCGCCGGCATTGACGAAGCGGGGCGAGGCTCCCTCTTCGGGCCCGTCGTCGCCGCCGCCGTCATCCTGAACCCGCGCCGGCGAATCGTCGGGCTGGACGATTCGAAGAAGCTCACCCCCGACCGGCGCGAAGAGCTCTACGGGCGAATCCGCGAACACGCCTTGGCATGGGCCGTGGCGGAAGTGGATGCTTCACGGATTGACGCGTGGAATATCTATCAAGCCAGCCGCCAAGCCATGCTCGCGGCCGTCTCCCAGCTTCATCCCCTGCCGGATTACATTCTCCTCGACGCCATGGAAATCGATCTTCCCATCGAGCAGAAGGCCCTGATCCACGGCGACATGCGTTCGGTTTCCATCGCCGCGGCTTCCATTCTCGCCAAAGTCGAGCGCGACCTGCGCATGGAAGAGTTCGACCTGATGTATCCAAAGTATGGCTTGGCCCGCAATAAAGGCTACGGCACCCCCGATCATCTCGAGGCTCTCCGGCTGTACGGTCCCACGCGCCTCCATCGCTTTTCCTATGCGCCGGTGCGGGAGGCGGCCTGCTGGGCCTCGGGGGCGAAACAGGAGCCGCTGCCTTTGTCAGGGGCGACGCCCGATGGCCCGCGGACGCCCTCGGCGATCGAACCTTAGCCCCGAATTCGGCTGCCCGCCGCCTCCCCTCCCGTACCCCCCAGGCTCGGCCCCGGGCGGGGGGCCCGCGCTCCTGTTATCCCCTTCGTCACCAGCCTCGCTGCCGCTCATAGACCCTGCATTTTCTCGCGTGCTAACCTTCGACTCTGAGCCGCGAGTGTGCCTCTGCACACGCCCCGCGGTGGGGGACGACGCGTCAGGCGAATTCATCCATGGCCTTTAACAAAAGCAAAGCGCTCGAAAACGCGCTGAAATATTTGAACCAGGGCAAGCCCGCCCAGGCCATCGCCGAATACCAGCAGATTCTCCGCGCCGATCCCAAAGACCAGGCCACCTTGATGACCGTGGGCGACCTCTTCGCCCGCCAGGGTGACATGTCGCAAGCCGTGGAATATTTCGAGCGGCTCGCGCAGGTCTATCTCAACGACGGTTTCAACAGCAAAGCCATCGCCATCTACAAGAAAATCGCCAAGCTGGCGCCGAACGAACTCGCGCCCCTCGAGCGGCTCGCCGACCTCTACGTGCAGCAGGGCGTGCTCAGCGAAGCTCGCCCGCTGTTCCTGCAAATCGCCGAATCTCATCTGAAGGCCAATCACGCTCCCAAGGCCGTGGAAGTGCTGCACCGGCTGCTGGAAGTCGAGCCGGAAAACCTGCGCGTGCAAATGCGGCTGGCCGAGCTGTACAACGTGATGGGCCAGAAGAAGGAAGCGGCGCAGACCTACCTTTCCTACGCCCAGAGGCTCTACGAGCACGGGGAGATGGAAGAAGCGCAGAAATTGGCGGATCGCGCCCTGGAAGTGGACCCGGCCAGCTCATCGGCTGTTCTGCTGCGCGCCAAAGTCTTGAGCTCCAGCAACCGCGCGGCCGACGCCATTTCGGCTCTCGCAAAACATCCCGAAGCCGAGTCCGGCGGCGAGGTCACGACGCTTCTTGTGGATCTTGAGCTTCGCAGCGGCAAGCCCGCCCAGGCGATCGAAATTGCGCGAAGGCAGCTCGCGAAGGGCGCCGCGAATTTCGGCCTTCTGTATCACGTGGGAGAGTCGCTGGTCGAAGGCGGCCAGGCGGGCGACGCGTTTCCGCTCCTCTCCGAGCTTCGCAATCCGATGATCGAGGCGGGCGAGCAGGACCGTTTCTTGAAACTCATGACTTCCGCCGTGGACCGGCTGCCGGGGCGTCCCGAGCCTCTCGAAATGCTGGCGGATTTCTGCCGCACCACCAGCGACCCGTTCCGGCTGAACACCGCGCTTGGCCAGCTGGCGGACGCCTACACCGCCGCGGGAGAGATGGATCGCGCCGAAGCCGTCCTGGAAGAGATCGTTGACCGCAACAAGAACGACGAAAGATACGCGCAAAAATTGAGCCAATTCCGGGCGCGGCGCAGCGGGGGAGCCGTGGCCGAACAGCCCGCGGAGGCTCCGCTTCGCGAGGACATTCCCGAAGCGGTTGTGACCGCCGTTCCGGAAACGCCCGCGGAAGCGGGCACGGAGCTGCCGCCCATCGTCATCGAAGAGCCGATGGACGAGGAAACGCAGCGGTATATCGCGCAGGCTCTGACGGACGTCGACCTTTTTTCGAGTTACGGGCTGACGCAGAAGGCCACGCATCTTCTCGAAAACGTGCTGCAAAAAGCGCCGCGGCACACGCCGACGCTCGAGCGGTTGCTCGACCTCTATCTCGGCGCCGGAAACGAACGCCGCACCGCCGAGCTGGCCGCCCAGCTCGAACAGATTCATCGCGAGCGCCACGACAACGTCAATGCCGAACGCTTCGCGGAATTGCGCCAGCGGTTCCAAAAAGTGGCGGGAATCTCCGAGGAAGAACTCAAGCTTTCGCCGGCGGCCGCGGCTCCTCCCGCCCCCGAAACGAAACCGCACGCCGAGCCCGCGCCTCAAGCGGCAGTCTCTCACCCGCCGGCGCAAGTCTCCCCGCAACCGGCCGCGACAGAGCCGCCTGCATTTGAAATTTCGCTGGCTCCCGCAGATTCCCACGAAACCGCGCCATCGGAATTTTCTGTCCCGCCCGCGACCGCCGAGCCCGAAGCGCCTCCTTCGCCGGCTCCTGTGGAAGTTGCCGCCGAACAAACGGCCGCGGGATCGGAAACCGAGGAAGTGGATCTCACCGACGAATGGGCGGCGATGTCGGCGGAGATTTCGGGACCCATCACGGAACCATCCGCGGAGGTTGCGAACGAGGCCGCGGCTGCCGCGGAAAGCGCGCACACCGCCGAGGAGCAGACTTCCGAGATTGCGGATGAAACCCTGGCTTCCGCCGTCATCTCTCCCGAGCCCTCGCAGCCGGAAGCGGAAACTGTGGAGATTCCGCTGGAAATTTCCGAGCCGGAGCCCGAACCCGCGCCCGAGCCCGTGGCGGAAGCGCGCGAGGAAGCGGCGAGCGAGCCTTCCATCGAAATTATCGAGGAGCCGCAAAAGTCTCCCGCGCCGGCCAGCGCCGATTTCGAGTTGGAGCTGACTCCGAAGGCGCCGGCCAAGGAAAGCCACGCGCCGATGACCACCGACGATTTCATCAGCGAACTCGTGGCTGAAGTCGAGGGTGGGGAAAACAGCCAACTGGAAATTCAGGAGCCGCGCGCGAGCGCTCCCCCGGCGCCGCCCGCTCCCGCGCACAAGGAAGTCGCCGCTCCTGCGGCGTCCTCGAAGGCTCCCGCGGCGAAAGGCGTGAAACCTCCGGCCGCGGAACCCGCGCCGGTCCACCAGGAAGCCATGGCGGAGAATCTGAACCAGCTCGCCGAGGTGTTCCAGGAATTTCGGACCGAGTTGGGCGAATTGAGCGACGAGGACGAGGATTTGGAGACGCACTACAACCTCGGAATCGCTTACCGGGAAATGGGGCTGCTGGACGAAGCTATCGGAGAGTTTCAGAAAGTGGCCAAGGCCGTGCAAAAAGGCAAGCCGTTCCCCTACTCGATGAACTGCTACACGCTGCTCGCTCTGAGTTTCCTGGACAAGGGCGAGGCTAACGTCTCGTCCATCTGGTACCGCCGGGCCCTCGAAGTGCCGGGGCTGGATGCGGAGAGCGTGATGGCCTTGCGTTACGACCTGGGAGTGGCGCTCGAGGCGGCGGGAGATTCGAATTCGGCGCTCGATTGTTTCCGCCAGGTCTACGCGCAAAATATCGATTACCGCGACGTCGCCGACCGCATCGCCACTCTTCCCAAGCACTGATTTTCTTCCCTGAATTCGCGGAGTTTGCACTACACTGGAAATCCGTCTGAACGGGCGCGAATGGCCCGGCCCGGAACGACCGATCACGATCGATGTTCGCGCAAAATGAAAAAGGATTCTGGAGTGGTCCGCTAGGGCGCTTATCGCAGATTCTGATGCTGCTCGTGTGGATCGAATTGGGAGTGGCTCTTATCCTCGTTCCCTGGTCCGGCTACTGGGACATGAACTATTTCATGTACCAGTATCCGCAGTTCGGGCTGGTGGCGGGCAATTCGTTCCTGCGCGGGGCCATTTCCGGACTCGGAGTGCTGAACGTGCTGTTCGCACTCGAGGCGTTCCGCCGTCGGAATCCACCCGTTGCCGATAAAGTCTGATATCCCGATCGTCTGCTACGTCACCCGCCGCTTGAGCCTTCATGCCGCGGATCCCGCGCGAGCGCTGGCCGGGAAAATCCGCGCCTCGATCTCCGCGGGAGCGGATTGGGTGCAGATCCGCGAGAAAGACATGCCGGGAAAAGAGCTGCTTTCGGTGGTGCGGGAAGCCGTGAGGGATGCGGCGGGCCAAGGCCGGGCCGCCAAGCCGCAAGCGCCCGAGAGCGCGGCGAAAATTATCGTCAACGACCGGCTGGATGTGGCCATGGCGGCGGGAGCGGCCGGAGTACATTTGGGAGGCGAATCTCTCCCGGTTCGCGAGACGAACCGATGGCGCGGCGCGGGAAATGCGCCGGGAGATTTTCTGATCGGCGCGTCTTGCCACGGCCTTGCAGACTCTCGCGAGGCCGAATCATCCGGCGCGGATTACATTTTTTTCGGACCGGTGTTCGAGACGCCCGATAAATTGAAGTTTGGCCCGCCGCAGGGGCTCGAAAAACTGGGCGAGATATGCGGCGCCGTGAAGATTCCCGTCATTGCCATCGGCGGAGTGAACGAAACCAACGCCGAGGCCTGCCTTCGCGCCGGCGCGGCGGGAGTCGCGGCCATTCGAATGTTCCAGGAAGCTCGCAGCGAGAATGAACTGCGCGAGACGCTGGCGCGGCTGCGCGATTTCCGGCGGAAATAATTTCCCGGCGCCGTCAGGCGCTGAGCCAGCGGGCCACTGGCTGCCAATCCTCGACGTGGTCGCAAATCACCTTGATGACCGCCGTGATCGGAATCGCAAGGATGAGCCCCATGCCTCCCCACAACCAGCCCCAAAAAAGCAGAGACACGGTCAAGGCGAGCGCATTCAGCCGGACGCGCCAGCCCACCAGCGCGGGAACCAGAAGATTTGCGGCGACCAGGTGGAAAAACGTCAGCATCGCAAATATCCCGATGAACGGTCCCACCGTGTGAAACTGCTTGAGCCCGATCAGAATTGGCGGAACCCAGGACATCACCACGCCCAGGTAAGGAACCAGATTGAAGAGGCCCGAAAGCAAGGCCACCAGGAAGGGAAAGTCGAGGCCGATGCTCCAGAAGAAAAGCCAGCTGGCCACCACTAGGATCAAGCCGACCAGCACGGTTCCAATCACGTAGCTGCGCAAAACCATGGTCACGTCGGAGAGCGTCTCCTTCACGCGGGTCCGCTCGGTGGCCGGGAAGAGCTGCATGGTGGCGTGCCACACCTGGCGTTTCGCGGCCAGCATGAAAAACAGGAGGAAAGGAACGAACGTGGCGGCGAGAAGCAGCGAATAGAGCGAGCTGAGCCTTTCGAAGAGAGCGCTGCGAAACGGGTGCGACTCGGCAACCGTCACAATATGTTCCTTGGCTTCCTCGGTCTGCGGCTCGATTTCGGAAACGTGCTCTTCAAACGTAGCCATGCGCCTTTCGACGTCCACGGCGACGGCGTGCAGCGGCCGGCGGTAGCTCGGCCAGTCTTTCCCGAACTGATCCGCGCGGTCAATCAATGACGCCGCGAGCACGACGAGAAGCCCCAGGGTCAACAGGACGATGATCAGCGATCCCAGCGCCCGCGGCACATGCCAATCCTCGAGCCACGTGACGACCGGATCGAGAAAATAGGCCAGCAGAACGGCGACCAGGAGCGTGACGAGAACGCTCGACGCCCAGTAACAAAACGCAATTACAATTCCCGCCGCAATGATGCGGCCGCTGACGGAACTGGAGGCGACAACGCGGGTTTCTTCGACCGGCATCCGGGTACGATATCACACACCCCGCCAAGCGAATACGAGTGTGCTTGGTTGAAAACAGGCCGGAAGTTCAGGTTCGCGCCTGGGGCCCCAGGCGCCCGTTGGCGGTGACGGATTGGCCCTTTTGCACCAGGGCCGGGACGGCGATTTCGCGCCGAATGATAGAATCGTCTACTCTCTCAATCGGCGGGTTCAAACGAAATGGCAAAAGAGCTTTTCGGCACGGACGGCATCCGGGGAATCCCCGGCCAGGCGCCTCTCGACGACACGACCCTCGAGCGCGCCGGCATGGCGCTCGCCCGCTACCTGCGGCAAGGCGGAAAAGCCGGGGAGCACCCGCGCGTGCTGATCGGTCGCGACACGCGCGAATCCGGGCCGCACATCGCGGAAATCATCGCGCGCGGACTCGCGGCGGAAAAGGCCAAGCCGGTCTCGGCGGGAGTGCTGACGACGCCGGGCGTTGCCTGGCTGGTCCATCGCGAAGGATTCGCCGCCGGAATCGTGATTTCCGCGTCCCACAATCCGTACCACGACAATGGCGTGAAACTCATCTCCTCCGCCGGGATGAAGTTTCCCGATTCCGTCGAAGCTCAGCTGGAAGAATTCATTCTCGCTTCGAACGAAAAAGCCCGCGGCGGCAGCAAGGTCCGCCTCGATGCGGGCGCGAAGCTGCATGAAGATTACCTCGATGGATTGCGCGCGGCGGTGGAAGATGGCGCGAAAATCGCGAAAATGAAAATCGTGCTCGACTGCGCCAATGGCGCCGCGAGCGCGCTCGCTCCCAAGCTGTTCCGTTCCCTCGGCGCTCATGTGACGGCCATCAATCATTCCCCCGACGGCCGCAACATCAACGCGGCGTGCGGCTCGCTCCATCCCGAAGCAATGCAGAAGCGCGTGGTGGAAACCGGCGCGGCGATGGGAGTGGCGTTCGATGGCGACGCGGACCGCGCTATCTTCGCCGGCGCGAGCGGAAAGCTGATCGATGGCGACGGCGTCCTGCTGGTCGCCGGCAGATACCTCCAAAAAGCGGGGAAGCTGAAAGGGACCGTGGTGGTGGGCACCACGATGGCCAACCTGGGATTGGAGCGCGCTCTCGAAAAAACCGGGCTCACGCTGGTTCGTACCAACGTCGGCGACCGCTACGTTCTCGAAGAGATGCTGCGCATCGGCGCCAACCTCGGCGGCGAGCAGTCCGGGCACGTCCTGTTTCTGGACGACGCGACGACCGGCGATGGAATGCTGACAGCGGTAAAAATGGCTTCGATTGCCGCTTCCATGGGGCCTCTCGACGAACTGGTAGCCGACCTCAAGATTTTCCCTCAAAAAATCGTGAATGTCCGCGTGAAGGCCAAGCCTCCCCTGGAGACTTTGCCCGGCGTGAGCCGTGAACTCGCCGAAGCCAGCCATGCGTTGGGAAAATCCGGGCGCATTGTCCTGCGCTACTCGGGCACCGAGCCGCTGGCGCGCGTCATGGTAGAGGCCGAGCGGGACGAGGACGTCCGCCGCTGGACCGACTCCCTCGCTTCGGCTGTCCGCGCCGCCATCGGCGCCTGAATGGATCGCGCGTGAAGCTCTCCTCATTTTGGCGACTTTTCCCCCTCGCGTTCCTGGCGCTCGCCGGGGCTGCCCTGACCACGCTGGCGCAGAGCTCTCCCGAAACGCCCAAGGAGGCCTCGCCGAAAGAGCAGGCCGAAGCGCTCGAAACGACCGATATCCCTCAATATCCCGACACTGCCGCAGGCCTTGAAGACTTGATCGAAGAAATGATGCGGCTGCAGGAATCGCGGGACTCGAAAACTCTGCAGATCTACGCCAAATCGCTGGAACTGCCCAATGCGGATGCATGGTTCGAAGCGGCTTTCGGAGCAAATTGGGGTCCTGAAATGGCGCAGGCGACCTCGCCCTATCGCGACAGAACCGAACGGGATGCCATCGCGATGATCGAGTCCATGCGCAAGGAGGGACTGACCGGCGTGACCGCCGCCAAGTTCACCGCCTCCTGCAATTTCGACGCGACTCCCGACGAATACCCCATCCTTCTGCTGCGGCAAAACCAGGAGACGTTCTACGACGTGCGCTTCAACAGCACGACGGGCGAATCTATCTGGGGCTTCTTCGTCTACGCGGACGGGGGATTCCGGTACATTGCCAACGCGCCGAGGAAGGCCCTCGAGGACGCCAGGCGGAACGAGGTCGAGGCGACTCGGCAGCCTCTCCGAGTGGCAGCCGGTGTTCAATCAGCGAAACTCGTTCGCCAGATTCCCCCCGTCTACCCCCCGGACGCCAGAGCCCGGGGCCTGCAGGGCGACGTGCTCTTGCGTGCCGTGGTCGCGCAGGACGGAAGCGTTCGGGACGTCACTTTGCTCGAGGGAGTTTGCGGCCTGTCCGAGGCGGCGATGGATGCGGTCCGCCAATGGCGCTATTCCCCGACGGTTCTTGACGGCGCTCTGGTTGAAGTGGAGACGACGGTCACGGTGAATTTCTCGCTGGCAACTCCTCGCTAGTCTTCCAAAGAACGTAGATGATATGCCCGTTGATTTCAGAAACTGTATTTCGGTTATGAAATCGCGTGGAAGCTAAAGTGACATAACCTACTAAGTCTTTTGCGCGCAACAATACAGCGCCTTTTGACAAAAGTGCTATGCATGGCAACGAGCTTGCAAACCACTTGTTGGCTGTCTCTTATCCCGGGGTGGGCCGGTTTCGACGCGCCGAAGCCGGATCTTGGGGGTAGAGCAACGAGGGGGCTCGCTAGAGCCCCCTGTTTTTTTGTCCGCTTCAAACTGTATACCGCTGCCGCCGCCCTGCACTCAGCCACTCGCCACGTCGCAGAGATTCAACGGCCCAAGCTCCGCAAGGATCGCCAGCCCTCTTTGCGCCGGTGAAGATTAACCGCACTCCTCGCAGGCAATTTCCATCTCCGCCAAAGCCGAGAAGATCTCGCCGGCAGGCGGGAATTCGTGACCCGCAAGAATCCATTGGGTGAAGAGTTCGCCGTAGCGGTCCGCGGCAAATACGCCGCGCCGCTGCAAGCCGCTCGGGGAAAGGGCGTCGCGCCCAAGGAACGCGCGGGCGCCGCGGCCGGAGTAATCGGCTCCGGCAAAGATTCCGGCAGGCAAGGCTTCGGTGAGAACCGGAGGAGGCGCCTCCAGGAATGCGATCAGAACCACCGCGTTCTTTTCCCGCAGCTCCGGGGCGTGAGCGACGAGCCGGCGGAGAAAATCGGCGCACGCGTCGCATCCGGAATCGAGAAACGCAATGATCAGGTATTTTTTCTGCTTGAAATCCCAGGCTCGCAGCGTGCGGCCGTCAGGCAGGTGAAGCGAAATCGGTGGTATCAACTGTCGCCGGGGAAGCATATAAGCTGGACAAGGTCTTGGCGATGTTAGCACCGCCTGCCGAGCATGTCATTGTGAGCGGCCGGGGCGTGTGATGTAATGGGGCCAGTTTCCCTTTCTCAACTCGATGAACGACCCGGCGATGCCTTTTGTCATCTTCATCATCTTTCTTTTGGTCGTCGGACTTGCCGTCCTGGCGAGTCTCGCCTATGTGCGTTCGGCGCGCGCGGAGCGTGAACTGGAGAGAACGCCGAAGCTGATCGCGCGAATTTACGACGCCGAGCAGCGGCTGGCCGCACTCGAAAAAAGAGGCGCTTCGCTCGATGCCGGGACCTTCTCGGGATCGCCCGCAGAGGGCCCGCCCGGCCGCGATGAAGCGGCGCCGGCTCATGCGGAAAAGCTCTCGCCGGATCGCCCCACTCCTGCGCCGGCAGCGCCGGCCACGCCGCCGGGACAGCCCGTCCGCCCCGAAGCTCAAGTGCACTCGCCGTCGCCGGCCGCGCCTTTGCGTTCACCCGGCGCTCCGCCGCCTCACGCTGCCGCTTCGCCGCCGTCCTCCCAACCGCCGCACGCGAGTCCGCTTTCGATGCCGCCGAGTTCGCGCGAAAGCAGCGGCGACGTCGAAGCCGTAATCGCGGGCCGGTGGTTGAACTACGTCGGCATCCTGGCGCTCGCTCTGGCCGTTTCGTACTTCATAAAGTATGCGTTCGACAACAACTGGATTGGTCCCGGAGGACGCGTCGCGCTGGGCCTCGTCGCGGGAAGCGCGCTCTATCCGCTCGGCCAGTGGATCTTCCGCAAGGGCTACGTTTTTTATTCCGAGGGGATCACCGCGCTGGGCGCCGCGATTCTCTACCTTTCCGTCTGGGCCGGCTGGCGCTACTACCATATTTTCCCGCAGGAATACGCCTTCCCCATGATGATCGTGATCACGGCGGTGACGGCGGCGGTCGCCGCGACGCGCGATTCCCAACGCCTGGCATTTCTGGCCGGGCTCGGCGGGCTGCTGACTCCGATTCTCGTGAGCACCGGGCAAAACGCGGAGACGGTGCTGTTCGGCTACCTGCTGATTCTCGGCGCCGGAATGCTGGCGATTTCCTGGCTGAAGGATTGGAAGACTCTGCCGCCATTGCAATTCTTCGCGGCCCTCCTCTATTTCTGGAGCTGGTATGGCGAATATTACGCCGAGTACGAATTACAGCAGACAATGGTTTTCGCCACGCTTTTTTTCGCCCTCTTCGCGGCTCTTCCCATCATTCGCAGCTCGCGGAATGGAAAATTGACCGGTCTCGAAATCTTCATCGTTCTCTCCAACGCCACGCAATACCTGATTGCCCTCCGACTCATGCTCTGGCCGGAATACCGCTGGGGGCTGACTTTTTTCATGGTCGCGCTCGCGGCCGTTCATTTTGCGGCCGAGCGCGCCGTGCCGCGCAATCGAGCCGCCTCATCTGAAGCGGCCCGGATGGTTTATGCGGGGCTCGGGCTCACGTTTCTGACGTTGACGATTCCCATTCGCCTCGACGGCAAATGGATCACCATTGCCTGGGCCGTCGAAGGCGCGATGCTTGTCTGGAGCGGGTTGCGTATCCGTATGCGCCTGTTGCGCTCCGCCGGCCTCCTGCTTTTCCTGATCGTGGCCATTCGCCTCATCGCGTTTCCCATTCAGGCCGAGCCCGTCTTCCTTCTGAATTCGAGGTTCCTCACGATCGCGATGTGCGCGGCTTCTTTTTTGGCTGCCTATATCCTCGCCGCCTTCTCCGAAGTACAGCTGGACACGGCTGAGACGCAACTCTATATGGCGCTGGGCGGCGCGGCCAACCTGCTCTTGCTGATCGGGCTTTCCCTGGATGTTTGGGATTTGTACGGACGCATGCCATCGCTGGGAATCGACCGGTCCCTTGCCCAGCAGCTCGCGCTCTCCGTTCTCTGGCTGTTTTATGCTTCCGTGCTGATGGGCGCCGGGGTGAAGTGGAAATCGGCTTCGCTGCGGTGGCAGTCGCTGTTGCTGCTCGGCGTCGTGATTGCCAAAGTGTTCTTCTTCGACCTCTATTTCCTGACTCGTTTCTACCGGATTCTTTCCGCCTTCCTGCTGGGGCTCGTGCTGCTGGTGGTTTCCTTTTTGTACCAGCGCCGCGCGCGGCCAGGAACCGGAGGAAGTGCATCGTGAAAGTGGAGGGCCCGGAGCGGCTCGGATGCCGCCGCTTCGCCGCCCTTCGTTCCTTCAGCCGCATTCCCCGGTCCAGCGAATAAGAGAAAAGTAACCGGCGCAAAATAAAAGAGGCGGGCGTAAAGCCCGCCTCTGATTGCAATTCGTTGATGCCTTCGCTTCAGCTGCAGCCGGAAGTGCTGCCGCAATTCGAGCACTTGTAGCAGCTCCCATTGGGCGTCATGAGCATGCCGCATTCCGAGCACGAGGGCGCGTCGTCAATCACGGCGCGTGGCCGCGTCATCTCCGGATCAGCCGCCTTGGGGAAGGGAGAAGCAACCGGGGCAGCCGGCGCCTTCACCGCCGGGGTCTCGGTGGCCACGTCGGTCTCGCCGGCAGCCGCGGTATGGTCGAGATAATCCGGCGAGATGAATTTCCCGCCGAGCCACCGGCCGATGTAATCCACGATCGATTTCGCGTAGCGAACGTCGGGATTGCCTGTGTAGCCCGAGGGTTCGAAGCGCGCGTTGACGAATTTGTCCACCAGCGCGCGCAGCGGCACGCCGTATTGCAGCGCGATGGAGACGGAGAGTGCGAACGCGTCCATGATGCCCGAAAGCGTCGAACCCTCTTTCGCCATCTTGATGAAGATTTCGCCGGGCGCGCCATCCTCGTACTTGCCGACGGTCAGATAGCCTTCATGCCCGCCGATCGAGAATTTGTGCGTGATCGAGTTGCGCTCGTTCGGCAGCTTCCGCCGGTTCGCGCCGCGTGCGAACAGATCCTGCTGCAACGGGGCGGCCGGCTCGGGCTTGGCCGCGGCAGCCGCGGTCTCTCCGGCCGCAGCCACCGCTTTGCCTTCATCCTTCTTGCCGGCTGCCATCAGCGGCTGCGAGCGCTTGGAATTGTCGCGGTAAATCGCCACGGCTTTGAGCCCCAGCTTCCAGGACTCGATGTACGCTTCCATGATCTCTTCCACCGTCGACTCTTCCGGCATGTTGATCGTCTTGCTGATAGCGCCGGAAAGGAACGGCTGTGCCGCGGACATCATGTGCAGGTGTCCCCGCCAGGCGATGGACCGGCCGTTGGCCGTAGCCAGCGAGCAGTCGAAGACGGGCAGATGCTCGGGCTTGAGGCCGGGCGCGCCTTCGATGGTGCCGTTCGCGTCCACGAAATCCACGATTTTCGCGACGTCTTCCGGCGCGTACCCCAGCCGCATCAGAGCCTGCGGCACGGTGTTGTTGACGATCTTGATGACGCCCCCGCCGACCAGCCTCTTCTGCTTCACCAGCGCGAGGTCGGGCTCGATTCCCGTCGTGTCGCAATCCATCATGAACCCGATGGTGCCGGTGGGCGCGAGCACGGAAACCTGCGAATTTTTGTAGCCGAATTTTTCGCCGAGCCCCAGCGCCGCATCCCAGGATTCCTGCGCGGCGCGAAGCAGCGACGGCTGCACGTTTTCTTCCTTGATCGGCCGGAGCGAATCGCGGTGCATGCGAATGACGTCGAGCATCGAATCGCGATTGCGCAGGTAGCCGCCAAACGGCCCCATGCGCTCGGCGATGCGCGCCGACTGGGCGTACGATTCGCCGGTCATCAGCGCGGTGATGGCGCCGCAGAAATCGCGGCCTCCCTCGGAATCGTACGGCAAGGCGAGCGACATCAGCAGAGCGCCGAGATTGGCGTAGCCGATGCCGAGCGGACGGTAATCGTGCGAATTGCGCGCGATCTTCTCGCTCGGATAGCTCGCGTTGTCCACCAGGATTTCCTGCGCCGTGATGGTCACATCCACCGAGTGGCGGAAACCTTCGGCGTCGAACTGGCCGTTCGAGCCGAGGAACTTGAGCAGGTTCAGAGAAGCCAGATTGCACGCCGTGTCGTCGAGGAACATGTACTCGGAGCAGGGATTCGAAGCGTAGATCCGGTCGGTCGCCTTGCAAGTGTGCCACCGGTTGATCGTCGAATCGTACTGCATTCCCGGATCGCCGCAATGCCACGCCGAATCGGCCATTTCGCGAAGCAGGCCGCGCGCGCTGTGCTTTTCGTAGGGTTTGCCTTCGCTGACCGTGCGCGTCCACCAGTCGCGATCTTCCGTGACCGCGTTCATGAATTCGTCGGTCACGCGCACGGAGTGGTTGGCGTTCTGAAAGAAGACCGAGGAATAGGCTTCGCCGTCGATCGAAGGATCGTATCCCTGCTCGATCAGCACGTGCGCCTTCTGCTCTTCCTTCATCTTGCAGTCGATGAACTCCTTGACGTCCGGATGATCCACGTTGAGGATCACCATCTTGGCGGCGCGCCGCGTCTTTCCGCCGCTCTTGATGACCCCGGCGAACGCGTCGAAACCCTTCATGAAGCTCACGGGGCCCGATGCGATCCCTCCGCCGGAGAGCGATTCATGGCTGCCGCGCAGCGTGGAGAAATTCGTTCCCGTCCCCGAACCCCACTTGAACAGCATCCCTTCCGTCTTCGCCAGGTTCATGATCGAATCCATGCTGTCCTGGACGGAGTTGATGAAGCAGGCGGAGCACTGCGGCTTGGCCTGCACTCCCACGTTGAACCAAACCGGCGAATTGAACGCCATCTTCTGTTCGACCAGCAGGTGCGTAAGTTCGTCGCGGAAAGCTTCGCGCGATTCCGGCGTCGCGAAATATCCGCCTTCGTCTCCCCAGCGCACGATTGTGTTCACCACGCGGGCGATCAGCTGCCTCACGGACCCTTCCCGCTCCGGCGTGTTGGGTTTCCCGTGGAAGTATTTCGAGGTAACGATGTTCGTGGCCGTCTGCGACCACGACTTGGGGACTTCGATATTGTCCTGGCGGAATATCACCTGGCCCTTTTCGTTGCTGATCAGGGCTGTCCGCCGTTCCCATTCGACTTTGTCGAAGGGGGAGACGCGTCCGTCGGTGAACCGGCGCTGGAATTCCAGCCCGGTGGTCCGCCGCGTGCTCTGTTCCGTTTGGGTATTTCCTTGCATGGTCATCCGTGCTTCCGCCATCTTTGCCTCCGCGCAGGCAGTATTGCCGCCCAGTTGTTCCCAATCGCCCCGCACGGGAAACTTCCATTTTACTCCCATCCGCGGGGCCCGGGTGAATCGATGTCTACCTGAATAAGTCTGAGGACTCGCGACTGACTTGGCGGGCCGGGCCGTTTCCTCGCTGGGAAAGGAAGGTCCAAACGCGAAAAAAAGAGAGAAATGCTCTGCTAAGCGCGCAGCGCAATCGCGGCGCGCGAAATAGCGGGAACAGTTCCCTCTGGTTTTCGGGTTGAACCCGGCTTGGCTCGCTCGTTCTCCGAGGCTGCGGACGAAGCAAAATCCGGAGAACAATCCCCCGAGTCTGGATGCGAAGTATCGTGGGTTGTGGAAAACTTGTCAAGGAATTTTCTGGGAAAAAATACAAAATGTCGTGCGCGCGTTGTCCAAAGCGTCTATCCATAGTGGTGTCTATCCCAGCCGGCTTCTCCTCCTCCGCCCCCTTTCTCGCCTCGACTGCCGCCGCGACTCGACTCGAGCCGATTTGTCCCCTCTGTTACATGTAAACAAAAAGGCACCGCCGCCCAATTGACTTGCCCGCATGAGCGCGAAAAAATTCATAATGCGAACCATGGCGACGCCGGCGATTGAAATCCTTTCCCTCACCAAGGATTATCCCCTGGGCTACTGGCGCCCGGGGAAGCGGCGCTCGCTTGACAACCTGTCGCTCGAAGTCCGCGACGGCGAAGTGTTTGGCTTTCTTGGCCCCAACGGCGCCGGCAAGACCACCACCCTCAAGCTCCTGATGGGCTTGATCTTTCCCACCTCCGGCACAGCCCGCATTCGCGGGCGCTCGATCGAAGATGTCGGGATGCACCGCGAGATCGGCTACCTGCCCGAGCAGCCCTATTTTTACGATTACTTGACGGCCCGCGAGTTGCTCGATTATTTCGCCCGTTTTTTTGGCTATACCGCGGCGGAGCGCCGCGAGCGCGTCGCGCGCTGCCTCGAATCCGTGGGAATGACTCAGGCCGCCAACGTGCAGCTCCGGAAATTTTCAAAAGGAATGCTGCAACGAGTGGGAATCGCCCAGGCCATCCTGCACGATCCAAAGGTGGTGTTTCTCGACGAGCCGATGTCGGGCCTCGATCCCATCGGCCGGCGGGAAGTCCGCGACATCATCCTCAATCTCAAACGCGACGGCCGCACCGTCTTTTTCTCGACGCATATTCTCTCCGACGCCGAAATGCTCTGCGACCGCGTCGCCGTTCTCGTCGCAGGAAAATTGCAAGGGGTGGGAGCGCCGGAAGAAATTATGTCTCTCGAAGTGAAGGGAATGGAGATTCTTGCGGATTTGCCCGCGGGACGCGCACTGCCGCCTTCGCTGGCGGCGCACGCCACTGCGGCCGGCCAACGCTACCGCTTGCAGGTTCCCGAAGCCGGATTGTATGACGCGTTCGGCGCCTTGCGCGAAAGCGGCGCGCGGATTCTGTCGGTTGCGCCGCTGCGCCCCACCCTCGAGGACTACTTCCTGCGCCTCGTCGAAAACCAGAAAGCGGCGTCGCACGCCGTCGAGGTGACGTCGCCTTGACCCGCAACGTCGGCATCGTCGCGGTCAACACTTTTCGCGAAGCCGTTCGCGACCGCGTCCTCTACAATTTGATTTTCTTCGCTCTGCTCATGATGGGCGCCGCCATCCTCGTCGGGCAGATTTCCATCGGCATCGAACGCCTGGTGATCATCAATCTCGGCTTGACTGCCATTTCTCTCTTCGGTCTCGTCATGGCGATTTTCATCGGCGTCGGGCTGGTTTACAAGGAGATGGACCGCCGCACTCTCTACAGCGTGCTTTCCAAGCCGGTGCGCCGCTCCGAGTTCCTGGTCGGGAAATTCGGCGGGCTCCTTCTCACTCTCGGCGTCAATACTCTGCTGATGACGCTCGGCCTGGCCGCGGCTCTGCTCTACGTTGACCGGCATTTGACGCGCTCGGACGGCGGCATCCTCGTCGCCGTCTATTTCATCCTTTTGGAATTCGCCCTGGTCACCGCTCTCGCGCTCTTCTTTTCCTGCTTCTCGAGCCCCATGCTTTCCACCGTCTTCACTCTCGGAATCTACATCGCCGGAATTTTCGCGCGCGACATCCGGGACTTCGGCGCCTTGACGCACAGCCCCGTGATGGTCTTTCTCACGCGGACTCTCTACTACATCCTCCCCAATTTCCACAATTTCAACGCGATCGCCTCGGCCAGCCACGGCGAGCCGATTCCCCTCTCGCTCGTGGGATGGAACACGCTCTATGCCGCGCTCTACGTCGCCATCGTCCTTCTCGGCGCTTCCGTCGTTTTCTCCGGCCGCAACCTGAAATGATTCGCGCCAGCCAAGGCCGGCGAATCGCCCTCGCTCTCGTGGCGATTCCTCTCCTCTTCGCGGCGATCGCGCGGCTGCAGGCACGCATCGACGCGCAAACCCGCACCGTAGCTCGCGAAAAAGAAGAACTCCTTTTGACGTCCGGGCCAGTGTTGAAGAAGCTCAGCCTGGGTTATGAAGCGCTGCTGGCCGATATTTACTGGACCCGCGCCGTGCAGTATTACGGCGGCTGGATCGGAGACTCCGACGCCAAATTCCAGCTTCTCTGGCCTCTGCTCGATGTGACAACGACTCTCGATCCCCATCTCGTCGTTGCCTATCGCTTCGGCGCGATTTTTCTCTCCGAGCCGCAGCCCATCGGCGCCGGGCAACCCGAGCGAGCCGTCCAGCTGGTCAAACGCGGGATTCGCGAAAACCCCGGCGAATGGAAGTTGGGAGCCGATCTGGGCTTCTTGTATTTCTGGCACTTTCACGACTACGTCGATTCCGCCGGCGCGTATCTCGCCGCCTCGAAAAATCCGGAGGCGCCCGAATGGGTCCGCTTGATGGCCGCTAGAATGTCCGATCGCGGCGACGCATTGCAGACCTCCAAACTCGTTTGGGCCGAGATTTATCAGACAACCACCAACAAGGAGGTTCGCCGGCAGGCCTTGCAGCACGTGGAAGGATTAAAAGCGCTCGACGATGAGCGGCATTTGGATGCGCTCAGTGAAGAGTTCCGCAAAAAATACGGACGCTACCCCGAATCTGTCGAGGAGCTTCGCGATAAGGGCTATCTCACCGGAATTCCCCGCGACGCTCATGGTTACCCGTACCAGATGGGCAAGGACGGAAAGACTCATCTCGATCCGCGCAGCCCGATTCAAACTCAGCTCGTTCCCCCCAACGCGATTCAGCCCCCGCCGGTGGAAACACACGAGTGAAACATGCGCCGGCCGCGCCCCGCGCGCCTATTCGTAGCGCAGCGCCTCGACGGGGTTGAGCCGCGCCGCCTTCGTCGCCGGCCATACTCCGAACAGCAGCCCGATCCCCACGGAAACGGAAAATCCCATCAGCACGGCCCACACGGGAACCTCCGCCTTCAAGCTGCTCACCATCGGAATCAGGATGACGATCCCCGCGCCGAGCAGGATTCCGATCAGTCCTCCCGTCCCCGTCAGCGCCATGGCTTCGAACAGGAACTGCCAGGTGATGTCGCTGCGCTTCGCGCCGATTGCTTTGCGCACTCCGATTTCCCGGGTTCTCTCCGTAACCGACACCAACATGATGTTCATCACTCCCATGCCGCCGATCAGCAGCCCGATCGAACTCAGCACCACGATGGCCAGCACCACTCCGCTGATGATGTCGTCAAACTGCTTTCGAATTTCCACGTTCGTCGTGATCACGAAATCGTTCGGCTTGTTATAGGGGACTCTTCGCATGCGCCGCAATATCCCCGTGACCTCGTCCACCGCTTGATCGAGTCTTCCCTGATAGGCCAGAAAGCGAATTCCGATTTCATAGCTGGCGGGATAGAGCTTTGTGAAAGAGTAGTAGGGAATCACGACGCGCTTGTCCTGATCGTTTGTCCCGAAGCCCGCGATCGGCTTTTCAAACACGCCAATCACCCGGAAGCTCGTCCCGTCCACCTGGATTTCTTTCCCGACGGCGTCGTCGTCGCTCGCAAAGAACGCTTTGACGATGTCTTCGCCGATGTCCACCACGTTTTCGCGGTGTTCGTTTTCGGCTTCCGTGAAAAACCGGCCCACTTTCATCGTGGCGTTCGAATACACCTCGAGATACGCCGGAAAAGTCCCGCGAAAATCCACGCTGTCCACCACGCTGTTCTTGTATTTCGCCTCGTGGTCCAGCTCCCACTGGAATATCGAAATGGCCGTGGCCTTCACCGCGGGGCATTCCTGCTGGATGGCCACTCCGTCCTCGTAGGTGAGCGGCTTCCGCATTCTTTCTTCCTTCGGCCGCCGCCCGTTGCGCGGCCCCTGCGAAAACCGGTCGACCCAGGCTGTGTTGATTCCTTCGGCGGAAATTTCGTCTTGCACCGTCACCCGAAAGCCCTGCACCAGCCCGACCACCAGGATGATCAGCGCCACTCCGATCATCACTCCCAGAATGGCCAGAAAGCTCCGCAGCTTGTGCGTCCGGATCGTGTCGAAGGCAAGCCGCAGGTTTTCCGCGTAACCCTGGTTCATCGTCCGTTCCTAGTTCTCCGCCCGCAAGGCTTCAATGGGACTCAGGCGCGCCGCCCGCATCGCCGGATATATCCCGAAGAAAAGTCCGACCGCCGTCGACAGCGTCAAAGCCACCAGAATCGCAAAGATCGGCGTGGAAATCGGAATCGGGGTCGTCGCCCGGACAATCGTAGCGATGCTCATCGCCACCGCCACCCCAATCGCTCCCCCGGCCGTCGCCAGCAGCGCCGATTCCATCAAGAATTGCATCACGATGTGGCTTCGCTTCGCGCCCAGCGATTTTCGCAGCCCGATTTCCCGCGTCCGCTCCGTCACGCTCGCCAGCATGATGTTCATGATCACGATTCCGCCGACGACCAGGAACACCGAGGTGATCCAGATCGCGATGCCAAACGCGCTCCCGGTGATGCGGTTCCACAGCGCCGTGATCGACGACGACTCGATCAACGCGAAATTGTCGTCGTCCTGGTAGCGAAGATGCCGCATCGTCCTCAGAATGGTGCGCGCTTCGTCCTCCGCCGCGGGCATCGCATCCTGCGACTTCGCTTGAATCACGAGCGTCACCGAATCGGAAGGCTCGAGCCATTCGTTGCGATAAGTGGAAAGCGGAAGCATCACGAAATTATCCTGCGACTGCCCGAAGACGGTCCCTTGCGGCTCGGCCACTCCCACCACCGTGTACTGTCCTTGGCCGGCGCGGATTTCTTTTCCCAGCGGGCTGATTCCCGGAAAAATTTTGTTCGCCACGTCCGCGCCGATCACGCAGACCGCCGCCCGGTGCTCTTCGTCCACCTGCGTCAGCAACCGCCCGCTCGACACGTCGATATTTTCGATCGCCGGATAGCTGGGCGTCGCGCCGAAAATGTTCACGTCTTCGCTCAGCTCGCGCCCGTGTCGCACGTCGGCGAAATTGCTCTGGACGGCCGCAATGGCCGATGCCAGCGTCATGTTGTCGCGCAGCGCGTAGTAAGCCGACATCTCGAACGGCGGCCGCTTTCGCGCCTGGTTCCACTCCTCCAGGTTCGTGACGATCCCGATGCGGTCGAGGATGAACGCGTTCGCCCCCAAATTCGCCACTTTCGTGGCCACGTACACGTTCAGCCCGTTCAGCACGGAGATCACCGCCACCAGCGTGGTGACCGCCAGAATCACCCCCAAAAGCGTCAACACGGTTCGCAGCTTGTGCGCCCTCAGCGTTTCCACCGCAATTCTCAGGGTTTCCCGCAAAGCCACGGAGGCGCGGCGCGCTTCGGGCACAAATTGGCTGGTTGGGCTCAAATTATCCTGATGTGATAGACGGTCTCTCCGCCGAAAAAGCTCGCGGCTGATTGATTCTACGCTCGATGCAACCCGAAAGTTTCCCCGATTCCGCCCCGGACGGCCAGGGCCCATTCCCGGTTACAATGGAGAGGCCCGTCGCCCGCTCTTTCGTTCGGCCGTCGGAGGTCTCCACAACATGCCTCGCTGGCTCCAGGCTTTCGTCCTTGCCGCGTCTTTCGCCTCTGCCGCGAGCTTGCCCGCGTCTGCTCAGACTCCCCCGCGCACTACCTCTCCCTCCTCCACCGCCCCTCAAACCGGCGACGCGCCTCTCTCCCCCGCCGAAATTCGCTCCCGCGCCAAAATACTCATCGCCAACCAGCACGCCGACGACCGGGCCATCCAGGAATACGAATGCGTGCAAAATCAAATGGCCCGGACCGGTGGAATGAACCCGCGTGTTCTCGAGGACAAAGTGTTTCGCGTTGTTCCCACAGGATTCGGCCCCTACAAAATCCTACTGAAGCAGGATGGAAAAGACGTCGATAAAGAGGACTATCGCCGCCAGCTGGAACGCTGGGAAGACGCCCTCAAAATCTCGCTCGACCCGTCCGACCCTCGCGCTCAGGATCCCCGAACGAAATTTGAAAAGAAAAGCCGCGACCGCTCCGATCTTGTGGACGCCATGGAAGGGGCGTTTATTCCTCACTGGGTCGGCCGCGAAATGAGGAACGGATACCTGTGCGACGTCGTCCAGCTCGACCCCAACCCGCAATACCATGCTCGCAACATGTTCCAGGACGCCCTTTCGCACGTCATCGTGAAACTCTGGGTGGATCACGCCTCCAACCAATTAGTCCACGGCGAAGCGACCGTCACTCACGACATCTCCTTCGGCGGCGGCATTTTCGGAAAACTGTATCGCGGCGGCGTCTTCTCCATGGACCAGCGGGAATTCGCGCCCGGCGTGTGGCTCCCGATTCGCTGGCAGTACGACTACACCGCCCGCAAATTCCTGTTCACATCCGAAGAGCATGAGCTGGTGGAAGCCGGCCAGTACCAGCGTCTGGGCTCCCCGAAGCAAGCCTTGGCAGTCGTCGAGGCCGAACTCGCCAAAAGCGAACCTGCCCACGGCGATCCGTAACTTTTTCGTCCCCGCGGGGTTCAATCTTTCAACGGCGATCTTTTCCTGGCGCACAATGTTTGAGAGGTGACCCCATGAAGAGGCTATTCCTCCTCGGAGCGCTTTCTTTTGCGCTGGCCGCCCCAGGCGCCCGCGCTCAGGGATCTTCTTCCTCGCCCGCCGCCCCCGCGTCTTCCTCGGCCACCCAGCAAACGCAGGAACAGAATTCTTCGGCCACCTCCGCTACTCCTGCAGCGCCGAAAAAAGTCTGGACCAACGAAGATATCGGAAGCTTGCGCGCCGATTCCACCATTTCCACGTTCCAACCCAAAGGCAAGAACGCCGGAAACAGGAACGCCGCCGCGAGGGGAAATTCTCAGGGGCGCGATGCCGCGTGGTATCACCAGCAGATCGCCGCCCTGCAGGAGAAAATTCCTCCCATCGACGCCAAAATCGCCGAATTGCAGAAGGGCGTGAACGGGGAGACGGTCAACGATCCTACTTCATCCTCCCGCCCGTATTCCGGTGTCCATGCGGGGAGCTGGCAGTCTCAGATCAATGACCTGCAAACCAAGCGCGCGAACATTGTCTCCAGAATCAGCTCTCTCGAGGACCAGGCCCGCCACGCCGGCGTTACCACGAACCAGGTACCCTGAAGAACCTCTCGGTAAAATTAATCCTCGCGCTCCGTCCCCCGGGCTTTTCCGCCCGCGCATTCACACGGGCTGCAATCCTCCGCCCGTTGACTCCATCTCGACGCGCAGCAGCCAATCGAAATGAAATTTCTCCGCCGCCAGAAATTTTTCCAGCTCTTCGCGGTTTGCCGCTTCGAACTCCACCACCATCTTTCCTTCCTGCATGTTCACCAGCACCCGCCGTGCTTCCACCGTCTTCGCGCCGTGCAGCCTTTTCGCCAGTTCCGCCGCTCCCTGGCGTGTCAGGCACGCCAAAGTATGTTGCGTGAGGTAACGAGCCATTCCCGCTCCTGTTTCGCTACAATGTTTTCCCGCAAACGCTCTCAATCCGAATACACTGCCGCCGGAGAAAAATCAAATGGCCGAAGCCCGCACCGCCCATCCTTACCACGTCTACGACGCCGTGGTCGCCCAGCCCGACCTGATCGAGAGCCTTCTCGCCCGCGCCGCCGCCATCGAAGCCGTCGCGGACGCTGCCGCCGCAAAATCGCGCCTCCTCTTCGTCGGCATCGGCACTTCGCTGCACGCCGGGAGAATCTCCGAGCTCTGGACGCGCGAATTTACCTCCGGACGCTTCCGCGCCCAATTCGAGCAATCCTTCGAATTTCTGCATCACCCTTTCGCTCTCGATTCGCAGGATGCCGTGATCGTCTTCACGCACACGGGAACGTCCGGCGCTTCCGTCGAGGCGATTCACCGCGCCAAGGCCGCGGGTGCGCTGACCATCGCCATCGTCGGCGAAAATTGCGGCGAACGCGCCCGCGCCGCGGATTTTCTCATCGAGACCTGCGGCCAGGAAGCCGCTTTTGCCTACACGAAAAGCTACACGACGGCTCTCGCCGCCTCCGCCGCGCTCCTGCTCCGCTTCGCCGACCGCAAGGGATTTCTCCCGGAGGCTTCCGGGCGCGCCGCCCTCGGCCGCGTTCCGGATTTGATGCGCCAGTCGCTCGCTCTCGAACCCGAAATCCGCTCTATCGCCCGCAAAGTCGCGTCCCTCCCGCGCGTCGAGATTTTCGGCGCCGGCCCCGGATGGGCCACGGCCCGCGAGGGCGCTCTCAAAATCAAGGAAAGTTGCTACATCGCCGCCGAAGGTTTCGATACCGAGGAAATTTTGCACGGGCCGTTTTCAGAGCTTGATTCCCGCGGCGCTCTCATCGGCATGCTCACCGGCAAGCCATCCGACGAACGCGCCCGCCAAATCTTCCGCGCCGCGGGTGAACTCAAGACCCTGCGAATCGCCATCACCGTCCCCTCCGCGCGTCACGATATTTCCGCCGAACACATTCTTGTCGTTCCCGAATCCGATGAGTGGCTCTCCGCTTTCGTCCACCTCGTTCCTCTTCAGCTTCTCAATTATTTCATCGCCCTCGAGAAAGGCGTGAATCCCGACACCGGCCGCCAGGACCAGCCCGCCCACGCCGCCGCCAGCCGCCACTACAAATACTGATTCGCCCGCTCGAAATCCCTGCCCATGCGTACAGGTGCCGCTTGCGAATCGCCACGGCCGGCATTTGATTCTCCCCTTCATCCGCGGGATTAACATGAAGGAATCCAGACTCGGAGGTGTCCCGTGAAATCTCTCCCCATTTATTCTGTCTTGGCAGTTCTACTAATCGCCGTGATCGTCCCCGCGGGCCGCGCGCAGGGCTATGCCCACCATGAGGCCGTCGGCAATCTCGCCGGCACCGTTCTCGATGCCCATGGCAGGCCGGTCGCCGACGCCAGCGTGACCATCCAGACTTCCGACGGCAATCAGCCCCACGCCACTCGCACCGACTCCAAAGGCCGTTTCGCATTCGACCGCTGGGCCACCGGCCAGTACGACTTGCGCGCCTACGCTAACGGAGCCTTTTCCGACTGGGATCAGCGCGTGGAAATCCGCTCCAAAAAGACCACGGAGGTCACTCTCCGCCTGGACGCCCGTTGATGCGCCGGTCCGTCCGCGAATTTCCCCGGGGTGTGTTTATCGGCCTCGCGATTCTCCTGCTGGGCGCTTCGCTGCTCGCTTTTCTCTCGTCGGCGGGCGCCCGCGACACCAAACCCGGCACAGGCACTTTTGCCGGGACGGTCGTTGATGCTTCCGGCTCGCCCGTTTCCGGCGCTCGCGTGACCCTTCAAGGCGCCGACGGCACTTCGCCGCAAGCCACGGAGACCAATTCCCGCGGCCGCTTCTTCTTTCCCCAGCTCGTCCACGGCTATTACGACGTCCGCGCCTATTCCGACGGCGCCTGGAGCGCCTGGTTGCACAACATCGAAGTGAAGACGGGGAAGCAGACCGAAGTGAAATTGCGGATTGTTCCGAATAAGAAAGCCGCCGGGTGATTCGCCGGTCCTCAAACGCCGGCAAACCGCCTTACTTGTAATGCAACGCTGTCATCGGGTCCACGCGCATCGCCCGCGGAGAGCCCTTACGCCCGCTCGAGCGCCATCGCCACGGCCGGCGACACCCGCGCCCGATCCGCCAGTTCCTTCTCCAGCTGCTGTTTGCCCGTCTCCGCAAGCGAGTACTAATACCCCTGTACTGAAAATTTGACCCGCCTGAGCCATAGCCCGCCTCCTCCCCATCCCACAGACTCTTTATACGGGTTGGGAGCTGCGATGCGGGGACGACGGTTCCACATAAAAAGGAGCCGGGGCACGCTACCCAACCCGTCCAAAACCCCCCTAGCACCCCATGGCCGGCGAATTGCCTCTCACTCTGCTTTAGCCTGTCTCTCAAGCGGCTAACTGCTTTATTATGTGAGAGGGGGAAGTCCGGATGGCGGGAAAAGCAGGCGGCTTTGCTTCAAAATCCCTTGCAGTTGCGCTCGCTGCTGCCTTGGCGCTTTCGATGGCCGCCCCGCCTGCACTCGCTGCCAATCTCCGCCCCTCCACCGCGGCCGCTTTCGACCGCTACGCGGCTTTAACCCAGCAGCGCTTCCAGGAGCAACTCGCCTCGGGCGGGCCCTTCCTTTGGATTGACACTCTGCCCGCGGCGCGCCGGGACGCCGCCTATGCCAGCCTGCGGGCGGGCAACGTGGTCATCGAAAAAATGGAAACGCTCGACAACGGCAAGCCCATCCCGGTGCCGGGAGGGCTCATTCACCATTGGATCGGCACCGTGTTCATTCCTGGCGCGACACTCAGCGAAACTTTGACCCTCGAAAAGGACTACAACCATCACCAAACTTATTTTCAGCCCGACGTCATCCGCTCGAAAATTCTCCGCCAGGACGGCGACGACTACGTCGTTCTGCTGCGCTTCAAGAAGCAAAAGATCGTCACCGTCATTCTCGACACCGAGCATGTCGTCCACTATCAGCCGATCGACGCGACCCGTGCCGCAAGCTGGTCGCATACCACGCGGATTCAGCAGGTCGAAAACGCCGGCGCCGCCGAGGAGCGCATGGACCCGCCCGGCCAGGACGACGGCTTTCTCTGGCGCATGAACACGTATTGGAAGTTCGAACAGAAGGATGGCGGAACGTACGTCGAATCGCAGTCCGTGTCACTCACCCGGGATATCCCCATGGGCCTTGGATGGATGATCGGCCCGTTCGTGGAAAGCATTCCTCGCGAGTCGCTCACCTTCACTCTATCCGCCACTCGCTCTGCCGTACTCTCGCGCTTGCCCGCGCCCGCCTCGCGCTAGCGCGAGCTTTTCACTTGCCGGAGAAATTCCTTCTTTACGATCGCCCATGCTCGCTCCCTCGGGGGCGCTTTTGCGGCGAACGATTGCTCGCGCGGTCTGGGAGTTTGAATCCGAGAGGATAATTCCGGCCTTCAATCAGCCGGTTAGAAAGTCGTCGTGCCGAGGAAAATATCTCCAATCCCGTTGGCGCCGTTCTGATCGTTGGCCACCAGGTTCGAGGAGAAGGAAAAAAACGCCGCCACATGTCCTTGCGCGCCAATCACGGGCAGCAGGCTGTTTCCATTCGAGGGCGGAGGCTGGAGTCCCGCCGGCTGGCTCACTAGCACGGTGGAAGTCGTGCACGTAATGGTCGTCGAGGTGACCACGGAGAGGCACGTGTTGCGCGCGAATATGTTCTCCACTCCGTTGGCCGTGTTCGGCGAAAGGTTCGTGGCTAGCGATGCGAACGCGATGTACTGCCCGCTCGAACTCATGCTGGGATGTTCGCTCAGCCCGCTTCCCGGCGTCGTCCCGTCCGTGGTTGAAACCAAATATGTGGTGGGGGTGCAAGACGTGACGACCGTATCGAGCAGGCAGGTGTCGCGCACGTAGATTTGCTGCGTCGGGCCGTCGCCCGCGATCAGGTTCGTCGCCGTCGATTGGAACGCGATGTACCGCCCGTTGCCCGAAACCGTGGAATCGTCGCTCGCGGCATTTCCGGGCGTCACTCCGTCGGGCGTCGAAATCAGCGATGTGGAGACCGTGCACGAAGTCTCCGTCACGAAGCACACTTGCCCGATAAACACGTTCGGCACCCGGCTCGGATTCGGCGCCTCCGGGCCCAGATTGCTCGCCGTGGATGTGAACGTCACGTACTGGCCGCCGCTCGCCACCGAAGGATGGCTGCTCGCCCCGTTTCCCGGCGTTATTCCGTCCGGCGTCGAAACCAGATACGTCGTCGGGTTGCAGCCCGATGTGGTCACTCCGCTGCACGTGTCGGTCAGATACAGCTGCGGCGTCACCCCGTCGGCGAGGACGTTCGACGCCAGGTTTGTCGCCAGCGAAACGAACGCCACATACCGTCCGTCCGGGCTGATCACCGGATCGTAGCTGTCCCCGTTCCCTTCGCTCGTTCCGTCTGCCGAAATCGAGACGAGTTCCGTGTTCACCGATGTGCAGCCCGTCGCCACCTGGCACGGCACCGTCCAGTAGACCTGCCGGTACTTTCCGCTAATGGCCACACTCGTCACCAGGTTCTGCGCCAGGGAACTGAACGCCACTTGGCCGCCGCCGCTCGCCGTTGTCGGTTCCGCGCTCGGCCCGTTGGCCGGATTTCCATTCGGATCCAGGCTCACGATCGTTGTCTGCGGAGTGCAAGACGCCGAGCCGCCCAGACACGTATTGCGCAAGAATATCTGGCTCTCCGGGCTGGCGTCATTGTCCACCAGGTTGTCCGAAATGGATGCGAATACAACGTATTGTCCCGTTTGGCTCGACGACGGGCCGGAAGTCGTCAGCGGTTCCAACCCATTGCTCGTCGTTTCGCAGTTCTCCAGCGTTCCGCAAATCCCGCTGATCGCCTGGGCGCCCGGATACATCGTGTTCGACGACAAATCCACGATCACCGGAAGCCCCGCCGTTGCCGTGGGATTCACCGCCAGCGGCTCGATCGCCGAAACTCCTCCCCCCGGCGCGGGATTCGTTACCGTGATCTGCAAAATTCCGCCCGCCGACAACATCGAACCCGGGACTTTAGCGGTCAAGGTAGTTGCTCCGCCGAAAGTCGTCACTAGCGGCGTTCCATTCGCCAGCACGACGCTGCCGAGGTCAAAACCCGACCCGGCCACCGTCAGTACGGCGTCGGTCGCCCCGGCGGCCACTCCCGTCGGAGTTATCGAAGTTATCCTTGGCACCGGGTTTTGAAGGCTTAGGTTGAAGATATTCGACGCCCCGCCGCCCGGCGGCGGGTTCAGAACGACGATCGGGAGAGGTCCCGCAGCTGTCAGATCCACACCGGGAATCGTCGCTTCGATTGATGTCGAGCCGTTGACCGTCGTCGATAGGTTCGCCCCGTTGACTTCCACCACCGACTGCGTCACGAATCCGGTTCCGGTGATCGCGATGCTCACCTGGCTGCTTCCGGCGTCCGCTATTGTCGGTGAAATCGAGCTGATCGTCGGAACGGGACTCGGCCGCGGTGTGATCGTAAAGCTCAGTGTTCCCGACGCCCCCCCTCCCGGAGCCGGGGTGAAAACCGACACCGTGACGACTCCCGGATTTTGAATAAGCTGCGGGGAAATCAGCGCCGTCATCGTATGGACGGTCAAGAACGTCGCGAGGAGCGTTTGCGTCCCTGTCGCCGGATTGTCCCATTGGAGGGCCGACGACGGCGTAAAGTTGTTTCCCGTCAAGGTCAGCGTGAACTGCGGCGATTGCGCTTCCTCGCTCGAAGGTGAGATCGATGTCAGAACGGGGACAGGGTTATTGATGTACCCTTCGCCGCAAGACGGCAGCACGACCATCACAATCACCAGCGCCCAGAATGCCAGTCTCGAAATTCCCCGCAAGATTCTTTCCCCTGCCCCTGTAGGTTCGCTCTTTTGTCGTGGGTGCAATCCTAGAGACTACTAAAGATGTCCCCTCTGGGCAATCGGGATGCCTCGCCCCCTCTCGACCCCACCCCGTCCCCCATTACACACTCCCGTCTCCCCACCCCTCGTGCTTTTCATCGTCTTTTAACATGGACGGGAAGCATCTGCATGATTTACTGTCGGTTTGTGGAACCGGGCCCACAACTCGCTTTGTCAATTCGTCATGCGGATTTCGCTTCGCCAATTCGGTCTACTCTACTTTTGCGCGATCTCCGTGTGTCTCCTCCTGCCCTCCGTGTCTCAGGCCCAGGATTCCTCCGGTGACAATACCACCCCGCCGTCGGTAGCTTCTCCCGCTTCCACCGCTCGGATTTCTTCCCAAGACGCGCCGGATGCGTCGTCCGGCGACGACTCAGATCCCGTGACCCTCTTCCCTCATTCGCAGACCAGCCGCTATTGGATTTCCGGCCAGGCCAACGTCGTCTTCCAGTGGCATCCGAGGTTCCCGGCAAAATACACGGGGCCAAACAGCCTGACCCCTTGGCCTCAAAGCGCCACAACTCACATCCTCACGCTTTACACAGGTTATGAGCTCACTCACACTACGGAAGTTTTCGCCGACTTCGAGTATGCGACCGGAGGCGGAATTGGCACCGCTCTCGGTGTCGCCGGCTACACCAACTTGGACTCGGTGCGCACCGTCCAGGGTGTCGCGCTTTCCAAGGCGCCTTATCTTGCCCGCCTCATGCTGCGGCAAATCATTCCGCTGTCCCAGGAGCGGGTCGAAGCCGACCGCGACGAACTTCATCTCGCCACCTCTCTCCCCGTCCGGCGGATCGAGATCCGCGTTGGAAAGTTCGACGTGGTCGACTTCTTCGACCTGAACTCCTACGGCTCCGATAGCCACCTCCAATTCCTCAATTGGACCGTGGACAACAATGGCGCCTACGACTATTCCGCCAACACCCGCGGCTACACCGACGGCGCCATCCTCGAATATGACGACCATTGGTTCAGCGCCCGCTTTGGCGAGACCCTCATGCCTAAGACCGCCAACGATATTCATCTCGACGCCGATATCGCCCGCGCCCGCGCCGAAAACTTGGAATTCGACGCCCAAGGCAAGGCCCTCCTCCATCGCGCGGGCGCCGTCCGGCTCCTCGCCTTTCTGAATCACGCCGACATGGGCAATTACCGCCAGGCGGTCGAGGAATATCTCGATGGACAGACTCCCGGCGCTCCCAGCATCGTCGCCACTCGCAAGCAGGGCCGTCACAAGTACGGCTTCGGGCTGAATTTTGAGCAGGACCTCTTCGGACCGGTTTCCGCTTTCGGCCGCCTCGGCTGGAGCGACGGCCGCAATGAGTCCTTCGCCTACACCGAAGACGACCGCACTCTGGAATTGGGCGGCTTCGCCCGGGGAGATTCCTGGCATCGCAAAGATGACCGCGCCGGCGCCGCCTTTGTCCTGAACGGCATCGTCGCGGCCCACCAACAATACCTGGCCCTCGGCGGCCTCGGTTTCATCCTCGGTGACGGCGGCCTCACCTATGGCCACGAAAAAATCTTTGAAGGCTTCTATACCGCCCACCTCTGGCGCGGATTCTTCGCCTCCTTCGACTTCCAGCACATCAATAATCCCGGCTACAACAAAGCGCGCGGACCGGTTACCGTTCCCGGTCTCCGCCTCCACGTCGATTTTTAACCTTAGTCCCCTCCTGCGAAATTCCGTGGAACTATCCCACTGGACGGGCTAAGCTCCCGCCGGCGGCTGCGACCCGCCAAGACGCATCACCGGAGGAACTCCTTGCAATTTCAAAAGCCGATGGCTCGAATCGCTCTGTTCGTTTCCATTTTCGCCCCCGCGCTCGCTCTTCCTCTGCGCGCACAAGAGAAACCCGCGCCTCCCCCCGCCGCGGCCGCTCCTCCACCGGCGAATCCCGCCGACGTTAAATCCGCTGACGCGATTCTGGCCGCCGTCTACGACGTGATCTCCGGCCCTGCCGGACACCCGCGCGATTGGAACCGCTTCCGTTCGCTCTTCGTCCCCGGCGCGCGTTTGATCCCCGTCGTTGACAAAAAAGGCTCGCCCCTCGAAACCCGTGTCATTACTCCCGATGAATACGCTCGCCTCGCCGATCCGTATTTTCAGAAAAACGGCTTTTACGAACGAGAAGCGGCACGCCATCAGGAAAAGTACGCCAACATCCTCGAGGCGTTCAGCACCTACGAATCGCGCCACGACGCCGCGGATCCCAAGCCGTTCGCCCGCGGCATCAACAGCTTTCAGCTTTTCTTCGACGGCACCCGCTGGTGGGTTGTCACCATCTACTGGCAGGAAGAAACACCGCAAGACCCTTTGCCGCAGGAATACCTCCCTCCGGCGAAATGAATCGGACGCGCCTCCCCGCGCGCGTATCCCGGTACTCCAATTAGTGCGATGCGGGAGCAGTGGCGCCCGGAGCATGCGCCGGAGTCGCGCTCGGCGCTGGTGCGGCTGTGGCCGCGGCCGCACCCGGGCGCAGCGCATCCAGCTCAGCCGGCGTCAGCTTGTCCGCGCTCGCCACCAGCGCGCTCACTTGCCACATCTGCTGCTCTCCAAGCGTCGCATGGAATCCCGGCATTCCCGTCAGCCGGATTCCGTTCTTCACTTTCCAGTACGTCACGCCCACCGGATCGTCCGTCACGCTTCCATCCGCCGTGAACAGTTGCGGCGGGCCCGGAAACATTCCCCGCGAAGCCCCCGACGACGCCTGCCCCGGCAGCCCATGGCAGAATGCGCAGTTGGTCTGATAGACCTGCGCTCCGCCCACCAGGTCGGCTTCCGTGAAAGCCGACAGATTCTTCTGCGGCGCCTCTTTTTTCAGCCGCGCGTGCAGGCCGTCGTTCGCCAGCGTCTTCTCGAAAGGCATCGGCGGATCCGACGTTGCCACCGGTATCATTCCTGTCTTGACGTATGCGTAGAAGCCGATCGGCAGAATCAGAATGCCGAGAATGAGTCCGATCCAGAAGCTTTTCACTCCATTCCTCCTTCGCGCCGTCCCGCGGTTTGGCGCCCCGGTCCAGTGCGCGACATCATAGCAGCATGGCGTCAATTCCGGGCGCCGCAGTCGCGTTCCCGCTTCCCCGGCAAATGCCGCTTGCCCGCTGAACCCGTGTCGGCCAAGAATACGTGTCTTTCCCGGGAGGGACTTGCCATGTTTCAAGCCGACTTGCTGAAGGGCCGCACAATCTTTATCACCGGCGGGGGAACGGGTCTTGGCCGCTCGATGGCTCTGCGCTTTGCCGAGCTCGGCGCGAATCTCTTCCTCGTCGGCCGCCGCGAGGAGCCTCTGAAGGAAACCTCCGCCGCGATTCGCGCCAAAGGAGCGCAAGCCTCCTATTCATCGGCCGACGTTCGTGACTTCGCCGCCGTCGAATCCGCCATCGCCTCCGCCGAACGCGAATTCGGCGGTGTGGACTCGTTGGTGAACAATGCCGCGGGAAATTTCATCGCCCGCACCGAGAAACTTTCGCCGAACGCTTTCAATGCCGTCGTCGGCATCGTCCTCCAGGGAACTTTTTATTTCACCCTCGCGCTCGGCCGGAAATGGATCGCCGCCGGCCGGCCCGGCAACATCCTCAACATCGTCACCACCTATGCCGCCGTCAATTCCGGCTCCGGTTTTGTCGTTCCCTCGGCTTGCGCCAAGGCCGGCGTTCTCGCCATGACTCGTTCGCTGGCTGTCGAATGGGCGCGCCAGCGGATTCGTTTGAACGCCATCGCTCCCGGACCCTTTCCCACCGAAGGCGCGTTCTCGCGCTTGCTCCCCTCGAAGGAGCTCGAGGAAAACGCAAAAAATCATCACCCCATGAAACGCTTCGGCCGTCACGACGAACTCGCGAATCTCGCCGCATATCTTTTGAGCGAGCAGGCCGGGTACGTGAACGGCGAATGCGTCGTGATCGACGGCGGACTGTGGCTTCGCGGCGCCGGTGAGTTCAACGATTTTGCGGACCTGCCCGACGCGGCGTGGGACGCGATCGAAGCCGCGCGAAAAAAATAATTTTTATTTTTTCCTTCTTCTGAAATTGTCGACGCGCCGACACGGAAAAATTTTTCGCTGCGAATTTTTTTCGCGCTGCCGCCGTCCCCAAAACCAAATCCGCCGGCCTCGCCCCCGCTTTCCGGAATGCCGCGAAACTGGCCGCTCAACTCCCTCCCGCTCAAGGACTTCGCAGTACGATCCCTCTCGCGTATTACAATGTGCTTTCGATGCCAGGTTTGACATACGGCGTCCCTATCGATATCATTCCGTTGGTCCGGAGGTCTTCTCCCCTTGGAAAAGGCTCGCGTCAAGGTTTCCCCTAAATTCCAGGTCGTCATTCCCAAGGCTATCCGCAAAGAACTCAAGATCGAACCCGGCCAGGAGCTCGTCGTCTTCACTCTCGACGGCGCCCTGCGTCTCCTTCCCCGGAGGTCTGTGAAAGAGCTTCGCGGCGCCGCCAAGGGCATGCGCTGGAAAGAGGATTTTCGTGACAACGCGGACCGCCTCTGAACTCTTCCTCGTCGATTCCCCCGGCTGGCTCGAATACCTCAGCGAAGACTCGAAGGCCGCCGCCTTCGGCCACTACCTCGAAAACGAAGCCGCCGTGATCGTTCCTTCGCTCGTCATCTTCGAAGTCTACCGCCAGGTTTCCCGCCTGCGAGGCAAGTCGCTCGCCGACCGTTTTCTCTCGCAGGCCCTCCACTGCCGCGTCGTGAATTTCGATGAGATGACGGCCGTCGCCGCCGCCAACGCCAGCCTCGAACACCGTCTCTCGATGCCCGAAGCGATTCTCTACGCCACCGCCCGCACGCAGCAGGCCCAGCTCGTCACCTCCAACACCCGCTTTCGCGGCCTCCCGCAAGCCATCATCCTCTAGCCCGCCGTCTCCAAACTCCTTCGACCGCAGCCCGCCTACCGAAGGAAGGCCCGCCTACCGAAGGAAGGCCCGCCTGCCGGAGGTAGGCCCGCCTGCCGGAGGCAGACCTGCCTCAGTCAGTCTTGCTTGCTGCAGCCAGGCTTGCCTGCCGAAGGAAGGCTCGCCGTGGCAGCCCGCTCAAACTCGGATTCCTTGCTCAATCCACTCCGGCCAAATACACTTGCGGCCAATTCAGGAGGCCCGGCATGAAACTCTCAGTCTTCTGCGGAGTCAGCGTCGATGGCTTTCTGGCCCGGCCGGACCACGCGCTCGATTTCTTGCATGCTGGTGAGAAGGAACCTCACGGTTTCGAAGAATTCTATGCCGGCGTTGATGTCGTCGTAATCGGGCGCAAGACTTTCGAAGTCGTGCTTACCTTCGGTAAATGGTTTTACGGCCAGAAGTCCGTGGTCGTTCTGAGTTCTCGCCCGCTCGATTTCTCATCGGTCAAAGGCGGTGTGGTTGAGCAAATGTCGGGCGAGCCCGCCGAAATCGTCAGCCGGCTCAAATCCCGCGGCTTTAAACATGCCTACATCGACGGCGGCGTCACGATTCAGCGATTCCTCGCCGCCGGCTGCATCGACCGTCTGGTGATCACGCGTGTACCCGTCCTGATTGGCGCTGGCATCCCGTTATTCGGCCCTCTGCCCCGCGACATCTCCCTCCGCCACATTGCCACCCGAACCTACAACGACGGCCTCGTCCAGACCGAATACGAGATCGCCGCTGGCGGATGACGCGACCGCCGCGTTCCCGGTCTTGTGCGGATGTCTCGACGTTGGTTGGCGCCCCGTTTTTCTCGTTCGCGGGCCTCGATCGATCGGAAAATCCTGCCCGCCGCCCCATTCCTCGCGCCCTCCGCCGAGGACGGCGAGCTCCTTCCCTTACCTCTATTCTCTCTGCCTCTCCTCCTACCGATTCCCGAGCGTAGCGATCTTTCCCAGCCCCAGCAGCCGCCGGTCCGCCGTCACCAGCGTCAGTTTCAGCACCGCTGCCGTCGCCGCCAGAAAACGATCCGCCGGATCCTGATGCGTCAACGCCAGCCCCTGCGCCACGGTCACAATTTCGTGCGTCAACGGAGCCTCGCGGAATGGCTCGGTCGCTTTCGCCACCCACTCCTCAATCTTCCCGCCCAGCCGGATCCGCCCTCTGGCCTGCAGCAGCAGCGCCTCCCATGTGCTCACGGGCGATAGCCACAGCTCGTTGTTCGCGTCCCGCAGCTCCTGGTGCACTCGCCGCCCCAGCCGCTTCGGCTCGGCCAGGCTCCACAGCCAGATGTGCGTATCCAGCAGGAGCTTCACCGCCCTAGCGCCTCGATTTCCCGCAAATCGATCACCGGAGAGATGATGTCACCTTCAATCTCCATCTCGCCTTCGAGCGAACCTATCCACGTCCGCTCTTCCGCGTCCAGCGCCGCCGGGACCACGTCCGCCACGGCCTTGCCGCGCCTCGTCACGCGCAGCGGCGCCTTCGTCTTGCTCACCTCGTCCAAAAGCGATAGGCATTTCGCCTTGAATTCCGAAATTGCGACCTCGGCAATCGCCTTCTTCTTTCGCCTCTCCATCATTGTCTCCTTTCGACCACTGTATCATATCATGGTCAGTTAAAATGGTCATGTAATGCCTGGATCTCCAACCCGCCTCCCGCCCGCCGCGCCATGCGCGTCGATCCCATGGTCGGCCTCCGCTACGAATAGAAAGAGTCTTTCTCCTCTGCTTCCTTTGCTTTCGTCTGGCCGGATGCCGTGCCCGAGGTCGTGACGCATTCGCCGCGCCGAAGCGCTCTTCTCCGCCTGGCATGTTAAGATCTGACTACGTGCTCGTATCAACTTTGGATATTTACCAACTCGAAAAAGTAGCCACACCCTATGGAAACGCCACGACGCAATTCCGATCCTGATCCGACCGAGGTCGTTCCCTTCGGACGCTATGGAGCCGGTCTCATGACCGCGCACCCTGTCGGCCTCGTGCTGGTAATAGGTCTGCTCCTGATGGGTCTGTTTGGGCTGCCAGGGGCGCCCTTGTTTTTCGTGTCGGCGCTACTTCTGGGCGGTATCTTCAGGATTGATCTTATGGCTTCGCCACCGCTAGTTGATTTCTAAACACCGTCCTTGCGTTCCCTCTACGGGGGATATCTCGGCGCAATAAGATGGCCTCCCTGTACCTCTCGCCGCTCGTTTCTAATCGCAACAGTTTCCGGCCCTCGACGAATCAGCGTCGCGAGCGAGTACCGCGGCCGAGGAATCCCCTCTTTGGCCGCCTGGACGGGAAACAATTGACCGTTCCCTCTGCCGCCAGTAAGCTGTTGGTTTCGGAACCGAAAGAAATCGCCTCAATGGACACGATCCAAATCACGCTTCCCGACGGCGCCACTCGCGAAGTTCCACGTGGAACAACGCCGGCGTCCATTGCCAGGGACATCTCTCCCCGGCTGGCCAAGGAAGCCTTAGTCGCCCGCGTGGACGGGCAACTCCAAGATCTCTCGCAGCCGCTCGATTCCAATTCGAAGGTCGCGATCCTCACCGCGAAGGATCCCGACGCCGTCCAGGTCTTCCGCCACTCGGCCGCGCATCTCCTCGCCGCCGCCGTGCTCGATCTCTTCCCCGACGTTAAACTCGGCATTGGCCCGCCCACCGAGACCGGCTTCTTCTATGAATTCGTCCGCGACGAGCCTTTCACCCAGGAAGACCTCGAAAAGATCGAGAAGAAGATGCACGACCTCGCCTCTCAAAACGTTCCCAACGAGCGGAAATGGATTCCCAAGCCCGAGGCTCTCGAGCTCTACAAGAACTCCGGCCAGATTTTCAAATGCGAGCTGGTGGAAGAAAAGGCCATTGAGCCGATGGTCTCCTTCTACACCACCGGCAAGTTCATAGACTTCTGCCGCGGCCCGCACATTCCTTCCACCGGACCCATCCGCGCTTTCAAGCTCATGAGCGTTTCCGGCGCTTACTGGAAAGGGAAGGAAAGCAACCCGCAGATGCAGCGGATTTACGGCGCCTGCTTCATTGACCAAAAAGAACTCGACGATTACCTGCACAAACTCGAGGAAGCCAGGCGCCGCGACCATCGCCGCCTCGGCAAGGAACTCGAGCTTTTCACCGTCAGCGATCTCGTCGGCGCCGGCCTCCCTCTCTGGCTCCCCAAAGGAGCCACCGTCCGCCGCCTCCTCGAGGAATACATCCTCGAAAAAGAACGCCGCATGGGCTACGACCACGTCTATACGCCCGATCTCGCCAAAGTCGACCTCTACATCACCTCCGGCCACTGGGCCCACTACCACGAAGATATGTTTCCTCCGATGGACCTTGAAACCGAGCAGATGGTCCTCCGGCCGATGAACTGCCCGCATCACATCCTGGTCTACTCATCCAAGAAGCGCAGCTACCGCGATTTGCCGGTCCGTATCGCCGAACTCGGCACCATGTACCGCTACGAACGCTCCGGCGTTCTCAGCGGGCTCAGCCGCGTCCGCTGCATGACCCTAAATGACGCGCACATCTTCTGCACTCCCGAGCAGATCAAGGAAGAGTTCACCAAAGTGATGCAGTTGGTCGAGGAGGCCTACCGCGACCTGGGCATCACCCAATACAGCTACCGCCTCTCCTTGCGGGACAAGGTCGACACCGAAAAATATATCCTCAACGACGAGATGTGGGAGCATGCCGAGCGTGTCTTGCGCGAAGCCATGGATTCCTTGGGCCTTCCCTATACCGAAGCTCCCGGTGAAGCCGCCTTTTACGGTCCCAAACTCGATATCCAACTGGCCGACGTCATGGGCCACCAGGAAACCTACTCCACGGTTCAGATCGATTTTCATCTCCCGAATCAGTTCGGTTTGAGCTACGTGGGACCCGACGGCGCGGAGCACCGTCCCGTCATGATCCATCGCGCCATCGTCAGCACCATGGAGCGCATGATCTCCTACCTCATCGAGCTCTATGCCGGAGCGTTCCCCGCTTGGCTCGCTCCCGTGCAAGCGTCGGTGCTGCCGCTGAGCGGAAAATTCGAGGACTACGCCAGGCAGGTCACCCAGCAACTGCGGGACGCCGGCTTCCGCGTTCATCTCGACGACCGCAACGAGAAACTTCAGGCGAAAATCCGCGACGCCCAGCTCCAGAAAATTCCCTACATGCTGATCCTGGGCGGCAAGGAAGCCGAGGCCGGCGCCGTTTCCGTCCGCCATCGCTCCCAGGGCGATCTCGGCCCGCGGCCGGTCGCTCAATTCATCGCCGATCTCCGCGCCGAAGTCGATACTCGACGGATCACGTAGCTCGGAAAATTAGTCGGCAGGACCAGGCAAAGCCGCCTGCTCCTGGCACGACGAGGCGGCTGGAAAAAGAAAACGGAAAAGAAGCGTCGCGGCAATCCCGCCCGCGAATTGCGCGGCGACGAAGGGCAGCACGTCCTTCGGGCGGATGCCCGCGAAGGTGTCGCTGAGACACCGGGCGATCGTCACTGCCGGATTGGCGAAGGATGTGGAAGACGTGAACCAATAAGCGGCTGTGATGTAGCTCGCAACCGCTGCGGCAACCGCGCTTGGGCGCGAGCGCACGCACCCCCAAATGACGGTCATTAATCCGAACGTCGCGACGAATTCGCCGAGAACCTGCGTCCCGCCACTCCGGACGTGGTGGGAAAGCGAAACCATGGGAATCCCAAACATTACGTTCGCAACGATGGCTCCCGCCGCTCCGCCGAAAACCTGTGCCACCCCGTAGAACATTGCTCCCCGGTAGGACAAGCCTGCCTCTATCGCGTCCGCCAGCGAAACCACGGGATTCAGGTGCGCCCCGGAAATGGGCCCGAACGCGAGGATGAGCGCCAGAAGAGCTGCGCCGGTCGCAATCGTATTGGCCAGCAGCGCCAGCGCGGCATTTCCGCCGGCGAGCCTTTCGCCCATAATGCCGGATCCCACAACCGCGGCCACAAGGAAAGCAGTTCCCAGGAACTCGCAAGCGAGGCGCGCGGGAAGGGACGGCCTCATTGCCTGCCAATTTGATCGATCTGTTTTTGAATCGCGAGTGAATCGAGAGAGCGAAGAGGAAGCGCGAGAAACAGGCTGATGCGCCGCTCGAGCATTAGAAAGGCGTTGCGATACGCGCGCTCGATTTCTTCGGCCGCCCCCGTCGCCGCTGCGGGATCGGGCACTCCCCAGTGCGCCGTCATCGGCTGGCCCGGCCAGATGGGGCAGACTTCCTTCGCTGCGTTGTCGCAGACCGTGAAGACGAAATCCATCTTCGGCGCGCCGGCCTTCGCAAATTCATCCCAGCTCTTGCTGCGCAAACCCGCCACGGGAACGTGGGCCAGCTCGAGTTGCCGCATCGCCTCGCCACGCACCGCGCCGGAAGGATGGCTCCCCGCGCTATAGGCCGCGAAAGTGGGCCTGCCCTTCCGGTTCAAAATAGCTTCGGCCATGATCGAGCGCGCCGAATTTCCCGTGCATAGAAACAATACGTTGTACGTCGCGCTCATCCCATTTGCTCCGCGGGCTTCACGGCGCGGACGAACGCGCTGAAAAATTTTCCGTCCACCCGCGCAGCGAGCGCTTCCGCGTCATGCCCGCCCGCGGCCAGGAACTCGCGCGCATCTTCGACACGGTATTCGCGCGTCGGCTCGATCTCAATCCGCTCGAATCCCGCCGCCGCAAGCTTCCCGCGGTATTCGTTTTCATCCAGCGCCCCGGCCACGCAACCCACCCACAAAAGAACGCTGCGCCGGATTTCCGGCTCGATTTCCCCGCGCGTCGCCACGTCGGAGACCGCCAGCCGCCCGCCGGGCCGCAGCACGCGAAATGCTTCGCGGAGCACGCGATCCTTGTCCGCCGAAAGATTGATCACGCAGTTCGAGATGATGACGTCCACCGAATCGTCCGGCAGCGGGATGTTTTCGATCTCGCCTTTCAGAAACTCCGCGTTTTCCACTCCGGCCTTGCGCTTGTTTTCGTTCGCCAGCGCCAGCATTTCATCAGTCATGTCCAGTCCGTAGGCTTTTCCCGCCGGGCCCACGCGCTTCGCGGACAGCAGGACGTCGATCCCTCCGCCCGAGCCGAGGTCCAAAACGATTTCGCCGGGATGCAATTGCGCCAGCGCCGTGGGATTTCCGCAGCCGAGCGACGCTTTCAAAGCCTCTTCGGGAATCTGCCCGGCCTCCGCGGAATTGTAGAGATTCGACGTGATCGGATCGCAGCAGGAATCGGCCGCCGGCGCGCCGCCGCAACACGAGCTTCCCCGCTCGCCTTGCTGGACGCGCAGCGCCGCTTGCCCGTATTTTTCCCGGACCACTTCCTTGATGTCGCCGTTCTCCATATTTCCTCCTACTTGCAGATCTCCACGATGTCGCGAGCCCGGAGCGCCTTGTTGCGCGTGCAACATTCGGAATAGAGAAATTGCAGGAGCTGCTGAAGAGCTTCGGTGTTGGCGGTGTAACGAAGGAACGTGCTCTCGCGCTGCACGCGCACCAGGTCTTCGTTTTTCAGCTTGTCCAGGTGGTGCGAAAGAGTGGAATTGGGAATCTCCAGCTCATCCTGGATTTCGCCCACCACCAATCCTTCCGGATGGGCCGAGAGCAGGAGTTGCATGATCCGCAGCCGGGGTTCGGTGCCCATCGCGGAAAACATGTCGGCGAATTTCGCGATCTGGTTCGAGGAAGCGGGTGCGGAGGCGTTGGGCATATTTCGATATTTGCAGAAATACGAATGAATGTCAACCCTTTCCTCCCTCGCCCGCCCCGCCCGTTACCCTCCCCCTCGAAATTCCTCCGCTCCGCCGGCCCCGACGACTCCCCACAGCAGCGAACGGTCCTGCTCCGCGCGATTCGTTCTCATCCCCGGACCTGGCTCGGCGAAACTTCTCCACACGACCACCGCATTTTCAGCGGCCGCGCGGCGAACGGCGCGGGAAAGGCGCCTGCGGTACGAAATCTCCGCGCCATCCAAAATGTTCGACAGCGCAAAGGCATCGAAAGCGCCGGCCGGGCATTCCTCGAGAAACGATGCCGCATCGTTCAGGACGAATCGAATATTCTTTGTCTTCCGCGGAGTCTCGTCGCCGGCCTTGCCGGCGAGCAGCGCCGCAGCGTATGGATTCGACGCGTTGGCGTGGCGCGCGAATCCCCGCTCGAGCCGCCCTCGAAGCACGGCTCCGAATTTTGCGGGCAAAATGGAAAGCAACCGCCCCGAGTACGCGGCGCGCAGGATCGAGCGAGAAGCCAGCGCGTCGAATCCCGCGCGGAATCGCCGTGTATCCAGACACTCGCTCCAAAACGCCGTCTGCCCGGCAACATCCGAAAGCGCCAAAAAATCGCGCACCGTTTCCCTTCGCCAGCCCACCAGCGGCATGAACGCGCGCGCAAAATTCATCACTCTCTCGGCGTCCCCTTTTTCCACACCGCCGCCGCGGGCGCGCCTCTCGGCATAGGCGAGCTGCGCCGCGTTGATATCGCAAGCCACCACTTCGTGTTCTTCCGCCAACCGCAGCGCCGTGCTTCCCGCCGAAGCGATGCAGAACACGCGCCTCTTGCCCGCGAATGCGGCGCTTTCGATCTCCGCGTCCTCGTACATTTGCCCGAAGAGCACGCGGCACGGTCCTCTCCCTTCATCCAGTCGTCCGACCTCCCATGCCGTTTCCGCGATCATGGCCGGCCCCCGGGGATTGCGCCGCACACCCACACCAAAACGAGGAACGCGATATTTTTTATCACCATTCCGGCGGGGTCGTGGATGATGTGCCGCGCCCAAAGGAGCCCATTGGCGTTCAGGGTGAGGAGCAGCACGGTCTGCGCCACCGCGCACGCGCCGGGAAAAGCTCCCGAAACCACCCATACGGCCAGCGCGAATTCCACCGCGCCGAGCGCCTTCAAAAACGCCAAACCGAATCGCGGTCCCCACCGCGGCACCGCCGCCACCACTTCCGCTTGCGATGGCGCGCGCCCCAGAATTTTGCACCACACTCCTTCGTACAACCAGACGGCCGCGATACTTCCGCGCAGGAGGGCTAGCGGGGGAAACGGGATGTGGAAGCCTTGCATGCGAGAGCTCCCGGAGGCGCGCTCTCGGGGAGCGCGCGTTCTGTTGACGCCGGCCTACGTGCCGCGATTGGATGTGGGGAAGCCTTGCGCATTCCGTCGAGAATGTAGCGATGAAGCTGCCCCGCCAGCAATCGTTCCAATGGCCGCCACAGGAAGCGTGGGCGCAGGTAGGCCACATAATTTGTCGTAAGCGCGACGTCCGATCCGCCGCCGCTGCCCCGGATTTGGCACGAACCCCCGCTCGCCCGCACGCAGCCTTCAATTCCCAGCCGCTGGTTCACCACGTCAAATTCCACGGATTGCCCCGGGGCGACCGCCGTGATTCGCTTCATCAAATCGCCCCGGTCGTAGGTGCACTGCACCTCTCCTCCCACCCGGGTCTTATCCCCTTCACTCCGCAGGGGATGGGGCAAAAACGCGCGAAGCAGAAACGGCGGCCGCCCCGGTACGTCCTCATAGAACAGAATCCTTCTCCACAAGCTCTCGGGGCTGGCGCGAAAATGGGCGAGAGTGGTGACCGATTCATCCACGCCCCCTCGGGCAAACAGCCGGCGCACCAGGTCGTAGCGTTCGGCAGGCTCTTCTACCGTTGCTTTCCCGCCGCCGGTTTCCGGGTAGCTCGCCATCTTCGGATTCCCCCCGTTTCAATCTGCCTCGGACTCAAGGCCTCGTGCGGTGACCCCGGTCACCTCCTTCGGGTAACTCGAATCGCACTTGTCGCGATGCCGCGGAAGCGTGCTATAATTTTTGCCCCGCCCGTTTCTCTCGATTGCTGTGCTGGGTGGGCGGAAGTTCGGGCTGGGAGAACGATGTCCCGCAGCCCGGGAGGTGGTTTTATCGCAGAACGGGGTGGAGGTCTGAGGGTCAACGAGCGCATTCGCGCCCGTGAAGTTCGCTTGATTGACGAAGAGGGGAACCAATTGGGCGTCGTTTCGTTGTTCGACGCCATGAAACGCGCGCGCGATTCCGGGCTCGACGTTGTGGAAATCTCGCCGAATGCCGTTCCGCCGGTTTGCAAACTCGTCGATTACGGCAAGTTTCTCTACGAGCAGAACAAGAAGGCTCACGAGAGCCGCAAGAACCAGAAAAGCTCGCAGATCAAGGAAGTCAAGTTCCGGCCGTCGACCGCCGAGCACGATTATCAGGTTCGCAAGAACCAGATCATCCGGTTCCTCGGCGAAGGCCATAAAGTCAAGGCGATGATTTTCCATCGCGGCCGCGAAATGGCCCACCAGGACGTCGGCCGCAGCAAGATGGAGCGCTTGCTGAAAGACATCGGCGAGCATGCCCAGGTGGAGTTCGGGCCGAGGATGGAAGCCAATATCCTGCTGGCCCTCTTGGCCCCCAAAAAGGGAGCCCCGGCGGCGGCGCCCGCGCGTTCGGCGCAATCGGCGCCGACCCAGGCATGACGAATTTCAAACGAACGAGGAAATCGTGAAGAAGAACAAGAAAATGAAGCTCAAGACGCATCGCGGCGCCGCCAAGCGGTTCAAAATCACCGCCACCGGCAAAGTCATGCGCGCTCATTCCGGAAAGCGGCACCTGATGGGCACCAAGGCGCCCAGCCGGATGCGCAAGCTGCGCAAATCCACCTTGGTGAATAAGGCCGACGTTCACAACGTTCGCCTGGCGCTTCCTTACGGCGCTTAGTCTTTCGAAGTTGTTCCGTGCCAGGCAGCGCGAGTCCCGCCGCGGCGGGCCTGCCGGCCGGACCAGCCGCTTGTTTTGGCTGGCTTTGCTCCCCGCCGCTGAATCGCCGGGAGCTTCTGAAACACGCCGCGGAGATTTCTGCATCGTCGCGCCCTTTTTTTCCCGGCAGACGGGAATCGGCGCGCGGCTCTGCACTCTCTCCGCGTGAATTCAAACCATCACAAACGGATTTCGAGTCGCATTGGATTGACCGAGTCCAGATCGATTTCGAGTTTCCAACAGGAGAAGAAGAGCCATGCCACGCGTTAAACGAGGGACCAAGCGGCGCGCGCGCCGCAAGAAGCTGCTGAAGCACGCCAAGGGATTTTTCCTCACCAAGAGCAAGCTCTACCGCTCGGCCAAGGAAGCGGTCAATCGCTCGCTCCGCTACACCTATCGCGACCGCCGCGTCCGCAAGCGCGATTTCCGCGCTCTTTGGATCCAGCGCATTGGCGCCGCCGCCCGCTCGAATGGCCTCACCTACAGCCAGTTGATTCACGGCCTCAAGCTCGGGGGTGTCGAACTCGACCGCAAGATCCTGGCGGATATGGCCGTCGCCGACGCCGAGGGCTTTGCCGCGCTCGCGGGCCAGGCCAAGCAGCATCTGGCCAGCGCTCAGAAGCCGCAACCGGCCGCATAATACCGGCGGAATCGAAAACTGAATCTCACCCTCCGGCTCAGCCGGAATGTAAAGGCCGAATTGCAAACGTGCCTGATAAACCGATCGTAGAGCAGACTCTCCCGGAACTCGGCGCGACGACGCCCGAAAGAGTCGCATCGCTCTTCGCCGGCCTGCGCCAGAACTTCGACGCCGAATCCGTTCGCGCGGCTGCGGAGCCGCATGCTTGGGACGCCTTCGTCCTTCAATGGACCGGGCGAAAGGCCGGGGCGCTCGGAAAAATCACAGACAACTGGCTGAAACCCGCCCCGCCGGAGCTGAAAAAGGTCGTTGGCGCGGAGCTGAACAAGCTCAAGAGCCACGTCGAAGCGGCGCTCGAAGAGAAGCGCAAGGAAATCGAAGCCGCCGCCGAGAAATCCGCCGCCACCCGCGATTCGCTCGACCTCTCTCTTCCCGGCATCGAACGCGCTCTCGGCACGCGCCATCTGATTCGCCAAACCTTCGAGGAATTGCAGCGCATCTTCCTCTCCATCGGCTTCAGCGTCGTCGAAGGCCCTGAAATCGAGACGCCCTACTACAATTTCGAAGCGCTCAACATTCCCGAGCACCATCCCGCCCGCGACAACATGGACACCTTCTACATCGAGGGGGTTCGCGGCGGCCATTTGCTGCGCACGCACACTTCCCCCATGCAGATTCGCACCATGGAAAAACAACCGCCTCCCGTCCGCATCATCGTTCCGGGGAAGGCCTATCGGCGCGACAACCCCGACGCCACGCATGGCTACATGTTCCATCAGCTCGAAGGGCTCGCCGTGGACACGGACATCACGTTCTGCGATTTCAAAGGCACGGTGGATTATTTCGCGCGGGAATTCCTGGGCCCGAAAACAAAGACGCGTCTCCGCCCCAGCTATTTTCCGTTCACCGAACCTTCGGCCGAAGTGGACGCTACCTGCCACGTCTGCGGCGGCTCGGGCTGCCGGGTCTGCAAGCAATCGGGGTGGATCGAGCTGTTCGGCGCGGGCATGGTCAATCCCGCGGTCTACGGCTTCGTGAAATACGACGCCGAGCGGCTTTCCGGATTCGCGTTCGGCATGGGTGTGGACCGGCTGGCGATGCTCAAGTACGGCGTGACGGAATTGCCCATTCTGTTTCAGAACGACGCGCGGTTTCTCCGCCAATTTCCTTAGGCTGAATTCTTGAGATGAAGATTCTCTACAACTGGCTGAAAGAGTTCGTGGACCTCGCGGCTTCGCCCGAAGATCTTCGCGCGCGCCTTTCTCTCTCGGGCACGGCCATCGATTCGCTCGAGGAATCCGCCGACGGCCCCGTCCTGGACGCCGAAGTCACCGCGAACCGTCCCGACTGCCTCGGCCACTACGGCATGGCCCGCGAAGCGGCTGCGATTTACCGCCTGGACATGAAGCCGCTCCATGCGAGCCTGAAAGAAACGAAAGAAAAGGCCGGAGACGCCATCCGCGTGGATATCGAAGCGCCCGAACTTTGCGGACGCTTCACGGCCCGCGTCCTCCGCGGCGTGAAAGTGCAGCCCTCGCCGGATTGGCTTCGCCGGCGGCTGGAGGCCATCGGACAGAAATCGATCAACAACGTCGTTGACGTCACGAACTACGTGATGTTCGAGCTCGGCCACCCTCTTCACGCCTACGATTACGACAAAATCACCGATCGCCGCATCGTCGCCCGCGCCGCCAAGCCCGGAGAAAAAATCCGCACGCTCGACGGCGCCGAACGCAAGCTCGCCGCCGGCATGTGCGTGATTGCCGATGGCGCGCGAGCCCTCGGAGTGGGCGGCGTGATGGGCGGCGCGGAATCCGAAATCGGCTTCGCCACCCGCAACATTCTTCTCGAATGCGCCTGGTTCGATCCCGTCTCCGTCCGCCGCGCTTCCAAATCGCTCGGCCTCCGCACCGAGGCTTCCTATCGTTTCGAGCGCGGCGCCGACCCAGAAATGCCCGAGCTCGCCTCGAGGCGCGCCGCCGAATTGATCCAGCGGACCGGCGGCGGTGAAATCCTTTCGGGCGTCGTGGACGCCTATCCCTCCCGCGCGCCGGAGAAAAAAATCGAGCTCGCCCGCAAAGTGCTGCTGCGCGTGATGGGCGCGGATGTTCCCGACCGCGACATCGAGGAAATTCTCGGCGCTCTGGGTTTCCATCCCGTGCGCGTCGATTCGAACCGCGGCAGCGCTGGTTCGCTGATGGCTATCTGGGAGTGCCGCCAGCCCTCGTGGCGTCACGATGTCTCTCGCGCCATCGATCTGGTCGAGGAAGTCGCGCGCCATTACGGCTACGACAAATTTCCTCCCCGGCTCCCTCCCGCCAAGCTGCCCGCTCGCCGCCTGCCGCATGCCGAGGCGCTCGACCGCCTCCGCGAACGCGTCCTCGCCTTGGGTTACCAGGAAGTCGTCGAAATCCCCATCGTGGATTCCGCCCGCGACGAAATCTTCCGCCCCGGCGGAGTCGCCCCCGCGAAAATCGGCAATCCGCTGGCGGAGGACGCCAACGTGATGCGTTCGACCGGGATTGTCAGCATGGTTCGCGCGATCGAATGGAATTTGAACCGCGGGCAGCGCGACCTGCGTCTCTTCGAAATCGGCAAGCGCTATGAATTGAAGGGCGGCGAGCCCGTCGAGACTTCCGTCCTCACCCTCGGCGCCACGGGGCTCTCCCGCGAAAAAACCGTTCACGAACCCGCGCGCGAATTTTCGTTCGCTGACCTGAAAGGCGATATCGACCGGCTCGGCGCTCTAGCCGGCGGCTTCGCGTGGCGCCCGGGCGGGCCTGCGTATCTCGCTGCCGGCTGCAATTCCGTGCTTTCTCTCGCTCGCGCCCAAGACCGCGTGGCGGGAATCGCCGGCCAGCTGGCCCGGCGTCTCGCGGAATCCTTAAAACTCCGGCAGGATATTTTTCTCGCCGAGTTTTCTCTCGATGCGTTGCTCGAAGGCGCGGAAGCCGCTCGCGCCGCCCAGCGCTTTCAGCCGCTTCCCCGCTTTCCGTCGGTCGAGCGCGATTTCTCCGTCGTGCTTCCCGATGGCGTCACGTTTGGCCAGGTCGAGGAAGTCTTGCGCGCGACCGGCATTCCCGAGCTGCAAACCGTGGAAGCTGCCGACCTGTTTCGCGGCGGCCAGGTTCCCGCCGGAAAATATTCGCTGATGATCCGCGTGTCGTTTCAGAGCGCCAGCGCCACACTGACGGATGCGCAGCTCGGCGAATTTTCCGGGCGCATCGTCGCCGCGCTCGAGCGCGGGCTGGGCGCTGCTCTTCGCGCTTCCTGAGCCTCGGCGCCACCCTCCCCGTCCGCTCATGCCGCGCTTGCCGGAACGCCTGTAAAGTCCGACAATGGCGTGGGTCCAGCCGGGGAGCCAAACGTGAAAGTCGAGATTTTCAATCAGACCTACAATGTCGCCGCCGGGGACGATGAAGATCGCGTCCGCAAACTCGCCGAATATGTGGATGCCAGGATGCGCGAGGTGTCCGAAGCCACTCGCACGGTCGACTCCGTCAAGGTCGCTGTTCTCGCCGCCCTGAACATTGCCGACGAGATGTTCGTCCTGCAGCAGAAGCAGGACGAGATTCAGGGACCGCTGCGCAAGCGCGTCGAGAAATGCGTGCAAATGGTCGAACGGGCGCTCGAGCAATCCAATTGACCCTCGTTCTCGCCCATTCCGCCGAGGCGCTTGCTCGCCCTCACTAGTCCGTCCCGCGGCAACCCATTCAGCGCTTTGTATATCTACGGTATGATGGCGCCGGGGGTTTTCTCTTTCGCTCTTAGATGATTTTCGGAAAACAAATTCGGCCACTCGTGTTTTGGGCAGCTTTGCTGGCGCTGCTTATGGCCGCTACTCTCGGAGCCGTCTGCCACCATCACACCGACTCCTCCGAAGCGAATTGCCCCATCTGCCATGTCACGCACCAGCCCGCCGGTCAATCGCCGTCGGCGATGCGCTCCCCGCTCTTTTGCACCATCGGCTTTCAGGAAGCGCCTCCCGAGCCGGCCTTGGCCCCGGCGGTCCATTCGCCGCGCCTTCCCGCTCGCGCCCCGCCATCGCTCTGATACTTCGCGTCTCTCTCGCGCCGCTCGCGCGGCGCTCCGATTCACATCCAAATCGTTTCAAGAAGGATGAACGCCCATGGCTGCATATGGTGTTCGGTTTTTCGGGCTTCCCGCGGCTTTTTTCCTGGCCGTGCTCCCCGGCGTCTCGCCGGCCCAGACCCAGGGTCCGGTACGCATCACGCTCGATGACGCCATCCAACTCGCTCTCAAGCACAACCACGCCTTGCTGGCCGCCCGCACCACCATCCAGCAAAGCGAAGCCGAGGAGACCACCGCCAATCTCCGCCCCAATCCCGCGCTCACCGTCGACGCCCAATACCTTCCCATCTTTTCGCCGAATCAATTTAGCGACGAATACCTCGATGACACCGCGGAATTCGACGTGGGCATCAGCTACCTCTTCGAGCGCGGCAAAAAGCGCCAGCACCGTCTCGAGGCGGCGCGGGATATCACCGCCGTGACGCGCTCGACCGTCGCCGACAACGAGCGCAGCCTTACCTTTCTCGTCGCCTCGCAATTCATCGGCGTCGAGCTCGCCGAATCCACTCTCGCCCTCGCCCGCCAGGATTTGCAAAGCTTCCAGAACACGGTGGACATCAGCGAGGTCCGCTACAAGGCCGGCGACATCAGCGAAGGCGACTATCTGAAGATCAAGTTGCAGCTCCTCCAATTCCAGCAGGATGTCTCGCAGGCCGAGCTTGCGAAAGTCCAATCCCTCGTGGGTCTCCGCCAGTTGCTCGGCTACGATTCCGTCCCCGAGGATTACGATGTCGCCGGGGATTTCTCCTACCAGCCGGTCACCCTGAAACTCGAGGATTTGCAGGCGAAGGCCATCCAGAATCGCCCCGATCTTCGCGCCGCCGAGCAAGGCATCACCGCCGCCAAAAGCCAGTACACCCTCGCCAAAGCCAATGGAAAGGTCGACGTCACCGGCACTTTCAGCTACAACCACGTCAGCGCCGTGAATGCCGGCTCTTTTTTCGCCAACTTCCAATTGCCCATCTTCAACCGCAATCAGGGGGAAATCGCCCGCACGCAATTTGCGGTCACCCAGGCCCAGGAACAGGAACGCGCCGCGAGCGATCAGGTCCTCAGCGATGTCCGCGACGCCTACGAAGGCGTCCGCTCCAACGACCAGGTGGTCAGCCTCTATCGCTCCGGCTATCTCGATGAGGCCAAGGAGTCGCGCGATATCAGCGAATACGCCTATAAACGCGGCGCCGCGAGCCTCCTCGATTTCCTCGATGCCGAGCGGAGTTTTCGCTCCGTCGAGCTTTCCTACCGCCAGTCGCTCGCCTCCTACTTGACTGCCGTCGAGCAATTGCGGGAAGCCGTCGGCGTAAGGAATCTTCCATGACAAATCGCCGCTGTGTTTTCCGGTTTTCTTCTCTGCTCGCTGCGGGAACACTTCTTGTTCTTGCCGTCGCCGGCTGCGGCTCGGGCCCGGGCGAACACGCCGCCCAGATGACTTCCTTCTCCTCCCAGCCGTCCCGGAGCGCCACCGCCGGACTCTTCACGATTCCCGAAAACCAGATGTCTCACATTCAGGTCGTCACTGTTTCCCCCTCCAATCTCAAGCGCTCGCTCCGCTTGACCGGCAACGTCGCCTACAACGCTTTCAAGACCACTCCCGTCATCACGCAAGTCGGCGGCCCCGTGAGTCGCATTCTGGGGATGCCGGGCGATCACGTGAAGGCTGGACAGCCGCTCCTCACCATCAGCAGTCCCGACTATTCGCAAATGCTCGCCGCCTATTTGAAGGCCAAAGACGCCTCGCGCGTCGCGGATAAGAATTACGCGCGCGCAGAGGACCTCTACCAGCACAACGCGATCGCCGAACGCGACCTCCTCCAGGCCGAATCCGACCACAATCAGGCTCTCGCCGACCTCAACGCGGCCGAACAAGGCCTCCGCATCCTCGGCATCACCAATCCCGCCCAGCTCGAGAAGGCTCCCTCCTCTGCCGAAGTGCCTCTACTTGCTCCCATCGCCGGGGAAGTGGTCGAGCGCGACGTCTCTTACGGCCAGCTCCTTCAGGCCGGAACCACCCAGGCCTTCGTGATTTCCGACATGGCCACAGTCTGGATTCTCGCCAATATCTACCAGAGCGACCTCGCCTACGTTCATCCCGGCGACGCCGTTGACGTCACCACCGATTCCTACCCCGGCACTTTCCACGGAAGAATTTCCTATCTGTCCCCGGCGCTCGATCCCAACACGCGCACTCTGCAGGCGCGCATCGTCGTTGACAATCCCGGAGAGAAGCTCAAAAAAGACATGTACTGCGTCGCCACCATCTCTTCTGGAGTGATTCCCAACGCCATCGCCGTTCCCGACTCTTCCGTCCTCCGCGACGACGTCAACCAGCCGTTCGTCTACGTCGAGACCGCCCCCTCCCAATTTGCCCGGCGCTCCGTCCAGATCGGCCAGAGCCAGGGCGGCGAAACGGAGATCCTGCGCGGCCTCTCGCCGGGGGAAAGGGTCGCGGGTGATGGCAGTCTTTTCTTGCAGTTTGCCAACTCGCTTCAGCAGTAGGGCGCGCCAGGCATGATCCATAAAATCGTCCAATTCTCGCTCCGCCAGCGCTTTCTGATCCTCATGCTGACCGTCTTCACGGCCGCTGCCGGCAGCGTCTCATTTCAGCGCATGCCCGTGGACGCCTATCCGGATCTTTCCCCGCCCATGGTCGAGGTGATCACGCAATGGCCGGGACACGCCGCCGAGGAAATCGAGCGCCTCGTCACTCTGCCCACCGAAATTGAAATGAACGGCGTGCCCAAGCTTTCCGTGCAGCGCTCGATCTCCCTGTACGGGCTCTCCGATGTCATCATGACGTTCGACGAGGACACCGACGACTACTTCGCACGCGAAGTCGTTTTTCAGAGGCTCAGCGAAGTCGCCTTTCCCGCCGGCGTCACGCCCACCCTCGCTCCTCTTTCCAGCCCTTCGGGGCTCGTCTACCGCTACGTCATCGTGAGTCCCGACCGCACTCCCCAGGAGCTCAAAACCATCGAGGATTGGACGCTTGAGCGGGAGTACAAGCAAGTGCGGGGCGTCGCCGACGATTCCGGCTTCGGCGGCACCGTGATGCAATATCAGGTGCTGCTCGACCCGGCTCGCCTCTACGGCTATCACATCACCGTTCCCCAGGTGATTCAGCAGCTCTCGGTCAACAACGCCAACACCGGCGGCGGCTTTTATTCGCAGGGGGGCCAGTTTTATTACGTGCGCGGCCTCGGCTTGGTTCGCGACACCGCCGATATCGGCGCCGTCATCATCGGCTCGCAGAACGGCGTTCCCGTCCGCGTTCGCGACGTCGGCCAGGTCGTCATCGGTCACGCTCCGCGCCTGGGAGAATTCGGCTTCAATAAGAATGACGATGCCGTCGAGGGCGTGATCATGATGCGCCGCGGCGAGCAGACCCAAAATGTCCTCCGCGGTGTCGAGGAAAAGACCCGCGAGCTCAACGAGCACATTCTCCCTCCCGACGTGAAGGTCCAGCCGTATTACGACCGCAGCGACCTCGTCCGCCTCACCACCGACACCGTCGAGAGAAATCTGCTTCGCGGCATGGCTCTGGTTCTCATCGTCCTCATTTTCTTTCTTGTGAGCCTCCGCGCCGCCGTCATCGTCGCCTTGACCATTCCCATCGCCCTGCTGTTCTCCTTCATTTTCCTTCACGCCCAGGGCGTGGCCGCCAATCTTCTCTCCATCGGCGCCATTGATTTCGGGATCATCATCGACGGCACTCTCGTCATGGTCGAGAATATCTTTCGCGAGCTGGGCCTTCGCGAGGGGCAGTCCTACGAACTCCACCAAGTCATCCTGGCGGCGGCGAAAGACGTGGATCGCCCCATTTTCTATTCCGTCGCGGTCATCATCGCCGGTTACATCCCCATCTACGCCCTCAGCGGCCCTTCCGGAAAGCTCTTCCACCCCATGGCCGACACCATGTCCATCGCGCTCGTCGGCGCCCTCATCCTCACTCTCACATTCGTTCCCGTCATGTGCTCCTACTGGTTCCGCGCCGGCGTCCGCGAACGCGTCAACAAGCCCTACGAATGGGTCAAGCGCAACTACGCCGGAAATCTCGATTGGTGCCTCGATCATCCCAAGACCACAATCGCCGCCGCCGGCCTGATCTTCGGCGCCACTCTCCTCCTCATCCCCTATATCGGCGGCGAATTCATGCCTCACCTTGACGAGGGCGCTCTCTGGGTCCGCGCCACCATGCCCTACACCATCTCCTACGAGGAGGCCAGCAAGTTCGCCCCGCAAATTCGCGATCTCCTCATGAAATATCCCATGGTCACCGACGTCGGCTCCGAACTCGGCCGCCCCGATGACGGCACCGATCCCACGGGCTTCTTCAATTGCGAGTTCTACGTCGGGCTGAAGCCCTACGACGATCCGTCCTGGAGCAAAGGCCCCATCCACGACAAGCCCGCTCTCGTCGAAAATATTCAGGAGCAGCTCAAGTCCTACCCCGGCGTAATTTTCAACTACACTCAGCCCGCCGAAGACGCGGTTGACGAAGCCTTGACCGGCCTCAAGAGCGCTCTTGCCGTCAAAGTCTACGGCCCTGATTTGAACGTGCTCCAAAACACCGCTCTCGAAATCAAGCGCCGCCTCGAGAAAGTCCCCGGCTTCACCGAACTCACCGTCGTCCGCGAACTCGGCCAGCCCAGCCTCCTGGTGGAAACGAACCGCGAGAAGATCGCGCGGTACGGCGTCAACGTCGCCGATGTCGAGGCTGTCGTTCAGGCCGCTGTCGGCGGACAAGCCGCCACCCAAGTCATTCAAGGCGAGAAGCTCTTCGATTTGGTCGTCCGCATGAAGCCGCAGTTCCGCGAAAACGCCGTGCAAATCGGCAACCTCCTCGTCGGCACTCCTTCCGGCCAGCAGATTCCCCTCTGCCAACTCGCCGACATTCGCGAGGCCAGCGGCGCTTCCTTCATCTATCGCGAGAATAATTCCCGCTACATCGGCGTGCAGTACAGCATCGAGGGCCGCGATCTGGCCGGCGCGGTCGCCGCGGGGCAAGCGGCCATTGCGGATATTCAGAGGTCCCTTCCGCCGGGTTACCGCTTGGCCTGGGGCGGCGAATACAGCGAATTCCTCGAGGCCAAGCGTCAAATGATGGTCATCGGTCCGATGGCTGTCCTTCTCATTTTCCTGATTCTTTTCGCCCTCTATGGCAATTTCAAATTCCCGGTCACCATTGCCATCGGCGTCCTGATCACCGAGCCTGTCGGCGCTTTGATCGCTCTGAAACTCACCGGCACTCCCTTCAGCGTCTCTTCCGTTCTCGGTCTTCTCGCCTTGATGGGCGTTTCCGTCGAGACCGCCGTCATTCTGGTTTCCTATATCAACAAGCTGCGCCTCGAAAACAAGGACATCCGCACCGCCACGCGCGAAGCCTCTTTGTTGCGCCTTCGCCCCATCATGATGACCGCGCTGGTCGCATGTCTCGGCCTGTTGCCCGCCGCTCTTTCCACGGGAATCGGCTCCGACACCCAGAAGCCCTTCGCCATCGTCATCGTCGCCGGATTGATCTCGCGTCTCTTCCTCGGCTTCTTCGTGAATCCCGTCCTCTATGAAATGGTGGCTCGCGAAGGCGACGTCCTCCAGGTCTGATTTCGCCGCTGGCGGCTCGTTTCGCTCGCCTCAACCCCCGTGGTGTTTACATTTTGGCTGATTTTCGAAGCGACCGTTGCTTTCGCCCCTGCATCCAACCTATTCTTGGACGTGGGGGACACCTAGCTCGAAGGATGTCGAAGCTTATCCAAAAGCGGCTCCTAGCCGTCGTGCTCATCTTCGTCGTGAGCGCGCTGGGCCTTCACGCGCTCGTGCACTGGCACGAGCAATCCGTTGACGAGCAG
>DATJTF010000002.1:0-71051 GCA_035503815.1 Verrucomicrobiia bacterium
GACTGCTTGTAAGCATACGGTTTCAGGTTCTATTTCACTCCCCTCGCAGGGGTGCTTTTCGCCTTTCCCTCACGGTACTAGTTCACTATCGGTCGCCAACGAGTATTTAGCCTTGGAGAGTGGTCTCCCCAGCTTCCCACGGGGTTTCTCGTGCCCCGTGGTACTCAGGATACCGCTTCGAGTCCGGTAAGCTTTCGGCTACATGGCTGTCACATTCTTTGGCCCCGATTTCCATCGGGTTCACCTAGCCTCCGGATTGATAACTCTACTTATGCGGTCCTACAACCCCGGGGTATAAATACCCCGGTTTGGGCTCTTCCGATTTCGCTCGCCGCTACTTTCGGAATCTCGTTTGATTTCTCTTCCTCCAGGTACTGAGATGGTTCACTTCCCTGGGTTGACTCGCACCCTCCTATGTATTCAGAGGGCCGTAACCTGGTTTTACCAGGATGGGTTTCCCCATTCGGAAATCCCCGGATCAATGCCTGCTTGCGGCTTCCCGGGGCTTATCGCAGCTTGCCACGTCCTTCGTCGTCTGTTGGCGCCAAGGCATCCACCGTACGCCCTTAGTAGCTTGACCATAAAACTTACCAAATGCCCCTATCCCATCGAGATAGGCTTCCCGGGTAAGCGGTGCCGGCGAAGGATCTCTCCTCTGTGCCGTGCCTCTCTCCCAGTAGTCCGTAAGACCCAGAAAAGAATGGTCTTGCAATCCACTCCCTCCCGGCTCCTCGTCGCGAGCCGCCCCTCCCCCTCCGTTTCCAGACAGGGATCAACGCTCGCCGCGCATCCAGGCAAGTTCGCCTTTCCACATTGCGCTACTTGAGCAAATATTGCGGTTTTGCGCCCTGCAAGCCTCGCGGCTTGCAAAACGCAATGCCTACTTCCTTCGGTTGTCAAAGATCAACGTCCCATCCACACTTTCCGGTTGGAACGTCTCCGCTCCCGGCGGAGCGCCGTTTCGGTTTGGAGCCGAACCGGCGAATCAAACTCTTGCAAACAATAAAAAACCCGGCGTCGAGCGCCGGGCTATTCCGTCCTTTCTTCGGGCCGTCTTCTGGCCTTCAGAACGGAAGAACTCGAAGCTCGATTCCTTCTACCCGGTGCTCGTGACCAATCTCACCTCTGGTTCATCAAGACAGTCCCGGCTATCGGCTCACTCCCGCTCTTGGCAGGCGTGTGCCGACATCAGGAGATTATATCGAAATCCAAATTTTCGTCAACATCTATTCACATTATCTTTATCCCCTCTCCCTCCCCGCCCTGTGAATTTCATTCCCCTCTGTGGAAATCCTTCGCGCCAACTTCTTACTTAATTCCCGCGCGTCTGCAGACAGTCATTGATCTGCTTTTCCCAGTAAGGCCCCGACTTTTCCGCTAGGCGCCTACTGCTGCGCCCTTGCCTCCGCCGTCCGCGTGCCTTTCACGTAACGATCAAACCAGTTGAACATTTCCCAGACAACGTCTTCAACCGTTTCGAGCGCTGTATACCGGTGTGGCTCATCCGGCAGCGTCACGTAACGCACCGTTCCGCCATTCCCCTTGATCGCCCGATACATCCTCTCCGACTGCAGCGGAAACGTTCCCGAATTGTCGTCCGCTTCCCCATGAATCAACAGCAGCGGCGCTTTGATCTTGTCCGCAGCGAGAAACGGCGAAAGCTTCAAATACACATCCGGCGCTTCCCACAGCGTCCGCCGCTCGTTTTGAAATCCAAAAGGTGTCAGCGTCCGGTTGTACGCCCCGCTCCTTGCGATACCCGCGCGGAAAAGATCGCTGTGAGCAAGGAGGTTCGCCGTCATGAACGCACCGTAGCTGTGTCCAGCGACTCCCACTCGGTTCGGGTCGATGAATCCCAGTTCATTCGCCTTTTCGATTGCCGCTTTCCCGTCCGCCACAATCTGTTCGATGTATGTGTCGTTCACCGTCTGGGGATTTCCTACAACCGGCATCGAAGCGCCATAGAGCAGGACGTACCCGTCGAGCAAAAAGAAAAGCGGCGAGGCGCCCGTCATCGTCGTGAACCGGTCCGGCGATCCAGTCACCTGGCCCGCGACGCTCGCATCAGTGAACTCCTGCGGATACGCCCACAAGACCGCCGGGCGCTTTTCTCCTGACTTGTAATCCGGCGGCAGATAGAGCGTCATCGAAAGATCAACGCCATCAGCGCGTTTGTACGTCACCAGCATTTTACGGATGGATCGCAATTCCGGCGTCGGATCCTTGAAATGCGTGAACGGCGTCACTTTCGTCAGCGAACCTGGATACGCAAAGGCTCCGTTCGTTTCCGTGGATTCTCGGATTAGGTAATTGGGCGGGTCGCGCGGCGTCTCTCGTCGCGTCAATAGCACGGCCGCTCCGCCGGAAATATTCGCCACGATTTCCTCGTACGCTTCAGGCCCGCTCTGAAAAATCCGCTGCACGTCGAGTGTGTTTATATCCAGCCGGTCCAAAAACGGCCGGTCGCCGTCCGGGGAAGCGCCCTGCCCATAAAGAAAAATGTAATTGCTGTTCATGTGGATCGCTTTGTGCCCATTTGGCATCGGCCATAACTCCACCTTTCCGGGGTTGTGGTAGCGGTCCTGCGTGTTCAAGTCCCAGACCAGCGTTTTCTCGTTCGGCTTATTCGAATGAAACGTCCACGATTCCTGCGGTGTTGGCCGGGGATTGAAAAACCACGCGCGTCCGCGCAACGTGTCGCGGTCGAAGTCCCTCAAGATCGCGAAATCTCCGCGCTCTCCGAATTCGATTCCGGCGAATCGCTTCTCGGTTCGTGCCAGTTCCGTCGGCTCCTTCCGGAACGGCTCGGATATCCACATAACTTTGTCCCGGTCCGGCACCTTCTGCTTTGGATCGCCGTCGTCGAGCGCGTCCGCCCATACCAGCGTCGCCGGTTCATTTGGATGCCACGCAAGTTCCCTCGGCCCCGTCGGCACACCTCCGATCGGCACGTTCTCTTCGAGCGGCAGGCTGGCGACCTTAAGAGCTGTTTGCCCCTCTGGATCCCAGATCTCCACTTCCCGCGGAAATCTCGATGCAGGAACGATGTACGAATATGGACGGTGGATCCGCTCCACCAAGACGTATTTCGCATCCGGCGAGGCATCCACCTTTTCAAAAATTCCGGGCGCCCCTAGGTTCTCCATCTCCTCGCCCTCGCTGTCCACCAACATCAACTGCGACGTGGCATAGTAATCGAATAGCGTCTCGTCGTAATCGCTTTCGAGCAGGTCTTCATACGTCACCACCGGCGCTGCTTTCCCCGAGCTCTCTTGAACGCTCGGACCCTTTGGAGCTGTGGGTGGGGCGGGAACGGGCCCTCGATTCCGAAGGACTGCCTCGCAGAGTACCGTCCTGCTGTCGGGCAGCCACTGAAAGGGAGCTTCTTCGTCTTCCTCTCCCAGTCCGCTCATTGCGGCATTAAGTTCCATGCTCCCCACGACGTGGGCTTCACCCGTTGCCGCATCGGCCACCCACAAATCCAGCCCTTTTTCAGAGATGTGGGTGAACGCGATTTTCTTTCCATCTGGCGACCAAACCGGGTGCGAAACTGAAAATCCGTCCGGAACCTTCATTCGAATTTCAGTTCCGCCGTCGACCTTTTTGAATATGAGGTTCTTGTAAAGCTGTGGGACATGCGGTCCGTTCGTTGATATGTCGATTCGCAACCCTGCCAATCTGACGAATGGCTTTGCGAGTTCCGCGATCGAGGGATAGAGCACCGGCGTGTAAAGCAGCACCACGTCTCGGCGCCGTCCCACGCTGGCCTCCGGTGTCGCGGGAGCATTCAAAACATTGATTACATCCCTGGGCGGCTTTTGATAGACGTCTTGGCCTTGTGCGGAAACGCCTGCCAACAAAATCGCCGCTGCCGCAGACGCGACCATCCGCGCGTTCCGCCGCCAGCCGTTCTTCCGCCTGCCCAGCACCCTCCCATGCTCCATGCCCGATACCTCGCTATATATTGAAGAATCCTATAGCCGCAGAGAGGCGCTGTCTAGAAAAGTTACTCGGGCGTCTGGGGGGGTGCGCCAAAAGATTCATGGAGTGCTTTTGCCGAATCACCTCGCTACCTTCTGGCGTTTTGAAGATACCCGTTTACTTCTTTCTCCCAATACGGCCCGGACTTCGCATCCTCCTCCGCCATTTCCTCGACGTGCCCGTTTAGATCTGCGCTCAATGCCGTCCGGTCGTACTTTACCGCCACGTGCGTCCGCTCTCCTTCCGGCGTCAACCGGATCGTGATCACCGTCGCCATCGCTCCCGGTATCACATACGCGTACTGAATCCGCCCGCCCGAAAAATCAAGCGCCGTGTTTACCCACACCGATTTCATGTGCCCGTGCGCCACGGTAAAGACCATTCCCTCGCGGTCCGCCGCCTCCGCCGGCCAGACGAACCGCGGATTCCAGTCCGGCGCCCACACCCGCTCCTTCTCCGCTCCAAACAGCGGCGCCACCTCCTCCATCGTCCCGTTCGCCTCGAACTCGAATTTTTCTTCCGTGTGCGCCACGGCTCCCGCCGTTTCCGGCGCATTTTCCTGCCGCCCGCCGTGCAAATGTTCGTGGATGTGCCGCGCGAGCTTTGGCAGCAGTGCGGCTCCCGCTCCCACCGCCACCCCGAGCACGAACACCATCGCTGGCTTCATTCCGGCTTCTCCTTCAATTTGTGGCTGTCTTTCGCGCGCAGCGTAAGCCCGTAAATCCTCTTCAGCTCGCCGATCTGCCGCAGCGTTTCCTTCGAAAACGGCGCCTGTCCCTCGAACGCGTGCAGCACGATCCCTTCCAGCAGGTCCCCGAGAGTCAGGTCTTTCAATTCCGCCAAGCCTTTCAGCACCTTCAGCAGGCGCTTTTCGATTCGCACTCCGGTCTGGATTCGCTCGACTTCGACCACGCCACCCTCCTCTCTTCCGTGTGGTATATATGTACCATGGTACACAATAAGACCCCGGAAAGCAACTGTGAGCCCCCTCCACGATCCTCGGGCGCCCTTTTCCCTCGGCGCCCCTCTACGGCGCCCCGTCGCCGTTTCCTCGGCCCGCCTTTGTTTGCCCTTTCAGCCATCGAAACTTAAAATTTCAAGCAGCTACGCCCGCTCTTGGCGCATCCTATGCCCATGGACATTCCGGCCAAATCGCGCCCCACCGTCGTCCGCAATCTCGTCACCGGTTGGGGACGCCTGCTCGGCGGTTACGTCCCGCTCCTTTCGATTGAAATCACCCGCGAATGTCCCTTGAGCTGCCCCGGCTGCTACGCTTATGGCGACTCGCATCTGGGCGGCGAAGTGACCTTGCGCGATCTCGCCGACTATCGCGGCGACGCTCTCGTGGATGGCGTTCTCGAACTGGTCCGCAAGCACAAGCCGATGCACGTTTCCCTGGTCGGCGGCGAGCCCATGATCCGCCACCGCGAATTGAGCCGCATTCTCCCCCGTCTGGACCGCCTGGGCGTTCTCTCCATGGTCGTCACCAGCGGCGTGATTCCCATTCCCGCCGAATGGATGAAGATCCCCACCGCTCGCGTCGCCGTCTCCATCGACGGCCTTCCCGAACATCACGACGTTCGCCGGAAGCCGGCCACGTATGACCGCATCCTCAAGAATATCGAGGGCTGCTTCGTCAACATTCACTTGACCATCACCCGCCCGATGCTCTCCCGCTGCGATTATCTCGAGGAATATGCCGCGTTCTGGTCCGCGCGGCCGGAAATCAATTGCATCCTGGTCAGCGTCTACACGCCGCAAGTGGGAGAGGAGTCCGCGGAGAAGCTCGCGCCGGAGGATCGCGTTGCTCTTTCGCGCATTCTTCCGGAGATCAAGTCCCGCTATCCTAAGGTTCAATTCACGAAGGGAATGGGCGAGGCTCTCGTCCGGCCCCCGGAAAATCCGGCCGACTGCGTCTTTGCCAAAATGTCCGTGAATTATTCGGCGGACTTGAAGAGCCGCGTCGAACCTTGCGTTTTCGGCGGCTCGCCCGATTGTTCGCAGTGCGGCTGCGCCATCAGCACCGGCCTGCATTGGATTCGCGGCATCGAAATGGCCGGCCCGCTCAAGGTCGATCACTTAATCCAGGGTTCGCTCCGCGTCGGCCAGTTCGCCAACCGAATTCGCCGCAGCTCCATCAATCCATCCCGTTGGAATTCCGGCAACCCCCAGCCGAAATCCGACCCGAACTTGGTCCAGATCCAGCCATAGCACCGCCGGTTGCGGAATCTCCATTACGAATTCCACTCCCCTTAGCGTTTCGCGGATTCGCCGCGATTCTTCGGCCCAGGCGGCCTTCTGAAAAAAAGTCCCTGCGAACTTCCCGCGCGATCACCAACCCCGTTGGCTCATCCGCTCCAGAATGATGTCCGTGTAGTGCTGCATGTGATCGGGGCGCCGTTTCAGTGGCAGCGGCAAAATCGCAGCGAGCTGGGCCGATTGTTGCCGCCCTACGTCGCGCGCCGGCGTTCGGTAATAATATTCACACGCGGACTCGGCGCCATACACGCCTGGGCCCCATTCGACTACGTTGAGATATAGCTCCAGAATCCGCCGCTTTCCGAGGACGAATTCGGCCACCGGGACCAGGCTAGCCTCGGCGCCCTTGCGCAAGATCGACCGGCCCGTTCCGAAGAAAAGGTTTTTCACAAGTTGCTGCGTGATGGTGGACCCGCCGCGAATCCGGCCGCCTTCCGCGTCGTCTTGCGCCGCGATTTCGATCGCGTGCCAATCGAATCCGTGATGCTGGTAGAACCGCTCGTCCTCCGCGGCGATCACGGCATGCTGTAAATTGGGCGAGATTTGGCTCAGCGGAACGAATTCGTAGCGTTCGTGGTACGGCTTGCCGTGAATCCAGGCCTGCAACCGCCTCTCCATGTGCACGGCGGTGGTCGGCGGATCGATCCATCGCGCCGCTACAATGGCCAGCGCTCCAAGCGACCACAATGCCGCCGCGGCGATGGCAAGCCATCGCACGGCGGAACGAAGCGAGTTGCTTCGCGGCGGCGGCTCGGCGCGGATTTCCGGATTTTCACTCACAATTCAGAATACCTATTTGGGCCCGTTTGACATAGCGCCCGTTCCGCCGCGGCTCCCTTGCCGCGCCCGCGGCTGCGAATCCTCGCGAAACCGTCGCCAGCCCTTGAAGACAGGATGGCGCCGCAGTCTATTTCTTATTCCGCTTGAAAAACTCCACCTGCCGCAGCCGTTTCAGCGCCTCCGCCTTCGTCTTATACGGCCCGCCCAGGTTCCTCCCCGTCGTTTCCGACAGCACTTTGTAGCCCCCCTTCACTTTCTTGATCATGGCGTCGCTCCTTTCGCCGGAAATGATTTCCCCCGCCGCTCCTCTACCGCGGTGCCGCTCGTCATTCCCCGTTGTGCCTCGCGTCACTCCGTTCGCTGAACCGTCGCATTTCGCCCCGAACTTCGCACCGCCCGATTGCACCAAAATAGTGCCGTGGGTCCGGAAAATCAAAAGCAGCCCGCAAATGTTTTCCGATGCCTCCGGAACGCCCTGTTTTAGGCCCTTTTCTCAAAAGTCCACACGCATCGCGATTTGTTTTTGCTTTCCCGCCATGCTAGCGTCAGCCAAGCGCTCTATGACATGGAAAGGCACGGCCCAGTCGCCCTCCGGGGCACGATGCTCGAGGTATGTCCCGCCCGCCTTCACGCCGTTTTCGCGGTTTGATTCTTCCAGCTTCCGGCTTGAATCGTCTGGAATCCCGGCCCTGATCGCAACACACCCGGAAACCGGATTTGCCGTAACTCATAGAAAACAAAGAACCTACCCAATTTCTATTCGCAACACTTTCGCGCCTGTCCCCGGCCCAGAAATCCCTCCAAATTCGGCGGGAGAACACCATGACTTCGCCTGAAAAGAAGCTCCAGAACGTCCTGATCACCGGCGGGAGCGATGGCCTCGGCCGCGGCGCCGCCGAATTTTTGGCCGCCCGCGGCTATCGCGTCTTTGCCGGCAGCCGCAACGCCCAGCGCCTGGCGGAACTCAAGAAGCTCGCCGGGGAGAAAAATCTCCCGCTCGAAGTTCTCCCGCTCGACGTCACGAACGACGCCTCCGTGGACGCCGCCGTCGCCGAAGCCGAGCGCCGCGCCGGCTCCATCGACGTCCTCATCAATAACGCGGGCATCGCCATCGGCGCGGTCATGGAGGAAATCACGCTCGCCGATTTGCGCAAGCAGTTCGAAACGAATTTTTTCGGCGTGGTGCGCGTCACCCAGCGCGTCCTGCCCGGCATGCGCCGCCGCGGTCAGGGCCGCATCATCAACATGAGCTCGATCGCCGGAAAAGTCGCGTCCCCGCTCATGGGCCCGTACTCCTCGAGCAAGCACGCTCTTGAAGCCGTCAGCGATTCTCTCCGCCTCGAGCTTTATCCCTTCGGCATTTCCGTCGTGCTCATCGAGCCCGGCTTCATTCCCACCAGCATCAATCGCAACGCCGCCGAGCTATCCTCCGCCTACGCCGGAAACGCCGAAAAGAGCCCTTACCACGCGATCTATCAAGGCTTTCTCAGCGCCTGGCAAAAGACCACGAATGCCTCCCGCTACACCCCCGAAGATTGCGCCCGTGTGATTCTTCGCGCCATCCAGGACGATCCTCCCCGCGCCCGCTACCTCGTGACCAAAGACGCCAAAATTGCCACCGCCATGAAGTGGCTTCTCTCCGATCGCGCCTTCGACCGCGGCATGATCAAGCGTTTTGGGCTGGACGTTCTTGCGAAAAATGCCGCGGAGACCAAAAGCTCATGATGCGAACACGGCTTATTTTTGCGTTGGACGGCAGAGAGCCTCTTCGCGGGGAACCCTCGTCCCAAGCCGGGAGGAATGAGGCGTGATGCTACGGATTTGTCACCTGAATCGAAATGCTTTCTTGCCGCAGCGGGACGTATTCCTGCTCCCACTGCTTGTGGACTTCGCTTTCGGCGTAGGCGTCGGCGGCCGCCCGGTCGCGGAATTCGATTGCAAAGGCGGTGCTGAAATCGCGGGGCTGCACCCGGTCCGCCTTCAGCCAGATGTTCTTCACGCCCGGAAGCTTTGCCGCCATCTGCTTGATCCCTGCGATGGCCATCTGCTGGTCGGTTTCCGAAACGCCCGGATTCCATTTCAATTCCACCACGTGCAGCACCGTTTTAGGCTGGCCGAACCTCGATTGCCCCGCCACGTAGCCGCTTCCGAAGAGGGCCGCTACCGCCAGTGTTGCGCCCAGGATTTTTCCCGCACACGTCATTCGAAATTCGCTCATCGTTTTCTCCGTTTCGATTGGGATCCGCGTTCCGCTTCGCGGGAAATTACGGATTTTGCCGCTCAGCTTGTTCGATGCCGCGATTCAGCCATGGGACACTTCATCCTTTTTTCGCCGGCTCGTATCCCGCGCAGGACATCACGGGAAGACGCGGGTATTTCGGAAACGCCGGATCGATTTTCGAGAGCTCGCACAGCAGGAATTCCGAGCCCCGCGCGGAGTGAATCCGCCGCGCGTGCGCGCACCTTGCGCACAATCCCTCCCGGCTGCTCTCCCGCGCGCCGCTCGCATCTTCGCTCATTCCGCCAGATGACTTCATTCTCTCCTTTGCATACTCCGCGACATGCGAAATCTTGTTTATTGACCCGGGCATTTCCCCTTCTGTACGCTTGCGCAACCAAGCGCTTTCCATTCGATCCGGTTCAGGCCGCCGGCCGCAAGGAGGCATCATGTTCTGCTCAAAATGCGGTGGAAATGTAGCCGAAGGCGCGGTGTTCTGCGCGCAATGCGGCCAGCCTGTCGCCGCGGCGGCTGCGCCCGCGCCAAGTTACGCTCCGCCGCCCGCTCCCGCGGTTCCTTCCTATTCTCCGCCGCAATATCCGCCCTCGCAATACGCTCCCGCCGCCCAACAAGTGTTCTACGCGGGATTCTGGCTGCGCGTCGTCGCCGCGATTATCGACGGCATCATCATCGGCATTCCGTCGGCGATTCTGTTCCTTCTTCTTTTTGCGAGCGCCCTTCCCGAGTTGATGCACAACCAGGACAACCCCGCCGCCCTCATGTTCACTTTTTTCCCCCGCTTCCTGCTCCTCGTCGTCATCTACATCATCGGCGCCTGGCTCTATTGGGCGAAGATGGAAAGCTCTCCTTGGCAGGCCACTCTCGGCAAAAAAGCTTTGGGACTTTACGTGACGGATTTGCGAGGCAGGCCCGTGAGCTTCGGGCAGGCCAGCGGCAGATTCTGGGCCGGACGTGGGCTGGGTATGGTGCCGTACCTGGGGGGGCTTTATTTCCTGATCAGCTGCATCTGCGCCGGATTGACGGAGCGGAAGCAGGCGATTCACGACATGATTTCAAGCTGCCTGGTGCTGCGGAAAGGCTAGACGCCCCAGCCATAGCGCTCGGTGTGGGTGAGAGCGTCGTGGACGTCGCCGCGAACGAGTTCAACGAACTCCGAGCCGCGAACCACGCGCGAATCCGCCGAGCTGATATCGATCGTGCGGTAGCCGTGATCGAGCACGCGGTCCACGCCCGATTCGATCCACTGCGCTTCCGTTTCCAGTCCGAAGGACTCGCGCAACATCAGGCTCGCGGACAAAATCATTCCGATCGGGCAAGCGACATCTTTTCCCGCCAGGCTCGGCGCCGACCCGTGGATCGGCTCGTAGAGCGCCGGAGCGCCGTCTTTACCGCGGCTCATCGAAGGAATCAAACCGATCGAGCCGGCCAGCGCGGCGGCTTCATCGCTCAGAATGTCGCCAAACATGTTGCCGGTGACGATCACGTCGAATTGGTCGGGCTTGAGGAGCAGCTGCATCGCGGCGTTGTCCACGTACATATGTTCGAGTTCGATGGTCGGATATTTTTTGGCGAGCGATGCGACGGTCTGCCGCCACAACGTCGAAGTGGCGAGGACGTTGGCCTTGTCCACGCTGGTCAATTTTCCTTTCCGCGATTCGGCGCGTTCGAAAGCGTAGCGAGCGACGCGCTCGACTTCGGCGGCGGAATATTCGGCCAGGTCGCTGGCCGACGCGGACGCGCCTTCGCCCCGCCGCTCGTGCTTTCCGAAATAAATATCTCCGGCGAGCTCGCGAACAATCTCGATGTCGCAGTGGCCCAAGCGTTCCGCCTTCAGAGGAGAAATGCCGCGCAAAGCGGCCCGCGGCCGGATCGGCCGCAAATTGATGAAGAGGCCGAGTTCCTTGCGCAGCCGGAGCAGCCCGGCTTCCGGCCTTTTCTCGAGCGGGAGCTTGTCCCATTGCGGCCCGCCGATCGCGCCGAGCAGGACGGCGTCAGCGGCGCGGCAGCCCGCCAAAGTTTCATCGGGGAGAGGATTGCCGGCGCGGTCGATGGCGTTGCCGCCGAAAGGAAGCTCGCGAAATTCGAATTGATGTCCGAACGTCGCGGCGCAGTCGGCGAGAAGGACGAGCGCCCCGCGAACGACTTCCGGCCCGATTCCGTCGCCGGGGAGGACTGCGATGATTTTTTTCAAGCCGGGCATGTTGCAATTCCTTCGAAGCTGTCAGACCGTTGCCGCCGCATTGGATTCATTGCCGGACTGCGGCACCGTCTGGCGCCGCACCTGGTGGATGATGGTGAGCAGGTCGCGATCGGAAACCGGCTGACCGGAATCGGCCTGGGCGATGACGATGCGGTAACATTCGGCGAGCTCGGCGTCCGTGGTGGCGTAGCCGAGCTGCTCGAAATGCGCGCGCAGGGCGCTCCGGCCGGAATGCTTTCCGAGAACGAGTTTTCTCTGCGGGACTCCGACTTTTTCCGGAACGATGATTTCGTACGTCAGCGGATTTTTCAGGATGCCGTCCTGATGGATGCCCGCCTCGTGAGCGAATGCGTTCGCGCCCACGACAGCCTTATTCGGCGGAACGGAAACTCCGGTAATCGAGCTCAGCAAGCGGCTGGTGGGATAGATTTTTTCGAGCGCCAGATTGGTGGTGACGGCATAGCGCCCCTGGCGGACGTGCAGAGCCACGGCAACTTCCTCGAGCGAAGCGTTGCCGGCGCGTTCGCCGATTCCATTGATAGTGCACTCGACCTGGCGGGCGCCGACGGAAACGGCGGCGAGAGAATTCGCGACGGCGAGGCCGAGATCGTTGTGGCAGTGCGCGCTGAAAATCAGATTCGGATACGCCGAGACGCGCTCGCGAACGTGGCGAAACATTTCCGCGTACTCTTCGGGAGTGGCAAAACCGACCGTGTCGGGAAGATTGATGATGGTGGCGCCGGAAGCGACCGCGGCTTCAACCACGTCTCCGAGGTATTGGATATCGCTGCGGCTGGCGTCCTCGGCGGAAAATTCCACCTGGGAGCAGCGCTCCGCGCCAAATCGCACCCAGCGCGCGATCTGATCTTTCGCTTCGGAGCGGGAGATGCGCAGCTTGTATTTCAGGTGCAGGTCGGAAGTCGCGAGGAAGACGTGCAGGCGGGGGTGAGCGGCGGGCTCGAGGGCGCGCAGGGCGGCTTCTACATCTTCCTGCCGCGCGCGGGACAGAGCGGCGACCCGGGCGCGCTTGATTTCGGAGGAGACGGCGCGCACGGCTTCCAGATCACCCGGCGAGGCAATGGGAAAACCGGCCTCGATGATGTCCACTCCCAAATCCTCGAGCTGGCGGGCCAGACGGAGCTTTTCCTCCCGGTTCATGGAAAATCCCGGGGACTGCTCGCCGTCGCGCAAGGACGTATCGAAGATGTGGACCACGTCCATCGAGAGACCTAACCCTCCCATAACCAGTGGACTCCGGCGGAGGCATCTTGTCCAATTTATAATTCTTGCATGTGAAATAAATCACGCTTATAGATAGGGGGACGGAGGAAGCGAACCCGTGGACCTGGATCTGGCCGCCCTGCACGTCTTTCAGACGGTGGCGCGCGAAAAGAGCTTCTCGCGCGCGGCTGAAAAGCTGTACCGCACGCAGCCGGCGGTGAGCATAGCGATCCGCAAGCTGGAGGAGTGGGTCGGGCAGCCGCTGTTCGTCCGGGGGTCGGGGGCGAGGACGCTGACCGATTCGGGGAGCCTGCTTCTGGAATACGCGGAGCGGATGCTGAATCTCCGGGAAGAGATTCGCAAGGGAATGCGGGAGCTGAAGGAGCTGTCGCGCGGAGACGTCTCGATCGGAGTGAACGAGAGCTCGATTCACGCCCTGCTGTCATCGCTGGGGCGGTTTCGCGAGCTGCATCCGGGAATCCGCATTCACGTGCACCGCGTGTTTTCACGCGACGTTCCCCGGGAGGTGCTGAACCACCAGCTGGACATCGGAGTGATTTCGTATCTGCCGGAAGAACGGGAGCTGACGGGAGTGGAATTCTACCGCGACGAGCTGGCGCTGGTGGTGTGGCCGGAACACCGGCTGGCGAGGAGGCGGACGGTGGACGTCAAGGATCTGGGCGAAGAAAATTTCGTGGCGCACATTGTGGAAACGCCCTACCGGCAGAGGGTGATCCAATTGTTCGCGAGGCACCACACGCCGCTGCGCATGGAGGTGGAGCTGCCCACGATCGAGAGCATCAAGCGATTCGTGCAGATGAAGCGCGGCGTGGCGATCGTGCCCAACATGTGCGTGGAAAGCGAAGTGGCGCGCGGCGAGCTGAAGGAGCTGCGCATCCGGCAGATGAAAATCCAGAGGCGGCTCTACCTGGTTCACCGGCAGGACCGGCCGCTATCCGCGGCGGCCCAGGCGCTGCTGGACATTTTGCGCAAACGCGCCGGGCGAGGGACAAAGGCGCGCGAGGCGAATGCGCGCGAGCCAGGTGGGCGCGAGACTTTCTAGGAGGAAGAGCGTCCGCTCGGAGTGGCGAATTCGTCGAGCGCGGCGGAAAGGCGGGCCAAGCCTTCGCGCAACCCGTCCGTATTTCCGCCGATTCCCAGGCGAAAATGGCGAGGCGCGCCGAAGAAACGGCCGGGAACGACGCTGGTCTCGTACTTTTCGCGAAGCAACTGGCAAAACGCGAGAGCGGGCCCGGAGGCGACCTGGGGAAAGCAGATGGGGCCGGCGCTGGGACACGAGCCGAGCAGATCTTTCCGTGAGTCGAGAAAAGAGCGAAGCAGGGCGCGGTTGGCATCCAGGAGAGAGCGGGCGCGGGCGACAAGCTTCGGAAGGTGGTCGAGAGCGATGACGCTCAACAGTTCGGCCACATGCGGCGGGTAGACGCCGAAGAGATCGTTCAAGCGCCACATGCGCTGGGCCAGAGGAGCCGCGGCAAAGACCCAGCCGCAACGGAGGCCGGGCAAGCCATACGCCTTTGCCAAGCTGCCGGTGGCGATGAAATTCGGGCCCAAATGGAAAGCAGTCTGCCAGGGAGAATCGAAGCAGCATTCAAGGAAGATTTCGTCCACCAGGACGTGTCCACCGAGGCTGCGCGCAATTTCTCCGACGAGGCGCAGCGAAGCATCGGAAGCGCGGGCGCCGCTGGGGTTGTGGAGGTTGGTCAGGACAATCAAGCGGGTGCGGGAAGAAATGACGCGTTCGATTTCACGGGGGTCGAGCTGGAAATTGTCGTCGGGGCGGCGGGCAAACCGGCGAATGCGCGCGCCGAGATAGTGAGCGGCGGTGACGAGGGGTTCGTAGCCTGGATCCTCGATCAAGACTTCGTCACCGGCTTCGATGAGCGCGGCCATGGCCAAGTGGTTGGCCATGGAAGTCCCTTCGGCCTGGATAATGCATTCGACCGGAACGCCGGATTTCGCGGCGAGCCGGTCAAGCAGCGGGGGGTAGCCGTAGGCGGCGGGTCCGGAGATTTCGAGACTTGAAATCGGCACGGGAAATTCGGCGAGGGGGATGGAAAGCACGCTGCTGCCGGAGAGATCGAAGCGAGCGTTTGAGCGCAGCTTGGCCCACTCGATAAAAGCCGAGCGAATTTCCCGCCGTTGAGGGCTCACGGCACGCTCGCAGAGGTCCGGTGTGCGCCGGGCCGGTCCAGGATTTTAGGAAGAACGCCGCAGACCCAGCGGAAAGGATACACACAGAAGCGGGCCAATGGCGAGAAATTTTGGAGCGTGGGCGGGAGTGTAGGATTCGGGCACGGGGTTGACGAAGGGGCTTGCGATTCGAGCCGGGAAAAGGCAGATTGCAGTCGGGGGTTGTCTATGGGCAGTGGAAAATTCCTGCTCCCACGGTGGGGCAGGCCGCGCCGAGAGGTGCGGGCGGAAAATCCTGGGCCGGCGCGCGAAAACCGGCGAGCGGTGCGCGTGCCCGTCTCGCTTCCCGTCCTGTTGTACGGGCGAATGGGAAACGAGCCGTTCACGGAGAATACGGAAACGATAAATGTAAGCGCTCACGGCGGTCTGGTGCCGCTGCGGAGCCGAGTGAGCCCCTCACAGAGCCTGATCCTCACAAACCTGCAGACGAACCTGGAATTGAAATGCCGCGTAGCGCGGTTGGTGCGCGGGAAAAACGGGGTCGTGCTGGCGGGATTGGAATTTTTGCAGCAGTCGCCCTCGTTTTGGGGGCACAGCTCGACGCCCCAGAACTGATTCCCTCCGGCGGAAAATTCCGACAATCAAAGGGAGTCCCGGAAAGAGGCCTCACGTTTAATGAGCAAAACTCGAATCGGGGGCGGGTGTGTTGCGGCCCGCGGTAGAAAGTGGTTCGGGCCCGGCGATACGCGCACTAATACTTGCGCAAATCAAAGGCAGGGCTACCCAAGAGCAGAGGACGCGCGACGCTCCAGAGAGCTGCATTTGTTTCGACGAGATCGGAAGCGGTGCGGGCCAAAAAACGGACGACGCAACCGTCTCGGGCGAAAAGGCTGACACCGGCGTAAACGCCGGAACGACGGGAGAGAGCGATCTGGAGCGCGGCGAGAAGTGAGGTCCATTCCGCGAAATCGGCGGCCGCAAGAATTACGGTCGCGACATAGTCGAAACCCTCCATTCCCAAAAATTGCGCGGGCACGCGGTCGCGAGGAGCAATCCAAGCGCGATTCAGAAAGACGGGCTTCCCGGCGACAAATATCTCCGTGCGCGAATCGAAATCGCGGAACATCCAGCGCTCGCCGTGGGCGATACGTCCAGCGGCGAAAGAATCGAAAAGAATGGCGCGGCCGCCGGGAGAAAGATCCACGCGAAGAGACTGGCGAAAACTCGAGCCGGCGTGGGGGATGACGTGGTCGGGAAGAAATTCGAGCGCGGCATTTTCGGCGACGACGATGTGAGTTTCCTGAACGGCAGGACGCAAGAGAGCGCGGTAAACGCGAGTGGCGGACGGCGTGGTGAGGCAGGCGCGCGCGCCGGGGCCGACGTGAATCCGGGCAGAGAGAAAATCGCCGCCGAGAACGCCGCCGGTGGGATTGAGGAGCATGAGATAAGAGGTGGCGTCGTCGAGAGAGACGGCGCGCTGCACTTGGAGAGGCAAGGTGAAACGGCAGCGGGAGAGAACGGTTCGCGAGCCGCGGCGTTCGAAGCCGAGAGAGAGAGAGCCGTCGCGGCCGACGCGGCCGGGATCGCCAATGCCTTCAGGATTCGAAGAGAAGGTCGCGCCGAATCCAGGCGAGGATGGCGTCCACGCCGGTAGCATCCTTGAGATTGGTGAAGACAAAGGGTTTTTCTCCGCGGACGCGCCGGGCGTCGCGATCCATCACTTCAAGGCTCGCGCCGACGTAAGGAGCGAGATCAATTTTGTTAATGACGAGCAGGCCGGAAGAGGTGATACCCGGGCCGCCTTTGCGGGGAATTTTGTCGCCTTCGGCGACGTCAATCACATAGATGGTGGCGTCGACAAGTTCGGGGCTGAAGGTGGCGGCCAAGTTGTCTCCCCCGCTTTCGATGAAGAGGAGATCCATTTTGGGGAAACGGCGAAGGAGCTGCGCCGAGGCTTCGAGATTGACGGAAGCATCCTCGCGGATCGCGGTGTGGGGGCAACCGCCGGTCTCGACGCCGACGATGCGGTCGGAGGGAAGAACGCCGCGGCGAGTGAGGAAATCGGCGTCCTCGCGGGTGTAAATGTCGTTGGTGATGACGCCGATGTCGTAGGAATCGCGGAGACGCGTGCAGAGAGATTCGACGAGAGCGGTCTTTCCGGAGCCGACGGGACCGCCAATGCCGATTTTGAGGGGTTTCGGGATCATGAGCGGAAGAGCCTCGCATCGAGAGAGGCGTGGCGCATCGAAGCGATTTCGAGAGCGGGCGCGAAAGACCAGATGTCGGCTTCGCTTTTGGCGAGAGCTTGCTCGGCGAGCGAATGAAGAAGCGGCTGCAGCTCCCACAGAATGCGCTGGCCGGCGAGTTGTCCGAGCGGGATGAGGCGAAGTGCGGCGCCGACGAGAGCGGCGCTGGTGGCGTAGAGAAACGCGGCAGCCGTTTCCTTCGGCGGCCAGCCGAGAGAAGCGCCGACAACGCCGAAGGCGACCGAGTGATGGCCCGAAGCCGCGCCGGCTTCGATAGCGCGGAAAAATTCGGCAGCGAGAGAATCCGGGGCGAGGGTGGAAGCGATGCGGAGCGTCTGGCGGCCCATTTGACGCGAGGCGTCGCGAAGTTCGGAGGCAGATTTCATGGCGTCGAGGCGGCAATCGAGCGCGATGACGGCATCGAGACCGCCTTGGCCCGCGGCGCGCCAGGCGCAGAGGACGGCGACGGCGTCCGCCGGAGCCGAGGAAGCAGCGAGAAATTCGCGGAGGAAAAGTTCGACGGAAGCGGCGTCGCGAACGCGGGATTCCTGGACGAAGGTTTCGAGGCCGAACGAGTGGGCATAAGCGCCGGCGGGAAAGAGGCCGTCGGCGAATTGCAAGAGGCTCAGGAATTGGGCCAAGCGCGAATCCGTGCAAGGCTGGCTTACGGAGCCGCCTGTCCCAGGGGTTGAAACCTCCGAGCTCGCGGGCTCATTCGGCACGGCTGAAGCCGTGCCCTGGCGCAAACCATTTCCGCGGCGATGTTCAGTGGGCATGGCGATGGGCGTGTCCTATGGGATGAAAAATTTCCTGGCGGCGGTCGAACGGCACGCCGAGACGCTCGAGAAGCTGGACCATGGCGGTGTCGTCGGGAATGAGAAGGAGGCGGTCCTTCAGGCCAAGCGGAAAATGGCGATTGCCAACTTCAAAAGCGATTCGAATGGCTTCGGCGGTGTCCTTCGGAGAAACGACGAGGACAGATTCGGGAGCGGGAGCAATTTTGAGATACCAATCGTTTTCGACGATGAGAACGGCGCCGGGAGAAAGAATTGTGCCGGTGGGAAGGGCCAGGGCGATCTCCCGCCCTTGAGAGGAGGTGAAGCGGCCGCGAACCCAGCGGCGCTGCTCGGAGGTGAGGACGAGCGTGTCTTCCTGCTTACCGGCAAGATGGTTCTCGGCGGCGTGGTCGGGGAGATGGTCGATGATGATGGCGACGTCGGACATAAGTGCGCGGTAAGGCCTCTTCAGGGGCTAAAGCCCGATTGATCTTGCACCGTCAATGTCGCGGCTAAAGCCGCGACCTACAAAACTCTCGTTGTTCCCCGGCAAAGAGCACATGATGGGTGTGCCGGGCATTTTTGCCTTACGAGAGTTCTACTTCAGGGGCTAAAGCTCGATTGATTTTGCACCGTCAACGTCGCGGCTAAAGCCGCGACCTACAAAACTCTCGTTGTTCCCCGGCAAAGAGCACATGATGGGTGTGCCGGGCATTTTTGCCTTACGAAAGTTCTACTTCAGGCGCTAAAGCCCCTTCAAGAGTACATCGGGAATGTCGGAGCTAAAGCTCCGACCCCTATAAACCACGGGAACAAAATTGCGCCGCACAGTCACTTGCCTGAATCAGAACAAAAAATAGCGCTGGGCCATGGGCAAAGTTTTCGCGGGCTCGCAGGTCAGGAGCCGGCCATCGGCGCGGACTTGATAGGTTTCCGGGTCAACTTCAATTTTAGGGAGCGCGTCGTTGTGAATCATTTCGCGCTTGGAAAGGCCGCGGCAATGGCGAACGGCGGCGATTTTCTTTCCGAGTTTCAGGCGGGCGGGAATTCCAGCCGCCAGCGCAGCCTGCGAGACGAAAGTGAGCGAAGTGGAGAGAAGCGCGCCGCCAAAGCTGCCGAACATCGGGCGATAGATCACGGGCTGAGGAGTCGGAATCGATGCGTTGGCATCGCCCATGACGGACCAGGCGATGAAGCCGCCCTTGATAACCATCTCGGGTTTCACGCCAAAGAAAGCGGGCTTCCAAAGAACGAGGTCGGCGAATTTTCCGGGTTCGACGGAGCCGATTTCGTGGGCGATGCCGTGAGCGATGGCGGGATTGATGGTGAACTTCGCGACGTAGCGGCGGGCGCGAAGATTGTCGCTGCCGGCCTTTTCACCGGGAAGTGGGCCGCGCTGTTTTTTCATTTTGTCGGCGGTCTGCCAGGTGCGGGTGATGACTTCGCCGATGCGTCCCATGGCTTGCGAATCGGAGGACATCATGCTGATGGCGCCGATATCGTGAAGAACGTCTTCGGCGGCGATCGTTTCGGCGCGAATGCGGGACTCGGCAAAGGCGACGTCTTCGGGGATCGAAGGGCTCAGGTGATGGCAGACCATGAGCATGTCGAGATGCTCGTCGAGGGTGTTGACGGTGAAGGGCATGGTGGGATTAGTGGAGGAAGGAAGGCAATTGGGTTCGCCGCAGACTTTGATGATGTCGGGAGCGTGGCCGCCGCCGGCCCCTTCCGTGTGGTAGGTGTGAATCGTGCGGCCATGGAAGGCGCGAATGGAATCGTCAACGAAGCCTGCTTCGTTGAGGGTGTCGGTGTGGATGGCGACCTGCACGTCGAATTTTTCGGCGACGGAGAGAGCGCAATCGATGGCGGCGGGAGTGGTGCCCCAGTCCTCGTGAAGCTTGAGGCCGATGGCGCCGGCTTCGATCTGTTCGGCGAGAGGAGCGGGGAAAGAGGAATTGCCCTTGCCGAGAAAGCCGAGGTTGATGGGAAAAGCGTCGGCGGATTCCAGCATGCGATACATATTCCAAGGGCCGGGGGTGCAAGTGGTGGCGTTGGTGCCAGTGGCGGGTCCGGTGCCGCCTCCGATTAGAGTGGTGACGCCGGCGGAGAGAGCGGTTTCGACGAGTTGAGGGCAAATAAAGTGGACGTGCGCGTCAATGCCGCCCGCCGTGACGATCTTTCCTTCGCCGGCGATGACTTCGGTAGCGGCGCCGACAATCATGCCGGGAGTGACGCCGGACATGATGCCGAGATTTCCGGACTTGCCGATGGCGGCGATGCGGCCCTCGCGAATTCCGATGTCAGCCTTGAAGATGCCGGAGTGGTCGATGATGACCGCATTGGTGATGACCGCGTCGAGGGCGCCTTCCTCGGAAGTCGCGGAGGGCGACTGGCCCATGCCGTCGCGAAGGACTTTGCCGCCGCCGAATTTCGCTTCGTCGCCCGGAGTGGCGAAATCTTTTTCAATTTCGACGAATAGATCGGTGTCGGCAAGCCGGATGCGGTCGCCGGCGGTCGGGCCGTAAAGATCGGCGTACTGGCGGCGGGGAATATTCAGGCTCATGGAGTTTCTGCTCCCGCAAAGCCGGCGGCGGAGGCGCGGGCAAGTGCGTCGGATTTTGCGGCGGGAGTGGCGGGACCGTTGGTGAGGGCATTCAAGCCGTAGACGATTACTGCGCCGCCGAGAGCGACGAGAGTGACTTTCTTGGTGTCGCCGGGTTCAAAGCGAACCGCCGTTCCGGCAGGAATATTGAGGCGCATGCCAAAGGCGGCGGCGCGGTCGAAGCGAAGAGCGCGATTGACTTCGAAAAAGTGGAAGTGCGAGCCGACTTGGATGGGGCGATCCGCGGTGTTGGCGACTTCCAGGATGACGGTCGCGCGGCCTTCATTGGCCACAACGGGCTCGCTTGCCAGCAGGTACTCGCCGGGAATCATAAACCCTCGCTTCCGGAAATTGGCGCCGGGACGCCGATCAGCGGATCGGATGATGAACGGTGACGAGTTTCGTGCCGTCCGGAAAAGTTCCCTCAACTTGAATTTCCTCGAGCATTTCGGGCACGCCTTCCATTACTTCTTCGCGTTTCAGAATCGTGGCGCCGAATTCCATCACCTCGGAAACAGAGCGGCCATCACGAATGGCTTCGAGCAATTCGGAGGTGATCAGGGCGAGGGCTTCGGGATGATTCAAGCGGAGGCCGCGCGCCCGCCGCTTGCGGGCGAGTTCGCCGGCGGTGACGATGAGGAGTTTGTCGATTTCGCGCGGCGTCAAGTGCATGGGCCTAGTCCTTTGCGCCTGGAAGAAAGAAACAGTAACAGAGTCGCGGGGGTGCAATCCAATTGGATTTACGGATGGAGCGCATCGCGAAGGGTGAGGCGCAGCCGCCGAATTGAAGGCGGAGAGAGCGCGGGGTATGATGGCGAAGAAAGCAGGGAGCGATGCCCGAGGCGGCACAAAACCCCGTGGGAACCAGCGAATCGCAGGAAAAGCGCGCGCACGACCGCCGAAGAGTGGAAGGGCTCATTTACGTGGGATTGGGCGAGGAAAACGGCGGAATCGTGCTGAATATGGGCGAAGCCGGGCTGGAATTTCACGCCGCGGTGGCATTGCAACAGAATCACTTTCCCCGCATTCGATTTCAACTGCCTGTTTCCGGCCAATGGACGGAGTTGGCGGGAAGCATAGCCTGGAGGAATGAATCCGGGACGACAGCGGGATTGAGATTCATCGGACTTCAGGAAGAAGCGCGAGCCGAGATCCAAGATTGGGTGGCGGGAAAATCATCCGAGCGGAAAATTCCGCGCTGGGGGAGAAAAACAGAGGAAATTTCACCGCGAAAGGCGGAGTTGGAACAGGCGACAGTGGTTGGGGCCGTGAGCGAAAAGGAAGAGCCGAAGGTGGCAATCGAGGAAGCGATCCCGGAGCCGATTCAGCAGACGGAGGATGTTCGAGCGGAAGAAACTGGGGCGGCGGAGAGCGCGGTTGCCGAGAGCGGCGCGGCGGAAGCGTCCATAGCGGAGGCGGCAACGGCGCCCGAGGAACCCGCTCCGGAACAGCGCGCCGGCCAGGAAGAGAAGCTTGAGGACATTGTCGCGGCAGCGGTGGCTGCGAATGAAGAAAACTCCGCGGAGAAACCGGTTTTGCGGACCTCGCCTGCCAATCCCGCCGGTAGCTTCGTCGAGCCGCCGAGCGTGCCGGCGAGGACAACGTTTGGCGGCTCGTATGAATGGGAGCGGCGCGGCGGAGGAGAGGGCAAGAGGAAAATATCGCCGTGGGCTTTGACGGGGATGCTGGCGGGAGTTGCGGCGATTGCGTTTGTGGCAGGACTGACTGTAGGGCGAGGCTCGCTCTTCCCCGGGAATCACACAACCGAGACTGCGCCGAGGCCGGCGGCGCCGACGCCCGTTCTCAATCCTCCCGCCGCGAAGCCCGCAACGCCTCCAACTCGAACGGGCGGGCAGAGCAATGCGGCGAAGAGTATTCCGGCCGCGAGCAACGTGAAGGGGGCGACAAATGAAAGAGCGGCGGCGCTTCCCGCTGGCGCGCCGCCTCCCGTTGCCGCGCCGGCTCCGAATCCTACTGCAATGGTTGAGGCGCTGAATCCCGGAAGCGTTCCAATGAGAGTGGATATGCCGGAAGAGCCGATAAGCGCGTCTTCCACTACGGCGATCAGCGCGACGCGGTCCGTGGAAGTGCCGGGAATGACGGCTGGAGAGCTGCGACCCAAACCGGCGCGAGTGGAACTAGGTGAATTGGTCTCGCACGTCGAGCCCGATTATCCGGCCGAGACGATTCAGGAACAGGTGGAAGGGACTGTAAAACTGCGCGTGACAATCGCGAAAGATGGACGGGTGCAGGAGATCGAGCCGATGGGAGGCCCTCCCGCGCTGACGGGAACGTCGGTAGCGGCGGTGAAGCAATGGCGATACCGGCCGACGCTGGTAAACGGCAAGGCGGTAACGGTCCAAGAAGTAGTGAAGATCGTATTTCGATTGCCCGCGGATGTTGTTCCCGCTGCGCCGGCTTCGAGTCAGTAGAAGAGGAAAAATCCCTCGGCAGGGCCCGGCTCGCGAGACGCAGATTCAAAAATTCATTTCGAGTCCTGCACAGGGAACCGCTGGCTGCGCTGTTGAGCGAATCACTCGCCGATGATCGGGTAGTCCACGCCAGCGCTAAAAGAGGCGACGTCGTAGCGAAGAAAAAGGGCGAGCGAGGCGATCACTTGTCGCCCGGCCGAGCGGGCGATGGGCGCGCGTGGAGCAAGTCCTCGAGCATTTCTTATTCGCTGAAATCTGTTTTTGGGTCGAGCTGGCGGGGAATGACTTGGGCGACTGGTACGTCAACGTAGTTGCACATCCCCAGCGCAAGACAGGAGGAAGGGAGCGTTCGAGCCCGCCGGAATTATGTGCAAGAATACCGGTGCGATTCAACGAAAGCGTCGAGGCGAAGTGAGCACTGAAAGGGGAGCCCAAACGACATGAAACTGATTCGCTTCGGAGAAGCGGGCAAAGAAAAGCCGGGTGTCTTGAACGCGGAGGGAGCGTGGCTGGACGTCTCGGCATTCGGCAGGGATTACGACGAGGATTTTTTCGGCGGGACAGGAATCGAGGATTTGCGAGGATGGCTGGGAAAAAATGAATCGCGTGCTCCACGCGTTCCCGGCGGAACGCGCCTCGGGCCGGCGATCTGCCGCCCGAGCAAAATCGTGTGCATCGGCCTGAATTTCAAGGATCACGCGGCGGAGAGCGGAAATCCAATTCCGAAGGAGCCGGTGATTTTTTTCAAGGCGACATCATCGCTTGTGGGGCCGAACGACAACCTGCTCATTCCGCGGGGTTCGACGAAAGTGGATTGGGAGGTGGAACTGGCCGTGGTGATCGGGCGGAAAGCGAGCTATGTCACCAAAGAACAAGCCATGAACCACGTGGCCGGATTTGTGCTGCACAACGATTATTCGGAGAGAAGTTTTCAGCTCGACCGCGGCGGGCAGTGGGTGAAGGGAAAGAGCTGCGACAGTTTCGCGCCCCTGGGACCGTTTCTGGCCACGAAGGATGAAATAGGCGACTCCGGGCGGCTGGGAATGTGGCTGAAAGTGAACGGCGAGTATCGTCAGAAGAGCAACACGAGCGAGATGGTCTTTGACGTTCCGACACTCGTCAGCTACGTGAGTGAGTTCATGTCGCTGCTTCCCGGAGACATCATCAGCACAGGCACACCCGCGGGAGTGGGCCTGGGGATGAAACCGCCGCAATATTTGAAGGCGGGCGACGTGGTGGAATTGGGCATCGAATCGCTGGGAGAATCGCGGCAAAAGGTGGTGGCGTCAGCAGGGTGAGGGCGGCGCGCTTCGTGGGCGAATCGCAGGAGCCGGATAAAATCAGGCGAGCCCGCGCGCTTCGACCAGATGAAAAGGCCGAGCGCTGGATGGGCGCGCCTATTTTTCCTTAGGGGCGTAACCGAAGACGGCTTTCAATTCCAGGAATTCGACAAGACCCACCTCGCCCCATTCCCGGCCGTTTCCAGACTGCTTGTATCCGCCGAAGCATCCCGAAAAATCCACCCGAGCGCCGTTAATGTGGACATTGCCCGAACGAATGCGCCGAGCCACGCGGCGCGCGCGGTCGAGATCGCCCGAAGTGACGAATCCTGATAATCCGTAGGGTGAATCGTTGGCGATGCGAACGGCGTCATCTTCATCTTCGTAAGGGATGAGGCAGAGAACGGGGCCGAAGATCTCCTCGCGCGCGATGGCCATTTCGTTGCGAACGCCGGAAAAGACCGTGGGCTTCACAAAATAGCCGCGAGAGATTCCATCGGGGCGGCCGAGGCCCCCGGCGATCAGGGTGGCTCCCTCGTCGATGCCTGCGCGGATCAACCGCTGGACTTTTTCGAACTGGGCGGCGCTGACAAGAGGCCCGATGGAGGTGGTTTCGGAAAATGGGTCGCCCGGGATCGTGGCTTCCGCCGCCTGCTTCGCCACTTGCTCGGCCTGAGCCATCTTCGAGCGGGGCAGGAGCATGCGCGTGGGAGCATTGCACGATTGTCCCGTATTGCGAAAGCAGGCCACGACACCCTCCTTGACTGCGGCCGGAAGGTCGGCATCGTCGAGGATAATGTTGGCGGATTTTCCGCCGAGTTCCTGCGTGACGCGTTTCACGGTGGGGGCGGCAGCGGTGGCGACGCAAATGCCGGCGCGCGTGGAGCCGGTGAATGAGACCATAGCTACGCCCGGATGCGAGGAAATGGCGGCGCCGACCGTGGGGCCGTCGCCATTCACCAGATTGAAGACCCCGGGGGGAACGCCGGCATCGTGCAAAATCCGCGCGAAGAGAATCGCGGAAAGAGGCGCTAGCTCGCTGGGCTTCAGGACCACGGTACATCCGGCGGCGAGCGCGGGCGCAACCTTGGCGACAATCTGGTTCATCGGCCAATTCCAGGGCGTGATCAAGCCGCAAACGCCCACCGGCTCCCAGCGCATGAGCGTGGTTCCCTTGAGGTGCTCGAAAGGAAAGTGCTCGATCACCTGGACGATTTCCATGAGGTGAGCCAAACCCGCCGGGGCCTGCGCCGCGCGGGCGAGAGAATAAGGAGCGCCCATTTCCGAAGAAATGGTTCGGGCCATTTCATCGATTCGGGATTTGTAGATTTCGGCGACGCGCCGGAGAAGAGCCAGGCGCTGATCCAAGGGAGTCTCGGAGAAAGCGGGAAAGGCGCGGGCGGCGGCGGCGACGGCGGAGTCGACATCCGCGGCGCTGCCGAGCGAAATTACGGCGATGGCTTCTTCCGTCGCCGGGTTGATCACGTCGAAGTCGTGAGGCCGCGCGGGGGGAACCCAGTCTCCATCGATGTAAAAGCTACGGGAATCGTTCATACGCCTCCGAGAGCGAGAAGGGAGAAATTCATTTCCGGCGCGATGGTTTCCGTCAACGACGGCGCTTGATTCATGGGGCCGGGGGTGTTGCGCGGGCCTGAGATACGGCCGCAGCGGCCGGTTTTATCCCGGCTTGCGTAAGCGAGAGTACGGCGTACCCGGTCGCTTCGTCGCTCATAAAACGCCCGATATTCGAAGTCAAATCACGCTGGCGATTGAGCGAGTAGGCGGTCCAGGAGCCGTCGATTGGATTTTGATGGCTGAGCAGCCAATCGAGTCCCCGCTGCAAATGAGGGTTGTCGCGCGGGATACCGACTTGCTGCATCGCGTAAGTGATCATGGCGGTGGCGTCGCCGTCGCTGTGCTCGACTTGGGGCGTGCCGTCTTCGCGGCGGTCAACCAAGGCGTATAAAGTCGAGGGGGTTAATCCGCGCCAGTGTCCGACGAGAGAGGAGAGGCTCCAGCCGCCATCGGACTGTTGTTTATGCGAAAGCTGATCGACGATGGATTTCTGTTGGGCGGGAGTCAAAAGCCCGGGCAGCTTGGCCGAGGCGAGGAGAAGAAAAGTCTGATTGAGCAAGGATTGGGAGGCATAGTCGCGCAACAGGTAACCGCGCAAAAGCTGCACGTTGCCTTGAATGGACGGAGTCGAGCGATAGTTATCGGGAGCGATGCCCACGGCGATGGCTGCCAGAGCCGCGCCGTAATATTCCGAGCCTTTTTCCTCCCACGGAAGCAGATTGAATTCCTGCCACATCCAAGCGCCCTTGTCGCCGCCGGAAGTCAATTGGAGCGCCCAAAGATTTTCGAAGGCGGTCCGAGTGTCGCCGCCCAGGTGGCCGGCTTGGGCGTCGCGAGCGGAAAGGACCAAGGCGTTGAGGACGGCTTCGGTTGCGCGGGAGCCGGCGGCATGGTTGGTGTAAAAGCGCGTGTCGGAATAATAGGGAGCGACGTCTTTCCACAGGCGAACGCGCTTGGAGACATTGTCGAGAATGGAAGTCTCGTTTGGCGAGAGTCCTGGCTGGTTGAGATTGGCGCGAAGGACGGGCTGGGCCAGAATATACGGCACAGTGGTGTGGCAGGAGATGCAAAATGTGCCGTGGTCACGAGCGGCGCCTCTCCACTGGACCCACCACGCCGCCCGTTGATCGAGATAGGCGGCCGCCGATGCTTCGTTCCAGCCGTTTGCAGGAGAGGCAGGCTGCGGCAGAGTGGCCGAGGACGGGGAGCCGGACTGCGAATCGGAATAAGCGCCAGACGATTCGGAATAATTCGAAGCACTGCCCTGCGGGTGCGAGCAGCTCGAGACGATTCCCGCTAGAGAGCAGGCGAGGCCAAGAATTGCGAGGCGAACGGTGAATTTCATAAGAGAACCGTCTTGCGTGCGGCGGGACACGGAGATGCCCGAGTCCGCTTGGCAGGCAAGAGCCTTTCTTTCGTCAAATTAAGATGCTATCACAGGGTGTAACGCGCCCGGCGATACGCCAAAACGCTGCAAAGCTTCGCGAAGTCGCCGGCGATGCGCGACTCGACGGTGTTGAGATGCGATGTATAAAGGAAAAGCGCCAGGGAGGGTCATCCCGTGCCTGAAAAGCAGGATTTTCCCCTGCCCTCCAATTTGCCGCGCCCAACGGATGACGGAGCGGCGGACCATTTGAAGGGAATGGCAATGCCGCAGATTTTTCTGGCAACGACCGCGGGACGGAAGATCAACCTCGCGGCGCTGACGGCTCCGCGGACGGTCATTTACTGTTACCCGATGACCGGGGTTCCAGGCGTGCCGCTGCCGGAAGGATGGGACATGATTCCGGGAGCGCGAGGTTGCACGCCGCAGACTTGCGGATTTCGGGATCTGATGGAAGAGTTCCGCCGGTTGGGGACCGAGGTGTTCGGATACAGCACGCAAACGACGGAATACCAGAGAGAGATGTCGGACCGGCTTCATCTTCCGTTTGAAATTCTGAGCGACGCGAAATTTGAGGCGTGCGACGCGCTTCGTCTGCCGACATTCACGGTGGAGGGAGCGCGGCTGGTGAAGCGGCTGACAATGATCATTCGAGCGGGGCGAATCGAGCAGGCGGTCTATCCTGTTTTCCCGCCCAACGAAAGCGCGGAGCAAACTCTGCGCTGGCTGCGAGACAATCCCGCCAATTGACCTCGCAAAATTTTCGGATCGATATTCCATAGCGACCGAAGAGAAATTCGTCCGGAAGCCGGCGGCGCGAATCAGGCGTTTGCCGCGGCCTGGGCGAAGAAGGCGCCGCCCTTGGAGCGCGCGGAGGCGGCGCGATGGCGCGAACCGAGCCGAAATTCGCGGTGAATCGAGACCAGGGCGGATTGAACGTCTTTTTCCGCGACGACAAAGGAAAGATTACAGTCGGAAGTGCCCTGGGCGATGGCGACGACGTTCACGTGCTGGCGGCCGAGGGCGCCGAACGCGCGGCCGACAATTCCGGATATCCCCCGCATGTCCTGACCAACCACAGTGACAATCGCGATATTTTGATCGAGCGAAATGTGTTCGGCTTCCTCGCCGGCCAAATCGAGAGCGAATTCACGGCGCAAGGCTTGGACGGTCCGCTGCGCGTGCTCCGACGGAACGACCAGGCAGATATCGTTTTGAGAAGAGGAGTGGGAAATCAGCAGGATTTCAGCGCGAACCATAGCCGTCGCCGCAAAAGCCCGGCCCAAAACATCGGGAACGCCGAGGATTCCCTTTCCTCCAAACGTAATCAGCGACACGCTGCCGACAGCGGTGACGGCTTTGACGCCTCGGCTCCGAGCGGGGCCGGAGGGCGTAATTTTCGTGCCGCCGCGTTCAGGAGCGAAGGTATTGCGGATCCAGAGCGGCATACCGGACTGGCTGATGGCGCGGAGGGTCTTGGGATGAAGGACTTTCGCGCCGAAATAGGCGAGATCGGCGGCCTCGCGATAGGAAATCTCGGGGATGGTGCGGGCGCCGGAAACGAAGCGAGGGTCGGAGGTGAGCATGCCGTCAACGTCGGTCCAGAGAACAACTTCGTCGCATCCAAGAGCGGCGGCAAGAATCGAGGCGGAGTAGTCCGAGCCGCCGCGGCCGAGAGTGGTGAGCACGCCTTCGGATGTGGCCCCGATAAAACCGGTGACAACGGGAACGACACCCTGTTGCAACAGAGGGCGGAGACATGTTTCGCAGCGCTCCGAAGTCAAATCCATCCAGGGGTCGGCCCCGCCGTGGTTCGAATTGGTGACGATGACACGGGAGGCCTCAATGGGCTCGCTGGCGACTCCGGACTCGCGAAGCGCCGCAGCCAGAAGAGGAGCGGCGAGACGCTCGCCGAGGCTCGCAATCGAATCGCGAACGCGCAGAGTCAATTCACGCAAGAGAATGGTGCCCTGGCAAAGGCGATCGCCCTCTTGAAAAAGCTCCTGCATTAGACGGGAGAGACGTTCGCGCTCGGCAGGCGATTGAATGAGGACGGAAGCGGCCGAGGCATGGCGCTTGCGCAGATTTTCAAAGATGGCTGCGACCTGGGCGTGATCTCCTCGTTCGGCAGACACGGCGGCTTCCAAGAGTTGATTCGTGACTCCGTTCATCGCAGAGACGACCACCACGACGCCGCAATTCCGCGACGTGGAGCGAATGATTTCGACGACTCGGGAGATCGCGGCGGCGTCTCCCACCGAAGTGCCGCCAAATTTCAAGACGTGGACACGCTGGGACACGTGGGGAGCGGCGTCCGCGCGGAGAGCGTCCGGCGACGAGCCGCGGCGGCGGAAAAAGTCGGAAGTCTCGCCAGAAGAATTTCCGGACGGGTAAATCCCGCGGGAATTTCCGGGCACGGGAAGGACGCGCGTTTTTGGGAGGGAAGTCATAGGCGCGGGAGGCGAACCTCGGAAAGGACGCGGCTGAGCTTTTTCTTTGAGTAAAGATCGCTCCATTTTCTCGGCTTGCGGATGCATTCGCGAGTGAGTTCCGGCTCTTCCCACGGAACGTCGTGATACGCGGATTCGAGGTAGGAACTCGAGGGATTGCGGAGCCACTCCTGGGGAAACAGAGCGATCGTGTTATTTTCCGTGAGCGGCGGGGCTTCTTGAATTACGGTTCCCGTTACGGCAGCGAAAAGTCCGGCGGGAAGGTCGCGGCCGGTTCCAAGCAAAAGGTGGCCGACTTGAGTGGCTCGCGGATTCCACTCAATCATGTAGGGATTTCCCGTTCCATCCTCGAGCATGAAATCAAATCCGTGCAGGCCGGAGAGATTCAAGCGGGCAGCGATCTTCTTGCAGGCGGATTGCATCTCGGCGCTTTCGATCCAGCGCATGACGGTGGCCGGGCCGGACGCCTCCGATTTATTGATCACTTCAAAATGGAGGCCGCCGAGGACGGCGCCCTGCCAACAGGCGATAAGGCTGGTGGCTTCATGGCCAGACACAAATTGCTGAGCGTTAAGAACGGGACGGCGGCGGAGCAGACAAGGCCATACCAGAGTCATGTCGTGGTCAATGAAGACGTGTTTTGCGGCGCGAGCCAGCAAGGGAGGAGCATGCAGCTTCACGAAAGCGCGATCGGCCTCTTCCTGGGTGCGCACGATGCGGACACCTTCCCCGCCCGAGCTTCCGTTGGACTTCAAAACCGCGGGAAGGCCGTGACGTCCGATCCAATTATGGAGGTCCGCCTGGTTGGCGATAATCTCCATCTTGGGGACGCGAACGCCTTCCTTTTCGGCGAGTTGAATGAAGCCGCTGCGTGAGGACATGAAAGGGAAGCATTCCGCCGGGCCAATCGAACGCTCAATCAACGAGCAGACCGCCGCGCCCGCCTTACCCTTGCGCTTCCCGCGCTCGTAGAGCTGCTGGAGATGGCGTGTAGCCAGGTCATCGCCGGGGAGAATCAGGTCGGGCTTTGCGGAGGCAATCGCATCGGCGAAGGACATCTGGGGGGTCAAGCCCTGATAAGTGTACGTCTTGCGGACGGCACTCGTCTTATGGAGCGGGTGGTAGGGAGGGCAAATCGCTTCGACGGAAAAGCCGGCGGAAGTGAGCGCCATGGATAGACGGGCACTCGAGAACCAATGGCACGTCGTTGCTACCAGAACGGTCGGTTTCACCTTCGCCTCGGCCTCCGGGATGACCCAGCATCGTCGTAAAACTTCGCGTTCGGGAGCGATGCGGTGAAAGATAAAGGCAATTTGCAAGCCAAAGCGGAGAGTTGAAAATTCGAAAAGATGAAAATTACTCCTTTGGATTTAGCAGATTACGGACATTTTCAGTGGGAAATGGCGTCGCGAAATTCACACGGCTAGCCCGCGGCTAGATCGGTAACTTGTTTATTGCAAATGGCTTACTGGCGTGGTCCGGGAAGTTGAAGGAGGGTGAAAACACTTTCGGAAGGCTCGTCTCGAGACGTTTGTCTTACCTTACTGTGTCTGGGTGCAAGTCTTTAATCGAGTGAGAGTTATGGGAAAAAATGGCTTGAATTTGCGGCTTTTCAATGGGCAAAGAGTTGCCCCGAAAGGACAACGAATTACCCACATTTGGTGAATTGGGCCTACATTTCCAAGGGAGAAAAGAGGGGTATCTGGGAACTCGGGCCCCTTAGATACACGGCCGCTCAGCGTGATATTCTCGCGATTGCGGACCCAATGAATGCAGGATCAGGGCCTAATGTAAGGCTGTTGGGAGTAGATGAAGAAGCTACTCGAAAGTCGAGATGCCATCGTTGGCGAGACATGGTTCTGAGGTCGAGGCAAAGCACAGCCTTTGGCGATAGGGACAGAGCAAACGATTATCTCGGAGGGATAACTGATTTCCATCGAATCATGCAAATTTTATGTAATGCGATTGATTCCACATTAGTTAGAGGGAGACGGCCCCGGCGAGAATTGGCGATTAACCTGCAAATGTGAACTCGAAGGGTCGTCCTGGTACTTAGCGGGCGGATGCAGTCAGAAGCAGAATCTTACATGGACCAGACAGGCTTGCCAGACTGTTGAGCAAGAGCCTGAAAGAGAGAGTCGCAAAGCCTTCGTCCATCGTGCGATCAAGGAGATTAAAGCAAGAACCTATGATAGACACAGCGATCGTCGGCGCCGGCCCATACGGGCTTTCTGTAGCAGCTTATCTCAGGAGCTTGGGCATTTCCTTTCGAATTTTCGGCAAACCCATGGACAGCTGGTTTTCGCACATGCCGAAAGGAATGCTCCTGAAGTCGGACGGATTTGCTTCCAATATTTGTGATCCGGAGGGCAAGCTCACGCTGCGGCAATTCTGCGCGGAGCGAGGCATCGAGTACCACGATACCGACGTACCCGTCAAACTGGCGACTTTCACGGAGTATGGACTCACATTCCGCGAGCGCATGGTGCCAGAGTTGGAAGAAAAGATGGTGACGGGGCTCGAGCGGTCCGCGAAGGGCTTTCGGTTGACGCTCGACAATGGTGAGAATTTCGAGGCCGGGCGAGTGGTGATGGCGGTGGGCATTACGCACTACTCCTATGTGCCGGAAGTATTGCGTGACCTGCCGGCGGACCTGGTGTCGCACAGCTACGCTCATCGCGAGCCGGAGAAATTCCGCGGGCGCAACGTGACCGTGATTGGCGGAGGTTCGTCCGCCATTGACCTGGCCGGGTTGCTGCACGAAGTGAACGCGGACGTGCAATTGGTCGCCCGCCAGCAAGCGCTGAAATTCCATGAGAGGCGGCGTGTAGGAGAGAAACGGTCGCTGTGGGAGCGCATCCGGCGCCCGCAATCGGGTCTGGGACCGGGATTGCAATCCCGCTTTTACGCGAACTCTCCTCTTTGGTTCCATCGCCTCCCGGAGGACCTGCGGCTGAAAATCGTTCGGACGCACCTGGGACCTTCCGGCGGATGGTTCGCGAAGGGAATGGTGATGGGGAAAGTTCCGCTGGTGATGGGGTTCGCGCCGGAGCGGGCCGAGGTTCGAAGCGGGAAAGTCCATCTTTACTTGCGGGGCATGGACGGCACGACGCGGGAAATTACGACCGACCACGTCGTCGCGGCGACCGGTTACAAGGTAGACATGGAGCGGCTACAGTTCATGAGTCCGGAGCTTCGCGCGAAGATCCGAACGACGAACGGAAGCCCGATCCTCTCGACTTCGTTCGAAACTTCAGTGCCCGGACTGCATTTCATCGGCGTATCGGCGGCCAACAGCTTCGGCCCGTTGATGCGTTTTGCCTATGGAGCCGGATTCACGGCACAGCGTTTGACGCAGGTATTGAAAAAGTCGGTCTCGACGGCGCGTGAATCGGCGCCTGCGGAAAGCGCCGTGGCAGTGTCGAAGTGAGCGCGCGGCAAGGCCCGCGTCTCCATTGTGATTCCGAGGCCAGATAAGGCATGAAGAGAGAGACCATCGCGATCCACGCCGGCTACGACGGCGACCCCACAACCAAGGCTGTAGCGGTCCCGATCTATCAGACGGTGGCATTCGAGTTCGACAGCGCGGAACACGGCGCGGCGCTGTTCAATCTCGAGGTTCCGGGAAACATCTACACCCGGATTGGAAATCCGACCAACACCGTGCTCGAAAAGCGAGTGGCGGCGCTCGAAGGCGGAGTGGAAGCGCTGAGCGTGAGCTCGGGTATGGCGTCGATCGAATACGCCGTGGCGAACATCACGGAGGCGGGCAACAACATCGTCTCCACGCCGCAGCTTTACGGCGCCACGTACACTCTTTTTGCCCACATTTTTCCGAAGCGGGGAGTTGGGGGAAGGTTTGCGGCCACGGACCGTCCCGAAGACGTGGAAAAACTGATCGACGAGAACACACGAGCGGTGTTTTGCGAAAGCGTGGGAAATCCGGCGGGAAACGTGGCGGACGTCGAAGGCCTGGCGCGCGTCGCGCACAAGCACGGCGTGCCCTTGATCGTGGACAACACCGTGGCGACTCCGGTGCTGTTGCGGCCCATCGAGTATGGCGCTGACGTTGTGGTGCACTCGATGACAAAATTCATGGGCGGGCACGGCACCACGATTGGCGGAATGATCGTCGACAGCGGCATTTTTCCGTGGAGGGAACACGCGGACCGTTTCTACATGTTGAACCGGCCCGAGCCTTCTTATCATGGAGTCGTGTATACCGAGCAATTCGGGCCGGCGGCTTACATCGCCCGCTGCCGAACGGTCTGCCAGCGGAATACAGGCGCGACACTGTCGCCATTCAACGGGTTTTTGTTGCTACAAGGAATCGAGACAATGGCGCTTCGGGTGGAGCGCCACGTGCAAAACGGGCGAAAGGTGGCGGAGTTTCTTCGCAACCACAAAAGAGTGGAGTGGGTGAATTACGCGGGATTTCCGGACAGCCCGTTGTACCCGATGGCGAAGAGATACCTCGGGGAGAATACGTGCTCTCTGCTGACGTTTGGAGTGAAAGGCGGATTCGCGGCCGGCACGAAATGTTTTAATGCGCTGCGATTGTTCAAGCGCATGGTGAACATGGGCGATGCCAAGTCGCTGTCGTGCCACCCGGCGTCCACCACGCACCGGCAACTTACTCCCGAGGAGCAACTGAAGGTGGGAGTGAGGCCGGAAATGATCCGGCTGAGCGTCGGGATCGAACACATCGACGACATCCTGGCGGATTTGGATCAGGCGCTGGAAGCGTCTGTCGCTTAGAAATGGTGGAGGCGGCCGCGTTGGGAGATACGTCATGCCCGTTGTGATGAACGGCGATCGGCCAGTCCCCGGTTGGGGGATAAATGTGAGGCGCAGCGCATCGGGGCGTCCGATCGAAGCGATCGGGGATGCCGTCCGGATCGCGCTCGTCAACAACATGCCTGACGCGGCTCTCGAGGACACCGAAATCCAATTTCTCGAGCTTCTCGATGCCGCTTCCGGCGAAATGCCGGTCGTGCTCGAGCTCTATTCCTTGCCGCATGTGCCGAGAATGGAGCGCGGCGAGCAGCATCTGGCGAACTTTTATTCAGGGATCGCGGAACTCCAGGACAGCCGCGTGGACGGGATGATTATCACGGGCACCGAGCCTCGCCGGCCGAATCTGCGCGAGGAGCCCTACTGGCGGGCCATGACGGACCTGTTCGATTGGGCCGAAACCAACACGATTTCGACGGTGCTTTCCTGTCTGGCGGCGCATGCGGGAGTCCTGCACAGCGATGGAATCGGCCGCCATCCACTGAGCGACAAGAAGCTGGGCGTATTTCCGAGCGAGAAGGTGATGGATCACCGCCTGCTGAACAACGCTCCGGAGGGAATGAGCTTTCCGCACTCGCGGTGGAACGAAGTGAGGGAAAGCGAGCTGGCATCCGCCGGGTACGACGTGGTGCTGAAGTCTCCGGATGCGGGCGTCGATCTGTTCGTGAAGAAAAAAAGAAAGAGCCTATTCGTTCATTTTCAGGGTCATCCGGAATACGGAGCGCGGACGCTCCTGAAAGAATACCGGCGCGATATAAAGAGATTTCTTCGAGGAGAGCGGCCCAATTATCCCTCGATGCCGCAAGGCTATTTCCATGCGGCGAGCGCGAAGACGCTGGAAGAATTTCGGGCGCAGGCGCTGGACAATCCGTCCGCAGAACTCATGGCGTGTTTCCCCGAGGCCGAAATTGCCGAGACACTCCAGAAGACGTGGCACGGCGGCGCTGTGGGAATCTACCGCAACTGGTTGAGCGAAATTTGCGCCAGGAAGAACGAGGCTCCCAAGCTGGTCGCAGCGGTTCGCACCGAGGGCATTTAGTTCCGGTTCTACGAGCTTCCATTCGCAGATTGAACGCCCATGAATGAGGATCAAACACTCGAACTTATCCAGTCGCTTCCCTCCCGGATTCCGGACGTCGTGAAGCCGTGGGCGGAGGCCTCTCCGGACCACCTGGCACTGGTTGAAGCCTCGGGAAAGTGGACCTACAGCGAGCTCTCCCGGGCGATCTCCGAAGCCGAAAAGCTTCTGCGCGAGAAGGGCGTGCGGAGAGGCGATCGAGTGATGATCGTCGGAGAAAATGGCCGCGCGTTTATCGCCCTTCTTTTCGGGGTGCTCGGCGCCGGTGCGTGGGTTGTGCCAGTAAACGCGCGCCTGTCCGCGCGCGAAGTGGACGAGATTCGCGACCACTGCGGCGCCCGCTGCGTGATTTACATCACGGGAAATTCGCCGCAAGCGCGGCAGCACGCAAAGAGACACGGGGCAGAAATTCTGGACTTTGCAGGCGCGGGCGCCATCGGGCTGGGAGCAATCAACGAAAGCGCCGAGCCCGAGCCGGACAGCAAGGAGGACCGCGGCGAAATTGCCGCACTCATCTATACGTCGGGAACGACGGGCCGCCCGAAGGGAGTAATGCTGACCCACCGGAACATTCTGTTCGTGGCGGGGGTGTCCGCCCAGATTCGGTCGCTGACTCCCGAAGACCGGATGTACGGCGTTTTGCCGATGTCGCACATCGTGGCATTTTCCGTCGTCCTGGTCGGAACGCTCCTGAGCGGCGCGACTCTTTATCTGGCGCCGTTCTTCAATCCCATGGCCGTGTTGGCGGCGTTCGAAAAAGACAAGATCACTGTAATGCTGGGCGTGCCGTCGATGTACGCTCTGTTGCTCGAATACGCCAAATCAAGGGGTCTCGAGAAACTCGATTATCCGTCTCTTCGAATATTGTCGACTTCGGGCGCGCCGCTCTACCCTGGACTCAAACGAGGCATCGAGCGCCTTTTCGGAAAAGTACTTAACAACGGGTACGGCGTTTCGGAAATGTCCCCCAATGTTGCGCAGACGCGAATTGAAGCCCCGCGAAGCGATATTTCAGTGGGGCCCGTGTTACCCGGGATACAGGCCAGGTTGATTGGGAAAGACGGCATGCCGGTGCCGGAGGGGGAAGTGGGCGAACTTCATGTATGCGGGCCCAATATGATGAAAGGCTACTACCGCGCGCCGGAGGAAACGGCAGCTGCGTTCGATGCCGAGGGTTGGTTCAACACACGGGATCTGGCGCGATTCGAGGGAGAGAACCTGCACATCGTCGGGCGCTCGAAGGAGCTTATCGTCAGGTTCGGGTTCAACGTCTATCCCGCCGAAGTGGAAGCCGTCTTGAATTCGCACCCGGCAGTATTGCGTTCCGCTGTGATCGGCCGGGCGGGTGAGGACGTGGTGGGCGAGGAGGAAGTCATCGCGTTCGTGCAGCTTGTTCCGGAAGCACCGGCGACAATCAAGGAGCTGGCGGAACATGCGGCGCGGAATCTATCGCCCTACAAGCAGCCGACGCAGATCGTGATCGTCCCCGCCATGCCGGAGACTCCCACGGGAAAAATCGTGAAGAACGAGCTGGCGAAGATGATCCCGCTTCAGACCCCCGCCTCGTGACCTTGGCAGGACGCCTCAGACCCTAACCTCAATCAAAGTAGGTCCGCCGGCTTCGAACCCCTGCTGCAGCGCCTTGGAGAAAGATTCCATGTCGCCGGCTCGCGTGGCGGGCACTCCCATACCCTTGGCCAAATGGACCCAATCGAGGTCGGGATGGCCGATTTCAAACATGGATTGCGCGCGCGGTCCGGGATCTCCAACGCCGAGACCAGCGAATTCGCGTTTGAGAACGCCGTACGCCCGGTTCGCAAACAAGACGGTCGTGATGTTGAGACCCTCGCGAGCCATCGTCCACAGGGCTTGCAGGGTGTACATGCCGCTGCCGTCGGCGGAAAGGCAGAGCACGCGGCGATCCGGAGACGCCACAGCCGCGCCCACGGCCAGGGGCAAAGCAATTCCAATCGAGCCCCCCGTATTTGCCAACCAATCGTGCGGCAGCGCGCCTCGAGTTGCGGCCATCATTCCGCGGCCGGAAGTCATGGATTCGTCGACAACAATGGCATTCTCAGGTAAAAGCGCGCCTACGGCGGCCGCGAGGGCGGACAAAGTGATTTCCCCCTGTGGTAATGCCGGCCGGTCGATCGATTGAGCCGCGGGGGCCGGCTCGCGCGGGGAAAAGGCTTGGGACAACAATTCAAGCGATTTACTGCAATCTTCGTGGGGGAGCGCCAGGGTGTAAATTTCACACTCAGGGCGGGTGACGATGCTGCTCTTCTCCGGGTACGCGAAATAGGCGACGGGGGCGGGCGCTCCGACCAGGATCAACTGGCGAAATTCCTTGAACTGTTCCATCGCCATCTCGAGGACATACTGAGTTCTTTCAACGTGCGGGCGGCCCGCACCACGCTCCAATCGAGCGAAGGGATAAGGGCAAAGGAGCTTGGAGTTTGTCGCGGCCGCGATTCTGCCCGCGGCAGCCAGCCCCCTTCCATAGGGCGCGGTTCCGGCCAGAAGAATACCCGTTCGCACGCCCGACCGCAGCATGGCGGCCGCCCGTTCGATCGCGTCCGCCGAGGGCATGGGCGCCGCGGGAATGTGGGGAAGCGCGGCGATTTGTCCCCCATCCGTCCACGCCACATCCGCAGGAACGATTAATGTGGCGATTTGTCCGGGCGAAGTGCGAGAGGCGACAACGGCATCCGCGGCATCGCGGCCGGCAGCGGAGACGGAGCTCGAAGTTCGCACCCATTTCGAGCAGGCTCGTGCAATGGACTCAATATCGGAAGTGAGCGGCGTGTCGTAAGGCAGATGCGAAATTGCGTGCTGTCCGATGAGATTCACGATCGGAACGTTGGCCCGCCGGGCGTTGTGCAGGTTTGCAAGACCATTGCCGAGCCCCGGACCGAGGTGCAGAAGCGTGCAGGCGGGCTTCCCGGCAATGCGGGCATATCCATCGGCCGCGCCGGTGACGACACCCTCGAATAGCCCCAGAACGCAGCGCATTTCGGGTATGCGGTCGAGAGCCGCCACGATGTGCATTTCCGAAGTTCCAGGATTCGTGAAGCACGTGTCCACACCTGCCGCGACAAGAGTACGAACCAGACTTTCCGCTCCGTTCATCGAATCTCCGTTTCCGTGGACCGCTCTTCTATTTCCGCGTCTCCTGCAAATATCGCGAAAGAATCGAGGCAAGCTCGCGAAAGTGCGCTTTCAAGATGCCGTGATGATCGCCGGGCGCCGTTTCGCCCACAAATTCTTTCACCAATGGGCCCCAAACGGGAAGAGGGTCGGCGGGGAAAACCGTTGAGACTTCGGCGCGCACGAAACGGATCGTGCCGGGATAATACCTTGGCCGATACCGCGCGAGCGCGAGGGCGGAACACTCGCGGACGGGCCTCATCGCCGGATACAACAGCTCGAATTCCCGCCAATCTTCCGTGGCGCCGGCGCGGGATGGAGAGAGCGCCGGGAGCAGCCGCCGAGCCGCGGAGGCGAGATGATGCTTCGTCAGCCGGGCCAGAAGGTGCGTCCGCTGAGGCCATGAAAGCGCGGTACGGTGCGGATACGAGTCGAGTAGCGCCAGCAGTGCAATTCTTTCCCCGCTTTCGGACAGGCGACGCGCCATTTCGAGAGTGACGAGCCCGCCGAGCGAATAGCCGATCAGGAAGTAAGGCCCATGGGGTTGAATGCTTTTGACGGCGCCGAGAAAATATTCCGCCATGTCTTCGATTCGATCAAATGGCTGCGTCACTCCGTCCATGCCTCGCGTCTGCATTCCATAAATTGGCTGCGAAGTCGAGGTGTGGCGAACAAGCTCGAAAAACTCCATCAGATGACCGGCTATGCCGTGGGTGATGAAGACAGGCGGCCCTGCCGCTCCCGGTTTCAGCGCGACAAGAGGAGAAAATTGCGGGTGAGGAGCCCGGGTGAGAAACGATGCCATAGAGGCGAGGGTCGGCGTCTGGAAGATCACGAATGGCGGCAGATTTGGGCCGCCGGCTTTCGCGACTTCGGAAAAAATGCGGGCGGCCGCCGCGGGATCGCCTCCCAGATCAAAAAAATTATCTTCGACTCCGACCGGGGAGCGTTGGAGCGCGCTTTGCCAGATTGGCGTGAGCGCCGCGAGAATATCGGAAGAGGAGACGGGCAGCTCCATGCGCGCCATCGGCGTGAATCAGCCCTGCCTGATCCAGAAGATTCGCCTGCGGGCGTGGTCGAGCGGCTCGGCGGTCAAGAGTGCGCAAACTCCCAATATAGAGCCCGGGCCTTGGTATACAGCGGCCCCGGCTGCAAGGCACGGTCGTCAATGCGAGCCACCGGCACAACCTTGGAATAATTGCCCGAGGAAAAAATCTCGTCGGCCTTTTGGAAGTCTTCGTACTGCAGCGTTTTCTCGATCACGGTGACGCCGGTGTCGCGCAGGAGCTTGATCACACGCTGGCGCGTGATGCCCGCCAGAAAAGTGCCGTTGATCACGGGCGTATAGACGACGCCGTCCTTGGCCATGAAGATATTCGAGGTGGCCAGCTCGGCTACATTTCCGAGCATGTCGCAGACAACCGCGTTGTCGAACCCGCGGGCGTGAGCATCGAAAAGCGCGCGCGCATTATTGGGATAAAGGCATCCGGCCTTGGCGTCAACGGGCATGCTCTCGATCGTGGGCCGGCGAAAGGGAGACCGCGTGACTGAGAAGCCGTTCGATTTGCGGAGCGGGGCCTCGTAAATCGAGAGGCACCAACGAGTCGATTCCGGGTCGTGAGCTTGAATCCACGGGCCGTCCTTTTCCGCCCAGTACATGGGGCGAATATAGAGAGCCGAATCGCGCTCGAAACGCGCGATTCCCTCGCGCGCGAGCTGAATCCAGGTTTCCGCGGAAACGACGGGCTTCAAGTAAAGTTTCTTCGCGGAGTCGTTCACGCGGGCGCAGTGCAGGTCGAGATCCGGGGTGACTCCTTCGAAGGCGCGGGCGCCGTCGAAGACCATCGAGCACAGCCAGGCGGCATGAGTGCGCACGCCAAAGATGGGCAGGTTGCCTTCATGCCAGTTGCCTTCGAAAAATGTCCAGGTTTTCGACAGCCCCGGTGCCGTTGCCATTCGGTCCCTCCGAAGTCAAAACGCCGCTGATGTCACGACAGGTGTAAAGGATTGCCGCGCCAACGCGAATCAGGACGGGTCTATGAGATTCTTGGCAGAAACGAAGAAATTGCCGGAAAATCCGCGAGTCGCGACGACTCCAGCTAAGTTACGCTACCTCAACTTATCGAGTCAACGACCGGACGCACGAGGCGTGCTTCTTCGTAATCTTTGCTCCCGGGGGCGAAGCGGACGGAGAATTCGGGGAGGGCCACCGAACGTTTTCCCAAAAACAAGCAAGCGCTTGGGTGAGCGGCAATTCCGAGTCTTCAGGAAGAAGGCAGACGGAAAGGCTATGCGGTGGTCTCGGTGTCCGCGCCGACTTTGCCGGAGACGTGGCGGTACAGAAACGTGAAGTAAGAGACGACTAGCGCCATCCCGATGAACCACCAAATCAATCCGATGCGCAGTCCGTAATTCGGAGCCTTGGCATTGTAGATGGTCAGCGAGAAGGCGGGATTGGTGCAGGCAGGCAAGACGTAGGGATAGACTCCGAAAACGACGCTCGTGAGCATTCCCAACAAGTACGCGCAGGAAGCGAAAAACGTCATCTGGTCGGCGTCGTTGCGGCGAAGAAACCAGCGAACGCCGATCAGGCCCGCAACCGCCAAAATCGGGAAGACGATTCCCCAGGGCCTTACGGCGAAGCTCGCCGGCACATGGGGTTGAACGCGGAACGTCGCCCAGGTGATCAGGATCGTAAAAGCCACAACGCCGAACCACGCGCCGCTTGCGACATGGCGCGCGCGCTCGCGGAGCGCGCCGGTGGTCTTATAAGCGACCCAAAGCGCGCCATGCTGCGTGAGAGCGAAATAGGCGGCCAACCCGACGAGAACGGTGTACCAGTCCAGAATGCCGGGAGAAGGCCCTAACTTGAAATTCGTCCAAAGAGGCTCAAAAAAATAGCCGGAGGCGTCGAGGGGGACGCCGCGAACGACGTTGCCGAGGGCAGCGCCGAAAAATATGGCGAGGAGGGCGCTCGATCCGGAGAAGATGGCGTCCCAAAAGGGAGACCAAATCGGGCTCTCGAGGTGGCTTCGAAATTCGATGGAGATTCCCCGCAAAATCAGCAGCCAGAGAACCATCATCAACGGCAAATAAAACCCGCTGAAACTCGAAGCGTACAAAACAGGATAGGCGAAAAAGAGCGTTCCACCCGCCGCCAACAACCAGACTTCGTTGCCGTCCCAGACGGGACCGATCGCGCCAAGAACAGCGCGCCGCTCGGAATCGGTCCGCGCGACCCCCAAATGAATAATCCCCGCGCCCAGGTCGAAGCCGTCGAGAACGACGTAGACGGCAATCATGACGGCTATCAGGCAGAACCAAATCGTCACCATTTGCGATTCCCCCTCAAGCCTGGGGCGCGGGTTCCGGCCCGTGCTCCACCTCGCGATAGACGAGGAAAAGGAAAAGAATCCCGAGGACCATATAGAGGCCCATAAATCCGATCAGCGTGAACAAGGTATTGCCGTAAGAGACTTTGGGAGAAGCGCCGGCCGCCGTTCGCAGCAGCCCATAGACCAGCCAGGGCTGGCGTCCGGTTTCAGCCGTGATCCAACCTGCGGTATTGGCGATGAAGGGGAATGGGCAAGCCAGCATCAGGATCCAGAGGGACGCGCGTGACTCATAAAGCTTCCCGCGCCAGAGTTGGATGACAGCGAGACCCATAATCGCGATGAATATGGTTCCAAGCCCCACCATGATGTGATAGCTGTAATAGACCAGCGAAATGCGGTCCGGCCACTCGGAGGCGGGAAAACTATTCAGCCCCCGGACTTCGCCCTCCCAATGCCTGTAGGTCAGAAAACTGAGGGCATGGGGAATCGTAAGGGGATTGTCGAGGCGCCGGTTGAGAACATCGGGCTGACCCAGGACGGCGACGGGCGCCGAGGAACTCGATTCAAACAGGCCCTCCATGGCCGCGAGCGTCGTTGGCTGGTTTTCGGCGATCAATCGCCCCTGCGTGTCGCCCGTCGGGAAAAGCTGCAAAATCGTGGCGATGATTCCGACGGTGACGCCGGTGCGAACGAAGGTCTTTCCATAACTCTGATGTCTTCCAGAAAGCAGATAGAACGCGCCGAGGGCCGCCATGACAAAACTACCCGTAATCACCGCGCCGGACATATTGTGCGCGTATTGCCAGAGGGCCCAGGGATTCAGGATGAGTCCCCAAAAGCTTGCGAGCCCAATTTCGCCGTTCGGCGCGACGGAATACGCGACGGGATGCTGCATCCACGCGTCGGTGGCAACGATTAAATAGCCCGACATCCAGGACCCCAGAAAAACCATGAATGATGCGAGCCAATGCCCCCGCTGTCCAAGACGCTTTTCACCGAACAAGAGAAGTCCGAGAAAGCTGGATTCGAGGAAAAACGAGAAGACGCCCTCCATGGCGAGCGTTTGGCCGATGACGCCTCCGGTAATGCGGGAAAATTGCGCCCAGTTCGTTCCGAACTGAAATTCCATGGGGATTCCCGTTACCACGCCCATAGCGAACGTGATCCCGAAAATGCGCGCCCAAAAACGAACGGCGCGATTGTAATGTTCATCACCCGTGCGGATCGCGGCCGTCTTCAGAATGAAAATCAGCAGGGCCAGGCCCATCGTAAGCTGGGGAAAGAGGTAATGGAACGTAACGGTGAAGGCAAAGTGAAGGCGATGAAGGCCAAGCGCTTCTTCCAAGTGTGCTCTCCCGCTTTCTATCCGCCGGTCAGTTCCGTCCGGTCGTGCATCGAGTTGAGTGAGAATCCTGTGTTCGGGAGCCCGGGGCCGCGCGATAGGACCAGAATGGGGATTCTATCCCGGATCGGCACGCTCAACTCAAGAACCTGGAAACCTCTTGCCGGACCGGGAGGAAACGCCGCAACGGAAAAAAGTCCACGATCATCGGGCGAATAGCTCTCTCCCCAATGAGAGCTGCCTGATCCGTCCGGGGCGGTGGGGCCTACTTCTTGGCAAGGCCGCGGATATAGTCGACCAAATCTTTTATCTCCGCAGCCGAAAGACTCTTTCCGTACGCCGGCATCTTACCCTTGCCGTTCGAAATAATCCCCGCCATTTCGGCGTCGGTCATCTTCTTGACTTCGGGCGATGCGAAATCATGCGCGCCAAGAGCCTTTCCGGCGCCCGTGTCTCCCTTGCCGTCCGCCCCGTGGCAAGCGGAACATTTCGACTGATAGGTTTTCTGAGCGTCGGCGCGAACGGAGGTTGCGAAGAAGGCGGCGAGTCCCACGGAAAGTAAGGCGAGCCGAATAACCGAAAGTTTCATTGTTCTGTTCCCCTTTCCTGCTTGATATCGGTAGAGCGACACTCGTGCCCGGGCGCGATGGCTCAGAAGGAATAGCGAATCGCGAACGTCGCAGTGCTGCCGTTGAAATTTTCAGATTGAAGCGACGGATAATTGGAATACGTGGGAGTCAGAGCCAGCCCCGCCGGGAACTGATTGCCCGTCACGTTAAATCCGTAGTAATTCCAGCTCATCTTGTAACTAAGCCCCTTGTACAAGTCAACCGTCACGTTCGCATAGGGCCGGAAATAATTGAAATTCAGCGTACCCTCGGGCTGCAGAGAATTGAGCGTGACCTGCTGCAAGGCCGGGGCGGGCGTCGTGGTAGCAAACTGAGGCTGGTTGTAATACGGCGAAGAGCCGCGGACAAAGCTGCCGTTGAAGCCGGCTCCCGCGGTCACTCGCCGATTGGCCTTCCAGATAAACCCGCCGTAAGCAAAATGGTCCGTGCTGGTGTAGACGGACAAAGCGCCGAGAGGAACGGGCGAAGTCGTGGTCGGGCAAGGAGTGTTGATGCCCCCGGCGGCGACGCCGATGCTGTAGCAGACGTCAATCTGGGACAAGACGTCCCAGTAGCTGTAACCGAAATTCACGGACAGATGGGGGTTGGCCATCAGCGTGGTGGAAAAATTGTACATCCGGTCGTGTTCGAGGTTGTCCACCGTGTAGACGTTGTCGCGGTTCTCGTGGATTTCAACCGAGCCGTCGAGATCGGCCCAGGGGCGGGGTTGGTAGGTCGCATGAATTTTGTAGCCCTGCAACTGGCGCGGATCGGTCCTGGTGAAGGAATCGTCGTTGTAGCCGAACTCAAAATCGCTGGTAATTCGCAGCGAATCGATCGGCCGGGCCGTCAAGCCAAGAAGCAGCGCGTATTCATGGATGTTGACGATGTTCCGGGCGGCATCGTTGCCCGCCTCGGGAATCGGGTTGGACGACGAACCCTCGGTGATGGAGCCATCGGCATTCAGCGTGCATCCGGCAGGAAGAACGCCCGCGACCACGGCGCAATCGCCGCGCGCCGCGAGAAAATAGTTCAAGGCCGTCCCCGTGGCGCCGCCGGGAAAATATGTTTCCCCTACGTCAAACACATCGCTCGAGCTGGCGATCGTCCGATCCGAGTAGCGAAAGCCGACTCTTCCGGTCAGGCGCGGCTTAAAGTCGTATTGAACCTGGAACGTATTGGTCTTCAAATCCTCGCCCAAAAACTGATTGGAAATTTCGTTGGTGACGTCGGCCGCGGAAGAGGTCGAGTGTTGGGGGCAGGTCGCTCCATTGTAGTTGTTGGCGGCATCGCAATTCGCCGCCAGGAATTGGCCGATCGGAAGCGCGAGCCCCACGACGCCGGGCGCGGGAGCCGGAGAGCCGAAAAGGCTTGTCTCGGCCGTATCCCACAATCCGGGAATGCGCCAATTGTCGTAGCGGAAGGCATCCAGCAGGCGCAGTTTGTCGGTGATCGCATAGACTCCCGACCAATCGGCGTTCACCGAAACGCGTTTCGCCGTCGCCGGGCCGCCGGTGGTGCTTCCGCGAGAGGCGCTGCGGGACGTCCAACTATCGAAAGTTTCCAGAAAATCGGGGATCGTATTGTCCGACGTGCTGTAACCGATCGAGCCGGACATCTCAAAATTCCGGAAGTAATTGGACTGAAAGCGGAAACGCTCCGTGGGCATGAAATTTCGCGGACGCCCCACCTGCGAATACGAGATGAAACCATTGCAATTTCCGGTGACGGTGGGAGGAGTGGTGGTGGCATTGATGACCGGAGCGGCGCAGGGAAGAATCTCGGCGCCACTGTTGGCCCAGATGATCCCCATGTCCAGAGGAGTGCCAAGCGGAGTCGCGCCGGGTCCCGTGGGCCCGCCCAATTGAAAGCCGAAATTCTGCGGAGCGGTAAGCGGATTGTCGCTCACGATGTTGTCCTGCTTGAAATACGTCAGGAACTGGTCATAGGAGATAGTCGTCCGGGGAAGAACGCGAAAGTCGATTCCGGCGCGGTAGGAATTGGTCGTGTAGCTGTACATCTCCGGAAAATTTGAGATGGTTCCGCTGTCGGTGGTGAAATTGCCGGGACCCTCGTCGCGATTGCGCGAATATCCCAGCCGGATACGCACCGGAGACAGCGGGAGGAGCGTCAGATCATAGTCCTGCATGCGCCGAACCAGGTCGAGGGAATGGGGAGAGTTCGCGATCGGGGTGGTGGGGCTGACCGCCGGATTCGTCGAAATCGGGTTCAGCGGATTCACGAACAGGTTCCAATCCCAATAATTCTTATCGCGGCGGAAAACCATACGGAAGTCGTACACCTTGTTTTTCTGAATGCGCAGACGAGAAACGTCGTTCGGGTCGCCGCCGTAGCCGAAGTTGCTGAAATTGAGGGTGTCGAACAGCAGGCCGTTGTTATCGAGCGACCGCATGTCGAGCGAGTAGTCGAAGAGCCGCACGCCGGAGCCCAGATTCACAAACGTATCGTAGGTGGGCTGGCTGCCGTTGATCCAGTTGGATCGGTAGCCGAACTCGACGGTTTGCTGGACGTTGTAATTCCCCTGGTTGACCCCTTGATCCTCTCCCGCATCGGACTGGGCGCGGCAAACTGCCGGAAAGAACAGCGCAAGCACCAGGAGAAGCAGCGGGAGAGCGGAAGACGCAAGATGGTTTCTCATGACCTTATTCACCCCGGCGATTTCGAACTGGGCCGCGATTGACATCGCACTCCTTGGCATGACTGCGAATGCGCCGGCGGAAAAAGCGCCGCCGGCCGTTACTTGAAAAAGGTCGGGTCAAAGTTCGATCCGTGAATTTGTGAGTGGCACAGCGTGCATGCCTGGAAAAAGCTGTTTTGGTTGTGGAAGGAAGGTGTTCCCGGCGCGCCGCTGAAACTGGAAATCGTGTGGCATTGCAGGCAGAGGAGATTCACGTTGCTCACTTTGAGCATGTGAGGGTTCGGGCTGCCATGCACCAAATGGCAGGATTCACATCCATCCACTTTTACGGGCTGGTGTTCGTAGACAAACGGCCCCTGTTTGTCCGTGTGGCATTTGAAGCAGACCTGATCCTGGGAAGAGGCCATGCGAACCTGCTTGGGGCCTTCCGTACCGTGCGGGTTGTGGCAATCGCTGCACTGGATGAGGCCTTCGTCCACGCGGTGATGAAATGGCATTTGGAACTGCGCCTTCTGCGTCAGGTGGCAGGTGTAGCAAAGCTCCGGTTGCGCCTTGGCGAGGAGGAACTCTTTCGTTTCGGCGTGGTGAGGAGAGTGGCAGGAAATGCAGCTCACATTGTTTTGCGTGTGAATCGAGTTCAGCGCGTTCATATGCTGGGCGCCGCCGGCGTGGCAGGTCATGCAGCGGTCGTTGATGGCCTTCGTCGAAGCGTCCTTGAACGTGAAGATCTTTGTGACGTCGCCTCCGCCCGCCACGTGCGCCGATCCGGGTCCGTGGCAATCCTCGCACCCGTGCCTCGAAATTCCGCCCTTCTGATACGTCTGCTGCCAGTGCGGGCTCTTCTCCCAACCGTTGTAAATATCCGTGTGGCAGGCTTTGCAAACTTCCGCTCCCATGTAAGTCGAAGAGGAGGACGATTGCGCCTCCGAGGACGCGGATGTGGAAGCCTTCGAGTTATCCGAGGCCGGAGGATTGGTTTGTCCGAAGACAGAGAGCTGGCCTGCGAAGAGAAAGATGATAGCCGCAAGACACCCCAGATTGTATTTCATCATGCGCTTCATCAATTTCTCCCCTCTGACTTTTTGCAGGAGCGTCGCACAGTGGCCCCCGTTCAAGTCCTTTACCCCTGCACAGCCAAATATTTACGATGGGTTGGGGGCATTCCGCTGTGACTCGCGTCACAACCCAGCGTGGAGTTGCTCACTTCATCGGCAGGACGGCCATCTTCTTCGCCTCTTTTTCGGGTGTACGAGCGTGCCCCGGACGAGTAACGGGCCTTTATTGACACGGAGTACTGGAATAGGACGGCGCGATTTCCAACTCGGGCAATCCGTGCCCAATCCGGGCCGCTTTCTCGCGAAGTATCAATTCGGGAATTGGGAAAGAGGGCGCACTCAGGCCATCGCATATCATCTTCGCGCGGGGAATCACCCTCGAACGGTTAAGACGGGGCATTTGGCGCGGGCCACAACCTTGTGCGCGGTGGTTCTCTCCAAATGGGTGGCCGCGGAGAGGTGCCCGGCAGCATCGCGCACTCCCAGGACGATCAGATCGGCGTCGCGGTCCTTGGCCGTGTGCAGGATGCGTTCGGCGGGTTCGCCATATTCCACAACTGCCTCGGGGCGGCACCAAATCTCTGCATCCGGTGGGACGAGTTCGTGAAGATTGTGCATGGCGGCGGCGACGGAGAGTTCAGGATCCGCCGGCCTTTCCGTCTGAGCCCGCTTCGAAATCACATGGACCAGAATCAGCCGCGCCTCAGAATCTTGTGCCAAAGAGAGCGCATACGGCACTGCCACGAGAGAATCCGGGCTGAAGTCGGTGGCCAAGAGCACGCGGCGGAACCGGGCGGCGTTGTGGACCCGCGGGCTCACCCCAGGACCGATCGTGAGGACAGGAAGCCCGGCTTTGCGAAAGATCTCCTCAGCCACGGAGCCAAGAAGCGCCTTTTCAGCGCCGGTCCGCCCATGTGTTCCGATCACAACCATGTCGGCCTGGCACTCCCGGAGCGACCTTTCCAATCCCGGCCAAACGGCGGCGTCCCGGAGAATGTTCGCTTCATGGGCCACGCCGACCAGTGCGGATTCGACTCGTTGCATTTCTATTTGCGCGAATTCTTCCCGCGATTCGGCGGCCAGGCTTGCCAGACTCGGAGTCCTGCAGGCAGCGGGCTCGGGGGTCAGGACATGAAGAGCGTGCACGGTTGCGCCATATTTGCGTGCCAAAGTCACTGCGTAGGGAAGCGCCGCAGAGGAAGGTTCCGAGAAATCGGTAAGAAAGAGAATATTCTTCAAATTGATCTGCGCGGAAGCCTGTTCCATGGCGGTTTCTCCCCAAGCGCGCACGAATTTCTCGGATGTTGCTCCATGATTCTGAAAGCAGCAGTGGCGGTGATCACGCGGAGGTGTGACGCTGGTCACAACATTCCAGCCGGTGAAACGGCTGGGCGGAAAGGGTCCGCCGGGGGGTTCCCTGCCTGTGAGGTTCATTTAACGGACGGCGTTATCCGAGCAAGCGCGCGCTCTGCCGGGCGATTTGCAGCTCCTCGTCGCTGTGCATAACACGAACGGCGGCCCGGCTGCTCTTGCTGCTGATGATGGGAAGGTTCTTCCGGTTGCTCTCTGCGTCAAGACCGATTCCAACCGTTTCCAATCCGGAGCAGATCTGTTCGCGGACAAGGGCATCGTTTTCGCCGATTCCTCCCGTGAAAACAAGAAGGTCAAGTCCTTCGAGTATCGCCGTGAGGCCTCCGATGGCTTTCTTGACCGTGCGGCAGAAGATATTGACGGCCATGCGCGCGCGGGGATCGGCTCCGGCCGCGTGGAGCTGCCGCATATCGCTGGATGCCCCGGATAGCCCCAAGAGCCCCGACCTTCGATTGAGCAGTGCTTCCAGATCATCCACGGCGAGTCCCGAGGTTCGCTGCATGTACACAAAAATTCCGGGATCGAGGTCGCCCGGCCGGGTGCCCATCACAATTCCCCCGGTTGGTGTGAGTCCCATCGTGGTGTCCACCGAGACACCATGCGCGATGGCGGTCACGCTCGCGCCGTTGCCCAGATGCGCAACGATGATTTTTGCTGGCTGATTCTCTCCCATAGCATGCAGGATCGATTCGCAGGAAAGACCATGAAATCCATAGCGGCGCACTCCCGCGTCCCAGAAAGTCCCCGGCAGCGCGAAACGTGCCGCCTCTTCGGGAAGAGTGCGGTGGAACGCCGTGTCCAGGCAGACGAATTGCGGCACGTTTGGAAAATGCGATTCTGTCAGGCGAATCAAGCGAAGCTCGACGGGAACATGCAACGGGGCGAATGCGGCGGCTGCCTCGAGTTGCTCTAGAACTTCAGGAGTCACCCGTTGATGTTCTCTGAGGTTCGGTCCACCGTGGACAACGCGATGGCCAATCGCGTGAGGCATGGGCAGGTGACTATCACCCACGAGGCGCGCGACCGCATGAAGAGCGTCATCCTGGGCGGGAACAGCGGAGTGATCCTCGCGCAGCATTTTGCCGGCGGAATCCCGAATCCAGAATCGTCCAACAGGGCCGCCGATTCCCTCGACGGCGCCGGCATAGATGGGGCGAGGCTCACCCGCCGCGACTTCAAACCAACCGAATTTGAGCGACGAAGATCCGCTATTCAAAGAGAGAACAATGGTCTCGGGCATGTCGGATTCAGCGTCCAGTCCATTTCCAATTGCGGACTTCCGGCAGATCTTCGCCGTGCTCGGACACGTAGAGCTTGTGCCGCTGAATCTGCTCGGTAAGGCGCTGGGTTGCCGAGTCAATGAGCGGCGCCAGGCGAGGGACGCGGCGGACAACGTCAAGCGCCAACTGATAGCGGTCCAGGCGATTCAGCACCGTCATGTCAAACGGCGTGGTGGTTGTCCCCTCTTCCACATAGCCGCGCACGTGAATATTGAAGTGATTCCGCCGGCGATACGTGAGCCGGTGAATCAGCGTGGGGTAGCCGTGGAAGGCGAAAATGACCGGCTTATCGGTAGTGAAGAGGCCGTCGAAATCTTCATCTACCAGCCCGTGAGGATGCTCGGTCACGGGCTGAAGCGCCATTAAATCCACGACGTTCACGACGCGAATGCGAAGGTCGGGAATGTGTTCGCGGAGCAAGGAAACAGCCGCCAGAGTTTCGAGAGTCGGCACATCCCCTGCGCAAGCCATCACGACCTCCGGATTTCCGTCGTCATTGCTCGCCCAATCCCAGATTCCAAGGCCGGCCGTGCAATGTTTTACGGCCGATTCGATGTCGAGCCAATTGGGCGCGGGCTGCTTTCCGGCAATTATGAGATTGACGTAGTTGCGGCTTCGCAGGCAGTGGTCGGCTACGGAAAGCAGCGTGTTCGTGTCCGGAGGGAGATAGATTCGAACGACGTCGGCTTTTTTGTTGGCGATATGGTCGATGAATCCCGGGTCCTGGTGCGAGAAGCCGTTATGGTCCTGCCGCCATACGTGGGAGGTGAGTAAGTAATTGAGAGAAGCAATCGGCTTGCGCCAGGGGATGGTGCGGGTGGTCTTCAACCACTTGGCGTGCTGGTTGAACATCGAATCCACGATATGGATGAAGGCTTCGTAGCACGAGAACCATCCGTGCCGCCCCGTCAGTAGAAAGCCCTCAAGCCAGCCTTGGCACATGTGTTCGCTGAGAACCTCCATCACCCGCCCCTCGGGAGACAAGTTCTCATCCGTCGGGAGCGTGGATGCCTCCCAGGTCTTTCCGGTGACATCGAAAAGCGCATCCAGACGGTTCGAAGCCGTCTCGTCGGGGCCAAACACCCGGAAATTCGCTTCCTCGAGATTAAACTTCATCACATCCCGCAAATAGCGGCCCAGAATGCGGGTCGCCTCTGATTCCGGACTCCCGGGCTCTTCCACCTTTATGGCGTAGTCGCGGAACGCGGGAAGCCGCAAGGGCGCCAGCAGCAACCCGCCATTGGCGTGCGGATTCATGCCCATCCGCCGCTGCCCCTTCGGAGCCAACCCGGCGAATTCGGATTTGAATTTGCCCTCGGAGTCAAACAACTCGCCGGGTTCGTAACTCTTCATCCATCCTTCGAGAATTGCCAGGTGCGCCGGATTTTCCCGGACGTTCGTGACAGGCACTTGATGAGCGCGCCAGGTTCCTTCCACGGGCTTTCCGTCTACAAATTTGGGGCCGGTCCATCCTTTTGGCGTTTTCAGTATCAGCATCGGCCAATGGGGACGCTCGGATCGTCCATCTTCGCGAGCGGCTTTCTGGATGGACCTGATTTCGCGGAGAATCGCTTCAAGCGCCGCGGCCATTCGCTGATGCATGGTCAGCGGATCGTCGCCCTCGAGGAAGTGCGGATGATATCCGTAACCTCGGAAGAGTGACTCCAGTTCCTCGTTCGAAATCCGAGCCAGCACCGTGGGATTTGCGATCTTGTAGCCGTTCAGGTGAAGGATCGGCAGCACGGCTCCGTCCCTGGCGGGATTTAAAAATTTGTTGGAGTGCCAGCTGGTCGCGCACGGGCCCGTTTCGGATTCGCCGTCTCCCACCACGCAAGCGACGAGTAAGGAGGGGTTGTCGAAGGCCGCTCCGTAGGCGTGCAGCAGCGAATAGCCCAGCTCGCCACCCTCGTGAATCGAACCGGGAGTTTCCGGTGCGACGTGGCTGGGAATTCCGTAGGGCCAGGAAAACTGGCGGAACAGCCGTTTCATCCCGTCGCGGTCCTCCTGAATGTACGGGTAGATTTCTGAATAGGACCCTTCGAGATATGTGTGAGCCACGATGCCGGGACCGCCATGGCCGGGGCCAATGACGTAAATCATGTTGAGAGCGTGTTGGTTGATCAGTCGGTTCAGGTGCGTGTAGATGAAATTCAGACCGGCGGTGGTTCCCCAATGACCGAGTAATCGCGGTTTTATATCCTCCGCGCTCAAGGGGCGCTCGAGCAGAGGATTGTCTTTCAGATAGATTTGTCCCACGGACAGGTAGTTGGCGGCACGCCAATAGGCGTTCATTTTTCTTATTTCATCTGGGCTGAGTAATTCTTCCACGGGAGTTTCCTTTGCCTAGAATTCCAAACCACTTGACGATTATAGTTTATGCCTCGGGCCGGGTGGCCCGTGTGACAATCATCACAAAGTCTGATGACATCGCGTTTTTCGATTTCGGATTGGCCGCAAAAGCCGTCAGAAGGATCTGGACGAATCAGCTTTCGTCCAATGAAACGTATTGAGGAGACGACAAGAATGAAGCCCGATTTGGATTTCGCTGCGATGCTCGAGACCGCGATTGCAGAAGCGCGAAAGGGGCTCGACGAAGGCGGGATACCCGTGGGCGCCGCTGTATTTGACTCCTCCGGCCTCCTGATCAGCAGTGGGCGAAACCGGCGCGTTCAGCAATCCGACCCGTCGATCCATGGGGAAACCGACGCGTTCCGCAGGGCGGGCCGGCAGCGAAGCTACCGAAAGCTGATTATGGTAACGACGTTGGCGCCGTGCTGGTATTGCAGCGGTCTGGTCAGGCAATTTGGTTTTGGAACGCTTGTGGTAGGCGAAAGCCGCAATTTTCAGGGTGGAGTCGAATGGCTTCGTTCCAACGGGGTGAACGTCATCGACCTCGATTCCAAGGAGTGCGCCTCGATGATGGCCGAATACATTCGCACACACCCGGAAGTATGGAACGAAGACATCGGCGAAGAATGACCAAAACCGCTTGAAGAGATGAAAACTATTTTCTCGCGCCCGCGAGTTCCGGGTGAGAGGGTGCCGCGCCCTTTGCCTTGCCTGAAAGGTCCATCACAACGCGTCCATTGACCTTGCCCTGCTTCAGCCGCTTGAATACCTCATTGATCGAATCGAGAGGCTGGAGCTCGATCGTAGCCTTCACTTTTCCTTCCGCGGCAAATGCGAGCGCTTCTTCCAGATCCTTTCGCGTGCCTACGATCGAGCCCCGGAGCGTGTAGCGGTTCAAAACCACTTCGAAGATCGAGATGGGAAAATCACCCGGCGGCAGACCGTTCAGCACGCAAGTCCCGCCCCGCCGAAGCATCCCGACAGCCTGTTTGAAGGCAATCGGCGAGACGGCCGTGACCAGCACGCCGTGCGCGCCGCCAATCTGTTTCTGAATTTCCTTGGCAGGGTCTTGAGTCGCGGCGTCGATCGTGATTTCGGCTCCCAGGTGCCGTGCCAGCGTCAATTTCTCTGGTCCCAGATCCACGGCAGCAACGTGCAGGCCCATGGCCCGCGCATATTGAATGGCGACATGGCCCAGACCGCCGGCTCCCGAGACCACCACCCACTGCCCGGGCTTCGCCTCCGTTTCTTTCAACCCTTTGTACGTGGTCACGCCGGCGCACAGAATGGGCGCCGCGTCGATGAAAGACAGATTCCTCGGAATTTGCCCGACGTAATCGGCCTGGGCGAGAGCGAATTCGGCGAAGCTCCCGTTAATCGAGTACCCGGAATTCTTCTGCTCTTTGCACAGCGTTTCCCACCCCGCCAGGCAGAATTCGCAATGCCCACAAGCGCTGTGCAGCCAGGCGATTCCAACGCGATCTCCTTCTTTCAGATGCGTCACGCCGGGTCCGAGCGCCACAACGTTTCCCGCGCCTTCGTGGCCCGGCGTAAACGGCAGGGTGGGCTGGATAGGCCAATCGCCGTCGGCGGCGTGCAGGTCGGTATGACACACTCCGGAAGCTGCGATTTCAACCAGGACTTGTCCCGGCCCCGGCTCGGGAACGGGCACTTCTCTTACCGCCAGGGGTTTACCGAAACTTGTCACGACCGCCGCTTTCATTGTTTTCATTGTCGCCGATCTCCTTTCGATCCAGACGTGGCGCCCAGTCTGCGACGGGGAGCATTCTGGTGTATGTAATATCGGCCACACCGGCACGTGAGATTAGTCACAGCCACATTTGCATTCACCCTGTTCGAGAAGGAGGTAGATACCTCTCCGACAAAGCCACAGGATTTCGCCGGCTACGGTTGGTAAAATCTGGCGTCAACTTGCGTCTGGCCGTTCAGGGATGACCAATCTTCGATAGGCTTGCCTGGTGCCATTCAGGATAAATTGACGCGGCTTGGTGCTTATATGAGAATTGTTTTACCGATTTTTGAGTGAAAGATAAATACGGTTCATTTAGGAGGGTTGGTTGAATATCTCCGTTGTTGGCACAGGTTATGTGGGTTTGGTGACGGGAGCATGCCTCGCGGAGACCGGCCATCAAGTCGTCTGCACGGACAACGACGCGGCCAAGCTGCACACTCTTGAAACGGGGGGCCTGCCCATTTACGAGCCGGGCCTTCAAGAAGTGATAGCCAGGGCGCGCCAGGAAAAACGGCTGAGTTTCTCCGCGAATCCGAGCGAAGCGATGGCGGCGGGCGATGCGATTTTCATTTGTGTTGGAACGCCTCCCTTGCCGAACGGCGACGCGGATTTGAGCGCGATTGACCACGTTGCCCGGACAATTGCCACTTCGGCGAGGTCACCCAAGCTCGTGGTCGAGAAGAGCACGGTCCCCGCGCAGACCGGACAGGAATTGAAGCGCGCTCTTTCTGTGTATGGGCGCAAATCGGGCGTGACTTTTCGCGTGGCCTCAAATCCGGAATTTCTTCGCGAGGGGACGGCGATTTTCGATTTCCTTCATCCGGATCGCATTGTGGTGGGCATTGAGGATGAAATGACGGAACGGCAACTCAAAGACGTGTACGCCCCCATTCTCGAACGAAAATTCAGATGTCCCGTACATACACGGGCCTGCCCGGACGGTCCGCCTCCCGCGTGGCTTGTGACTACGATCAACAGCGCGGAATTGATCAAGCACGCCTCGAATTCTTTCCTGGCGCTCAAGATTTCCTACGCCAACATGGTGGCGGACCTTGCCGAACGCCTCGGGGCCGATATCGGAGAAGTCACTAAAGCGGTGGGCATGGACCCTAGGATTGGGCCGGCATTCCTGAATGCGGGACTCGGCTTTGGCGGATTCTGCTTGCCGAAGGATTTGCAGGCGTTCGTCCATTTAGCGGAAAGGTCGGGTCTGGATTTTACGATGTTAAAGGAAGCAGAAAAGATCAATCAGCGGCGAATCGAAAGGTTTATCGAGAAGATCCGCAACTCCCTTTGGGTGATCAAGGGCAAGCGAGTTTCGGTGTTAGGCCTGGCGTTCAAAGCGAATACGGACGACATCCGGTTCGCCCCGGCCGTTGAATTGATACGCCAATTGCAGGGTGAAGGGGCGCGCGTCTGCGCATATGATCCGCAAGCTATGGACAAAGCACGTGCGATTTTGCCGGACGTGGAATACGCCAAGTCGGCTTATGAAGCCGCGCAGGATGCGGAGGCTTTGCTGATAGCGACGGAGTGGGACGAGTTTCGGAACCTGGACTGGAAGCGCGTTCGAGATGCAATGGTTCGTCCCTTGGTGCTCGATGGACGCAATCTGCTCTCTCCCCGCGAAATGAAAACCCTCGGATTTGAATACCAATCTTTCGGCAGGCAAGCCTGAGATTTAGCGCAAGGGAGCGCATTGTGGCCTTTTTCGTGGTAGGCGATGGAATTCCGCGTGGTGACCCGAGTCCTTCGCGAACGAAATGAGTCCCGAAGGCGCACGGGGGCTTCACGGAAACAATCACAGGCTCGGTGAATTCCAGCGTCACATCTTCTTCAAGGCTATCTGCTGGAGTTGGCCTGGGCGAAAGCTATTGCAGCAAAGCGAATGCGACGCCCTAATCGAAAAAGCTATACCGCAGTATGGAGTAAAGCGCGGAAAAGCCGTCACGCCACGTGATTTTCTTTCCTTCATCATAGGAGCGGCCGGCGTATGAAATTGGGACTTCGTAAATCCGCCATCTCTTCTTGGCTAGTTTTGCCGTTATTTCAGGCTCGATATCGAATCGATTCGACCGCAGATTCATCCCGCGTATTACCTCGACACGAAATACCTTGTAGCAGGTTTCCATGTCCGTCAAATTCAGATTCGTGAGGATGTCTGAGAGCAGTGTGAGGAATTTGTTCCCCACATAGTGCCAAAAAAGATGCACACGCTGCGGGCCGCCCAGAAATCGAGAGCCGTAGACCACATCGGCACGGCCATCGAGGATTGGCTCGAGGAGGCGGGGATAGTCGCGGGGGCTATATTCGAGGTCGGCGTCCTGAATTAACAATATATCGCCGGACGCCTCGGCGAAACCCACCCGCAGAGCAGCGCCCTTTCCCATATTTTGCGGCAAAAAAAAGAAGCGTATGTTGTCGAGGCGCAATGCTTTCTTGTGCGGGCCAACTTCCATTTCTCGCGCGCCAGTGGATTGCGCGTTCTGAAGGCTCTCGAGAACCAAACGCGTCCCGTCCGTAGAACCGTCGTCTACAACCAAAATCTCATATGCGAGTCCTGACGCCTGAATGCGAAAAAGGATCTCCTCGATGAATTTGTGTTCATTATAGACAGGGACAATCACAGAAAGTCGCATCGTCCTGTCTGCAGATTCCGGGGCAATTTCCATATTTGCCAAAGGTAGCCCGAACTCATCCATTCTGGAATGCATGATGAACAGGAGTAAGAAAATAGCACGGACTTCGTGAACCCGGAAGCGGCCTGACGCGCGACCGTCGCCCAATTCGGACGGCCGGTAATTGCAATATGCCCGCTTGCAATTTCGAAAGCGGCTAATCGTGGAAGAAGAATTCGGCTTAAACCGACAGGTGATAGCGCTCTTGCAGGACGCAAGCGCTGAGGACCAGGGTCAAAACCTGCTCATTGGCGTCATTCGAGAGTTTGTCCGCTTTCTGCAGATCGTCCAACAAAGCCACAACCTTCTTGCGATCGAAAAATGGCATCGAGGCCACCACGTTGCTTCGAAGGACGTCTTGCATGAAGAGATTGAACTTCCCGAGCGGGTTGAACGTCGCAGGCGGACTCCAAAAGGGCTGCTTCAGCCTCGCGTAAACCGTTTCGGTCAGGGCTTCCTCCATCGATTTTCTGAGAATGTACTTGTGAACCATTCCACGAATTTTCATGGAAGCGGGCAGAGACCGGGCCAGCTCTACGAGGCGATGATCCAGGAACGGAACGCGCCCCTCGACGGAATGACCCATTTCCATGCGGTCGCCGAGAATGGTGAGAAGATAGTTCGGCAACTTGGTTTTCGACCAAAGATACTGCGATTGATGGAGTGGGTGTCGGCCCAGGAGTTGGTTTTCGACATCGATGTCGTTGAAGAAGCCTCGATACTCCTCGCGACCGCAATTTTCCACAAGAATCGAATCACTGAACAGCCCGCGCATTCTCGAAGAGAAACCGAAGGCTGCGTCCATCCAATTGGGAACGAAGCCGAGAATACGTCTGACGCCGTTGACGGCAAGTTCCTTGCCGCTGGGTGTCCTCGCCCCACTTGCCGAGCCTCCCTGCAGTGTTGCGGGTGGCTCGAAGGGGCTTTGTCCACCAGGAATCTTCGCCACCATATCCCGCCCGAAGTGCATGTAACCTGCCAGAATTTCGTCCGATCCCTCTCCGGTCAGGACGACTTTGATCCCCGCTTTATTGACGGCCCTGCTCAATAGATATTTCGCGGTTCCGTGAGGATTTACGCAGAGCATCTCCGATTGGGCCGTGGCGTCGGCAAAATGGTCCGCCAGATCGTCGGATTTGATCGGAATGGGAATGAATTCCGCCCCTGCTTTCGCCGCCATCTCCTTGGCCACATCCGCCTCGTTGAACGCTACATGATCAAATGCCAGGGTGTAGGCATGGACGGCACCCTGGTGATGCCGGGCGGCCATTGCCACGATGGCGCAAGAATCCACGCCGCCGCTCAGATAACAGCCGACGGGGACGTCGGCGCGCAAGCGGAGCTTTACAGCCTCTTCAAACGCGTTACGAAACTCCTCTTCATATTCCTCGTCGCGGCGCAAAGGCCCCCGGTCAATTTCCCGTGGATAGTTGAAATCCCAGTACGGCTTCACTTGGATTTGGTTGTCGGTCGCCACCAGGAAATGGCCGGGAGGGATTTGATAGATCCCGTCGTATAGAGTCCGCGATTGATTGCCGCCGATTCCGGCACACCCGTATATGGATTCGAGGTCCCAGCGCGCGGGGACCCCGGCGGCAAAGAGTGCTTTCACCTCGGACGCGAGATAGAGTGTGTCATCCCTCTGCGAGTAGAAAAGCGGCTTGATGCCAAACCGGTCGCGCGCGGCAAACAGAGTCTTATTTACGCTGTCCCAAATCACTATCGCAAATTCTCCGCGCAAACGGTGCAAGCACTGCGCGCCAAGATCCTCGTAAAGATGAAGCGCAATTTCGCTGTCCGAACGCGTGCGCAGCCGATGTCCCAGCTGTTCAAGTTCCTTCCGGATCGGCTCGTATCCGTAAAACTCCCCGTTCACGACAATCCGGAGGGTTTCATCCTCATTGGCGATTGGCTGGTCTCCCGTCGTCAAATCGATAATGCTCAGCCGTGCGTGGCCCAGACCGACCCTGCGATCGTTCGACATCCAATACTTCTGGCCGTCGGGGCCGCGATGGAGGAGCCGCTTCGTCGCGTTCTCCAGGGCGCGGTCAGCGATGGGAGTTTGACGGGAAAAAATGGCAACAATTCCACACATCGACTGGCTCCTGACCTCTCCGTCAAACCGGCACCCCCATGTTCGTCCGTCGTGGGGCGATTCAGGTTTGATCCCTGGAGTCTCTCCCGCTTTGAGTTAAATCGAAGGGGCGGCGGCTTCAGAATCTGTACCACGAAATGGCGGTGAACCGTCGAAAATCTCGGACCCTTGTATCCATTGCTCAATGTGCGGGTCCCGCGCATCCGACGGATTGCATCCAACTGAAGGTCTGGCCGGGGTGATTCTCGGCGCATCGTTGCTTTGCCGCAATTCGGAGCCGTCGCTTGCTTCGTGGAATGATAAAGTCGGAAGGACGTTGGGCAACCGTCGCGACGCTGCTAAGTTATTGATTTGATTGGGCTCCCGGTCATTTATGCAACGGATTCAAAGAATTAGCTAGCAAACCTTCTGTCGGCTCCTTCACAATCCATACGGCCAATTTTTCATGTGGTCATTCAACCAGGTTCGATTTTGCATCCTGAAGGGTCCAGACGGAATCGCGCCTCAGATTGTTCCCTACAGCGAATTCGGGAGTTTGCCTGATTTCTGGTCCCCGAATTGCAACTACTCTTTGCAGAACACAAGGTCGGAGAATTTCTAGACTGCCGAGGTTCGCAGCGAGGAAATTTGAAAATGGCGAAACACAAATGTAACGGTGTCTCTACCCGGATATCACAGGTTCTGTCGGATGCGCCCCTATCCTAAATGGGCCCTCGCAAGTGGGGGCCCCCAGTCTTTGTTCTTCAGGGAAGCTGAGAAAACCCTGCAGGGACTCTGCACCGAGAGGTTTGAAGGGTGGTCTGAAGAAGTGAGAGCGTTCAGTTCGCGGACTAGAATCGGCTTGGCTAAGCGGGTCCAATTACCTTGAAAGCAGATCAATTTCGGCAGCAACTGCGTCAGCAGATCGAATCAGCGTCCGATCGGGCCCTTTTACGGATTGTCGTTTCCCGTGAAGAAAGTTCGGTATTGGAACTTACCGGGCCGGAACTGCTCTCCCGCAGCCTTGAATTGGCCGACCGTTATTGCGACGCACCTCCTTCGAGCGTAGTGCTTCTGTTGCTTCCCCATTCGGTCGAATTGTTCCTGCTTCACCTGGGCTTGGTTCTGCGCGGCCGATTGCCGGCGATCCTGGCTTGGCCCACAAGCCGTGTCGACCCGGAAAAGTATCAGCGCAACGTGCTCCACCAGCTGCAAAATCTTCCTGCCTCGCAATTGATCACCTTGCCGCGCCTTGCTCGAAGCCTCGACCCGGGTTTGGCCTATCGGGCTACGGAATGCCCCATCGCGAACCATGAAAAATTGGAAGAATCCTTTCGCGTGGATTTGGGGATCGTTCAAGCTGAGCTGCGGATCCCCAGCCGCGGAGCCGACCATACCCCCGAGGACGCCCTCTTCCTTCAATTTTCGGGAGGGACGACGGGCGCGCAGAAGTGCGTCGTCGTGACGGCGCCCATGCTCGTCAACCAACTTCGCCGCCTGAGCGCCGCGTTGCAATTCACTTCAAGCGATGGCGTGGCAAGCTGGCTCCCGATGTACCACGATATGGGCCTGATCGCGTGCTTCTGGCTCCCATTGTGGAACAGCGCTCCTTCCACTCAATTTGCCGCGACGGATTGGCTCCTGGATCCGGGCATGCTTTTCCGTCTGATCGGCGAATACCGCGCCACGTTTTGCTGGCTTCCGAATTTTGCCTTTTCTTATCTTGCTACGCACAAGGCTCGAATGGGGAAGGCATCCAATCTTTCCCACGTTCGCGCCTGGATCAACTGCAGTGAGCCCGTTCGGGAACGCTCTTTCAAGAAATTTGCGAAGACGTTTGCGGAGTTTGGGGTGCGTTCCGAGCAATGCCAGGCTTCATATGCCATGGCGGAAAACGTATTTGCCGTCACTCAGTCGCCGCTCGACTTCGTGCCCAGGGTCATCCCGCGCGATCGCGTCGAAGGACTAACGACGGTTGATCCTGACCGGACGGCTTACGACTTGCTGGACGACCATTACGTCTCGAGCGGCCGCATTTTAGACGGCATGCAGGTGCGCATCCGTGGGTTTGATGGCGCTCTCTGCGGTGACAGGATTGCCGGTGGAATCGAGATTTGTGGCGAGAGCCTCTTTCGCGGCTATTGGGGGAACGGTGGGTTTTCCACCCAATCGCTTACGGATGATGGGTGGTATTCCACCGGGGATTACGGTTTCACCGACGCGGGCGATTTATATGTGATTGGGCGAATCAAGGATATTATTATCGTAGCGGGCCAGAACATATTCCCCGAGGATGTCGAGACGCTGGTAAATTCGATTGAAGGCGTGTATCCGGGGAGGGTGGTGGCGTTCGGCGTGGAAGACGCGGCTCATGGATCGGAATCCTTGGCGGTCGTTGCCGAAATGCGCGGCGAATTCGACGTCCGCCGGGCCCGCGGCATCGAACGCAGGATTAATCGCTTGATCTCCTCGGCTTTGGGAGTCGCCCCGCGGCACGTTCGCGTCGTCTCCGACCGCTGGATCATCAAGAGCACAGCCGGGAAAATCTCGCGCCGCGAAACGCGCCAGCGGTTCCTCCAGGAAGAGTTGCACCCACGCAACGAACACTTTAAAAGTGCCGGGCGATGACAACCATCTACCGTCTGGTGCATTCCGACCATCCGTTGGCGCGCGCCGCTCGCGCTACCTATCACGGCATCAATAATTTCAGCATTCCCGCCCCGCGGTGGATTTTTCGCCCCTTGCTGGCGCTCTTTGTGGCCCTCCGCCAAGTCTATTACTTTCTCATCCGCGTGCTCGTCTGCGAGCCCTTCTTCAAGGCATACTGTTACGAGTACGGGCGAAACGTCCATACGGGAGTGTTCATTCACTGGTTTCTCGGAAAGGGCCGTTTGATCGTGGGAAACGATGTGATTGTTGACGGGAAGTGCACTTTCGCGTTCGCCGTCCGCTACACCGAGAACCCCACGATCCGGATCGGCGACAAGGTGATGATCGGCCACGGCAGCGCCTTCACGGTCGGCCGGGAGATCACTGTCGGCAATCACGTCTTGATCGCTCCCGGCGCTGAGATCTTCGATACGCCCGGGCATCCAACTGATCCGGCATTGCGTCGAACTGGTTCACCGGCTCTACCCAGCGATGTCCGCCCGGTCCGGATTGAGGACGACGCCTGGATCGGCCACGACGCGAGAATCTTTCCCGGCGTCACCGTCGGCAAAGGCAGCGTTGTCGCCGAGGGAGCGCAGGTGATGACCAACGTCCCGCCCTATGTCATTGTGGCAGGCAATCCAGCGCGGCAGATCGCGCGATTGACGAGCGAGGAGGAGTCGAAATAATGCAGGTGGACTACAACGATCAGGATTTGCAAAACGTGACTGAGATTGTCTGCCGGATTTTGAACAGGGACAATCTTCCCGCAGACGAAGACCTTTACGAAGCAGGTCTTACCTCGGTTATGGTTCTCCCGCTGCTTGCAGAAATCGAAAGCGCGTTCCAGTTGACGATTCCCGATGCGGACTTCCTCGATGCCCGGACCCCGCACGCCCTCGCCCAAATGATTTACCGTTTGCGGGCCGCCTGACCCCCTCCCGGGCCGCCGCGGGCGATGCAAGGCCGTCTGCGTATGGGCGGCCTGTTTTCAGCTCCGCGCGGAATCTCACGCGTCAATCCGTCGCTCTCAGGAATGATGCGCCGCTATCTTGGTCTCCTGCCACAGACTTCTGGGAGGAACGACCAGGACGGAAATTCCCCGCACGGCCGCCAACAATAGCGCAACAAATGTTCGCGCGAGAGAAGTGTATTTCTTAAGGATGAATCCAGCCGGAATCCAGGGATCCACCAAAGCCAGGAAATAAAAAATGCCCTGTACGCCCAATGCGATCCAGCGAAGAGGCGTGGGGAGAAAACAACTGCTTGCGAGCAGCGCGACGAAAATCCACGGCAAGATCAGCCTGGCCACTTTGTAGGACATGTAGTGAAACCACATGCGGTTGCGCGGCCCGAGCAGCGCGGGATAGACGCGCAGAATCTGGTAGTTTCCGGCAAGCGTCCGCACCTTGCGTTTGAATTCGACCTCTCGCGTTGTCGGGTAGTCAAACGCCTTGGCTCGGGGTTCGTTGATGAGGCGGTATCCTCGGAAGAACGCGTTCAAGGGCAAGTACATGTCGTCGAGAAGAATGTCTTGCGGGATGGGAACCGCCAGGTCGCGCCGCAGGGCGTAAAACGGTCCCGTCGCGCCGAACATCGAATCCACCTGACTCAAATTGCGGCGTATCCAGCTTTCGTACCGCCAATAGAGCCCCGTGCTCGCCTCGTCTGAATTCGTTCCTTGCCGCACCACCAATTCACCGCTCGCGGCTCCCACGGCCGGGTCGGCGAAACAATCCATCAGCGCTTGCAGACTGTCCGGATCCAATTTCTGCCGCACGTCGGTCAGCAGAAGAATCTCATTCCGGCTTTGCGAAATCCCGGCGTTGAGCGCCGCGCACTTCCCGCCGCGAGGAACCCGCAGCAAATTCACGCCTCGGGCCGCAAAACCCTCGACGATGGCATCCGTCTGGTCGTCGCTGCCGTCGGAGACCACCACGATTTCCATCAAATCGCGGGGATAATTCAGGGCAAGAACCGATTCCAGCTTGTCGCCGATGAATCGCTCGCCATTGTGAACGGCGATCACGACCGACACGGATTTCCGCTGCGGGCTTTTCGCCACCGGCTTGGCCCACCTGTGCGAAATAAAGCCCAGCAGCAGCGGATACCCGAAAAGAATGTAAAGGATTGCCGCGACCGAAGCCGCAAACACCGCGATTGCCATTTCCCGCCCTAGAACGCCTTAAATATGATTAGCATAAATAGCGGAGAAATAGTCAGGATGTCGGCCTGTTTGGCGACAACTGTGAAAGGCCGGCGGCGCGAAAAGGCTTCTGGGAAGGGTTGAAAACTCAATTGGACTCGGATGAGTTCCCCCGCAGCTTCGAATTTGATTCGCATCAGGTGCTATGCTAGCGTCACGTCTTGACTCAACTGGGATCTGCATCGATTTGAAGCCGCCAAGGACTCTTTATGGGAAATCCGCACGCCGAACCCGTGCGCATCCTCTGCAATATTAAAGACTTTCCAAAAGAATGGGTCTCGGCCTCGGGAACGCGCGGAACGACCCGCGTCCTTTCGACTCCAGGCCAATTTTTTTCCGATGCGCCCGGTTGTGATGCGATCCTCATCAACTGCGATCCAGGACTCACTTACAAATTGGCAGAGCTATTTTCGCTCTTTCCTCCGCGCCGCAAACCAATCATCGCGCTCGATTTGGTTCTTCGCCGCCCCATTTCAAGGGCTTCACGGTTGACCCGCCCGTTGAAGAAAGCTCTCCTGAAAAATGTGAATCTTTTCATTCATTATTTTAGGCAGCTGGACGGATACCAGAAATACTTCGGCATCGGTGAGGCGCGAAGCGCCTATGTCCCATTCAAGAGCGACATCCGCGGCGCTTTCTCGTACACGCCCGATCCCGAGGGCGAATATGTGCTTTGCTTCGGAAGGTCCGAGAGGGACTACGATACATTCTTCCGGGCGATGTCCACGCTTCCTTATCCGGGCGCAATTCCGGCCCCCAATCTTGGCCTGCTCGCCCAGCACAGTTCGCGCTTCACCATCCCCTTGTCGCAGCTCCCCTCCAACATTCGCGTCTTGGAAAATGACGAAAGCATTCAGAGGGCGATCGAAATCATATCGAAGGCTCGAGTCGTCGCTCTTCCTATCGTTTCCGGACGCATTTCCGCATCCGGCATCGGGACGTATCTCACGGCCATGCTCCTCGGCAAATGCGTGATCATATCCGAAGGGCCGGGAAGCTCGGACGTTCTCACCAACGAAGCGCTCTTTATTCCGCCGGAGGATCCGGAAGCGCTTTCACGGGCGATTCGGACAGCATGGGAAGACCGGCCATTGCGAGAGAGGATCGCGGCCGCAGGCCGGTATTATGCGGAGAGTTGCGGGACCAGCAAAGATCTCTACCAACGCGTCGTGGATGTGATTGCGGAGCGGGTGAGAACTTTTCGTTAATCCGGTTCGATCCAGTTTTTTCCGCCGCGTGTGAATCGTCGCCTTTGACCGCCCGCCTCATTGCGCGATACGCCCCGACTGGATTCAGCTTCCCTCAAGCGTTCGGCGAAAGAGCTCTTCGTAGCGGTCCGCGATCAGGTCCGTCGAGTAATTCTCCATGATCGTTCGGCGCGCCGCCAACCCGACGCGGTTTCGCAATTCCGGATCTTCAAGGAGACGGAGAAGCGATGCGGCAATCGCCTTCGAATCCCCCGGCGGAATCAGAAACCCTTGCAGATTGTCGGTGATTAACTGTTGGTTTGCGACGATGGCGCTCACCACCGAGGGCAGCCCGGCGGACATCGCTTCAATCAAAGAGCAGGGAAAACCCTCGGAATAAGAAACCAGCGCGAAAACGTCGGCAACCTTCAGCCACGAACAAACCTCGTCCGGATCCACGCGGCCCGCGAACCGAATATTCTTCTCGCCAAGCTGAAGCTCTCCGGCCTGCCGTTGCAAATCGGCTCGAAGCGGCCCGTCGCCGATCAATACAAGGTAAGCATCGGGCGCTTTTTCGCGCACCAGTGAAAATGCGTCGAGCAGCGACGGCAAGGCTTTCTCCGGCGCCAGGCGGCCGCAATAAAGGATGACGGGGCTTGCCGGAGGAATTTGAAATCGAGCGCGCAATTCCTTCCTCGCACTTTCCGTTCCCGGCGCAAACACATCCGTATCTACGGGATTTGGCATCCACAGCAGTTGCTGAGGATTGAAGCCGTGGGCGATTGCCTCCTGCCGCATGCCTTCGTTGAGGATCATCACGCAGCGCGCCCATTGTTTCAGCATTCGCAATTCGAACCGGCCGGCTATCGATTGATTCATCCGGGGGACTTCGCCGCTCCCCGCGATTTTCATCACAATCGGTTTCCCTAGCATTCGCGCCACCGGCAGCCCAGCCGCCAGATGAAGGCCCTGCATCAGAAAATAAACGAAATCGTAATTGTGCCTCTCCCGAACGAGCATGCGGGCCACGCCTAGCGCATAAACAATATTCTTCGCCGCGCCATTCCAGTTTCCACCATATATCCGGACGGGAACGCCCTTCGGGTCGATCCAATCCTTTACGGGCGGCATCGGCGCGCCGCCGGCGCACACGACCGTCACGCGGTGGCCTCTGCGGATCAGTGCCTCGCAAACGCGCTGCGCTTCGAGTTCCGAGCCGCCGATGACCGGAGGATAGGAATGGCAAATCAGCAGGAATGAAAACGAACCCCGGCGAACACCGTTCATCGACTCTGTTCCTGAAACAACGCGGGACCACGCGCGACAAACTCTTCCATCTCGGAGCCGCCGCCGATTCGTTCCAATAATTCCCAGTCATCTTCGCGTTTTTTGAGGAACGTGACGTGATTCGTCGAGTCTTCTTCCAACGTTCGCCCCACGATCCAGATTCCACCCGGCTCGAGGCTCTCGAATGCCGCCATTGCCCCATCCACAAGCTGGTCCGGGGAGAAGTAGGCTTTGTTCAGAATGTTCATCGTCCGCAGCACGCTGATGCCGGGTGTCCGGTCAAAAACGGATCGGGTGCAGATTCGAAACCGCGGATCCTTCTTGGCCAGCAAGCGAGCCTTGGGATGAACGCAGCAGATCTTCGTGATCTTGTAGCCTTTTCCGCCCTGCGAATCCCTCCACCCTTCGGGAAGCGCCAGTCGCCGGAACCGCCATCTGGCGCGGAGCGAAACCAGATGATTCAAAGGAAATCGCAGCGGTTCGCGGTGGCCGATGCTAACCACAAACGGCGGACGAACGTATTGCAGCGGATGCCCGTCGGGCTCCAGGATGAATGTTTCCTCGTTCGAGAGCGAAATCCGGTATAGGAACAGAATCCGGTCGGAGGCTTCCACCTGCGCGCGCGGAAAGGCTCGAAACAATTTGTGCGCCCATTCGCAGGACGTCAAGCCGTGCGACATTGCCCGGTCCTGCACCAGTAGAGCGGCATCCGCCGCGAAGAACCGGCCAAGAATTCTTGACGTAGTTTCGTCAACATCCCGGAACCTGTCCGAGAAAGTCATCCGAGTCGTGCCATTCGAGGTGCGCAGGCTGAAACTGATCGACTCGAACAGCCGCACTTCTTCTTCCGTGGCGTCCTCCCCCACGTCCATCAGGTTATACGAGATCTCCGACGCGGCAAGATTCCGCCTTCCCGCTTCCCGCTCGTATTGCTCTCGTGTGCAAATTCCGAACCTCAACACCTCTGCTTTTCTCCTATGGCGACCGCCAAATGCTTCTGTCAGAATCTCGTTGGCGGGCCGATTGAGTGTGCTCGATCCTAATTTGTCCTTTTCTGATTGTGGAAGTTTTCGAGGACATTTTTCAAACTCACTCGCAGAGCGTGCTGGCTGTAGCGTTCGTCAATGACAGCGCGTGCTGCTCGCGCCATCGAGCTGGCGCGGACTGGGTCCGCCAGCAGCGCTGCGACCGCACTTGCGAATTCACTTGGCTCGTCCGCCAGTACAATCTCTCTCCCATCGTGTAAGTCTAACCCTTCGGCTCCGACATGCGTGGAAACGACCGGTTTACCCGCGGCGCAGGCCTCTAGAATCTTGATGCGCGTGCCACTTCCAAGGCGCAGCGGTACAACAACGATCGTTGCAGAAGCTAGATACGGACGCATATCCGCCACGGTTCCAGTGAACTCGACCCCACGGACCGCAGTAAGCTCCGCGACGAATTGGGGTGGTGGATTCCGTCCTGCAACGATGAATTTCGCATTTGGTGCCACCGCCCGTATCTTTGGCAGGATATCTTGGACAAAATATTCGACCGCGTCACGGTTAGGGTACCAATCCATACTTCCTTGAAACAACATCACGGGCTCCTGGCTTCCGCGGTTGGCATCTGAAGAAGGAAGGTAGAAATCGGTATCGACGGTATTTGGGACGACGGAGACCGGCACATCAGGGCAAAGGTTGCCCAGTGCTTCCCTGTCTTTCTGCGAGCATGCCAGGACACCGACCGCTCGGTAGCAACTCTTTCTCTCTGCCTCTCTTGTGAGCTTTGCTTCCGCGCCCGCGTAAAGTTTTTTTACAGGGTTCCTTTCTAACTTGTAATATCTCTCGTAAATCGCATATTCGACGTTGTGGGTATTCAAAAGAATGGGAATTCTAGTCTCCGGAACGTTCACAAGCGCGTACACAGAATCACAGAAGACCGCGTCGGGCTTTTCGCTTTTTAAATGATCTGCAATTTTCTCTCGCATTGGACTGGAGCGAAATCTTTCGACCGAGTACGGCTTGTGACTTAACACGCACGCTGCGCGACGGAGATAGTCCGCTCCTTGCGACATGTTCGTGAGCGGGCGATCCAGCAAATCAATGGACTCGCAGCAGGATGTCAGGGGCTCGAGATCCCTGGAACCGCCGCCTGTCGCGAATGATACAAAGGACAATTGGTGGCCCAAGGAGGCCAAGCTCTGCAGGATCGATAGCGTGCGTATCGCCTGGCCGTTTGTCGGGGGAACGGGCAGATTGTTGGTTACAAAAAGAATTCGCATCAGGCTGACTTCGTTTGACTCCTTAGGACTTTCCTCACTCTAATCGCTGAACCTCGCCACTCCAACAATGTCCCTAAAAGACCTCCAAGTGCTCGAGTGACACCGACAACTGGCGCCCCGTTTTTTCTATTTGGACGTTGAACCGCCGCCGCCGGCGGTTCCAAAAATCCCTTGCTCCAGAATCGAGGCAGCGTGAACCGATCATAGATTTGCTGTCGGGTCCAGGATCATCGTTAGAATATCCTACTTGAATGATTGGATGGCGGGGTTGGCAAGGCGTGTGTCGGAGGGGTATCGAACTATAGGGCGGCCGCTTGGCGTTTGTTACTATCAAGCGTGCCATGAGGCGAACTTGGATCGATGCCCTGTTGATCGTCTTGGTCGGAGCGGCGATTTTTGCTCCCGTCTCCACGGCCTATTTCTGCGGGTATGATGACTTTGGCGAAACGCATCGGGCCATTTTTACGGACGCTCAACATCCTTCTGTCATTTTCACAACCACTCACTTCGGAACTACAAAATATCGGCCTCTGAACAGGCTTTCGACATATTTCTGCTGGATGCTTGGCCGCGGTAGCGCCCTCCCCTTTCGGCTTCGCAACTTGTCGTTTCATCTAATCTGTGCTCTGACCGTCTACGCTCTCGCTCTGCTGTTGACTCGCGAGCGAGTCGTGGCGTTGATTTCCGGACTTTTCTTTTGTCTGGAGCCGGTCGCAAACCAAACTGTAGTGGCTGCGATATTTACGAACACCACGGCCTATGCATGTCTGCTTGTGGGCCTTTTGGCCTTTTTGTTGTGGCGGCAATCCCGGCGCAATGCATGGCTCGCCTTGTCCTTGGCCTTGGTTCTCGTAGGAATGTTCTTTTACGAGCCTGTGATTGTTGTCTTCGCCATGATGGCGGGCTATTTGCTGCTCGAGCTTTGGAGGGGGAATTCTCCTTCTCGAAAGGAAGCCCTAACATGGCTTGCCGGCTCTGCGGGTGCCGTTTTCGTCTTTGGTGTTGTCCGCCATCTCGTCGTGCGGGGCGAAAATCCACCCGTGCCTCTCGGGACGATTCTGCACAATGCGGTGTTATACGCTGGAGGGCTTTTGTCTCCGGTTGATGTCGTCACGGCGAATCAGCTTTTCGGCTTTCCTTTGCCGCCGGCTCTCCATCTCGGGAGAAAGGCCTTCCTGATTCTCCTGGGGGCTGTCGGCGCCGGCGCCGCCGGGCTCTTTGCCTATTGTAGGACTGCCGCCGTGCGTGCGAGCCTGCAACGCCTTGATAAAGGGCTCATCCTCTTTCTCTTGATGCTGATTCCAGTCGTGTTGAGCCCTTTTCTCTTGTTTACGCCGCACGCGTCGGAAACCTATTTGTATCTCCCGGCCGCACTGTACGCGATTTTTCTCAGCTACCTGCTTTGGGGTCTGCTGCCATCCAAGCCGCTTTACTGGTCGGTGGTAGCTTTATTTCTTGTCAGTTTCACCGTCGGCACTTGGATCCGAAATCAGCGAGTCGTCGCTTGCGGACAAATCGCTGATACGATACTTACAAGTTTGCCGACAGCCGAATGGAGAACCGGAGATTGGTCCATTCATCTTTTTAGCGCTCCTAGCGAAACCCCGCCCGCGCGTTACGGCATCTACAACTACCGCGGCCTATCCACAATCGACCCCGGTGATGCGGACACCGGAAATGGCGCACAAAACGCGCTCCAGTTAATCACTGGGAACCCGAATCTCAAGGCTGGTTTAGTCGACCCCGGAAAGACGAATCCGTCCTGCATTACGCCCGACAAATGCTTTGAGGTCTTCCTGAATGGCTCAGTTCGCCAAGAGAAATCTGTTCTCAGCCCGAACTGAGAATTGTTGGACATTTGTCGCGCTCCCTTCCCTATTCACGCCAACCTGAATGAAGTCCCTGCCGTCGAGGAACACGAACATTCGAAAATCGCAAGACCTGAATCGTTGCGTCAATCGTCTGTCTGCTCTATTTATTTTGTGGATGGAAACTCAACGTCTAAACTGGAGCGAACATCAGGGCTGGTCATCCTATAATGGCGGTCACTACATCGATGCACGGTTCGATTCTCCACAAGTATGTGATGTCGCGTCTTTCTTCCGCGTCGTGCGAGCTGGCAATAGGATTGAGCCCGCTGAGAACCCCCCGGCCTGAAGAGGCCGTCTGAAGATGACGCCAGCCACGCCCGATCAATCCTTGGATCGTTCTATGGCTCACGCCGTGGCGTGGAGCGCCGCCGCCCGCTGGGCGGCCCAGATTTTGAGCTGGGTCTCCACAATCATTGTGGCCCGCATCTTGACCCCCTACGACTACGGGATCGTGGGCATGGCCAGCCTCTACCTCAATTTGGCTCTTTT
>DATJTF010000003.1:0-218867 GCA_035503815.1 Verrucomicrobiia bacterium
GAACCGACCTGGCTCCCATCTCTCAAGCGCAGCTCGACCAGGTCTCGCTGCGCTTGAATCAACGCCCGAGAAAGACTTTAGGTTTTCAGACTCCCGCGAGTAGACTTCAGGCAAGTGTTGCTTCGACCGCCTGAGCTGGCAGGCGTTACCGGAAAAGTGGGTGCCGGTACCTAACTTGGTCCCTGAGCGGCTCGATTCACTCTGGTGGTTTCCAACCATCACTTCTTCCGCGTGTAGTGGAATTTCCGAACGGTGTCTTTGCCGTTAACGCGAATCGTCCACTCCTCAGTGAAGTGTTCTGGGCCCTCCAGGGTGATCACCATGTGGTGCATATGTTGATCGTCGGGGCTCGCAAGGTTGGTCGCACCGGTGAAGGAAAAGACGAATTCATTAGGATTCGGGCGTTCGGACGGCGTTTCGAGTCGCGGCTGGTTTCCGATCGAGCAGAAGTGAGTCATTGCCACGCGTGGTCCGTCGGCGTTGTAAATCGAAACCATCTGCGTGTCCTGCGCGCTATTGACGGTTTCTTCGAGAGCGGTGTTGTTCGATATGAGGCGGAATGAAGCGCTGAAGGGCTTCCCGTCGGCATCGGTGGCTGTCCAATCGCCAACCAGCCTTTTCAGTCCGTCGAGGCTCGCACTATTCCCCGTCTGCCCAGAATGGGTGGAAAACGCAGCCGCAAAAAAAACAGCGATGATTACGATCGACAGGGTCTTCGAATATTTCACTGGCGTTCTCCCCTTGGGTTCTCCGCATTGTCTGCCGGAACAGCGATTGTCGTCTAGCGATTAATATTGTCTTCGGTATCTTGCTCCTTGCGCGCGAGCACCAACCGATTGAACGGATTGCACCTCACTTCGTTTTTGAATCATCGAGACGACTAGTTGGGCAGCTCCCGATTAACGGGGTTACCAGACAATTGAGGTACCGCTTGAGACTTGGACGAAGGAAGCGGCCCGGTCTTGCGCCGATTCCGATGGCGGCACGGACGGTAACTGGGTTTCTGACACTCAACATTCGCGCCCTCGGGCGCGGCGCCCCAATTTGACCGTTCAATCAATCTTTCCCCGAAGCCTGTTTCCCGATACGTATCTTGATCTTCAGGCGCAACCCCCTCTCGACGAGCGAGTCGCCGTGTTGGCAAAAGCCGGATCTATCCGCGCAGCGCGGCTCGGGTTGCGGCTGCAATCGCGCCAACTTGCTTGGGGTTGACGAAGCCCCACACCTCACGGCTCGGGGGACGGCCGTTGATCAGGTCGCGCCGGTAGCTGAAGCAGCCCAGGTAAAGGGGCCGGATGTGCATCACCGCCTCCAGCCGTTCGAGCTCTTCGTCAGTCAACTCGACGTGGCGACGGTCGCGCCGCAATTTGCAGCTCTCCGGTCGCCTACCGGCCTGCCTGTCGGCAGACAGGCTCCCTGCGAGCTGCAAATTGCACAGAGGGTTTTCTGATGTACACTCTCTCACTCGCGCTGGTACAAAAAGTCGGTCCGGTCAGTCCCGTACAAGGCCCACGCCGCGCCACTGGGAATGTCTGCTCCAGGGATGGCAAGCAATCCTGCCAGTCCCGCGATGGCGAAGACGCGTACTAAAAATGCCAACCAGTCAAAACTTCGATGCACTTCATTCATGCCAGCCTCTAGAATACCCGTTAGTTATGCACTTGTATAGTTATTGAGTCGCATAAACCCAGCCAAAATCTGCGATTGCAGCGAACATCGAGTATGGAAGAGCCTCAAAGAACCCGATTGCTGCTCGCGATTCAGCCTAACCGTGAGGCAAGAGAAGACGAATGGCATAAACGCCCACAAAGGCCATTACAGTCGTTCCAAACATGGCCATAGCGAATAGTGTGCCGTAGGCTTCCGCGATGAGCATTTTCTTGCTCGCCGGCCGGAATCGTTTGAAGTAGTACCAAAGAACATAACCCTGCATCCACATGAGCCCGAGGACGAAAGCAATCATTAGCAGCCCCGGTCTTCCAGCCAACATGATTTGGACATCAAAAACAGTGGTCGAGATGAAAAAGAGCACTACGCTAGCCACAGGTATCCATTTACGCACGACCTCGCGGCCTTCACCGAGGTTTTGGTTTTCGTCGTGAGGATCATTCACTTGTTAAGCCTCCCATGGTGTCAATCCGGCGCTACGCCAACGGCCCTAATGATGACCAGGAGATAAAACCGAAATCACGGTCCAAGCAGCGATGGCCCAAACAGCGGGGGCAACCGTGGCGAGGCGAAATAGGAACAGATACATCGCATGATCGCCGGGGTGTTCCTCGGGTAAACGCCTATACGTAGGGAGAATGTGCCGAGAAAAATAAGCAATGAATACCACCTGCCAAGCTAAGAGGGCAGGAATTGCGAAAAGAGCCGCAGAACGGTCCTGCACAAAAATCAGAAAAGCAAGACCGTCCGCGCCAATAGAGAAAATAGCGAGGTACATCACCCAGCTTCCGGTCTGATCATCGGAGTGCGCAGTATTCATGGGTTGTACTCCCAAAGAAGGTTGCAGCCCACAGCATGCGCGCTCGCGGAGACGCCCCATGGAGCCAGCTCTGGCTGGAGTAGCGCAAATACGTCGATTGCAAGTGCTCCCACGTCAGCCCATATGCACGGTGATTTCTGCGCCTGCTGCGCCTGCTGCGATTGCGGCGCCAACATCGTAAGATTATAGGCGCTGCCGTTCCACTCCCCGCTCATAGTAACCGCGCTTTCCGTGTTGGGGTCCAACCCACCGTTGGAATCGATGCTAATGGTGGCTGGATTGCCGTAACCGGGGAAGAAGTACCCCCCATTCATCCCGCACTCGCCTGCGTTGCTACTCATATCGATTCCGTTGCCGTATTGCTGGTCGACTCCAGTACCGGCATCATTCAAGTATACGCACACCCCACTTGGGTTAGCACCGCCACTCCACGCTACTCAACCAATCCGGCTCGCGTCAAGCACAGATATCGATACACCGCAAATCGGAAGCAACAGATACCGTTCACGTCAGCGAGGGCAATCAGCGAACGCATAATCGCCGATGCACTCACCGACCAGAATTGGTACTGATGTGTCGGCTCGTGTGAGGCGATTTCGGAAACTCCTGAATCACGGCTTATCGCCCGATTGGGATTACTTCCAAGTTGCCCGTGATACGCCAAAATCCCGCTACTAATCCCCGTTTTGTTGGGAATCCATTGTCGGCAGGAGGACTCGAAGTTATTGCGCGACTGCAATTTGGAGTACTGGCCGTGGCTTGCTCAAAATGGGAGTCTCAGGTCGGCTCCATTCCTCGGGCCTGAGTTGCATTCTTTTTGCGGGCCGGTAGAGGAGTCTTTTTCCAGAACTCATCCGTAGTACGAATATGATAGGGAACTTTGGGCTCCGCATGTTGCTAGAATCGCCTGGGTTCACTGCGGCAGGCCGGATACTCCGGCCCGCTTAGGCAGCGCAGGAGACTTCCATGGAAGACATTCGAGTCAGGCTCTCCGTGTTATGGCTGTTTGCTACGCTCAACTATATCTATGCAGATGTGTTTTTCTGCATTGACGTCTTGGGGTCCAAGAAAGGAAGTATCGGTGTTATCCATTTTTCCCCGGCAGGGTGGTTGGGAATCGCAATACTCATGGAAATCCCCATGGCGATGATTCTGCTGTCGCGGATACTGAAGCCCAGAGCCAACTGCTGGGCGAACATCGTCGCGGGCATCCTAGAAACCGCCGCCGTCCTCTTGGCCCAATTCATCTTTCCAATCTTTAAGATCACGGAGACAAGTTCTTACTATTTGTTCTTTGGAGCGCTAGAGGTGGTTTGTACTTCGCTGATCGTTTGGTACGCATGGAGTTGGCTGAGAGAAACTGCCCCCCGAACTGAGCTTTCCGGCCAACCCTTGCCCAGCAGCAATTGAGCTAGAGGAGGTCATCGTGAAACGCAAACGCGTGCTGCAAGTCGCCGTGGGACTCTTGGGCCTCGTTTATGTCGGCATGATTTATCCGCTGTACAGCGATTTGGCGCACTCGAGTTGGCTTCTCGAAAAGAAAAACGAAGTCGATCCGATGTTTTTAAGCTGGTTTATCGCGCTTGGCCCCTTTCTGCTGCTCGCCGCCAAAAAGCCGTCCTCCCACCGCTCCCTGATTGCCTTCGCCGCGTGCCAGAGCTTGGCCCATGCTTCGGTAATGGCCATCCAAACGGTGCAGGCATGGCAGCACGGCGTTCATCGGAATTTTGCGGATGTTGTCCTCTTCTATATCATCGGGGGAATTTTGCTGGCACTCTTCCCCGCAAGACAACCGCAGAGCGCAACCGTTACCCAGTAAACCTTGTCGAAACATCGCTATGCTACTCGCGACGAACGGCTTTGGGCCATTCCTTGGTGGATGGTCGGCAACTCGGAAGCAAGGCCCGAAGTCCCGGTAAACGACTTATCGCCCGCTTTGGATTACCTCCGAGTTGCTCCTGATCCATCCAGAATCCGGTTCCAATCCGGGGAGCGAGTTGGCGAATACGTAGTCACTGGCATATGTTCGCTTCTCTCAAAACTCGATCCTCCAATGAAAGAGCCGACACCTCCGAGTTCAACCCCAACCAACCTAGAAGTCCACTGGAGGTCGCTTGTCTTCTGGTGTCAGGGTGCCGCCTTCGGCGAGCTTCTTCATGTTTCGGAGCATCTTCTCGAATAGCAAACGGTAGGTTTCCACCTGCTTCTGCCGCGAGGCAGCGTCTGGCTGCGTGGAGCTATCCCACACCAAGGTGTAGTAGAGAGTAGTGCGGCCCGATCCCAGCGAACGCGCCTCCAGCGTTCCGTGATACATCGGATATAGACCAGTGGCACGCAGGGGCTGGGTGTAGGTGTAGCTGTACCGGGTCTGCCCGACAATGACCGAATGCCCGATGGTGCGAACGGCGCCGATCTCGCCCTCTTTACCAGAGATCAGGTCGCAACTTCGGAATCCCCATTCTCCGATATCGCAGTACTTGCCGACTCGCGCCCAGACCTTCTCGACCGGGGCATCCACGACGATCGACATCGGCAGGCTGGCATAGTGGGGATTGGGATTCAGCAATGGAGTTGTTATTGGGGGACGAAGGCTCCCGGCTGCCTTAGCCGGAAGTTTGCCTCCCTCGGCGAGCACCTTCATGTTCTTCAGCCACCCGGAGACGCGTGCGCGCCGCGCTTCCTCATCTCGCTTGCGCGCAGCATCGTCCGGGAGAATCGAATCGTCCCGCAACATCGTATAAGTCAGCCGCGTCGTGGTGGAAGTCAGAGCCTCCGCCGCGAGCGTTCCGTGAGCCAGGTTGTATGGCGCGTCTTTCCGAGGTGGCTGCGCATAGGTGTAGCTGTACTGCGTCTGGCCCACCAGCACCTCGTTTACGATCGATCGCACAGTACCAGGACCGCCATCACCCTGCAGATACTTGCAATCCCTCCATTCGGGTGAGTTCATCCACTCGGTAATGTCGCAGAACCTGCCTACCCGCGACCACACTTTGTCCACTGGTGCGTCGACGACAATCGATTCGTCGATCGTTACGTAATGAGGATTCGGAATCTGGAGAGGAGCCTCCGCTTGAGTTTGCGCGGGACAAAGCCCTTCATACGCAGCAGCGAAAATTACAATCGCGGCCAGCAGGCCGAGATAGCAGAATCTCATCGTCCCACCCCTTGCGTGTCGCCTCACGTTGTGGCCATTTTCTCGGCCTCGGTTACCCCAAAGATCTCTTATTTCGCGCCGTTATAGACTTTATCGCTCACAGGCTCTAACCAAATTGTTTTTCCCTAATATCCGCATCTGTTCCCTTACAGCGGGAGAACTCAGCGTCCAGTCATCTTCAGCGCAGCTTCAGGAAGGCGGGCTCCTTCGAGTTTGAGCTTGGAAGAAGCTTCGTCAATCTGTTTGAGGTCGCTCTCGGTCAGGGCGACGTTCACCGCGCCGAGATTCTCCTCCAGCCGGTGGAGCTTCGACGTTCCAGGGATTGGCACGATCCACGGTTTCTGCGCCAGCAGCCAACCGAGTGCGACTTGCGCCGGCGTCGCGCCCTTGCGTCCCGCGAAGGCCTTGACCAGGTCAACCAGGGCCATGTTTGCCTTGCGTGACTCAGGCGAAAAGCGAGGCACTATGTTCCGGAAGTCGCTTGGATCGAACTTCGTGTTCTCGTCGATCTTGCCGGTGAGGAAACCCGCGCCGAGTGGGCTGAACGGCACAAACCCGATGCCAAGCTCCTCCAAGGTCGGCAGAAGTTCGCTTTCCGGACCACGCCAGAAAAGCGAATACTCGCTCTGCACCGCAGTGATCGGTTGAACCGCGTGCGCACGGCGAATCGTCTGAACACTGGCCTCCGAAAGGCCGAAGTGCTTGACCTTACCCTCGGCAATTAACTCCTTGACCGCTCCTGCCACGTCCTCAATCGGCACGCCGGGATCGACACGGTGTTGATAGAAAAGATCGATGCGATCCGTCCGCAAACGTTTCAAGCTGGCGTCTGCAACGGCTTTGATATGTTCGGGCCGGCTATCGGTTCCTGCACCGCGTTTGCCCGTATCAACATCTATTTCGAAGCCGAACTTTGTAGCAATCACCACCTTGTCGCGAATAGGCTGGAGCGCCTCGCCCACCAGTTCTTCGTTCGCGAACGGGCCGTAAGCTTCGGCGGTATCGAACATGGTCACGCCACGGTCATGGGCGTTTCGAATCAATTTGATCATCTCGCCCTTGTTGGCTGCCGGGCCATAGCCGGAACTCATGCTCATGCAGCCGAGGCCAAGAGCTGAGACATCCAGTCCTGAGTTTCCCAGTCTTCGCTTTTGCATCGTTTCCTCTCCGCATGCAGTGTAGGACCGGATGGTTACGCACTGTTATCCCAATCCTGCCGACCTTTTGCCTAATTCTCTTGAGCGCCAGCCTTTGGGCTGGAATCGTGAGAGCCGCAAGAGCTATTCTCAGGATGGAAAGGCCAAACAGAATGAACATGAATAGCAAGCGCTCCGGCGCTCCTCCATCAGCGCGGTCGATACAGGAATTGAGGGTCGAGTTGGCGAAGAAAATTGCCTGGTTCATCGGTTCTTCAGAGAGGCTGATCGCAGACGTGCCGGGCTTGCTTCTGGTACGCAGGACTGCACCCACCGCGCCCTGTTCAGGAACTTACACGCCGAGCCTTATCGTCGTCGCCCAAGGCAGTAAGCGCGTCGATCTGGGCCAAACGACATTCATCTATGACCGGTCGAGGTTTCTGCTGACCGCGATCGACCTGCCAATCCTCAGTCAAGTGGTCGAGGCAAGCGAAACAAAACCCCTTCTCGCTGTTGCAATCAAGCTGGAAATGGCGGTAGTCCGCGAGTTTCTCAGCCGGGAAGAAGTCCACGTGCGCGAGGTTTCATCCGACACTCCCGCCATGGTGACCGGTGAGATCACGGTCGAATTGCTGAGTGCATGCTGCCGGCTGGTCGATCTGCTGGCGAATCCACGGGATATTCCTTTTCTCAGTAGTCATATCCAACGTGAGATCATTTACCGGCTTTTGTGCGGACCCGCCGGAGTTCGCCTTCGGGCGATTGCAACCCTTGGAGATCAGAGCTATCGCACTGCGAGAGCGATCTCGTGGATCAAAGACAACTACGCCAAACCGGTACGCGTGGACGATCTGGCCCAGATCGCAGGCATGGGCGTCTCGACTCTGCATCATCATTTCCGCGTGCTGACCCTTATGAGCCCGTTGCAGTATCAGAAGCAGTTGCGACTGCAAGCAGCCCGAGGACGAATGCTCGTCGATGGTCTCGACGCTTCAACTGTGGCCTTTGAGGTCGGATACGAAAGCGTTAGCCAATTCAATCGTGAATACAGCCGCTTCTTCGGCCAGCCGCCAATGCGTGACATCAAAGCCCTGCGACAAGGGAAGGGTGTCGAGATGAGCGCTGCTTGATACCAACCGCCAGGTTGGCTAAGCGAATCTTGCTCTGAACGACTGCCAACAGCCAGTGCGCTCATCGATGAGCTATCGATGAGCTATTGATTCGTGTTCGAGTGGATGGTCGGCAACTCGGAAGCAAGGCCCGAAGTCCTGGCAAACGACTTATCGCCCGATTGGGATTACTTCCGAGTTGCCCGTAATCCTCCCAAGAAGGATGATCGAAAAGCTCCCAATCACACTCGTGGCGCGAGCCATCGATGCTTTCGTCGCTATGCCGCTAAGCCTTCGAGTGCCAACAAATTTGGTAACCCTCGGAGAGCGACCGGCATCTACCTAACTGCAGCCCTCCAATTCAATTAGGGAGGAACCTATGTACGTCATTACCGGCGCGACAGGAAACACGGGAAACAAAGTAGCGGAAACGTTGCTCGCAAAAGGTGAACAGGTGCGCGTAGTGGGCCGCAGCGCAAAGCGGCTGGAACGATTCGTAAACAAGGGCGCAGAGGCTTTCGTTGCGGACATCGCCGACACGGGGGCGCTCACAAAGGCATTTTCGGGTGCAAAGGGAGTGTACGCCATGATACCGCCGGACGTGAGCGCCCCGGATGTGCTGGCACACTATCAGCGCGTGGGCGACGCCTTGGCCGCCGCGATTGAAAAGAGCGGAGTAAAATTCGCCGTCGTGCTGAGCAGCGTCGGCGCGGACAAGCCGGACAAGACAGGCCCCGTCGTTGGGCTTTACAATTTTGAAAAGAAACTTAGCGCGATTCCTGGGTTGAACGCCCTCTACCTGCGACCCGCCGCTTTCATGGAAAACCTTCTGTTCCAGGTTGGCGTGATCAAGTCCTTCGGAACAACGGCCGGCCCCGTCAAAGGCGATCTGCCGGTACCCATGATCGCAACGCGGGATATCGGCGACGCGCCCGCCGAAGCCCTGTTGCACTTCGATTTTCAAGGAAAGAGCACGCGCGAACTGCAAGGGGCTCGCGATGTCACGAACACGGAAGCCGCCAAAATAATCGGCGCCGCGATTGGCAAGCCCGACCTGACATATAAGCAGATGCCCGGGGCACAGTTGAAGCCCGGTTTCATGCAGATGGGCATGTCTTCGAATATGGCGGATCTGCTGTTGGAGTTGGCGGAGGCGCAGAATTCGGGCCACTTAAAGGTGCTTGAGCCGCGCTCACCAAAGAACACCACTCCCACGACGCTGGAGACTTTTGCATCCGAAGTTTTCGCGCCGGCCTATCGCGCACAAAAAGCGGCCCGGGCCTAACGAACCCCTCCACCTGGTTGTGAGCGGAAGGTGGCCTTTTTGGGTAGTGGGTCAGTTTTCCGGTTTGCTCGTCACCCGCCCACGGCCAGAATCGCGATTTCCCAGAAGCCGGCTTCTGGGCAGTCAGGGGCACATGTCCGGTAACCGCTGCGAGTGTCTTGAAGTCGCTTATTTGACATCGTCCGTGGGTAACCGTTTAAAACAGGCGTTATCACAAACAGTCTACACGCTCCCGATAAACGGCGTTCCCGCACAGTTGACGTATTGCTGAGACTTGGACGAAGGAAGCGGCTCGGTTCTTGCGCCGATTCCGATGGCGGCACGGACGGTAACTGGGTTTTTGACTCTCAACATTCCTGCTCTCGGGCCGGGCGCCCCAATTTGACCGTTCAATCAATCTTTCCACAGAGCCCGATTCTGGAAAACTTACGGTTGGCCGACGATTCACCCGTTTGGTCTCGGTTGAAGCACAAAACGAACAAGGGCTCTCAAATGTCACTCGTATTTCAGGGCAACCATGGGATCCACACGAATCGCGCGGCGTGCAGGGATGTAGCAGGCCGCGAGCGCCACAACGGCCAGTAAAAACGTGACACCGGCGAACGTAAGCGGATCCGTCGGGCTGACGCCGAAGAGCAGGCTCGCAAGGAATCGCGTCAGGAGCAATGAAGCCATCAGCCCAATCGCCAATCCTGCAAGAATCACCTGCATCCCTTCATTCAGCACGAGGCTGAGAACGTGCCTTGGCTCGGCGCCGAGAGCCACGCGAATACCGATTTCACGTGTGCGCTGCGAAACCGAGTACGCGATCACTCCGTAGAGACCAACGGCGCTGAGAATCAGAGCCATGATTCCGGCGATGCCGAGCATTACCAGTGTGAACGATGCGCGCGCCATCGAGCCTTTGTAGTAGTGATTCATCGTGTAGACGCCGGCCAGCGGCAAATTGGCATCAATGGACCACACGGCTCGGCGAATTTGCCCCAGGAGGCTTTCAGCCCCGGCTAGAGGGCTGCGGACAACAAAAGTGCCGAAACGCTCGACAACCATCGGCTGGCTCTCGAAATTCTGCAGCAAGACGGGCCAATAGACGTCCGTAGGCCAGGGCTTGTCGATGCCATCGTCGCGGACATCGCCGACCACGCCAATGATTTCGCGCCAGTCGTCTGCGTCCCTGACGCGAATGCGCTTGCCCACAGCGGCGGCGGGCGTACCCCAATATTCGCGGGCGAAGTTTTCGGAAATCAGCGCAACGGGAACTTCGTTGAAGGTATCTGCCCAGGTTATGTCGCGCCCGGCGAGGAGCGGTATGCCCATGGTTTGGAAATATCCGGGCGTAACGAACACGAAGTGCCGCGCCGGCGTCGGCGCGCCCGCGACGCTGGGCTCGTGGCCCTCGGCGTTGAGAGGATGCAGATAGGTGTCGCCATCCATGGGGACGGCGGTGGACAAGGCGGCTGAGGAAACGCTGGGAATCGCGGCCAGCTTCTCCAGAATCTGCTGTTCAATGCGCGGGACCTTGGCATCGTCCGGTACGTCGGAACTCGGGATGGAAATGCGGAAGGTCTGCAACCCGGCGGGATCCGCGAATCCGGGCTCCACGCGCGTCATTTTGTTAAAGGTGCGAAGCATCAGCCCGGAGCAAATCAGCAAAACAAACCCGAGCGCAACTTGAACGGTGACGAGCACGTTGCGCGCGCGATGGCGTTCGCGAGTGAGGCCGAAGGTGCGGCTTCCTTCGACGACCGCGGAACTCGTTCGGGTCTGTTTCAGAATCGGAATCAAGCTGAAAATCAGAGTGCTGATGAGCGCAATCCCGAGTGTGAAGTAGACCGCCGGAGGATTCAGCCCGATGTTGCCGGCGCGTGGTAGGTCCGATGGTGCATGCGCGGCGACCAAGCGCAACGCGGCCCATCCCAGTCCCAAGCCGCACGCGCTGCCAATCACACCAAGCACCACGCTTTCATTCAGTAGCTGCAGAGCGACGCGGCGGCGGCTCGCTCCGAGGGCGGTGCGCACCCGTAATTCATTCTGACGGCCTTCGGTACGCACGAGCAGCAGATTCGCGACGTTCGCGCATGCGATAAGCAAAACGATGCCGATGCCTCCCATCAGCACCCACAGCATCGTGCTGACATTGCCGATGACTTCCTGTTTGAGCGGTAAAAGACTTGGAGAGAGCCGTATTTTCTCAATTCCCTCGATGGTTATGCCGGCAGGAGGCGGGAAACTCGCGAATGTGACCGGAATCAAGCGCGCGACATCGGCGCGAGCTTGTTCGAGCGTGATGCCCGGTTTGAGACGAGCGATGCCGGAGTAGCTGAAATCCATCAGGTGCGTTTGGCTGCGGTCCAACTGGAGCGGCAAGATCAGGGCGAGGTTCCGTGTGTCGAGAAACTGGAAATTCCGCGGCATAACGCCGATGATCTGGCGGGCGACTCCATCGACGATGATGGTCTTGCCGATCGCGGCCGGGTCGGCGCTGTATTTTCGCTGCCAGTAGGCGTACGTAAGAATTGCGGTGGGCGCCGCGCCAGGAGCGTCGTTCGCCGGGGAGAAACCGCTGCCGAGGATCGGCGGAATGCCAAGAGCCGTAAGCACACCGTATGTTACGTGCAGCGCGTGCACGCGCTCGGGTTCACTGAAACCTGTGACGTTCACGTCGCGATCCGAGTCGCTTTCGACGTAGATTCCCAAATCCTGAAATGTGCGGCCCTGCTCGCGAAAGATGAAGTAATCCTCCGGAGCCATGCCGCGCAGCGACGCATTTACTCCGAGCGGGGTGAGCTCGAGTCCAATGAGTTGCTTGGGGTGCGGATAAGGGAGGGGCTCCAGCACGACGCCATCGAGGACACTGAAGATAGCCGTGGTCGCGCCGATGCCCAGGGCCAGAGTCAGAACAGCGACGATCGCGAAGCCCGGAGATTTGCGCAAAAGCCGGAGAGCGTAGCGTAAATCCTGAGCGAAGACCTCGAGGAACATACCGGAGCGAATGGCGCGCACCTCTTCTTTCACTCGTTCCACGCCGCCAAGTTCGATGAGCGTTTGCCTGCGGGCTTCTGCACGTGAAAAACCCTGCTTCATCTTCTCCTGGGTCAGCAGTTCCACGGCAGATTGCAGCTCATCGTCCAGTTCTTGCTCGACCGCGTTTTTGTGCAGAAGGTTTCGAAAGAAACTGTGAATTCGGCCCGGCATGAGGCCTCCCATCTGAACTCAGGCCGATTCGACGGCCGCCGTCATGATCTTGACCACCTGAATCCAATCCCGCTCCTCGGCACGGAGCTGTGCGCGACCGGTGAAACTTAGGCGGTAATACTTGGCCCGGCGATTGTTTTCAGAAGCGCGCCACTCCGATTCGACCCAACCTTTCTCTTCCATGCGGTGCAAAGCGGGGAACAGCGAGCCATAACTGACTCGAAAGGCGTCGCCGGTAATCTGCGCGATGCGCCGGGACACACCCACTCCATGCAATGGCTCCAACGCCAACGATTTCAAGATCAGCAGGTCTAGCGTGCCACGCAAAAGGTCGGTTCGTTTCTTTCCCATTTCGCCCTCTTATCGGAATGCGATATGAGCACGTCTCCTGCCATACCGCTCGATTCGGACGCGCTTGTCAGGCTAGAACTTACGGCGTCGGCGTCGCCGGGTCAAAATGTCTGTGAACGAATTCGAGAAAGTGTGTCCCATAATCGAACATCCATTGGACGTGCAAAGCTTCTTACCGTCCTTAACCCCACGAGGTACCACGTGCCACTGTCTGGATCACTCTCCCATGTGGACGCTATCACCTGAAAGGTCAGCAGGAGCATTTGCGGCATTCGGAAATTCGCACAACGATGAATATCTACGAGCGAGCAGTTTCGAATGCGATGCTTTCGCGCAGAGTGTTTCTCTCCGGCGTAAATCCACAACCCGTCGCGAAGACGCCTCCAATCCGCACTCTTCCTTTCTTGCCGCCTCCAAAAACATCAAAAGAAAGATTCGTTCTCTTGACACGAGCCCCTGCGCGGCGGTACACCGAAAAACAGGAGGTGCTGTCATGAGAATCGTAGTGATCGGCGGCAGTGGGCTCATCGGCTCAAAACTCGTGCCGAAGTTGCGCGAGCAAGGGCACGAGACCCTTGCTGCATCTCCGAAATCCGGTGTCAACACAGTCACGGGCGAGGGCCTCGCCGAAGCCTTGAAGGGCGCAGCGGTGGTCGTTGACGTCACGAACGCTCCCTCTTGGGAAGACTCCGCAGTCATGAGCTTTTTCGAAACCTCTACGCGCAACCTTCTCACCTCTGAAGCGGCCGCGCGCGTGGGACACCACGTCGCGCTCTCCGTCGTGGGAGCGGACCGCATGCCGGAAAGCGGGTACTTCCGCGCTAAAATCGCTCAGGAGAATTTGATCAAGGGCTCATCCATCCCGTATTCGATCGTTCGCGCCACGCAATTCTTCGAATTCATCAAGGGCATCGCCGATTTTTCCACCGAAGCCACTAAAGTCCGCCTGCCGTCTGTGCTCATTCAGCCCGCGTCGGCCGACGATGTGGCCAGTGCGGTCGGGAGTGTAGCCACCGGCTCGCCCGTGAATGGCATGGTTGAAGTAGGCGGTCCCGAGAAATTTCGGCTCGATGAACTTGTCCGTCGAGGGCTCGCCGCGAACAATGACCAGCGCGAGGTCCTCGCTGATCCCGCCGCGCGGTATTTCGGCATCCTGGTCAAGGAGCGAACGCTGGTTCCCGCGGACGACGCGAAGTTGGGAAAGACGCGATTTGAAGATTGGCTCGCGGAAGGCAATCTGAAGGCCCGGGGAGCGGGTGGCTAGCTTCCGCGTATCTCCGGCCCGCCGCTTTGAATTGGTGTGAAAGCCCCAGCCCCTTTCCTTGCCTGGACGGCAAGGCTGCATGATGCCCAGACGCTGAATATGCTGCGCGCCCGGTGGACGTTTCACTCGCCGCCAAGATATACTTCCGCCACGCCATTCACAGGCCCATGGTCCGATGAGCGAAATCAGCGAGAATGGTCGCATATCGGCGGCGGACGCCGACAGCCTCCGGCTGATCGTGGACGCGATTCCGGCCATGGTGTGGACCGCCCTTCCCGCCGGTTCGCGCGATTTCGCCAATCAGCGCTGGCTCGACTACACCGGCCTTTCCCCTCAACAGGCTCTCGGCGCTGAGTTTGCGGAAATGCACCCCGAAGATCGCTCCGCCTTTCTGGAGAGTTGGCGCCTGAATGTTTCAGCAGGAATCTCGCGGGATCTCGATGTCCGCCTCCGTCGCGCCGACGGCGGCTACCGTTGGTTCCATCTGGCCGCGGCGGCGATGCGCGACGCCTCCGGCCAAATAGTCAGATGGATTGTGACCGCCACGGACGTTGACGAATGCAAGCGGGCCGGCGAAACGGAGAAAATGCATGCCCTCCAATTGAAGCAGATTATAGACGTCGCTCCGCTTCACATGTTCATTTGGGAAGCGGACGCCAGCGCCTCGTTTGGAAACCGCGCGTCCCTCGATTTCTTTGGCCCCATCCCTCCGAAACCTCCCATGGTCTTTCTCGAAATGGTCACCCACCCCGAAGACATCGAAAAGCTCCGCGCCGGGATCATATACGCGATGTCGCGCGGCGAAGTCTTCGAGATGGAAGTCCGCATGCGCCGCCGCGATGGCGAGTATCGCTGGTTTCTCTACCAGATCTATCCTTTGCGCGACGAACACGGGCGCGTCGCCCGCTGGTGCGGCACGCGCATTGACGTTCACACCCGGAGGGAATCGCAGGAGCGCGACCAGCGGGAAAACCTTGCCCTTCGCGAGGAGATCGACAAAGTCGCGATGTTTGAGGAGATCGTCGGCGACTCGCCCGCCTTGCAAGCCGTCCTGGCCCGCGTCGCCAAGGTCGCGCGGACCGACTCGACCGTCCTGATTACGGGCGAAACCGGCACCGGAAAAGAGCTGATCGCCCGCGCCATTCACAAACGTTCGCCCCGCTCCGGGCGCGCCTTTGTCAGCGTGAATTGCGCGGCGATTCCCCGCGATCTGATCGCTTCGGACCTCTTCGGCCATGAAAAAGGCGCTTTCACGGGCGCTCTCCAGCGCCGCTTGGGCCGCTTCGAACTCGCCGAAGGTGGAACGATTTTTCTGGACGAGATCGGCGAGCTTCCCGCCGACACGCAGGTCGCTCTTCTGCGCGTTTTGCAGGAAAGAGAGTTCGACCGCGTCGGCGGCAACCGCCCAATCCGCGCGAATGTGCGGGTGATTGCCGCGACCCACCGCGATCTGCCCGCAGCTATCGCCGCGGGATCTTTCCGCAGCGACCTCTTTTACAGAATCAACGTTTTTCCGATCGAAATTCCCCCCTTGCGTGAACGAAAGGAGGACATTCGCCTCCTCGTCGAATATTTCATCGACCGCTACGCCAGCAAGTCCGGCAAGAAGATCCTGCGCATTGACCGCAAAAGCCTGGACCGTCTGCAGTCCTACCCCTGGCCGGGCAATATCCGCGAGCTCCAAAACGTAATCGAACGCTCCGTAATCGTCTGCGACACGGAAGACTTTTCGGTGGATGAAAGCTGGCTTTCCCAGAGCCGCGAGCCGGGCCGCCCCCTTTCTGACGAGCTGATGACGCAGGAAAAGACCCTCATCGAAGAGGCTCTTTCGAAATCTAGGGGCCGTGTTTCGGGTCACACCGGGGCCGCTGCGATTCTCGGTATGCCTGCGTCAACCTTGGACTCCAAAATTAAATCTCTGAAGATTGACAAACGCCGTTACCAGCCTCGCTAGCCCAAATTCCCGCCGCCACACAGCTGCTATCACGAAATTTCGTAAATTTCCAGGAGTCGCGGGACCTGTAAATCAAATAACTCCCGTGTATGCATACATTTAATTTGGCAATCCTATTGCTCCATAACCCCATCGGTCGGATTTTTCACCGACGGGGAGATATGTGGAAACTCGAGAGAGCACAACAGGGCAATCTTCGCGTTCTCGTTCTTAGCGGCCGCATCGAGCAAGAGCAGCTTGCGGACCTGAAAGCCGCCCTGGAAGCCGAACAGGACGGTCAAGGCGTCGTTCTTGATTTGAGTGCGTTGAAGCTGGTTGACCGGCAAGTAGTGAAGTTTCTGGCGACCTGCGAGATCTCGGGGATTCGCCTGGAAAATTGCCCGCGGTACATCCGCGAGTGGATCACCAGAGGCAAGGCCGGAAGCGATGACACGCCTTCCACCGAACTTTCCTAGGTCGAAGCGCGCATTTCACCGCGATTTCGAAGTATGCTCCCTCTCGCGGTCGAGGAGCGGAGCCCGCCCTTGGCGGGCTCTGCTCCATGACTGGCGCCGGGATCGCAATCGCCTGGCGGACTTTTCGTTCAGAGGTGCGGGAAATGAATAACGAATCCGCGGGATTCCCTGAGGAAAGGAATGGACTTTCCAATCGGACGGCCGAGGCGCGCACGGTTGCGTCGGAACCCAACCGCCCCCAGCGCTCATTTCTGCAGCTGGAGATGAGCGACTTTTGGTCGGGTGACCTGGGTCTCACTCTCGTCACCATCTCCGTAACAATTCTCATTTTTGTGGTCACTCCGCTCCGCGATGCCGGCATTTCCATGCGAATCTTTATGGATCTCGCCGTGGTCGTTCTCATGATTTACGGAGCAAGCGTCATTAAGGGAGGCAGTTTCTTCAAGGTCAGCCTGATCGTCGCTGTAAGCACCACGGCGGTCGTCCTGGCGGCAGGTCGGGTGCACCCCACTCTGTTCCTGCATCTTTGCGGCAGCGTTCTTGTCACCATCACCCTTTTGCTCTACATCCGCGTCGTTTTGGTTGTGATGTTTCGCGCGGGGCCCGTCACCTGGAGCCGCATCCAGGGCGGCGTTTGCGCCTATTTGCTCCTCGGCATGGCGTGGGCCTCCGCTTTCCAGTTCTTGGAGCAGTTCCACCCGGGCTCCCTGCATTTTGCTTCGCCTCCGGCGGACCTGGACCAACTCAGCGCGAAGGTTACTTACTTCAGTTTTGCCATGTTGACCACGGTCGGCAGCGACATCACGCCCGTGCATCCATTTGCGCGCTCCCTCGCCACCGCGGAGGCCATCACCGGCCAGCTTTTCCCGGCCATTCTCATCGGCGCCCTTGTGGCCATGGCCATGCAAGCTCGCCCCAAATCCTAGCGCTGTTTCCAGCGGCGCCGGTCTGGGTGTTCTGCGACAGCCATAGATCGCAGTTAAAATCTTCGTTGAACGCTTGAACTTCGAGGGGAATGCGTATTTGCAAGTCGCGGTATGACGCCGAGCCGTCAGGCACCCCATTCGGGCACTACTCGTGCCATGTTCCACAGCATGTTGTCCAAGGCACTATCCATCTGATCGTGCGGTTCTGTGCGGGTATTGCAGAGCGCGGCCCAGTTCATTCCGATCGAAGTCCGTACCATGATCGAGGTTGTCCCGGGCAGGCTCCCGTTGTGCCACCATGTTCCGGGCGCATCGGTTCTCACCATCCACCCTCTTGCATAGCTTGCCGGCGAGGTCTTTGGGTAGGCGGGAGTCGGCGTCGTCATCGTTTGGATGGTTTGCGGCTGCAACAAACTCGGAAAGCCCGGCACTCCGCCCAAATGGTCCAGAAAAATAACCAGATCCGAAGGCGTTGCGATCCACCCGCCGTGCGAGTCCATTCTCGTGACGTTCATCTTGTACGGGTCTTCGCTGTATTGACCCACGTATTCCACTTCATTGGGATATCTCTGGCTCAGCTTGTTCCGGCCGATGGCCATATCGCTGATTCCGCACGGTGCGAGGACGTTCGCCTGCACGTAGTCGGCATACGCCTGTCCCGAGATCTGCTCGATCACGCGGCCCAGCACGCAGTATCCGAAATTCGAATAGGCCCAATGTTCGCCGGGAGGATAGCTGAGCGGCAGGTTCTTCAACGTCCAGGTAATCAGCTTCGTCTGATCCCAGGAGTTGTGTTGGAACATTGGATCGGTCGAATCGTTCGGCCACCCGCCTGAGGTATGTGTCAACAGGTGATCCACGGTCACATCCTCGACGTATTGCGCGTACGGCAGCTTCCCGTATTTCGTTCCCAGAATTCCGGAAGCGCCGAAGACCTTGTCATTCAAATTGAGTTTACCTTTTTCGACCAGCGTAAAGATTGCCACGGAAGTGATGGGTTTCGTGACGCTCGCGATGCGGAAGAGTGTGGTGTCCTGGGACTGCATTAAATCTTTTCCGTACGCCATTCCCATCGCTCTGTCCCACACGAACTCGCCATTTCGCGCCATGGCTATCGAAAGCGCCGGCACCGAGAAGGACCTCCGAAACTCCCCGGCAATCCTCCCCATCTCCCCGCGTTCTCTTCCGTTTGGTTGCTGTCCGCCATGTTGCGGCAGAAAAGCCCCAAACGCTGGAGCCGCAACGGCACTCGCTGCAGCCGCGCCAAACAACGTTTTGATCAAGCTTCGCCTAGTCATCTGTTCCATCGCGCTCATGATCCTGTCTCCGCTCTTTTCAGTAGAAGTCCCGGTTTGTCGACTCGCTCGAATCTCTCCGCAAGCGTCTGCCGTCGCTCCGTCTTTGCACTTATCCTTTCGCAAGAGGCGTTTCCACAACGCGCGTTAACATCCGCGTGATGCAAGTCCGGCCAATTTGATACGGCAAGATCGGGGCCAAACGTAACACGCTCACAGCGCACATATTTACCTGCGACAATCCTGCAAGAACGGGCCCCGCATTCACGATTTCTCGTGAATTCCCGGCGCCCCCGAAACCATCCGCTTCTTAAGCCCCTTATTTTGAGCTGCCCCATTTGGTGTCTCTATTGCATTATGTGACTACAGTAGTTGAGCCAAACCGGGCGTCAAAGGGATTTTCTGGAGGATGTCGTGAAATACAGATTTGCGAAAGCTCTAGTGCTGGGACTCGCTTTTTTTATGCTTGCGGGCAGCGGCGCGTTAGTCGCGCAAGAAGTCCCCGCCGAAGCGCCACCGGCCAATGTGGCGGGGAATTGGACGATTTACGCGAAAGGTCCGACAGGTAGAACGTCCACGAAATACATTGAACTAAAACAAAATGGCAGCGCTCTTTCGGGTCATTTCAAGGGGCCCAATCAGTCCGGTGGTTTGGAGGGCACCATCAATCAGCAGCACATCGTCTTTCGCACCAAGACTCGCGACGTGTTCACGTTTCGAGGCCGGGTTGACGGCCCGCGTGTTGATGGAATCGTCCAAGGCGCCTCGATAAAGGGCACCGTTCATGGCCGGAATGGAACCGGAGAGTGGCAGGCTGTCCGGTCCAATTGATTGAGGCGAATTTTTTCCGAGGGTTCATGAATCGAGCTGCGTCTCCGCCTCGGAGGAACCGGCTATATCGCGTCCTGGAAAATTTCTTCCAGCAGCGCTTCTTCCGCGTCAAGAATGCTGGCAATCAACCCCAGGCGGCCCTTGCTCGGAACAAATTCCAACCGGCGAATCCCGAACGGATCGATTTCCCGGCGGATCAATCGCAATTCCTCGGCGCTCGGCGCGGGAGTAAGCGGCAGTGGATTGGCGGCCAGAAATTCACCGCCCGTCTGCTCGCGCACTTCCTCGAGCGTCGTATGCGGATGGATGCTGGCGAGGCGGAAGCGCCGGCTTTCGTTGTCCAGTTCAAATATCCCGAGATTCGTAATCAGCCGCACTTTGCCCGGCTGGAGTCCTGCCTGGATTCGCTCGGCGTCTCCCAGGATTCCCCGGGCCGCCGTGCAGAATCCCACGGATTCGACAAACCGCTCGGGCGAATGCCGCGTCAGGTACAGAACGAAATTCTTATGAAGGTTTGCCACGTCGGCCATTCCGCCTTGCCCCGGAAGGCGGAGCCGCCTGCCCTTGGTTTCAATCCATGCGTTGTTGGTGCGCCCGGCCGCATCCACCTGCGCCACTGTAATCACTTCATGTGTGATGCGCCCTGTCTGGTAATACCAGTGATACGTCTCATCGCCGCCCCAGAATGCCTTCGCCGTCTGCCAATCGAGCGTTTCGGCCAGCGTCAGAGACATGGGGTGCGATTCGACATCGATGAACCCTCCGTTCAACGAGATCAGCGTGAGCCCCGGCGCATGGGTGCGCTTGGCCAAGAGATAGGAGACAGTCGCCAGCGGCGAAACCGACCCGACCGAGCAGATGCTCTCGCTGTCGTATTCCCGCGCGAGCGTGGCAGCCAGAAGTTCATCCACGGTGTAGGGCGCGTCGTCGGCGGCTTCCAAGCCGTGGCGCCTCAGCCTCTGCGGAGTGAGCGTCCGCACGCTGACGCCAGGCGTTCGCCGGAGAAATTTCTCCCGCTCCTCCGCGCACGCAAATCGCGCTTTCGCTGAATCCCCCGAAGGTTTTGCGCTTTCTCCGCCGGACTCGCCCTGGCCCGCTTGCGCCTTTCTCCGTTCTTCCTCCTCACGGACGTAATTCATCAATTTTCGGTAATCGGTTGAATAGTACGGCAGGCAGGAAGTCGGATAGGCTCCCATCGGGACGCGCGCCACCGCTGTCACGAAATTGCGCGGCAAGACGAACGATTTCGGCGCGTGCCCGAGTTTTCCCTCTTCAACGATTTCTTCGACGGTGAACAGTTTCGTTTTTGCCGCTCCCAACAGGCTCAGGTCGAGCCCCCGGGCTCCCTGAATTTCCACGTTGCCTTCGCGATCGGCTCTTTGCGCGTGAATCAGCAGGACGTCCACGTCCAGGCGTCGCGCCTCCCCCACCGGCTCGCCCGTAAACGGAGAACGTGTCTGCTTCCAAAAGTCTCCCGCGCTCATCAGATCCGAACCCACGGGCAATTGGAATGGCATTTCGGGCAGGTTGAAGAAAGCGGCGTGCAATCCCTGAATCATCGCCAGCGCGGACCACTCCTCGACTTCGACACGCCGCGTCTCGAGCGCCTCGCGAAATCGCGGCGCCAGGCCGAAGATGTCCATGCTCGAAAAACAAAACACGAGCTTCTGGATAGCCTCCGCCTTCAGAAACATTTCGAGCGCCAATCCGCCGCCCCAGCTTACAAACGTAAAATCCCGCCGCCCGAGCGCCAGGACTTTCTCGATCAAGGCGATGGGAAGTCGCGCGAGATGAACGCCGCCGATTCCGATTCGAACCTCGCCCGGCACTCTGCGCGCTAGTTCGTCAAGGCTCAGAATCTCCGTCATATCAACGCTGCGACCTCCCGGTCATACGGTTCTCAAAAGACAGGCGCGCAGTATAGCAGCATGAAGAGCTTGCACAGAGGAGCGGCGGGCGGGCTTTGCTCCGCGGTGGGCCGCTCTCATACGAGGAAGTCCATGGCCAAGAGGCAAATTGTTTTCTTGCTTTGCCGGAAGACGCCCGTTGAGGCAGAATACTTTTCCACAAATGCCACAGGTAAGCAGATAGACCAAATTTCAGGCGAATCCGCACTCGAATCAGCCACCCGCGCAGCGCCCGCGGGCGTCGCTCGCGGACCGCGGAGAGTCCGCGGCTGTTCGACCGTGCAAGGAGGGTCTCGTTATGCGCCTTAAAGACCGGGTCGCGTTTATTTCCGCAACGGCGAGCGGCATCGGCCAGGCGATTGCCGAATTGTTCGCAGCGGAAGGAGCGTCTGTCATCGGCGTGGATGTGGATGAAAAGGGTGGCGCTGCGACGAACGATAAAATCCGCTCGCGGGGTGGCAAGAGCCTGTTCCTGCGAGCCGATGTCGGATCCGAGGCAGATGTGCGGAGCGCCGTCCAAAGTGGACTCCGCGAGTTCGGCAAAATCGATGTTCTGGCCAACGTCGTGGGAATCGCCTCCGAATCGCCGTGCCATAAAATGGACCTGAGCGACTGGGAACGAATCATGCGCATCAACCTCACGAGCATGTTCCTCACTTCCCGGGAAGTCCTTCCGGGCATGATGGAGCGCAAATACGGATCGATCGTCAACATGGGTTCCGTCCAGGGATTGCTCGGCCTGGCGGGTTACCCGCACTACGCGGCCAGCAAGGGCGGCGTCATGAGCCTGACCCGACAGATGGCCCGCGAGTATGCCTCCTACGGAATCCGCGTCAACTGCATCGCTCCCGGAACGATTGAGACGCCTTTGAACCAGCAGGTCTTGGAACGCGCGCAAAATCCGCAGGAGTTGCGCGCCGCCTGGGTCAAGATGCATCCCATGGGGCGCCTCGGGACGCCGCTCGACGTCGCCTATTCGGCGCTCTATCTCGCTTGCGACGAGAGTTCGTGGGTCACCGGGCATTGTCTGGTCATCGACGGGGGCCTTACAGCTTCCGCGCCGGTGTAGCCAGGCGTTGAAAAATTGCGCCCGCGCTTTCTGTGGCGCCGGCCGGATGGAGGATGAACAAGCATGGCGGGACCATTGAAGGGTTTGCGTGTCGCCGATTTCAGCCAGTTGGTCCAGGGCCCGAGCGCGACGCAGTTTCTCGGAGACATGGGCGCGGATATCGTCAAAATCGAGCCCCGGGGCGGAGACTGGTCGAGGAATTGGTCGGTCGGCGATTTTTTCATGCAAGGTGAAAGCCTGTCGTTTCTCGCGTTCAATCGCGCCAAGCGAAGCATCACTCTGGATTTGAAAGCGCCGCAGGGAAAAGAGATCGCACTGCGCATCATCCAGTCGAGCGACGTGCTCATCGAGAATTTTCGCCCGGGCGTGATGGACCGCCTCGGCCTCGGCTACGAAAGATTGTCCGCGTTGAACCCCGGCTTGATCTACTGCGCGAGCTCGGGTTGGGGCCAGGATGGTCCGTACGTCGAACGCCCCGGCCAGGACCTGCTGGCCCAGTCCGTGGCCGGGGTCCTGATGCTCAATGGCACCGCCAACGATCCGCCGCTGCCTGTCGGCATTGGCTTGGCCGATCTCACCGCCGCCACGCACATCACGATTGCCGTACTCGCCGCCCTGTATGAACGGTCGCGATCGGGAAAGGGGCAAAGAGTGGACGTCAATCTGCTCAATTCGATGATGCACATGGCCACGCAGGAGCTGACCCTGTATTTCAATTCCCTCCGAGAGCCTCAACGGAGCGCCGTGGGAGTCGGGCATCCGTGCGCCGGAGCGCCGATGGGCGTCTACAAAACGAAAGACGGTTATATTTCGATCGCCATGATGCCGGTCGGAAAAATCGCCGCGCTCGTCGGAGTGGAAGGATTCGAAGGGAACGACTCGCGAAACGTCACCGCCGGCCGGGACGAAGTAAAGCAGAAGCTCGAAAAAGGGTTCGAGAAAAAAACGACCGCCGAGCTGATGGACATATTCATCGCCGCCGATATTTGGGCGGCTCCCGTAAACAGTTTTCCCGATGTCGAGCGCGACCCGCAGGTCCGGCACAATCGGGCGATCGTCGAGTTCGAGCATCCGGTCGCCGGCAAATTCCGCACGGTTGGACCGCCGGTCAAATTCAGCCGGACCACCGGGGAAATCCGCCGCCCGCCGCTCTTGGGCGAGCACAATGAAGAGATTCTCGCTGAATTGGGTTACACCAAGGACGAAATTGCGGCCTTCAAATCCGCCAAAATTGTCTGACGCCTTCAACCGGAGGATCGCCTCTTGAAAATCCTGCGGGGAATGACGTGGAAACACGATCGCGGGCTTGCGCCGATGCTCGCGACCGCGGCTCGATTTGCCGAAACGCATCCCGGCATTCGGATCGAGTGGGAGGCCCGATCTCTGCAAGGCTTCGCCGATCACCCCATTCGGCGGCTGGCCGCGGAATTCGATTTTCTTGTTCTCGACCATCCCTTCATGGGAACTGCGGCCAAGGGAGGCGATCTGGTTCCGTTGGACCTGCACATTGCCCCCGAAATTCTTTCGACGCTGCGAAGCGAAAGCGTGGGGGCCTCGCACGACAGCTACTTCTACGACGGCCATCAATGGGCGCTGGCCATCGATGCAGCCGCGCAAGTGGCCGGATACCGTCCCGATTTGCTGGAGGCCGCCGGCGCCACCGTTCCCACGACGTGGGACGACGTGATGAATCTCGGGAGCATGCGCCGCGGCATTGTGACGATGCCACTCCTGCCGGTCGATTCGTTCTGCAGTTTTGTGACGCTCTGCGCCAGCGGCGGCGAGGCTCCGTTTGCGCCGGATTCGGATAAGGTGATCGGCGAAGAAACGGGGGAAGCGGTGCTGCGCCGATTGAAAAATCTGGCGGAGTGCGCGCCCGAGGAAGCCCTGGACTGGAATCCCATCGCCGTCTGGGAAAGGATGAGCGACACGGACGAAATCGCGTATTGCCCGCTCGCCTTCGGGTATTCGAATTACGCGCGGCCGGGCTACCGGCGATTTCCGATTCAATTCACGAATATACTTTCCGCGAGTCCGCGCTTTCCGGCAGGGTCGATTCTCGGAGGTGCGGGGCTTGCGATTTCCGCACAGTGCAAGGAATTGTCCCTCGCCGTCGAGTATGCGCAATGGGTGGCGGGCGCGGAGTGTCAGAGGACGCTCTACGTGAAATCGGGCGGACAGCCGGGCAACCGGAAAGCCTGGACGGATCCGGAAGTCAATGCAATATCGAACCGATTCTTCGAATCCACGCTGCCTACTTTGGACCAGGCTTACCTGCGACCGCGGTTTCCCGGCTTCATCGAATTTCAGACGGAAGCATCCGGTGTTCTCAGCAATTTTCTCGGTGGAAAGGCGAGTTCCGCGGAGACGCTGCGTTCGCTGAGTGGGTGCTACGCCAAGCGAAGAGCGTAGCGCGCCGTTTGCACGGCGCTGTTTTTTCGACCCGCTTGAAAGCCCGCGCAGGATGTACGTCCGCTTGGCGCATCCAGGCGATTTTTCCCCTCGGTTCTGAGCGAACGTGAATTTCAAAATCGCGCGCATCATGGCTCCGCCTCGGCGACGGCAACGGGAAGTTGTCTCTTTCGGGGGTAAAGTGCGGCGCGGAATGCGACTGCGGCCAGGAGCAAAACGGCCGGATCAATGGGATGGCGATAGCGAAGCAGAGCTTGCGAAAAGTAAAACGCGAACGGATAGATAACAGGGATGACGCCGGCGGGGAAAGCAAAGGGATTTCGCCAGGCGAACAGCAGCAGAATTCCGGCGAGGCAGGCGAAGGCGGCGGCGATGTTGGCCAGAAAAGCATATCGGATCAGGAGTGAATCGGTGGAAAGAAAATCTCTCCACGGCGTGTCTGTCCCCGCCCAGGTGGCCACAAACCTCTGCCAGGAGATTTGGACGAAGCGGCCGGGATGCGAAACGATCCACTCGAGAGCAAGGTCAAGTTTTTCGTGCATGTAGGCGACTTCGCCGAGCTGCACGTAGCGGGCGCGTTCGGCGGAATTATCGAGAGGATGCAACTGGCCGGGAAAATGATCTTTGTAAGCGTCGTTATTCCCGAGCCAGAGCTGCAATCCGAGCACCGAGCGAAAGGGAATGAAGCTATGAAAGACAACGTAATTGCGAACCGTCCAGGGAACGCAGCAGGCGGCCATAATGGCGACGGAGAGCGCGAGGCGGCGCAGGAAGGATCCAGCGGAAGCAAGCGAGCGATTATTCCTCCATTCGCGATATGCAAACCAGCCAAGCAAAAGCGGCAAGACTGAGAGCAGCGTGGGGTTGGTCATGAGCGTAAACCCCCAGAGCAGCCCGTAAGCGCACCAATCGCGCGCGCGGCGCGAGCCGGCAATTGTGACAGTCGCCCAGAGAATCGTCGCCGTGAGAAGCGCGGAAAGACACGTGTCCCAAATCCAGTCGGTGGGAATGACAAACGCGTTGGGAAACAGCGCCCAGAATCCGGCGGCGAGCAATCCGGTCCCGCGTCCTGAAATTGTGGTTCCCGCGAAATAAAGCGGAATGCAGGTGAGCACGGAGCAGAAAATATTGAACCAGACGGCGGCGACAAAAGCGGGGTAGGTGTAGGTGCCGAAGAGGCGAAAAAGTTCGGCGAGAATGAGCGGGTATACGGGAGCTTGCCAGGCCGTTGGTCCGGTCTGAACGCGGAAGGGAGAGCTGAAACCTCCGCCGGTGGCGAGCGAATAGGCGATATTGCCGGGCTCGTAGAGGAAGGAAACGGTGGAGAGGACTTGATGAGGCGTCACGTCCTGGCGATACCAGAAATACGCAGCGCGGGCTGCGAGGGAGACAACCAGAATCAGCGCGAGCGACGCCGCAGCGCTCTGGAACCGGCGGGCGAATTTCAATGCGCAGCCGCCGCAGACTCGGAAGATTGCAAATGGCGCGAAAGAAAATCCGCGCCCGCGGAATAGGCCGCAATCCACGAGCGGTGCAGAAGAAAAGTGTGAATTTCGTCGGGGAAAATCAACTCCTGAAACTCGACGCCCTGTTTGCGCAGGGCATCGGCCAATTCGACGGTCTCGGCAAAAGGAACATTGCGATCGTCGTCACCATGAACGAGGAGGACGGGCGAGCGCCAGGTGGAGACGGAAGCGATGGGCGAAGAATCGAAAGCGATGCGGGCGAAATCGGGATGCGTGCGGGGGTCGTAACTGGCGACCCAGTTGGTAATTTCGATGTTCCAGTCGTGAACGCCGTGCATGTCCACGCCGGCGGCGTAGAGATCGGAGGAACGCGCGAGAGCCAGAGCCGTGAGATAGCCGCCATAACTGCCACCCCAGGCGCCGATGCGGTGTGGATCAACATCGGAGCGGCCGCGGAGAAAGAGCCCGGCGCCCTGAACGTCGTTGTATTCGCTCGCGCCGGTCGCTCCATAGTTCAGGGCTTCGCGGAAATCGAGGCCGTAGCCGATGCCGCTGCGGTAATTGACGGCGAGGACGATGAATCCGCGGCTGGCGAGATACTGGTTCATGCCGTAGGCGTAGTTGTAGTAGTCCATGTAATGCCAGCCGAGAAGCATCTGGCGGCGCGAGCCCCCGTGAAAAAACACGACGGCGGGATAGCGTTTGGCGGATGAATCGCCGGGAGGAAGGAAAAGCTGTCCGTGCAGCGTGAGACCATCGGCGGAGGGGAAAATCACCTGCTGAGGGACGACGAGCTGCGCGGCGGGAAAAGTGGAAGGAATTTGATCGGCGGCGAGATCGCGAATCGCGCCGGAAGAGGACAACAGAGCGGGACGCATGGGGATGCGGGCGTCGGAGCGAAGAATGGCGATGGCGGAATCGTCGCCGGCAGCGACGGGATAGGTTTCGATGCCTGTTCCGGACGTAATTTCCTGTGGTGTTCCTCCGGAGACAGAGACTCGCCAGATGTGGCGGCGGTCAACGTCGTCTTGATTCGAGGAGTAAAGAACGTCTTTGCGATCGGGTGTGAGAGATACGTCCTCGACTTCGAAGGCTCCGGGAGTGAGGAGAATTGGCTGGCCGCCGGATGCGGAGATGGAATAGAGATGGGTCCAGCCATCCGCCTCCCAAGGAAAAATAATGCGGTTGCCGGCGCCCCAAAGAAGCTGGTTTTTCGCAACCATTTCGCGGAACACGCTGCCTTGTCCCTCACGCGCTGTCCAAATGGTGGAGGCTTTCTGCGTCCGAAGATCGTAGACGTGGATGGACCAGGGCGGGCCGGCGCGCATAGCGCCAAATGGGAGAAGATCACGTTGCGAAGGCTGGCGGAGAAAAGCGATCTGCTCGCCGTCGGGCGACCAGGCGGCGTCGGTGTCTAGATCGGTGCTGGGCGAAAGGTAGGCGAGAGACGCCGGGTGCAAGGTGAATAATCCGATGAAACCGTGGTCGGTGCGATCGCTGGTGAAGGCGAGAGAAGCGCCGTCGGGCGACCACCTCAATTGGCCGGCATTACCGCGCGCGTGGACCAGCTGCCCTGGCTTGCCGCTGCCATCGAGGCTGGCGCTCCAAATCTGGTCTTTGAGGATGTAAGCGACCGTCTTTCCATCGGGCGAAACGGCGGCGGAATGCCCCTCGCCGATCTTGCGCGGCTCGCCACCGGAAAGAGACACGACCCAGACGTCCTGCTCCTCGCCCTCCGGGTTCCGCGCGGGATTGGGGTAGGGTTTGTCGAGAAACTCGAGATCGCCCCCGCGCGTGTAGACGATGGAACTTGAGTCGGGCGCCCAGGCGAGTTCGCCGATGTCCTGCCCGTCGTCCTCGGTGTAGTTCGTGAGGGCGCGCGAACGATACTTTCCCGTGGCCGGATCAGGCGCGGCGATCCAGACGTTGCGCCTGCCTTCGGCGTTGAAGACCCACGCGAACATGGCCTTCGATGGCGAGGGGGTCAGGTCCGTGGGGAAGGGAGCGCTGAGAGCTTGCTGAAGCGTGAACCCGCCATCGGGAGCCGGTGGCGGGGAAGATTTCGGCGGGCGCGCGGGCACGGAAACGGCCGCAGCCAAAAGCATGGCAAAGGAAGCGGAAACAAAGCGGAACGCGGATTTCATGATGGAATCGTCCCCCCGAAATTGTGAAGGAAGGATATTACGGCGCGGGCGAAGCGGAGACAACCTGAACGCGAAGGGGAGCGGGCAAGACGAGGAAGAGAAGTCGAGGAGACCGGAAAGTCCTGGTCCAGGCGGAAGCGAACTGTGCTAGTTTTTGGGAAAGGAAGAATCGCATGTCTCGCCGCAAGAAACGGAAATTGGTAGCGCAGAAAGAAGCTAAAAGAAGGGCCAGGGTGGAAATCGGACAACCGCCCAGCGAGAGGATTATTCCGGACAAGCGGAAAAAGCCGCCGCGGCACAAAGTCCCGCTGACGGAATATTCGGATCTTTGAGAGCCCTGAAGTGTTGCGATTAGGATTGAGAGGCGGCGTTTGTTTTGATGAAGTTACAGCGATTCCTATTTCCGGGTTGTTGCGATTAGAAATGAGCCGTCGAAGTGCGACAACCGCTGATTTCATTCCATCCATTTAAGACTCCAAATTCCCGTGTTTTGAGTTTCGATGAATTTGTTTGGTCGAGATTCTGGTCCCAACCGAAAGAACGCACTCCAGCGTAGCAGATCGAGGACAGGCAGAAACCTGCCTAAAGGATGTGATTCAGAGCAGTTTTAGGGCTGACCTACCAGGACTGTACCTCGGTACAGGTCGCGCTCAACCGAACGAGGGGGCTGCGTGAGACGACCCGGCATCGGCGGCGCAGGCAATCGGCTGCTTTGGATCGTGAGCAAATCGCGAAGCCGGCCGCGGGGAACAAGGCGCCGTGGGATAAGGAGCGCAAAAGCGACTCCCGTATTACGGAACGATAAATATCACAGCATGGTAAGCAATGCAGATTGACACGCGGCAGGACCGCACTTAGGCTCAGGACGCAAATTTCCCGGAAAGGAGATTTCCATGGCGAAAAGCCCCACCATTCTGAAGGCCCCCGTGCCAGCGGCCAGCACGGGGCGAAACGGCCGGCGATTTCATGCCACGCGAGCCCCGAGAGCCTTCACCGACGACCCGCCCGGATTCACAACGGAGAAAGATCCGCGGGGGAAGGCGAGCACCGTATGGTTCGATCTGCCGCCGGCGACGGGAACACCGCCGTACCACCTGGATCTTTCGACGATACTCACCGATCAGGCGATGAATCAGATCGCAGCGAAGAAGAGGCTGGTGTTTCACAGCCTGGGAGATTCGGGAGGCGTGAACACGACGACGTACCAGCAAAATGTGGCGTCGTACATGGAGCTGGACTTCAATTCGGGGGATACGTCGGGGGCGAACCCGTCGTTCTTCTATCACCTGGGCGACGTGGTCTACTACGACGGCGAGATCAAGAATTACTACTGGGAGTTCTACGAACCGTATCTGATGTATCCCGGGCCGATTTTCGCGATTCCGGGCAACCACGACGGGGACATCGATCCCATCGACCCGAACAACAAGCCTTCGGATTCACTGAAGGGTTTCGCGAGGAATTTTTGCTCGCAGGCAGCGGTGCATTTGCCGGAAGCCGACGACGCGCCGCGCGACGCGATGACGCAGCCAAACGTCTATTGGACGCTCCTGACGCCGATGGCCACGATAATCGGGCTTTACAGCAACGTGCCGGAGGGAGGGCGCCTCGCTCCGGATCAGATTTCCTGGTTCGAGCAGGAACTGGAAAACGCTCCAAAAGCTTTGCCTGTAATCGTGACCGTGCATCATCCGCTGTACTCGGCCTATGGGCACCATCCGGGCAGCCAGGTGTTGAAGACGGTGTTCGAGCAGGCCACACAAAAAGCAAACCGCATTCCAAACCTGATCTTGACGGGGCACGTGCACGACTACCAGAGGTTCACGGGCTACCTGAACAACAAGCCGGTGGTTTGCATCGTGGCGGGAGCAGGCGGCTACAACCAGAAATTGCATCAACTCGACCCCAAAATGTTCAAGCCGACCGGCTGCCCGTACAAGTTTCCGAACCAGCCGGACACGCTGGATGCCTTCAACGACACGCAGCACGGATATCTGGTGATCGACGTGGGGCAAAAGGAGATCGATTGCAGCTACATTGCCGTGGACGATCCGACAGCCGAGGACCCAAGGCCGACGGCGCGCGCGAAACCCTACGACACATTCACGATCAAATCGGGCGGAGATTGGAATTGGACGCCATAAGCGAAGAGACGGATTCAGAGCGAGAAAGCGGGCCTGCGAACGAAACGGGGAAGGAAGCGCCACGGCGCACTTGACGGGCGCTGTCGTGGTCTGCGGGCGTCGATTAGGGGAAGGATCCGTCTGAACGCCGCATGTTTCGAATCGCTTGGCTGTTTTAAGGGGCGGTCTGAACCAGACCGGAGCTAGTTGCGCGACCCTCAACCGTGCTTGAAGGCGGGAATGACCTCGCCGGGGCGGAAAGGCGGGACCAGAGGAAGGTTGGCCGCTTGGGAAGCTTTCTCGGCGAGGCTTTCGACGTCGGTTTTGGTGAAGCCGACCGAGGTGAGCTCAATCGCGCCATCCGTCCGGACAAGGAACAGCGAAGGGACGTGGGTGAGGCCGTAGGCGCTGGAAACGGTGAAGCGCTTATCGTCGAGAAGAACCGGGAAGGTGACGCCGAAGTGCTGGCAGAAGTCGATGGTGTCGTCGCGGTCGTTTTGGGAGACGCCCCAAAAAGCCAGAGAGCCCTTGGGGTAAGCCTCGAAGATTCTTTGCAAGTAGGGAAGAGTGAACTGGCAGGTGGGGCAGCTGACCTTGAAAAAGGCGAGTAGAACGGGGCCTTTGTGAAGCGCCTCGGCAAGAGTCAGTTTTTTGCCGTCGAGAGTCGTCAGAGAAATCGCCGGAGCCTTTTTCCCCGGAGCCAGAGCCGCCATACTTTTCCTCCCCCGAAAGATGTTCGCTATCCGCATGACATTCACACGTCCAGTTTACAACCATTCGTATGATGCTGTCGGGGAGCCGGAAGACTCGGCGCAAAAGATTCAACGGCGGGATTTGGTCAGGGCTTCCTTGGCGGCGATTAGGAGGGCTTCCCAGACGCCCGCGAAGGGCGGAGCGTAGGAGAGATCGAGATTGGGAAGGTCGGAGACCAGCATGCGGGCGTGGAGAGCGACGGCGGCGGCGTCAACGCGCTTGGCGGCGCCCTCAGGAGCGGCGGCCTGGAAGCCGAGGAAGCGGCCCGAAGAGCGGTCCCAAACGAGATCGGCGGTGAGAGGGAGGCCGCCCAGATATTTGGCGTGCGTGAAGGTCTCGATATGGACGGAGTCGGGATGGAATCCGGCGGCGCGCGCTTCTTCGAGAGAGAGGCCGGTGCGGGCAAGCTCGAGGCCGTGGATTTTCGTGGCGAGAGTGCCGACGATGCCGTCGAAAGTGGCCCGGCCTCCCGCGGCATTTTCACCGGCAGCGCGGCCTTGCTTATTGGCCGTGGTGCCCAGAGGGAAATACACGGGACGGCCGGAGACGAGATGAATGGTCTCGACGCAATCCCCGGCGGCAAAAATGGAAGCGGCGCTAGTCTGAAGGCGATTGTCCACGGCGATGGCGCCGGTCGGACCGAGTTGGACGCCGGCGGATTCGGCGAGAGAGACCTGGGGCTTGAGGCCGGTGGCGAGGATGACGAGGGATGCGGATTCGCTTCCGCCGGAATGGTGGATGTGGAGCGCTCCGGATTGAGGAGAAGCGGAAATGGATTGGACGGCCGCTCCTTTGCGAATGCGAATCGAGCGAGCGGAAAGAGATTCTTCAGCTCGGGCGGAGATTTCGGGAGCGAAGCCCTCGAGAAGGGTTTCGGAACGGCCGAGAAGAGTGACGCCGAGGCCGCGCGAAGCGAGAGCGTCGGCGGCTTCAAGGCCGATGTAGCCGGAGCCGACGACGATGGCGGAAGACGGGCGGGAGGATTCGAGAAAGGAGTGGAGGCGCGAAGCGTCGGAAAGCGTGGAGAAAGCGAAGACGCCGGGAAGATCGGCGCCGGGGAAAGTGATGGAGGGAGCGGCGCCGGTGGCCAGGATGAGCTTGTCGTATGGAATGGCGACGGGGTGGGAGCCCTCGCGGAGGGCGTGAACAAGCTTGCGGCCGGGCTCGATTTCGGCGGCTTCGTGGCGGAGAAGGACGTTGATGCCGCGCTTTTCGCGGAAGTAGGCGGGGTCGTAGACGACGAGATCCTGAGCGGCGGAGACCTCCCCGGAGAGGAGGAAGGGAAGGCCGCAGGCGCCGTAGGAGACGTCGGAACCTTTTTCAAGGACGGTGATATCGAGGTCGGAGCGCAAGCGGCGGGCGCGCGTGGCGGCGGACATTCCGGCGGCGACGGCGCCGATGACGAGGAGGCGTTCGGGAGGCATTGAAGAGGGCGAGGACATTGTAAGCCGGGGGGCGGGGAAAAGGGAAAACGGAATTTGAGGGGGAAGGAGCTGGGGATTGGAAAGGAGTGGGAAGAGGGGAAGATAAAAGCGAAAGGCGGAAGCGCGCCTTCGGCAGAGAGGAAGGCGCTGCGCGCGGGCATTTTTATGTCGCACCTGAAGGTGCGACCCACAAGGCCTAGATACGCGATGCAAGCGTGACGCCGGCGCTACGAGGAGCGAAGGCTAGTGGATGTTGCGGGTTTTGCGGCCGACGTAGTCCATCAGCAGATACTGGCCGAGGGTGTAGGGAGTGGTGAAGTAGGCTTTGCCACGGCAGAGTTCCGTGACTTTCTGGACGAAGTGAACGAGCGAGTAATCGCTGGCGAGCATGAAGGTGTTGATGAGAATGCCGGCGCGCTTGCATTTGGCGACTTCTTCGAGAGTTTGCGTGACGACAAGGGGATCGAGGCCGAAGGCGTTTTTGTAGATGCGGCCGTCTTCGAGAGTGAGAGCGGAGGGCTTGCCGTCGGTAATCATGACGATCTGGCGCATGTCTTTTTTCTGCCGGGCGAGAATACGTTGAGCGAGGCGAAGGCCTTCGCGGGTGTTGGTGTAGTAGGGGCCGACCTGGACGCGGGCAAGCTGGCCAAGCGGGATTTCCTCGGCGGAGTCGTGGAAAAGAACGCAGTGGAGCGAGTCGCCGGGATATTGCGTGCGGATAAGGTGCGAGAGGGCGAGAGCGACGCGCTTGGCAGGGGTGAAGCGGTCTTCGCCGTAGAGAATCATGCTGTGCGAGCAATCGAGGAGCAGGACGGTGGCGCAGGAGGATTGATATTCGCACTGGTGAACCATCAGGTCGGGATAATCGAGCTGGATGGGAATGCCGAAACCGTTGCGCTGGACGGCGTTGAAAAGCGTGGAGCTGGTATCGAGATTGAGAGTGTCGCCGAATTCGTAGGGTTTCGAGGAGCCGCCGGATTCGACGCCGGTGGCGAGGTCGCGAGTATCGTGGCGGCCGAAACTGCTTTTGCCGAGAGAGGCGAGGAGGTCTTTCAGAGTTTTGAAGCCGAGAAAATCGAGAGCCTTGTCGGTGATTTCGAAGCGGGCTTCGACGTTGGGCTGCGCCCGGCCGATTTGCCCGCCCGGAGTTTCCGAAGGGGGAGGAGTGACCTGGGCTTGCTGCTGCTGGGAGATGTAGCCCTCTTCCTCCATGCGCTGGATGATCTGGTCGATCATGTCGCGGAGTTCCTGGTTCTGAGACAGGTCGGGATTTTCGAGAAGCTTCTCCATCAATTCGGGCGGAACGAGTTCGCCCTCTTCGAGAGCGCGAAGGATCGCTTCGCGAAGCTGTTCGAGAATGCGCTCCTGGGAGGCGGAGGAGTTCATCTCGAAGATTCCATATTGCGATTCAAAACCGCTCTGGAGGAAAAAGTCGGAGAGACGGTTCATCAGCTCCTGGAGGTCGATATCCTGGGCGGCCTCGGGCGCGTAGCGCGAATAGCGAACGTATTTCATGTCAGTTGAACTGCCTCCGCGGCGGACGCCCCTGGCCTTCGCGGGGGTCGCGCGGCTCGGGGACCTTGCGGGCGTCGGCGTAGAAGCCGCGCTCCTCGCTGCGGTTGATGCGCTTGTGGGCCCAGAGCCCCTCGAGGATGAATTCGGCGGCGCTGGCGACGACGGCGGAATCGTCCTTGGGATTCACGCCGATGCCGCCCAGGTTTTCGAACAAGCCCTGAATTTTCTTGAGCTGGGCGACAATTTCAGAACTGGCAGCGCCGGCGGGAAGCTTGAGCTCGCCGCCGAGTTCGAACCACTGAACGACGGGCTGGAAATTGACGTCGGCGAAATAGCGGGAGAAAGTGCGGCCGACCGCGGCGCGAATCAATTCGCGGGCGATGTTTTCGGCGCCGCGAAGCTCGCCCTCGTATTCGAGCTCGAATTTGCCGGTCATCGCGGGGATGGCGGAATAGACGTCGGAAATGCGGGCGACAACGGCGGAATCGCGGGTGCGCACGGTGCGCTGCTCGGCGGCGCTGAGAACGTTTTCGAGGGCGCTGATGGGAAGGCGCTGGCTGACGCCGGAGCGTTTGTCAACGCGCTTGTCCTCGCGCGCCTGAAAGGCGATTTCTTCGACAACTTCGCGGATGTATTGCGGAACCTCGACGCGGCGCTTGGCGTCGCGGCGGACCCAGGCTTCCTGCTGCGTGATGGACATGCCTTCGGCGAGAGTGGCGGGATAGTGCGTGCGAATTTCGGAGCCGATGCGGTCTTTCAGCGGAGTGATGATTTTTCCGCGGGCGGTATAGTCTTCGGGATTGGCGGTGAAGACGAGAAGAACATCGAGAGCGAGGCGGACGGGATAGCCCTTAATCTGGACGTCGCCCTCCTGCATGATGTTGAAGAGGCCGACCTGAATTTTTCCGGCGAGGTCGGGAAGCTCGTTGATGGCGAAAATGCCGCGATTCGCTCGGGGGAGCAGGCCGTAGTGAATCGTCAGCTCGTCGGACAGGTTGTGCCCGCCGCGAGCGGCTTTGATGGGGTCCACGTCGCCGATCATGTCGGCGATGGTCACGTCAGGCGTGGCCAGCTTCTCGACGTAGCGGTGATCGCGCTTGAGCCAAGCTATCGGAGCCGAATCGCCGTCGGTGGCGATGCGTTCGCGGCAGGAGCGGCAGAGCGGGTGATAAGGATTGTCGTGAATTTCGCAACCCTCGACGTAGGGAATCTCGGGGTCTAGAAAATTCGCAAGAGAGCGAATCATGCGGGATTTGGCCTGCCCGCGAAGGCCGAGCAGAATGAAGTGGTGCCGCGAAAGAATGGCGTTGATGACTTGCGGAATGACCGAGTCGTCGTAGCCGTGAACGCCGGGGAACAGGGGCTCGCCACGTTCCATCTTGCTGAGGAGATTTTCGCGAAGTTCCTGGCGCACGTTGCGCGCCGAACTCGCCTCTTCGGACCAACGGCTCCGGCGAAGGTCGCCGAGTGTCTGCGGCAACGAACTCATCTGGCCCCCAGTCTCCGGTGAAAACGGCGTCCGGAGAGACGCGCAGGGAAGCGCGCTGAGAAGCCATTATAGAGGAATGCGCGGACCGGCGAAACACAGTCGGGAAACAATACGGATGGGTGCGGCAGGCGCTGGAGCGGCGGGGGAGCGGCCGCGACGCCTTAGGCGCGAGGATTGGGATGGATTGACGGGAGAGGGGATTCAAAAAAGGGGAGGGCGGGGAGGGATTCAGTTTACGGGGTGGCCGTTGCCGCCGACGCTGCGGCGAATGCGCTGGCGTTCGGCGATTTCGGGAAGCAGGCGGGAAATACATTCGAGCAGATAGTCGCGGCGAACCCGCTCCCCGCGCAATTCGAGCAAGCGCTGCTGCACGACCAAATCCAGAGGGAGCAGAGCGGCGAGGGTAAAGCTGAGGGGGAAGTCTTCGCTTTCCTGAGGAGAGGACCAAGGGCGGCCAAAGAGCAGGATATGACATCGGTTGAACTGGGCGACGAGTTCGGCTTGCAGCAAGGGATCGTTGGATTGCGGCGGGGCGGCGGCCGGCAAGGGAGATTGGGCCTGAGGCGAGTCCGCGGGATACTCGACGACAGCTTCGTAATACTCCTTCGTGTCGATGAGCTCCTTCACGCTGAAAACGGACTGGCCCATCGTCAGGATATCCATGCGCCCGTCCGGGTACTCCTTGATGGTCTGAACGATTTCGGCCGTGGTCCCAACCAGGGCGATTCCTTTCGAGGAGGCGAGGATCACGCCGAAGGGAAGATGTTCGGAGAGACACCGGCGGATCATGAGTTTGTAGCGCGGCTCGAAAATATGCAGGGGAAGGGTGGCGCCGGGAAACAGGACCAAGCTGAGAGGAAATATCGGAATGTGAGGATGCAGTTTCATGAAAGTCGAATGCAGCCCCGTCCCCTAGCGCAGAAGAGTGAGGGCTGCCTGCATTTCGTCGCGGGCGTGCATGTCTCCCGCCTGCGATGCGACCACAATGCCGTCGGACAGAAGTTTTTTGGCTTCTTCTTCGCGCCCGATGCGCGCCAACAGCTGGCCGTATTGAAAATAGCCTGCGACGTAGCCGGGATGCGAGGCCAGAAGTTTCTGGAAATGGTCGCCTGCAGCGGCGTTGTCGCCGAGCTTGACGCATTCAAGAGCCAGGCCGTAGCGCGCGAAAGCGTCGTCGGGCTTTTGAGCGACGAAGGCCTCCAGCATTTCACGGCGCGATTTCTGAGTTTGAGCCATCGGACGGACGAGCGGTATTATATCGGGCGGCGCAAGGAAGGCCAAGCGCGAGACCCAGGGCGCAGGAGAGCTGCTGCCACACATGCCAAAAAAATCGAAAACGCAGGAACCCGTGGCGAATTCCAAAGAGAAATCCGCAGGCGCACCGGCGACCGGGACGGACCAAAGGGTGGCGGCAAAATCAGCGGGCAAGCCGGTGAGCATGTCCGTATCGGAAATCGTGGAAATCGTTCTGCCGAACGACGCGAACCTGCTGGGAAACATGCTGGGCGGCCGAGTGATGCATTTGATCGATATCGCGGGAGCGCTGGCGGCGTCGCGGCATTCCAATTGTCCGGTGGTGACGGCGTCGGTGGATTATCTGGACTTTCGATTTCCGATCCGAGTGGGAGAGTGGATTGTGCTGAAATCGAGCGTCAACCGCGTGTTCACCACCTCGATGGAGGTGGGAGTGAAGGTGTTCGCGGAAAACACGCTGACGGGCGAAAGGCGGCACACCAGCACGGCGTATGTGACCTACGTCGCGCTGGATATGAACAAAAACCCCTGCGGCGTCCCTCCGCTGATATTGGAAACGGAAGAGGAAAGGCGGCGTTTCCGGGAAGCGGGAGCGAGGCGGCAACACAGGCTGGAAGTCCGCTACAAAGAAACGCTCAAAGAATAAGAAGATTTCAGGAATATTAGGCGCGGCTAGAGGCTGGAAATCGGAGCTGCCCCGGCGGGAGAGAGGAAAGCTCGGACGGCTTCGGCGGTCGCAAAACCCTGCTCGACGCATTTGCCCATGGATGGTCCCTCGAGGTAATTCCCAGCGAAGAAAATTCCCGGAGTTTCCTGCTGCCCCGCGCGCAAATTCTCGATGATGTGGCCGTGGCCAAGATTGTATTGGGGCAAAGCTTTGGGATAGGCGAAGACCTCTGAAGAGATCGCCGAGCCCTGAATGCCGAGAATCTTGGAATTTTCCTCGTGGGCCGCGGCGGCAATTTCGTCGCGCGCCTTGCCGGCGATATCACGGTCGGTGGCTCCGCCCAGAAAAGTGGTCATCACGACTTTATCCTGCGGGGCGCGGCCGGGGAAAAGCGAGGAGTTCCAAATCGTGCCGAGAATTCGGACTTTTTCCTTGCGAGGGACAAGGAAGCCGAACCCGTCAAGAGCGTTCGAAATCTGCGCGCGGGAATATGCCGCGGCAACGACCGCGACCGGAGCATAGGCGATCCCGGAAAGAGTGATGCCCATCCGCGAAGATACGGAACCTAGAAGCTGGGACGAAATGTAGGCCGGAGTGCCGAGGACGACGGCGGGCGCCCGAAGCGTTTCCGTACGGCCGAGAGTCTCCGTGCCGATTTCATAAGCGCCGTGCCCGGGCTCGGAAGTGCGGCGCAGGGAACGGACAGGGGCTCCCATCTTTGCCGATTCCCCCAGCGATTTCGCGAGCGCCCGGGAAAGAGTGGCCACGCCGTGGCGAAAGGAGCAGAGGGGAGGCGGACCCTTGCGTTCGGTTTTCGGGCCGCGGGACTTCATCGCTCCGCGCAAGACGCTGCCATATTCGCGTTCCCACTCTTCGAGTGAAGGAAAGGCGGCTTTCAAGCTGAGCTGTTCGGGGTCGCCGGCGTAGACTCCCGAAACGAACGGCGAAACCAGATACTCGAGAATCTCGTGGCCAAACTTGCGGCGGACAAAATCGGCGACGGATTCATCATGCCCCGGAGGACGGGTGCGGCGAAAAGGTTCGCTGGCCACTTTCCAGCGCGACCCAGGGCTGAGCAGGGAAGAGAGCAGCAAAGATTGCGGCGACATGGGAATTTGTTTCAGGCGGTGATTTTGGAGAATGTACCGCGGGGCGCGCGGATCGGCCCGCAGCAGCTCGCCTTCGATGTCCAGTTCCTGGATAAGCCCGAGAAGCGAGTCCGTGCCTTGAAAACTCTGCGGGCCGGTTTCGAAAAGAAAGCCGTCGCGCTCGACGGTCCCGGCGAGGCCGCCGGGGCGGTCCGAAGCCTCGAGAACGACGCAGGGAATCTTCAACCGGTGGAGGCGATAGGCGCAGGAAAGCCCCGAAATTCCGGCACCGACGACGACAACGCGTGGTTGATCGGCCATTCGCTTTCAGGGCTCAGAGAGTTTTCGAAAACAGCGGCTTTTTGTCCATTTGTTGTTCGCGAAGGTAGCGGTCGAAGGCCATCGCCACGTTGCGGATAAAAATGCGGCCGAGCGGCGTGACGCGAATTTCGCCGGGCGGGAGGGTCACCAGGCCTTCGGCGCGGAACTGCTCGAGTTGAGCGAGTTCGGCGGCGAAATAGCCGTCAAAACCAATCCCAAACTCATTTTCCAATTCGTGTTTGAAGATGACGGTGTGGCAAAGCAAGCGGCCGATGACGGCGCGGCGAATCCGGTCGTCCTGCGAAAGGCGGTAGCCGCGCATCGTTGCGATGCCGCGGTCTGCGATCCCTTGCTGGTAGGCGGGAACTTCCCGGCGATTTTGGGCGTAGGCCGAACCAATCGAGCTGATGGCGCTGACGCCCATCCCGTAGAGATCGGCGCCGGCCTTGGTGGTGTATCCCTGAAAATTCCGGTGCAGAGTGCGGTTGTGCTGGGCGACGGCGAGTTCGTCGCCGGGCCGGGCGAAGTGGTCCATCCCGATGTAAACGTATCCGGCGGAAAGAAACCGTTCGAGGCCCGCTCGAAAGATGCGGAATTTTTCCTTTCCTTCGGGAAGGTTCTTCTCGAACGAACCCTGCTGTTTCTTGAGCCAAGGAACGTGAGCGTAGCTGAACATGGCGACACGGTCGGGGGAAAGCGTAAGGGCAAGATCTATGGTGGCGCGAAATGAGTCCGCGGTCTGATACGGCAGGCCATAGATGAGGTCGATATTGAGGCTTTCGAAGCCCAGCTCGCGGGCGGCGGCGATCAAGTCGCGCGTCATCTCGTAGGGCTGGACGCGATGGATCGTCTCCTGCACGCGCGGCTCGAAATCCTGCACGCCCATGCTCAGGCGGTTGAAGCCGAGGTGGCGCAGGGATTCCAGATGTTCGCGTGTGGTGACGCGCGGGTCCACTTCAATGCCGATTTCCGCGTCGGGAGCGAAGGTGAACCGCTCGCGCGTGTGCTCGAACAGGTCCACCATCTGCGCGCTGCTCAGGTAGGTGGGCGTTCCACCGCCCCAGTGAAATTGAATGACCGGGCGGGCGCGGGAAACACGCTCGCCGACGTGGGTGATTTCTCGCTTGAGCGCCTCGAGATACGGAACGGCAACGCTCTTGTTTTTCTGAATGGAGACCGTGCAGGCACAAAACAGGCAGAGGCTTTCGCAGAAGGGAAGGTGCATGTAGAGCGAGACCGGCGAGGCGGCCTGGTTGGCGCGGGCGAAAGAATCCTCGAGATCTTCGGGGCCAAAATCGTCTTTCCACACGGGCGCGGTGGGGTAGCTCGTATAGCGGGGGCCGGGGCGATTGTAACGTTCCAGGATTTCGTCGTCGACTTGCGCGAGTTCGAGTTTTTCCGAACCCATTTCCTTTGCACCCGCCATGTCAGCTCTCCCGGACGGCAGGGACGAGGGGCATCACACGAGCGCGCTGCCCAGCTTGAACGAATGCGCGGGCGTTCTCCACAGGAGTGCCCGGCAGGATTCCATGTCCCAAGTTGAGTATATGTCCAACGCCGCCCGTTTTTTCTATTGCCGATTGAGCCGCCGGGCGAATCTCGGATTCTGTAGCCAGGAGAATTTGTGGATCCACATTGCCCTGGAGCGCCACGCGGCGTCCCAGGCTCTGCCGGGCTTCGGCGAGGTCCGTGCTCGAATCGACGCTTAGAACATTCGCTCCCGATTTCGCCATGCTTTCCAAGTGGCGCGCCGAGCCTTTGGCGAAGAGAATCTTTGGGACTTCGGGATTGCCGAGCGAGTCCAGGATCTGCTTTGTGGCCGGAAGTTCAAACGCGGAATATTCGTCCGCCGAAAGCTCGGAGGCCCAAGTGTCGAAAAGCTGGACGACGGCAGCTCCCGCCTGAATCTGGGCCTGGAGATAACGGGTGGTGGCATGAGAAATCTTCGCGAGGAGTTCGCGAATCAAAGCCGGGTCAGTCTGCAACGCCATCTTCGCATGCGACACATCGCCGCGAGTCTTGCCCTCAATCATGTAGCAGGCCAAGGTCCAGGGCGCGGCGGCGAAGCCAATCACGGGAACATCCGGGCCGGCTTCCCGGCAAATGGCGCGAATCGCATCGCCGACAAAGCGAGTTTCAATCTCCGGATCGAAATCGCGCAGACGCCGGACGTCCGCCATCTCCCGGAGTGGATCGGAAAGGACTGGTCCGGAATCGGGGACGTCGAGCGGCATGCCCATCGCTTCGGCGACGATGAGAATATCCGAGAAGACAATGATGGCGTCCACGCCGACGATTCGATAAGGCTGTATGGAGACTTCGGCCGCGAGCTCAGGCGTTTTGCAGATTTCGAGGAAGCTGTGGCTCGCGCGAACCGCCTGATATTCGGGCAGATAGCGTCCCGCCTGGCGCATCATCCAAACAGGCACTCTATCCACGGCCTCAAACCGGCAAGCGCGCAGAAAAAGCGCTTTCTGTGACTCTCGAGTCGGCTTCATTGCGGACACAAAATTAAACTTATCATAGCAGAACGCCAAGTGGGGATATGGTTGAAGGGCCGGAAGCGGCCCCGTGGTTCGGCAAAACAGAGATATAATGGCGCGAGTTGGAGGCGGGCCGCCCAAACCATGCAATATCTGGCCTTTGTGACACTGGCGCTGTATGCGCTGAGCTTCGCTTGCTACACACGCATCCTGTACGCTCCGAGCGTGCCGTTGGGGAGGCTGGCGTCGGTATTGCTGTGCCTGGGGATCGTGGCGCAGTATTTTGAGCTGCTGGCGCGCACCCGCGGGACACAATCGATTCCCTATGATGATCTGTACGGGTCAATGTCGCTCTTTGCCTGGCTTTTGGGAGTGACCTATCTGGGTCTCGAAGTATTTCACCGCGAAAGGTCCGTGGGAGCGTTTGTGACGCTGGCGCTGGTGATTTGGATGTCGGTTCTCCGGGTGTTTTGGACGCCGGCGGTGTCGAACCCGGAGCTGCCGCGCGGGCCGCTGTTTGCATTTCATGTGACGCTGAACACATGGGCCTACTCGGCCTTTGGGCTATCCTTTGTCCTGAGCTTGATATACCTGATACAGGATCGGATGCTGCGCTCGCGGCGAATGGCGACACCGGCGTGGAGGTTTCCGGCGCTTGACGTGCTGGATCGCATGGCCAGGAGCAGTGTGTATATCGGGCTGGTGGCGCTGGGATTGGGAGTGGGGATGGGGTTGGTGTGGGCGTGGCGGCTTTCGGGAGCGGGCGTGCTGGCGGACCCGAAGGTGCTGATTACGGCGCTGATTCTGGTTGCATACGTGGTCTATCTGCATCTGTCGCGGAGCGCGACGTGGCGGGGAGCGCGGGCGGCTCGGCTTTGCGCCGTGAATTTTGCTTTCGTGCTGTTCAGTTACACGTTTGTGAATCTCTATCTAACGAAATTTCATCACTTTCAATGATGGCTTTGGCGACACAATCCAGCCGTGGGCCGGCGATCAAGATCCGGATCGCGCTAATCGGGTGCAATCACCGGACAGCGCCGGTGGAGCTTCGCGAGCGTATCGCGTTCTCTCCGCAACAGGCGTTGTTCGCGGCGGATGAGCTTCGGCGGCAGGGAGTGCTGGAAGAGGCGATGGTGCTTTCCACGTGCAACCGGAGCGAGTTGTACGGTGTTCCGGGAGAGGCGAGCCCGGATGCGGCCGAAGCGATGCAGGAATTTTTCACGTCGTTCCACCGGATACCGCGGGGCGAGCTGGACGGAAGGTTTTACCGGTGGATGGGTACGGATGCCGTCCGGCACTTGTACCGGGTGGCGGCGGGGCTCGATTCGATGCTGCTCGGTGAAGCCGAAATTCTCGGTCAGTTAAAGGCGTCGTACAGCCAGGCGCTCGACCATGGAGCGACAGGCCCGATCCTCAACCGAATGTTCCAGGGCGCCCTCGAAGTAGGAAAGCGGGTACGCGCGGAGACGGAGGTGGGCGCCAGGCCGATGTCCGTTGCTCTGGCGGGAGTGAAGCTCGCTGAGCGCGTGTTTGAAAACTTCAAGGGGCGCTCCGCTCTCTGCCTGGGCGCGGGTGCCGTGGCCGACCAGGTGGTGGAGCACCTGCGGAACCGCGGGATTGGCAACCTGAAAGTCGTGAACCGTACGTTCGACCGGGCGGCGGAGCTTGCCGGCCGGGTGGGAGCCGAGGCAGCGCCGTGGGAGTCGCTTGAATCAGCCATGACGGCCCCGGACATTCTGGTGACTTCGGTGAGCTCGCGAGAGCCCATTTTGACCAGGGCCATGCTCGAGCGTGTGATTGAAGCTAGAAATGGCAAGCCGGTGTTTGTGGTGGATTTGGGCGTGCCGCGCAATGTGGCTCCGGACGCGGCGGGCCTCTACAACCTCTACCTGTACAACATTGACGACCTGGGAGAAATCGTCGAGCACAACAAGAAAGCGCGCGAAGCGGAAATCCCGCGGGCCGAAGCGTTGATCGAGGAGCATTTGACGCGTTTCGAGGCGTGGCGCGCGGGGCTGGAGGCGAGTTCGATCGTGGACGATTTGCGCGATCGGTTTCACCGCCAGCGCAAATCGTTGCTCGAAGAGAAGCTCAAGGAAATGCCCGAAGTGTCGCCCGAGGAACGCGGCCGGATTGCCCATATCACCGAGGAGCTGATCGAACGCGTCCTCGAACAGCCCGGGGAACGAGTCAAGAGAGGCGGCGTGATGCGGGGCCGGCTGGGAGCGCTCGAAGCGCTGCGGCACCTGTTCGGGCTGGACGAGGGGAAGGATTGAAGCCGCTGCGCATCGGGACGAGGGGCTCGGCGCTCGCGTTGTGGCAGGCAAATCACTTGCGCGACGAGCTGGCCAAGCGCGCGGGCGTCGAATCGGAACTCGTTATCTTGAAAACTTCCGGCGACAAATTTGCGGGGAACTCCATCGAGCAGCTGGGCGTGGTGGGTGTGTTCACCAAAGAGCTCGAAGAGGCGCTCAGCGCGGGCCGAATCGATCTGGCGATTCACAGCATGAAGGATGTTCCGACGGACTTTCCCGGCGCATACGAAGTGGCGACGGTCTTCGAGAGGGAAGACCCGCGCGATGCTCTGGTCAGTCGTGACGCCAAAAAGCTCGCGGACTTGCGCGACGGAGCGATCATTGGGACGGGCAGCCTGCGGCGGGCTTCGCAACTTCGCGCCTTTCGAAGCGATTTTCAGGTCATTGAAATGCGCGGAAATGTGGACACGCGATTGAAAAAGCTTGAAGCGGGGGAATGCGACGCGGTCGTCTTGGCGCTAGCGGGTCTTACGCGATTGGGTCTCGCCGGCCGGGTCGCCGAAATCCTCGCGCCGGAGGTGATGCTTTCCGCCGTCGGGCAAGGCGCGCTGGGAGTGGAATTCCTGAAAGCCCGGGCCGGCCTGTTCAGGTTTCTCGACGAGCTTCTGGACCTCAAGACGAGTTTTGCTGTCGCCGCCGAACGCGCCTTCCAAGCGAGGATGCAGGGCGGCTGCCGTGTTCCCCTGGGAGCGTGGGCGCGATTTGAGAGAGAGGAATTGGTTATGGACGCTTGCGTCCTCGCCGTGGATGGCTCGCAATCGATTCGGCGGCGCCGAAGGATTGCAGGTGACGTGAACGCCGAGCGGGCGGTGGCGATGGGCCGCGAGTTGGGCCAGGAAATTGCGGATGCGGGCGGAGCGCGCTTGCTGCGGCAGGCAAGGAAAGTTTCCGTTCCCGCGAGCGTCGCGGAAGATCCTCCGGAGCTGGCGGGAAAGAAAATCGTGATTACGCGGGCTCCGGAGCATTCCATTGAATTGACGGATAGGCTCGAACAAATGGGCGCCGAGGTGGTGCAACTCCCGATGGTGCGTTTCGTGGCGACAAAGGACGCTTCGAAGCTCGACGCCTCGATCCGCAAGATCCGGGAGTTTGACTGGGTCCTGTTCACAAGCCAGGTTGCCGTGCGTTTTTATGCTGAGCGTTGCCGGGAATTGGGGATGGAGCCCCAGCCGCAAGAAAGCGAAACTCCGCCTCGCGCGCAAGTGGCTGTAGTGGGACGAGCGACCGCAAAAGCGGCCCAGGCCGAAGGCATGCGCGTGGATTATATTGCCGAGACGGAAAGAGGCGAGGGTCTCGCGAGCGACCTTGTGGCTTCCGTTCGCGGCAAGACTATCTTTTTGCCGCATAGCAATTTGGGAGGCGAGCCTCTGGCCAGAGCCTTGCGTGAAGCGGGTGCGATCGTCACTTCCGCGGAGGCCTATGCCACAGTCCCGCCGGAGAGAGTGAGTCCCAAAGCGCTCGATGAAATCCGCAACGGGCAGGCGGACGTGATCTTGTTCGCCAGTCCGTCTGCCTTCCGAAATTTTGCGGCACAGTTCGAAAAAGCGGAGTTGGCGAATTTGTCGCGCCGCGCGCTATTCGCGGCCATCGGCCCCACGACGCGGAAAGCGATGGACGAGCTGGGAATCGATGTAGCGATCGAGGCCGCCGACCCCTCCAGCGAAAGCATGGCGGAAGCAATTGCGCAGCATTTTCGAATGGCAGCACCCGCGAGGATTCAATGAGCTTTCCCACTCAACGCGCCAGGCGGCTGCGCCGCTCCGAAGCCATCCGAGGGTTTGTCCGGGAGACGCGTCTGACTCCGGCCGGCTTTCTTTATCCGATGTTTGCGTGTCCGGGGACAAAAGTTCGGGTGGAGGTCTCCTCGATGCCCGGAATCCATCAGCAATCCGTGGATAACATCGTGGAGGAGTGCCGGGAAGTAGCGGCACTCGGCATTCCGGGGGTGATCCTGTTTGGCTTGCCGGAGAAGAAGGACGAGAGCGGGTCGGAAGCCACGAGCTCAAGCGGAGCCGTCCAGCGCGCCGTGGAGGCGATTCGCAAGGCAAAACTGGACCTGATCGTCGTCACGGATGTTTGCCTCTGCGAATACACGAGCCACGGGCACTGTGGAGTGTTGCAGGGCGAAGAGGTGGTAAACGACCCGACGATCGAGATTCTGGCCGACGCGGCGCTCTCGCACGCCAGAGCCGGCGCCGACATCGTAGCGCCTTCGGACATGATGGACGGCCGTGTGGGAGCGATTCGGCGGAAGCTGGACGAGCACAGCTTCGCCGACGTGGCCATTTTGTCCTACGCCGCCAAATATTGTTCCGGCTTTTACGGGCCGTTTCGCGAGGCAGCGCAGTCGGCTCCGCAGTTTGGGGACCGGCGAAGCTATCAGATGGATCCGGGAAACGCGCGAGAGGCGCTGGCGGAAGTGGCGCAGGATTTGGAAGAAGGGGCGGACATCGTGATGGTCAAGCCGGCCCTTCCGTACCTCGACATCGTGCAGCGCGTCCGCGAGAGATTCGATGTTCCCGTGGCGGCCTATAACGTGAGCGGGGAGTATTCGATGGTCAAGGCGGCCGCGCGCAATGGATGGATCGACGAAAAGCGAGTGGTACTTGAGATATTGACGAGTATTCAGAGAGCGGGCGCGTCCATGATTCTCACTTATCATGCCAAGGACGCGGCCCGTTGGCTGAAGCAATGCTGAACTTCTCGTTGTAGAGAAACGATTCAAGGGGCCTATCGAAGATGCCTGCAGCTTCCCGGCAACGTTCCAAGGCGGTGTTTGAACGCGGCAAAGAAATCCTTGTCGGAGGCGTGGATAGTCCTGTCCGGGCGTTCCGCGCCGTCGGAGGCACGCCGTTGATTGTCGAACGAGGGGCGGGATCGAAGCTGACGGATGTGGATGGCAACGAGTACGTTGACTACGTTTGCTCCTGGGGAGCGAACATCCTGGGCCATTCGCATCCCGACATCGTCGCCGCCATCCAGGACCAGGTAACCCGCGGGACGAGCTATGGCATGACGTCGCCCCTGGAAGTGGAATTGGCGCTGCAGATTCGCCGCGCGGTTCCCTCGATGCAGAGGGTGAGGTTCGTGAGTTCGGGAACGGAAGCGACGATGTCGGCCGCGCGCGTGGCGAGAGGCTTCACAAAGCGTGATTTGATCCTGAAATTCGACGGCGCCTACCACGGGCACGCGGACCAATTCCTCGTGGATGCGGGGTCGGGCCTTGCAACTCTGGGCATCAATTCGAGTCCCGGCGTGCCGCAGGCGCTCGCAAAGCTCACTTTGACGGCTCCTTATAACGATCTGGACGCGGTGGCGCGAATCTTCAAAGGGCAAAAAGGGAAAATCGCCGCCGTTATCGTCGAGCCTGTCGCCGCGAACATGGGAGTCGCGCCTCCGCTGGGCAATTTCCTGGCCGGGTTGAGGGAGATCACGGAAAGCGACAAATCGCTGCTCATTTTTGACGAGGTCATTACGGGCTTTCGAATCGCTCACGGCGGCGCGCAGAGCCTGTTTGGAATTCAGCCGGACCTTACAACGCTTGGAAAGATCATTGGAGGGGGGCTTCCGGTGGCGGCCTATGGCGGCTGCGCCGAACTGATGGAACTGGTGGCGCCCGTCGGACCGGTCTACCAAGCGGGGACTCTTTCGGGCAATCCCCTGGCTATGCGGGCCGGGTTGGCCATGCTCAATAAGCTGGAAGTTTCGGGGTTTTACGAGGAGCTGAATGCCAAGACTGACCGGCTCGCCGAAGGCCTCCGCGAAGCGCTGAAAGCGAGCTCGATTCCCGGCCAGGTGAATGTGGCCGGTTCTCTGCTGACGGTCTTCTTCACATCTTCTCCCGTGCGGGACTATTCCGACGCCAAAAAGTCGGACGCAGCCAGATTCGCCGCATTCTTCACGGAGATGCTCGCCCGCGGTATCTTGCTGCCGCCTTCGCAATTCGAGGCGATGTTTGTTTCCGCCGCGCACTCCGAAGCTGACATTGACGGCACGATCGAGGCCGCTCGGCAGAGCCTTATCGCGCTTCGGGGGTCATACGCGGCTCCTGCCGATTAAATCGGGCCTTCTGTCCAAAAAGGCCACATTAAGGGAAATTAAGTAGAACTTTAAGTAAGCCAACTTCCCTCGAAATAGTACCCGAAGTACTCCTGAAACCCCCTTTTTCCGCTCGACCTATTGATTCTAAGCGGGTTAGCAAAAATCCTCACTTGGCCTAATCATTGCAAACCCTTAATTCTGTAGATCAGCACTCTCAGGAGCCCCTTTATGGTCTTGGCGATTGCAGCACTGGCACTGCAGCTAGCGACCGTACCCCAAGCGGCAATCCAGCCAACCACGGGGCCTGACGGCACTCGGCCCGCGAGCGCAGACCTCAGCGCAGACACGAAACCAGCAGCGGTTACTCCATCCGCGGCAAGCGAAGCCAACTCAGCCTCGAACCGCAACGCTTCCTCCGTTAACGACCGTCTGGAGGCCGGATTGCCTACCAGCGCCGGCGTATCGGCCGAAAACAGGGATGCGGCTCTGGATGCGGACCAAGCGGGGCGAGGGTTGTCAACGATACGCGTTCCCGAAATCAAGAACGGGAAATCCGAGGAGATTAAGGAGCCCGAGATTCCGTCGCGCCGCGCCTGGTTTGCGTTGGCATTGGTCGAGCATGGTGCGGCGACGTTTGATGCCTACTCGACGAGGCAGGCAGTCTCGAATGGCGCGGTGGAAGACGATCCCATCATGCGCCCGTTCGCCCACTCCGGGGCGATGTACGCGGCCGTGCAGGTGGGGCCGCTGCTGTTCGACTACATGGCGCGGCGGATGCAGCGGAGCGACAATCTGACCATGCGGCGAATTTGGTGGTTACCGCAATCCTTGAGCACGGGAGTTTCGCTTTTCGCTGGGGTGCATAATCTACACGTGGCGAACTCGCAGACGAAGTAGCGCCCCGGTCAGAGACTTTTCGCCGGATCGGGCCGCTCGCAGTTCCGGTGATGTAATAATCAGCCAGGCGCCCGGAGAAAGTTTCCGGGCGATTTGTTTTTAAGGCCGGCGCCATGGCGCGTGAGACGCCGGGCGCGTAAGCGGATCCTGCCAGCTAGCCTCGAATTCCGAGCGCCGCACCGGCTGCAGCGGCAGAGGCGCCTTTCAACCTCTTCACGACCCATTCGGCTCCCGCTCGCGATTCGCTGATCGCATTCGAAACGTCCGACTCCGGGCCGACGGAGTCCGTGTTGCTGAAAAACACCCGGTCGAGCGGCCGGCGTGCCGCTGGAATAGTTTTCGTGAAGGTTTCCGGGGTGGGCATAAACATCGGATGTCCCCGGCGATAAAAGCGAATCTCGGCAGGCTCGACGTCGAATTCGGGAAGGAGCTTGTGGAAGTCGGCCAGGACGTGCGCGGCAATTTCCTTGCAGCCGTTGATGGTTAAGAGGCGATTTCTTTCGGATTCGATCAAAGGAGTGTAAAACGACAGGATATTGTGGCGCTGCACGTAGCCCGGCTGCGACTTCATCACCCAATCGGCAAGAACGAAGTCCGTGAAGGAATTTCCGGGGCACCAGGTGTCATACGCTTTGTTGTAGACCGGCTTGTCGAAAATCATGTTGACGACCGGGTAGGGGCAGTAGCGAATGGCCTCCATCGCGTCGATTTGGGAAGCGGGCATGCCAGACACGATGCGCGCAGTGATGTATTTTGGCGTGGCCATAATGACGTACTTGGCCTGGGCCGTGATTGGCTTACCCTCGCGAAGGTAAGTAACATTGACGCCGTTGTCTTGCGGATCGACGGAAATGACGGTCGAATCGCCCAGCATCGCCTGGCTATGCCGGGTAAGCAGTGTTTCGGCGAGCTTTTTAGAGATTGCGCCGTTCCCGCCCGGAAGAGTGACGCGAGGATCGCCTTTTTCGACCGAGTCCGAAATCCACTGAATTTCCTGGATCCCGACCAGCGCCGAGGTATCTTCGGAACGCGCGCCCCAGTTGGAGGGGCCATAGGCGTCCCACCACTGCTTGAGTTCGGGCGCATAGCCGTGGAGGAAGCTGGCGAATGTCTGGGAGTCATAGTGCGCGACATTTTTCGAGACGTTAATGGCGAGCATATCTTTTCGCCATTTCTTGAAGCTTTCGCGCACAGCGAGGGGATAGGGGAGGGAATCGAGGCCGCCGCCCCATGTGTCCTTGATCCACTTGCCGTTCACGATGGTCGGATCGGGGCAATTTACCGGCAGAAGCGTTAGTCCGATTTCGCGGGACAACGCTTCGGCGTCGGAGCCTTTCTCGGCGAAGGCGGAGCCCGTGGCGAATGCCTGTCCCTCGAATTCTTCGAGGTAGGCGTTTCCGCCCCAATGCGGCTCCTTCTCGAGCAAGAGGAAGTCGAAATCGCGCAGGAAATAGGCCGCGCTTAAACCGCTGACGCCGCCGCCGGCGATGATTACATCACACGTAGTCGAAACGGGCGGTTTGGGAAACGTGATCCCGTCCCGGACTTTGTGGCAGATTTCGTTGTGTTCTCCGTCCACCAGCGCTTCGGGCGCGTCCGCGGCGAGGAGCGACAAATCAACCGGGCAACCGGCGGCGACCGAACCGGCCACGACAAAGCGAATGAAATCCCTGCGGGTCGGGCTCATGACGGCGTTCCCTCCAAAGTTGATGCGAGCAGTGAAGTGGCGGGTGCTTCCGCAACTTCTGTCCGCGTCCGCAACCGGTACCAAACAAGAACCAAGGCAAAGGAAAACAGGAGAATCAGGGTCGAAATGGCGTTGATTTCGGGAGTAATCCCGCGTCGCAAGCGCGACCAGATTTCGAGCGGCAGGGTATTTTCGCGGCCCATCAGGAAAAAGCTCACGGCGATTTCGTCGAAGGAAAGAGTGAAGATCAGCAGCCCGGCGGCAATAATCGAAACGCGCAGGTTGGGAAACGTGACCCGCCAGAACGTTTTCCAAGGATGGGCGCCGAGATCGAGCGACGCTTCTTCTTGCCGCCGATCGAATTTTTGCAGCCCCGCGAAGATTTCCGTGGCGGCTACGGAAATCAGCGCGGTTCCGTGACCGAGCGTCACGGTGACGAGGCTCAAGTTGACGTGGCTGCGGTCGAAAAAAGCGAGCAAAGAGATCCCTGTGATGATGCCCGGCAGGATGAGCGGAAGAAGTACGAGGCGCCGAAAAAGCGATTTTCCCGGAAATTCGGCGCGGTCCAAAGCCAGGGCCGCGGGCAGGCCGAGAGTCAGGGATATGGCGACAGCAGCCACGGCGACGATCAGGCTGTTGAGGACGGAGTTCCAGAGCTCGGCGTCGCCAAAGAGCTGGCTGTACCATCCGAACGTCCAACCGGCGGGGGGGAACCCTCCGACGCCTCCGCGGCTGAACGAGTAGACGACGAGAGTCACGATCGGCAGATAGAGAAAAGCAAAAACGCAAAACGTGTAGGCCTGGAGAAGCCGAGGTTTTTTTTGGCCGGCGGGAAGGCTCATGAGAAGGCCACCCTTCGTTCCAGCCTCTCGGTGAAGTAGAGGAGGCTGACGACGAGAAGAAGCATGCAAAGAGAAATAGCCGCGCCCAGCGGCCAATCGTAGGCCGCCCCAAATTCACTGGCGACAATGTTGGAGATCATGATTCCGCTTGGGCCGCCAACCAGCAGCGGTGCGAGGAAATCTCCGAACGTCAACACGAAGGCAAACGTCGCCCCGGCAACAATACCGGGCAGGGAAAGCGGCAGCACGACGCGGCGGAAAGTCTTCCAGGGAGAAGCTCCCAGGTCGTAAGAAGCCTCGATCAAATTGCGGGGAACGTGCTCGAGCGAGGCGTAGACGGGCAGGAAAACGAAAGGGGTGTAAATGTGCGTAAGCATCAAGACAACCGCAAAGGGGCTGTAGAGAAGAAAACTAAGGGGAACGAAGGTGACGTGCCAACCGTGCGTCCAGGCGTGGCTGGAAAAAGAGGCGTTCAGGTGAGTCTGAAGGACGAGAAGAGCGTTGGTAACGTGGAGAAAGTTCAAAACGCCATTCAGGACGCCATCGGTTCCTAGAATCGTCTTCCACGCATAACCCCGCACCAGATAGCTGGCCCACAAAGGAATGATCACGAGCTGATAGAGAAGATCCCGCCGCTTGGAGGCATGAAGCGATAAATAGTAGGCAACGGGATAGCCGAGGAGTAGCGCGAGGATCGTGACGTAAGCGGCGATGCGCAAGGAGCGAAGCAGGGTGGCCAGATACATCGGCTGGCGAAGCATTTCCGCGAAATTTCCCAAATTCCAATTATGAACGATCAGGCCCGAAGGGCTGACCGACCAGAAGCTATAACAGAACAAGAGCGCGTACGGCACAAGGAGAAACACGATGACCCATACGAGCGGTGGAATGGTGACAACGCTTTTGTAGGCGCGCGAGTACATCAGGGCTCGCTCCCCTCGCGAACGCGGATAGCGCATGATGGGTCGAATTCGAATTCCCGCTCGCCGGCAAGCTCGCCGGGACTCGCCACCCGGGCGCGAATCAATTGCCCATCGCCGCAATCGATTTCGAGCAAGTCGGCGGCGCCTCCGAACGTCTGATTCGTGATCGTTCCCTTGAAGCGGGCCGACGTGGCATCCGTAAGTTTGCCCGGTGGGGCGGGCTGGGCGAGGCGAATATGCTCCGGACGCAGAGAGAAAATCGCGCGGCCGGCGGGCCCGGTTGCGCGCCAGGTAATCGTCCGGCAGGCGGCAAGGCCGTCGTGAACGTCGGCGCGTAAAAGATTTGTCTGCCCGATGAATTGGGCTGCATAAGCGGTTTCGGGGCTGGCGTAAATTTCGCGCGGCGTGGCAACCTGTTCAAGCAGACCGGCGCGCAACAGAGCGATTCGGTCGGAAAGCGCCATGGCCTCTTCCTGATCGTGCGTAACGAAGATGAACGTGATGCCCACCTCGCGCTGCAGCGATTTCAGCTCGAGTTGCATCTGCCGCCGCAGGTTGGCATCGAGCGCGGACAGAGGCTCGTCCAGCAGCAGCACACGCGGCCGGTTGACCAGCGCGCGTGCTAGAGCCACCCGCTGTTGTTGACCGCCGCTGAGTTTTGCCGGAGCCGCGCCGGAAAATTCGCTCATTTTCACCATTTCGAGTGACCGCCCCACGCGTTCGGGGATTTCCCTCTTGCTGACTCCGCGCGCCCTCAGGCCATAGGCGACGTTTTCGAAGACGGAGAGATGAGGAAAGATGGCGTAGCTCTGGAAAACCGTGTTCACAGGGCGCCGGTAGGCGGGCATGGTGTCGAGCCGTTCATCGCCGATGAAGATTTCGCCGCGATCCAGCATTTCAAACCCGGCGAGCAGACGCAGAAGCGTTGTTTTCCCCGATCCGCTCTCGCCCAGAATGGTCAGAAATTCTCCTGCAGCGACTTCGAGCGAAATGCCGCGCAGAACTTTGCGTCCGCCAAACCCCTTCTCGACATTTTGGATCGAGAGAAGGGTGGACCCCCCGGGCGCGGGTGCGATGTTCGGTTCATCTGGGTTAGCGCTCAATGGCTGCTCGCGGGAATCGCAATGACTTGCGTTGCGATTGGTCTTGCGGCGGAAACGGTGAAGGCCGGAGTCAAATCTCGAACACTCACTGTGCCGCCTTCACTTCGTTCCAGATTTCATTGTATTTCTCGCGCCGGGGAACCTGCTGCCAGAAGTAAATGTGAGTCATATATTCGTCGACATCGTCGAGATGCAAGGCCTTCTTTTGGGCGTCCGTCATGAATTGGGCTGCTTGCGGGTTGGCAGGGTCATAGCGGGTAACGTCGGTGACCGCCTTCTGCGTTTTGGCTTCGATCATGTACTCCAGGAATTCCGTTGCCAGGTCCTTGTGGTTGCAGGCGGAAGTGATCATGAGGTGATCGATCCAGCCGGTTGTGTTCTCCTTCGGAATGGTCTCTCCGATTGGAAAATTGAGCTGGCGCAGCTGGTTGGTATTCAGCGGCCATCCCATCGCCGCGACGATTTCATGGTTTTCGAAAAGGTTCGTCAGCTCGCCTCCGGTGGCCCATATTTTTCGGATGTTGGGCTTCAATTCCAGGAGTTTTTTCTTGACGTTTTCGAGTTCGTCGTCTGTCAGGTTGTAAAGATGGCTCGGGTCGGGCTTGTCGTAGCCGAGAATTTGCGCCGTCATATAAATCGTGGAAAGATCGTCCCAAACCGATATTTTCCCCTTCAGTTTTGGGTCCCACAGGATGGTCCAGGAATCGGGCGGTTTCGCGAACGCGGTCGTATCATAAAGGAGGGGATTCGGCCCCCAAGTGAAGGGCACTCCGTACACCTGTCCGTTTACTCTCACGAGCGGCATGTCACGTAGCTTTTCGGAAAGTTGCGGGTAAGAGGGGATTTTGGACAAGTCGAGTGGAGCGGCCAAGCCCGCCTTTGCGATCATCGTGGCCACATCACTGGATGGCGAAATCACGTCGTAGTTGCTTGCGCTTCCCCCGCGAAGCTTCGCGACGAGTTCGTCGCTCGAGCCCATGTAGGCCGCAATGACTTTGCAGTGATGGCTCTGCTCGAATCCACGGATGAAGGAAGGGTCAGCATACCCTTCCCAGACGAGAAGGCTGAGCGTAGGGGTCCGATTGCCGCAGCCACCAAGACCGATGGCAAGGCAGAGCGCGATGGCCAGCCCGATACTCGTGGTCCTCATTTTGCGGCTGCCCTCCCTAGTTTCGAAAGATTTGCGCCCACACTGGAATATTCGGCCGACGGTGCGAAGGGCGCCGATTTCCTTAATTCAAAACGTCGGCGGAGTATTGATCCACAAAACGCGAGCCTCTTCCTTTCCCGGGTTTCTCCACCTGTGCTCCGTGCTGCTCTGGAAATAGAAGCTGTCTCCTTCGTGTAGGATTTCGGTATCGCCGCCTTCGAGAGATATCTCCAGTTTCCCTTTGAGCACATACAGAAATTCCTCTCCCTCATGGGCGTAGGAAGAACCGCTTCCCGCCGAGGGGGCGACGCAGAACAGGTGCGGCTCCATTTGCGTATTTCCCCAGGAAAGAAGCTCCATGCGCACCCCCTTCCCGGCCTCGAGAATTTTTCGTTCCGCCGGCCGAACGACGCCCGGGTTTACGTCCGAAGGATTGAAGAGCGACAAAATATTCATCCTATAGAAGCGGGCCAAACGGCGAAGAGTGGAGACCGACGCGGTCATCTGTCCTCTTTCAAGGGCGCTGAGAAATCCCACCGAGACGCCCACGGCGGCGGCCACTCTCGCCAGCGGGTAGCGTTCCTTGAGGCGAAGCCGGCGCAGGTGAACGCCCACGGAAATCGGCTGAGTCCTTGGCGGTTTCTTGCCCAGCACACCTTCGGCCCGCAGCAAATGTGCGATTGCCGGCGCATTCATCCCGCGGGCCCGGCGCAGGAATTGGGCGCGTTTCAGAATGCGGACGTCCTCCGGCGTGTAAAGGCGGTATCCACTTTTCGTTCGGCCGGGAGTAATTAGCCCCAGGTTTTCCCAGGAGCGGAGAATCGAGGGGGAAATCCCCACGCGGCGGGAGACGTCGCTGATGCGAAGCCGGCCTTCGGCGGACGGGGAGACGGAAGACTTCGAGGTTGTGGTTGGCAACGGAGTTTTCCCCTTGACATCCAGGAGGCCATCTTCTAACGTTCCCGGATTATAGTAAGGTTTTTTCCAAGCTTGCAACCTCAAAGTCGGGGAAGCGTCAGGGGTGGCGCGAGTTTATCCAAAGGAGCGGATATGAAGACGACGCGGTGGGGGTGCGTGTGTCTGTTCGTTTTTGCCTTCCTGGGCGGGGCGGGCATAGCCCTGGGACAAACCAACGGTGAAATCCGAGGCGTGGTAAACGATCCCTCCGGCGCCTCGATCCCAAATGCGCAGATCAGAGCGACATTAACAGGAACAGACAGCACGCGAACCGTCGTCTCCGGCCAGGATGGAAGCTTCGACATCCCCGAATTGCCCGTCGGCACCTACGACGTCTACGCCGATGCGAACGGGTTCAAGAAATTTGTCGCCAAAGGTGTGGTTGTCTCCATCGGCCACGTCAACTTTCTCACGCTGACTCTCCAGGTCGGCACCTCGCAGCAGACGGTCACGGTCGAGGCCAACGCCGTGCAGGTGGAGACGACAAGCACACAGCTCGGCGCCGTGATGACCTCGCAAGCGATTCGCGAGCTCCCTCTCAATACGCGCAACACATACCAACTCTTGCAACTTCAACCTGGCGTTCAATCGCAGCTGGGCGCCGACCTGTTCTATGGCAGCAGCAACCCTGGAGTTGTGTCGGTGAACGGCGGGCGCGGCAGGGCCAACAACTACATGGTGAACGGAGGCGACGCCAACGATCTCTTCGTCAACGGGCCCGCAATTCAGCCTTCGCCGGATGCTGTCGAGGAATTTCGTGTCCTGACCAACACGTTTGATGCCGAGTATGGCCGGAACTCGGGTTCGGTGGTCAACGTAGTCACCAAATCGGGGACGAATAATTTCCACGGCGATGTATATGAGTTCTTTCGGAACAACGTCCTGAATACTCGCGGATACTTCGACAACTCCGTTGCCGCCTATCACCAGAACCAGTTTGGAGCGACCTTCGGCGGGCCGATTAAGAAGGACCGGACATTTTTCTTCGCCTCGTATGAAGGCAACCGCCAGATTACCGGGACATCTTCGGGCACGGTGAACCTTCCGACCGCGGATGAAGCTGCGGGAAATTTCGGTCCGGGAGGAGGTTTCTCTTCCACCAACACCATCAATGACCAGACCTTTGCGACACAACTTGCCAATCGCACGACGGGGGGCAGCGGACAAACGTGCCAGCAAGCCGTTACCGCCGAAGGGGGCGCTCCGATAGTCGCCGGCAACGCGTATGCGGATATTTTCCCGAATGCCGTGGTTCCGATCGAATGCTTCGATCCCACGGCGCTCGCCATCTATAACAAGTATGTCGCCCCGTTTGGGACGGGAACGCTGACGACAATTCCGAGCCGTCCCGAATACGTGAGCCAGTTCACCGGCCGTGTGGATCACAAGCTATCGAGCGTGCAACAGTTGTCCGTCTACTACTTTTTCAACAATGACTCCTATACCGAGCCATTTGCCAACTTTCAAGGCGCCGGCACGAACCTCCCCGGATTTCCCGGCCTTACCTCCACTCGCGCCCAGCAGTGGAACATCACTCACACGTGGACCATTGGGTCCACGGCCGTGAATGAATTTCACTTCAACTATTTTCGCGAGGGCCAGGAGAAGTTTGACCATCCGTTGAACACGCTTCCCAGCGTGCAGGATTCCTGCGGAAGCGCGATTGCTCCCGCGAACTGCTTTTCGGATCCTTCCAACCCTCAGCTCGGCATCACGACAAATCTTCCCGGCCACACGGGCTTGCCGTACATCAATGTGAGCGGCGGGTTTGCGATTGGAAATAACGTGGAAGGTGAACTCCCCCAGGTGGGCAATTCATTTCAGTGGACTGATAACTACACGAAGACGGTCGGCTCGCACACCGTGAAATTTGGCGTCGATGCCAGCCGCCACCAGTTCAACCAATTCCTTTATTACAACGTGAACGGCTCCTTCAGCTTTATCGCCAATCCCGACTCTACCGGGACCAACGACATTGGGTATTCGAACGGGTACGCCGATTATTTCTTGGGCGTCCCCAACACCTACGGACAAGGTGCGGCGCAAGGTGAATACATCCGGAACACAGCCCTGTATCTTTTCGCGCAGGATAGTTGGAAGCTTAAATCGAACTTGACCCTGAATTACGGTCTTCGTTGGGAGCTCAACACTCCATTTTACGACACCGAAAATCGTTTGCAGACCTTCCGACCCGGCCAGATCACCACGCAATATCCTTGCTGGATCTACACGGCGGGTTCGGAAACGGCCGGATACAATCCCGGAGATTGCGGCCCCAACAGCAGTCAGAACTCCACTTTTCCAACCGGACTCGTTTTTCCAGGTGACAAAGGCGTTCCGCAAGGCCTGACTTCCACTTACTACAAGGCTTTTGCCCCGCGCATTGGCCTGGCCTGGAGTCCATCCAACACGGAAGGATTTCTAGGCAAATTGTTCGGCGGCCCCGGCAAGTCGAGCATTCGGGCGGGCTATGGCATCTTCTACAATCCGATGGAACAGTTGGTCCTGGAACAGTTCAGCGCCGAACCTCCCTTTGGCGGAAGCTCTTCGCTGAGTTTTCCAAACTTCAATCTGCCGTTCTTGCCACAATCGAGCGATCCCGTCGCCGGACCGTTTTCTCCCAACCCTTTCACGGGAATTATTCATCAGACGCCGACAACACCTTGTCCCGATCCCGCCGGGCCCCCAGGCTGCGTCGACTGGGCCTCGTTTCGTCCCATTTTGCTTTACGGCGAATTCGACCCGCACCTGAAAAGCCAGTACGCCGACCAGTACAACCTCACGATCGAGAGGCAGATTTCCAAGTCCATGCTGTTCCGAATTTCCTACGTCGGAACCCAGGCACACCACCTGCTCGCCTCGCACGACCTGAATTACGGAACTCCCGAGACCTGCCTGGAGCTCAACAATACGCTGGGAGCAAACACATGCGGCCCGTTTGGCTCGGATAGTCCGTACTTCATCCCGGCTGGGACTACCATCCAACCTTTCACGGCCCCGCCGGGATTGGCCGGCTACTCCGGATGCACTGGACTCTATCTGCCCTACAACGGCGCCGCAGGCCCCACGTGCATCCCCGGCGGTACCAACGTGACAAGCGTCATTCCGGCCGGAAGCGACGGGATTAATCTTGTCGGACTCCGCAGATACTCGTCTCCGAATTGTCTGCCGCTTCTCGGGTCCCCAGCGGTCAATTCCACCTGCCCGCCGGACGGCGTGCCCGTGTTCAGCAATATTTTCGCCGAGGGAACGATCGCGAATTCCAACTACAACGGGCTGCAGGTCTCCGTGGAGCGCAGTTTTGACCGCGGCCTGAGTTTCCAGGCGTCCTACACATTCAGCAAAGCCATTGACCAAGGCGCTTCGTTTGAAAACGAACTCAACCCGATCAATTTCAACGCTACGCGCGGCGATTCGCTGCTTGATGCGAAGAACCGATTTGTCTTCAGCCCGATCTGGCAGCTTCCCATTCCTCAGTACTCCGGGTTCAAAGGAAAGGTTGCCGATGGCTGGCAAGTGTCTGCCATCATCACCTATCAGAGCGGATTTCCCATCCGCGTTCAGGACGCCAACGATACGGAATTGATGAGCAGCTTTTTCTTCGAGGACGCCAATACACCGGAGGCGACGGGACCCGTCCAATTCTTGAATCCCAAAACAAACGGCGGCGTGTGGTTCAACTCGGCGAATATCAGCGACCCGAACCCTGGAACGTTCGGCAATATCCCGCACGCCCTTTGCTGCGGGCCGGCAATCAGCAATACGGACCTGGTCATCGCAAAAAACACCGCGATCAATGAGCGGTGGAATACCGAATTTCGAGCCGAATTCTACAATGCGTGGAACCACACGCAGTTTGCGAATCCGGATGGAAATTTCAGCGACGGCAGCCCCGCGGATGGCGGCACCTTTGGCCAGATTCTGAACCTTCGCGAACAGCCGCGCGTCATTCAGTTCGCACTGAAGTTGATGTTTTAAGGCAGTTCTGGGGGACGACAGGGCGAGGAGCCTCGCGCGTGGGGCTCCTCGCTTTGTTGCGTTAGAATAGTGGAGTGAGTTTCAAACCGGGGATCAGATGAAGGTTACCGTTCTTGGCGCAGGTTTGATGGGCCGCGCGGTCGTTCACGACCTGGCCGGCGCCCCCGAAGTGAAGACCATACTCGTTGCCGATTTCGACCGTGGCCGCGCCGGTGAAGTCTCCCGCCAATTCGGCCGCGGAAAGTCGAAAGCTGCGTTTGCCGACGTTCGAGAGACGTCCCGCCTCGCGAAACTTCTGAAAGGCGCGGACGTGGTATTGAATTGCACGCAATTCAATTGGAACCTGCACGTCATGCGCGCGGCGCTGGCGGCGGGAATTCATTACATGGACCTCGGCGGGCTCTATCACATGACCCGGCGGCAATTCGCTCTCGACAAGGATTTCCGGCGAATCGGAAAACTTGCGATTCCCGGCATGGGTGGAGCGCCGGGGATCACCAACGTAATGGCGCGGGCTCTGTGCGACTCGATGGACCGTCCGGAATCCATTCGCGTTTACAATGCCGGTGCCGATCTCCAAAAGTACGACAGCCCGATCGCGTATTCCTTTTCGATCGCCACCATCCTCGACGAGCTCACGACTCCCCCGGTTCATTTCACCGGGGGGCGGTATGTCGAGAAAGCAATCCTGTCGGAACCCGAACCCGGTTCCTTTCCCCATCCAATCGGAAAAATTACGCTCCGCCATTCGATCCATTCCGAACTGGGAACGCTGGCGGAAAGTTTTCGCGGCCGGGGCGTGAAGGAAGTTTTTTTCAAGATCAACTATCCGGCCGAACTGGTGAGCCTGGTTCGCGGCCTCGCGGAAACTGGATTCACGAGCCGGGAACCCGTCGGGATCAATGGCTACAAGATCGTGCCGCGTGAAGTCCTGCTGGCGCTTCTCCAGAAACACGCCGCGACAAAGCCGCCGAAAGATGTGGAAGCGCTCCGCCTGGTTGTAATCGGGCGCCATAAGGGAAAGAAAACCGCCGCGGCGATGGAAATGTGGGCGGGGAACACGAAGCGTCCGCTGATGTCGGCCGTGGCTCGCGACACGGGTTTCCCCTGCTCGATTGCCGCGATTATGCACGGCCGCGGCGAAATTCCAGGCGTGGGCGTAATCGCTCCAGAAATGGTGGTTCCTCCTCAGCCTTTTTTCAGGGAATTGAAGCGGCGCGGCTTCACGTTTCGCCGCTGGAATTTCAAGCCCTGAAAGCGGCTCTTCAGCGCCGCCCAACGCACTCAGACAGCGCGCCACAAGACTCACCAAAACACGGCTCACCAGCCGAAAAAGATTATGGAGGCTCCAATGCACGAAGCACTTCGCAAAGAGATCGAGACGTACGAGAAGCGCACGCCCAAATCCCGCGCCGCGCACCAAAGAGCGACCGAGCGGATCCCGCTTGGAGTAGCCAGTAACTACCGCGCCTACGACCCGTACCCGCTGTTTGTCGAAAGCGGCAAAGGGGGTCATATCCGCGACATCGATGGAAACGATTACGTGGATTTCAATCTGTGCTTTGGCGCGCTGATGGCGGGGCATTGTCACCCGGCGGTGATGAAGGCGGTTCAGGAAAAGTTGGGGACGGGGACGATGTTTGGAATGCCGCACAATCTGGAATGGGAACTTGCGGAAGAAATTTGCCGCCGTTTCCCGGTGGAAATGGTCCGGTTCAGCAATAGCGGAACGGAGTGCACGATGCACTCCGTCCGGCTCGCTCGCGCCGCCACCGGCCGCGACAAAATCATCAAGATGGAGGGCGCCTATCACGGCTTGCACGACTCAGCTCTTGTTTCCGTCAAGCCCAAAGCGTCGGAAGTCGGCGACGCGAAGTTTCCAAACTCCATTCCCGGCGGGGCGGGAATTCCCAAGGGCACGCTGGCAAATGTGGTGATCGCGCAATTCAACGACCCCGACGCCGTGGAAGGGCTCTTCCAGAAATATCCGGGAGAAATCGCCGCGGTCATCGTCGAACCGATCATGATGAACGTCGGGATCCTGATGCCGGACGCGGGCTATCACCAGAAACTCAGGGAAATTACGCGGAAGCACGGCGCTCTTCTGATTTTCGATGAAGTGAAAACGGGAGCGAAGCTCGCTCGCGGCGGAGCGTGTGAATATTTCGGCGTCAAGCCGGATATCGTCTGCCTGGCCAAATCCATCGGCGGCGGTTTTTCTTTGGCCGCTTTTGCCTCCACGCGTGAAGTCATGGGGCTCATCTCCGATCACAAGGTGTTTCACGGCGGCACGTACAATACCAACCCTGTCGCCATGGCCGCCGGACTGGCCACATTCCGCGAGGTACTCACCCCGGGCTCTTACGAGCACGTCAACAAACTGAATAAGAAGCTTGTGGATGGATACACCAAGCAGATCGAGAAGAACGGGCTGCAGACCTATGTGGTGTCCGCTGGAAGCAACGGCGCGCTGATGTTTTTCGATAGGCCGATTCGAAATTACCGGGATTGGCTCCATGCGGACACCGAGCTGTGGCGGCACTACTGGTTCGCGATGGCCAACCGAGGCGTGATTGCCCAGCCCTATTGGTGGGACGAACAGTGGACGATTTCGGTGGCCCACACCGAGACCGACATCGACCGGCACCTCGCCGCATTCGCGGAAGTGGCTCCAGCCCTCGCGGAAGCTCAGAAAGTGCCGCATGCCGCTCCTGCTTCGGCGCACTGAACCGCGGCGCAGCGTGAGCGGCTTGCGGCGCATGGAATGAGACTGTATCGCAGCCGGGGATTCCCATCCCGGGCTGCGATTTTCTGGAGAATGATCTGACCGAGCAGAATCCATCGTCGCAAGAAGTGGCGCACCTGAAACGCGCGCTGGGACGCTGGGACCTTGTCGCTCTTTTCGTTGTCGCAGTCTTCAACCTCAACGTTGTGCCCAGCATCGCTGCCAACGGCGGCGTGACGGTTTGGCTATGGATTATTTCTCTTTTGATGTTTTTCTGGCCGCAAGGAATTGCCGTGATTGAACTGGCTCACCGCTATCCCGGAGAAGGGGGGGTGTATCTCTGGGCCAAGGAAGTGTTCGGCGATTTTCACGGTTTCCTGTCGGGATGGTGCTACTGGACGAACAATATGATGTACGTGCCCACCGTCATGCTCTACTTCGTGGGAGTCTCGGTTTTCATCGTACCCGGGCATCAGTCGCTTGCCGACGACAAGACATTCGCGGTTATCGCCTCCTTGTTTCTCTTGGCCATTCTGGCCGTCCTGAACATTGTCGGGCTTGGCGTGGGAAAGTGGATTAACAACGTGGGGAGCATCGGCACGGGAATTGCCGCGGCCGTGTTGATTGCACTTGGCCTGGTGATTTGGCTGCACTTCGGAACATCCGTCTCTCCAGCCGATTTTCGAATCCCCGCCGATCCCCGGTTCGTTCTCAATTCTTTCGGCGTGATCTGTTTCGGTTTGGTGGGTTTGGAACTCGCTTCGGTTATGGGCGACGAAATCAAGGAGCCGGAGAAGAACTTGCCTTCGGCGGTGGCTTGGGGCGGAGTGCTCTCCGGTGTGCTGTACATTGCCGCGACGCTCACGCTTCTGGTCGCCATAGACAAGAAGGACATCAACGTAACCCAAGGCATCGTCCAGGCCGTAAGCCACATGGCCGGGCGAATTGGTGTCCCCTGGATCATTGGCCCCTTCGCTTTGCTCTTAAGCGTTTCGATCGCCGGGATCGGATCGGCATGGCTTGCCGGCTCGGCCCGCATTCCATTCGTCGCCGGCCTCGACTCCTACCTTCCTTCGTGGCTCGGCCGCGTTCATCCGCGTTACGGCACCCCTTACGCAGCCTTGATCGTCCACGTAGCGGTGTCGACGGTGCTCGTCCTCATCAGTTTCCTCGGGTCCGGTGTGCAGGAGACGTTTCAAAGATTGCTGTCCCTGGCGGTGGTTCTGCAACTCCTCCCCTTTCTTTACATTTTTGCCGCTTTGCTGAAAATCGCGGCGGACCCCAAAGCGGGGAAGGGCCGCTACTCTCGCTCGACGCTGTATCTGGCCGGAGCCAGCGGCCTCCTCACTACGATTCTCGGAATGGCGCTGGCGTTCTTTCCGGCGCAGCAGATCACGTCTCTGATTCGCTACGAGGCCTGGATGGTGGGCGGCACTGCCGTTTTTATCGGCTTGGCGTTCTTTTTCTTTTATGTTTACGGCGGCCGCAAGGTTGCGGCGCAGGCGGGAGCCATTTCGAATAATCCGCTCGGATCTTAGGGAAGGGAAATCTTCATGAAAAGATACCGTAACTATATCAATGGCGATTGGGTCGAGAGCGCTTCAGGGAAATTCTTTCCGGTCGTGGATCCTTCGACGGAGGAAGTGATCGCGGAAGTCCCGGATTCAAACGAAGCGGACGTCAATCGCGCGGTGGAGGCGGCGAAGAACGCATTTGAATCCGGCGCTTGGCCCGGGACGACGGCTCAGGAGCGAGGACGGATTCTCTTTCGACTGGCCGAGCGCGTGCGCAAGGAATCGGCTGAGCTAGCGGAACTGGAAGCGCGCAACTCCGGAAAGCCGATTGTCGAGGCCGAATACGACATTGGAGATGTTGCGACTTGTTTCGAGTACTACGGCGGGCTGGCCACGAAAGTTCTCGGCCACGTCAATCCCGTGCCAGACAATGCTTTGAGCTTCACGCTTCGTGAGCCGATCGGTGTTGCCGCGCAGATTATCCCCTGGAACTACCCCCTGTTGATGGCCGCCTGGAAACTTGCCCCCGCTATTGCAGCCGGTTGCACATGCGTTTTAAAGCCGGCCGAGCAGACTCCGTTGACCGCTCTCGAGTTTGCTCACTATTTGGTAGACGCAGGCCTGCCGGCGGGCGTCGTGAACGTCATCGTCGGGTTCGGCGAGAAGGTGGGCGCGCCCCTGGTTCGGCATCCGGACGTGAACAAGGTCGCGTTCACGGGAAGCGCTGCCGTCGGAAAAATAATCGTCAAGGCTGCGGCGGACACCGTGAAAAGAGTTACCTTGGAATTGGGCGGAAAGTCGCCGAACATTTTTTTCGCCGACGCGGATTTTGCCGCCTCCATCGACGGCGCTCTCTTCGGCGTCTTCGTCAATCAAGGTGAGGTCTGCTCGGCGGGAAGCCGTATCCTCGTGGAAAAGTCGATTTATAGAAAGTTTGTGGATGCGATGGCTGCTAAAGCCAGCTCGATCCGCCTGGGGCCGCCGCTCGATCGGGAAACCAAGATGGGTCCGCTTGTCAGCAAGGAGCAATACGATCGCGTCCGCTCTTACCAGGAGGTTGGGAAAACGGAGGCGAAGGTCGCCGCCGGCGGCGGCCGCTCGGCTTCGTTTGCGAAAGGCTATTACGTCGAACCCACTGTCTTTTATGACGTGGACAATTCGTCGCGCATTGCCCAGGAAGAAATCTTCGGCCCGGTCGCTTCCGTCATTCCGTTTGCCGACGAGGCGGAGGCGATACGTATCGCGAACGCGACGCCGTATGGATTGGCCGCCGCCGTTTGGTCACGTGATATCTTCCGGGCGTTCCGCGTTGTGAAGGCTCTTCGCGCGGGAATCGTCTGGGTCAACCACATGCAGCCTACCTATGTGGAGGCGCCTTGGGGAGGTTACAAACAATCCGGCTTCGGGCGCGAATTGGGGCCTTGGGGCATTGAGGAATATCTGGAAACGAAGCAGGTCCACGTCAATCTCAACGAGCAGCCGATTGGATGGTACTGAAATGGCCACGATTCAATTGAAGACGCCGATTCCCGGGCCAAAATCAAAGGAATGGATGCGTCGCCGCGAAGCGGCTGTGCCTCGAGCCGTCGCGCACGCCACGCCCATTTTTGCGGATCGCGCGGAAGGCGCCATCGTGCAGGACGTTGACGGCAATCGCTTTCTCGATTTTGCCGGCGGCATCGGCGTGATCAACGTGGGCCATCGAGCACCTCGGGTCGTCGCGGCGCTGCGCGAGCAATTGGACGCCTTTCTGCACACCTGCTTTGCCGTGGCGCCCTACGCCAAGTATGTCGAGCTGGCGGAGAAGCTCAACGCGCTTACGCCCGGTTCGTTTCCGAAAAAAACTCTCTTCGTCAATAGCGGCGCCGAAGGAATCGAGAATGCCGTCAAAATCGCGCGTTCGTACACGCGGCGCGCGGCAGTTATCTGCTTCGAGGACGCATTTCACGGCCGCACTCTTCTGACGATGTCCCTGACCAGCAAGATCAATCCTTACAAGGCCGGCTTCGGCCCGTTTGCTCCGGAGATTTACCGCATTCCCTATGCGTACTGCTTCAGGTGCTCTTATTCGCTTCAATATCCGTCTTGCAATCTTCATTGCGCGCACCATTTGGAAGACTCCTTCAAGCGCTTGGTCGCGTCGGACGCCGTAGCGGCCGTGATCGCCGAGCCTGTCCTGGGCGAAGGAGGGTTCGTTGTGCCGCCGCGCGAGTTCTATTCCGTGCTGACGGAGATTTGTCGCCGCCACAAGATTCTGTTCATTGCCGACGAGGTCCAGAGCGGATTTGGCAGGACCGGCAAGATGTTTGCGATCGAACACTACGGGGTCGAGCCCGATTTGATCGTCAGCGCCAAATCGTTGGCGGCGGGACTCCCGCTGGCGGCGGTTACAGGCCGTGCCGAGATCATGGATGCGCCGGGCGTAGGAACGCTCGGTGGCACCTATGGAGGAAACCCGCTTTCCTTGGCCGCCGCATTGGCGGTGATCGAAACCATGCAATCCGACGGCCTCCTGGGGCGCGCCACCGAACTTGGATCACACTTCGCATCTCGGGCAGAAGTCTGGAAGAAGCGTTGGCCCATCGTCGGAGACATTCGCGGCCTCGGTGGAATGCGCGCGATTGAGTTGGTCCATCCGGATGGCTCGAATCGGCCGAACAAGGAAGCGACGGAACACGTTCTCCGCAAGTGCCACGAGAAGGGCTTGATTCTTCTTTCCGCGGGTACGTATGGAAACGTAATCCGCGTTTTGGTCCCCCTGGTCGTCACCGATGCGCAATTCGACGAAGGGTTGAACGTTTTGGAGGGCGCTCTTGGAATTGTCGCGGAAGCGCACTTGGAAAGCGCGCAGCACAGAGGCTGACGTGGCGCTAATTTCACCGGAGTAAATTCTTCATGAGGACGGCGACAAGAGCGGGTGGCAGGGATTGGGGCTTCTACCTCGGCGGCCAGTGGGTGAAGGATGGCGAGCCGTTTGAGGTTCGCTCACCCCACGATGATTTGGTTGCGGGAACAGGGTACTGGGCTTCCTCGAAACATGCGGAAACGGCCGTGGAAGCGGCGCAGCGCGCATTTGGTGTCACCCGGAAAGTGCCCGGATACCAACGCCAGGCCATCCTCCGCGAGATATCGGGCGCCATCCGGACGCGCTCCGAGGAATTCGCTTCGTTGATTGCTCTCGAAGCCGGAAAGCCGATTCGAACAGCTCGGGCGGAAGTGGACCGCGCGGTGTTCACATTCGCCGTGGCTGCCGAGGAAGCCACGCGAATCGGCGGCGAGTGGCTGCCGCTCGACTGGCAGGAGTCCTCTGCGGGACGTGGCGCCATTGTGAGGCGGTTTCCGCTGGGGCCTGTTCTCGGCATCACCCCCTTTAATTTCCCGCTCAACCTCGTCGCTCACAAAGTTGCTCCCGCGATAGCGGCCGGCTGCCCGATCGTGCTGAAACCTGCTCCTCAGACTCCTCTCACCTCTTTGTTGCTTGCCGAGGTCGTCGCGCAGACGTCTTGGCCCGCGGGGGGATTCAGTGTTTTGCCTCTCGCCGTCAAGGACGCCGAGCAATTGGTGCGCGACGACCGGCTGAAGCTGCTTTCCTTCACCGGAAGCGCCGCGGTGGGATGGTCCCTGAAGGGAAAGGCCGGCAAGAAAAAAGTTGTCCTCGAACTCGGCGGCAATGCCGCCGTAATCGTCCATTCGGACGCCGATGTGGACGACGCGGCGCGGCGCTGCGTGGGCGGCGGGTTTTCCTACGCGGGACAAAGCTGCATTTCGGTGCAGCGGATTCTCGTTCACCGGGCGATTCTCTCGAAGTTCACGGAATTGCTCGTGGCTGGGGTCGTTAAATTGAAGCTGGGTGATCCCATGGATGAAGCGACAGACGTCGGCCCTATGATCAATGAAGCGGCCGCCCTCCGTGCCGCCACTTGGATAGAAGAAGCTGTGGCCGGAGGAGCGAAGTTGCTCTGTGGAGGCGCCCGCCGCGGAGCTTTCCTGGAGCCAACCGTTTTGACGAACGTGAAACGCGAGATGAGAGTGTGCTCGGAAGAGGTTTTTGCTCCAGTAGTGACAATTGATCCGTACGACGAATTTGACGAAGCGATTCGCAAAGTGAATGATTCGCCCTACGGTTTGCAGGCGGGCCTCTTCGTGCGCGACGTGGGCCTCCTGATGAAAGCCTTCGAGGAGCTCGATGTTGGTGGCGTGATTTCTGGAGATGTTTCCGCATGGCGAATTGATCACATGCCTTACGGCGGCGTGAAGGATTCCGGGATGGGGCGCGAAGGACTGCGCTACGCGATTGAGGACATGACCGAACCGCGAATCTTGGTTCTGAATCTAAGGTGAATGGTCCCGGCGCTTCGCCGGCGCCATCTCCCGCGCTTTTATTCAGCCGCTTTAGCCTGACCGCGTTTGCCGGGCCAAATCATCGAGGCTCCTACCGTGGCTCCCAGAACCCCCGCAACGATACCGAGCGATGCCATGTCAGGGATTTCCACCCACTGGTTTAGAATCATTTTGACGCCAACGACAATGAGCAAAAGAGCCAGTCCCTGGTGAAGGAAGCGAAATTTGGGCAGAAGACCCGCAAGAGCAAAATAGAGAGCGCGCATCCCCAGAATTGCAAACGCGTTGGATGAGAATACGATAAAGGCATTCCGCGTAATCGCGAGAACTGCGGGGACGGAATCGACCGCGAAGAATATGTCCGCGGCCTCCACCGTGACAAGCGCCAGGAAAAGCGGTGTCGCGACCCACTTTCCCTCTCGCCGTACTAGAAACTTTTCATCGTGAAAGTCCTCCGATGAGGGCAGGAATTTTCCCGCGATTTTTACGGCCCAGTTGGTTTCCATTCTTGAGTTCCGGCGCTGGGGAAAAATCATCCGAATTCCCGCGGCGAGAAGGATTGCTCCGAATACGTAGAGGACCGGGTGGAACGCATCCAGAAGTTTGACTCCGGCGGCGACGAATATCCCGCGCATGACCAGAGCTCCAAGCACGCCGTAGTAGAGCACCCGGTGCTGCAGCTTTGCCGGGATTCGGAAAGCCTGGAAGATAACCAAGATCACGAAAATGTTGTCTACGCTAAGCGCTTTTTCGATCAAGTAGCCCGTCAGGAATTCCACCGCCGTTGCCGGACCATACCAGAAATAGATGCAGGCATTAAATGCCAGCGCGGCTCCGATCCAGGCGGCGGTCTCGAGCAGGGCCTCCTTCAATTCGACCCGATGCGCCCGACGGTGGAATAGTGCGAGGTCCACCCCTAGAAGGAAAACGAGAAGCACAGAAAACCCGACCCAAATCCACACCGGCGTTCCCAGCAAGAGTCGCCTCCGCGGAACCATCTCGCCTGTTTACATCGAGGCTAACAACCTGAGAGACCTCTTAGTGTCTGAAATACCATGACTTATCGGTTGCAGCATCACAATTCTTGGAAGATAATCTCTCTGCGATGTCCTTTGGCCGCCCGTGCGGCTGTGGCAATGAATTGTCCTCACTGTAGCACTGCCAATCCCGACTTTGCGGAATCGTGTTCCCGCTGCGGTACACCCATGCCCGGTCTGGATGCGGAAACGATCCAGATGGTGGATCCCACGGTCGTTGCTCCTGGGAGCGATTTTGGCCCCCGTTACCGAATCGAAGCTATTTTGGGCCAGGGCGGCATGGGCCGCGTCTACCGCGCCTACGACAAGGATCTTGACCGCGTCGTGGCCTTGAAAGTTGTTCGCCCGGGCATGGTGGGCGAACCCGACGCTCTCAGGCGCTTCAAGCAGGAACTTCTGCTCGCCAGCAAAATATCTCACAAGAACATTCTGCGCATTCACGACATGGGCGAGTTCGATGGGATGAAGTTCATCACCATGGCCTATGTGGAGGGCCAAGACCTTCAACAGATCATCCGCGAGAACCCCCGGATGCCTATGGAGAGGGTCTTAAGTTTTGCCCAACAAGTCGCCGAGGCACTGGCCGCGGCGCACTCCGAGGGCGTGCTTCACCGTGATTTGAAGCCCCAAAATATTCTCGTCGGCAAAAACGATCAAGCTTACATCTCGGACTTCGGCCTCGCCAAATCCGTGGACGATGGCAGCGCCGGGATGACCAAGACCGGGGCCTTCATCGGCACTCCCCGCTATATGTCGCCGGAGCAGGTGGAAGGGAAGCCGGCGGACCTGAGAAGCGATCTCTACGCCTATGGGCTGATCCTATACGAAATGGTCACCGGCGACGTTCCCTTTACCGGCGAATCCACGCTGAAGGTGATGTATCAGCGGATTCAGGAGAAGCCCAAGAATCCGAAGACGATTAATCCCTCTCTTCCCAATTGGTTTGTCCGCATCATCATGCGCTGCCTCGAAAAGGATCCTGCGCTCCGCTATCAGAATGCGTATGAAATTCTGGCCGACCTTCAAGGCTCGAAATCGGGGAGCAGCAGCAGTCGGACCGTCCAAATCCAGATCCCCGAATTCGCCGAACGCCGCTGGGTCTGGTGGGTGGCGGGCGCCATAGCGGCGCTGCTCCTTGCCGTTGCAATTCCCCCCGTGCGTCATTTGGTCACCCAGAAAGTGGGAATCGAGAAGTCGGGCGTCTCGGGCGTCCCGCCGCTCTCCAGCGGCCGCTACGTCGCCATCCTTCCCCTCAGAATTCTGGGCGACCAGGCGCAACTCGGCTACCTCGCCCAAGGTATTCAAGACGATTTGTCCGCGAAACTGTTTCAGATGAAAGGGGTCCACGTCACGGCGTCGGAGGCGGCCGCAAAGGCAGACCAGTCCCAGCCTATCGAAAAGATTGCTCGATCCCTCGGCGCCAATTTGCTGGTTACCGGCAATATTCAAGGCAGCGGCGATAAAATCCGGGTCGTTCTGAATCTTGAGAACGTGTTGGAGCACAAGCGCGATTGGAGCCAGGAGTTCGACGGCGTCACCGGCGATCTCTTCACCCTGGAAGACGGGATGTATTCCCAGATCGTTTCGGCCCTCAACGTCAATCCTTCGAACGAGGAGATTGCCAAGGCGACTTCACGCCCGACTTCCAACATCGCCGCCTACGACCTTTACCTTCGTGGCCGCAACGATCTCCGCGCTCACGATCCCAAAACCATTCAGGACGCCCTCAATTACTTCGACCAGGCTCTTCAAGCGGATCCCAAATTCGCGCTGGCCTATTCCGGCATCGCGGATGCTAGCCTCCGCCTTTACAACACGAACAAGGACCCTCTTTACGCGGAGAAGGCCCTGGGAGCCGCGCAGCAAGCGGCTCAGCTCAATGATTCGCTTCCCGAGGTTCACGCGACTCTGGGTAGTGTTTATCGAGTGACCGGCAAATATGAGGAAGCCATTGCCGAGCTGAATCGCGCCATCTCCCTGGCTCCCAATTCCGACGAGGCCTATCGACAGCTCGGCGCTGTTTATCTCAAATCCGGAAACGGGCCCAAGGCTATCGATGCCCTGCAAAAGGCCATCCAGCTCAACCCCTACTACTGGGAGAATTTCAATCATCTCGGCAACGCTTACTATCAACTCGGCGATTATCCGAAGGCCTTGGATGCCTTCAAGCAAGTGACAGTGCTCGAGCCCGATGTGGATGCCGGGTACGAGAACGTTGCGACCGTATACGCAACCGAAGGGGAATATTCCGAAAGCATCCCCTACTATCAGCGGGCCATTCAGATTGAGCCTTATTTCTCGACTTACTCCAACCTGGGCACTGCTTACTTTTTCCTCAAGCAGTACAAAGAGGCTGCGGATTCTTACGAACACGCCGTCAAGCTCAGCCCGAACGATACCCAGACCGTTGTCAATCTGGCTGACTCCTATCGCGCCCTGGGAGAACAGGACAAAGCTCGCGCAACCTACCAGCAGTCAATCTCACTGGGGTTCAAGGAGCTTGAAACTAACCCTCAGGACGCTTCCATCATGGCCCAAATTGCTCTCTCCTACGCCAAGACAGGAGATTCCGGTCAGGCCGAGAACTTTATCCGCCGCGCTCGCGCCATCGACAAAGTCAACGTGAATTACATCTATGACGAAGCCGAAATTAACGCCATCGCCGGAAAGGCGGCCGAAGCTCTTGCCTCGCTTCGCCAGGCCTTTGAGAAGGGATATCCTGCGCAATTTGCCGCGGACGATCCTGAATTGCAATCCCTCCAGAACAGCCCCGAATTCAATGCTCTGTTGAAGAAGTACTCCACTCCCCACAAACCATGAACTCTCACGCTGAACTCGCAGAATCGACGGCGCATCGCGTTACGCCACCGCATGCTGGAGACTTGATGACTCGCGCGATTTGAAGCGGCAGAGATTTAGGGGCCGCACAGGCAGAAAGTGGCGAGATGGCCTGCAGTGAAATTCTCGTGGAAGGTCCGAACGAGTTTCGAGAAAAGTGAGGGAAAACAAAAGGGGAAGACCGGTGATTTGGAATCTCCGGTCTCCCCTTTGGATATCTTTCGTTGCGCGGGCGGCAGTGCCCCCGGCGTCGAACCAGTTTACTTTTCGCTCTTCTGCAGTAGCCGCCGTGAGAGCAGCGCGATCAAGCCAATCGCCATCAGCCCAAGCGTTTCCGGCTCAGGAGTGAATGTAATCGTCTGGCCTGTGGCAAAACCATCCGCCGTGCTAAAGGTGATCACGTCTCCGGTCGAGATAATGCCCGAACACGTGGCCGGAGGATCGTTTACGCCGTTGTACATGCACGGCCCCGAACCGCTCAGCGTGAACAGCTCATAGAGCTGGTTATTGAGAAGCTCGGGAGCGGACGTCACATTCGCGAAGATGTTGCTCTGCACCGCGATGCCTTCCAGATCCGTATCGGAAAAAAGAATCTCCAGCGCCGTCACATCGCTCGTGCCCGTGTATACCAGCGTGTCGGAAAACGCCCCCGCGGGGATCGATAGTGACGAATTGCTGAAATTCGAAATGCAAAAGACCGTGATGTTGTCACACGTGGGAGTATTGTCCGGATCGTTGATCTTGAACGTCGGGTCCCCCCCGTCCGCCTTCGCAATTCCGGCCCCAACCACGATAATCGCTGCCACGAGCAACCAACGGAAAAGCTTCATTCACCCACCTCCGCACACAAGAACCTTCGCTTTCCCTTGCATCTGGGGGGCCAAAAGCGCACCTTGGGTTTACTTGTAACGTCTTTATTTACAATATTCTACAACCTGCCGTTTTCCCTTCGCGTCGGACATGTGCAACTGTTTGCGCAAGTCGGGAAACTAATGGCTCGGTTGGTTTGTCCTATGTCATCTAGGCACAGCTACCTAAGACGGTTTCGCTTGTCACCGGCTATAGACCCTGGAAATGCGCTCAAAACACCCTCAGAACGTGACCGATTCGATGTAAAAGAAAGAAATCACACGGCTTAGTGTAGATTTCCAACAACTGGACTAGTCAAAACGGGGCAGAACCCCTAATGCCTCCTCTTCAAGCGTCGCCCGGCTCGTCCGAGGCCACCTGCCTAGCGGAAAATCCGTGTCTGAAATGTCGAACCCTTCGGGATTCCGGGGAGTGGAGAATCGATTGGTCGGCCGCAACCCTCCCGATTGTCCGTGGCGTAGGCTGCTTTATCGGGGCATCTCGCCTTGCGGATCAGGAACAGGGCCGAGCGGCGCATGCTCCTCTACTTTTCCCCAGGTGACGATCTTCAAATCCTCGACGAATATGGAGTAAAGCACGGGTACGAGCAGAAGCGTGATGAATGTAGCCACCCCCAATCCACCGATTTGAGCGTAGCAAAGGGGTTTCCACAGCGGTCCACCGTGAACGGCCAGCGGGAACAGCGCCAGAATCGTAGCGCCCACGGTGATCAGCACGGGCCGAAGGCGGACTATCCCCGCATCGAGCAGCGCTTGTTCAAGAGGTTCGCCCTTCTCATGCATCTCCTCGATAAAGTCGAAGAGGACGATCACATGGCTGACGATCACGCCAATCAAGCTGGCAATCCCTAGGAAGGCCATGAATCCGAAAGGCGTCCCCGTGAAATAGAGCGACAGGATAGCTCCAACAACTCCATAGGGCGTGGCGGCGAAGACCAGGAGAGGCTTGATGGCGTGTTTGAATTGGAACACCAGGGCCAGGAAAATCAAGAAAATCGAAACGCCCATCACGATGGCAAGGTTGGAAAACCCCTGTTGCTGTTTCGCCTTTTCGCCGCTCGTCTCGATGCGATACCCGGGGGGAAGTGATTTTCGCAACTCGTCGAGCTTTGGTTCGGCGGCGTTAAAAACTTCCGAGGAGAGCACTCCGTTGACGGGAAAAGCGCGAACGGAGATCGTCCGAAAATGTTCCAGGTGGTAGATGCGCAGCGCCTGCATGTCGAGGTCAATCGAAGACACCTGCATCAAGGGCACGCGCACGTTGTTCGCGGAAGAATTGACGTAGAGGCTCTGAATGTCGGAAAGTTGAGCGCGCTCCTCCATCCGAAGCCTGGCGACGACAGGGATTTGTTCATCTCCTCGCCGCAGCGTCGTTACTCCCACTCCGCTCATGGCCGCTACCGATGACGCCGCCACGTCTTGGTTGGTGATTCCCGCCAGATTAGCCCGGCCCGGGTCCACCTTCAGCGAAACTTCGAACGAATCACCACTCCAATCGTTGTACACGCGAGTCGCGGTCGGTATCGAGCGGAGAATATCCTCCACTTGCGAGGCAATCGCGCGAAGGGTGCGAATGTCCTTCGGCTCTTCGAGCGGGCTCGTGTCCACCTGCCCGGTCACTCTAAGCTCAACGGGGTAATCCACTGGATTGGACTGAAGCTGCCGGACATCGGCGCGGATCCCCGGCAAGCTTCTGGAGAGAGCATCTTGAATCAAGGGGACCAACGTGGGCGTTGCGTCCTTATCTGTATCCTGGACAATGATCTGCGCGTAGTTCAACTGTTGCAGCTGCGGAGAGACCGAAAACCAGAATCGCGGGCCGCCGCCTCCCGTGAACGTTGTCATCGATTTCAGCAATCCACGCGGCTGCCCGCCTTTTCCCGGATGCCCGCGGTCGAAATCCGCTATCGTTGCGCGAATTATGCCCTCCACCTGTTCCGTTGCCTTATCCGTTTCCAATAACGGCGCGTCATTGGGGAGCCAGACATCAACGTAGAAGAGATACTGGACGTCTTCCGGAAAGAATTGCGACCGCAGGCGGTGGCCTGCCAATCCGCCGGCGACAAGGAACACCAGCGAGCCAGAAAAAACGAGCCACCGATGGTCGATCGACCATTTTCCGACCCGGTAATAGAAACCGTAGAATCCGGCAGACCTCCGCTCTTCCATGCTCGGTTCTTTTTTCTTCGGAGACCTCAATAGGTAATACCCGAGCAGCGGAATGAAGGTCATGGATACAAGCCGCGATGCCACCAGGGCGCAGGTCATCACAATCGGCAGGCTAATTAGAAATTCCCCTGTCGTCCCCGTGAGCAGAAGAAAAGGAAGATAGGCGACTATGTTGGTGATCGTTGCGTAGAGGATGGCGCGCGCGAGTTTGGTGGGTCCAAGCCACGCCGACACAGATGCAGGGAGTCCCTCCGCCAGCGCCCTCTTGATCGAATCACCCGCAACGACGGGATCGTCCACCAGCAGTCCCAGTGCAATGATGAGCGTGGCGATTGAAACTTGTTGAATATCCACACCGAGAACGTAGGCAAAGCCGAACGTCATCGCCAGGGTGATGGGAATCGCGACTGCCATCAGCAAGGCCGAACGCCACTCCCAAAATCCAATCAACGAAACCACCACGACCAGCGCAATCGCCTCGTAAAGCGCATCCATGAACAGTTCGACGTTTTCTTCCACTTGCCGCGGCTGGTCTGATGTGCGCTCGATGATCAAGTCGTGGGGAAGGATCTGCCGCAGAGCCGCCAGTTTGGTCTCGACACTTTCGCCGAATTGTCCGATTTGTTCCCCGGGGCGCATCTGGATGGCGACCGTTACGGCTCGCGTCCTTCGCCACCGCCCTTCGCTGTCCTTCCAGGAAAAAAAATTCAAATAGCGCGCCGGGCTTTGATACCCCGAGCTGATGTCCACGAGGTCGCGGAGATAAACGGGCGTTCCGAAGCTCGAAGACCCCACGATCACTCCGCCGATCTCGGTGGCATCCACGAATGCGCCGGAGGGATCAATGTTGAGGTTTTTCCCGTCGGCCTCTATCACGCCGCCGGGGAGCGTAATGTTTCGCGCATTGAGAATCGATTTCAAGTTGTCGGGCTGCAGGCCGTAGGACGCCAGCCGCTCCTGCGAGTAGTCCAGATAAATCTGTTCGGGAAGCACGCCCTTGCGGTCCACCCGCGAGACCTCCGGCGCGCCGAGTATGGTTCGCGCCATCAGGTCGGTGAACTCGTCCAGCTGGCGGTAGCTGTATTTCATGCCGGGGTCGGCCTGTAAGACAGCGTCTGTCTGCGTGGGGTCGTGGATGATAGCCGGCGGCCAGGCGTCCGGATGAATTTCCGCCTCTTGCAGCCGGGTTTGCATGAACCGGTGGCCGACGGCGAAAAGCTGCGGATCAGTCTTGTTCGAGAAGGCGTCCACCGCGACGAATCCGGGTCCTTGCAAGATTTCCGGGTTGTTCAGCGCGCCGGCATCCTCGGCGTAATGAACGAAGGACGTGAAATTCCGCACCACGGCGCTCGCCAGCACGGATCGCGGAAAGCAATAGACGACCGTCAGGGGAGTGCCTTCTCCTCGCTTCTTCCGCGCGCTCCGGGCTTTTTCGATGGCGAGTTCGATTCCGTGCGCGCGAACGGCCACGGCAGTTGGATCCTCGAGAGGGCTCGCTACGGTCAGCATCAGCGCCGCCGTATCGCCGAAGTCGCTGTTGAATTGAATCGGGCCCGCGCCTTGCGGCAAATTGTTGTTCAGCGCTTCGAGTTTCAGGTTCATATCGCTGAACTCGGGCTTCGTGTTTTTCAGCGTGTCTACCAGCTGAACCTGGACGATGGAAAGGTTCGGCAGGGAGAGCGATTTGATACCGAAATCGCCGCCCTTTGGCGGTTGGATGTACTGATTCTGCGCGAGCGTATTTTCGATCGGGCGCGTGATGAGCTGCTCCACCTGTGCAGCCGTCGCCCCGGGCCACTGGCAAGTGACCGATGCGATCCGAACCGGTATATTCGGATCCTTGCGCTTCGGCATTTTCGAATAGCCGTAGATTCCCCAGGCGATCGTCGCAATCAATAAGATCCAGGCTATTTGGCGGTTTTCTACGAAGAAGCGCGCCGTATTGTGTTCGTGTTGGATGAGGTCTTCGTCGGTGCGATGTGGCATGAGTTGTTTCCGCGCTGAGTGACTTGTTTTGCCTCTTACGGAATGATCTGCACAGCCTGGCCGTCTTTCACCAGTGTGGCTCCCATCGAAACCACGTGGTCGCCTTCCGTGACTCCCTTTACCACCGCCACTTGATTTCCGTAGGTATTGCCGAGTTCAACGGGTTGCAGCTTTACGACGTCCTGAGCCCCATCTTTCATAACCAGAAACACGGCAAATCCCTTTGGACCCGCCCCCGAGGGCACGACGGCGCTTAGGGGGACCACAGCCACCGGACTTACCAGCGCCGGCTGGCCGAGATCGAGAGTCGCCACCATCCCGGCCTTGAGCAGCCCTTTGGGATTCGGAATCGTCACTTCGACTTCAAACGTCCGGCTTTTTTGATCGGCGATCGGTGAAATGGCCGTTATCCGGCCGTGAAATTCCTGAGCCAGCGATTCTGTTACGACTCCCTGCTCTTGCCCGATTCGGAGGGTTGACAGCAAAACGTCTGGAACGCCGAAGACGGCTTTCACCAACCGAGTTTCTCCCAATGTGAATCCCACCGTACCCGTCGCTGCAAAATCCCCCACCTCCACATTCCGATTCAGCACCCAGCTGTCAATGGGAGCGCGAAGATCGCAATCGGCCAGCGTTTGCCGAGCCTCGCTCAGGGCCGCTTGGGCCGTTTTGACCGTTCCTCGGGTCGAATCCTGCTGTGCCTTGGCCGCGTCGTAATCTGGCTGCGTGAGCGCATTCGCGGAATACAGCGCCTGCGCCCGCTGAAAATCCTGCTGAGCTTTTGTCGCGGCCGCTCTGGCTTGGTCCAGTTGGCCTGCGTATTGTTGGACGGCGTGGACGTAGTCGACTTTGCGAACCGTCGCGACGACCGTCCCCTTCTTCACGTAATCGCCCTGTTGAAGAACCCGCATCCGCCCATCCACGCCTGGCCGCATCAGAATCTCGGTGATGTACCCGGCCGATTTGAAGACCAGAGAAACCTGCGAGTAGGGAACGATGCTCGCCGAATACCGGATTCCTTCCGGCCCGGAGTACGCGGTCACCGTCGCCACGCTCACAGGAGTCAGGGAAGCGGCCCGGTTCTTGGGCGCCCCGCAACCCGAGAAAACGAGGCAGGCCAGAAGGAGTAGGCCGGCGGTTGCTTTTTCAATTCGCATCTAATCCTCGCCGAGTGATTTTTCGAAATCAGCCCTTGCCGTCCAGAAGGCCGCCAGTGCTTGCTGGTAAGCCGATGACACCTGGGTTGCCGTTGCCTGTTCCTGCAAGGCCGTGCTCAGCAGCGTGGCCTTTTGCTTATATTCTTCCAGCACCACGCGCAGCTTCTCCTGCTCCGCGTCATGTGAAAGGCGTGCCGCGTCCAGGTTCGCGCGGGCCTCGCGCAGTTTTCGAAATCGGTTGTCCACGTCAATTACGACCTGCGACTCCGTTTCGTCCAGGTTCAATCGCGATTCGTCCACGGTCCGTTTTTTTTGGTCCAGCAGGTGCCGCTTGTAGCCCCAGTCAAAAATATCCCATTCGACCATGATTCCCGCCGAGGCGATGTTGCTCGGCACGAAGCGAACGTTAAACGGTGATACGTAGTTCACGGCGAAGCTTACTTCGGGAATGTAGGCCGCCTTTTCGCTTCGCACGTCCAGCTCGGCTTGGTCGATTTTCAACTTGCCCTGATGGATTTCCGGACGGTTGGCCAGAGCCTCCGATCGCGCCGCCTCCAGATCGCCTTCTTCGGGAAGCGTTTCCGGTACCTCGCTGACGGAAAAATCCGTCAAAATGTCGCGGCCCATCAAATCGTTTAAATTCTCTTTCTGGGTGTCGTAGGTATCTTCGAGAGTGATGAATTGCGCGCGCGCCTGGGCCAGTTGCGCTTTCACGCCCATACTCTGGTAGGGAAGCGCTGTTTTTTCCGCCACATAGGCGTCCGTGGTGCGATCAAGCTCTTCCAGCCATTTCACATTTTCCGCTGATGCTTCCTCCGCGCTTTGCGTCTGGAGCAGGCCGTAGTAGGCATCCTTTACGGATGCTGTGAGCGTCTCGCGCTGCAACCTCAAATTCTCTCGTTCCAGTTTCACGCCCACTTCCTGGGCCTCGATTCCAAGATGGATCGCGTACTGCTGCGAGAGGGGTTCCACCATTTTGCCAATTACAAACGCCGTTGGGCGGCGCGGCGTCGTAATCGTCGTGTTTTCCGCGGGAACAGGTTGCCCGCTGCCTGTTTCGAAAATTCCAGCCGGGAAATCGAAGCTGATCGGGGTGAGCAGTTCCGAGCCATGGGCGACGACGTCGAACTGCGGGAGCCGCTGCGATTTCGTCGCCAGGACTTGATCGTTCGCCTTCTCCACTTCTTTCGCCACGATCAGCACCTGCCGGTTGTGGGTCTGAGCATAGGCGACGGCTTGATCGAGCGTGAGCGTAGGTCCTCGCGCCGCAGTCGGGAGAGGGGCCTCCTGCGCCGACGTGGAAAGGGCGGCGAGGGCCAGAAGTATGGAAACGAAAATAGCGCGGGCCATGAAGAACACGTCTCCCTGGTTCGACGGAATGACTTGGAATTTCTTTGTAGTCGAAGAAATGCGCCGCGGGAAAAGTTCGCGTTTCCCGGACCAAAAACCCGCCCGGAATCTATAACTCTGCTTGTGGCAGTGTCAATCGGAAAGGGAAATGCATCCGCGCGAATTCCTGCTCGGGAATTTCGAATTCGCGCTTTGACGGGAGAGATGAGGTTTCAACCCGCCTCGCAGGCACGTCAGTGTTTCGTGGGTCAAGACCACGAAACGCTTGTGTGTGATTTCTAAAATTGCGCGGGAGCCGCAATTGCCATTTTCGGGTCGCACGCGCGCCAAAATGTGCGAGAGGAAAGCGCGGTCTTATTGCCTTTTTCCCTTGCCTGCTTTAACCCTCGAAACCGCCCGAGCATTCTTCTTCAAAAACGTCTGATTGTATTCCACGGCGGCACGAACAAGGGTCTTGAGAGCACGCTCCTTGATCTTATCTCCTTCGAAGAAATCGATCGCGCGCCAAACCTTGCCTCCCAGGCCCGCGTTGAATATCTTTTCGGGATCCGGAAGGCTCGCCCCATGTGAAAAGGTAACCTTCACTTTATCCTTGTGGGCATTTGCCACCGCGATCATTCCATCGTGCGACCACACCGGGCTTCCCATCCATTTCCATTCCTCGATAATCTCCCCGTCGGCCTCGAAGAAGGCCTTGCGGATGCCGGCGAGCGTTTTTGCGCGCCAGTCTGTTAGCCCTGCGATCAACTGGTCAATCCGTTCCGATGGATTCATCGCGGTTATGTGCCTCCAAGTCTCGTCCCGTGTTCATCGACGTGGGACGGCCTCTTCGAATCCTTCGCCGGACAACTTGGCCCTACCGCACCCAAAATCCCGAAAGGGCAAGCGAGGGAACAAAATGTACCTCGTACCGGGCGCGTAGCTTGGACTCCCTTACAACAAACCACAAATATAGACGAATATCGGAACTCGGAAGACCGACCGCAGCCGGTGAATAATTGTGCGCCTGTTGCCACCGCCGATTGCCGTGGTCTTCCTCGCTAATGGTTTTTCACGCCGAATTGCTTGGCATACTCCGCGACCAACCTTTGCCAGCCTTCGAATTTCATCGCCCCGTCGCCGACGATTCGCCCGATCGGATTCCCCGCGAGCAGCCGCTCGAGAACGTCGAAGGAAATGTGCCAGCCCGCCGCGCCCCACGAAATAAAGCGGCGATCGATGGCGTGCCACAGCGTCAGGCGCGTGCCGCCGCCGATGCCTTCGAGCTCCCAGCGGATATCGCCGTACTCGAGCACCTCGGGAGCATCGGCTCGCGTCACCGTCGCCACCTGCGGCCTGCCCGTTCCTGCCCAAGTGAGTGTCACCTTGGCTCCGACCGTGTCAAGCCTCCCGTCCGCGTCGAACGGCGCCCACTCGCGCAGGTGAGCCGGGTCGGTTAACGCCTGCCAGACTTTTTCCGGGGTGTGCCGGAGTTCTCGCGCCAGAATGAGCGTCCACTTCTCTCCGTCCTTTCGCACCTGCGCCGCGGAGGCCGGCCCCGGCGTGTACGGCTCGAGTTCGGTCATCCTCTTTTCCTCACCGCGACCAGCGCGCCAGTTGCGTAATCTGAACGAGGTTTCCGCACGTATCCTTCAGCATTGCAATGGTCGACCCGGTCACTTCGGTGGGCGGCGTCGTAAACACGGCGCCGAGGGCGCTAATCCGCTCGTGGTCGCCTTTGATGTCATCGGTGAAGAACATGATCGCGGGCTGGCCCTGTTGAAAGATCGCCTCCTGATACGCTTTGGCGGCGGGATTGTTGTTCAGGGCCAGTTGCAGCTCGACGCCGTCGGGATCCTCGGGCGACGCCACGGTCAGCCAGCGGTAGGGGCCCTGGCTGAAATCGGCCTTCTTCGCAAAGCCGAGTACATTCGTATAGAAACGCAGAGCTTTGTCCTGGTCGTCCACGAATACGGTGGTCACTTTAATCTTCATTTCTTCTCTCCTTTGTTGCGTTCGCGGTTTTTGCCGCGTCCCCTTGTCTTGCTCTTGGTTCGTGTCGCCTGATCCATGCGGTCAAGATGGCGTTCCAGCGCATCCACGCGGTCCGACCAGAACTGGCGGAACTGCCGCAGCCAGGCATCCAACTCTTGGAATGGTTCCGGTTTCAACCGGTAGAGACGCCGCTGTGCGTCCACCATGGATTCGACGAATCCAGCCTCTCGCAGCACTCGCAGGTGCTTGGACACGGTCGGCTGTGGCATCCGCAGCCGGCGCTCGATCTCACCGACCGATTGCTCGGATGAGACGAGCAGGCTCAATATCGCACGCCGGTTCGGTTCGGCCAGGATTTCGAATACGGATTCCATGACTCTCATATACGCCATAGAGCATATACGTGTCAAGGTATATGTATCGGAAAGGAGTGTGGCCCAAGCTGCCGCCGCTCAACTCAGCCGTTGAAAAAGCGCCAAAATTCCACTCTCCCGGACCGGTTGACTCGCCTTGTCGAAGCCCTCGCCTCGATTGGCATGCTTCCCCAACGGTCCCGAAGAGCGTCGGCGCACCCACCGGCCCTAAAGAGGCTGCAATTCACCGAGGATCGTGGGAATCAATTCAGAAACCGTCGGATGAATGTGCATAGCTTTTTTCAGCACAGTGTACGGAGCGCGCGCATACATCGTGTCCAGGATGCAGTGGATCGCTTCGTCCCCGCCCGTGCCGAGGATGGCCGCTCCCAGGATCTCTTTCGTGTCCGCGTCCACGAGTACTTTCATGAATCCTCGGCTTTCGCCTTTCTCCACGGCCCGCCCGACACGCGTCATCGGTCGTGAGCCCTTCAGGACACGCCGGCCCGATTTGCGGGCCTCTCGCTCGGTCATACCCGCGCGCCCGAGCGGGGGATCGATGTAGAGGTTGTAAGCGGTGATGCGCTCCGAGACGCTTCGTGGCTCCTGGTCCAGGAGGTTGGCCGCAACGACCTCGAAATCGTTGTAAGAAGTGTGCGTAAACCCTCCGCGTCCGTTGCAATCACCGAGCGCCCAAATCCCCGGAACGTTTGTCCGCAGCTGGTCATCAACCGGGATATATCCCTGGCCGTCGCGCGCGATTCCGGCCTTTTCGAGTCCGAGGTCGTCGGTATTGGGGATGCGGCCCATAGCGAGCAACAGGTGCGAACCTGTCACCTCGGGCGCGCCTTCGGCGCAATCCAGGCGGGCGCCGGCCTCTCCGTTCGCGGCCGGAATTAATTCGATGCACTTCGCGTTTAGTCGCACCTGAATGCCTTCGCTTTCGAGGATCGCCTGCGCTTCGGCGGACACGTCCTCGTCCTCATGAGCAATCAGCCGCGCCGCCTTTTCGATGATGGTCACCTCGCTCCCAAACCGGCGGAAGATCTGGCCGAATTCCATGCCCACGTAGCCGCCTCCTACAATGACGAGATGCCTCGGCAGAACTTCAAGGTCGAGCAGCGTCGAATTGGTCAGATACGGTGTGTTCGCCACTCCTGGCATGGGCGGGATGGCGGCGCGCCCTCCCACGTTGATAAAAATCTGCGGCGCGCTCAGCGATTCTCCGCCTACGGAAACCTCTTTCTGGGATTCGAATCGCGCGTGTCCGCGATAGAGTGTGCAGTTCGGAGTGCCCTTGAGCCACGACTCCAGCCCCGTTCTGGATTTTTCGCTGATTTCATCCTTCCGTGCTTTGACTCGCTTCATGTCAACGCGCGCTTTCCCGTCCACCAGAACGCCAAAGTCCGCCGCCCGGCTCACCATATACGCGTTGTAAGCGGAGGCAACCAGAGTCTTGGTTGGGATGCAACCCGTATTCACGCACGTCCCGCCGATGAGGTGCCGCTCGATGAGGGCCACCCGCTGCCCGGCTGTAGCCAATCGGACAGCCAGGAACGGCCCAGACTGTCCGCTTCCGATAACGATGGCATCAAAGTTATTTTTCATGATCGCCTGAGCGCCCTTGTTCAGAATCGGGGTGGTGAACCCTTACAAATCGATAACGACGTCGCTTGACGGTTGTGAACAGCAGACGAGAATGTCCCCGTCGGCTGGCTGGTCGAGGGGCCGGGGTTCGTACACGACCGCTCCTGAAACCAAACCGCTCTCGCAGTTGTGACAAACTCCCGTTCGACACGCCCAACGGACAGGGACGTCGCAAGCTTCCGCCAGCTCCAAAATGCTTTGGTAGCGCGACGCGTTCCAGTGCGCGGAAATGCCGCTGCGCGCAAACGATACCATCGGGCCCGCGTTGGCCTCGCCGCTCGGCAGATGCGGTGTGCGCGCCGTCGTGCCGATCACGCCAGGAGTCCTGGACTCGCCGCCGTTAAAAATCTCGATATAAACGCGCTCATGCGCCACACCTAGAGCCGTAAGCGCCTCTTTCATGTCCGCCATGAATTGATTTGGACCGCACAGGTAGACATCCGCATCCCGCGGGAGTGCGAGTTGATCCAAAATCGATGCAGAGAAACGGCCCGTTGCGTTGAATTCCTCGCCCGATTTGTCCTCTGATTCCGGCTGAGTATAGCAGACGTAGCTACGGGCATTCGTCAGCGCTGCCATCAGGCCCCGCACCTCGATAGCAAATGGGTGGTGCCGCCCATCGCGCGCTGTGTGCAGCCAAATAACTTGTCGCGTGGAGCGTTCCTCTGCGAGTGCGTGCAGCATCGCGAGTACGGGTGTCGCTCCAATCCCAGCGCTCAGCAATACGATCGGCCGCGTTCCCGGCTGCAGAACGAAATTTCCTCGCGGCGAGCTCACATCCAGGTGGTCGCCTGCACGGAGATGTTCGCTGAGGTACTTTCCAGCCGCTCCATTCGGCTCGATCTTTACGCTGATTCGATATCGCTCCGTCGTTGCCGCGCCCGACAGTGAATAGCTGCGAAAAACTGCCGGGCCTTCGGCGGAGGGTTTGAGACGCACGACGACGTATTGGCCGGGCAAAGACTCAGGAAGCCGAGTGCCGTCAGCTTTCTGAATGGTGATCGACAGAACATCCGCGGACTCGCGATTGACCGAAGTCACAACGAGGGGCTCAAATCCGGGAGCCGCCGGATGGCTCGCCGCGGCTGGCGCCAATCCTGCGTTTCCCGTTCGCGCGCCGTTTTTCTGGCTCTCGATGAGCGCTTCAAACGAGCCACGCCATCCCGGCGAAAGCGCTTCGATTCGCAACGCGCGCTCCAGGCGATCGGGGGCGTGATCGGGCAAGTAGAGCAGCGCGTTGATCTCTGCGACGCTCATGCGCTCACTCGCCTCTCCCACCTTTACGATTTCGTCCCCGGCGCCCACGTCGCCTTCACTCAGGACTCGGAAATAGAAGCCCGGCCGCCCGCTCGATGTGAGCAACGACGCCATCCGGGGCTCGTTCATCCGAATGCCAACGCGGAAACACGTGACGCGCGGCTGCGTCACTTCAAATATTGCGGTGCCGATCCGATATCGATCGCCGATGCACACGGCATCATCGGCCATGCCTTCGATCGTGAAATTTTCGCCAAACTGCCCGTATACGAAATCGTTCCTCTTCAGCCGCTCCCGCCAATAGCGATACGATTCGACTTGATACACGAAGACAGCTCGATGCTCGCCCCCGTGCCCGGCCAGGTCGCCTTGGCCGTCTCCCTCGAGATTCAACCGTCCGACGCGGCAGCGCCCCTGAACCGGATTCTTCCAAACTCCGGTGTGTACCGTGCGCCCCTTCCACGCGATGTCGCGAGGGAGCCCAACATTCACGGATAGAAGCCGTGCCATGCGATCAGGATTTCTCCGGAATGAGTCATTCTATGTCAAGGAACGCCATGCGAATCCCTGGGAGCCGCTTTCGGAAGGGCGAAGCCGGGAAACACCAACAAAGTGGAGTCACCCGATCTGCTGAACCCACTGCTTCCGCCAGGCTGGCGCTTCGAAGGGGTCCGCGAAATACTGCGTTTCGTGGACCACCTTGCCAACGCGGAACTCCATGATACTCACCGTGTACGCCGGCCGCCCTTGATACACGATCGTGTATTCCGTGACCCAGAGATTCGCCCTTCCCAGAATCCGCTTCACCTGGAAGCCGGACGGTTTGCCTGGATGATGGCTCCGCAAAGCCTGCAAATTTTTCCGTCCCAAAATGCGCTCGCCTGACTGCGGATAATCGCAAATGGCATCGTCGGCGTAGATATCGTGTTCGGTGTTCGCATCACCCGCCGCCGACGCCTGCCAGTGAATATCCAGGGCCGCGCGGATCTGCATCTCTTGCATAGACTCATCTTGCTGCGGTTTCGCATTCATGTTTCTCTCCCGTCCGGAATGATACCGGGGATTCCGGTCTTCACCGCTCGGTTCAACTTCTTTCTGCGCCGCACCCGATTGATTTTGCCCATCGCGTCTTCGGAAATGCAAGCGATGCCGAAGCTCTCTCGCGCATGTGCTGCGGTCCCGGGCGCGTCGAGCGCAGCCTCCTGGCCTCCCAGAATGAAGACCGAAATCCTCTTTCCGGTAACGCCGCCTCATTCCGCGGTTTGAAGAACTCGTTCAACGACTGACGCAGCTGAAAACGCGCGCGCCGCACACGCGTCTTTATCGTGGGGATCGAGAGATTGAGGGAACGAGCGGTCTCTTCCGTTGAGAAACCTTCCACATCGCGAAGCTGAAAGACCGTTCGATATCCGGGCGCGAGCTGGCCGATCGCATTCGCGAGAATGTCCTGCAACTCCTTCTGCGAATAACGCTGCTCGGGATTTGGCCCCCAATCCTCCAACTGCCGAGGCAGCGCGCCGTCTTCGTTCTCGAATGCATCCTCCATGGAAATTTCATTCCAACGCCGCCGGCGGACCTTCATCAGCCCTTCGTTGATTGTGATGCGAACCAGCCAGGTGTAGAAACGCGAATCTCCCCGGAAGTGGGACAGTTTCTCGAATGCCTTTATGAATGCGTCCTGCATCACTTCTTCCGCATCCTCGCGGCTGCGGGCAATGGATTGAGCTACGCGAAAGACTCTGGCCTCGCAGGAGTTGACGAGTTGTTCGAAGGCCCGAATCGATCCGCCTTTTGCCTCCGCGACCAATTCGTCCTCTTTGCCTCTCGCCAAAGCCTCGTTTCCGCAGGGCCGCGCTTCTGTATGGTCCTCAAACGGATGGATTGGTGGTGCTTTCATTTTGTCCTCCTCGATTCCTTTGCGTTGGATGTGCAGCCGTTTCGATAATTGCCGGGCTCGAGGAATTCGAACGGGAGTGTCCGGCGGATTTTAATTGCTCGATGAGATCGGCCAGCAGCCGCGTGAACGCCCCGGCTCCGACCCCCGACAGTCTCTGGCCGGCGACGGTTTCTGGCAGAGCCCGGAACCACAAGCAGCCGTTTTCAACGGGAATGGAATAAAACACGCTTCGCTGGGGCTCCCGGAGCAACATCATGAGCGCGCTCCCTTCGGTGACCGGCCGGGTGCTCAGCGCCAACCGGAAGCTGTGCCGTCCAAGAGCCTCTCGGATTTCCTCGTCCGTGGAGGCAAACCAGCATCGGCATCCCATTTGTTCCAGTGCTTCGACGGTGTGGCAGCACCGTTGTAGGCCATCACCGATTACGAGAATCTCCAGCAGGTCCTGCTTCATGTCTTGCGCCCCTCTTCTATCCGAATCGGATGAAGTGAATCGTCCTTGTCCTCGCGCCGCTTGTCCCGCCGTGTTGTGTACTCTTGCGCGGGGCGGAGTCGCCGGTAAACACGAGTTATTAAGCCAGTAGCGTGGACGCAAAACAATTGGACGAAGGTATCGTGAATATTTGCTAGCGACGATGAATCGTTCAAACCTGCGAAATTGCGGTCGGATAGTCCTCCGCATATTCCTTCGGGCATATCGGCAATACCTTCGTCCAATTTTGCGTCACGCTCGCGCCTGATTTGATAGCCCCATCGCCGCCGCGGTGTCCGAAATGGTGCGGCGTTGATTAAGGAGAAAGTAGATGAAAATTGTGATGGTCTTAACCTCCCACGATCAGCTCGGCAACACTGGACGCAAGACCGGCTTTTGGCTCGAGGAGTTTGCTGCTCCCTATTTCGTGTTCCGCGACGCCGGTGTCGACTTGACCCTGGCTTCGCCAAACGGAGGGCAGCCCCCCCTCGATCCAAAAAGCGATTTGCCGGAGAACCAGACCCCCGCCATGACGCGCTTCAAGAACGACGAAAGAGCTCAGAAACAGCTTTCCCAAACGGTCAAGCTCGCCGAGGTAAGAGCCGAAGATTTTGACACTGTTTTCTACGTCGGCGGCCATGGGCCGTTGTGGGATCTTGCCGAAAGCCCTGTTTCCATCGCTCTCCTCGAGTCCTTTTACAACTCGGGCAAACCGATTGCTCTTGTCTGCCATTCCCCGGGCGTCCTTCGACACGTAACTTATAGCGGCGAGCCTCTCGTCAAGGGCAAGCGGGTAACCGGTTTTACGAACGGGGAAGAGGAAGCAGTCAAACTCACGAACGTCGTGCCGTTCCTGGTCGAGGATGAGCTGTTGCGGCTGGGCGCCACGTTTGAAAAGTTGGCGAACTGGCAGCCATTTTCCATCGTGGACGGCCGCCTCATCACAGGCCAAAATCCCGCGTCGTCCACTTCGGCGGCCCAGGCTCTGCTCGATCTCGTCGGTCAGAAGGCCGCAGCTGGCGCTTAGTCCCCACACTTCGCGTCGCAATTTCTTGAAGGAGGGGGAGCGCCCCGTGCCTTCCCTTTCTCTCATTCTTCGCGAAGACTCGCGCGCCCCGGCATCAATCGGGCATCAGCATTCCAACCTTCGCTCCCGCGCCCTCGCGGCCCGCGTCTCACGGGAATGCAGGTACTTCAGCCACGATTTTCTGTTCGCGGATGGCAAAGGACACCCAGGAGTCCAACCATCGCTGCAACTTCGGTTCGAGGTTGAGCGCTCCCCGTCAGATAATTGTTTAACACTCGTTTTGCAAGACCAATAGAGAAGCGGCCATCTTTTGACTGATGTCAGAGATCGCCTGCGAGTTCGCGGAGACGTGTTCCTCGAATGTTTGCTGGAACCGGAGGAGTAAATCATCGGTGATGCGCGCCGGAGCGCCCTCTTCTTGCGCAATCCAACCTGCAATGTGCCGGAGTTTATCGCTGTAATCGCTCAGAAAACCGTCCAGCGCTTCATTTTGACGCGGGCTCAGTTCGAATTGCGCCTCGCGTCGCCCGCGATGGGAGAGAAGACTCAGTTCCAGCAGGTAGATCGAGCGCAACGCGGGCTGCGCCCTCTGGGTCCGCGCATATTCCGCGACGTCCTTTTCGCGCCGGTGGCGAAACTCAAACTCAAATCGTACCGCATCGGTCTGCGATTCCAGGCTCGCGAAGCTGTCATTGATCTGGCTGCGAAGACGCCCGAGCCGCGAATCGGCCAGCGCTCTGTCGCGCATCACCGGGCAAACTCCCAGTTCCGCCAGCATGCGTACGTTCCGGACGAGCAGTTTTCTCAACTGCTCGGCATCGCTCTTCGACCCGAAGCGGTCGAAGATAAAACCCATGGCCAGAATACCCAAAAAAACGCCCATGACTCTGTCGCGCGCGATTGTGAGGTCGGTCTGAAAGTAATAATCCTGCAGGTTGACGAAGTAAAACGCGAGCGCCATCTGCACGCCGAAAAAAGAGAGCCGCGGGCTCGATGTGGCGAACCACGCGGCGATTGCGGTTGCCGCCGCAAAGAACAGAGCGAAGCCGAACACGCTGTCGATACTCGGCAGGACTAGAATTTGCGCCGAAATCCCCAGAATCAGCCCTCCAGCCACAAACCCGGCAAGGCGGAGAAACTGCGCCTGCAGCGAACTCCCAATGGTGCTCAGCGCGGTAACGATACATGTAAGCACGCAAGTCTGGCCGATGCCCGGCCAGTCGAGCGCGTTGTAGAGCACGTAACAAACGGTAGCAGCCAGGCATCCGCGGAATGCGAAGCGCGTATATTCCGAGTTCTCGAAGGCATCCGGCAGAAACAGACCGCGCCACCACTCCCGCTTTGGCGCGTTGGGGGAACCGGCGACGATCTCACCGCGCTGAAACACTTCGGTCATGAGCGCGACGGTTCGTTCCATTTCTTGAAGTATCGGGAATCGGGACGACGGCTGGCCTTCAAGCGCGGGCGGAGTCTCGGAAATGATTCCGGACTGCTGGAGCTCCTTTCGAATTGTTTCAAGCCTTTCGGAGAGCCCGTGCAGGCGAATCGCGTCGTCTTCGCCGGGCTGCGGAGTGTCACGCTCGAGGTTTGCGGCCAGTCCGATAAGCCGGCCCGCCAGCGAAATCAGGGCGCTGCGTTGCGCCCGCCGCGTCGGGTCCAAGCCTTGGCGCTGCAACATTGTTCTGAGCCGGCCGGTGCCGATCATCTGGTATTGAAGCACTTTTTCGACCACGCCCTTTGGTGGGGTAAGTTGCCGCGAAATGCTTTCCGTTAGCTGCTGCACCGCGAGCAGCTGATCGTCAACGAACGTAATGAGAGGATCGGGGCGGTCGAAAATGCGGTATACCGCTTCTGTCGCCACGGTCGCGCCCGCGCCAATGGCGATTATCAGAATAGGCCAGAGCGTTCCTTCCACCTGAATCTCGCTCGCCGCAGAGCGGTCCCATAGCGGCAGGGTGACGCCGATCGGGATGGCGAATGCCAATGCCGCCGCGTAGTTCGTCGTCGTCCTCATTACGAAAAAGATCAGATACAGGCTTCCGATCACCCAGAAGAAATGGGTAATCGGGTAACCCCGGAACAGCATCATCCCGAGCAACGTGTAAAGGCTCGCGCCGACGAACGCAAGTACGAGGATTCGAACACCCTCCCAGGTAGCGGTGAGATTTTCGCGTGCCAGCAAAATTGAAAAGAGAGCTGCCAAGAATGCGTTGGGAATGCGGAAGGTCACAACGATGATCATGACTAGAGTGGTCGCCACCGTCATGCGAACGACCGTGCTCACACGTCCCGGATACGCGGCAACTTCCCAACGTACGAATTCGCGAAACCAAAGCCAGGGGGCAGTCCGATGAAAGGGCGGCCGGCGGAGGGATGTTGCTCGGGTCGCCATTTCAAGGCTTCCGTTTGTACCCGCGTACGACGACGACGGCGGATTCTCCCAGGCGAAGGACATTGGGGGGCGGGGACTCAATCCGGATGCGGACAGGGTAGCGGCTGGCCAAGTGTACCCAGCTCAAGGTACGTTCCACGTCGGGCAGACCGGTCGTAATTCGACCCACAAGCGAGGGGTCGGGGATGACCCCGTATCCCGTGCTTTCCACCACGCCCGTAAATCGCATTCCCGGGTCAGACATGACGTAAACATCCGCGGTCATCCCAGGCTGGACGTGCTTCAGCTGCGTCTCGCGGAAATTCGCCAGCACCCACCAGATGCGGGTGTCGATGAGCGTGAAAATCTGTTGCCCTATGTGGGCGTAAGCGCCCTGGGAAATCACGAGACTGGTTACACGTCCGTCGAATGGAGCGTAAACCCTGCATTGGTTGTAGTTGTATTCGGCGGTGTCTATTGCAGCCGCCCGCCCCTCTCTTTGGGCTACGAGGGGATCCAGGGTGAGCACGCTGGACTGCGATTGGTGAAGCTGTGCCGTGCTCTGCTCCGCCGCCGCCTTGGCCTGCGCCAAAGCGGCCACCATGGAGTTGAGGTGCGCACGATTGAGAGCCAGTTGTGATTCGGCTTCATGCACGGACTGCGCGCCGGCACGTTCCGTCGTGCGAGCTTGGTCCACCTGGTCCACGGTCACATATTGCTTGGCCAACAGGGGTTCGACCCGGTGCAGATTATTTTCAGCGTACGCCCATTCGGCCTTGGCCAGGTCCACAGCAGCTTCCGAGTGGGTGACGTCGGCCTCCGCCTCACGGACCGAGGCTTGCGCCCGTTCGACGTTCGCGCTGGCGCTGCGGGTTGCCGCCACGGAGGCGCTTACGCCGTTCACTTCGGCTCGTATGCGCCGCTCTTCATCGACAATCTGCCCTTCGAGGGCGGCTTGCTCCGACACGGCGTGATCGTAGGCGTACTTATAGGGGCGGTCGTCAATTTCGAAGAGGAGTTCGCCCTGCTTGACGTGTTGATTGTCCGCTACGTTCAGATGCAGGATCGGCCCCTCGACAACCGGCGCGATTCCGATGTAGTTGGCAAAAATCTCTGCGTCGTCGGTCTGGGGATGCCAGGTTGTGACCAGGTAGACTGCAAATAATCCGGCTACCGCCAGCAAAATCATGGCTGGGGTCAAGACGCGGCCGTACAACTCAAGCTTCGCCGTTCGATTGTCTTGCTCGGGTTGGCCGCTGTCTGGGTTCGTCATCGCGTTTTCCTAGCTGTAGAAAATCAGCCACAACACGCACGCGAGAAAGACCGCCGTGCTGATATACAACAGCACGGGTGCTACCAAGTGTTCGGCCATAGCGGTGCGGGCGATCACAGCTCGACCGCAAGTCGCCAGGATCAGGCCGCCGATGGAGCAGAAGATCCACACCGGGAAGAAGGACCCGAAGATGCTGTATTCGGGGGCGTGAGAGCAACCGGCCAGGGCCAACGACACCACAAGAGATAGCCCCACGAGCGGCCGAATCAGGCTCGTTTGGTCTCGTCCTTGCTCCTTTGTTCCAATGTTCATTTTCCAGCAGTCCTCGTCCATGTCGAATCCTCATCGCGGTTGCGCGATTGCCGATGTCGCGCGAACCGTGAAGAGCCCCGGTCCCGCGGTCCGATTAGGCCACACAGTTTCGAACCGAATCTATTGGACGAAGGTATTGGCCGATGCTTTTGAACAGGTAGTCTGCGTCTGCGCCACCGCATTTTGCCCGTGGGCCCATGGGATTCAAGCTCTCAACCGCGGCCCGCCAAAACTCGCCGTTCCCCTTGAACGTTCTGGAAAGAAACCGCCCTCGTACACACCTCGAAGACACGATCCGCCCCCGATTTCGCCTCGATGCAATACGTTCGTCCAATAGACGCGGGCTTGCTCTTCTGCCCTAATCACCCCAGCAATAAAGAGGACACGATTTCGATCTAGCCGTAAGCAGGCTAGAGGCGCAAGGCAGAACGCGGCTTGGATGCAGTTGTCAACGCGGCGGCAATGTTGGTCGGTCGAGTGTCAATTGGCAAACGCAACCGGAGAGTGATGGAATCTGGGCGAATCGCGGAGAATTCCAGCGGCGCCGTCCCTACGCGAGCGGTGCGCCCCGAGATGGCCATCGAGCGCAACCCATCCTTGATCGTCCCATTTTTGCTGCTTCTTCTTGCTCTCTCCGCGAGCCCGGCTTTCGGGCAATGCGCTGGTGTCGTGTCTTCCCCAACGGACGCCGCAGACTGCGCTGCTCGCAAAAATCCTCGCGAGGGGCCGGCAGTTCTCGATCCAGTTCACCCCTACACTCTGGCCGAGCTCATCGACATCGCCGAGGACCACAATCCCGAGACGCGCACGATCTGGGAGCGCGCAAAACAGAAAGCCAACGAACTCGGCCTGGCTAAGAGCGCCTATTATCCCAAGCTGGACGGGCTGGCCGTTTTCGGCGACGAGCGGTTGATAAATCCATTCCCGGAACCGCTCGCTCCTCGCGGTTACGTCATGGTTGAGGTGCCCGTCGTCCGTCCGGAAGTCACGCTCCAATATCTCGTCTTTGATTTCGGAAAACGCAAGGCGGACGTAGACTCCGCGAAAGCGGAGAGGCTCGCCGCGGGTGCGGATGTCATTCGCGTAAATCAAGTGCTGGCGTTTCGCGTGGCCACCGCGTATTACCAGTTGGTGACCGCGCAAGAAAGACTGCAGGCCTCACAGGACACGCTGCGAACGGCGCAAACCACCCAGGATGCGGCCGAATACCGGCTCAAAAACGGGCTTGCCACTCTTCCCGATGTTCTCAACGCCCGGGCCGAGACCGCACAGGCGGCCTTCGACGAAGAATCCGCGGACGGAGACGAAAAAATCGCTCGCGTTACCCTGACGGAAGCCGTGGGCGCCGATCCTTCTCCCAACATCGTGATTGATACTCAAAGGAGCGCGCCGTTGCCGGATAAGCTCACCATGTCCATCGACTCCCTGATCGACCGAGCGATGGGGAATCGCCCCGACCTCATGGCCCAAATTTTGCGAATCCGCTCCGCCGAGGCTCGCGTTCGTGCCGCCAAGGCCGAATATAAGCCTCAGGTCCTTCTGTCCGGATCCCTGGCGCAGACCTCTGTGTGGCCTGCGGCGGATTATGGCCAGCTCGGCTCCGCAAGCGAACCGACCTGGTCCGTCGCGCTCGGCATCCATTGGCGCATCTTTGACGGAGGGGAGCGCAAAAACGACTTGTTGATCGCCGAATCGAAACGCCGGGAAGCTGAGGATGAACTTACGGCGGAACAGGATGAAACAACCCGCGAGGTTTGGACCGCTTACATTTCATTTCGCACCGCCTTGCGAAAGCAGGACGCCGCAGTCGCGCTTCTGGCCTCCGCGAATGCCTCTTATTCCGCATCGCTCGATGCGTACAAATATGGAGTCAAGAATTTGGTCGACGTTGTTACCGCGGAGAAGCAGCTCGCGGAGGCACGGCTCTCGAGTGTGTCCGCGCGGTCGGAATTGTTTCTCGAAGCAGTCAACCTGGAATTTGCGACCGGGAATCTGCTGCGGAACCAACCGCCGGCGACAACCGTTCAATCCCAGGATGGACATCCATGATCTCGCCCGCGCGGCAGCACTCCAATTGATTTCGCGCCGGGCTCGCGGCTAGTTTCGCCTCCTCGAAGAAACACGCTTCCATTCCACGACTGTAATCACACCAAGGTATCGAACGATACCTTTGTCCAATAGGCTTCTCTTCGACCTCGTGATGTGATGCCAGGGCGCTCCAAGCGTCAGGGAGACTCGATACCGCAATCAATTGTTGCAATCGGGTGACTTTGCCGCCGGGATGCGCTGAACGACATCTACAACTATGGAGGAAAACGATGAGCCTTATTGATAAGGCGCTCGAAGCCAACCGCAACTATGCGAAACACTACAACCCAACGCTGGGGAAGCGTCCCGCCCCCAAAATCGCAGTTGTAACCTGCATGGATCCTCGCCTCTCGGATCTCCCCGGAATCCTGGGCCTCCCGCACGCCGATCTCGACGTAATTCGGACGGGCGGCCCCGCGGTAACCGAGGATGTTCTCGGAGAGCTTGTGGTTTCCACCCGTGTACTTGGAACCAGAGAAATTCTCCTTCTCAACCACACTGGCTGCGGATTCACCACGTTCACCGACGACGAGCTCAACGCCAAGCTCAGCGCCTCCACCGGAGATGCTTCGCCGGCTCCCATGCGCTTCTTCTCCTACAAAGACCCCGAACAAAACACCAGGGAGCAGATCAAGAAAGTCAGATCGCACCCCTGGATTGCCAAAGACATTCCCGTGCGAGGCTTCATTTTCGACGTCGAGACAGGTCTGCTGCGGGAAGTGACGCTTGCACATCACACCGCCGCTTGATCGAATCTAGGCGTCGCGGACCTCATTTCACCGCGCTCACGAACTCCGCGGACTCAAACGGGCTGGCTCGCCGGTTCATTCGGCTGAGCTGGCCCACTTTCTTATCCGGGAAGGACACGCGTGGACTGCCAAACGCAGCGTCAGTCGCCCAAGACATCGCATTTGTGGGTTGGGTTGTGGGTTGAGAAGACAGAGACAGAGGCCCCTGCCCTTCGAGGCGGTGAGAAGAAAGTGCTTTGTGGTTTCCGGTGCAAGCTCTACAAACCCGGTAGGCGACAGTCACTCCAGCATCGATCAGGAAATCGCTGCCGGTGATGAAAGCGCCATCCAGCCCCATCAAAATTGCACCGACCGTTCCGGTTTCGTCCGGTGTTCGCGCCCAGCTGGCCGACTACACTTCGAGCATTCTTCTGGTCATCCCGCCTGACGCTTTGGTTTCCTCTTGCACGCCGCAAGTCGTTGTGCTATACACTGAACCATATGGTTCAGTATAACGAAGCCCGCCTCGACGCTACATTCGCCGCGCTGTCGGACGCGACCCGGCGCGGCGTGCTGGAGCAGCTCGGCCGCGCCGAGGCTTCAATCACGGACCTCGCCGAAAAGTTCCATATGACCCTCACGGGAATGAAGAAGCATGTGGGCGTGTTGGAGCGGGCGGCTCTGGTCACTACGGAAAAGGCCGGGCGCGTCAGAACCTGCAGGCTTGGCAAGCGCGCGCTGGAAGAAGAGGCCGCCTGGATCGAGCGGCACCGCCAACTCTGGAGCGCACGTTTCGACGCGCTGGACGAGATTGTCGAGCACTTGAAATCAAAGGAGAAGACAGATGCCCGAAGGAAAAGCAAGTAGTCCCGCCGCCATGAACCGCACCGTCGTGGAACGCAAGTCCGACCGCGAACTCGTCGTGACGCGAACGTTCAATGCCCCGGCGCACATCGTCTTCGAAGCGTGGAGCAAACCAGAATTGTTCAAGCGTTGGTGGGTTCCGAAGTCGGCGGGCATGTCGCTGGTCTCATGCGACATGGATGTTCGCACCGGGGGCGGGTATCGCTTCGTGTTCAGCCATCCGGCCTTCGACCAACCGATGGCGTTCTTCGGCACGTACAAAGAAGTGACTCCACACAAGCGCATCGTTTGGACGAACGAAGAGAGCGATCAGGGCGCAGTGACCACAGTGACATTCGAAGAAAATGCCGGCAAGACGCTGGTCACCTTTCACGAACTCTACCCCACGACAGCGGCCCTCGAGGAAGCCCTCGCGGGTTCGGCGGAAGGCCTGCCCGAACAGTTCGCGCAGCTGGATGAGTTGCTCGCAGGCAGGTCGTGACCACATCGCGGCAACCGGCGTGTGGAAGAGACGACGATGACGCGCACGATTACCGTCGCGCGGGCCAGTTCGGCGCGACGTGAGGACGCTATGCTCAGACGCGATTTCCTGAAGACTGCCACAGCGGCCGCAGTGCTGACTGCGACCCTTCCCGTTCAAGCCAAGGAGACCCCCACTATGTCAAAAGAGAATTTCGCCGACGTCAATGGGCAGCATATCTTTTACAGCGTGCATGGCGCCGGCAAGCCTCTCATTCTTCTTCACGGGGGCATCAACCCAGACTGCTTCGGGAGCAATCTGCCCGAACTGGCCAAGGGCCGGCAGGTGATTGCCGTCCATCTTCAGGCCCATGGGCGCACGCCAGACACCGAAAGGCCACTGCGCTGCGAAACAATGGGCGACGACATTGCCGCTCTGATCGGCTATCTGCACCTCGGCAAGGCCGACGTAATGGGCTACTCGCTGGGCTCCTTCGTCGCGCTGCAGACCGCCATCCGCCATCCAAGCGTGGTCGACCGGCTCGTGCTCCTGTCCGCGAGGATGAGGCAGGACGACGCTTATCCGGAGGTGCTTGCCGCCTTCAATCAATTGGAGGCCAACGCTGCCATGCTTGGCGCTAGCGTCAAGGCATCGCCATTGGGGCAGGCCTATCCCGATGTCGATTGGACGAACCTCTTCCGGAAGCTTGGTGACCTGACCAAACGCCCCTTCGACTGGAGCCCCGACGTCGCCAAGATTAAGGCTCGCACACTGCTGGTCTTTGCCGACGCTGACTACATCCCGCCCGAACGCATGGTCGAGTTCTGGAAAGCGTTGGGAGGCGGCCAGCGCGATGCCGGGATTGATGGCTCACTGCGGCCCGCAAACCAGTTCGCAATCGTGCCGGGCACCACCCACTACACGCTCGCCGTCGAGCCGATGCTGCCGGAGATCGTCGAGCGCTTCCTCGGAACCAATTAGAAGGCAGTCGGTCACGCCAAGGCGACGGACTTTTCCATTCACTCTTAACTGTTTTGGAAGGAATGGCGGGGACGACGGGACTCGAACCCGCGACCTCTGCCGTGACAGGGCAGCGTTCTAGCCGGCTGAACTACGTCCCCCGCGTTTCACTAAAAGCGTATGGTGGGCGACCTCCGATTCGAACGGAGGACCTTCCGGGTGTAAACCGGATGCTCTAACCGCTGAGCTAGCCGCCCGCAGCAACACTTCATGCTATCCAATCCTCCTCCGCGCGTCAATGCGGCGACGATACCTCCAAATCGAATTTTGGCGCGGCACGGGTGCTGCTCAAGGCCCTCAAAACGACTCACCAGGCTTCCGGATCTCGTCGTAATGTCGCTTGTGACCCCGGATCGTCCATTTTTCAAACTCGCGCTGCACCGTATTGCCATCCACGCGGCATTTTGCGTCACTCCCTGAAGTTCCCGGCCGCATCTTCCGATTTAACTATCAGCTAGGTATGCCGCAAAACGTCGCTCGTCTCGTGTACCTGTCCACTCGTCCACAGACGCATTTTTGCCTGTACGTAGGTACAGGTCACGACTTGTCCCAACGGGTGTTAGCCGATTCACTACGCAGAATTGACCCCAGCGGTATGCCAAACGGGCGTCCATGCTACTCTGCGAATTCGAGCGGGTTCTAGTACCGCCCCCGAACACCTATGTCTTCTCGACTTGGCGAAATTCTGGTCAAGGACAGCCTGATCTCAGCGGATCAGCTGAAGCAGGCCCTCGACTATCAGAAAAAGAACGGCGGCCGCCTCGGCACCTGCCTCGTAAAGCTCGGGCTGGTTTCCGATGACGACATTACCGCGGTTCTTTCCCGTCAGTATGGGGTCCCTTCCATCAACCTCAAGTTCTATGAAGTCGACCCGGCCGTGATCAAGCTGGTTCCGCAGGAGACGGCGGTTCGCTACCAGATCGTCCCGCTTTCCCGTGTCGGCTCGACACTCACCATCGCCATGACGGACCCCACCAACGTCTTTGCGATGGACGACATTAAGTTCATGACGGGCTTCAACGTCGAGCCCGTGGTGGCCTCGGAAACCGCCATCGGGGAAGCCATCACCAAGTTCTACGGGAGCGCGGAAAGCGTCGAGGAACTCGATAAGGTCATGAAGGACCTTACGGGCGACGATGCCGACGCATTGGAACTGGCCGGCGAAGAAGCCGAGATGGATTTGGCCACTCTCGAGAAGGCCGCCGAAGAAGCTCCCATCATCAAGCTCGTCAACTTGATCCTCACCGATGCCGTCAAGCGCGGGGCCAGTGATATTCACGTGGAGCCGTACGAAAAGGAATACCGCGTTCGGTTCCGGATTGATGGAATTTTGCAAAATGTCATGGCGCCTCCTCTCAAGCTCAAAGACGCCATCACCAGTCGCGTCAAGATCATGTCCAAGCTGGATATCAGCGAGAAGCGCCTTCCGCAAGACGGGCGCATCATGATCAAGTACGTCAAGGACGGAAAAAAGAAAGAGCTCGATTTCCGCGTTTCGACCGTTCCCACCCTCTTCGGCGAAAAAATCGTTCTCCGCCTCCTCGACAAGGAAAACCTTCGTCTGGATATGACCAAGCTCGGGTTTGAACCCGAGTCTCTCCAGAAGTTCGAGCGCCAAATCTTGAAGCCCTACGGAATGGTCCTGGTTACCGGTCCCACCGGCTCGGGCAAGACGAACACCTTGTATTCTTCCGTCGCCCGCCTGAACACTCCTGAGACCAATATTATGACCGCCGAGGACCCGGTCGAATTTCAATTGCCCGGCATCAACCAGGTCCAGATGAAAGAGCAGATCGGCCTCAATTTCGCCTCCGCTCTTCGCGCTTTCCTCCGCCAGGACCCCAACATCATTCTCGTGGGCGAGATTCGCGACTTCGAAACTGCCGAAATCGGCGTCAAGGCCGCCCTGACCGGCCACCTGGTGCTTTCTACGCTACACACGAATGACGCTCCCTCGACCATCAGCCGATTAATGAATATGGGTATTGAGCCTTTTCTCGTCGCCACTTCGGTCAACTTGATTTGCGCCCAGCGGCTTGTCCGCCGCATTTGCGCCAATTGCAAGGAACCGATGCAAATCAACCACCAGGCCCTCTTGGACGCCGGCTACTCGGGTGAAGAGGCCAATACGGTCCAGGTGATGCACGGTCGCGGCTGCGGCACCTGCAACAACACCGGTTACAAAGGCCGCGTCGGACTTTACGAGGTCATGGAAATTAGCGACGAAGTCCGCGAGCTCATTCTCGTCGGTGCTTCGGCTCTGGAACTCAAAAAGAAGGCCCTCGAACTCGGCATGATCACCCTGCGCCGCAGCGGATTGATCAAGGCGGGCGCGGGCTTGACAACTTTGGAAGAAGTTTTGCGCGAAACGGTTCTCTAATCGGAGGCAAGCATGGCTGGTATTACACTCAGCGAGCTTTTGAAGAAAATGATTGAGATGGGTGGCAGCGACCTCCATCTCTCCACGAACAGCGCTCCGCGCATTCGTGTCCACGGCAAGCTTCGCCCGCTCGATATGCCGCCTCTGACCGCGGCCGACACCAAGGCTCTTGCCTATAGCGTTCTCACCGACGTCCAGAAGCACCGCCTCGAAGAGAGCCTCGAGCTCGACTTCTCTTTCGGCTTGAAGAGCTTGGCCCGTTTCCGCGGCAACATTTTTCACCAGCGCGGCGCCGTGGCCGCCGTATTCCGCACGATTCCCTGGGAAATAAAGACCTTCGACGCTCTGGGATTGCCTCCCGTCGTCAAGGCTCTCTGCGACAAGCCTCGCGGCCTGGTTCTCGTCACTGGTCCGACCGGCTCCGGCAAATCCACGACGCTCGCCGCCATGCTCGACAAAATCAACAACGAGCGCGAAGAGCACATGATCACTATCGAGGACCCCATCGAATTCCTCCACAACCATAAGAAGTGCCTGGTCAATCAGCGCGAAGTCCACTCCGACACGCACTCGTTCGCCAACTCTCTCCGCGCCGCCCTTCGCGAAGACCCCGACGTCGTTCTCATCGGCGAAATGCGCGACTTGGAAACGATTGAATCCGCTCTTCGCATTGCCGAAACAGGCCACTTAACCTTTGCCACTCTCCACACCAATTCAGCCTCTTCCACCATCAACCGTATCATTGACGTCTTTCCCGCTCACCAGCAGCCCCAGGTGCGCGCCCAGCTTTCGATGGTTCTCGAGGGCATCCTTTGCCAGGCGCTTCTCCCCAAGGTGGATGGACGCGGCCGCGCGATGGTCATGGAAATCCTTGTCCCCAACCCCGCGATCCGCAACCTGATCCGCGAAGACAAAATCCACCAGATCTACTCGGCCATGCAGACCGGCACCGGGACCACCGGTATGCAGACCTTTAATCAGAGCCTCGCCAACTCCTACTCCCAGAAGCTGATTACCCTGGACACGGCTTTGGCGCGCTCGTCGAATCCCGATGAATTGCAGGATTTAATCAACCGAGGGGTGACCTCGCCGCCAGCTGGTGGCCGGGCTCCTGTCAGGCGATAAGAAATCAAGGAGGGTTAGGACATGCCTGTCTACACTTACAAGGGAACCAATCAGGCCGGCGCCTCGGTGGCGGGCGAACGCACGGCGACCAGCAAGGCGGAGCTCCAGAATATTCTCCGCCGCGAGCGGATCAACGTCAGTAAGGTCTCCGAGAAGGGTCGCGAATTCAACATTCCGACCTTCGGCGGCGGCGTCGACTCCAAAGAACTGGCCATTTTCACGCGCCAGTTCTCGGTCATGATCGATGCCGGCTTGCCTCTCGTCCAGTGCCTCGAGATTCTCGCCGGGCAGCAGGAGAACAAGACCTTCCAGAAAATCTTGAACGGCGTGCGCTCCTCCGTCGAGGCCGGCACCACCTTGTCCGCGGCGATGAAGCAATATGAAAAAGTCTTCGACCCTCTCTACTACAACATGGTCGAGGCGGGCGAGACGGGCGGTATTCTCGACACCATTCTGCAGCGCCTCTCCAGCTACATCGAGAAGAACGTCAAATTGAAGCGCGCCGTCCAGTCGGCCATGATTTATCCGGCCGCGGTTATGGGCATTGCCGCCCTGGTCATCACGCTTCTCTTGTGGAAGGTCGTCCCGATCTTCATCACTCTGTTTAACGGTCTCGGCGTTGACCTTCCGCTTCCCACGCGAATCGTGATCATGCTCAGCCACTTTGTTGGCAGCATCTACGGGTTCATGATCTTAGTGTTTTTTGTCGCCGGAATCTTCGCTCTGAAGTTCTGGCACGGAACTCCGCAGGGCCGCCTGGTGCTCGACACGATCATCTTGCGCGTTCCTTTGATCGGAATTCTCCTGCGCAAAATTGCCGTCGCGCGATTCACGCGGACACTGGGAACCCTGATCTCCAGTGGCGTCCCCATCCTCGAAGGGCTCGATATCACCGCGCGCACCTCCGGCAACGCGGTTGTCGAAAGGGCCATCAGCCAGACCCGCAAGGCCGTCGAAGCGGGCCGCTCCTTGGTGGATCCGTTGAAGGAAACCGACGTTTTCCCCGGCATGGTGACCCAGATGATCGGCGTCGGTGAGCAGACGGGCGCGATGGACGCCATGCTCCAGAAGATTGCCGACTTCTATGAAGATGAAGTGGACGCCGCCGTCAAGGACCTTCTCACGGCTATGGAGCCTCTGATGATCGTCTTTCTCGGGGCCGTGGTCGGCGGCATCGTCATCTCCATGTATCTGCCGCTGTTCTCCTTGATCGGCAAGCTCGCCGGGCACTGATGAATCCGTGCCTGAGTCTGCCGGACGGCGGCGGCGGACGAAGCCGGGCAATTTCCTGGAACCGCGAAACCGCCGCGAAAGATTTCACTCCGTCCGGGAACTGGGACAAGGTTTCAAAAAATGGCCGCGAGTAATCCAATCGAATTCATGCCGATCTCGAGTGAATGGCTTTCCTGGCTCGCTCGCGTCCGATTTTTGATCATCACTTTCCTGGTCACTTCCGCGTTCGCGGTGCGCGAGCTGACCTCGATCCCTTTTCCTCTCCGCGGCTTTGTGCCGTTGATCCTCGTCTGGTATGCCCTTGCGATTGCCTACGTCCTGTTCCAGCGTTGGGCGCCCCTATCGAGAGCGCACGCTCCGATTCAGACCGTCTGTGACCTGGCGCTGATAACCGGTGTTGTCTATACCACCGGCGCGCAAGAGAGCTATTTTTCCTCGCTCTATCTTCTCGCCATCCTCATGGCCAGTATCCTGTTCTCGCGACGCGGCGTCTTCATCGTCGCGGGCGCGAGTTTCGCCCTCCTGGGATCGGTTGTCGAGCTGAGCTATTTCGGCATCATTCCCCGCACGGCCGCCTCGAGCCCCGGCGGGCGCGCTCTCGAAATCTGGCTGGCCACCAACTTTTTTGCCTTCTTCGCTGTCGCCTATCTCGGCAGCGTCCTCGCACAATCGTTGCGCAAAAAGGGTGTCGAGCTCGAGGCTAAGCGGGAAGAGCTCAAGGAACTCCAGGTCTTTAATCAGGACATCATTGAATCCATGCGCGGGGGTCTGCTGACCACCGATGATTCTGGCCGGATTCTCCTCCTGAATCGGGCCGGAGCCGAAATCCTTGGCAGCGGCTATGGCCAGCATCGCGGCAAACTGATTCAAGAACTTATCCCCGGTTTTTGGCCGGTGGAAACCAACAAGGAAGGGAATCCGGTCGCCAGCCGCAAGGAGATCGAATTCGAGGTTCCGGGCCTCGGCCCGCGGTATCTTGGTATCTCGATTTCTCCCTTGCGGACCACCCAAAACCATACCAGCGGCTTCGTTTTCAACTTTCAGGATTTGACCGAACTCAAGCGGCTTGAAAGGGAAGTCCTCACGAAAGAGAGAATGGCCGCGCTCGGACGTCTCGCCGCTGCCATCGCTCATGAAATCCGCCAGCCTCTCGCGGCGATGACGGGAGCCCTCAAGGAGCTCGCTCGATTGGCTCCTCTCGACGACGACGATAAGAAACTCGTGCTGATTGTCAGCCGCGAATCGCAGCGCCTCAACCAGATCATCACCGATTTTCTCGACTACTCCCGCGAGAAAACCTATTCCTTCACCGACCTGAATCTCACGGCAGTCTTGGAAGAAACCCTTACCGTCCTCGAACACGACTCGTCCTTCACCGGAAAGTACCGCATCGAGAGAAGGATCATCAGCCGGCACGCCCGGGCCTTGGTCGATCGCGACCGCATCAAGCAGGTCTTCTGGAACCTCTGCAACAATGCGCTCCGAGCCATGCCCGATGGCGGCGTTCTCACGGTCTCCATCGAAGCGCAGGAGAACGTGGTGAAGGTTTGCATCGCCGATACCGGAGTGGGCCTGGACGCACGCGAGGCATCGCGGATCTTTGAGCCCTTTCAGTCCAACTTCATCGGCGGCACGGGCCTTGGTCTGGCTGTCGTCTATCAGATTTTGCAGGCGCATCACGCACGGATCCATGTCGAATCGCGGAAAGATGCCGGCGCCGAGTTCATTGTCGAGCTCCCGCGCGCCACAGCGCAGGGCACCGTATCCCCGGCCGAGTGGCGGGAAGAACCGCGGCAGGAGATTCTCAGCTCCGCGGGGAAGAGGTAGGTATGGCGCAGCTTCTGGTGGTTGACGACGAGCGCTCGATCTGTGAGCTGCTCGAAATCTCATTCCGCAAGGAAGGTCACAAAGTCGAAGTCGCCTCCAACGGCGAAACGGCCAAGCGCCGCCTCGCTTCCCAAATCTATGACATCGTCATCTCCGACATTCGCATGCCGGATATGGACGGCGTCGACCTTCTTCGCTATACCAAGGAAGTCTCTCCTTCGACCGTCTTCATCCTCATCACCGGCGTCCCGACGGTCACCACGGCCATTGACGCCGTCAATTTCGGCGCCGATCGCTACGTCGTCAAAGGCGACCGTTTGGTCGATGAGCTTCGCTCCGCCGTACAACTCGTCGCGGAGAATCTGGCTCTCAAGAAGGAAGCCACTTATCTTCGCCGTGAGATTCGCCGCCTAACCGGTCTCGACCATATCATCGGCACAAGCCCCAAGATGCGCGCTATCTTCGAGCTGATCCAAAATATCGCCCCGCAATCCAGCCGGGTGATGATTACCGGAGAAAGCGGCACCGGTAAGGAATTGGTCGCCCGCGCGATCCATGAGAACAGCTCGCGGTCCACGAAACCTTTCATCACCATCAATTGCGGCGCCTTCCCCGAAACGCTTCTTGAATCCGAGCTGTTCGGCTACGTGAAGGGCGCTTTCACCGGCGCCAATGAGAATCGCCGCGGCCTTTTCCAAGCCGCTCACGGCGGCACTCTGTTCATGGACGAAATCGGGAACATGAGCGTCACCATGCAGGTGAAGCTCTACCGCGTCCTCCAGGAAGGCAAAGTCCGTCCCCTGGGCAGCACCGAGGAAACGGATGTCGACGTTCGCGTCATCGCCGCAACCAACAAAGACCTGGAAAAAGAAATCGCCGAAGACCGTTTCCGCGAAGACCTCTATTACCGCTTGAGCGTTATTCCCATCAAGCTCCCAGCTCTCCGCGAACGCCGGGAAGATATTCCGCTTCTCGCCCGTTTTTTTCTCAACCGCTTTTCGGTTTCCATGGGAAAGCAAGTGGAAGGGATCGAACCCGAAGCGATGCGCCGCCTCGAGGTCTACGACTGGCCCGGAAACGTCCGCGAGCTCGAGAACACCATCGAGCGCTCCATCGCTTTGGAATCCGGCAAGCGCATCACCGTAGAAGGGCTCCCTGAAAAAATCACCGCTTACTATCAGGAGTTCAAATCCGGTGGACAGCCGGAGCCCAAGGCCTCCCTCATTCCCGACGCGGGGATTGACCTCGAGGACCACATCGGCAACATCACGCGCGCTTACCTTCTCGCTTCCATGGAAAAGGCCGGAGGCGTTCGCGTTCGCGCCGCCGAACTTCTCAAGATGACTTACAGGTCCTTCCGTCACTACGCCAAGAAGTACGGCGTATAGCGCCTGCTATGGCGAGTTCTGGCGTGTCCGCGGGCGCAACCACTTCGGCCGGCTCGCGCTCTGGCCCGGGAATTTCCCTCCGGGAGCATCTGAACAGCGATTGGTTTCGCTGGACCCTGATCGCTCTTGCTTGCCTCTACGCCTTTCTCGCCGGCTTCAAGACGGTCGGCGATTTCGATCTCGGCTGGCAATTGGCCACCGGCCGCTATATCGCGCAGCATCACGTTATCCCCTCGACAGACGTCTTCTCCTATACCGCAAATGGCAATCCATGGATATATCCTCCGTTTTCCGGACTGTTTTTTTATTTGCTATACCAACTGAACGGCTATGCCGCCCTTTCCTGGCTCGGCGCCGCCGCCTGCGTCACTGCGATTTTTCTCGCCGCCCGCGGGGGAAGCAGTTGGAGCGCATTCCTCGCCATCCTCGCCGTTCCTGCCGTCGCATTTCGCACCATTCCGCGCGCGGAGCTCTTCACAACAGTTCTCTTCGCTGCATTTGCAGGAATCCTTTGGGCCCATCGCGACGGTCGAGCTTCCAGGCTTTGGCTGCTCCCTGTTTTGATGGCGTTCTGGGTGAACCTTCATACGGGTTTCATCGCTGGGCTCGCGCTGATTGGCGCCTATCTCCTCGCCGAAGCGGGCGATTTATTTTCTTCCTCGCGCCGCCTCGCGGTCATCCAGCGCATCAAGGCAGCCTCGCCGTGGCTGGGCCTGTCGGCGGTCGCAACGCTCGCCAATCCCTGGGGCTGGCGAATTTATCAGGCCATCGAACGCCAGAGCGCCGTTTCGAAATTGCACGGTGATTTCATCGGGGAATGGTCGGGCGTCCGCATTTCCTTCAACTCGCTTCAGCAATTCATCGCACTACGAAATCCGTCGAGCGCCGACTGGTGGATGCTCTTCTTTGCCGTGGTGGCCATTCTCGCAGCAATCGCTTTGAAGGATTTGGGAACCGGCATCGTCCTCCTGGCCGGCTCTGTGGAAGCCGTCCAGCATATCCGCTTTCAGGCCGTCTTTGCTCTCTTGGTTTGTATTGTGGGAGGCTCTGTTCTCGGACGCGCCTGGGAGAAGGGAGTTATGTCTCCTCGCGGTGCCGGAGAGCCGCGCGATCCCTTTGCCTTCCTGAAGCCCAGGGCCCGTCTGGTCCAGGCGATCGCAATCGCTTTGGTTTTTTTCTTCGTGGCCGTTCGCGGCGCGGATCTCGTTACGCAGCGCTACTACCTGTCCTCCGGGCAAATCTCCTTGTTTGGTTCCGGCCTTTCATGGTGGTTTCCCGAACGTGCCACGCAATTCCTCGACGCTCAACATCTCCCCGGGAACGTTTTTGGGGATTACAACCTGGGCGGCTATTTGACTTGGCGCCTCGGGCCCGAGCGTCCGGATTATTTCGATGGCCGCTTCATCCCCTTCGGCGCCAGCCTCTTCGTCCGGCATCGCAAACTGGTCGAGCTCCCTCTGGACGATCCCGAATGGCAAAAGGAAGCGGATGCCCGGAACATTCAAACGGTGATTTTCTCGGTGGCGCGGTTCGCGGGACTCGGGAATTTTCCGCTTCAGGCGGACTGCCTTAGCCACAATTGGAAGCCCGTCTTTTTCGATGATGCCGCGATTATTTTTGTCCGCGACACTCCCGCCAATGCCTCCCTGCTGGAACGCCTCGCCATTCGCTGCGATGCCGTTCAATTCCAACCTCCTTCAACCAGGGGATTTTTTGGCTGGCGACCCGCCGCCGAACGGTATGAGTTTCTGATGAATGTGGCTTCCATTGACTACGTGCTGTCTCGTGACGCCGAAGCGGCTCAAGCGATGGATGAAGCGCAGCGGATTTTCTCCGCCGATTCCAATCTCTACCTTCTTCGCGCGCAGTTCGCGGAGGCGCACGGCGACCTGTCCCTAGCGGAACTGGACTACCGGCAGTCGCTATCGCTCAATCCTTCCGACGATGCCTGGTTCGCGCTGGCAAATCTGTACGCCCGTCAGAAGCTATATGAACAGTCGCTCGACGCCCTTCTGCATTCGAGGGACCTCTCCAGGCAGGAGTACGATCGCGACCGTTCCCTCGGAAAGCTTTACTTGCTTATGGGGCGCCCCACCGAGGCGCTCGCCGCCTTCGACGATGCTTCGAGGCTCAGCCCCTTTCGCGGGCCCACGGCGCCGTTAGGCTCCGAATTCAACGCCAGAGTCGCGGAGGGTAAAGCCGACGCCCTCCTGCAGCTCGGCCGCGTCCAGGATGCAATCGCGGCCGAAAAGGAGGCGATCGCTTTTACGCCTCTTGTGGCAAGCCGCTGGGAAGCCCTTAGCGACCTCTACGTCAAGGCCGGGGAATCGGGCAACGCGCAGCAGGCCCACGCCCAAGCCGTCTCTCTCGAGCCTGGCCCCTCAGCGGTCCCGGCCACACGGCATTGACGCGAGGCCTAAAGCTTGCGCCCCGATGACCCGATTCTTTATCCATACCTTTGTGGCCCTCCGGGGGCCTGGCCTGGGCTACAACATCCCTTGGGGGCTAGTGACCTTATGGTGCCATGCACCCGCCGGAGGGCTGGAGGCTTCCCTGCCAAATCTGCTAGCGTCTAACCTGGGGGTGTTAGGCCGTCTTAGGCGCAATTTGAGCCGAATGGGGACCATCTGCGGTGGGGAACTGCATGGCGACTTGCATTGGACCAGTCGAGCGCCGTCCTGGTTTAAGCCTTATGAAGGCGTTGGAAGAGCGAACCAAAATGGTCATTTTAACGTGACGCAAAGTGTCAGAAATTCGGGTAGTACGGAACTGAATCTCAGGACGATACGGCTCTGGAACACAGTGTTTCTTGTAATCGGCTGATAATACAAGGGATAGTGAATGTTTTCAATGAGTCGACAGCTTCCCCTACTCTGGCATCCTTCATGCCTATATCTGGGTGTGCTCCGCCAGGGAGTGCACCCAAAATTTAAGAAGTTACTCTCAAGGAGAGAAAATGAATAAGAAACAGAAGGGTTTCTCGTTGATCGAATTGCTGATCGTCGTCGCGATCATCTTGATCATTGCGGCTATCGCGATTCCGAACCTGCTTCGTTCCCGCATGGCGGCCAACGAAGCTTCGGCGGTGGGCTCTCTGCGGACAATCAATACGTCCAACGTGACCTATCTTTCGACCTACGGCCATAGCTTCGCCGATTCGCTTCCGATTCTCGGCGGCGCCACGACCGCGACTCCGACCTGCGCCCAAGCGAACCTGATTGACAGCGTTCTTTCGGGTGGCAGCAAGAGCGGATATCAGTTCACGTACGTGCCTGGCAACCCGGACACGAACGACACGGTTTGCAACTCCGTTCTGACCTACACGCTGAATGGCGACCCTCTGACCGTTGGCCAGACGGGTACCCGCCACTTCTTCACGGATAACTCCGGCGTGATCCGCCAGAACCTGACGGCCGTGGCGACGGTGAACGACCAGCCGTTGCAGTAACTATCCACCTTCGGGGGGAAAGCCGCGAGGCTTTCCCCTCTTTTTTGCTGGGAAAGGATTCAGGAGTCGCAAAATGCGCAGCCAACACAAGTCCAATTCGCTCCGGCAGGCGACTCGCGCAGCAGGGTTCTCCCTGATCGAACTTCTGATCGTCGTTGCCATCATTCTTATCATCGCCGCGATCGCCATCCCCAATCTGTTGCGTGCTCGCATCGCGGCCAATCAATCCGACGCCGTCCAGAATTGCCGGACGATTACCAGCGCTCAGGTCATTTACTACACCACGTACGCGCAAGGCTTCGCGCCCTCTCTTGGAGCGCTCGGCGGGACGGGGAGCGGCACTCCAACGCCCACGGCCGCCGACCTGATTGACAGCGTTTTGGCGACGGGAGCCAAGTCCGGATACACCTTCACCTATGTTGCGCTTGACCCCGACAGCAACGGTTACGATCAGGACTACAACTTGAACGCCGATCCCACTCTGCTCAACGTTTCAGGGGTTACTCACTATTTCACCGACGAACCCTCGGTGATTCACTTTAACGAGAAATCTCCCGCCACCGTCAACGACCCGCCGATTCAATAAGCCTCGCCGGGGTACATCTCGCCCCCTGTTTTGGACGGCAACCTTGATTCGCTGGTAGACTTGCATGGATGCCTCTCTTTCTTCTGTCGTTGGCTCTCCTTTTCCATCCGCTGCCCTCACCTCGCTCCGATGCCAATGCAATTCGCCACGCCATCGAGCGCAGATACCGGGAGGCGCGGACGCTTCGCGCCGAGTTCTACGAGCAATACTCCGACGGCCACGGCGGCGGAACCGCCGAATCGGGCGTCGTTTACTTTTCGCGGCCCGACCGGATGCGCTGGGAATACGAATCGCCCCAGAAAAAGCTCTTCCTCGTTGACGGCACGAATGTCTGGTATTACGTTCCGGCGGACCATGTCGCCAGCCGAGCACGAATGAAGCAAAGCTCCGATTGGCGCACCCCGATTGCTCTCCTGGCGGGGAAGGCTGACCTGGACAAAGTCTGCCGGTCGATTCAGGTGGTCAATTCCACAGATGACCCGTCCGAAAAGCCATTAGACCCGGAGGATTCCGTTCTCCTCTGTAAGCCACGCGGCTCCCGGGATAATGACCAGAACTCGATTGAGAGTGTTCTGTTCGAGGTTCAGCCGGACGGGTTTCTCTCGCGCATCCTGATCCGCCAGCCCGGCAATCTGCAAATCGAATTTCGGTTCGGCAAGTGGGAGGAAAATCTGGACCTCCCGGAGACGCTATTCCACTTCTCGCCCCCTCCGGGCGTTTCGATCGTGGATGAGCAGTCTCTTTTGAACAGCATGCAATAAAATCCGCACCCGGGGGATATGGTCAGCCCTAAATTCCTGGTTCCGGCTTGCAGGGATCATCCTGGGTTCGCGACGTAAATCCCTACGGGCGCGCCGTTCGTCTGCCTCAATCGCATCTCTCCAAAGTTCTTATTACTTCTTATTCATCAGATGTTTGCCGGCCGTCGAAACTCTCACGCCGCGGTATGCTAAACTCGATTTGAAACGTCAAATACAGCAGGGTCCACAACCCTTTGCATGTCTGAATATGTCTGCAAAGTCGGCGACGCCACGGGGCGAGTATTCCAGCAGGTTGAGACTGCTCAGTCCGAACAAGAGGCTCGCCAGAAACTCGTCGATCGCGGCCTTCTCGTCCTATCCGTCCGCACGAACTTCAATCTGCTTTCGCAGGTCTCCGCCGCCGGCAAGAACCGCAGAATCCGCTCCGAGGATTTCCTGATCTTCAATCAGCAGTTCAACACGCTCATTCGCGCCGGTCTCCCGATCCTGAAGGCCCTCGACCTGCTGGCCGATCGCGCCGCCGCTCCTCGCTTGAAACCCGTCCTTCAGGACGTTCGCCAGCGCGTTCGCGAAGGTGCGTTGCTTTCCGAAGCGCTTGCCGCCGAGGGTTCCTTCCCGCCCGTCTATGTCACCGTCATTACGGCGGGAGAGCGTAGCGGCAATCTCACCGGCGTCCTTGAGCAGTACATCGCTTATTTGCGAGTCAGCACGGGATTTCGCAGCCGCCTGATCACAACCTTAATCTATCCCACGATCCTGATCCTGACGGCCATCGGAGTCGTCTCTTACATCGTCACGTACGCCATGCCGCAATTTGCCAAGCTCTATCAAGATCTCGACGTTCCTCTACCTCAAATTACGGCCTTTTTACTTTCCATCGCGACGCCCCTCCGCAAATATTTTGTGATCCTCGTCCTTGGCATTTTTTCCGCGGCGCTGGGTCTTTTTTTGTGGACGCGCTCGGACCGCGGCGCCGTGGCTGTCGACCGCTTCAAACCTCGAATCCCTTTCCTCGGCGACATCTGGTTGAAGGCGCAGATCGCCCAATTTGTCCGTACACTTTCCACCCTCCTAGCGGGAGGCACCCCTCTTGTCCCCGCGCTCAACACGTCCGCCGCCGCGATTGGCACTCGCTTGGTCGCTCTAAGCGTCGAGCAGGCCGCCGGGCGCGTCCGGGAAGGGAAGCCTCTGCATTCGAGTCTCGACGAAACGAAAATTTTTCCTCCTCTGGCTTTGGAAATGATCGAAGTCGGCGAAGCTTCGGGCGCTCTGGCTCCCATGCTGCAAAGCGTGGCGGAGTTCTACGAGGACGAGGTCAACACTCGGCTTCAACGGATCCTGACGTGGATTCCCATCGTTATTTTGCTCGTTATGGCCGTCGTGGTAGGCTTCATTTTGCTCGCCCTGTATCTGCCCCTGTTTTCGCTTCAGGTCAGATAGGGCCAGGAAGATAGGTTGTGATGACCACTCTCAATAATCCCCTCCACCCGCCGGGCGTCCCGGACGAAGCGGCGGAGCGCGAGCAGGCGCGGCGCCTCGCCGAGAGGTATCGCTGCCCGTTTATCGATCTTCGCGAGCAGCGAATCGACCCCGAACTCTTTCGCAGCATCCCTGCGGAAATGATGTTCCGCTACAAATTCGTTCCGCTTGACCTTCGCGATTCCATCCTCGTCGTGGCCATGGCCGACCCGAGCCAGCTCCAGTTGACGGATGAACTTTCTCTCCTCCTCGGCAAGCGCCTCCAAATCAAGGTGGCCACCGCTTCTCAGATTGACGACCTCCTCAAGCGCACCGAGCAATCGCAGCGCGTCCTCGATCAGGCCACCGAGGGATTTACATTCCAGGTCGTCAGTGACGAAGAGGACAGCGACGAAAACATCTCGATGGACAAGCTGACTCGTGAATCGGGAGTCAGCCCCGTCGTGCGCCTTGTGGACACCGTCATCTTCACCGCGCTCGAGCGCCGCGCTTCCGATATCCACATCGAAACCCGCAATTCCGAAGTCGTCGTCAAATACCGGATTGACGGTGTCCTGCAGTACGCCATGCAGCCCCTGGCCAAAGAATGGCACGCCACCATCATTTCCCGCATTAAAGTCATGAGCGACCTGGATATCGCCGAGAGGCGTATCCCCCAGGACGGCCGGTTCCGTGTCCGCTACAAGGGCCGCTTCGTTGATTTTCGCGTCTCCATCATGCCTTCAGTCCATGGCGAAGACGCCGTTCTCCGCGTCCTCGACAAGGAAACCCTCAGCGAGAAATTTCGGAATCTCACGCTCGACGTCGTTGGCTTTGACGGCGACGACCTGGTACGTTTCCGCCGGTACATTCATGAGCCGTACGGGATGGTCCTCGTCACCGGCCCAACCGGATCGGGAAAGACCACCAGTCTTTACGCGGCGATCAACGAAATCAAGAATGACGAGGATAAGATCATCACCATTGAAGACCCCGTGGAATATCAGGTCCGCGGAATCACGCAAATTCCGGTCAATGAAAAGAAGGGGCTGACGTTCGCCCGCGGCTTGCGCTCGATTCTGCGCCACGACCCCGACAAAATCATGGTCGGCGAAATTCGCGATCAAGAGACGGCCCAAATTGCCATCAATTCCGCCCTCACCGGACACTTGGTTTTCACCACCGTTCACGCCAACAACGTTACCGACGTCATCGGCCGCTTCATCAACATGGGAGTCGAGCCGTACAACTTCGTTTCCGCTCTCAATTGCATTCTGGCCCAGCGCCTCGTCCGGCTGATCTGCGAAAATTGCAAAAAACAGATTCGCCACGCCCCGGAAGTCCTTCGTGAATCCGCTTTGGATCCGAATGAGTGGTCGTCGGTCCCGTTTTATGAAGGCTCCGGGTGCCTGGAATGCTCCGGGAGCGGTTACCATGGCCGCACGGCCATTACCGAGCTTCTCGACCTTTCCGACCGGATTCGCGAAATGATTATCGACCGCCGTCCCACGTCGGAAATCAAGCGCGCCGCCAAGGAAGAGGGGATGACGTTTTTGCGCGACTCGGGTTTGAAAAAGATTCGCGAGGGTGTCACCACTCTACGCGAAATCAATAAGGTGACGTTTCTTGACTAGCGCCGCAAACGCTTTCACCTCGCAATTCCTGGAATGGGCGCCCGTCCGCCGTATCGACAAATGGCTCAATGCCATGCCCCATCCCGCGTTTGCCGTCGAAATCGCTCCCACGCATGTCGCAGCAGCGCGATGGACCCGCGCCCGCGGCAGCTTGGAATCCTTCGCCGTCGAGGAGATTGCCCCCAACTCGATCGGCCCCTCTCCTCTTGAGCCCAATATCGTCAATGCCGATGCCGTCCGCGGCGCTCTGCGCCGTGTTTTCAACCACGTGCCGCACCGTTCCGGCAGTCTGGCTCTCCTCCTCCCGGACCAGGCGGTTCGCGTGTTCATTCTCCCGTTCGATACTTTTCCGCGCCGCGCGGAAGAGGCTCTTCCTTTGCTCCGCTGGCGGTTGAAAAAAAGCGTTCCGTTCGACGTGGAGGAGACCACGATTTCTTGGACTCGCCAGGCCGGACGTCCCGGAGGGCTGGAAATTGTCGCCGCCGTGGCTCGCCAGAAAATCATTCGCGAGTACGAGGAACTGATTGAGTCGCTGGGCGCTCACCCTGGCGTGATTCTCAGCTCCACCCTTTCCGCGTTGTCCCTTCTCCCTGACCGTGGCGCGACCCTCTTGGTTCGAATGGCTGGGCGCGCCCTCACCACCGTTGTGGTGCAGTCGGGGCGTCTGTGCGTCTTTCGTTCTTCGGAAATGTCCGCCGGAGCCGGCCTGCTCGACCCCCAGGCGGTTCTCGACGAGATTTTTCCCGCGCTAGCATTTTTCCAGGACACCGCCGGCGAATCCGTCGATCGCGCTTTTATCTCGGGATTTGGAACTCGCGAAGAAGTGTTTCGCCGCGCTCTTTCGGAAGAGCTCAAATGCCCCGTCGAACCCATTTCTCGTGCCGAGGGCGTGCAGGCGCTCGATGCTGGAGAAAAGGACGTTGTAGGGCGGGGCTTGGAAGCTCTGGCGGGCTGGATGCAACGAGGGGGCGCCTGAGGATGAAGCTGAATCTCGACCTGGCGACCCGGCCGCTCGAAAACAAGCGCTCCTTCCTCGCCCTTGCCGCCCTCGCCGGTACAATTGAAATTGTCGCCCTCGCACTGCTCTTCCATGCGGCATACGATTCATGGCGCTCCAGTCGCGAGTTGCGGACCGAAATTGCCGGGTATCAGGCCCAGATCCGCGCCGACTACCTCCGCCACCAGCAGTTGAAGGCTTTTTTTCTGACCCCCAAGGCCACCGAAGTTTTGGGCCGCGCCGCGTTTTTGAATTCCTTGATCGATGAGCGCGGCTTTCCGTGGACCAAAGTGTTTATGGATATCGAGCAGACACTCCCGCCCGGTGTCCGCGTCGTCAGCATCGCTCCCCGCCTCGAAAATACTCGCGCCAAGGTGACTCTCGTTGTAGGCGCGGACAATGATCAAGACATGGTGAAATTCCTGCAATCTCTCGAAACTTCCAAGGCTTTTTCCGGCGTCGCCGTTCAGGAAGAGCACTACATCGTCAAACCCACTTCCACGGATAAGGTGGAAGCCTTGCTGACCGTATGGTACGAAACCACATGAACAGCTCCTGGCAAACTGGGAAGACCTTGATCCGCGCCGCTCTGGGCGTCTTGCTCGTCGCGGACCTTGCCCTCGCCGGTTTTCTCTACTGGCAATCCGAACAGACTCCCCGGGAAATCCACGCCGAGGCCCAGGCGCTCAAGCTTCAGGCCAAGAAGCTCCAGGCCGACGATCAGCGCGGCGAAAGGATTCGCAATTCGCTCGCCGTCGCCGGCGGCGAGTGCGACAAATTCTATGAGTCGCGGTTTCTCGATTCCGCCACGGGGTATTCCAAGATCCAGGCGGATTTGTCCGCCATCGCCGCGAAGTCGGGCCTGCACGCTACTTCCGTTTCCTTCAAGCCCAAGGAACTCGAAGGCCGCGGTGTAACCGAAATCACGATTACGGAAGAGATCGAAGGCGATTATCCCTCGATCTTGCAGTTCATCAACGGGCTCGAAGTGTCGCAGAATTTTTACTTGTTGAGGGATTTGACCCTCGATTCGGCCAACACTGGCGTGATTCGATTGAAATTGGAACTGGCGACTTACTTTCGAACATAATGGACCAGACTCGCACTCGAACGTACATCCTCGCGGGAGCTCTGCTTCTGGCCGTGCTTCTTTATTTCTACTTCCGCGTCCCGTCTTCTGCCACGACGGGAACTGTTGCCGCCGATCAAAAATTCGAGCCTCTCGATGTGCAGGAGCCTGACCTTCGCCTCGATTTGATCGAAAGGCTTCATACCCTGAAATACGAAGGGGCTCATCGCAACATTTTCAGCGCTATTCCTCCGCCCCCTCCTGAGGTTGTCCGCAAGAATCAGGACATTCACAATTTTGTCGGCCCGCGCCGCCCTCCCCCTCCGCCTCCTGTCCAATTCTCGGCTCAATTTTTCGGCACGGCCACGATGCCGGCCTCCGGAGCGAAGCTGGCATTTTTCCAGCAAGGCGACGACGTTGTTGTCGTTCAGGAAGGTGAGGAACTATTTGGCAGGTTTCGCCTGACTCACATCGGCGCCGATTCCGTCACCGTCGAGGAAATCTCCTCAGGCCGGACTACCTTGGTTCCCATGCAGCCTCCTGTGGACCAGGGTTCGTCGAACCCCACCGAGGCCAATGCGCAATGAAGGCCTTGGACCAAGCGTCTTCTCTCACGAAAAAGCGCTTCTTGCCTGCGCCGCGCGTCTCCGCGCGTCCTTCAGGCGTCCGCAATTCCCGCGAATCCGGTTTTGCATTTCTTATGGCCATGCTTCTCGTCGCGATTGTGGTGATAACAAGCACTGTCGTCATGGAAAGCGTCGCAGCTCGAGTCCGCCGTGAGCGCGAGCAGGAAATGATCTGGCGTGGAAACCAGTATGCTCGGGCCATTCGCCTTTACTACCACAAGGTCGGACGCTATCCCCAATCCGTGGATGACCTGATGGAGGGCGTTCCGGACGATCATTTCCTGCGTCAGGTGTACAAGAACCCTATGAACACCGATGACGGTACCTGGCGGTTCATCTACGTGAACCAGGCGGGCCAAATCATCGGCAGCACTCGGTATGCCTCTTTGCAGCAGATGGCCATCATGGACACGCTCGGAATCCAGCCGGGAGCAATTCCCCAGGCGCTTCCGGGGCAACCCGGCGTACCCGCCGGAGCTCTTGCAAGTTCGGAAGGCGGCGGATCCGGCAGCACGGCGAGCGCGCTGGGCGCTCTGCTGCCCGCTCTTCCTTACAGCGTCATCAGCTCAGACAATCCGGCCGCCGCGGAACAGGCGTACTACGAGTCCTCCGGCCAGCCGCCCCCCTCGAACCCGCCTCCGAGCGAGACGACAGACCAATCGCAATCCGCTTTTCAAAATCCAACCCAGGGGATGAATTCGGGCCAGAGCGCTTTTTCTTCAGGGTTTGGTCAGCCGGGAGCAAGTCCGTTTCAAAGCCAAAGTCCCGGCGCGAACTCTCTGGGCCAGCCCGGGGTTTTGGGCAGCGCCTCTTCTCAGACCGCTTCCGCCCTGGCCGCTCTCAACTCAGGAATTCTTCAGCAGAAACCGACCGGTGCTGTTGACGGCCCCGTGCTCGGTGCATTTCTCACGGGCGTAGGCGGGAAGGCGGACCGGAAATCCATCATTTGGCTGCACGGCGCGAAAAAATACAAAGATTGGGAGTTTATCTGGAATCCGGTGGAAGATCAGGCGGCCGCGATGCAGCAGCAGTTGAATCAAGCCACAGGGACGGGCATTCAAGGGGGGCTTCCGGTCGCGAATCCGTTCGGCGGCAGCACGGGCGCCAATCCGCAAACCCAATCGAATCCTGCTCCCCCGCAGACTCAACCCCAGCAGTAAAATCCTGCCGGCCCCCTGAATACCCTACGGCCCGTCGGGCGTCCGAATCGCGTTTAAAATTTTGCGTACGTAATCCTGCGTTTCGGTGAATGGCGGCACGCCGCCGTATTTTTGCACCATCTCCGGCCCAGCGTTGTATGCGGCGAGGGCCAGCCGCAAATCGCCTTTGTATTTGTCGAGCAGCTCGCGAAAATACTTGGTCCCCGCATCAATGTTTTCCGCGGGATCGAAAACGTCGCGGACGGAAAGTTCCGCCGCCGTCTCGGGCATCAGCTGCATCAATCCCTTAGCCTGTTTTCGCGAAACGGCGCGCGGATTGAAGTTGGATTCAGTGGCGATCATCTTGGTCACCACCGCTTCATTTACGCCATGCTTCGTCGCGGCGGCGCGAATCAGGTTGGAATACGGCGCCTGCGGCACGGGCGGAGCGGTCACAGGTTCGGAGAATTGATCTTCCGGTTCCACCGCGACCAAATCCGAAGCCGCCACTTCCACAATGCCTCCATCCACCGTGAGCCGGACGTTGCTCCCCTCAACCTGATACCCCGTGATGTGCAGCCGCATCCCTGACTTCAGGACGGCATAATCGCCCCGCGCGCTCGCGGCGCAAACGCCGGCTACAATCGCTGCCACGATCCCGATTCTCTGAATGGCTCGCATCATCGCTGACGCCCGTTACGACCGCCGGGCTCCCTCTTCCAGTAACACGTGCTTCCGGATGGCTTCCGCTACCCCGTCCTCGTCATTGCTCAATGTAACCGCCCAGCCCCGTAATTTCAACTCTTCGACGCAATTGCCCATGACCACCGGAACCCCCGCAAATTCAAGCATTTCCCGGTCATTCCAGTTGTCGCCGATCGCCATAATGTGCTCGCGCGCGATTCCCCGGCGCCGCGCCCACTCAGCCAGCCCCGTGGCCTTGCTCGCGCCCTTCTGTAGGACGTCTAGGATCGATAGGTTGCGCTTCTCATATTCCGTCAAAGCCAACCCGTACTCGGACGCCGCAGCAAGGCTGCCCAGATGCGAATAGATGCCGCGCATGGGGGCCACTGGGCCGCTGAAAGCCACCTGCACAGGGTCCTCGCCATCGAGACAATTCTCCAGCGGGTCAACCACTGCGAGATACTCGCGTGTCTTGCGAAGGTAGGCCCCGCGCACCGGGTCGTCCCAATTCACCCGCTCCATGATCACTTGCCGCTCTTTCGGCCGGTCGAAGACCACAGACGCATACTCCCGGAATTCTCGAGTGCTTTCCAGAACTCCGCGCGCTACGGAAACAGGCAGCAGCGCACGGTGCAATGTCGTGCCGTCCAGCGCCTTGATAATGGCGCCATTGCTTGCGATCAGGTGAAGGTCGATTCCCAGTTTTTCGGCGATCGGCCGCGCGAAATCGAATCGCCGCCCTGTAATCAGCACAATCTCGATTCCGCGGGAAGCGGCTTCCTCGACCGCCCTCCGGTTTCTGTCCGAGACCTCGGAGGAGCTGTTCAGCAACGTCCCGTCCAGGTCCATGGCGATCAAGCGAATCGGCATTCAACTATTGTACCTGTTGTCCTCGGCGCGCTGCCAAATCCGTGACCCATCAGGCAGGTGGTTTGGAAATCCGGTCACGCGTGAACTCCTTCTCGCGTGATTCCTGCGCGCAATCCCCGGCAGCTCCGTCTACGCCTCGTGTTATTCTGGGCGCTCTCGATCCATGACAGAGCGCCTCTACTACCGGGATTCGTTCTTGCGCGAGTTCGACGCCACCGTCACATCCTGTGAAAGGGAAGGCGACCGCTTTAAAGTGACTCTCGACCGCACTGCCTTTTATCCTTCCTCCGGTGGCCAACCTCACGATTTGGGCGCGCTCTCAGGCGTCCCCGTGACGGAAGTTGTAGACTCTCCCGACCATCAGACGATTGTCCACTATACTTCCGCAGAGCTGCCCGCCGGGCCCGTCCGCGCAACAATCGATTGGAACCGCCGCCTCGACCACATGCAGCAGCACACGGTGCAGCATCTCCTCTCCGCCGTCTTCCTCGACCTCTTCCAATTCCCGACGATTTCGTTTCACCTGGGAAGGGAACTTTCCACGATTGATCTGAGCGGTTCGGTCGTCTCCGCCTCCAATCTGGACGAGGCCGAAAATCGCGCGAATGCCCTTGTTTTTGAAAACAGGCTCGTTGCCATTCGGTTCGGAACCGCGGAGGAGTTGGCGGCGGCGGGCGTCCGAAAGGCGGTAGATCGCGAAGGCGTTCTTCGGGCTGTCGAAATCGATGGCGTGGACCTGCAGCCTTGCGGCGGCACGCACCTGGCCAGCACCGGGCAGGTAGGGTTGCTGCTTCTTCGCGGCCTCGAACGCCGCAGGGACGCCTGGCGGGTTTCCTTTGTGGCTGGAGGCCGTGCCCTGGAAGCCGCGAGGACGGATTTTCAAGCCTTGGCTAAGTCTTCCGAGCTGCTCAGCTGCGCCCGGACCGAGGTCCCCGCTGTATTGGCGAAGACCCTCGAGGAAAGGCGCACCCAACATGCCTATGCAAAGAAGCTGGAGGAGTCCCTGGCAAACTTCCAGGCGGACGCCCTTTTCGCTGCCGCAGGCACGGCTTCGCCCGCGAACACTGCGCAGCCGCGCGTCGTTGCTTCACTGGTCGAAAATGGCGTTCCGTCGTATTTGGCTCTGCTCGCCTCAAAACTCACGGCGAAAGCGAGCGTCGCTGCATTGCTGGCCGGTCAGGGGAGCGGGCATGTGGTCTTTGCCCAGACGAAAGGTGCCGCGCACGACATGGGCGCCCTGATGCGCGACGTTCTCCGCGAATTTCCTGGAAAAGGCGGAGGCAGCCGGGACTTCGCCCAGGGGAGCCTCTCCGACCCGGCCCAGGCCGAGTCGCTCCTTTCCCTCGCAAAGTCAAAACTTGCCTAATCCCGGTTCGTCCGGAGCTGTTTTGTGCTCCGGTCGCCCTTTGCTACAATTAAATCGTTTCCCGCTGGCAACTGTTTCAACTGGGCGTGTAGCTCAGCTGGGAGAGCGCCTCGTTCGCAACGAGGAGGTCGGGGGTTCGAGCCCCCCCACGTCCACCAACTTTGCCTTTCTCTCCGCGCAGATTAGTTCGTTCTGGGAGCGGGGAAATCCCGCCGGCAGCCAATTCGGATAAATGCGATTGAACGGTCAGGGAATTAACGCTGGACTTCCAACTCGGCTTCGCTCGGCGCTTTTTCATTTTCCGGAGCCGTCGTTTGGCCGGCTGTCTGTCCTGATTCCGCGCTCTGCTGATCGAGCAGATCGCCAAGCTGCAGCCGCAGATTTCCCGGGTTCGATGCAAACGAGAGGCCTGTCTGCAAATCCACTGCGCCGGCGCGAATCAGCTTTTCGATTTCGTCGTCGAAGCACTGCATTCCGTCATGGCTGCCATCGCGAATGGCGTCCAGCAGCGATTTCCCTTCGCTTTCTCCCTTTTGCACGTACTCCCGCGTGCGCAGCGTGGACTTGAGTATCTCGAAGACCGCGATGCGCCCGTTGCCGTCCATTCGCGGCAGCAGCCGCTGCGAAACGATGTGCCTGAATGTCTTGGCCAGGCGCATCCGCACGGCGTTTTGATCGGCCAGCGGAAACGCGCCCACCACCCGCTCGATTGTCTTCGACGCGTCGATCGTGTGCAGCGTCGAAAACACCAGGTGCCCGGTCTCCGCCGCCTCCAGCGCAACTTCGATCGTCTCCCGGTCCCGCATCTCCCCCACCAGGATCGCCTTCGGGGCTTGCCGCAGGGAAGCACGCAGGGCGAGCGCAAAGCTCGGCGTGTCGGTATGCAGTTCGCGCTGGTGAATCGTTGCCTTCTTGTGGGGATGAATAAATTCGATCGGATCTTCGATCGTGATGATGTGGCACGCGTTTTCTTCGTTGATTTTGTTGACGAATGCCGCCAGCGTTGACGATTTGCCGCTTCCCGTCGGGCCCGTCACCAGCACGATCCCCGGCCGGATGTCCGCCGCTTCCTTCAATTGCGCCGGCAGGTGCAGGGTCTGAAAATCCGGAACCGAGCTAGGGATTACGCGCATGACGATCGCGCAGCTTCCGCGCTGCGTGAAAATATTCACACGGAACCGCGAAACCTTGGCCAGGCTGTAGGAGATGTCGCAAGACCCTTCGGTCTTCAATTTCTCCACCGCCTGCGTGTTTCTCCCGATCAGATCGGCCGCGATTCGGGCCGTATCCTCGGCGCTCAGCGGCCCGAGCCCGTTGATTTTTAGTTGGACGAGCTGCCCGTTGACGTCCACCTGTGGGGCGCGCCCCGGAGAGAAAATGAGGTCGCTTGTGTTTTTCGCCGCGCGCACCATCGCCGCGATTAGATTCGGCGTGGAAACGGCGATGGAGCTTTCCACGGGTTTTTGTGCCGAGGGCTGATTGGGGGCCGTCATTTGAGATCTTCTCTGGGTGTCCTGGGAGCGCCGAAACAACCGCTCTGCGCGCCCTCCACCAGTATGACCGCGGGGCGCCTTCTGGGCCGAAAAGACAGAATTGCCTGTTTTCAACTTGCCAGCAGTACTCTTGTACTCCCTATTTCCGCGCCACGATTGCGGCGTGCGGCTCGGACGCGCGCGCCTGGGCCAGCTTCTGTTCGGTTTCGGTCGCTTCGCTTCTCCCCGCAAGCCCGCTCTGTGTGTGCGGCAAGGTCACCAGAAATGTCGCTCCGCCTTCGGGACGGTTGAAGCATTCGATCTGCCCGCCGTGGTCCTGCACGATTCCATAGCAGATGCTCAATCCCAATCCCGTGCCTTTTCCCACCGGCTTTGTCGTGTAGAACGGATCGAAAACCTGTTGAGGCGCCTTGATTCCCGGCCCTGTGTCCGACACTTCAACGAGCACTCGCGTCGAGTCGTACCCGGTTTTCAAAATGAGTTTGCCGCCGCCGACTTCTTCCATGGCGTCCACGGCGTTGCTGATCAGGTTGAAAACAACCTGAAGAAGATGGTTGGCGTCGCCAAAGACCGCGGGAATTTCCTTTTCGGCTATCGTAATCACTTCAACGGGGACTCCGCGAAGGTCCAGGTTGCTGAGGTGAATCGCGTTCGAAAGGATCAGATTCACATCCAGATCCGTTTTTTCCGACGGCACCTGGCGCGCAAAACTCAATAAGTTCGTTATCAGAGTCCGGATCCTTCGCGCGAGCGTCCGGATTTTATCCGCCAGCGCTCGTTGCCGCTCCCCCAGCAACGGATCGTCCATCAGCAAGTCCGAATATCCCAGAATTCCGGTCAACGGGTTGTTGATTTCGTGCGCGGCTCCCGCGGCCAGTTGTCCCAGCGAGACGAGCTTTTCCGTCTGCACCATCTGCGTCTGAAACTGTCGCAGGTTTTCAACCGCCGTTTGCGACGAGCCGATCAATCGCAGCCGGTCCCTGTCCACCAGGCTTTGTCGGAGGGCCATCAACAACGCCGCCACGACCAGCGTCACCTGGGTCACCGCCAGCCGGAAGTGGCTAACGGGCGCGGGATTCGAACTCCAGGTCAAGGTCCACAGCGCCATCAGGGGAATCGAGATCACCGCGGCCATTGCCACGCGAGCCGGCCACGAGTTCGTCTCCTCCGCCGGATACGAGATTTCTTCCGGGCTCGGTTTGCGTTGATGCGCCAGCACGCCGGCTGTTCCAAACCAAACGAACGAGACCACGAGGGGTATGTCGAATGGGCTTCCCGTGTAATACATGTGGTAGTCGATTGCCACGTTGGTTGCATACGAGGCGGCGGCATACACCACCGACGCGCTGAACAGGTGCATATAGATGCTCTTCCACTCGCTCTTCGCGCGTTTCATCAGAATCGCCAGCCCCAGCGTCAGCAGCAGATTCTCCAGCATGGCCAGGCGATCGTAGCTCACGCCGTATTGCGTGACGTTCGGCGCGATGTATTGCCAGGGGATCACCACGAACACGTAGAGATAAATCCACCAGACCAACAAGAGCGCAAAGCTCAAATGCCGCACCAGGACATTTACTCCCGCGCGCCTGATTCCGGGATGAAGCGCCAGGGCCGCCATCATGGGCACGGGATGCAGAAACAAGATCACGTCGCCCAGGAATGGATTGGGGACCTCATGTTGCAGATAGACCTCGAAATAGGTCCACACCACCTGCCCTGTGAACCACATTCCGCAGCCCAGCGCCAGAAGAAGCCAGAACGTCTTCGTACCCGCCGGGGACCGTCTGGCGTTGTATGCCAGCGCCGCCGTTGCAAACATCGCCGCCGCGGCCTGAGTGATGTCGCCAAAGGTGGTGAGCCCTTTGCCCTTGTGGAGCGTTAAGGCAACAACCATGTAACTGCCTGCCAGGAGGACCCAGGCAGACAACACGACCCACTTGGACATGGGCCATTTCGTAGACGCCGCCGGCGCTGCGGGTGCGTAAACCGAAGAGTCCATCGTCGGTCCCGAGAGAGGGAACGTCCTATTAGGTTACGCTGGAAGAGGATGGGGAGGGGGCGAGAGTCAAATCCGCGTGTCTTGGGCCGCAATATCCCAGCCCTTACCACCATGCACACCCATTGTTCTCGATTCCGGTACCGGCAGTAGATTACACACCGAGACTAATGGAAGTCCGGAAGCAAGTCCCGGCAATGGTATGAGAAGAATCCGGCCCAGCGCGGGCCCCTACTCCGCGCTCGCCTGTTTTTCGGCCACGATTTTGCGCGCGTTTTGATAGAGGGCGCGCGCCTGAGGAATGTCTTCGATCGCCTTATCGAGTTGCGGGTCGTTTTGCAGCTCCACCTTGTAGCCTTCGTTCAAGCCGAAGACGGAGGTGATCACCTCGCGGCGGATTTTCCACTGAATCCAGCTCAGGTTGTTCTGAATGTCCGCATCGGTGAACTGAATGTGCTGTTGCTGCAGGAATTTCTTGAACTCCGCGATCACGCTCGCGTCGGCGACGAAATCGCGAGTGACCGTCGGCTTTTGCCCCAGGTAATACCGCGTAAAATCGCCCACGCCCTGCGCAAAGGGATAAAAGATATCGCGCCGCCGGAGCAGTTCGTCGAAATCATCGAGCTTCGGAGGGCTCACCACCACGTCCGGAGTGATTCCGCCCTGTCCAAACACCTGCCGCCCGCTGTCCGTGAGCTTCACTTCCGGCGCCCGCGGCTTTTGCGGGTTGTAGTGATAGTCGTACAACGTCGTGTTCTTGTAATCGCGCTGGATCAGCCGCCCGCTCGGTGTGTAATACCGCGCTGTTGTGAGCAGCAGCGCCGTGTCCTCGCTGAGAGGGAATTGCGTCTGCACCAGTCCTTTTCCGAAGCTCGTCTCGCCCACAATCAGGCCGCGGTCGTGATCCTGAATCGCGCCGGAAACGATCTCCGAAGCGGAGGCGCTTTGCCCGTTGATCAGCACCACCAGGGGCACTTCGACGCCATGGTTGCCCACTTCCGCGTAATATCGCCGCTCTGGGGACGACCTGCCTCGGTGCGACACGACCAGCTCATTCTTGTCCAAAAACATGTCTGCCATGCCGACTGCCTGGTTGAGCAAGCCGCCGCCATTGTTCCGCAGGTCGATAATCAGGCCGTCGAGTTTCGATACGTCCAGCTGCTTCAAAGCGTCGGAAAGGTCGCTGTCGGTCGTTTCGTTGAACGTGGATACACGGACGTACCCGATCCCCGGTTTCACCATGGTGAAGAAATCCACGCCAGGGCGGGGAATTTCATCGCGCACGATCGTGACTTGGATCGGATCCTTCCAGCCCTCGCGGCCCAGCGCGATGTGGACCGTGGTCCCTTTCGCTCCCTTCAGCATGTCCGCCACTTGCGTCGTGGTCAATCCGGCGCACGGTTTTCCGTCCACTTTCAGGATGACGTCCCCCGGGCGTATCCCCGCCTTGAAGGCCGGCGAACCCACGAACGGCGCCAGGACCACCGTCTGGTTCTCCCTCGGCTGAACTGTCATTCCCACGCCGTAGTATTTTCCCTCTTGTTCTTCGCGAAACAGGGCGTACTGCTGCGGGTCGAAAAAATTGGAGTGGGGATCGAGGACGTGGAGCATTCCCGGAATCGCGCCGTCGTAGATGGCCTTGTCCACATCGATCGGGTCGGCATAGTTTCGCTCGACCACCGCCAGTACGCGCGTGAACGTCTTCTCCGAGTCCTGAATATCGTTCGTTCCCGCGGCGGTCGCCCGGACGTTGGGCCCGAAAATTCCTCCCACCAGAGCCGAAAGCCCAAGAACAAAGACAAACACCGCCACCCCGCGCCTAGATGATTCCATGTATCCTCGTTTCGCCCCTACAAATCCAAGTATAGCACAGGAAATCGGGGCGGTTTGACACGCTTCCGCCCCTCTTCTATGATTCAAAAACGGCTGCGGAGAAGCCGCAATGCTCAGTGTTCCTCATCTCATCGTCCTTTTCATCGTGGCTTTGATCGTTTTCGGGCCCGAAAAATTGCCCGAGCTTGCTCGAAATCTGGGGAAGGTCATGAGCGAATTTCGGCGCATGTCCAACGAAATGCGCTATACCTTCGAGGACCACTTGCGGGAAATCGAGCGCGAAACGGGCGCCCGCAAAGTCGCCCCCGCTCCTCCCGTCATTCAGCCCGCCGAAAACACGATCGCATTCCGCCCCTCCGCGCTGCCCGAATCCGCTCCACCCGCGGCTCCATCGCCGGACGCTTCGCCTGAGACCCCTGCGGCTCCTTCTTCAGAAGCCGCCCCGCACGCCGATCCACCCCCGTCGCCCGAAACGGAGAAGAATGTCGACGCCCGCTGAGCCTGAGGTGGTCGCGCCGCCGCAGGAAGTCGAGGAGCCCGGCGGCCGAATGTCGTTTTTCGACCACTTGGTCGAACTCAGGAAGCGCCTGATTCGCTCGCTCGGGGCCGTCCTCGTCGGCATGTGCGTCGGGCTCCTCCTCGCCCAGCGCTTTATCGGTTTCATCGTCATGCCTATGCGCGAGGCTCTCCGCGCTTCGGGCCTGGAAGACCGCCTCTATTACACCAGCCCTCAGGGTTATATCAGCCTGATTATCAATCTTGGGTTGTATCTCGGAATCGTTATCGCCATGCCCGTCGTGCTCTATGAAATCTGGCAGTTTGTCGCCCCCGGGCTCTACAAACACGAACGCCGCGCCGTCGCGGGCTTCATTTTCTCTTCGATGATTCTGTTTCTTTGCGGGATCGCTTTCGGCTATTTCATCATGCTGCCTCAGGTCCTCCGGTTCCTCATCAGCTTTGCCACGTCCGGCCCCATACGGCCACTGATCAGCATCAACGAGTATTTCGACCTGATTCTCGTCGTCCTCTTGGGCTTGGGTGTGATTTTCGAGCTTCCCGTTCTGATTTTCATTCTGTCGATGTTCGGAATCGTCACGCCGCGCTTCTTGCTCAGGAATTTTCGCTACGCCATGCTGGCCATCACCATTTTGGCCGCCGTCGTCACTCCCACTCCCGACGCCAACACCATGCTGATTTTCATGGCGCCCATGGTCGTCTTGTATTTCGTGGGAGTCCTTATTTCTTACGTCGTCTTTCGCCGCAAAAAACAGCGGGAATCCCGCGAATCGGAGGCTTCGTGAAGCGAAGAGATCTGGTCCCCGCCGCGGCTTGCTCGCTCTTATGTTTCATGGTTCTCTGCGGCGTCGCCGCGTGCGGTCGGTCCGCCAACTCCTCCGCGGCGAACGTTGTGGCCTCAACCTCTTCTCCCGCTTCCCCTGTCGTTCAATCGCCTTCCGATGCTGCGCCTCCTGCGGATCAAACGGGCGGATTTGACGGCGCCGCTGCCTACGATTTCACTGCCAAGCTCGTCGCTTTTGGCCCGCGCCCTCCCGACTCGCCGGCCATCCGCCAAACGCAGGCGTACATCCTCGCCGAGCTTAAATCTTTCGGCTGTCCCGTTGATGTCGACGATTTTCACGCTTCCACGCCGATCGGCGATCTCGCCATGAAAAACATCGTCGTCAAGATTCCCGGTTCCGAGCGGGGAATCATCTTGCTTCTCACTCACTACGACACCGTTCGCATCCCGGGTTTCGTCGGCGCCGACGATGCCGGCTCCTCCTCCGGACTTATGCTCGAGATGGCGCGCGTTCTGTGCAGCGCCAAGGAGCGCCAGCCGAATTCCGTCTGGATCGCTTTTCTCGATGGCGAGGAGGCTCAGGTCGTGCAGGACGGAGTAGCGCAGTGGACCGATTCCGACAGTCTATTCGGGTCCCGGGAACTCGCCGCCAGCATGGATCTCTCCGGCGATTTGAAGCGCATCCGCGCCGTCTTGCTCGCCGACATGGTTGGCGCGAAGGGTCTGAATATCCGCGAGGACCCTGGCTCGACTCCCTGGCTCAATACTTTGGTCTGGAAGACCGCGGCCCGCCTCGGCTATCAGAGCGTCTTCATACCTTCCTCGAACGGAGGCGTCGAAGACGATCACGTGCCTTTTCTTCGCCACCACGTTCCTGCCGCCGACATCACCGAATTCCCCAATTATCCCTACTGGCATACAACGCAGGATACGATGGACAAAATCAGCCCGCGCAGTCTCGCAATTGCCGGGCACGTTTTTCTGGAGGCGGTTCGCGAGCTCCAGCAGGGCAGGCGCTAGATCTCCCGTCATCGCGCCCGCAATCCACTTCTTGCCCCGTTCAATGTGCTAAATTAATTCGCTCATGGCCATTATCCGAATTTCCAGCTCTGCGGGACCGTACGACGTGAATTGCGGCCGGGGCGTTCTCCGCACCATCGCGCGTCGCATTGACCGCCTGGGAGGCGTCACCTCCGTCTTTCTGCTTTCCTCGCCTCGTGTGTTGACTCACCTCGGGCCGGATTTTCGCCGCGCCCTTCCGAAAATCCCCCGCGCCAACGTGATTGTCTTCGACGATTCCGAAGCTCGCAAAGACATGCCGACGGTCGAGGCGCTTTGCCGCGCCCTGGTCGTGGCCGGAGCGGACCGCCATTCGGTAATCGTCGCCGCAGGCGGAGGCGTAGTCGGCGATGTCGCTGGCTACGTCGCCGCCAGCTTTTTGCGGGGCATTCGCCTTGTCCATATCCCCACGACACTTGTCGCCCAGGTTGATTCCGCAATCGGTGGCAAGACCGGAGTGAATCTGCCCGAGGGGAAAAACCTCGTCGGCGCCTTCTACCCTCCTAATTTTGTGCTGGTGGACCCTTCGCTTCTGCGCACGCTTCCACACCGCGAATACCGCTCCGGCCTCTACGAAGTCGTCAAATACGCCGTAATCGCCGATCCGCGGTTGTTTGTCCTGCTCGAACGCCACATGCTGACCTGTCTCCGTCGCGATCCTGTCATCCTGGCGCGCGTGATCGACCGCTGCGTCCGCATTAAGGCCCGGGTCGTTGCCCGTGACGAGCGCGAAGGCGGTCTCCGCCAGATTCTGAATTTTGGCCATACGGTAGGCCACGCGCTCGAATCTGCCACCGGCTATCGCCGCTTTCTTCATGGGGAAGCGGTCGGTTGGGGCATGATTGCCGCCACTCTCATCGCCGCTGCCACAAACCGTCTATCCGAAAAAGAGGCTCTCCGCATCCTTCGCCTGGTCGTTCGCATCGGCCCGTTGCCTCCCCTCGGGAAAATTCGCCCGGCCGCTCTTCGCCCCATTCTTGCCAGCGATAAGAAAGCCCGCTCCGGAAGGGTCCGCTGGGTATTGCCCAGCCGCATTGGGAAAACGCAGTGGGGCATCGAAGTCCCCTGGCCCGTGGTTTCTGAAGCTATCGCCGGAATGGCCGAAGTGGATGCGGCTGCGCGCGCATGAACGCCACGGTCCAAAAATCAGCAAAGCTTGCCGGCACTCGCCCCCAAGGCGCTCGCGACGAACACGACGCCTCCGCCCGAGTGCAGCAAATGTTTTCGCGCATCGCTCCCCGCTACGATTTCCTCAATCATTTCCTCTCGTTTTCTCTCGACCACGTCTGGCGCCGCCGCACCGCCCGCCGGTTTCACGAAATCCTTTCCCGCCCCGATGCCCGCGTTCTTGACCTTTGTTGTGGCACCGGCGACCTGGCCTTTGCCCTGGAACGCGCGCGCCGGCGCCTTTCTCCCGCCAACCGCCCTCCGCGACGCGCAATCATCGGCAGCGACTTCGCCGAGCCCATGCTCGATCGCGCCCGGGAAAAGGCGGCTCGCCATTCAGCGCTCGTTTCCTTCGCCGCCGCCGACGCCCTGCATCTCCCGTTCCCGGATGCGGAATTTGATTTAATCACTGCGGCTTTCGGCTTTCGGAATCTCGCCAATTACGACCAGGGCTTGCGCGAATTCGCTCGTGTCCTGAAGCAGGGAGGGGAAGTGGGCATCCTTGAATTCACCGAGCCGCAATCCGGTCTTTTTGCTTCGCTCTTCCGTCTCTATTTCCGTCACATTCTTCCCCGGCTGGGTGGAGCGATCTCCGGCAACCGCGAAGCCTACGCCTATCTCCCTGCGTCGGTATCGCGGTTCCCTTCGCCGCCCGAGCTCGCGCAGTTAATGCAGAAAACCGGCTTTGCTGAAGTGAACTGGACTTCGTGGAATTTCGGCAGTGTGGTTCTTCACATCGCGCGCCGCGAAGGCCCGCGCGCGGACGCGATCGGCGGAAGCGGGGAGGCGCAAAAGGCGCGTTAGTTTTCCAGCCCCAGCGTCCGGATTTTGTTCAGCAGCGTTTTGTAGGACACGCCCAGCTTCTCGGCCGCCCTCGTTTTGTTCCACTTCGTCTCCCGCAGCGCGTTCTGAATCTTGAATCGCTCCACGTGAGTCACGGCCCGCTGCGAAACTTCCTCGAGAGGCCCTTCCCATAGGAACTCTTCTTCCAGCATTCCTTCGGGCATCTGCTGCGGCGCTGGCCGAGCTTCGGGCAACTGCAGCGCTTCTTCGCCAATGTCCGGCCCTTTGGCCAGAATGGCTGCGCGCTCGATCGCGTTCTGAAGTTCCCGGACGTTCCCCGGCCAGGCATACGTGCGCAGCCGCGCCTCGGCCTCGTCCGTGAGCCGCAGCGCCGGCTTCCTGAATTCACACCGGAACCGCTCGAGAAAATGCTCCGCCAGCAGAATCACATCGCCGCCGCGCTCCCGCAGCGGAGGTATCGTGATCGGCACCGCCGAAATGCGGAAGTAAAGATCCTCGCGAAAAGTCTTGGCCTGTACCGCGTCCTGTAAATCCTTGTTTGTCGCCGCCAGGATTCGCACGTTCGCTTGAATTTCCTGCGTGCCGCCCACGCGTTCGAACCGCTTCTCTTGCAGCACGCGCAACAGCTTGCTTTGAATTGCCGGCGGCAGCTCGCCGATCTCGTCGAGAAAAAGCGTTCCGCGGTGAGCCAGTTCCAGCTTTCCGATCTTGCGCGCTCCCGCTCCCGTGTACGCGCCCCGTTCGTGCCCGAACAGCTCGTTTTCCACCAGTCCTTCGGGGATCGCCGCGCAGTTCAGCGACACCATCGGCTGCTCGGCCCGCGCGCTCAAATGATGGATGGCCCGCGCGAACAGCTCTTTTCCCGTTCCGCTTTCTCCCAGCAGCAGCACCGTGGAATCCGTCGCCGCCACCCTCTGCACCATCTGGCTCGCTTCCTTCATGGCCGGATGTTCCCCGACGATCCTCGGAAATCCGTACCGCTCGGCGTACTCCTCCCGCAGCAGAATATTCTCCCGCAAGAGCTCTTGCTGCTTCGCCGCACGCTCCAGCAGCAGCTTCAAATGGTCAAGGTCCACCGGCTTCTGGACGAAATCAAACGCGCCCTCCTTCATCGCCGTCACCGCTTCCTCCACCGATCCATACGCCGTCACCAGCATCACGGGCAGAGTCGGCTCCACGCGCTTCGCCTCGCGCAACACTTCAATTCCCGAATTTCCGGGGAGTTTCAGGTCGGAAAGAACCAGCAAATACCGCCGCGCGCGGAGCTTCTCGATCGCCGCGGTTCCGTCTGGCGCCTCGTCCACGGCATAACCCATCCGTTCCAGCGCCTTGCGCAGCATCGCGCGCAATTCGGGTTTGTCTTCGACCAGAAGGAGAGGTTCCATCATCCCGCCGTCTTATTCCGACCAGCCGGGATCCCCTCCGGCGCGCCGCAGTGCGTCCTGCGCGTCGGAGATGGCCTGCTTGTCCGCGTCCACGTCTTTCTTTCTCTGATCGATGGCCGCGGTCTTTTTGTCGATATCGCTGCGGGTATACTGCTGCATCAGCGCTTTGGTCGGGTCGTTGTAATACTGCACGCTCAGAACCCCCAGCTCGCGCTGGCTTACATCGAGGAGTTGCTGATCCTGATCGAGCTTGTGCTGCAGGTTCGCGAAGAGCGCCCGCCAATCTTTCTCGTCGTTTCCGTCAGGATAGGTTGAACCCGAGGGAGCTCCGCCGGCGGCCGCCGAATTTCCGCCCGCTCCTGGCGCTTCCTCTCCGCCGCTCTCTCCCACGGCCGAAATTCCTCCTGCCGTCGGAATGTTGTCGTTGGTAAAGACCTTTGCAGGTTTGGGTGACTCTTGCTTGGCGGCGCGCGCTTTCCTGGCCGCCTCGGCGAGGCTGTCCGTCTTGGCTGTGCTCGCGCTGGAATTCGAAGTCGCGGATGAACTGGCGGACGTCGAAGAGGAATTGGAGCTTTGTGCAGGTTGGTTCTGGCCCTGCGTCGAGCTGGACTGCTGCGCCTGGACCGATGCCGCGCAGGCGAACAACGCCACCACCGCCAATACGCTCAGATTTCTGCGCATCTTGTTTTCCTCCAGGGAGGCACTCTGCGAAATGCCCTCTCCGAGTGTAGATGCGCCTCGCTCCTCAGGCAATCGGCGCGGTTGCCCCCACTTCGCAAGGGTAACCTCTCCCGGCCTTTGCCCACCGTTCGCCCGCGCTTTCAGCTTGCTACCGTATAACCCGCTCTCTCGAGCTTTTGCATCAATCCCGTGTGCTGGCTCACCGGCAGGCAGAGGATTTCGCACAGCTCCCGATGTTTCACCGGGTCCCAGCTTTCGAGCTGCAGCCACGACAAGTGATACGTCTCATAGCCCAGCTCTTTCACAAGTCGCACCACTTCCTCCGCGCTGCTTCCGCTTCCGGACAAGAGTTCGTCGTTCAATTCCAATATCATGACGGGCTGGTGTTCGTCGATCGTGGCCACCGCGCCGCGCACGACGGCAGGCTCTGACCCTTCCGCATCAATTTTCACCAAATCCACGCTGCGGACTCCCGACCGTTTTGCCCAATCGTCAATCGCCACCGATGGCACCCGCACGATCTCCCCCTTTCCTTGGTCCCTGACCTCGACCACCGTTCCCCATCCCGATTCCTGCCGGCTCGTCGTCCTCTCGAAGCAAATATCTCCCGTCGAGTCCCACACCGCTCCGTAGATCGCGTGCGCCCAAGCAAACTGCGCCAGGTTCCTTCGCAAATGGCGGTGCAATTCCGGATCAGCTTCAAACGCCGCCACCCGTCCGCTCGACCCGCACAGGAATGCCGCGGCTGTCGCGTGGAAACCGATATGCGCTCCCACATCCAGCACGGTGTTCCCCTCTTCGATGAGCGTCTCCATGCACGACCGCACGTGCATCTCGTAGGTTCCCGCCCACATCTGCCGTTGAATCCTGTCCTGCAGCCGCGTCTCCAGTTCTACTCCAGGATAGGGATGCGATATTCCTCTCCCCGCTGTCACCCAGTCTGCGACCTTTCCGAACGTGTCCACCAGCCGTCCCCGCCCTCGAAATTGTCGCCGCGCCCATTCCTGCGTCTTCATCGTTTCCCCTTCCGCGTTGCGAGCTGCCAGCTTTCGGCGCCAACTCGAACAGGGGCTTCCGGCAGTGCGGGCAGGGACCGGCCTTCCAGGGATCTCCTGCGCCGCACTCATCCCTGGCCCGCTTTCACAGGCGGCGCCTTTACCGTTCCATTTCGGGTGGAAATTCCCGGTTTGACGCGGATCGCCTGCTTCTCGCGATTTCCTCGTCCCGCCCTTTACCGCTCGATTGGAACAGTCTTAGATGTGTGCTGCGTCGGAGGCTATCGGGGAGGGGGATGGCTCTTGCCGCAGCGGCAGCCAGAGCAGAAATTCCGCTCCGCCACCCGTCCGGTTGCGCGCCTCGATGCTGCCACCATGCTGAAGCGCAACCTTCTGCACCACGGCCAAGCCTAATCCGGTGCCTTCGGATTTAGTTGTATAGAAGGGGAGAAATATCTTCGGCAAATCTCGTTGCGGAATCCCGGGACCGTTGTCGAATACGCAGATGCGCTGCCACTTCCGGCCTCCTAGGTCTTCCATCGTTCCGGAAATCGTCACCCGCGGCCTCTGATTCGCCCCGCGCGCCGCTTCCGCTCCGTTCCTCGCCAGGTTCAGCAGCGCCTGTCTCAACAGCGCTTCATCTCCCGGCAGTTCCAGAAACGTTCCTTCCCAAGTCACTTCGGATCCCGGTATCGCTTCCTGCAATTCCTCGGCCACTCGTTCCACCAGCGCCTTCATCGCCACGGTCTCGTAGGAAATCTCCAGCGGACGGGCAAACCGCAAAAATTCCGTCACCACGTGCGTCAACGCCCTCGTCTGATCCAGTATCCTCTCCGCATTTTCGCGGAGGTCTCCGGGCTTCGCCTCGCTCCGGATCATCTGCGCGTATCCGGAAATCGTCGCCAGCGCGTTCTTGAATTCATGCGCTATGCCCGCGCTCATCTCTCCGAGCGCCGCCAGGTTCTCCTTCCACCGCATCTGTTTCTGCAGCGCCGTCAGCTCCGTCAGATCGCTCATCAGGCACAACGCGCCGCTCACCTTGAACTCGCTCGATCCGGCCGGATCTCCGGGACGCCGCACCGGCGCTCGCACCGTTTTCACGATCGGCGAAATCGTCACGCCCAGGTGCCGCACTTCTCCCTGATTCGTCAGATGCTCCACTTCCGCCCGGTGTATGGTTTTTCCTTCCTGCAGGCATTCCCCCAGCATCCGCGTGAGGTCCGAATCCGCTCCCAGAATCTCCTGGTACGACCGGTAGCGCAGCGGCCGGATTCCCAGCGCCTCTTCCGCCGCCGGATTGGTCGAGCTGATCGCTCCCGTCGCGCTCACCAGCAAGAGTCCCGTCGGCATGTTGCGCGTCACTTCTTCGGTCAGCCGCTCCGATTCCTGCGCCCGCTCCTGCGCCAGCAAGTGCAGCCTCGCCAGTTCCTTTTCCTGCGCGCGAAGCTTTTCGATCACTCCCTGCATCGACGCCGTCATGAACGCCGATGCGTTTTCCGTCCCCGTTGTTTCGGCCTTCCAATCGCTTGTGACCGAGGGCCTCGCCTGGCTGATCAACTTCCGCGCCAGAAAAAACAGCGCCGCCAGGCACACCAGCGCGGCCAGAGCCACGGCCGCCACCAGTTCAAGGTCCGGCGAAGCCGGCGCGACCGCCCGTTGGACTCTCGGCGCCCAAATCTCCACCGCTCCGAGCCACATCAGCGCACCGTCAGAAGCGATTGATACCAGCTCACCACCGGCCCTCCAAAAAATATCACTAGCAGCGCCGCCATTCCCAGAAACGTTCCAAACGGCAGCTCGTAATCTCTTTCCTTCCGCCTCGCGAGGATGAAAATGATTCCCAGCACGCTCCCGAGCACCGAACCCGTCAGAATCGTCAGCAGCGTCTTTTTCGCTCCCAGGAACGCCCCCACCATCAACATCATCTTCACGTCGCCAAACCCCATGCCTTCCCGCCCGCGCAGTTGAAAATAGATCGCCCCCACCAGCCACAGCAATCCGCCGCCCAATACAGCGCCGAGGATCGCATCCGCAAACGAAATCACGGGATCCGGAGGCGGGTAGTCGAACAATCGCTTGGCCAGCCACATCGCCGTCCCGTCTCCGTTCGCCGCAAAAAAGCTCGCCGCCAGCCCGATTCCCAGCCCCGCGAAATTCACGGCGTCCGGCAAGATCCGGTCCCTCAAATCCGTGAACACCAGCACGATCAAAATCGCCGAGAACGCCGCCCACTTCGCCCCCTCGGCCGTCAGTCCAAACTCGTGATAGCACGCCCAAAACAACAATCCCGTCAGCAGCTCGACCATCGGATAAATCGGCGATATTCCCGTCTTGCACGACCGGCACTTTCCGCGAAGCACCAGATAACTCAACACCGGGATGTTGTCGTAGGGGCGCACGTGCGCCCCGCATGTCGGGCACGCCGAAGCGGGCATCACGATCGATTTTCCCGCGGGAATCCGCACGATGCAGACGTTGAGAAAGCTTCCGATAATCAGACCGAACAGAACCACGGCGATTCCGGCGAGCGTCGAGGGAGCCATGCCTCGATTCTCCCCCATCCAATCCGGCTCCTCAACGCTTCGCTCCCCGCCCGTGCCCGACTTCTAACAGTTCCGCCCGTCTTTGAACCGTGTGCGCCCCTGCGCTATCCTAAATTGTTGAATCACCATGTCTTGGTTCTCACAGAAGATCGCCGCCTACGAACAGATGCGTTTCGACCAGGAGCCCAGCCGCCGGCGCCTCCCGTTTTCCTGGGGCCTCGAGCATATCGGTGGGCCTGTCAACGCTTCCCCCGGCGACGCCCGCTCCTTCCTCGAAAAATGGGCCACCCAAACTCTGGCCCATAGCGCCGAGTGGTACTCTGCCGGAGCGGCTTCGGACTACTCTCTCGACCGCGAAAATATCCTCACCTTCTCGAGCGCTATCGCATCCCCCTGGCCGGAAAATAATCTTGTCCGCGCCCAGTATTTTCCCGCTCGCCCCTCGAGCCCCGCTGTAGTCGTTCTGGCTCAGTGGAATTCGCGCTGGGAAGAACAGCAGGCCGTTTGCCGTTACCTCAACTTTCTCGGAATCACCGCCGTCAAGCTCAGCCTGCCCTATCATGATCGCCGCGCCATTCCCAACCATCCCCGGGCCGACCACCTCGTCGCCCCCAATATCGGCCTCACCCTTCAGGCCAATCGTCAAGCCGTCCTCGACGTCCGCCGTACCCTCCGCTGGCTCGAATCCCAGGGACACTCGCGGCTCGGCATCCTCGGTACCAGCATCGGCTCCTGCCTTGCCTTTCTCACTCTGGTTCACGAACCCGCCCTGCGCGCCGGAGCCTTCCTTCACGTCTCCACGTATTTTGCCGACGTTGTCGCTCGCGGCCTCACCACTTCAAACGTCTGGGAGTGCCTCGCCCCTCATGTCTCGCTCGATGACCTTCGCCGCTATTGGTCTCCCATCAGCCCGTTTCCTTACGTTCCCCGACTTCACGCCGCCCCTCGGAAAATTTTGGCCATCACCGCACGCTACGACCCTACTTTTCCCTTCGACCTCACAAGCGAATTTCTTGCCGCCGTGCAAAACGACGGTATTGCCCCCGAAATTCTCACCCTCCCCTGCGGCCATTATTCGCTCGGCGTTGCGCCTTTCAAATACGCCGTTGGCTACCGCTTCGGCACATTTCTTCGCAAAGCCCTCGCCTGACTGTTCCCTATAGAAACGCTCCCCTTCGAGTTTTCCGCCGCAAATGCTCCTCAAGCTTTTTTCCCCTCCGCCGATACACAATGCGGAGGCAATTCAGATGGCCAACAATCCTGTCAGCGGCATTGCAAGCGCCAACAACGTGGCGCCGGTCAGCAACTCGCAAGTCAATCAACCGCGCCCGGCGAAGTCAGCCAACAACTCGGCTGCCCCTCAAGACACGGTCACGATCAGCCCGCAGGGACGCGCTGCCCAGCAGGTTGCTCAGTCCGGCAAACAGCAAGCCGGTGGCGATTCCGATCAAGGCGGTCAGTAGCTGGTTGGAAACAACATCGGAAGGTTCGCGGGATTCGACATGGGCTCGACGCGATTTCGGCGCCGGGCCCTGCTCGCATTTTGCATGCGCGCGTCCGGCCCCCGCGATTATTCGGCCTTCAGGATCTCGCTGATCTCACCGTTCGCCAGGGATTCCGCCAGGGCTTCAATCTCGCCGGCCAGTGAACGGTCCTGCGCCACCGGCTTCGAAATCGCTCGCACTTTTTCGTAAGCCATCTGCGCTTTCGCGCCCGTCTTGAGCGGCGCCAGCAAATCGATCCCTTGGCAAGCCGCCATCAATTCGATGGCCAGAATTCTCTGCAAACTTTCCACCATGGGCCGCAGCCTTCTGGCCGCGCCCATCCCCATCGAAACGTAATCCTCCTGGTTCGCCGACGTGGGAATCGAACCCACCGAGTGCGGTGCCGCCTGCACTCGCATTTCGCTCGCCAGCGCCGCCGCCGTCACCTGCAGCATCATGAATCCCGAATTGAGTCCCGGCTCTTGCACCAGGAACGCCGGCAGCAGGCTGGTCTGAGGATTCGTCATCTGCTCGATTCGCCGCTCGGAGATCCCCCCAAGCGTCGCCAGAGCCAGGGCCAGTTGGTCGGCAGCCATCGCCAGCGGCTGGCCGTGAAAATTCCCCCCGCTGATAATTTCTCCCGCGCCAGGCTCTCCGCCTTCCGCTGCAAAGACAAGCGGGTTATCCGTCGCGCTGTTGAGCTCCACTTCCACAGTCCTCCGAATCCCCGTCAGCGCGTCCCGCACCGCTCCGTGGACTTGCGGCGCGCATCGCAGGCTGTAGGCATCCTGCACTCGCTTGTCGGTTTCCGACGACCTGTGCGACTCCCGAATTTCGCTCCCGCGATTCAGCTTCTCGAGGTTCTTAGCCGTCGTAAACTGCCCTGGGTGCTGCCGCACCTGCGCGATTCTCTGGTCAAACGCCGCGGGGCTACCTCGCAGCGCATCGAGCGACAGCGCCGCCGCCACATCCGCCGTATCCGCCGCGATTTCCGCCCGCACCAACGCCAGGGACAACAGCGATAGCATCGCTTGCGTCCCGTTCAGCAGCGCCAAACCCTCTTTTGCCTCCAGTTCCAACGGCGAGATTCCCGCCGACCGCATCGCCTCTTCGCCTCGCTCCCTCCACCCCTTGTAATAAGCCTCTCCCTCTCCAATGGCCACCTGCGCCAGATGCGCCAGCGGCGCCAAATCTCCCGACGCGCCCACCGAACCCTGCGACGGAATCACGGGATGCACGCCCTGGTTCAGCATGGCGCAAAGAGTCTCCACCACCACGGGCCGAACGCCCGAATATCCTTTGGCGATCGCGTTGGCGCGTAGCAGCAGCATCCCTCGCGTTTCCTCTTCGCTCAGCGGCTCGCCCACTCCGCAAGCGTGGCTTCGCACCAGATTCGCCTGCAGCTCGCGAATCTGGTCCTTCGAAACGCGCACCGACGCCAGCTTTCCGAACCCTGTGTTAACGCCGTAGACGGCGCCATCGGACGCAATCACCCGCTCCACCACCGCTCGCGACGCCGTCATTCGCTCCCTCGCCGCGGGAGAGAGTTCCACTTCCGCCGCGCCGCGCACCACGCGCAGCAGATCCTCGAGTGTCAGTCCCGCGCCGTCGATACTTATCTTTTCCATGGCTTTTCTTCGAGAGGTTGGCTTTCTCCGCTCCCGCTTACGTCGTTTGCGCCGTGCCCGTTTCCTGCCCGTTCGTCTCTTTCCTCGGCGCGGACGTCACAAAATATTTTCTGTACTTTTCGGGCAGCGCTCTTGGCCGGCCCTGCCGGTCGCAAATCACATGCGTGGTCTCGCCCGTCGCAATCGTCTCCCCGCTCGCCTGATTCCTCACTTCGTATCCGAACTTCACCGTGCGTTTTTGCGATCCGATCACGCGCGTTCTCACCGTGAGCAAGTCGTCGAATCGCGCCGGCCTTTTATACCGGCAATACGCTTCGGCCACGACGATGAAGCTGTCGTCCTCTTCCTCCATCTTTTTGTACTCGAATCCCAGATGCCGGCACAGCTCCACGCGCCCCACTTCGAACCACGTGAAGTAGTTCCCGTGATACACCACGCCCATCTGATCCGTCTCGGCGTATCGCACGCGGACCGTCGCGTCCGCGAAATCGTCGTTCGCCGAATACTCTCCGGGCTTTCCGTCTTCCCCTCGCTTCACCGCCCGCTCCATTTCGGCTGCCTCTTTTCCAAAAATGACGCCAGCCCCTCTCGAAAGTCCGCCGTCCCGCGTATCTCCGCGTTGGATTCCGCCGCCCGCTCCAGTTCTTCGTCCAGCGCCTCTTCCTCCGACTCCGAGAGCAGTTCTTTCGTCCTCCACACGCTCTCCGGGCTGACCGCGAGAAGGGAAGCAGCCAGTTCCCGCGCCCGAGCGGCCAGCTTTTCGCCCGGGACGATCTCGTTCACCAATCCCAGCCGGTACGCCTCCGCCGCGTCCACAATCTTTCCCGTCAGCAACAGCTCTCGCGCGTGTTTTTCACCGATCTGCCGCCGCAAGAAAACCGACACCAGCGCCGGAAGGAATCCGATCTTCACTTCCGTGTACCCGAATTTCGCTTCCGGCGATGCCAGCGTGAAATCCGCCAGCGTCGCGAGCCCGCAGCCCCCCGCCACCGCCGCTCCATTCACCGCGGCGATCACGGGCCGGGGAAACGTGTACAGCCGCCGGAACAGCCGCGCCATCCGCCTCGAATCCTCCCGGTTTTCCCCCTCCGATTGCCCCGCGATCTTTTGCAAATCCTCCAGGTCCATTCCGGCGCAAAACGCCTTTCCCTCGCCCGTCAATATCAGGACTCGCGCCCCGCTCCCTTCCGCCTCGTCGAAAGCCGCGAGCAGCTCTTTGATCATCGGCGTCGAAATGGCGTTGCGCTTTTCCGGCCGCGCCAGCGTCACGCGCACGATTTCGCCTTCCCGTTCATATTTCAATGTCGTGTAGTTCATTCCGCGTCTCGCGTGCTTCTCGACCCCCGCGAATCTTTCCGCCGGGCAATCGCAAAAATCAATTTACCCGCGTGTCCCCCGGCGTCTGCGAGAATTTCCGTCGCAGCTCTTCCGTCATCGCGCACGCCACCGCCAGCGATTTCGTGTCAATCCCGGTCGCCACGCCCCGCGCGCTCAGCGTTGTCAGCACCGTCTCGGTGGGAATGTTCCCGACGAGTTCGTCGCCCGCGAAAGGACATCCTCCAAGCCCCGTCAGCGCTCCGTCGAATCGCCTGCATCCCGCTTCATACGCCGCCAGCACCTTTTCCGCCGCTCCTTGCGGCCGGCTGTGCAGGTGCACCCCGATTTCGACTCCCGCCGCGCATCCCTTCACGGCATTAAACAGGTCCGCCACATCCTCTGGCGTCGCCGTTCCCACCGTATCCGCCAGCGATACTGTCTTCACGCCAATTTCCTTCAGCCACACCAGCGCGTCCTCGACGATCTCCGGTCCCCACGGCTCATCGTAGGGGTTGCCGAACGCCATCGAGATGTAAACCACCAGGCCCTTTCCCGCCGCCTTCGTCTCCCGCGCCAGTTTTTCCACCAAGTCCCGCGACTCTTGCCGCGACATGTTGGCGTTCGCTCTCCGGAAATACGCCGAAATCGAATACGGATAACCGAGCGTTGTCACTCCCGGCGTCGCCAGCGCCCGCTCGAGCCCCGGCGCGTTCACTACGATCCCGATAATCTCCGGCGCTTCTCCCGACGCGCTTCTTGCCAGGCGCAGCTTCTCCATCACCGCTTCGCTGTCCGCCATCTGCGGCACGTGCTTCGGCGAGACAAAGCTCACCGCGTCGATGTGCCGGAATCCCAGCGTCACCAGCCGGCTCAGGTACGCCGCCTTTTCCTCGGTCGGAATAATCTGCCGCAACCCCTGCCAGGCGTCCCGCGGGCATTCGATGATTTCTACCCTCGGCGCCATTTGATCTTCTCGAGAGCCCAACTGCCGAAGTCAATCACGGAAAATATTCCTCCAATTGAACTGAAGAAAATGGCGGCCCGTCACTCACCCCGGATGAATCGTGTCTCCCACCGCCCAAACCGGCAGACAAGGGCGGCGACGGGGCGCGCAAATCCATTACGTCTGCAGAACTCCCGTCCTGAATTCGCGGATCTCCGGATTCAGCGCCGCCGATTCCAGCGCTTCCGTCAACGCTTGGCGCGTCCTCGCCGGATCGATAATCGCATCCACCCACAGTCGCGCCGCTGCGTATCGCGGGTCCGTCTGGTGCTCGTAGGTCTTGCGAATCGATTCGTGCAGCTCCTTTTTCTCCGCCTCGCTCAGCTTCTTTCCTTCGCGTTCGAGTTGCTTGATCTTGATTTCCACCAGCGTTCCCGCCGCCGAATCCCCGCTCATCACCGCGTACCGCGCCGTCGGCCACGCGAACACGAATCGCGGATCGTACGCCTTCCCGCACATCGCGTAGTGTCCCGCGCCGAAGCTCCCACCGCATATCACCGCGATCTTCGGCACCACGCTGTTTGCCACCGCGTTCACCATTTTCGCCCCGGCGCGGATGATCCCGCTCCATTCCGCTTCTTTTCCCACCATGAATCCGTTCACGTCGTGCAGAAACACCAGCGGCACGCGATTCTGGTTGCAATCCAGAATGAACCGCGCCGCTTTGTCAGCGGACTCCGTGTAAATCACCCCGCCGAATTCCATTCTCCTCTCGCCTGTTCCCGGCGCGGCCACCTGCACGTGCTTTTTCTGGTTGGCGACGATTCCCACCGCCCACCCGCCGATCCGCGCGTATCCGCAAACCACCGTTTGTCCATACTCCGCCCGGTACTCTTCGAATTCGCTCGCGTCCACGATCCGCCCGATGATCTCCCTCATGTCGTACTGTTTGGACGCTTCGCCCGAAAAAATCCCGTAAATCTCCTCCGCGGCATACGCCGGCGGCTGCGCCGGCTTGTGGTCAAACGCGGCCGCCGGCGGGTGACCCATCTTGTCCACCAGCGCCCGGATCCGTTTCAGGCAAGCCGCATCGTCCGCCTCGCGGAAATCGATCGTCCCACTCACCTGCGCGTGCATCTGCGCTCCGCCCAATTCCTCCGCCGTCGTTTTCTGCCCGATGGCCGCTTGCACCAGCGCCGGCCCCGCCAAAAACAGCCCGCTTCCTTCCGTCATCAATATTTTGTCGCACATCACCGGCAAATACGCCCCGCCCGCCACGCACATCCCCATGATTGCCGTGATTTGCGAAATCCCCATCGCGCTCATCACCGCGTTGTTCCGGAACACGCGCCCGAAATCGTCTGTGTCGGGAAACACATCCTCTTGCAGCGGAAGAAAGACTCCTGCGGAATCAACCAGGTAAATCGTCGGAATGCGATTCTCGATCGCCACGTTCTGCGCGTGAATCACTTTTTTCGCCGTCATCGGGAAGAACGCTCCGGCCTTTACCGTCGCGTCGTTCGCGATGATCATCACCCGCCGGCCCGCGACTTTCGCAAGCCCCGTTACCGTTCCCGCCGCCGGCGCTCCGCCCCACTCCGTGTACATTTCGTGGGCGGCGTAGAGCCCCAGCTCGAAAAAGTCCGTTTTCGGATCGATCAGCTTTGCGACTCTCTCCCGCGCCGTCAATCGCCCTTTCTTGTGCTGCGCCTCGGCGGCTTTCGCCCCGCCGCCCTGCCGGATCTGCTCCTCTTCGTTCTTGATTTCCGTGAGCTTGTCCACCATGGCCCGCGTGTTGCGCTCAAACTCCAGCGTCTTCGTCTTCACCCGCGTCTCAATCACGCTTCCGCTCACCCTCTCGCCTCCGAACGCAAACCTTCTCCGCTTCCGAACCGCCCTCAACTCCAAAATTAGCCCGAAGCTCGGCATTGTAACATTCGCCGCCGCGCATTGCCCCGTGCCAGATACGCGGACTCCCTTCCCGCGAGGCCTGCTTTTCGGGTTAGAATCCCCCTCAGCTTTCAATCGAATCTGACCCGACCCGCAAAAACGGCCCTGCTTGTCGCCAGGAGGATGCGCGAATGGCTACTGCCAATCTCCCTCCGACCTACGCTCTTCCCGCCCCGCCGCGAAAGGACTGGTTCAACCGCAACTGGAAATGGTTTGTGCCGCTCCTTGTCGCTTGCGCTCTGGCTATGGTGGTCGGATTCATCGCGGTCATCGTTTCCTTTGCGCTCACCATGGTCAAACAGAGCTATCCCTACCAATACGCGATTCGAAGCGCCGAACAATCTCCTGAAGTTTCGCAACGCCTCGGCGAACCCTTGAAATTAGGCTGGTTCGTTTCCGGTCAGATCAATTATTCCGATCAAAATGGCGACGCCGTTTTCGAGATTCCGGTTTCTGGTCCGAAAGGGCGCGGCACAATCGACGTTCAGGCCGAAAAACGCAATGGCCAGTGGCAATTCCAAACTCTGGAACTCGATATCGATGGATCGTCGAGTCCGGTGTACCTCCTCCAGGGTCAGCCTCCGCCCTCAGGCGGCCCTTCCCCCGGCACCACCTAGCGTCCGCAACGCCGCGTCGAGCAGCTCATCTCGCTCCGCGATTCTCGCCACCAGACCCCATCCGAGCGCTTCCGCCGCGCTAAGCCTTCGCCCGGTCAAAAGCATCTCCTTCGCTCTCGCCCTCCCGACGACCTTCGCCAGCCTCTGCGTTCCGCCCCATCCCGTCAAAATTCCGAGCGCTCCTCCGGGATGCGCCATCACTGCATCCGGCGTCGCTACTCGCGCTCGGCAGGCCAGCGCGAGGTCCAGCCCTCCGCCCATGCAGTAGCCGCAAATCGCCGCCACCACCGGCTTCCTGCAATTCTCGATCGCCCTCATCGTTTTCTGTCCCGCCAGCGAAAATTCATGCGCTTCGATCGCCGTCAACCGCCTGATCTCCTCGATATCCGCTCCCACGGCAAACGCTTTCCTGCCTCCTGCCAACACGCAGCCGCTGATGTTTTCCGATGCCCCAAGCCGTTCGACAATCCGGCCGATTTCCGCCATCGCCGCGCGCGTCAGCCGCGGCCATCCGTCTTCGCTCTCCAGCCGCGCCACCAGCACATCTCCCTTAATCGAAGTCTCGATTCGTGTCATGGTCTGCGGGGAACAAAAGGAAGGGGCGGCCGCTCAAGCTCACACGTCGTCCTGCGTAGCCAGGGGAACTGCGCCAGTCCGGAAGAGCAGGGAACCGCTCCGGGCCGCACCGGGCTTACGCCCCATGCGTGGCAGTGGGAATCCGCTGCCGGATGAAATCGACGATCGCCTGCGTGGGTGTTCCCGGAAGAAATACCTCCGCGATTCCTTGCTTCTTCAGGTTCGGAATATCCGCCTCGGGAATAATCCCGCCGATCAGCACCGTCACATCGCCCATGCCCTTTTCGCGCAACAGTTCCATCAGCCTCGGGCAAAGCGTGTTGTGCGCTCCCGACAATATCGAGAGGCCGATCACGTCCACATCTTCCTGCACCGCCGCTGCCGCGATCATCTCCGGCGTCTGCCGCAGTCCGGTGTAGATCACTTCCATCCCGGCGTCGCGCAGCGCTCGCGCAATCACTTTCGCTCCGCGGTCATGCCCGTCGAGGCCCGGCTTCGCAATCAGCACGCGTATTTTTTTCTCGGCCATGTGTTCTTCTTTATGCCCTCGATTTCTTCGCTATTTCTCTGCGCTCGGCGGTCAGGCTGTCCGCGCGCTCTCTTAAATGTTACTTCAGCCCCGATAGGAAGCTTTCCATCGCCGTATTGAACTGTTCCGCATTATCAACGAACAGCGCGTGCCCCGCCCCTTCAAACACTTCGAGCCGCGATCCGGCGATCTGCTTCTGCATCGCCACCACCCGGTCGAAATAAGGGCTCCGCGCCGCGCACACCAGTGTCGGTTTGTCTATCTTCGGCAGCACGCTGCGGTAGTCCGCCGTGTACCTTCCCGCCAGCAATGCCACCGCGTCGCTTGTCGGCGTCTCGAGCGCTGCGGCGATTACCCGCTGAATGTAATCTTCCGGGTGCGGCTTGTGAAACTCAATCTTCCGGACGAAGTAATCGGTCGTCTTCTCCCGCTCCTCCAAGATTCCTTTCACCACCCCCCAATCCATCTCCGCGTCGCCCGGCTCTTGGCCTCCCGCCAATTCATCCACCAAGACGAGCCCCGCCACGTCCTTTGTCCCGAATTGATCCACGTACGCCATCGTTTCCACCACCGCCATCGACCAGCCCACGATCACCACCGGTGCGAGATGCAATTGCTCGATCAACGATCGAATGTCCCTGGCCATCTGTGCCGGGTAAAGCCCCTCCGTCGTCTTCTCCGATTCTCCCTGCGACCTCGGATCCATCGCCACCACGCGGTGCGTTTTCGAGAGCGCCTCGATTTGCTTCTCCCATATCCACGCCGGCATGACCCAGCCGGGAACGAACAAAACGCTGTTCCCGCCATTTTTCGTCCCTGCTTCGACGTAGTGAATCTTCACGCTATCCGTGGCAGTCACAAATCCGCTCTTCCAGTCATGCTTTGCGCTGCCTTGTCCCCAGGCCGGGAAGGCGCCTATCGCCGCCGTCATCGAGCAAAGAACCCCGGCGAGCGCAGCTCTCCTGATATTCAGGCGTTGGATCACTTGATCTTCCTTTGGGTGCTCTGCGACTCTGCGTCTCCGTGGCGAGTCGTTTGTCGCTCAGCAATTACGTAACCGCCACTTCCTCGTACACCCCGAACACTTCTCTCATCGCGTAGCAGATCTCCCCGATCGTCGCGTACGCTTTCGCGGCTTCGTAGAGGTAAGGCATCAGGTTTTCCTCGCCCGCCGCCGCTTTTCTCAGCGCGCCCAGCCGCCGCTCCACTTCCTCCTGCGACCGTTCCGCCCGCAGCTTTTTCAATCGCGCCGTCTGCCTCTGCGCCACGCTCTCGTCGATCTGCAAAATCTCGAGCGGCTTTTCTTCGCCGGTGTAATCGTTCACCCCCACCACGATCTTTTCCTTACGGTCCACCGCTTTCTGGTATTGATACGCCGCTTCGGCAATCTCTCTTTGCGGGTAGCCGCGCTCGATGGCCGCCACCATTCCTCCCAGTGCGTCGATCTTCTCGATGTAATCCCACGCCCCGCGCTCCACTTCGTTTGTCAGCGCCTCGACGAAGTACGACCCCCCCAGCGGGTCCGCCGTGTTCGTCACTCCGCTTTCGTGCGCGATAATCTGCTGCGTCCGCAGCGCCAGCGTCGCCGCAAATTCCGTCGGCAGCGCCCACGCTTCATCCAGCGAATTCGTGTGCAGCGATTGCGTCCCTCCCAGCACGGCCGCCAGCGCCTGCAAAGCCGTTCGCACCACGTTGTTGTACGGCTGCTGAGCCGTCAAAGAACATCCCGCCGTCTGCGAATGGAACCGCAGGGCCCAAGACCGCGCGTTCTTCGCTCCGAACCGCTCCTTCATCGTCTTGTCCCAGATCCGCCGCGCCGCCCGGTATTTGGCGATCTCCTCGAAAAAATCGCTGTGCGCGTTGAAGAAAAACGAGAGCCGCGGCGCGAATTCGTCCACTTCCATCCCCCTTCGCACCCCCCGCTCCACGTATTCGATCCCGTCCCGCAGCGTGAATGCCAGCTCCTGAATCGCCGTCGATCCCGCTTCCCGGATGTGATACCCGCTGATCGAGATCGAATTGAATTTCGGCGTGTGCTTCGCCCCGAACTCGAATGTGTCGATCACCAGCCGCATCGACGGCTCCGGCGGGTAGATGTACTCCTTCTGCGCGATGTACTCCTTCAAAATATCGTTTTGCAGCGTCCCGGAAATGTTCTTCCAGTCCGCTCCCTGCTTCTCCGCCACCGCCAGGTACATCGCCCAGATCGCCGCCGCCGGCGAATTGATCGTCATCGAGGTCGTCACTTCCGCCAGCGGGATCTGATCGAACAGCACCTCCATGTCCGCCAGGGAACTGATCGCCACCCCGCACTTTCCCACTTCGCCTTCGGACAGCTCGTGGTCCGAGTCGTATCCCATCAGCGTCGGAAGATCGAACGCCACAGAAAGCCCCGTCTGCCCTTGCGACAATAAGTACCGGAATCGCTGGTTCGTATCCTCGGCCGTCCCGAATCCGGCGAACTGCCGCATCGTCCACAATTTTCCCCGGTACATCGTGGGATGAATCCCGCGCGTGTACGGTGGCTGTCCCGGATATCCCAAATCTTTTTCTGGGCTCCAATCGGCCAAATCCGCCGGCGTGTACAGCCGCCGGATCGGATAGCTTGATACGGTCGTAAATTCAGAGGCGCGTTCGCCTGACTTCTCGAGCGCCGGGCGCAGTGTCGTCTCTTCCCATTTTTCCTCTTCAGAAGAGGGCTTCCGCTCTCCGGCAAATGTCGCGATGGGGTGGGGTTTCAGGTCCTGGCTCATGGGAGCCTCTCCTCCGGCGGAGGCTTTGCGGGCACCTTACTGGTTCATTCTAAGCTTGCGTATCTGGCCCGGCAAGCGCGCGGATTTGTCCCGTCGTCGCAATGCTCACATGCCGGTTCGGTCGCTCTCAGGCGCGCTTCAGCCCGTCCCACGGGATTTGCGAACGCCCGCGCTGCCCGCAAAAGAAAATCCCCCGCCTCGGATTCGCCCGAAGCGGGGGATTCATTGTTCTCGCTGTCCCGCGTTTCCTTATTTCTCTCCCGGCATTGCATCCCAGCCCGGCGTTCCCGGGATCAGCGGGTCGCGGCCCGACTTGCCGCGCAGCGCGTCCGCCACGATGATGTGGTTCACGTCCAGTGTCCGTCCGACCGCCTCGTTGAAATTGAGTTCCGCTTCGATCAGGTTGATCTTGTCTCTCAGTTCCGTGCCTTCCGCCGCCGTCAGGTCGCGAGCGCGCAGCACGACGTTGTAGCTCGTCGATGTCCCCAGCTGGTATTTTTTCTGCTCGTCATCCAGCGTCTGCTGCGCCAGTGTCCTCGCCTTCTCCGCTGCCGCCACGGCCGCTCGGTCCTGCGTCAGCGCGATCAAGGCGTTCCTCACTCCCAGCACGATCGAGTTCTTCGTGGATTGATACTGCACCTGCTCTTGTCTTTCGTCGAGCAGCGACCTGGCATTGTCCGCCTGGGCCGACCGGTTCCGGATCGGCAGTGTCAGCGAGATTCCTCCGGTTACCGTCGGATAGTTGTAATGGATCATGTTGTCGAGCGCGCTTCCCAGTCCTGCCGCCTTCACCAGCGCACTCGTCGTCGTATATCCCGTCGGATTGCCCAAAAACAGCGCGGGAGCCGGCGGCGCGTTGTTCGCCATCAGGACGGGTTCTTGCGGGTCGGCCGCATACCCCGTCGGTGTTGCCGTAATATCCACCGTATTCCCCGAAAGCCCCGTCTGGCTGTATTGCCCGTAAAGGTTCAGCGAGGGAAGCAATTCGTTTTTCGTCGCCTTCACTTCGATCTTCGAATTCGCCAGGCTGAGCCCCGCCTGCTGTAGCTCCGGCCTTTGGGCCCATGCCTCTTTCACCGCGTCCTGCAGCGACACGTTCTCCGTCTCCGGCAGTGAAATCGGCGTCGTCGGCACGATTTCGATCCCCGCGAGGTCGGCCGAGAGCGGCTGCTTCGTCACTGCCACGAGCAACACGGTTTCATCCTGCAGTTGCGTCGTCTGCGCCTGCACCAGCACCTGCTGGTCCGAAGCCAGTTGCGATTCCGCCGTCAGCACGTCGAGCGGAGCCATCGTCCCGATCGCCAGTTGCTTCTTGTTGTCTTCGTACAGCTTTTCGTCCACTCCAACCGCCGCCTCCGCCACTTTCACGTTCTCGCGCGAATACACCAGCTCCCAGTAATCCGTCGCCACGGCTGTCACCGTCGTGATCACCTGCTGCGTGAACACCGAATTAGCCAGCTTGACTGAGTTCTTCGCCTCGAGGATGTACCTCGTGTTTGGCAGGATTCCGAAACCGTTCAGCAATGGCTGCGTCACCGTAAAAGTCAGCGTGGATTGCACGGCCGGGTTGTACAGCACGTCCGTCACCGACGTGGAACTCCTCGTGTTGTCCCACGTCAGCGAAACGTTCGTCCCAAGATGAAATCCCTGGCTGTATCCGAAATTGTACGTGTCCTGGTGCCCGCTCACGGCGCTCACCAGCGTCCCGGTTCCCGAAAGGAATGGGTTGTTCACCGGGGACGTAAACCGCGTTGTGTAAATCCCCGACGTAATCACCGGATCGAACGAAACGGACGGCGCCGATCCCAATACCACTTGCTCCGTGCTCCCCGTTTGCGGGATGCCTCCGGCCTGGGCCTTCAGCAGCTGCGTTTCCGCGATCCAAGGCGTGAATCTCTGCACGCTGATATCGAGGTTGTCCTCGAGCGCGATCGAGATCGCGTCATCCAGACTCAGGTAGAGCTTCCCGTCCTTGATGAGCTGAATCAGGCTCGGCGCATTCGTCATCATCGGCACATCCACGTGCCGCGGCGTGTAGGGCGCGATAATGTCCGGGAAAAAAGGCTTGGGGATCGAATAATCGGGTCCCAACGCCACGTTTCGCGGCTGTATTCCGCCCGTCGCCTGCGTTTGGCTCGCCGACGCTCCTGCCGCGCCCTCCTGCGTCGCCCCCGCCGTCGTTTCCCCCGGGCCCTGCTGCACTTCCGCAAGCGCCGGCGTCACCACGAGCATCCCCGACATGAGCGCCGCCATCGCCACTCGTACAATTCCTCTCATCGTCATTTTCCTCTCTCAAGAACGCTTTCTATTCAAAATGGCTTGCCTAAGCTTCTAGTAACGTCCCGGCAGTTCGTTTTGTTTCAAGGTTAGGGTCCCCGCTGCAACTCCGCAGCCACCCCTACTTGGTTGATATTAGACGCTTAATCTGAATTTTCGCTGCGCTGATTGTTCGTTCTCGGACAATGCTGCGCGAATCTGAACACGCGGCCTCGCAGTGTAGCATCCCCCACTAACCCTCACAATTCCGCTCCTTTCCTGCTCCTGAAGCCCGCTTGCCTCCCTCGCCCTCATTCCCTACGCCTCCGCCTCACGCCTTTCCACTTCCGATTTGCCGCTTCAATTCCCCCGGCACTTGTCGTAGGCTGCTCAGACCCCGGACGCCCATGAACATACTTGACCTCCTTGTCGGCAAGCCCATCCGCAGCAGTGACGAACGTGCCGAGCAGATTGGCCCGACGCAGGGCATCCCCATTTTTGGTCTGGACGGGCTCAGTTCCGCTGCCTACGGCCCCGAAGCCGCCCTCAGCCTCCTGATTCCCCTCGGCTTGCTCGGTGTCCGCTATCTCATCCCGGTCAGCCTCGCCATCATCACTCTTCTTGTCATCGTCTACTTCTCCTACCGCCAGACCATCGCCGCGTACCCCTCCGGCGGCGGCTCTTACACCGTCGCCCGTTACAATCTCGGAGCCTCCGCGAGCCTCCTCGCCGCTGCCGCTCTTCTCGCCGACTATATCCTCACCGCCGCCGTCGGCATTTCCGCCGGTGTTGGTGCGTTGATTTCCGCGGTGCCTTCGCTGCTGCCCCACACCGTCTCTCTCTGCCTCATCATCCTGATCCTCGTCACGGTCCTCAACCTTCGTGGGTTGCGCGAAGCCGGTCTGGTCTTCGCCATCCCCACTTACCTCTTTGTCGGCACTCTCCTCATCACCATCGTCGCGGGCGTCATCCGCGTCATCTCGAGTCACGGGCACCCTCTTCCTGCCGCTCCGCTTCCTCCTCCCCCTCCCGTGACGCAGGCTGTCACCTATTGGCTCCTCCTCAAGGTGTTCGCCAGCGGCTGCACGGCCCTGACCGGCGTCGAAGCCGTCAGCAACGGTGTTCGAGCCTTTCGCGAACCCGCTGTCAAAAATGCCCAGCGAACTCTCACCGCCATTATTTTCCTTCTCGCCATTCTCCTCGCGGGCATCTCCTATCTCGCGAAAGTCTACGGCATTGCCGCCACGGATCCCGGCAAGCCCGGCTACCAAAGCCTTCTTTCCATGCTCATCGCCGCCGTTTTTGGCCGCGGCTTTTTCTATTACCTGGCGATTGCCTCCATCCTTCTCGTTCTATCGCTTTCCGCCAACACCGCCTTCGCCGACTTTCCCCGACTGTGTCATTCCATCGCTCAAAACAACTACCTTCCCCACGTCTTCGGATACCGCGGCCGGCGGCTCGTCTATTCCTACGGGGTTGTCTCTCTCTCCGTCCTATGCGCCGCTCTTCTCATCCTCTTCGGCGGCGTCACCGACCGCCTCATCCCTCTCTACGCCGTCGGCGCTTTCCTCGCTTTCACTCTGTCTCAGTCCGGAATGGTCGTCCACTGGTGGAGAAATCGCGGCCCAGACTGGTTTCGCAGCGCCCTCATCAACGGCTTGGGCGCTTTTGTAACCGGCGTCACCGTTCTCGTTGTCCTGATCGCCAAATTCGCCCAAGGCGCCTGGATCACCCTTCTCTTCATTCCCCTTACAATTGCATTTTTCGTCTGGGTTCGCCGCCACTACCACTCCGTGAAAATGCGCACCACTTGCATGGTTCCCGTTGACGCCGCCGGCCTCAGCAACCCTCCCATCGCCGTCATCGCCATCGATCGCTGGAGCAACATCTCCCGCCAGGGCATTGAATTCGCTTCGCGTCTCTCTCCCGATGTGATCGCTCTCCACGTGGACCCCGCCGAGCAATCCGAACTCCTTCAGCTCGACTGGGACCGTTACGTTATCCAGCCCTATCGCGCCGCCGGCAAACAGCCTCCCGAATTGCACATCCTTCCCTCGCCCTACCGTTTCATCATCATTCCTGTCGTCCAGTTCGTTCTCGATCTCTCGGCGAAGCATCCTTCGCGCAGCATCGTCGTTGTCATACCCGAGCTGGTCGAGGACAGGTGGTACGAATACTTCCTCCACAATCAGCGCGGCCGCCTTCTGGAATGGGTCCTCCTCGCCCGCGGCAATCCCCGAATTTTCACGGTCAGCGCTCCCTGGTACGTCGGCGAGCGCGCCTGACTCCGCCGCTCGCCCGCCGCGTTGACACCTTTCTTTCTCCCATCTACCATGAATCCGCTTTGAAACTTTCCTCGCCATTCCAGCGCTCCCGAACCTTTTCCGCTCGCTTCAATTTCCTTTTCATCTGGATTTTTCTCGCTTTTCTTCTCGCCGCTTCCGCCTCCCCGGCCCAGTCTCCCCAGAAAATCAAGCCGACCGGCTACGTTCTCGATTACGCCGGAGTTTTATCTCCCGCCGCTCGTGACCGCCTCACAGACCTTTGCACTCAAGTTGACAAACTTGCACAAGCTCAGATAGCCGTCGTCACCGTCAAATCGCTCGACGGCCGCGCGATTGAAGACTATTCCATCGACCTCGCCACTCAGCTCGGCGTGGGTCCCAAGGCCAGCGACCGCGGCGTCTTAATCCTTCTTGCCGTGGACGACCGTCAATACCGTATCGAAGTCGGTTACGGCCTCGAATCCATTCTTCCCGACGGAAAGGTTGGCGGCATTGGCCGTGAAGCTGTCCCTTATCTGCGCGACAAAAATTACGACGCTGCCGCCCTTCTCATGGCCCGCCGCGTCGCGGACACCATCGCCGCCGATCGCGGAGTCACTCTTCCTCCTACGCCGGACCTTCCTGCCGCTCCTGCCTCTCAACCGCCCGGTGCGCACACCAGTCCCGGCGGCGTAATCTTCTTGATCATCCTGTTTCTTCTTTTCGGAAGCGTTTTCATCGTCCCCGTTCTCCGCCTTCTCTTTGGATCTCCCCGTTCCGGCGGACGTCGTGGCCCGTGGATGGGCGGAGGCTTTGGAGGTCCGTTCATCGGCGGCGCGGGATGGGGAGGCATGATGGGAGGCGGTTTTGGCGGCGGCTCGGGCGGCGGAGGTTTTGGCGGGTTTGGCGGCGGTTCGTTCGGCGGCGGCGGTGCAAGCGGCAGTTGGTGATTTTTTATCGAGTTTGCTTGTCACCCATCCGCTGATTCTCATTTTCGAATCGCCCGGCTCTTCCAACGCCTCCTGATTTTGGCTATTCTGTCCCCGCCTGTTCGGCATGCAGCGTTCCCATGGAAACAAAACTCACTGAACTCGTCACCCGTCTCAAGGACGCCGCCTCGGATAACCTCAAGTCTGTCGTCCTTTATGGTTCCGCCGTCACCGGCGAATACACCTCCGGCCACTCCGATCTCAATATCCTCTGCCTCGTGCAGCAGGCCGATAGCGGCGCTCTCGAAGAGCTTCATCCTGCCGCCGATTGGTGGCTCCGCCTGGGCAATCCTCCTCCCTTGATTTTCACGCACGAGGAAATTCTCCACTCCGCCGACGTGTTTTCGATCGAGCTTCTCGATATGAAGATGAAGCATCGCATTTTATTCGGCGAGGATTTCCTCGCCGCTCTCGAAGTACCTCTCCAGCTCCATCGTTTGCAGGTCGAGCGCGAATTGCGCACCGCTACCATTCGTCTCCGTCAAGCCGTCCTCAGCGCTCCTCTCAGCAACAAGGCTCACCTGCACATCATGTCCTCCTCCGTCTCCACCTTCTGCGCTCTTTTTCGCCACGCTCTCTTCGCTCTTCACCTGCCCATGCCCGAGAATCGCCGCGCCGCCCTCGACGCTGTCGCCAATCTCACCGGAGCCGATCCCACCGCCTTCCGCGAAATCCTCGATTTGCGGGAAGGGAAGCGCAAACCCGGCCAAATCGACGTCGAAGCCGATCTCCACAGTTACCTCACTCTCGTCGAAGTAGTCGCCAACGAATTCGACCGCCGCTCCTCCTCCTAGCCGCCTCCGCGCTCGCCCGACGCGCTTCGGATGGCCTGGCGCCCGCCGCAATCGAACCCCATCCTTTTTCCCCTCAGCCCTCCACGCGTCTCCACGCCACTGCCCCCAATTCTTGTGTTAAAGTTCCCGCCGGAGGCTGGTCCATGAAGATTGTCGCCGCTGTGCTCGTCGTTGCTCTCCTGTTCGCTGCCGTTTTTGGACTCACCTACGTACATAGCCGCAATCAAATGGTCCGCCTCAACGAAGCTGTCAAGGCCAACTGGGCGCAGGTCGAGACCGACCTCCAGCGCCGCGCCGATCTCATCCCCAACCTGGTCGAAACCGTCAAGGGATATGCCGCTCAGGAACAAACCGTCTTCGACGACGTCTCCAAGGCCCGCACGCAGTACATGAACGCCCAAACTCCCTCTGACAAGATCGCCGCCAGCAATCAGCTCTATGGCATGGAGGTCAAAGTCTTGGCCCTGGCCGAAAATTATCCTCAGCTCAAGTCCAACGAAAATTTTCTCCGCCTTCAGGACGAGCTTGCTGGTACCGAAAATCGCATCGCCGTCGCCCGCAAGCGTTACAACGATGCCATTCAGGCCTACAACACCTACATTGGCCTTTTCCCCAACGACATCATCGCCGCCCACGCCGGTTTCCGCCGGAACGACGCCTACTTCCAGGCCGCGGAAGCCGCTCAACAACCTCCGCCAGTTAAATTTCCCGGCCCCAACCGCTAGCTTCGCGCCGACACATCGCGAGGATAAATTCACCCGCGGACGCTCACACTCTAATGTCCCCGCGCCGCCCTACCCCCTCGCGCACCCCTCTCCTTGACCGCCTTTTCCGCCCGCGCTACGCTGGTACCGCTTCGATTTGCTTTTGGGAGGCTGGGCCGCAGCCCAGATGGATGAGACAGACCGTTCGGCTGGCTGGTGGTATTAACGAACTCTTCGGCACCCTCGACGAAAATATCAAGCTCTTCGAGTCATCCCTGCACGTCTCGACTCATCTTCTCGATCACGACATCGTTCTCGAAGGCGATCCCGCCAATGTGGACCGCGCCGCTCGCCTTCTCGACGAATACAATCAGCGTGTCCGTGATGGCCACATCCCCTCCAATGATGAGGTGAAATCCCTCCTTCACCTGGCTGCTTCTGGTCCTGCGGACTCGCTCGCCGGCGCCTTTTCTCCTTCCCGTTCCCGCTCTTTCGGCAAAAAATCGATCACTCCGAAAAGCCCCAATCAAAAGCGCTATATCGAAGCTCTCGAATCTCACGATATGGTTTTCGCCATCGGTCCCGGCGGTACCGGAAAGACCTATCTCGCCGTCGCCATGGCCGTCCAGGCTCTTCTTTCCAAGCAAGTCAATCGCATCATCCTCGCCCGTCCCGCCGTCGAAGCCGGCGAACGCCTCGGTTTTCTCCCGGGCACCCTTCAGGAGAAGGTCGATCCCTACATGCGTCCGCTCTATGACGCCCTGCACGACCTTCTCGAAGCCGATAAGCTCGAGCGCTTCCTCGAAAAGGACATTATCGAAGTCGCTCCTCTCGCTTTCATGCGCGGCCGCACTCTCAACGATTCCGTCGTCATCCTCGACGAGGCGCAAAACACTACCAGCGAGCAGATGAAGATGTTCCTCACCCGCCTCGGCTTCAATTCCAAGGCCGTCATCACCGGCGACATCACCCAGATCGATTTGCCCGACACTCGCCGCTCCGGCCTCGTCGAAGCCATCGAAATCGTCGGCAATATCGAGGGAATCGCCATGGTCTATTTCGACGAGCACGACGTTGTCCGCCACAATCTCGTCCAGCGCATCATCAAGGCCTACGACGAGCACGCCTCTTCGCGCCCCTCCAACGGCCGTTCTTCCGGCTCGCTTTCTTCCGGCCGGAAATCGTCGCGCGACTGACTTTCGCGGATGATTCTCAATCGCCAGCGCCGCGTTCGCGTCTCCGTTCGTTCCCTCGAAGCTTTCCTCGCCCGAGTTCGCCGCCGTCTCCACCTTCCGCCCGAAGCGGTCTCCATCGCTCTCGTCACCGACGCACAAATCTCCCGCTGGAACCGCCTCTATCGCGGCAAGCCTCGCCCCACGGATGTTCTTTCGTTTCCCGTCTCGGAATGGAATGCGGACCATCCTTCGCCAGGGAAATTCAAATCGAAGCGCGGGATGCTTCGCTCCATTTCCTATCTCGGCGACATCGCCATCGCTCCCGCCGTCGCCCGCCGCAATGCCCGCCTCTTTCACCGCGCCTTTTCGCAGGAAATGAAAATTCTCATTCTTCATGGCATTCTTCACGTCTTGGGGTACGATCACGAGACCGATTCCGGCCAGATGGACCGTTTCGAGCGCCGCCTTCGTCGCGAACTTGGTCTTTCTTGAACCGGCTGGGCCGTGCGTCTCCCGTTGCTTATGCGTATGATTGACTCGATCCGGTAAAGATGCCCGCTCTTCTCTATACTCTCGCCATCCTCGTCCTCACCTCGGGACTCGTCGTCCTCTCCTACCTCGACCGCGTCTACCGCGAACTCGGCCGTGTCACCACCGGCCGAATGTATGACCATCTCGGCGCCTTCGAATCCGATGTCGAGCCCCACATTCATCTCGATCGCCGCCGCGCCGCTCTCGCCTTCAGCCTTCTCACCCGTTTGTGGCTCGTTCTCGTCGCCGCCATCACCGCCCGCGCCGTCATTTTTCTTTCCACCGGCACCCGCGAAGCCATCGTCGAGATGGTTGTCTTTCTCGGCTTGGAAGTTGTCATCGCCATGCAGTTTCTTCCTGCCCTCTTGATCACTCGCGCTTCCGGCAGCTGGGTTCGCCCGTTGCTCCCTTTCATTCGCCCGCTCTTATGGCTCCTCTGGCCCATCCAAGCCATTCTCGAGCTCCTGATTTCCGTCCTTCATCTTTCCGAAGACGAATCCACCACTCCCGCCGTCGAGCAGCAGCAGGCGATTGAAGCCATCGTGGACGCCGCTACCGAAGAGGGCATCATCGAAAAAGAAGAAGCCCGCCTCATCGAGCAGGTCGTCGAGTTCGGCGAAAAACGTGTCCGCGACGTCATGACTCCCCGCCCGGAGGTCGTCGCCATCCCCGCCTCCGCCACCATCCAGGATCTTCGCGAGCTTCTCGTTCGCACCAAATTTTCCCGTATTCCCGTCTACGACAATTCCCTCGACGACATCGTCGGCGTCGTCATGGCCCGCGACATCCTCGCAATATCCGAGCGCGACGCCGCTCATCGCCGCGTCCGCGACCTGCTTCGCCCCGCTCTCTTCGTTCCTGAGTCCAAATACGGTTCTGAACTTCTCCAGGAAATGCAGCGCAAAGGCCAGCAGATGGCCGTCGTGATTGACGAGTATGGCCTCATGGCCGGCATTGTGACCGTCGAGGATCTCGTCGAGGAAATCATCGGCGAAATTGGCGAAGAAGACCGCCGCCCTCTCCCCGACGTCATCCGCGAAGCTTCCGGCGCTCTCGTCATTCGCGGCAGCGCCCCGGTGGACAAAGTCGCCGAGCTATTCAACACTCAACTCGATCCCGCCGAAGAGCATTCCGGAGCCGCCACTATCGCCGGCCTCCTTAACGGAGTTGCCGGCCATGTTCCCCGCACCGGAGAAGTCATCGAAGCCGCCGGCCTCCGCTTCGAAGTCCTCGACGCCAACCAGCGCAAGGTTCTTCGCGTACGCGCCCGTCCCGCTTCCTCTTCGAGCCCCGCGTCCTCCGCCCGCACTGTCTGAACCATTCGCGCGCAATTCTTCATCTCGCGTATAATCGCTCTGGCGATTTGCTCCCATAGGAGGAACTGGCCCATGACGCCTCTTCGACGCACTCTTCGCATCTCTCTCGCTCTCGCCTTTCTTTTTTCCTTCGCGGCGCTCCTCACCGCTCGCGGCGACTCGCACGTCGTTGCCGGCACAATCACCAAGGTCAATACAAGCGCCAAAACCGTCGCCGTAAAGACCGCTGACGGCACGGTCCACACCGTCAAATGGACCGACGACACCACCGTCACCGGCTTGAAGGATGGCGCTCATGGCGCCGACCTCGCCGGCAAGGAAGGCGGCCACGTCATCATTCACACCTCCGAGGAAGGCGCCGACACCACCGCTCACTCCATCGATTACGTTGGCCACAGGACGATTCACACCGCCGACGTCACGGTCGACGACGCCGGCAAGGGTGCAAAATCCATCGCCGTCCACACTGCTGACGGCTCCAAGGACACTTACAGGCTCGCCGACCATGCCTCGGTCGACACCGGAGAAAGCGTCGAAAAGGGCGGCCATTACACGGTCTACTACACCGAAGACACCGGCAAAAAAGTCGCCCACTTCTTCTCGCATCTCTAGAAAATTTTCAGCTCTTCTGATGGCTGGCGATCCTGTGCACTCGTCGGCGGCCTCCGCTGCACCCGCCTCGCCCGGCGCGCCCGCTTCCTTTGGCTCCGTTGGGCGCGTACAATTTCCTCATGTCTTTTAAGTCTGGGTTCGTCGCTATCGTCGGCCGCGCCAACGCAGGAAAATCAACCCTCGTTAACACTCTCGTCGGCCACAAAGTTTCCATCGTCTCGCCGAGACCCCAGACCACTCGCAACCGCATCCAGGGCATCCTCAATCGCGAGGGCGCTCAAATCGTTCTGGTGGATACTCCCGGCATCCACAAGCCCGAAACCGCTCTGAATCGCATGATGATGGGAGAACTCCAGAACACTCTCGACGGTCTCGACATCCTTTCCCTCATTGTCGACGCTTCCGTCCCCTTCGGCGGGGGCGACCGCTTCGCTCTCGATTGGATTCGCCGCTTCTCCGGCCCTGTATTTCTCCTCCTGAACAAAGTGGACCGCGTCTCGAAGCCTCTCCTTCTCCCCCTCATCGACCGCTACCGCCGCGAATATGACTTCGCCGAGATTTACCCCATCTCCGCTCTCACCGGTGAAGGCTGCTTCGACCTCGTCTCCGGATGGACCGCTCGCCTTCCCGAAGGCGAGCCTTATTTTCCCCCCGACCAGTTCACCGACCAGCCCGAGCGTTTCCTGGCCGCTGAAATTGTCCGCGAAAAGGCGCTTCACGCCACGCGCGAGGAGCTTCCCCACGCCATTTGCGTGTTAATCGACAGTTTTGAGGAAGGGCAGGGAATCGTGCGGATTCGCGCCACCTTCTACGTCGAGCGCGAAAACCAAAAGGGAATTCTCATCGGCAAGGGAGGCTCAAACCTGAAAAAAATCGGCACGCAGGCCCGCCTCGAGCTTGAGTCCATTCTCGGCGGCAAAGTCTTTCTCGAAACGTTTGTCAAAGTCCAGCCGCACTGGCGCCAGAATCCCGCCGTGATTCGCCAGCTGGATTGGCACCGTCAGCTCGAGCAACTCTCCGATCTGCAGCAGGACTCCTCGGAAGCCTTCTAATCGCGGCTCGGCTTCTCCGGCTTCACGCCTCCGTCGTTTTTCCCGACGCGATTCCCAGGGCCCGCATCTTCCGGTACAAATGGCTCCGCTCCAGCCCCAGCGCTTGCGCCGCCTTCGTCATATTCCACCGGCTCTCTTCCAGCTTGCGCAGCACGAACTCCCTTTCGTACGCCGACCGCGCCTCTTGCAGGCTCTCGTAGGGCTTCTGCGGGCTTCGCGGCGCTCCGCGAAACACCTCCGGAGGGAGATGATGCGTCTCGATATTCGGCGATGGGCACACGATCACCAGTCGCTCCACCAGATTTTTCAGCTCCCGCACGTTCCCCGGCCACGGGTACGCCATCAGCACTTCGAGCGCTCCCGCGCTGAACTCCTTCGGCTTCTTCCCGTATTCATCGCAGAACGCCGCCAGAAAATATGCCGCCAGGATCGGTATATCCTCCGTTCTCTCCCGCAGCGCCGGAACGTAGAAGGGAATCACGTTCAGCCGGTAAAACAGATCCTCCCGAAACGCGTTCCGCGCGATCTCGTCCTCGAGCTTTTTGTTCGTCGCCGCGATCACCCGCACGTCCACCGTCACCGGCATGTTCGATCCCAGCGGCTCCACGCGCTGCTCCTCCAGCACTCGCAGCACCTTCGACTGCGTCTTCAGGCTCATGTCTCCTACTTCATCCAGAAACAGCGTTCCCCCGTCCGCCTTCTGAAATTTTCCCGTCTTGTCCTCGCCGGCTCCCGCAAAGCTTCCCTTGCGGTGGCCGAACATCTCCGATTCGATCAGCTCTTCCGGTATCGCCGCGCAATTGACTTCCACGAACGGCTGCCCGCTCCTCGGGCCGCTCGCGTGCAGCGCCCGCGCCACCAATTCCTTGCCCGTCCCGCTCTCGCCGTAGATCAGCACGCGTCCGTTCGTCGGCCCCGTCAGCGCGATCTGCTGCCGCAGCGCCTTCATCGGCACGCTGTTTCCCAGAATCTGGTGCTTGTGTTCCAGTTCCGCCCTCAGCCGCCGGTTTTCCTCCTCCAGCCGCACGTACTCCAGCGCGTTTCTCACCACCAGCACGATTTTCTCCAGCGACAGCGGCTTCTCCACGAAATCGAACGCCCCCAGTTTCGTTGACCTCACCGCCGTCTCGATGTTTCCGTGCCCCGAAATCATCACCGCCATCGGCGCGCCGTCCCGCTCCTGCATCCTTTCGAGCGTTGTCAGCCCGTCCATGTTCGGCAGCCATACGTCCAGCATCACTAGGTCGAAATCTCGCTGCTCGAGTAGCTCCAGGCACTCTTCTCCCGTCGCCGCCGTTCCCACTTCGTACCCTTCATCCCGCAGCGCGGCTCCCAGCGATTCCCGGATGCCGCTCTCGTCGTCCACAATCAATATTTTTGCCGTCATGACTCTCTTGTCCCTGCCCTTGCGTTTTCGCCCCGCTTCTCCGCTTCGCGGCGAGCCTAACCGGTCGCCACTTCTTTCACCGCTTCCGCCGCCGGAAACCGAATCACGAATCTTGTTCCTGCCGGCACGTTGTCCTCCACCCGGATCGTCCCGTGATGTTCGGTGATGATCCGGCTCGCGATCGCCAGTCCCAGCCCCGTTCCGCGCTCCTTCGTCGAAAAATGCGGCAGAAACAACCGCTCTTTGTCTTCCGGCGAGATCCCTTGCCCGCTGTCCGCGATCTCGATTTCCACGGAGTCGCCGTGCGCGTCGGCTCGCGTCGTCACTCGCAGATGCCGGATTTTCGACCCTTCCATCGCCTCCGCCGCGTTGTCCACCAGGTTCGCGATCACTCGCCGCAGCAGGTCGTGGTCCGCCTTGATCGCCGGCAGCGACCCTCCCAGCTCCACTCGCACCGACATTCCCTCGAGCCGCCCTTGAAACTGCTCCATCGCGTCCGTCACGATTGTGTTCACGTCCGCGGGCGCCAGCCGCGCCGCCGGGAAGCGCGCGAATTGCGAGAACGCGTCCACCAGCGCTCCCAGCGTTGACACCTCCCGCTCGATCAGCCCCGCGCATTCCGCAGCCAGTTTTTCGAATTCGCTCCGGCTGCCGTTCCCGCTCGCCGCTTCCGTCCGTTCCAGAAATCGCAACAGCCTTTGCGCCGACAATTGAATCGGAGTCAGCGGGTTCTTGATCTCGTGCGCGATTCTCTGCGCCACTTCCTGCCAGGCCGCCGCCTTCTGCGCTCGCAGCAAATCCGTCAAATCGTCGATCACCACCACGAATCCCGGGTTCGACCGCCGTGGCCCCAGCGCGCTCACCGTCACCGCCGCCCGCACCAGCCTTCCTCCCGAAGCCACTTCGATTTCCCGCGCCGCCGCTCCCATCCGCAGCGACCTCCGCATCAATTGCATCACGTCCCGCGCCGCTTCTTCTCCCAGCAATTCGCCCAGCGTACTTGCTTCCCGCGCCTTTTCCCCGATCATTCGCGCTAGCGACGAATTCACCCGCAGCACTTCTCCCGCCGAATTCAGTGACACGACTCCCGCCGGGATGCTCTCGAGCAGCGCCTCCATTAATTTTCGTCTCTCTTCCCGCTCCTCGATCGCTTCTTCCAGGCTACGCGTGAACTCGTTGATCTGTCGCCGCCCCTCGCCCAACTGGTCCGTCATCCGGTTGAACGACCGCACCAGCATTCCTAATTCATCTTGGGCCAGCACGTTGATCCGGTAATCGAAATTCCCCCGCGAAATCTCCCTCGTCCCCTCCGCCAGCGCTTGAATTGGCACCGTCACTTGCTTCGACAAAAACAGCGCCACCCATATCGTCGCAAACGTCAGCAGCAGCATGATCAGCAGCAGCGCCAGCAAAATCTCCCGCTTGTACATTCGCAGCTGCTCTTTTTCCTTCCAGTAGGTCGCTGTCTGCGCCTCGATTTCGTTGTACCGCGTCAAATAATCGGCGGGTACGCTCCGTCCCACCACGATCTTTCCGTCCAGGCACGGCGCGCTCGCGCCCACGTACAATCCCTTTCTCCCCGACCACACTTCCGTCCCCGGCTCCAGCACCCTCATCAATTGCGGCGCTTCTGTTGCGTCTTCCGGCATCGGCGCCGCTCCGATCACCTTCCCGTCTCGGATAGCCCAGATGGCGTCAAGCCTTGGCGCAGCCCGCCCCAGCAATTCCTCCGGGTTCGCGAAATTCCCTGCGGCATACACCTTGCACGCCTTCTCCGCGGCCTGCTCCATCCGCCCATGCCCGCGCGCTCCCATCTCGTCCATCAACGCCCGGCTGTCCTCCGTCGCAATCTCCAGCGGTCTCGGAAACCACGCGCCCAGCGTCCGGTTCACCAGCGCGTAGCTGAAAAAAAATTGGAACACAACAGGCAGCAGCGAGATTCCGATCGCTCCCATTACCATTTTCGCCTTGAACCGCGACCCCATCTGCCCGCTGCGCCGCTCCGCCCACAGCCGCAGCAGCGACCGCGCCAGTATCAGCGCAAATACCAGCAGCGCCGCGGCGATGAACATCGACAGTCCAAAAAACACCACGAACGACACGCCCTGGTCGGGATGCAGCGGTATGTCGAGCGACCCCAGCGTAAACACGGCCGCCGCCAGCAACGCCACCGTCACCCCTCCGACGGTCAGCCAGGGCTGTCTTTTCCACTCGGCTCTCTCCGTCCTCTGTGGCCCGCCGGCGCCCTGCCGAAGCACGCCCTTTTGCTCTTCGCCCAATTTACTCGCCTCGATTTCGCGTCAAATCAATGACTTTTCCGCCTGAAATGCCACCATATCCACCCTTTTTCACCCTGTCAAGCCATATGTGGCTCATTTACAACACTCTTGTGTCATTTCTGTCTCTCCACTTACCACCACGGTTTCCCCCATTTCGATTCTCTCTCCATTGATTTCGTCGCATTCCCGCCGCCCCGTTCAATAACCCGCAACCTCAGTTTCAAATTTGCATCCAAGAATCGTTAATCAGCACACTTCATCCTTGGACGGTCTTCCCATGAAAATGCGCGCTGTGCAGGTTCCGAAAGCTCACGGTTCCCTCGAATTGGTCGAACGCCCGGTCCCCAATCCCGGCCCTGGTCAGGTTCGCGTCAAGGTCAACGCTTGCGGCGTCTGTCACAGCGACGTCGTCACGGTAGAGGGCGTCTGGCCCGGCATCCAGTATCCCCGCGTTCCCGGCCACGAAGTCGCCGGCGTCATTGACGCGCTTGGCGATCCGGTTGCCCCGGAATGGAAGGTTGGCGACCGTGTCGGCATCGGCTGGTTCGGCGGCAACTGCGGTCACTGCGAGCCCTGCCGCCGCGGCGATTTTATCGTCTGCAAGAACATGCTGATCACCGGCGTGCATTTTGACGGCGGCTACGCCGATTACGTTGTCGCTCCCTTCAGCGCTCTCGCCCGCATTCCCGACGCGCTCGATCCTGTCGAGGCCGGTCCGCTCCTCTGCGCCGGCATCACCACCTTCAATGCAATTCGCCGAGTTGGCGCTCTCGCCGGGTCCGTCGTCGCGATACTCGGCATCGGGGGTCTCGGCCATCTCGGCATTCAATTCGCCTCCCGCATGGGCTTCCGCACGGTTGCCATCGCCCGGGGCAAGGACAAGGAAGCGCTCGCCAGGAAGCTCGGCGCCCACCATTACATTGACAGCGCCGCCCAAGACGCCTCCCAAGCTCTGCAGGCTCTTGGCGGAGCCAGCATCATTCTTGCCACGGCCACCAGCGGCTCGGCGATTGCCTCGGTCGTGGGAGGCCTCGCTCCCAACGGCAAGCTCATCGTCCTCGGCGCGGCCCCCGACCCGCTTCAGTTCAATGCCATCCAGCTTTTGGCCACCAAGCTTTCTGTCGTTGGTTGGCCTTCAGGCACTTCGATCGATTCCGAGGATACGCTGGACTTCAGCGCTCTCACCGGCGTTCGCCCCATGACGGAAGTTTTCACACTCGATCGCGCCGCCGAAGCCTACGCCCGTATGATGAGCGGCAACGCCCTTTTCCGCGTTGTCCTCACGACGAACTCTTAGTCGCGGCGAATCGCACTTTCGATTGGAAAAGCCCCTCCTTTCCGCCACGCGCGCCGCCCGCGCATCCCCGGCTCTTCGCTTTTCTTCCGCGTAATCCCTTTGTATCCGCATGATTCCCCGCTGAAATCCAATTTCGCCCCTCACTTGATTGCCACCTTTGCGCCCGCCGCGGGTTTATAATATCTGTATGAGAATTTTGCTCTTTTCGGGAAAGGGCGGCGTCGGCAAGACCAGCCTCGCCGCTGCCACCGGCGTTAAGCTCGCCTCCCTAAATTACCGGACCCTGGTCATGAGTATCGACCCCGCGCACAGCCTTGCCGATTCCTTCGATCTTGAGACCGACCTGTTTCACGGCCGCACCTCCGATCCGCTCCCCATCAACGATCTCCTTTCCATTTTCGAGCTGAATATCCAGAAGGAAATTCGACGTCACTGGGCCGAAATCTCCTCCTACGTCACCTCCATCCTCCGCACCACCGGCATCAGCGGCGTCGAAGCCGAAGAGCTCGCCATCCTTCCCGGCATGGAGGAGCTCAGCGCCATGATGTACATCAATCAGTATCATCGGGAAAATTCTTACGACGTCATTGTTCTCGACGCCGCTCCCACCGCCGAATCTCTTCGCTTCATCAGCATGCCCACCACCCTCGATTGGTACATGAAGCATATTTTCCCGTTCCAGCGGAACCTCCTCAAGGCCGTCCGCCCCGTCGCCAATCGCGTCGCTCCCTTCGAGCTCCCCACCGACAGCTATTTCGCTAATATTCAAAACCTCTTTAAGAAACTCGAAGGCGTGGACGATCTGATGGAAGACCCGAACATCACCAGCGTCCGCCTCATCACCAATCCCGAAAAAATGGTTCTCCGCGAGACGCAGCGCGCTTTCGTCTATTTCTCTCTCCACGGCCTTACCGTTGACACCGTCATCGTCAACCGCGTTCTCCCCTTGGATGTTCAGGACACTTGGTTCCATGACTGGCACGAATCGCAGGGAAAAATTCTCAAGGAGATTGAGGACTATTTCGCTCCCGTTCCCGTCAAGCGCGTCCCCCTGTTCGCCCGGGAAGTCCTCGGCAAGCAGCGCCTCGAGGAATTGGCTGTCTGGCTGTACCCCGGCGAGGAAGACCCCGCCGCCGTCACCCGCACCGAGAAGCCGTACAGCTTCGGCAAGGTGAACGGCTCTTACGAAATTCGTGTTCTTCTTCCCTTTGCGGCGAAAGGCGAAATCGGGCTGTTCAAGAAGGGCGACGAGCTCGTGGTCGAGGTCGGCACCCTTCGCCGCCATATCGGTTTGCCCCGCTCTATGGCGTCGCTTTTGCCCTCTCGCGCCAAGCTCGAGAAACATGTTTTAATGGTGGAAATGAAGGAGGCGCAATGACCGAACAACAGGGAACTCAGCAGTCCGCGAACGACGAGTCAAAGCACCGCTGCGTTTGCAACGAATTTGCCGAGCACATTCAGGACGTTTTTGGCGTTTCGCCCGCCGTCCGCGAGCATCTCAAAAATTCCCGCATCGAATTCCTCAAGGCGATTCGCAGCGTCATTGACGAGAAGATCGACCGCATGTCCAGGCGTGACCAGCGCGGCGCTTCCATTGCCGTCGAGTAGCTTTCGCAACGCTCTGCCTCGACCGTTCGGTTCAGCGCCTGGCGTTGCGCTCCGGTGCGCAATCTCGTCTCGAGCGATGCCTCATTTCTTTTCGCGGCTCTCGCTCTTCGCGCCGTCCCGCGCGATCACATTCCGCTGGCCCAGGCCTTGGCATCCTTGAACACGTCTTGTCTCCACCACGTCTTTTCCGACCAATCGTCCCCGATTTTCGCGAATGCTCCGTGCGCGGTCGCCTTGTCTCCCGCGGCATATGCAATCAGCGCGTAGTCATTCAGCTGCTGGTTGGAAACTCCGTACAGCCGGTTGATCGCCTCAAAGCCTTCCCGAATCTTGGGCCACGAGAGCCCGCTCGGCAGCGGAGGCCTGTCGCTCTCGCACGTGCAAACCAACTGGACGGCCATTTCGAAGTACGCGACCTGGCCTTTCTGCCCGCCGAGTTTTTGCGCGGTCGCATTGACGAACTCTTCCGATTCTCCCGGTTCGCCGTACCACTTCGGCGTCAGGTAATACGTGTACTTCGCGTCGTACGTCAGAAAGTCCGGCTCGAAGGAACTGGCCAGTTCGAAAAGTTCCCGCACTTGTTGCTTGTCCCATCCTTCGGCGAGTGCGACCGTCTGCATGGTTGAAAACCAGACCGGGCATCGTTCCTTCATCTTTGCCGCATCCAGCAAGCTCTGCGCCGCCAGATTGATCCGTTCGTAGTACTCCTGCCATTCTTGCCGCGTCACTGTGCTCGCAACGCCGTTGCCGCGCGCATGCCACGCGTAATTGATATACGACGCCGCGAGCGCGATGTGCGGCGTCGCCGAATTCGGCTCCTTTGCCGCCCACTGTTTCAGCGCTTCCAAATGGTCGATCCAATCCGTCTCGCTCGATCCGCCCGGAGGCTCGCTCACCGCGCTGTAGAATCTGGATAGTTTCCATTGGCCGCCCAGCACGCGAGCCTTGCTGGCTCTCACTTCCGCCGCTTCCTTGTCCAGGCCGGCGAAATCCCATCCGGTCAGGAGGGATTTGACGTGTCTTTCGTAAACGTTCGTCGGCACGTCGGACCGCTCGGCGGCCGCTTCCGCCTCGAAACTTACGGTTTTGGTAGACGCGGTTCGGTAAAGGGGTTTCGTCGCGGCATACTCGCGCGCGGCCTGCAGCAGCGTGGTGCTGCTGATTTGATCGCGGCTGTTGTTGTCCAGCATCGCCGGCAAGAGCCAGAAGCAGCCAGTTTGGCCGAGGCAAAGCCCCAAAAGAAGCAATGGAGCGGCTTTTCGGTTGAAGCGCATAAAAATCCCCCTGATGGCAAGCGGTCAAAGAAGAATAAGGGATGGAATTCGAAGGCGGGAACAGTACTTCGGTACCAAATGAGGTATCAATCTCGGCACATGCCGAATCGGTGTTTAAAGCGGTCGCAACGCGGCACGGCGCAACTTTGCAATTTATCTTCGCGTGGCCGGCGGGTTCTTACCTCCTCACCGCCCACGCCATGCCGTCCGGCCCGCGGCCCGTCTGAATCTTTCCGCTCACGGTCCAATTCGACAGGTCTATCACGTCCACCGCATTGGCGGGGCCGAGCGCGATGTAGGCATGTTCGCCATCCGGCGCGATCAAAATTCCTTCCGACGGGCTTCCCAGCGGGATCTTTTTGTAAACGCTCCGGCTCGCAACGCTCAGCACCGTCAAATCGTCGCTCTGCAAATCGGATATCAGAGCGTATTTTCCGTCCTGCGTGAATTTCAGGCGGTTGGCGTGTTTCACCGAGTCCGGAAAAGTCTGAATCACTTTTTTCGCCGACGTATCCACGATGGACACCGTTCCGTCGTCCGCATTCGCCACCCACAGCTGGCCCCGGTCGCGCGTCACATCAAATCCCTCCGACCCGCGGCCCACGGGAACGACCGTGGCCTTCCAATCGGTCCGCGCGGGCGTTCCGGTTTCCTGAAAAATAGAAATCGTTCCCGAGGCGACGTTGGCGGTGAATATTTCGGCGGGATCGAAAAAAACGCGGAGCATGTGCGTTCGGTCCTGCCCCGTGCCCATCACCCAGTCAATTTTGTGCGTGCCGGGGTTGTAACGCCCAATCACCTTCGAACCCTCGGCGGTGAAGTAGGGTTCTCCGCCGGCGAAATCGAGGCCGTGAGGAGCAAACAGCGGCGTCAAATCGATTGGCGGAAGAGGCTTTTGCGAGACGAGATCGACCACGGAAATCGTGTGGCCCGGCGCCCCCTTGCCGAAAAATCCGTAGTTCGAAACGTACGCCGTATCGCCGTCCGCCGACACCGCCACTTCGTGCGGGTCAGCTCCCACCGGGACGCGCCCGACCACTTCCAGTGTCGCGGGGTTGACGATGGCGAGCGTGCCGTCCTGTTTTTCGAGAACGACGAGCGCCGGGTTGGGCGTCTGGCCGGCCTGCGCCAGCGCGGACAGCGCCAAGCCGCCGAGAAGCGCGATCCCCGCGAGAAGGGAAACGAGTCTCATGCGCCCTCGCTTTGAATCGCGCCGGTTTCTTGCCTCGTCTGCGCCATCGTCATCCGTTCTGTTTCTGAAAATCCGCCATGAACCGGGTGAGCGCTTCGACGGCCGCGAGCGGCACCGCGTTGTATATCGAAGCGCGCATTCCGCCCACCGAGCGGTGCCCTGCCAGCCCAATCAACCCCGCCGAGGTCGCATCGGCCGCGAATTTCTTTTCGGCGGCTTCGTCGCCACCGGCGATGCGGAAGACGACATTCATCTTCGAGCGAGAAGGCTTTTCGACCGGGCACGCATAATATCCGCCGCTGGAATCGATCGCGCCATAGAGCAGCGCGGCCTTCGCCGCGTTGGCCTTTTCGACGGCGGTGACGCCGCCCTGTCCCGTAATCCAGTCCATCACCAGCGCTAAAACGTAAACGGCGAAAGTGGGCGGCGTGTGGTACAGCGATTTGTCTTTGATATGCGTGCGGTATTGCAGGAGCGTCGGGAGATTTTTGTCCGCGCGTTCCGCCAGGTCTTTCCGGACGATCACCACGGTCACTCCCGAAGGCCCCAGGTTCTTTTGCGCGCCGGCGAAGATCAGCCCGAATTTCTTGACGACCACCGGCCGGGACAATATGTCCGACGACATGTCGGCCACCAGAGGAACCTCTCCGGTCTGCGGAAAATCCACCCACTGCGTTCCCTCGATCGTGTTGTTCGAGGCGATGTAGACATATGAGGCGTCCGGTGCAAGCGAAAGCTCGGTCTGGATCGGGACGCGCATGAACTTGTCGGCTTCGGTCGAGCCGGCGATGCGGTGCGGGACGCCTTTCTTTAATTCTTTGATCGCCTTTTCGGTCCACGCTCCGGTATGAATCACGTCGGCGGGCTTGCCGGCGACGACCAAATTCATGGGGACCATCGTGAACTGCATGCTGCCGCCGCCCTGCACGAAGATCACGGCGTACTCCTCGGGAATCGCCAGGTGTTTCCGCAGACCCGCTTCCGCGGCCGCGTTGATCGCTTCGTATTCCTTCGAGCGGTGGCTCATTTCCATCACGGACATTCCCGTCCCGCGATAATCCACCAGCTCTTCCCGGATTCGCTCGAGGACGGACAGCGGCAGGGCCGCCGGCCCCGCGTTGAAGTTGAACGCCCGATTCGTTTTTGTCGCTGTAGACACGCTCACGATGAAGGCTTCCTCTCTGCGGAAATTTGGTTTCGATGCGGTCTGACGGTTGACGGAAGGAACCTTCGGGGAAGGAGCGCTGCCGGCCGCGCCGCACCCCAGAATATCAAATCCGCGGCAGCGGTGGCCGCCTCTTTTTTGGTTTTAGGGTTCGCGAAAGTGTTGCGAACCGGAATGGACTCGGCCATGTGTTTTGACCGAGTTACGCGGATTCCGGTTTCGGCGCGCGTGGCGAACCGGAGCAAGAAATCGGCGGCTGAAGATCCGCGATTCGGGGAATAAAGAGGCGCCCACGGAAGGCCCTCGCCGGGTGACTCGATTCGATCAGAGCCAGCGGTGCGGGAGAAAGCGGAAATGACGCGAAACCTCGGGCGGAGAAGGAAGAGGTTCGCAGGGAGGGCGGCTCGCTTGTGACTTCGTGACTGCATTCCGAAACCTCATCCTAGCGACCATTATATCATCCGCGTCAAGCGCGCCCGGCCGTGGATTTTTCAGGAGGCAGGGAGTCAAGGTCGCAGGGACGCGAGTCGTGGGTCGTGGCTGGCGATTTGTGGTTCCCAAGGAGCCGCAACGCCGTCAAGGATCACTCGCGGCCATCGAGAAAAAGCCTCGCACGCTTGTGGACCAACAAGCATGCGGCACCCCAAGGGAGACGTGGAGGTTGGTCTTAGTCGGGGTGTGATGCCGCGGCTATCAATTCTGCCAAGTTCTCGGGAGGCCCGAAACGAAAGGGCTAGACTCTGGCAATTCGATCGTTGGGATATCTCAGGACAGACAATTTCATTGCGCAGGCCACCCGCCACATACCGCGAAACGAAGGAAATTGGCGTACGGATGGGCCGCGGGGGACGCGAGGTCGTCGTCAGCATGAATCGAATTTAGGCGTATGCCAGGAACGGCGGAAAGCAAACTGCGGCGCCGGTCAGAACCCAACCCAGCCGTCCCAATTCGGGTGGCCAGCATGCCATTGATTGTGTTTTTCGCGGAGAAGCTCGAAAACCGGAGTCCCCGGGGGCACGAAGAGCCACACGATTTCCGGTTCGTTGCTGAGATGAACGATGTAGGAACTGTGATCCTGTTCCTCGACCGAAATGCGTTCATGCGCGGATTCCTCGATGAGTCGAAGGATGTCGGGCACACCTTTGCGTTCGACGCGCAGGGGGAGGCCCATGCCGACATTCGTGAGCGTCTCCGCCGGAAGCCCTTGGATTGTCGTCTTGAGATCCGCTTTCTCGATGAGGAAGCCTCCGGACCGGCCATTGGGCATGTGGACACCTCCGTCGCCGAAATATCATCCAATCGGCGGGTGGGCGAGCCTTTGCAAATTGGTGAATTTCATCACTTGACATCGGGGCGCAGGCGCGTCATAGCACACCAAACTGAATGAACCGCCGCCTGAAATTGGTGGGCGGCTGGTGGGGCGGCGTTCAGGGTTTCGGGAGCGGGTGAGGCTTCGATCCACGCCCGTTCGGAACGTCGCCCGGGCCTTTCATTCCGAACGGCATTCCGATGACATAAGCCGGCATGGAGCGACGACCGGACTGCCTGGACATCCGAGACAATTCCGAATGGAACGCGACGAGTTTGTGAAATGAAGCGGGCGCCGCGCTTACGAATGCCTGGCACGAAAGTACGTCTGGGGCGTGGAGCCGAGCATGGTGCGAAACATTTCAATGAAGGCGCTTACGCTGTCGTAACCGACGGCGACAGCGACATCCGTGACGGATTTCCTTTGTGCCAGCAACTCGAGGGCAGCAAACAACCGGGCCTGCTGGCGCCAGCGGCCAAATGACATGCCCGCATGAGCGGTGAACGCGCGCATGAAAGTGCGGCGGGCCATTCCGGCGACGTGGGCCCAAGCGTCGAGCGTGCGGTCGTCCGCAACATCCTCGAGCAGGGCGTCGGCGACCCGGGCGAGCCTTTCTTCTCTGGGAATGGTCAAGCGCAAGGGCTGCTGGTGAGGCTGGCGAATCTCGTCGCGAAGGGTGGCGATCAAGCGCTTCTTCGCCGGGTTGAGCGGCAGGCGAAGGTCCCAATCAACCATGCGATGAACGATGGCAAACAATAGCTCCGATGAATTGAACATGCAGGGAGTCTCGGGCAGCCCGCGGCAGGTGTCGGGAGACAAGTCAACCATTGAGCCGACAGCGCCGCCGACCGAACGCGCGGCGTGCTGACAATTTGGCGGAATCCACGCGCAACGCTGGGGGGGAACCATCCAGCGTTCGCTCCCCGCCTCCACCATGACGAGCCCCTGAGTCAGCGCGACGAGTTGGCCGCGCGGGTGGCTGTGCTCGGGCGTCCAGCCCTCGACCGTCTGCCGCTTGAAGGAATAAGCGAGGACGGGCGTATCGCCGTCGTAGAGGCGGCGGAGTTCTTCAATATTCTTCACCGCGAACATGGATTTGCGAGATTGGCCCTTTTCCGACATTTGTCGCCACTTTCCCGTTAGCGGAACAGGCGAAACACGGTTAGAGTACGCGGCAGAACGAGGAAAGACAACTCGGAGAAAACCTCGGGCAGGGCGAACGGTTCGAGAAAAAAAACGGAAAAGGAAACCCAATGAGAAAACTGATTTATGCAATCAACGTTTCGCTGGATGGCTGCTGCGACCACACGAAAATGAACCCGAGCGAGGATATGCTCGAGCACTACACGCAGATGCTGCAAGAGATGGACGTGTTCGTGTACGGGCGAAAGACGTATCAGTTGATGGTTCCCTATTGGCCGGATGTCGCCAAGGACCCGAAGGAGGACAAAGCGTCCATCGAATTCGCCCAGGCGTTTTGTTCGAAAGAGAAGGTGGTTTTCTCGCGGTCTTTGGAGAGTGCGGAAGACCAAACCACGCGAATCGTTCATGGAAACCTTCGCGAGGAAATCCTGAAATTGAAACAGGAAAGCGGCAAGCCGATTTTGGCCGGCGGCGTGGATATCCCTTCGCAACTGATACAGCTCGGCCTGGTGGATGAATTCCGCATCGTCGTCCTGCCCATAATTGCGGGGGAAGGGCGGCGGTTGCTGGAAGACATGAAGCTGGCGGAAAACGTGCGGTTAAAACTTGTGGAGTCGAAGCAATTTGGGTCGGGAAGCGTGGCGCTGCGTTATTTGAAAGCGTGAGGGAACAGCGCGCGACGGCCTAACGCAGGCGAGCGCCAAACGGCGGAAAAGTGTTCGATTGATTGGCGCGCAAATTGTTCGATTGAGGCGGGGGTTTCGCTGGCTGCTGCCGGGGCGCTACGTTGACTTTCCCGCGACGAATTTATAGCCGACGCCGCGGACGGTGAGCAGGTGTTTGGGATGCGCGGGATCTTTTTCGATGTAGCGGCGGAGGCGGACGATGAAATTGTCGATCGCGCGCGTGTCGGTGTCTTCCGCCAGGCCCCACACATCCTCGAGGATGGACTTGCGGGAGACGGTCCGGCCCGCATTTTGAATCAGGTGCCGCAGGAGTTTGGCTTCCATCAGGGTGAGGCGAACGGTGTTTTCGCCGGTTCGCAACTCGAGGTTGGCGAAGTCGATGGTTTTGCCTTCCATCGCGAAAGTGTCCGCCGCACTGTTTCCATGTCCGTTGCCGCGGCGGGATTCAGAGCGTTTTCCGGCCGCGGGCGCGTGAGAATCGCGAAGCCATGCGCGGCGGCGAAGAAGTCCCTGGAGACGCGCGAGAAAAATCGGGAGGTCGAAAGGCTTGGGCAGGTAATCGTCGGCTCCGGCGGCGAACCCTTTCAGGACGTCTTCGGCGCGGCCGCGCGCGGTGAGCATCAGGACGGGGACGAAGTTTTTCTGGGCGCGCAGAGTGGAAGCGACGTCGAAGCCGTCGCGGCCGGGGAGCATCACGTCGAGGACGACCAAATCGAATTTCTTTTTTTCGCCGCTGAGAAGCATGAGAGCGGTTTCGCCGTCGCCGGCGACGTCCACGTCGTAGCCTTCGGCCTCGAGATTGAAGCGCAGTCCCTGCGCGAGATGGGCTTCGTCCTCGACGACGAGGACGCGGCTCATGCGGCGCTCCGGGGCAGCTCGAGCGTCACCGTGGTGCCGCGGCCCTCGCCGCCGCTTTCGGCGAAGACGCGGCCGCCGTGCGATTTGGCGATGGAGCGGACGATGAAGAGCCCGAGGCCGGTCCCCTTGACCGACGAGCGCGTTCGCGCGTGAACGCGGTAAAAGCGCTTGAAAATCCGCTTGAGTTCGTCGGCGGCGATGCCGACGCCGCGGTCGCGGACGCGGAGGACCACGTGCTTTTCGTCGGGCGTCTCGACGCGCACCGTCACTTCCACGTTCGCGCCCGAATACTTGATCGCATTGTCAAGGACGTTGGTGACGGCCGTGCGGAGATCTTCCGGGTCGGCGCTGACCAACGCGGCCGAGCCGCTCGAGGTTTCGCTGAACTGCATCGCTCCGGGCGGCAGATGGTGCCGCGTGCGCGCCAATTCGACGCATTCGCGGACCAGCGATCCGAAATCCACGGGCACGCGGTGTTTCCGTGTGGCGCGATGTCCCGCCTGCCCGGCTTTCAGGACCTGCTCGACGGTCCCGAGCAAGCGGTCCGTGTCTTCGAGCATGCGGCTGTAGAACTGCTGGCGCCGCGCTTCGTCCACGTCGCGGCGCTGCAGGGTTTCGAGATACAGGCGGATGGAAGCGATGGGGGTCTTAAGCTCGTGGGTGACGCCGTTGATGAAGCTGTCGTGCTGCTCGCCGCGGCGGACTTCGCGCACCAGAAACGCCGTGTTGAGAATCATGCCCAGAATGATGGCGGCAAAAAGAATGACGCCGAGGACCAGCAGAACGGTCTCGCGCCAGTTGAGGATAATCCAGCTGACGTTGAGTGTGACGGCGAGAGCGACCAGACAAATTCCGAAGACGACGAAAAAGGCGATCGCTTTGCGCCGGGTGGCAAGCTGCATGAAGGCTCCGTCTTACGATTGTAGCGCGACCTGCGGGCTAAATCGCGCGCGGAGCTTGCCGGAGGCTTTCTAGAGAGAAACGGGCTCGGTCTGGGGCTGCGGCGGAGGCTGAATGGTTTCCTGCGCCGAATGCTTCAGCGCCGCGGCCTTCTGCTCGAGAGCATCGAGGTGCACGCGATAGACCTGCTGGGCCAGGCCGATTTTTTCGAGGAGCCAGATGCCGTACCAATTGAAATCGACCTCATACCAGCGCAGGCCGTGCGCCGATGACGTGGGGTGCGCGTGGTGATTGTTGTGCCAGCCCTCGCCCCAGGTCAGCAGGGCGACCCACCAGGAGTTGGTGGAAAGGTCGCGCGTCTCGAACCGCCGCGAGCCCACCATGTGCGTGGCCGAATTCACCAGCCAGGTGGATTGCAGCAGCACGGACGTGCGCAGGAAAATTCCCCACAAAACCATGGGGATTCCGCCGATGGCCAGAAGAACCAGGCCGAGGACGATCATCGGAACGTAATGATATTTTGTGATCCAGACGTGGAAGCGGTCCTTGGCGAGGTCGGGAACGTAGCGCGATAGCGTGGTCGTATCGTGGTGCATGGCCTTGCCGGTGAGGATCCAGCCCATGTGCGCCCACCAAGTGCCGTCAATCGGAGAATGCGGGTCGCCTTCCTTGTCGGAATATTTGTGATGGATGCGGTGCGTGGCGACCCAGAAAATCGGTCCACCCTCGAGCGCGAGCGTCGCGCAGACCGTCAGAAAATATTCCACCCATTTCGGAGTCTTGAATCCGCGATGCGTCAGCAAACGGTGATAGCCCATTCCGATCCCCAGGCTCCCGGAAACCCACCAAAGAAGCACGGCGGCGAAGAAAGCTTTCCAGGTAAAGAAAAACAGAGCGACGATGGCGCCCACGTGAAACAGCGTCATGAAAATCGTCGTTACCCAATTGATCTCGCCTTTTCCCGCAGCATCCTTCTGTAGGATTTCAATCTCCGTTGGCATCGTGGCCGGTTCTCCTTTGAACTATCACCGGATCGGTTCGGCGTTTCGGTGTGGCTTCCAGGACCGGGGTCAGAATAGCAATGGCGAGCGCGGCGCACTGTAATAGTTCTGTAATACCGGATTTTGCCGCGAAAGGGTCATCTGTCCCCCCGGACAGGAGGCTTCAGGCCGGGGCGCGATGGCGGCGGAAAACGCGGCAAACCGGGCCCGGCAGGGGATGTGGATTTCGAGGAGCCGGCGGGATGAAACGCACGTTTTGCGGCGACTTTTGTGCGTTTCTTGGCGCTTTAGGCCTCCACTGTCCCGGCCTGTATCGGCGTCACTGACTCCCGTCGTCCGCATCTGCCATGCTGCCCCGACTCAGGGTCACTGAATGGTGGCCCGGCCAGCTGGACCTTAGCCCGGAAGGAGCAGAACAGGGATGCAAGAGCTTGGCTCGATATGTGACTCGCGGAGAGAGGCTCGGACATGCTCCTGGAATGCGCGTTGAGCCTCCAGGGCAGAAAGGAGAGGCAATCTTTGGGGGCAGCCGGGCTTAGTGGGGATACGCCACGGGATAAAACCGCCGGCGCCGATCGAATCGTCAAATCGCGGTCTTCGGTCCGGCTCGGCTCCCGCCTCAATCGAGCGTCGGGCAATTCGAAAACCTAATGTTTAGCCAATCCGGCAACGATGCCGCTCAGCGCATCTTGCCAGGAGTGCGCGATCATTCCCGGGCGGGTGGATTTGCGCCAGTGCACCAGGACGCCGAAAAGAGCTCCGAAGACGGCAATCAGTACGACCATGCGAAGCCCTTGATAGGCGTGACCCGCTCCAAAAGCGACGGCGGAGAGCGCGATGCCTGCCGGAGCGCTTCGAGTGAAAACAATGAACTGGCGCTGGAGATACCCTCGAAAAATAGCTTCCTCGCAAATGCCGGCTGATATGGAAAGCGCCAGCCACGCCGCGATTTCGGCGGGGCCGTGGGGCATCATGGCAGCTACCTCGGCGGGGCTCGAATGGATGCGCAGCAGCCGGGAGACACCCGCCAGGATGAAAATCGAGACGACCCAGAAGCCCAAGGCGATGCCGGTATCGCGAAAGACAGCGCGCGCGGAACGCCAGCGGTCTCCGAAAACAATATTCATCGAAGCGCCGCGGTGCTTTACGCCAATCACCACCAGCCCGAGCATCAGCCATTCGAGAAGAAGGCTGACAATGTAAAAGCGCAAACGGTCGGGATGGCTCGAGGCGGCCAGGCGGTCGGTGAGAATCTTGAAGACATATGCCCAGGCAGCGATGACGACCACCACCACAGTCGTGTGAAGAGCCCCGCCAGCCGGAGGATAGCTCTCGAGGACGGGCCGCGGAAGTGAGGAATTCGCCATGGCGATCTCCTTTCACCCGGAACGGAAGCGCAGTTCCAGGGTTGCGCCGCGTGACCTGAGCACGCTGGTCGCGCCGAAATCCGGATATAGCCTTCGGAAAAACTCCTGTCTGTAGGGAATTACGGCGCCGGTCGGCGAATTGTTACATGCCTTGCCGGCTAGGGCTGGGAGTAATAACCGGTGCGGGTGCGGGCGGTAAGTTTGGGTTTGTCAACTTTGACTTCGAGCGAATGGTACTCATCGGGCTTGGCGGCGGTCGGGGGATCGAACGTAAGAATGTAATAGGCGTCGGCGTCGGCCGCGCACCGGGCGATGGCGGAGGCCAGGTCGTTTGTCGAGTTGATGACGATTCCGCCGGAGTGAACCGCCATGACCTGCAAAGCGAGGTCGCCGGGAAGCACGTTGGACGGCGACTTCACACCATTCAGGAATTCTTTATAGAAATCTACGCGAAGTCCTCCTGCATCGGCGAGGCCCAGCGGGTCAATGGCGTCGAGAGTAATGCGAGCGCGCTGAAGGCCCGTCGAGAATCCGACGATCGAGCGGAACAGCTGTTCCTCGTCTTTTTTCGACAGCTCCATCTCCGGGCCGGAAAGCAGCGGCCATCCCGGGCTGATCCAGATGAGAATTTTCCTGCCGGGCTGAGTCGTCTCGAAAGAGGCCAGCCCGCTGATAGCCGACAGCGAAATGCCGAAGCGATCCTCGGCGCCGTAGACGCCTTGCGAACGCGTGACGGTGCGGAGCCCGGTCTCGAGCTTGTCGTAGAGAGCGGCGAGGACGTGCCCGTCCTGCGAGTAGCCGCGCTGGATTTGCGGGCCGTTGTCGGTGAGCAGGGCGAGCGAAGTGGGGTATTCGAGTTCGCCGCCGTTGCTGAGGAGATAGTTCCGGATCTGGCCGCGTTCGTAGGCGACGACGTGAAACTCGACGTTGACCGCGTCGACCACCATGATGACTTCGATCGGGGGGTTGGTGGGGTCGGGCGCTCCATGGCCTCGCCCGGCGTTCACCGCTCGAAATGAAGCGATGGGCTGCGGCTGCTTGTTGTCCAGAAGCGTGAAATCCTGCTCGGTAAGGCCGCGAACCTGAGCGCCGGACTTGTCCGTCACCTGGACGTAGAGCGTGATTTCCTTGCTTGCGGCGGCCGGCGCAGGGGGTGCCGCTGGATTACCCGGAGCGAAGGATTGGGGAGCGGGGGATGGCGACACAGCAGGGGCAGGCGCGGGCGCAGTCGGAGTTGCCGCCTGTTGTGCCGCCGCACCGAACGGCATTAAAAGTACGCATAGGCATACGCTGCGGAACCAGGCCATCGAGGCTTCTCCCCGTCGAAATCTTCGCAGGCACCGCGCAAAAGAATCGCGCGCCATGCTCGAGACGGACGAATGACCTTCGCACGAGGATAGCGCCAAGGTCAAGTAGAACGCGCGTAAAGGGCGGTTCGCACGCGGCTGCGCCGCACCCCGGCAAGGCATTCGCCGGCGACCGGCCGCGAATCCGGACCCGGCGGCCCGCCCTCAACCGATTCCTGAGGGCCCCGCCCATTTTTCGGCCCGGCTTTCTTGACCTTGCCGGAGCCAGCCGTTAGACTGAAACGTTCGCTGAAATACGGGGAGACAATCGGGATGCTGCTCTCGCGGGAGTATGTCAGCTACATGGCCAAGGAAGTGGTCAAGCGGCTGGTGGCGGGCAAAATGATTGAAACGAAGAACCTGGACGAGATCACCGCCGGAGTTCGCCAGGTGGTGGCCGATGAAGTCACGGTCGAAGACCGCGTCAACGACGAAGCGCGGGAAATTCTCGCCCGGTATTCCGACGAAATGAAGCGCACCGGAGCGCAGTACCAGGAAATGTTCAAGAAGGTAAAAGGGCAGATCGCCCGCGAAAGGAAATTGATTCTCCGCTAATGCGCCTGAGCCGCGAAAAGACAGTCCGTGTATCGCACCGCATCCTCGACTATCTCGTTTCCGCCCCCAATGTGGACTTCATCGAAGACCGCGACACCATCCGCAAGGAAGTGATGAACATCCTGACCGCTCTTCTCAAGTTCGAGGAGCAGATGGACACCGAAGTGCGCGCGAAGATCGCCTCGCAAAAGAAGGAAATTCTGGAAGGCAGCGAGGAGTGGGATCTGCTTTACCGCAAATACTACCAGGAAAAATTGAAGCGGCTCGGCGTGGGGGAAGTGGAAGCGCACAAGTAGCCGCAGGGACGGGAACTCGCCGCGAGAAATCCGGAAACTCCGGTTAATTCTGCTGATCGTCGGGACGCCGCTGCAGAGTCGGCCGGCCGGAATCGTCACCGTCATCCGACCCGTTTGTCGAGGACGGATTCTTGGTCTCGCGCCGGAGAGTCGGCCCGCCCTTTCTTCCGTTGGTCACTTTCTCGTTCATCTCGATCATTTGCAGGCGGCGCTTGACGGAGTCGAATTCCGACGTGGTGACGATGTATTCGTCGCGCGGCGGCAGAATTTCCGCAATTTCCTTCTGCGCGGCTTCGATGCGGTCCGGCGTCGGCGGATGAGTCGAAAAATACTTGGGAATCGTTCCCGGTTGCTTCTTCTCGAGCGCTTCCACCTTCTCGAAGAACGAGACGAAGGAATTCGGGTCGTAGCCGGCCTTGTACATGTACTGCAGGCCCAGATAGTCGGCTTCGCGTTCGTCGTCGCGCGAGAATTTCAAGAACGTCATCGGGATCGCCAGATTGATCCCCTCGTACATGGCGTAGCCCGCCCAGCTGTAGGGAATGAAAATCATCGCCGGGATGGACGCCAGCTGGATGATGTCGCCCTTGGTCTGTTGCTTCGTGCCGTGGCGCGCGCATACGTGGGCGATCTCATGCGCCATCACGCCCGCGAGTTCCGATTCCTCGTCCGCGTGCAGGATCAGCCCGCTGTTGACGTAGAAAAAACCGCCGGGCAGCGCGAAGGCGTTTACCTGGTCGGAATCGATCACCTTGATGGTGAACGGAACGCGCGCGTCCGAATTCCGCACCAGGTTTTGTCCCACCCGGTTCACATATTCCGTCACCACCGGGTCATCGATGAACTTGGCGCTCTTCTCGACTTCCTGCGAGAGCTGCTTCCCGATCGCGATCTCTTTTTCCAGCGAGTAGAAATCCAGGCCCTTGCCCACATTGCGGTTGCCGATGGCATTGACGTCGGCTTCGCTGCCCGGCTTGATTTTCGTGTCCGCGGCCTGCTGCACCACCGTCGAATCCGTCGGCGAGGATGCGGACTGCGAGGAAGAGCTGGACTGGGTGGAAGAGGTTTGGGACGATGACGTCTGCGATTGGTCCTGCAGCTGCTGCGGCAGGGAATAGCCGGCAGGCGCCGCCAGAAGTCCCGCCAGCGCAGCCGAGGTCGCTTGCAACACCCATGATTTTGCCATTTTGCCCCTCCCAGCCGGCCCGGAGGCCACACGGAAGTCCGGCCAGTCCCTTGCTCTAGACATGTGATGTCGCCCCGAGCAAAAGAGTTATCCCGGCGGGCGCCGGGCCGGACCAATGGCCGGGTCGCGGCGGGCAACCGGGAACATCTCAAGAAGGTAGCACATCCGGCAGAACCGGGCGCGGGATAATTATTGGGTGTCCTTGCCATGCAGCAGGCGGAAGCCGCGGGGCAGGCGGGGGAGAAAACACGCCGAGCGACCAGTATTGACGCTCCCGGCGATTCTGACTAGAGTCTTACTGTGGCGGACGCGCGAATCCAAGTTGGCCAGGTGTGGAAGAAGGACGATACCGGCGAAACTTACCTGGTTACTAAGGTCTACAATGAGGCTTTAACTACGTTCGCCGTCCTCCGCAAAACCGGCGCCGAATCCGAAAAGCCCATCAAGGCTCGCGTTGTCCGCCAGGGCAGCGCCCAGTTCATCCCCGGATTTTCCAACGCCCAGGCCGCCGACGAATTCTAGCTCGTTCTTATTCCTTAGACCCGCAATTCCGGCTTCGACCAATCTTTTGCAGGTGAACGTGAAGCGAAACTGCGTCGCGCTGTCTCCGCTCGCCCGATCGGACAGGCCTCGATGATTTGAGGCACTCGCGCAAATGTATTGTATTCGCTCTGGAATTGTCGTAGCATGCACGGCAACGAAGTGGAAATGAAGGCCCCAAGCATTTCATCACCCGCAACGCGATAATCCCGGATTGGTGGGTTTGCCCGAGCCCGGCGGCCACACCGATTCGAGCGCCACATATCCGGGCAGATTCGGCCTCCGCCGTTCGAGGCGGCGACCGCTCATAACGCTGGAAATCCAGCCAACCCTCGATTGCCCAAGAAACCGGCTGTCCGAGCTCCGATCCATCGGGCCAAGGAGACGCTCAGGAAAAAAGCACGCAGGAGGACGCGATGTCAATTCTAGCTCAAGGCTCGTTTGCACGCTCTCTCGTTCATCCGCTGATCGCGAATCGCCGCCACCGGGCGTTACGGCTGGGGCAGCACGCCTCCCGCGCGGTCGCCCTTCCTGTAAAACCCCGGCTGCTGCGCGCCGGTTTCTTCGGTTGCCTTATCGTCTCGCTCTTGGCCCTGGCTCCGCGATCCGCGGCCCAGCAGAAGCGGATTTACATCAACGACAAATTTCCGATCCAAGGGGAAAACGGCGTCAACTTGTCTCCGCCTCACGTCGAGCAGACGAACGAATGCGCCAAGCACGTCTATGTGAACGGATTTGTCCCTCACGCCACAATTCGCGTCTATCTGAACGGGCCGACGCTCATCGGAGGGCCGGTAAGCCCTGAGTTCGGATTCGTGGCTGTGGCGCTGACCCAGGTCTTGCACGTCGGCGACAGAATTACGGCGACGCAGGAAGTAAACGGAGTCACGAGCGCGAGATCGGCGGTGATGGTGGTCACAGCCATGCCCTCGACTCTTCCGGCGCCGGCGATTTCGAAGCCGGTCTACGCTTGCGCCCGCGTTGTCGCGGTGACGGGACTCGCGTCGGGCGTCTCCGTGGAAGTCCGCGACATTACGGCAAACACGATTATCGGCACCTATTTCACCCCGAACGATTGGGGAAGCGATTGGGCGCCTGTCGTCACTTCGCCGCTCGTCAAGGGTCACAAGATTGAGGCTCGGCAGTATTCGTGCAAGGGAGTGAAGAGCAAATATTCCGCGGCGGCAACCGTGGTCGCGGATCCCAACCCGCTCGCGGCGCCCGACCTGGAGCCGCCCATTGTCGGCAATGATGCGGTGACGATGAGCGGCTTGTACACCGGGGCGCTTCTGCAAGCCTTCGATCACACCGCGCCGATCGGCAGCGGCTACGCCACCGGCGACACGAACTGGATGCACGTGGCCCCGCCGATCCCCGCCGGCGGAAGCATTTCGGCCCAGCAGAGTTTGTGCACGCACGGGCCGCGCTCCAACCCGCAGACGCCGACAACGACGATACCCGCGCCGACATTGCTCGGCCCCATCTGCCCGGGGCAGCCGGCCGCATACGTCGCGAACTCAACGATCAACGCCGTTTTGGTCCTTCTCGTGAACGGGCAAGTGGCGGGATACGGAGGCGCGGGGCCGGGAGAAGTGCCGCTGGATCTGGCTCCGCCGCACACGTTTGCTCAGAACGACAAGGTGCAAGTCGTCGAGTACATCGGAAGCCTGATCGTGGAATCCAACCAGATCATAGTCGGCTGCACGCACGTAATCACCTATCACAACGACAACAATCGAACGGGATGGAACCAATCCGAAAACACGCTCACCACCACCAACGTTCACCCGCTGACGTTCGGGCATATCGTCACCGTGCCGCTGGACGACCAGGTGGATACGCAGCCGCTTGTGGTGCCCAACCAGCCGATCGAAAACCAGGGAACGCATACCGTGGTCTACGTCACCACCGAGAGCAACACGGTCTATGCGATCGACTCTTGGACCGGCGCCGTCCTGTTGAAACGCAATCTGGGAACCCCGGTTTCGAATCTCCCGGGCGGATGCAATAACAACGGACCAAATGTCGGAATCAACGGCACCGGAACGATTGACTTGAAGACGCGAACTCTCTACGTGGTCACTTATACGGCCCAGAGCGGAGGGCCCGCGCACGAACTGCACGCGTTGAGCCTGGAAACGCTCGCGGACCAGCCCGGCTCGCCCGCCCCGGTGGCGGCTTCGCAGGCTTCGCCTTCGGTCACGTTTCAGCCCGCCAACCAGCGGCAGCGGCCGGCTTTACTCGAAGCGAACGGAAATATCTATGCTGGTTTCGGAAGCTTTTGCGATTTCTTGGCGTCCCAAACGCGCGGGTGGGTGCTCGGTTGGACCGTGGGCTCGCTCGCGCCCCTTTTGAATTTCGAGCTGACCAACCAGTTGGGCCCGCTTTCGTCCTCCGAGGCAACTGTAGATTGCACCTATTCAGGGAACCATCCCTGCTACCTCTCTTCGGTCTGGATGTCGGGCTATGGCGTGGCCGCGGACGACGAGGGAAACGTCTATTTCACCACCGGGAACACCGCGAGCGGAAGCTACAACGATCCCCAGAACATCGGAGAGAGCGTAGTGCAATTGCCGCCCAATCTTTCCGGCACGATTCATCTTTTCACGCCCAACAATAACAACCAGCTGGATACGGACGACAACGACCTCGGGTCCGGCGGCGCAATGGTCCTCCCCGACCAGCCCGGCCAGTTTCCCCATTTGCTGGCCGCCGGCGGCAAAGACGGCAACCTCTATTTGATCAACCGGGACAACATGGGCGGGCTGCAAAATCCGAACGTGGCGCAAAGCGTGAACATGAATGGTTGCTGGTGCGGGCCATCGTATTTCCAGGCGACGCCCTCCGGAGGAGCGAGGGTCGTAAGCAGCGGCGGAAATCAAGTCGAGTTGTGGTCGGTGACGACCACTGGATCTCCCGCGGCGCCCACGCTTGCCTCGGTCGCCTCCGGAACGATCACCGCCTCCTCGGACCAGGACCCCGGCTTCTTCACCTCGGTTTCCTCGGATGGTACCTCTGCCAACACAGCGATTATCTGGGCCGTCGGGCGGGCCACGGGAGACGACAACCACGTGACCCTCTACGCCTTCAACGGAACTCCCTCCGGAACAACGCTGCCTTTGCTCTGGTCGGGAACTGCGGGAAGCTGGCCGAATACCGGCGGGAACGCGGATTTGGTGCCCACCGTCGCCAACGGCCGCGTTTACGTGGCGAGCTACCAGCAACTGCAGATCTTCGGCTTGCGCTCGCTGCGTTTCCCTCCCCGAATCACGGGCGCATTCCTCGAAGGCGAACTCAAGAGGACCGCTGAGAAACGTCCGCCCGCCGGCCCGGAGTTCTGGGGCACGGTGAAGAGCGTGGAAGGCAGCCGCATGACTCTCGAGCTGCGGAATGGGCGCGAACTCTCCGTGGATTTCAGCGCGGCGTTGAAAGCCGGTTACGTTTCGCTGGTCGAGCCGGGGAAGTTTGCGCTGGTGCGCGGCGCGATGGGCGCCAACGGCGTATTCCAGGCCACTTCTGTGCTTCGAGCGAAGGGCAAATCGCTCTGGAGCGCGGACAAGGAGAAATAGCGGGCGGGGGAAGATTACTTCGCGCTGGCCATGGTGGCGGCCGCGTCGCGCAGCACCAGCACCACCACGCGCCCGTCGGAATGAAATTCGCCGCCCGTCGCCGTCTTCGCCGTCGTCAGCGCGTCGCGCGGTGTGACGTGGTCGCGCTGCGCCACAAGCCCGGTGGAGGAAAGCGTGTCGTTCACGAATTCGCGCTCGCCATCCACCGCCGGGTCGATCTTGTGCGTCAACCCGTTATTGCGCTGGTCGCGCTCGAACCCGATGTCGTGCGTCGCCGCGATGCACCACACCGGAACGCCATTCACCTCATAGGGCGACTTCCACACGCGCAGGTGATTCCTCGACATCACCACTTTCACTGGCTCGGCATGCGCGAAGCCATAATCCTGCGGCCGGTTGAACAGAAAGAGCGTGCTCATCGGCATCGTGAGGTAATCCTTCTTTTCGAGCGAATCCACCAGCCCTGTGAGAATCGTATCGCTCACCGAACGGTCCACCTGCACCCAGCCGGCCGCGGCAAAGGTCTTCAACACCTGGTCCTGCGTCCCGATCAACAGCACATTGACCATGTCGCCGGGTTTTCCCTGCGGATCCGTCACTCGCCGGGGTATCTCCGCCAGCAGCGCCTGCGTGATCGAAGGAAGAGGAGTGTCGGGCGGCCCGCCCGCGGTCGCGGCAATCGAGGTGTCAAGCCCCGCGTTCGTGACGGAAATTTTTACCGTAAAGCTTCCCGTCGCCGACGCCGCTTCTTTCATCCCCTGGTTGACGCCCAGATACAATCGCCCCGCGACCGGCGCGGAATATTGCAACGATTCGCCGATGGCGAAGGGCTGCGCGTAGTCGGCGGGGCCGAGCCTCCCCACCAGCTCGCCGTGCCCGCCATCGGCCACCGGGTATTGGTGAATCAGGTCTTTCCAGCCGCGTGCCAGGCCCGCCGGTCCGAAATCCTGTTCCGGCTGCTTTTCATGCGCGGGATAGGTGATCGAGCCGGTTCCCGTGATTTGAATTTCCGCTCCTGCGTGAAGATCGAGCTTCGTATCAATCCACTGATCCGTTCCGTTCACCGTGAAGGTGTACGTCTTTCCGGCGACCGCGGGCGTGCCCGGAGCCGCCGCGGCGGTCGCGGCGGGTGTCGTCGCGGAGGGATTCGCGGGAGCCGAGCTCTGCGCGTGGGCGACCCCGCCGCAAGCGAGAGTGCCGGCGGCGAAAACGGCGGCGAGAAACCTGGCGGCGATCTTAAAGCTCATTTCTCTCTCCCAACACAGCATTTCCGCAACGCATGATGTGACGTCGCGGCGCGGGCGAAAGGTTGCGGGGCGCCCGCAATTTTTCGCGGCCTAGCGGCTGCGGGAGGCGCGGAATCGTTGCGTCCACAGGCTACAGCGAACTCACCGGCATATTCACCACATCGTCCACCCGCGCGATTTCTTTCACCACGTAGCCTTCGGCATATTTTACGCCAATCATGGCGCCATAGGCGCGCGCCTGCAGGCTCATCCGCTCTTCGAGTTTGTCGAGCGGCAGAGGAACCTTCGAGCGCTTGTCTTTTGCCGGCGGATGAAACTGCGACGCATAGGCCAGTATGGCGCGGCGCCGCCGCTCGTAATACGGCGTAATGTCCACGGCGAATGTCGGGCGCACATCCGCATACGCGGCGGCGTAAAGAATCTTGAACGGACGGAAAGCTTCGCCGGGGAGCGTGTAGTTTTTCAGCCCGGCGATGAAACAGGCTTCGTAACCGAGCAGGGAAGCGGCGTAATGATCCGGATGGCGTCCCTCCCAGTAAGGAAGAATGACGGTCCGGGGCTGCAGTTCGCGAATCACTTCCGCGATCGCCGCTTTGTACTCGTCGCAAACCGCCAGCCGCGCGTCGGGTAGGCCCAGGTTGCGCCGCACCTTTACTCCCAGCACGGCCCCGGCTCGCGCGGCTTCGCGAAGCCGGATTTCCGGAGTCCCCCGCGTCCCTGTTTCCCCGCGCGTGAGGTCCAGAATGCCGGTGCGGTATCCGTCGTCCCGCGCCTTCAGCAGCGTTCCTCCGCTGGTCAGCTCCGCGTCGTCGGGATGCGCCGCAATCACCAGAAGATCGATTTTCATTCGGGAATTCCTCGCGGGAAGATTCTAGCAAGGTCGCAGCGAAGAAGTGCGAGGGGAATGCGATTCCTCCGGGCGAGTTTGATGGGGGTGTGGCTCCGGCCAGACGCGCGGGGAAGTCAGTCGAGACCGCCTCGTGACCGAAAGGTGGACAAACACAGAGGGGTTCGGTATAACCGGTACAAAAGAACCACGATTTTCGCTCGAGGCCAAAACCGGAAATGCATGCGAAGCGAAAGAGCACGCCCAAAGTGGATCCCCGCTACGCCTGGTTTCCGCTCGAAGTGCGTAAGTCGCGAATCCACCGCTTCGGCGTTTTCGCGCGGGAGGCCATTCCCGCCAGCAAGCCCGTGATCGAGTACACGGGCCGGCGAATCACGATGCGCAAGGCGATCGATCGCAAGCCGCCGAACGACAGGTATCTGGTGCGCCTGGACCGCGATTGGGTGGCCGACGGCGGCGTGGGAGGGAGCGGGGCCGAGTTCATCAACCACTCCTGCGACGCGAATCTAGTTTGCCGGCGGTCGAAAGGGCGAGTCGTGCTTTGGAGTCGCCGGAAGATTCGCGCCGGAGAGGAATTGACGATGTTTTACGCGTATCCGCTCAAGCTTGTCCGCGTGCCCTGCGGATGCGGGTCGCCGAAGTGCCGGGGGATATTTCGCTACAAGATCGAGTGAGGGGCCGGCGCAGGTCCGGCGAGTTGAGTGGTTCAACAAACGTTGAGATTGTCAACGTCACCGGGACACCGGCAACCGGAAGCGCGGATTGAAGGGAAAGAAGATCCTCTCGGTATTCGCGCGCCGCGGTTTGGGCACTGTCGTGCACCTGGTGCGGTTGGGTTATGGGCCAGAGTGGCCGTCGATTTCGGGCGGCCACGAATTGGAAGCGAAAATCCAAGGAGGCTGTCATGCCTGCAAAGAAAAGCGGAAAGAAAGCCAGGAAGGTCAGCAAGGCGAAGAAAATCGGAAGCGTCAAGCCTCTCAAGGCCGATTTGCTCCCCAACAAGCCCTGGTAGTTGTTTTCAGGCCTGCGGGCCTTTAGGGATGCGGGGTGCGGGCTGCGGCATCGCGGCAGCCAGTGCACCCCTTCCCATCCTGAGCAGGGGGTACTCTGTCTACTCGCCCAGCCGCCATATTCCGTAACCTACCCGCCGATTCAGAGCCCTCCTGCTGGCACTCGCGAAAAACCCTCCCGCTCCTCCATCGCACGCTCGGTTCCGCGAACCTCGTCGACTGAGAACCGCAACGGCCAATCGCCGATTCATGCTCCTGCTGCGCCGGGATTCCTTCCGTTCGCTCGCGCCAGAAAATGCTACTCTTCTCGCCGCAGAGGGAGGCAGGCGAATGGCCAACGCGGCGTTGGAAGGGCAAGTGGCGCTCGTGACGGGAGCGGGCGTGCGCATCGGGCGGGCGGTCGCGCTTCGGCTGGCCGCGGAAGGCGCGGACGTGGTGGTGAACTATGCGAAGTCGCAATCGGGCGCGGAAGAAGTGGTGCGCGAAATCACCGCCTTGGGCCGCAAGGCCGTGGCCGTGCAGGCGGATGTCTCGCGCAAAGCCGACGTGCAGAAGCTCTTCGCCGCGGCGGATGCGCAGTTCCGTCGCCTGGATATTCTGGTGAACAACGCGGGAATGTTTTTCGCCGCCGACTTTGCAGATCTCACGGAAGACCAGTGGGACCTCATCCTGAACACGAACTTGAAATCGCAATTTCTGTGCGCGCAGGCGGCGGCCGTCTTGATGAAGCGCGGCGGCCGCGGGCGCATCGTGAATATCTCCTCGCTCGGCGGGCTGCTGGCCTGGCCGAAATACACCCACTACTGCGTTTCGAAAGCGGGAGTGATCCAGTTGACGCGCTGCTTGGCGCGCGCTCTGGCGCCGGACATTCTGGTGAACGGCGTCGCTCCCGGAACGATTCAGTTCGAAGGTGATGTGCCGGACGAGGAGTACATTCGCCGCGCCCCGCTGCACAAGACCGGCACCGGCGAGGACATCGCCGACGCCGTCCTGTTTTTCTGCAAGACGGATTTCGTCACCGGCCAAATCATGGCCGTCGACGGCGGCCGGATGCTCGTATAAGCGGCTTCGCGGGCCAGGCCGGCCCGAATTTCCGAAGAATCAGCTCTCGAGGATGTCTCACAATCGGAGCCTCGCGCCAGCTTGGTAATAGCAGAGCATATAAACTCCGCAGTAATTATGGTTGACCCGCAAAGAATCTGGCCTTACTTTCTGACCAACGAACGCCATCCCGTCCGAGGTGCACCTTGTCGGTTGCCGCCACAGATGTCGTCGCGCTCGCCATCGAGCACACCAAAGCTCAACTGTTTCGCTCGTTCCGGTTTTCGCAGTGGTGGCGCCTGGCCCTGGTGGGGTTTCTGGCCGGCGAACTCGGTTCCAGCTCCTCTTTCAATTTTAATATCCCGACGAACACCCGCCACGAGCAATCGCATTTTCTCGGCGCCGCGTGGCCGCCCTCGCTGCACCATCCCGGCGCGCAGACCGTCGCTTTCGTCGGCGTTTGCCTGGCGCTCGCCCTGGTGCTGGTCGTCGTGTCCGTTTACATCGGCAGCGTCATGCGGTTCATCCTGTTTGACAGCGTGATTGCGAAAGAGTGCCATATCCGGCGGGGCTGGCGCCGCCGGCGAAGCGAGGGGGCCAGCCTTTTCCGCTGGCAAATCTCCTATTTGGCTATATCCCTTGTGGCAACCTTCCTCGTGATTGGAGCGCCAGTCGCCTACGCCTGGGCGCACGGTTGGTTCTCGCACGCTCGCGACCACGTGGCCCGCCTGGTCCTCGGCGGGATCGCGTTGCTGCTCGTGTTTTTCGTTCTCTTCGCCGTTATCACCGTAATCAGCGTCCTGACAAAGGATTTCGTCGTTCCGCAGATGGCGCTCGAGGGGCTGACGGCTGTCGAAGGATGGCGCAGGCTATTGAACTGGATGAGAGCCGAGAAGGGGCATTTCGCGGGCTACGTCGGGCTCAAGATCGTGCTAGACCTTGCCGCCGTGTTTCTTGTCGCCATCGTTCAGATTTTAGCGCTGCTGGTGATGTTGATTCCTGCGGGAGCCATCGCGCTCGTCATCTATTACGAGGCGAAAGCCGCGGCATGGACCTGGAATCCCCCGGCGATTGCTCTGGCGGTGATTTTGGGCGCCATCGCATTGTTGCTGATCTTTTCCACACTTGTGCTGATTGCGACGCCCGTCGCCGTGTTTTTCCCCGCGTATTCGATTTACTTTTTCGCGCCGCGGTACCCGCTGCTCGCCGCGCTCCTCCGGCCCCAGCCGCCGTCCCCCGCCGGGAGTGGATGACAACTGTTCCCCTGTCGCGGGCAGGGAAGTTGATGTCGCTACCGCCTCAGATTGAAGCTGATTCTTTCGACGATCCTTCATCTTGTTGAGGCCCGCCTTCAAAGGCGGCCCTAATCCTTGCCGGTAAAGCTGAAAGCAACAGACGGCAGGGAATCTTCCGAATAATGAACCATGCCCAACTCGGCTATGACCTGGCTCGATCAGACGCCGCTCGCAATCCGTCGCCACGGGCGGTTTCCTCTGCTTGCTGCGTTGGCTCGTACCGGCAGGCCTCTGTCTGCGCGGTTCGTCGAGTGGCAAAACCCAAACGGCAGTTCCCCAAAACGCAGTCAGGGCGTTCTCCCTATTTGTAGGGAAGTCCATGGATAATCACGCCGCCGAACACATCGGCCCAGGCATGGGTGACCATCAGCGGACGAATATTGCGCAGCCAGCCGGCGAAAACCCCCAACAAAACTCCAGACACAATTATAAGCACGACTTGCCGGACTCCCAGGTACGCGTGGCCAACGCCGAAAAGAATTGCTTGCAGGACGATTCCGGCAAGGGTGCTGCCCGTCCACGCCGAAAATTGCTGAAGGAAATAGCCACGGAACGCAATCTCTTCCGAAAATCCCGAGCTTGCGGCCATCACGATCCAAAGGGCAATCTGAATGGCGCCATGCGGAAAAACGGTCCCCTGAGCGCCCGCGTTTGTTATGCCGACTGCAGAAAGCCCGATGCCGACAAAGCTCTCTACGACATACCAAAGAACCCAGATAAAAACGCCGATCATCGCGTCGCGTCCAAATCCCGGAAGCTGTCCACGGCTGACGAGGGTGGCGAGCGAATTTCCCTTCAGCCTGACTCCCCACCAGACGTAAGCAAACAGGACCCATTCGAATACAATTGCCCCCAGGTAGAATGGCAATGCCGCAGGTGGGGAAGACGTGCGGGTGCCCGCCATCTCGCCGATGCCAAGCGCAAGAAACAGCAGAATCAATAGGGAGGTATGCCAGACGGGTGCAATATTTGCGTGCTTCTGTTCCGCTGGGCCGGCACTAGCGGGCGCCATCCGTTGAGAGTTTCCCTAGGGCACCGCGTGCCCTGCCCTTATGAAATTACGGGGTTTGGTTTGTCGGTCTCGATGCCCAGCTCGCTGATGGCGCGGTCGACCACGGAGCGTTCAACCTGCCCCTCGCGGTACAGCTCGTGCAGCGCCGCGAGGACGATGAAACGCGAGTCCACTTCGAAGAAATCGCGCAGCGATTCGCGGCTGTCGCTGCGGCCGAATCCGTCGGTACCCAGCGACGCCAGCCGCCGCGGCATCCACGGCGCCACCATCTGCGGCAATGTTTTCAGGTAGTCCGTCGCCGCCACCAGCACTCCCGGCGCGTCGGCCAGCGCTTGCGTCACGTAGGGCACGCGCGGCGTTTCGCCCGGGTGCAGCCGGTTCCACCGCTCGGTCTCGTTTCCGTCGGTGTAGAGCGATTTGTAGCTCGTCACGCTCCACACATCGGCGGCCACTCCGAATTTGTCGTCGAGAATTCCCTGCGCCTTCAGCGCCTCGTTCAAAATGGAGCCGCTGCCGAACAGCTGCGCCCGCAGCTTCGATCCCGTGTTCGACGACGCTCGGAAGCGGTAAAGCCCTTTTAATATTCCCTCGCGCGCGCCGGCCGGCATCGCCGGCATCACGTAAGGCTCGTTCATCACCGTGATGTAGTAAAAAATGCTTTCGCCTTCCTTGTACATCCGCCGGATGCCGTCCTGGATGATCACCGCAATTTCGTACGCGTAGGCGGGATCGTAGGCCAGCAGGTTCGGAACCGGCAGGGCCAGGACGTGGCTGTTGCCGTCCTGGTGTTGCAGCCCTTCGCCGTTCAGCGTGGTGCGTCCCGCCGTCCCGCCCAGCAGAAATCCGCGCACGCGCATATCGGCCGCCGCCCAGATGAAATCGGCGATCCGCTGGAAACCGAACATCGAGTAGTAAATGAAAAACGGTATCGTGTTGATCCCGTGCGTCGCATACGCCGTTCCCGCGGCGATGAACGACGCCATCGATCCCGCTTCCGTGATTCCTTCTTCGAGGATCTGCCCGTCCCTGGCTTCCTTGTAATAGAGAAGGGTATTGACGTCCACGGGCTCGTAGCGCTGCCCTACGCTCGAATAGATGCCGACGGTGCGAAAGAGCGACTCCATGCCGAACGTCCGCGCCTCGTCCGGCACGATCGGCACCACCAGCTTGCCGATTTCCGGGTCGCGCAGCATTTTTCGCAGCATTCCCACGTAAGCCATCGTCGTCGAGACTTCCCGGCCCTCGCTGCCCAGGTGAAATTCCTTGAACAGCTCCTCGTGATCGGCCTCGAGGGGTTTCGAGCGAGCCTGCCGCTTCGGCAGATACCCGCACAGCGCCTCGCGCCGCGACCGGAGATAGCGGATTTCCTCGCTCTCTTCCGGCGGCCGGTAGAACGTGATTTCGCGCACCTGATCGTCGGTGAGCGGAATGTCGAAGCGCGTCCGGAATTCGCGCAGCTCTTCCTCGTTGAGCTTTTTCTGCTGGTGCGTGACGTTCTTTCCCTCGCCCGCCTCGCCCAGCCCGTACCCTTTGATGGTCCGCGCCAGGATCACGGTCGGCGAGCCTTTGTGTTCCACGGCTGCTTTGTACGCGGCGTACACCTTGATGGGGTCGTGTCCGCCCAATCGCAGGCGGCGCAAATTGTCATCCGAAATGGGTTCCACGAGCTTCAGCAGCCGCGGGTCGGATCCGAAGAAATGCTCGCGAACGTAGGCTCCGGAAGAAACCACCAGCTTCTGGTATTCGCCGTCCACCAGCTCTCCCATGCGCTTTACCAGCAGCCCTTCCGTGTCTTGATCCAGGATGGGATCCCATTCGCTTCCCCACAGCACCTTGATTACGTTCCATCCCGCGCCCCGGAACGCCGACTCGAGCTCTTGAATGATCTGCCCGTTGCCGCGCACCGGCCCGTCGAGCCGCTGGAGATTGCAATTGATCACGAATATCAGGTTGTCGAGTTTCTCCCGCGACGCCAGGTTGATCGCCCCCAGCGATTCCGGCTCGTCCGTTTCGCCGTCTCCCAGGAACGCCCACACCTTCGCGTCCGATACCGGCTTTAGCCCGCGATTTTCGAGATACCGGTTGTAGCGCGCCTGATAAATGGACATCAGCGGGCTCAGCCCCATGGACACCGTGGGAAATTCCCAGAAGTCAGGCATCAGCCAGGGATGAGGATAGGAAGACAGGCCGCCGCCCGGCTTCAATTCGCGCCGGAAATTTTGCAGCTGCTCGACGGAAAGACGCCCCTCGAGAAACGCCCGCGAATACATTCCCGGCGAAGCATGCCCCTGGAAATAGACCGTATCGCCTTCGAATCCCGGCGTGCGGGCGCGGAAAAAATGGTTGAAGCCCACTTCGTAAAGCGTGGCGGCCGAGGCAAACGTCGAAATATGGCCGCCGATATTGTGCTCCTCGTGATTCGCGCGAACGACCATGGCCAGCGCATTCCACCGCACGATGCTCTTGATCCGCCGCTCCAGCTGCTGGTCCCCGGGAAAGGCCGGCTGCATGTGGTGCGGAATCGTATTCACGTACGGCGTGTTGGCCGTGAACGGAATATCTATCCCGACGACTTTGGCGTGCGCTTGCAGACGCTCCAGGATGTACGAAGCGACCTCCGGCCCGCTCGATTGCAGCACGGCGTCCAGCGATTCTAGCCATTCCTGAATTTCCGAAGTATCCAGCCCTCGCGGCGATTCAATCGTATCCGGTTCCATGGCCTTTGTTTTGTCCCTCAGTCGATTCCAATTGCCGCATCCCGGCGTGGAACCAAATCACGCGTCTTTGCGGCTGCTATTGCAAGAATACACCTCCGCGCGATTTTCCGCGACTCCAGGTGTCCACAGTTTTTCAGGCAAGGCTTTCGGGAGGCGGGAAATCGCCGCGCGAAAGGCGTTCCACGAACTCGCGGTCGGCCGGCAGAAATTCCAATTCGGGAAGCGAGTCCGGGGTCAGCCAGCGGATTTGCTCGAACGCAAGCGGCCTCATGGCGCCTGGGTCGGCCTTGGCATGGAAGAAGATCAGCTCGAGCGGTTCCTTCATCTGCGTGTACCGATGCCCAGTGCGATAAATTTCGGCGCCGATGCTGGCTTCCACTCCCAATTCTTCGCGCAGTTCCCGGCGCAGACCCTCCGCGGGCGTTTCGTTGGGCTCCAGTTTGCCGCCGGGAAACTCCCACAGCAGCGCAAACGTGTCCCACTTGCGCCTCTGGCACACCAGGATTTTTCCCTGATTCCAAATTAGCCCGGCGACGACGTTGCGCGCCATCAGCTCCTCCCCGCGGCCAACAGGCACCGGAAAATGGCGCGCGCTCCGTGCATCAACGGCGGCCCGGGCGTGTTCAGCCATTCGTCGCGCACAACAAAGACACGCCCCGTCTGAATCGCGGGCACGCCGCGCCATTTTGGATTTCCAAGCGCCGTTGAAGCGCGCGACCTCCCGCCCGTGGCCGTCCAAGCAAGGAAGATGACTTCGGGCGCCGCCGCCGCAATTTCTTCGTCTGTCACGCGAGCCCCCGCCGGAACGCACATCGTTCCACCCGCAATTTCAATCAGCTCGGCCACCCAGGGAGGGGAACTGATCCGCGGATTCGGCCAGGCTTCGGCATACACGCGCGGGCGGCTCGATAAATGGCGCCGCTTTGCCGCGACAGAGACCCGGCGAAATTCGCCTCGCATCTGCCCGCAGATTTTTCGGGCCTGGGAGTTTCGCGCCACCAGCCTGCCGAGCGTCAGAATATTCGACTCGATGTCTGCCAGCGTCCGGGGGTTGAGCGCCAGAAACACGAAGGGCTGCTTCAAAATCTTCTCGACGGTCTCCGTGGCGAAGGGAACCGAGCCGATGACGTGCGTGGGCCTCAATTGCATAACTTCCTCGACGTCCAGCTTCCAGCAATCCCCAACCTTGGGCCTCTTGCCGGTGCGGGCCACTTCGTTGCACCACTTGCTCACTCCCACCAACTCGCGTCCCGCCCCCAGGGCCAGAAGAATCGAAGTCACGCTCGGCACTAGAGACACAATCCTCATGCCAGATGCTCTCGTGCGTGGATGCGCATCACCGCGGGAACTCATCGTGGCAGAATAACCCGCCCAAAAGAAAAACGCGCCGGAGAACTGCAGCTCTCCGGCGCGGATTCCACTTGCGGAAAATCTACTGGTCCTTTTCGACTCTCTTGAGCGAGGGCATCGGAATCTGCCAGATCAACTCCGAGTCATCGGCGTTGTGCGGGAAGAACTGGGTCGACTTCTTGCCCGAAGGCAGGAGGATGATGTCGGCCCGGCGATTGTACGCGTACCAATTGCCGGTGAAGTTCTTCTCGCGATTCTTCGGCGCCTTGTTCGGATCGTTGGCTTCCAGGTCCTTGACCGTGCTCTTTTCGAGCGGGCGCTCTTTACCGTATGCGGCGGTCTGAATTTTATCCGCCGAGATGCCCTGGTCGACCAAGTACTGCTTGATCCGTTCGACGCGCCGCTCGCTGAGGTCCTGGTTGTAGACTTTGCCGCCGCGAATATCGGCATAGGCTTCCACCGAAAGCTTCGCATCGGGATCGTATTCCAGATACTTCTTGAAGCCGCTGGCCAGCGTAGCCAACACCATCTGCTGGCTGCGGACGAGTCCCACTTGCGGGTGCCTCTTATCCGGATACGCCGTGGGATAAAAGACGCTCTGCAGAACGACGGTGGGAATCGGTTCCACGACGCCCGTCAGGTGCACATTGGCCGTTTGCGTCGAGGATCCGCCGCAAACGTTGGTGGCCGAAAGGGTGTAGGGAACCTGCTCGTCAATCGGGCGAGGCTGCCCGCCCTCGGGAATCACGGAGGTGTCCTTCGGAGCGGGCTTTACCGTCTCCGAACCGTTCGTATCGACCTTGTTGCCGTCGAGCTGGACGTTGTCGGCGTTCGAGGTCTTCCAGGTCACTGTTGTGGAATCCTGCGAGACCACTTTTTCGCCGATCTGGTGGTACTTCACTTCCGACGGATTCGCGTCTATGCTCGCTTGAACCACTGTGTTGACATTGACCGTTTCCGACGGCTTCACGATTCCGCCCGGGCCCGCCGCCGTCATCGTGTACGTCGTCGTCGCGTGCGGCGATACTCCTTGCTGCCCGCTCCCGGATACCGTCCCGATGCCGTTGTCAATCGAAGTGTCCACGGCATCCGAGCTGGTCCACGCCAGGTTGGCTGTCTGCCCGCAATCGATATTCGCGGTCGAGCTCGAAAACGATGCTTTGGTCGGCGCCACTACGATCGTCGCGCTCGCCATTCCCGCCGTGAAGCGGGGCAGGGGAGCCTTTTTCTCCAGATCCTTGTCGCGCTTGCTCCAATCGGCTTCCGTCTGTTGGTTCTTGGGGAAGTTGATCGACACTTTCTTCCCCGCCACCACGTTGACATCGCCCTCCCACAGCGTCTTCCCGTCTCGCGTGATGGTCAAATGATGCTTTCCGGGAGGGAGCAGCAGTTCCTGCTTCCAGATCCAGAAATCGTTGTTGAATTCGTCCACATGGCCGACAAAATATCCGGGCGTTGTCCCGTCGGAAAGGACGGCGGCATGCGTATCTCCGCCCGACCCGCCGATGTATACCCGACCCCAGGGGCCGGCGACTTTGTCGCCATAGGGTTCGAGTGTGACATTCAGAGTGGTGGTCTTGCCCGAGTCAACATTCACGTCTTGTGTGGATATTTTGTAACCGTAATTGACAACGGCCACGGTGTGCTTTCCCGCAGAGAGCGCAATTGTGCGGCTGCCTTCGTGGATGGCCTTCCCATCAACGAACACATAAGCTTGCTTCGGCGATACCTTGATCTTCAGCTTCCCCGTCTGGCCAAAGCTCGAGGTGGCGAGCAGAGCAAGGGCAAGCGTCAGCCCGAGGAGGTATGACAATCTTCGCATCTGTGTATCTCCTAAAATTTACTGTAGGCGGAGTTTGGTATATTAATCGCTTCCCCGCGCCCTGACGGGAAAACGCATGGCTAGGACTCAGTACGATATATTCGCAACCCCCCGAGTGTCAATCAGTTTCAAGGAAAAGGCGAAAGTTCTTGGCCGCCCTCTCCCCCGCCACCCGGACAAGTTATCGTGCGGCAAACGCCGCCCGACCTTATAATTTTTTCGATGCTAAACGACAAGATTTTGATGCATTTCCACAATCCGCAAAATGCCGGAGACCTTCCTGCCGCCTCTCATGTCTCTGAAGTCGCCAATCCCGTCTGCGGCGACATCATGCGCCTGGCGATCCGCCTCGACTCGGGAAAAATTGCGGAAGCTCGGTTTAAAACGCAGGGTTGTGTGGCTTCGATTGCCGCGGGTTCGGTGCTCACTTGCCTCTTGCTGGGCAAAACCCCTTCGGACGCTCGCGCGATTACACCGCAGGAGATTTCCGCCCTACTCGACGGATTGCCCCCCGCATCTTTTCACGCCGCTCAACTCTGCGTGGATGCCATCTCCGCCGTCTTGGGCGAAGAAGACTAGCTTTGCAAGGCCCAGCCCTTCGTGCGCGCCCAAATACGCGAGCTCGCCCCGCCCTTCACACCCAACCCGCGTCCACCACGTAATTCTGCTGCGTGATCGCGCTCGAATCGTCCGCCGCCAGGAACAGCATCAATCGCGCCACGTCCTGCGGCATCACCGCCCGCTTCAGGCACTGCGCGTTGAGAATGGCGCGGTCGTATTCCGGCGTCCGCCAGAGCCGCTGCTGGCGTTCGGTGATCACCGCTCCCGGCGAAACGCTGTTGACCCGGATATTCTCCGTGCCCAGCTCCCGCGCCATCGTTCGCGTCATTCCCACCACGGCTGCTTTCGCCGCCACATAGACCGCCATCCGCACCGCCGGAATCATCCACGATATCGAACTCATGTTGACGATGCTGCCGCACTGTGCCGCTTTCATCCCCGGCGCCACGGCCTGCATCGCGAAAAATTGATGCCGTAAATTAACCTCCAGGCAATTGTCCCAATATTCCGGCGTCACGTCTTCCCACCCGTGCCGGTCGTCGTTTCCCGCGTTGTTCACCAGCGCCAGAATCGTCCCGATCGACTTCTCGATTTCCTGAATGGACCGCTGCAATGCCGGGATATCCCGGAGGTCGCACTCCACGAAATACGGTTCGTGCGCCACATTCCCGCGCAGCCGGTTCACGAGTTCGCGCGACGCCTCCGCCGCCAGATCAACAAATCCCACTCGTGCTCCCTGCCGGGCGAACTCTTCCACAATCACGGCGCCGATTCCCGATCCGCCCCCCGTGATCAGAACGGGGCGGTCTTTCAAGCTCGGATAATTCGCAAAGCGGTCGGATTGATTCATGGCCTTTGGCTCCCGTCTTTCCTGCGGTTGGAGAGGGGGCTTCGAGTGTTCGCGCGCATAGGCAACATTCCTTTGTCAGTGGGATTCGCGCGGAACGTCATCGCCGCGGCAGCCGACCAGAAAGTCGAGGTCCGCGCCTTTGTCCGCCTGCATCACGTGGTCAACATAAAGTTTCTGATAGCCGCCCTGCAGCCCCACTTCGGGAGGACGCCATCCGCTTCGCCGCCGCGCCAGCTCTTCGTCGCTTACGTCCAGGTGAAGTCTCCGCCTTTCGACGTCCAGCTCGATCATGTCGCCCTCGCGCACCAGCGCCAGCGTTCCGCCCGCGGCCGCCTCCGGACAGATGTGCAGGACCACCGTTCCGTAGGCCGTTCCGCTCATCCGTGCGTCCGATATCCGCACCATATCGGTGATCCCCTTTTGAAGCACCTTCGGCGGCAATCCCATGTTTCCCACTTCGGCCATGCCGGGATATCCCCGCGGCCCGCAATTCTTCAGCACCAGCACGCAGGTTTCATCCACATCGAGCGCCGGATCGTTGATGCGCTCGTGGTACTGCTCGATATTTTCAAACACCACGGCCCGCCCTCGATGCTTCATCAACGCCGGTGTTGCCGCCGAGGGCTTCAGCACCGCCCCGTCCGGCGCCAGATTGCCCCGCAACACCGCAATGCCGCCGTGCTCAACGAGCGGCCGCTCGTGCGGGCGGATTACTTCCTCGTTCCAGTTCGGAGCCTCCGACGTGTTTTCCCAAATCGTCCGGCCGTTCACCGTGATCGCGTCGCGGTGAATCAACCCGTGCTCCCCCAGCGTTCGAATCACCGCCGGCAGCCCTCCGGCATAATAAAAATCTTCCATCAGAAATCGCCCCGAGGGCTTGATGTCCACCAGCGCCCGCACGTCGCGTCCCAGCCGGTCCCAATCCTCGAGCGTCAATCGAATTCCCACCCGCCCGGCAATCGCCAGCAGGTGAATCACGGCGTTCGTTGACCCCCCGATGGCGCCGTTCACCCGGATTGCGTTTTCAAACGCCTCGCGCGTCAGAATTTTCGAAATGCGCATGTCTTCGTGAACCATTGCCACGATCCGCCGTCCCGCCAGGTGCGCCAGCACCGACCTCCGCGAATCCACCGCTGGAATCGCCGCATTCTGCGGAAGCCCCAACCCCAGCGACTCCATCATCGAGGCCATCGTCGAAGCCGTTCCCATCGTCATGCAATGTCCCGCCGAGCGCGACATGCAAGACTCCGCCTCGCGGAACTCCTCCTGCGTCATCGCTCCCGTCTTCAGGTCCTCGCTGAACCTCCACACGTCCGTCCCTGAGCCGATATCCGTCCCGCGAAACTTGCCGTTCAGCATCGGTCCGCCGGAAACGACGATCGCGGGAACATCGCAGCTCGCCGCTCCCATCACCAGCGCCGGAGTCGTCTTGTCGCATCCGCACAGCAGCACGACGCCGTCCAAAGGGTTGGCGCGAATCGATTCCTCGACGTCCATGCTCACCAGATTCCGGAACAGCATCGCTGTCGGACGGATGTTCGATTCGCCCAGCGACATCACCGGAAATTCCAGGGGCAATCCGCCCGCCTCCCACACTCCGCGCTTCACGCGTTCCGCCAGCCCGCGGAAATGCGCGTTGCACGGCGTGAGTTCCGACCATGTGTTGCAAATGCCGATCACCGGCCGGCCATCGAACACGTCCCCGGGGAACCCCTGATTCCGCATCCAGCTGCGATGTATGAAGCCGTCTTTATCCTGACGCCCGTACCAAGCCGCCGAACGCAGCGTTTTTTTCCTGGCCTCGCTCACTCCCGCCCCTCCACGCACAGCGCCGCTCACTCTGAATCAACCGGCGCAAACTTGCAACCGTTGAATTAGTCCCGCCGCATCGCAAAAAAATCCGCGCAGGGCCGCAACGCTGCGCCGCGGCGGCGCCCAAGAAGCCAAATTCTCTCCCCGGGCGCGCGGCGAAACGGCCGGCGGTTTTTTGGGGCTATGCCGTCGCTGATGCGCTCTTGCCCTCGAAGAACGCGAGCAGGTCGGTGTTGATGATGTCCGCGTGCGTCGTCGGCATTCCGTGGGGAAGGCCCGAATAGACTTTGAGTGTTCCGTGCTTCAGCAGCTTCGCGGCCGCCGGACCCGCCGCAGCGATCGGCACGATTTGGTCGTCCTCGCTGTGCAGCACCAGCACCGGAATGTCGATCTTCTTCAAATCCTCGGTAAGATCCGTCTCCGAGAACACCTTGATGCAATCATAGTGGGCTTTCACGCTTCCCATCATGCCTTGCAGCCACCAGTGCTGCCGGATCCCTTCGGAAACCTTCGCTCCCGGCCGGTTGTAGCCGTAGAAAGGGATGGTTACGTCGGTGTAGAACTGCGGGCGGTTTGCCGCCAGCGCCGTCCGCAGGCCGTCGAACACTTCGATCGGCGCCCCGTTCGGATTATTCTCCGTCTTCAGCATGAACGGCGTGATGGAGCTGACCAGCGCCGCCTTGGCCACTCTCTTCGTGCCGTGCCGGCCCAGATACCTCGCCACTTCGCCCCCGCCTGTGGAGTGACCCACCATCAGCACATCCTTCACATCCAGCGCGTCCATCACGGCGGCCAGATCGTCGGCATACGTGTCCATGTCGTTGCCGTCCCAGGTTTGGTCGGAATGGCCGTGGCCCCGCCGGTCGTGCGCAATCACACGATATCCGCGCTGCCCGAAGTACAGCATCTGCACGTCCCAATCGTCCGCCGACAGCGGCCAGCCGTGGCTGAATACGATCGGTTGTCCCTTGCCCCAATCTTTGTAGAATATTCGCGTCCCGTCTTTGGTCGTTACCGTCGCCATGGAGTGCCTCCTCGTTCCAATGTGAGTGGGCTGGAGCCGGATTATCCGTCATTGTCGGTAAAAAGTCCGTCAATTCCTCATGAAACGAAGTCCCGCCGTATTCCCCAACCGGCCCCCCGGCGTTCGCTCACAATTTTCCCAGCGCCCGAAGCATCGTCTCCGGATCGTTCAGATTCAGTATCACTCCTTCTTCGTCCGTCGCCATTTCTTCAATCTCCTCCGGATGGGCCCGCACCACCTCGCGCGCTCCCACATCGTCCGATGCCGCCAGCAACTCTTCGTACAACGATGCCCGGAATATCACGGGATGCCCTCGCCTCCCCGCATGTGCCGGCACGACAATCAATTTTCGGCACCCGTCAAACGCGCGGACCAATCCTTGGATCAGGCCCGCGGACACAAGAGGATGATCGACGGGGCAGAGCACCAGTCCTTCCGTTTCGCCGCGTGGAAGGCTCCGAATCGCGGCTTGTATGGACGAGAGCTGTCCCCGCCGCCATTCCGGGTTAACCACGATCTCCTCGGTTCGCCCCGAAAGCCGCGCGCGGATTTCCTCCGCCCCCGCTCCGAGAACGATTTTCTGAATTCCGATCCGGGGTTGCCGCGTGATCTCCAGCAGGTGTTCCAGAAATGTCGTGCCTTGGTAGGAAAGCAGCGCTTTCGGCTGGCCCATCCGCCGGGATTCTCCGGCGGCCAGAATCGCGGCGGCCAGCATGGCTTCAGTCGCTCGTCAGGCTGGCAACTTCGCTGTGGCGTATGGATTTGTGCGGTGGATTCGCCGCTCCTCGCCGGATGGCGATCAATTCCGCGGCGATGCTGATGGCGATTTCTTCGGGAGTCAGCGCCCCGATCTCGAGTCCCACGGGCGCGTGCACGCGGTCGAACTCCGATTCCGCGAACCCTTCTTTTTGCAGCGCGCGATACACCGAAATCACTTTCCTCCGGCTTCCAATCATCCCGATGTATTTCGCTTGCGTCCTCACGGCCCACCCCAGCACCCGCATATCGTCCTTGTGTCCCCGCGTGACGATCGTCATGTAGGCCGAAGCGTTCGGCTTCACTTTGTCGAAGCTTTCTTCGTACGACGTGTAAATTTCCGTCGCCATCGGAAACCGCTCGCGATTCGCGAACGATTCCCGGTCGTCCACCACCGACACTCCGAATCCCGCCAGCGACGCCGCCCGCGCCAGCGATACTGATATGTGCCCTCCGCCGAACATGTACAGCATCGGCTGCGGCAGGATCGGCTCGACAAAGATCTCCAGCGTCCCGCCGCAAATCAGCCCCGAATCGTAAGCCGCCTCGTTATTCAGGCTGAAGGTCATCTTCCGCGGCTGCTCCTCCTGAATCACTTCCTTCGCCGCCGCCCACACTTCCGCCTCCACGCATCCGCCCCCGATCGTTCCCGCAATTGTGCCGTCTTCACGAACCAGCATCCGCGACGACTCGTAGCTCGGAATCGACCCGTTCGTATGCACGATCGTAGCCAGCGCTCCGCGCTGCCCCGCGCGCCTCATCCGCACGATTTCCTCGAAAAGGTCCATTCAGGGCCCTCGGAAGCTTCCAATGCAAAGACTACGGCGGCAGGCCCGGAGTGTCAATTACTGCCAGGCGAAGGTTTGCTCTGGTTGTAGAGGATTGGTTGTCTCGCGGCGCTTGGCGCTACCCGATCGCCCAGCCGGCGATTGTCATCACCAGCACCAGCGCCAGCAGTCCCAGGCTGATCAGGCTGAGCACCCGTCCGTGCCCCAGCAGGGAATCCCGCGTCTCCCGCGTTGCGCTCAATAATATCGCCACAAACACCACCGCGCCCCACGCCAGCGCTCCCGGCAATCCCGGATGCCCCCCGACCGTGGCGATGAAATTCTCCGAAGGTTGCCCCGCCGGGATCCACGCCGGCAGGAACGGCGCCACGCTCGCGAGAAGCGTGAACGTCAGCACTTTACGCGTCACCCAGCCCTTTACCTTCGGCCGCGTCTGCCACACCAGCAGATCCCAGGCGAGGAGTCCCGCCGCCGCCGGAATCCATCCGTAGAACGCGATCTTGTAATCCGCCCACAGCCACGCGCGGTCGAGCAGCCGGGATTCGTGTCCGCTGGCGTGCCGTGGCAAGATGTACAGCGCCACCGCCGCGTTGAATGCCACTACCACCAGCAGCGTCGCAAGCCCCAGCAGCTGCAGCCAGTGCCGCGACGGCAATTGCCCGCACCTCTCGCATGTCGATTTCTTCGGGAGAAGCTTCCGCCCGCAACGCTCGCAGAACATCGTTCTGTTCCTCCAGCGCGGGTTTTCTGCCTTCGAAAAAGCCTAACAAGCGCCGCCCCGAAAAATCTACTGTCCAGACGTCCAGCGAACGTGACGAAAGTCCAGCTTCCTCAGTACTCCCCAATTTTCGATTCCGCTTCGCTCCTGCGCACCTCGTCTTCATTTTCTGGATTTGCCGTTGTGGCTGCCGCCTTCAGGCGGGCCGCCTTTTTGTCGCGGCCGGCGCCCCTCCGCGCCGGTCTAGACATACCCAAAGCGCAATGGTAGCTTGCACCCTCGCTGGCTCGAGGAGCTCCATGAAAGCCATCGTTTTCGAAAAACACGGCGGCCCCGAAGTTCTGAAATACATGGACGTGCCCGACCCCGTGATTGGACCTTGCTCCGTTCTGGTTCGCGTCCGCGCCTGCGCCCTCAACCATCTCGACCTTTGGGTCCGCCAGGGCCTTCCCGGCATCCCTCTCCCGCACATTCCCGGCAGCGATATCGCCGGAGAAATCGCCCGCGTCGGCGAGGCCGTCACAAACGCTCGCCCCGGCGAAAAGGTTCTCCTCCAGCCGGGCGTCTCCTGCGGCAAATGCCCCAAATGCCTCGAAGGGAACGACAGCGAGTGCCGTCAATACACTTTGCTGGGCCAGGGCCTCGATGGCGGCTGCGCCGAATACGTCGCCGCCCCGGCCGCTAATGTGGTTCCCATGCCCAAGGAAATGAGCTTCGAGGAAGCGGCCGCGTTTCCCCTGGTTTTTCTCACGGCTTGGCACATGCTTTTCACGCGCGCCCGTCTCGCCGCGGGAGAAACGGTGCTCATCCTGGGCGCGGGAAGCGGCGTCGGCACCGCCGCGATCCAGCTTGCCAAGACGGCCGGCGCGCGCGTCATCGCTACAGCCGGCTCCGCGGCGAAGCTTGCCAAGGCGCGCGAACTTGGCGCCGACGAAGTGATCGATCACTCGCAGCAGAAAATTTCAGCGGAAGTGAAGCGGTTGACCAACGGCCGCGGCGTGGACGTTGTCTTCGAGCATGTCGGCCAGGCCACTTGGGAGGAAAGTCTGCGCAGCCTGGCCGTTGCCGGCCGTCTCGTCACCTGCGGGGCCACCACGGGCTACGACGGCCGGATTGATCTGCGCCATCTCTTCGTCAAACAGATCTCGATTCTTGGCTCCTTCATGGGTGGAAAAGGCGAGCTTTTCCCCCCGCTCGAGCTCTTCGCCCGCCGGCGCGTCGCTCCCGTGATTGACGTGGTGATGCCGCTCGAAAAATGCGCCGAAGCCCACGAGCGCATGGAGCGCCGCGAGCAGTTCGGAAAAATCGTCCTTAAGGTCTGACTCTTCTCCTGCCGCGCGCCGGAAATTTCCCTCGAAAGCCGCCGCTCTCGACCGCCTGGATTCGTCCTTATTTCCCGATTCCTGCCAAGAGCGTTCGAAGCTTGTATCGCTCTTCCAAATCTATATCCACGATCTCGAACGCAATTTGTTCGTGCCGCGGCCCGCGCAGCACCACTTTCGCCGAAATCGCCACCCCTCCCGATTGCACTTTCAGCCTCCCAGTGGCTCCCGCCGGAAGAGCCGACGCGCAGGTCAGCGTCCCGCCGCCCAATCCCAGCTGGTGAACCATTACGGAAAATTCGCCGTCCGGCGAGCTGAGCCGCGCCGCTGCCGCCCGGGGCAGCTTGAATCGCTTATACAGCCTCTGCCGGACTCCCGGCGAATCAGCCGGCCGTTCGGCCATCAGCTTCGCCATTTCGTGAGGGGTTATTCCCGAAGCCCGCTGCGTCTCCTCCGCCTCGCCCGGTTTCAATTTCTCAAGCGCTTCGAGCGCCACGATCACGACTTCTCGGGGATGCCCCCGCTCGGACGCGATCCGTTCCAGCAGCGGCGCCGCGCTTTCCGCTCGCAATCTTCCCAGCGCCTCGATCGCCTTCACCTGCAAATACGGATGCGCCAGGCTGGGAATTTCCCGCGCCGCGATAGCCGTAAGAATCGCCGCCATCGGCGCGTCGTCGCTCATCCCGATTTCATCGATCGCCATCGGAACAGCCGCTACGTCGAATACGTCCAGTAGTTGCGTCAGCAATCGTCCGCGCAAAGGCGCTCCGGCCGACGCCAATTGCCGCACCACCGTGTCGTGATAATGCCCGCTCCACTCCCGCAACCTCGGCCGCAATAGCCCCGGCAGCGCCTCCGGGCGGAGATGACTCAGCAGCCCGACCACGATCATGGACGCCGCCGGCGTGTTCGCCTGCAAAAACTTTTCCAGCGCTTCCACAGCCGCCGGTCCCAGCTCTTTCCCCAGGCTTACCAACCGGTCGCGTTCACGCCGCCGCACCGACCGGCTCATCCTCCCGGCGATATGCTGGATCGACGCGACCGGCAGTTTCCGGAGCACCTCCACCAGGTGCGAGGGAAGCTCGGGCAGCCGCATGGCCTCTTCGAGAAAATCGGGAATCCGGTTTTCGATTCCGATGCGGCTCCGCAACCCTTCGGCGAGTCCGGGATTCGCCGTCGCCGCGTGTTCGATGCCCTCCAGCACTTCGAAAACCGCGGCGTATCTCCTCCGGCTCGCCGCTTCCAGGCTCAACGCCACGAACGTCGCCGCCGTCTCCTCTCTCAGTTCCTCATCCGTCTCGTTCGCCAGCGCCTTCCCCAGGTCCCGGATCACTTCCTGCAAAGCGCTCCCCGCCAGCCGCGGCAGATACTCCGCCACCTGTTTCAGCCCCTGCAAAGTCTTCCGGCGCGCGGCCGGGTCCGGATCGCCCAGGCATGCGGCGTAACAAAGTATGGCTTCTTGCAGGGCGTCGCCCTCGTTTTGCTCCACCAGCCGGTCGAAAAATTTTCTCACCTGCCGCGGCGGAATTCGCCAGGCGCCGGAGGAGAGCAGGAGCTGCCGTTTCGAATCGTCCGAAGCTTCGTTCCAAAACGTTTCCTCCAGCGACTCTCCCGCTTCTTCGCCTGCGTACCCCGCTTCCTTCAGCTTCTTTTCATAAACGCCGGCCGTCTTGCGCAGCGCTTCGATTTCCCGGTTCAGCCGCCCCAGCATTGCCGCCACGGCTTCAACCGAAGCCTCGCCTCGCTCGTATTGCTGCTGCGCCATCCCCACCGCCATCCGCTCGGCGATGGCCAGGACCAGCGACTCCGCCGGAGGCCTCGCCGGCGAACCTTCCGCGAATTTCGCCACGGTGCGCTGCAGAGCCTCTTGGCTCGCGCTCGGCAGCGACGCCAATTCCTCGCGCGCGCTCCCAGGGCCGCGCGATTCGTTCGGTCCCGCGTCCCGGGAAAGGTTTGCCAGCGCGCGCACCGCTGCCGTCACGTCTTCTTCCGTAGCATGATGGTCTGCCGCGCTCGTACCTCCCGGCACCCGCGCTGGCCTTTCGATCGTCTCTCCTTTGAACTTCAGCGAAGCCGCTTCCGCCGACGCCAGCAATTCCAGGAGCTTCACCGGATCGCGCAACGCCGCGTGAACTTCGTTACCCGGTTCTCCCCGAAAAGTTTCCGCCAGCAGCCGCGCGGTCAGCGGCCCTTCCGCCGCTGCTTCTTCCGACCCCGCCGGAACGAACCTCACCTCGTTGATCCGCAGCCCCGTCTGGCTTTCGTCGCCCAGCGTTTCCTTCAGCCGCACACCGAGTCCTTCCAGCGTTTTTCCCGTCTCGCTGAAGCCACGCAGAATCCCCACCAGCGCCTCCCGCTTTACCTCCGCGCGGAATGTGATGCTCGCGATGTCCGCGGCGTCCAGCAGTTGCGCGAAACTCTGCTCCGTCGGCCCGTTCTTCGCGGCCACTCCATCCACCAGCAGCCGTTTTTCGGAAACAGCCAGTTGCAGCGCCTCGCCGTTCCTTCCGGCCAGCGCCTCTTGAAGCCGCTTCCAGCTCTGCTCCGTTTGCCGCAACGTTTCCGTGTGCTCCATTCCATACATCCGCGCGGACTTCAACGTGATGTTCAGGCAGCGCAGAAAATCCCGCACTGCCGGAGAAGTCACCGCTTCGCGTTCGGCTGTTTTGAGCATAGCTGTCCGCAAAGGTCCCCTGCACGATCGGGACCACGCCCGCCGAGCTCAACCCGCTCAATTTAGTGGGGATATTTCAAGGGCAGGAAAGCGAGCACTTCCCCGGCAGTTTCAAATCAATTCACACGTTCCATCTTGGACCAGCGCGCTCCGCTTCTCACCTGTATGAACCCTCGTCCTTCGCTTCGGTCCACACATCTTGAATGGCGCACATTCTGCCGCTTCACTTCTAATATCCGCTCCTCTTCCTCCGCCGTTGCATTCGGCTCTCTAAAGAGCGAAAATGAAACTGTAAGTTGCTGCGGTTCGCAGTACGGTCCAAGGAGCAGCGGCCCAATGTCTCAAGAGCTTGCCCACGGCGTAACCCTCGAGAAGCCCGGCGACGACGCCAGTTTCCTTCGCGACGGAGGCATCTTCTTCGCCACGCTCGATAAAGTCGTCAACTGGGCGCGCCGCAGCTCCATCTGGCCGATGGGTTTCGGCCTCGCCTGTTGCGCCATCGAGATGATGTCCATGGCCGCCTCCCGTTACGACGTGGCCCGCTTCGGCGCCGAGGTCTTCCGTAGCTCCCCCCGCCAGTCCGATTTGATGATTATCGCCGGCCGCGTCTCCGTGAAAATGGCCCCGGTCATCAAGCAGCTCTACGATCAAATGCCCGAACCCAAATGGGTGATCTCCATGGGCGCTTGCGCCACTTCCGGCGGCGTCTTCAACAACTACGCCATTGTCCAGGGTGTGAACCAGGTGATTCCCGTGGATGTTTACGTTCCCGGCTGCCCGCCTCGGCCCGAAGGGCTCCTTTACGGAATCCTCCAGCTCCAGAAGAAAATCGACAACGATCGCGGCAGCTTCCTCCGCTCCATGAATTTCACCAAGGGTTGAAGCGGCCTTCTCCCGTCAGCCTTCCTCCGCCGCTTCCAGCATCGGCGGCGACCCGCGTTCCACCAGCAACACCGCTCCCACCACCATCGCCGCCGCGATTCCCGTCGCAAGCGATACGTGCTCTCCCGCCACCAGCCATCCAATCAATACAGCGATCACCGGGTTGATGAACGTATGCGTCGTGACCAGCGCCGGCGAGTAGTGTTCCATCAGCCAGTTGTACGCGGAAAACGTGATCACCGATCCGAATATCGCCAGATACGCGAGTCCCAGCCACGACCTCTCCGTCACGCTCGCAAACGAAAATCCCCGCCACTCGCCCAGAATCGTTCCCACCGTCAGGAGTTGCACCGAACCCGCCAGCAGCGACATCGCCGAAAGCAGCAGCGGGTGCCCCGAAAGATGCGATTTTCGCGAGTACACCACGCCCGCTCCCCACGACATCGCTCCCAGCAACGTCGCAGCCGCCCCGGCAAACATGCGGGGCCCCGCGTTCACGATCGTCCCGCGAAGCAACAGCGCCACCCCGCTGAATCCCAGCGCGATTCCCGCGATCAGCGCCGGCGTCATCCGCCAGTTCCGCGTCACCCCGCAGATCATCAGGCACACCCAGATGGGTTCGCTCGCCACCAGCAGCGACGCCACTCCCGTCGGAATCCGCGTCTCCGCCCAGTGCAGCGAACCGTGCCCGCCGAGAAAGAAAAACGCCCCGATAATGACGCTCGATTTCACCTGCGGCCACGTCGGTCGCAATTTTTTGTGCGCGCACACCAAAAACAATATCGAACCCGCGCACAGATGCCGTAATCCCGCCGCGTACAGCGGCGGAATTGTCTCGACCGCGTACCGTATCGCCAGATACGTCGATCCCCACACCAGCCAGATCGCTCCAAACGAAAAAATCACTCTCGCCCGATTGACGCCTCGCCCCGCGCCCGACGCGCCTTTTTCCGCCGGGACGGAAACCCCTGGCTCGATGCTCTCGCTGCTCATGGCCCCTCGAATTTCGATTCCGTATGGCTCGCCCGTCTCGTTCTGCAATCTCGCCCGGCAATTTCGCCTGGCGCCATTGCTGGCCGAATGCCCCCGCAATGTTGCGAGATAAATGTTGCGTGATAGATGACCAGACTTGCTCGCGCAGTTCAAAGAAAAAAGTCCCGTGCAACCGGGAAGGGAACTACCATTTTGGTGAACCGCCGGTCCAATGCGGCCCGCATGCCTTGCGCTGCCGCGAAATTCGTTCGCCCCGCACTCGCTCAAACGACTTGCGCCGTTCCACCCTCGAATTCCACCACGCTCCCCGCTGTCGTCTGTTCGCGGCGGACGTACCCCATCCCGATTGGCGTCTCCTCCCGCGGCGAAAACTCCGCGCTCGTCACCAGCCCGATTTCCTTGCCTTCCGCAAACAGACGCGTCCCGCGTGCCGGAGGTTCGCTCCCGGAAAATTTCAGCCGCACTCGCCTCCGGTTCACCTGCCCGCGTGACCGCACCCGCTCCACAATCTCCTGTCCCGTGTAACAGCCTTTCGAGAAGCTGATGTGCGTCTCTTCAAGCGCCGCTTCGTGCGGAATCACGGTGTCGTTGAAATCGGCGGGAAACCAGGGTATCCCCGCCTCCAGCCGCAGCGCGTCGAGCGCCCGCATTCCCATCGCCTGCCCGCCGTGCGCTCTGACCGCCGCCAGCATTTTCCCCCACAGCAGCCGCAGCTCCTCGGGCCGCGCAATGAACTCCGCTCCCGGCAGGCCGAATTGCGACTTCACCACCGCCTGGCAAGCAATCTGCTCCACGCGCACGTCGCGCGTCGAGAGCGCCGGCAATTCCTCGATCACGAGGCCGCACGCCTCTTGTATGATCGCCGCCGCTCGCGGCCCTTCCACCGCCAGGCTGCCAGTCGTGTCCGACGCATCCGCCAGCTCCACGTCGTCCATGATGATGTACTTTTCGAGAGTTTCGCGCGTCCTCTCCCGCGCCGACGCGTGTGTCCGCACCACCAGCTGTTCCGGCCGCCGCAGAATCTCCAGCTCCGCCAGAATCCGCCCCTGCGGATTCAGCAGAAGCGCGAGCGTCCCGCTTCCCTCGGCGAGGCCCTGCACGTTGTTGCTCACCACCGCGTTCAGATATCTCGCGCGGTCCGGTCCCGTGAGGACAAACGTCGCGTGCCAGTTCGTGTCGAAGAGCGCCGCCGCTTCCCGAGCCGCGCGATATTCGACTTCGAATCCCCCGAAGGTCGCGGGCAGCACGCAGCCATCGCTCTCCGCAAACGCCGCCCCCGCCGCCCGCTCTTCGTCCTGTAGGAATGTCTCCATCGCGCCTCGCATCTTATCAGATGACCTTCGCCTGCCCGCGATTCGAGCCCGCTTCTCGCTCCCCGCTGCTATAATTTGCTCGAGCGACACAAACGCCATGTCCCCCGATTTAATCCACGAAATTCTTCCCGTCGGCGTTCTGCAGTGCAACTGCATGATTCTCGGAGACCCGCTCAGCCGCGAAGCCCTCGTGGTTGACCCCGGCGACGAGACGGATCGCATCCTCGAAATCCTCCGCCGCCATCGCCTGAATGTCCGCGCCATCGTCAGCACGCACACTCACATTGACCACGTCGGCGGCCTCGCGTCTCTCTATCGCGCTACCCAAGCCCCCGTCCTGATTCACGAAGCCGATCTCGAACTCTATCGCCACCTCGACGTCCAGGCCCAATGGGTCGGCATTCCCACTCCCGAAACCATGCGCCTCCGCGATTTCGTTGCCGAAGGCGACCGCATCCGCTGGGGCAGCTATTTCGCCGACGTTCTTTACACCCCCGGCCACACTCCGGGAAGCATCAGTTTGGTCGTGGGCCATAACGACGCGCCGGCCGGCGGGGAATCGCAACCTGCAAAAGACACGTCCGCTTCCGCCTCGGCTCACCTCGGGCGCTTGATCTCGGGCGACACGCTCTTTCATCGCAGCATTGGCAGGACGGATTTGCCCGGCGGGTCCTTCCCGCAAATCCTCGGCTCCATTCGCGACAAGCTCTACACCCTGCCCGAAGAGACGCTGGTCTATCCGGGCCACGGCGAGCCGACCACGATCGGCGCCGAGCGCGAAGCGAATCCTTTCGTTCGCCCGTAAGCCGCCTCGCAAACCCGCCGCTGCCCATTTGAACATAGTTGACGCAGGCAAGCATCTGTGAGACATTGGCAAGCGTCAGGCGCCCGGCGAAGGAGGCTCCTATGCCCGCTGCCCCACGAAAAGCTCTTCCCCCCGATGGCTCCGTCGCCGCCCTCCGCGCTTTCAACCGCTTCTACACCCGCAAAATCGGCGTCGTTGACGGCTCCGCTTGCAGCCCCTTCTCCCTTGCCGAAGCCCGCGTTCTCTACGAACTCGCGCACCGCCCGCGTCTGACCGCCACCGACATCCGCAAGGAACTCGGCCTCGATGCCGGTTACACGAGCCGCATTCTGCGCAATTTTGAACGGAGAAAGCTCCTCAAACGCGCACCCTCCGAGAACGATGGGCGCCAAAGATTTCTTTCCCTCACCGCCAGAGGACGAAAAGCCTTCGCGCCTCTCGACGAGCGTTCGAATCGCGACATCGCTTCCTTGCTCGCCGCTCTTTCCGCGGAAGATAAGAAGCGCCTGACCGCCGCCGCGCAGGTCATTCGTTCGCTTCTCGGCGGCCTGCCCCAGCCCAGCACTCCCTATCTGCTCCGCCCACACGAGCCGGGTGACCTCGGATGGATCGTCTACCGCCAGGCCCTCCTCTACGCCAACGAGTATGGATGGGACAACACCTATGAAGCGCTCGCTGCGGAAATTGCGGCTCGCTTTATCAAAAACTTCGACCCCAAGCGCGAGCGTTGCTGGATTGCCGAAAGAGACGGCCAAAGAGTCGCCGCCGTTTTCATCGCCCGCGAGACGGACGAAGTCGCCAAGCTCCGCCTGCTCCACGTCGAATCCGCGGCCCGGGGACTCGGCATCGGCACGCGCTTGGTCGAGGAGTGCATCCGCTTCTCCCGCCAGGCCGGATACTCCAAAATCGTTCTTTGGACGCAGAGTATTCTTGCTGTGGCGCGTCACATCTACGAAAAAGCCGGCTTTCACATCGTCCGCGAGGAACACCATCACAGCTTTGGCAAGGATCTTACGGCGGAAACCTGGGAACTCGATCTGTCGCTGGCGAACTTGGGAAGTTCGCCTGCGCCTTGAATCACGGCGCTGGTTTCAATCCTTCCATCACGCTCTGAATCAGCTCTTTCGCGTTTCGGATTTCCCGCGTGATGATCTGAATATCCATCACCGGCTCTCCCGGCCGCCGGCTGCTTTGGCAATACACTCCGTGCTGCCCCACCAGCACCAGGGCGTTCGTCAGCAGGTCCAGGGTCACCGCCAGCCGGCCGCGGTGCGGCCCCATCATCGTTTCGTAGTGCTCGAGTTCCTCGCCATGATCCTCGCGCGCGCTCATTCCGTTTTTTCCTTCGCCTCGCTCGCCCGCAAAAGCCGCGTCACCAGAGTTTCCAGGCGCACCGAATTTTCCGCCGTCAGTTCTCCGAACTCCACTCCCATTCCGTCTCCGGGCACCTGATTTCTCACCACCGCGTTTCCCCGGATCTCGCCTTCGGCCACGGAAAACAACACCGTCACTTTCTCCCCGGCCGGCAGAGGCTGGTTCGTCAAAATATACAGCCCGCCGGCGTTCAAATCCCGCACGCGTGATACGGTTTGCTCCGCGTTGGCGGCGCCGTCCGGCTGCCACGCCACCCACAATCCGTGCGGCGTCGCGATGCGTGGAAACCGGCGCAGGCTGGCTTTTGAATTTTCAGCCATGGTCTCAGAATCGGTCGTGGCTTGAGCTGGCATCGGTGATGCCCGAAATTCCCGGCGGTCCCGACGGCGCACAACAGTCCATTTTTTTTAACAGAATCCGCCTCAATCTGCCAGCAGTCCTTTCTCTTTCGCGTGTCTTTACGTTACACTTGCGTTTCAAGCTTGGCCTTCCTCTGCGATGGGAAGCGTTCTGCCCGGGAGAATCAAACATGGCCACACTTTGTCCGAATCTCGTTGGCGGCAAGGAAATCGGCTCCACTTCGAAGGATACGACGCCGGTCTACAATCCGTCCCACGGCGAAATCATCGCCCACGCCCCGGTAGGAACCCGCGAAGACGTCCAGCATGCCGTGAATGCCGCCCGCGCCGCTCTCCCCACTTGGTCCGAAACGCCGCCCTCCGAACGTGCCCGCATTCTCTTCCGCTATAAGCACCTTCTCGAGGAGAATTTTGACTCGCTCGCCCGCCTGGTCACCCGCGAGCACGGCAAAACCATCGAGGAATCCCGTGGCGACGTTCGCCGCGGCATTGAAGTCGTCGAATTCGCCTGCGGCGTTCCCATCCTTCTCAACGGCCAGTATCATGACAACGTCGCTCGCGGCATTGACGGCCATCTGCTGCGCCAGCCCGTGGGAATCTGCGCCGGAATCACGCCCTTCAATTTCCCCGCCATGGTTCCCATGTGGATGTACCCGCTGGCCGTCGCCTGCGGCAACACGTTCATCCTCAAGCCGTCGCCGAAGGTTCCTCTCACCGCCATTCGTTTGGCCGAATTGGCCGCCGAGGCGGGTCTGCCTCCCGGTGTCCTCAATGTCGTCCACGGCGGCAAGGATGTCGTTGACGCCATACTCACCCATCCTGAAATCGCTGCCGTCAGCTTTGTCGGCTCGACAAAAGTCGCGAAATACATCTACGAGACGGGCACCGCCCACGGCAAGCGCGTCCAGGCCGCCGGCGGAGCCAAAAATTTCATGATCGTTATGCCCGACGCCGAGCTCGATTTCACCACCGGCGCCATCATGGGCGCCGCGTTCGGATGCTCCGGCCAGCGCTGCATGGCCGGAAGCGTTGCCGTCGCCGTGGAACGCGCTGGCGACCCTCTTGTCGACCGCCTGTCGGGCGCCGCCACGGTCATGAAAGTCGGCGCCACCGATAAGGACGATTCGATCGCCATGGGGCCAGTCATTGACCCCGCATCCCGCGACCGCGTTCTGAATTATCTCGACGTCGGCGCGAAGGAAGGCGCCAAGCTCGTCGCTGACGGCCGCAAAAATTCCGCCGCTCCCTCCAACGGCGGCTTCTTTGTCGGCCCGAGCATTTTCGATCGCGTCGAGCCCAACATGCAGATCGCCCGCGACGAAATTTTCGGCCCCGTCCTTTCCGTCATGCGCGCTCCCACTCTCGACGAAGCCATCGCCCGCGCCAATCTCTCCCCCTACGGCAATGGCGCCGTGATTTTCACCACCGACGGCGGATCGGCTCGCAAATTTGCCCGCGAGATTCAATGCGGCATGGTCGGCATCAACGTCGGCGTCCCCGCTCCCATGGCCACCTTCCCGTTCACCGGCTGGAACCAATCCTTTTTCGGTGATCTGCACATCCAGGGCATGGAGGGCTTGCAGTTTTACACCCGCTCGAAAGTCGTTCTCTCTCGCTGGAATCCGGCCGGCAAGCGCGGCACCTGGTCCTGACGCGGCAGGGAACCGCTCCTCCGCATTTTCGCGTACAATTGCGGTTTGGGTGGAAAGTATGGAGATTCACGCGGCCCAGCTCAAGCCATCGCGGCTTCCTCGATTTGACCTAGTCCTAGAACTATCTATTGCTCCCTTCGGAACACGTATCCCTACTTCTCTTTACTCACCCGATTTGAAACACGATAATCGCTTCGCTATCGAGCGCCAGTCGACGCAGGTCCACGGGGCACGGTCACCAATCTCCCGGACATCCCGAATCGTTCGGTCTGCCGGGCTTTGAATTTCGCGGGGTGAAGACAAGATGAGACGCTCTGACTTGGTTCGCAATCCGGGCAAAAACAAAAGCCCGCGGACATCGCAAATCGTTTTCGGCGAACGCCAACACCTCCTTCGCGTTCTGGATTCGGTCGAGCGCAGCGCTCTTCCCGCGCCCCGCCTCGAGCAGGAGCGCCGCATGATCGAACAATTGATTCACGCCCGCACCCAGGAGCTCAATCGCATCAATCCCGGTTGGGACGAGAAGGTCGGCACTGTCCTCAGCGCCGAAGTGAAGCCCGAAGCTCTCGAATCCTTGTCCCGCCAGGCGCCCAAGGAAGACTATTACCTGCTGCGCCTCATCAGCGAGCATCCCAAAGTGATGGCCAAGACTCTCGCCCGCCTTTCGCACCATCCCTATTCCGCCATTCGCGAAAACATCGCTCGCCATCCCAATACCGACGCTTCCACGCTCTCGCGTCTCAGCCGCGACCGCTCTCAGCCGCTCTGGTATCTTGTCGCTTTCAACCCCAACGCTCCCGGGCCGCTCCGCAAGAAGCTTCAGGAGCGTATGCGACGCCTCGGCGAAAAGACCGCCACTCAGTAACCCGTTTGCGAGGTGCGGCCTTGCGCCCGCCTCGTTTCGTTTCCCGTACGCCCGGCTTGTTCCACACGCTCGCTCCCGCTGTATTCTGCCCCGAACGTGTTGCGTCCGGTTGCCTGGCGGTATAGCATTCGTCCACGATGCGGGTCGGGACGCCCCGATTCGCGCCATTGTGCCGCTGGTTCTGTGCGACGACCCAGCGTGCCGGGCTCCCCCAGCCATCAACTGATCCTGCTCAAGCCGGAGGGAAAAACATGCTCACTGACGCTGCGGTCTCTGAATTCAAGCAAAACCTGCACGGAGAGTTGATCGAGCCCGGTCATCCCGCTTTTGAGTCTGCGCGCAAAGTCTACAACGCCATGATCGACCGCCGCCCGCGCCTCATCGCGCGCTGCGCCGATGTGGCCGACGTTGTCGCCGCCGTGAAATTCGCCCGCGCCAATCAATTGCCCGTAGCCATCCGCGGCGGCGGCCACAATGGCGCTGGACTAGGTGTCTGCGACGATGGCCTCGTCATCGACCTTTCGCCGATGCGCTTCGTTCATGTGGATTCGAAGAAAAAGACCGTCCTCGTCGGCGGCGGCGCTCTCTGGCGCGATGTCGATCACGCGACTCACGCCTTTGGCCTCGCCGTCCCTTCGGGAATCATCTCTTCCACCGGCGTCGCCGGCCTCACCCTCGGCGGAGGCCTCGGCCATCTCACCCGCCGTTTCGGCCTCACTATTGACAGCCTTCTTTCCGTCGAGATGGTTTTGGCGGATGGCCGTGTCGTCACCGCCAACGCCAAACAAAACCCGGATCTGTTCTGGGCGGTTCGCGGCGGGGGAGGGAATTTCGGCGTCGTCACTTCCTTCCTCTTCAAGGCCCGCCCGGTTCACACCCATTACGCCGGCCCGATGTTTTGGCCCATCGAAGATGCCCCGGAAATCATGCGCTGGTATCGCGAGTTCATCGTCAGGGCGCCCCACGATATCAGCGGCTTTTTCGCCTTCCAGATCGTTCCCCCCGGCCCACCGTTTCCTGAGCCCCTCCACAACAAAAAGATGTGCGCCATCGTCTGGACTTACACGGGTCCCATCAAAAAGGCCGACAAGGTCTTTAAGCCCATTCGCAAACTCAAGACTCCCGCGCTCGATATGGTCGGCCCCATTCCCCATCCCGCCCTTCAAACCATGTTCGACGCGCTATTTCCCCCTGGGCTCCAGTGGTACTGGAAAGCCGATTTCACTCGTTCTCTTCCCGATGAAGCCATCGCCTTGCACCTCCAACACGCCACCCACATGCCGACGTTTCAGTCCACCATGCACCTCTACCCGATCAACGGCGCCGCCGCCCGCGTCAAGAAAACCGCGACCGCTTGGTGGCATCGCGACGCCACATGGGCCGAAGTGATCGTCGGCGTCTCTCCCGATCCCGCAAAGAAAGATGAAATCACGGCTTGGGCCAGGAATTATTGGACGGCGCTTCACCCCTATTCCACGGGCGGCGCCTACGTCAATTTCATGATGGAGGAAGGGGACGAACGCATCCGGGGAACCTACGGCAAAAATTACAAGCGCCTCGCCAAAGTCAAAAAGCGCTATGACCCCACAAATCTGTTTCGCTGCAATCAAAACATCAAGCCGAGCTGAAGGCGAGCGCCGCTCCGGCTAAAAAATGCCCGGCCGCCCCGCTGCCGCGCGCGGCCCCGTCCGCCTAAGACGTTCCCACGATTTCGAGCGGCTCCCCGTTTTTGCACAGAGGACACTCCGCGGGCGTCCACAAATTGTTCGGCATCTGGTTTAGCAGTTCGAGCGGCACTTCATGCGCCGCCGCAAACTCACCGATCGTCCCGCCCATCGCCAGCAGCGCTCCGATGGCCACCGGCTTCACCCCGAACGATTCCAGCTCGAAGAAAGTTCCGCACACGGCCGATCCGGCGTTGATCACATCGTTTGCGATTGCCACTTTCTTTCCCTCCACCGCCGGCCGCAGCGCTTCCGGCAATCGGTACACGACCGGGTATAACCCTTCGCGCGTCTCATCCACGATTCGCTCCGTGTAAACGAATTCGCAGCCCAGTTCCTGCGAAACCAGCAGCGCGACGAACGCTCCCTCCACCAGCGGTCCGCACACCACATCCACCTTGTAACCATCGAGTTTCGCGGCCAGCCGCGAAGCGAATCCCGCGATCTCCCGAGGCTTCAGGCACAGCGTCTCGAGCTGCAGCCAGAAATCTCCGTGATGCCCCGACTCCAGCTTGAAGTGGCCCCGGCGCCCCTGTAGGAGACTCAGCAAATCTTCGCTCACGAATTCCATCCGTTCGGCAATTTCAAGCCGGCGCACCTCGCGCAAAAAACCTCGCCGGAAACTTTACACCATCTCCGCGGCTTCCCGCCTGCCCCCGCCGCTACCCCGCTCCCGACAACCCCTCCGCAGAGAAGACAATTTGGCCCTTTACAGCTACAATTGTGGCTGTATATTGGCCTGCGAGAACCGACCAATGCTTCCGCTCCATTTGCAGCCCGAAAGCCACATCCCGCTGTACGTCCAGCTGCGCGACCAGCTTCGCGCTCTGGTACACACCGGGGAGCTCCGCGACGGCGACCGTATCCCCGCCAGCCGCGAGCTCGCCGGCCAGCTCGGCGTCCATCGCACCACTGTCGCCAATGCCTACGCCGAACTCGAATCCGAGGGCCTCATCCGCGGCCACGTCGGGCGCGGCACATTTATCTGCGGCAAGCCCCCCCGACAGTTCTCGCCGCCTCCCCGCTCCAACGGCAACGGCGGCGCCACGCGCTGGGAATCTCTCTTTGCCGACGAACGCGGCGACGAAGGCCTCTCCCGCTTGATGCCGGATGTTCCTCCCGGCGCCATCGCCTTCACCTGCGTCCGCCCGCCCGAGTCCTATTATCCTGTCGAGGAATTCCGCCGCTGCTCGAATGCCGTCCTCCGCTCCGAAGGCCGTCGCATCCTCCAGCTCGGCTCTACCGACGGTTACGAGCCTCTCAAGCGCGAATTGCTCGCTCTTCTCCAGCGCGAGGGCCTGAATGTTCGCGGCGAGCAGCTCCTGATCACCGACGGTTGCCAGCAAGCTCTCGACCTGATCTGCAAGGCCTTTCTTCGCCCCGGCGATTCCGTCGCCATCGAAAATCCGGCGTACCCCGGAGCGCTCGCCATTTTTTCCGGCGCCCGCGTCCGCATTCTTCCCGTCGCCGTCGAAACCGACGCTCGCCGCACCGGCTACGTCGGCATGGCCCTCGATGCCCTCGAGTCCGTCCTGCTCCAAAACCGCGTGAAATTTATCTTTGCTTCGCCCGATTTTCAAAACCCCACCGGCACCGCGCTGCCTCTCGCCCAGCGCCGCCAGTTGCTCGAGATCGCCGCTCACTATCAAGTTCCGGTCATCGAAGATTCCATCTACTCCCGCATTCGCCTTCGCGGCTCCGCTTTGCCCACTCTCAAATCTCTCGACCGCACCGGCAACGTCATTCAAATTGACAGCTTCTCGAAAATTGCCTTTCCCGGCCTGCGCGTCGGATGGGCCATCGGCGCCGAAAGCGCCATCGAGCGCCTCCGCCTCGTCAAGCTGGCCACCGATCTGCACACTGATCAGCTCGCCCAGGCCACTCTCGCCGAATTCATGCGACGCGGCCATCTCGCTCGCCACCTCGCCAAAATGAAGAATCTTTACACGCGCCGCCTCGAAATCATGGAGCGCGCCCTTGAAAAATATATGCCCGAGGGAACCACTTGGACCCGCCCCGAGGGAGGCATGTCCGTCTGGGTCACTCTTCCCGCGGGCCTCGATTCCACCGAACTTTTGATTCACGTCCGCGATCGCGGCGTATACTTCATCCCCGGCCGCCCCTTTTATTTGCAGAACCCGCAGCCCAATACGGTCCGCCTGGGATTTGCCACTCTCGAGGAAAAGAGCATGGTCCGCGGCGTCCAAATCCTTGGCGATCAGTTGCGCATCGAATTGCGCAAACGCCAGCGCGGCGACCGTCAGAACGCTCTGTCCCGCGTCGCCCTGGTATAGGACATGGCATCGTCGAATTTGATTTTTACTTTTAAGGGAGAATCACCATGGACTTGATGAACAACAATCTCTGGCGCGTTAAAGTCGGCCTCGCCGAAATGCTCAAGGGCGGCGTCATCATGGACGTTACGACACCGGAGCAGGCCGAGATCGCGGAGCGGGCCGGGGCGGTCGCCGTCATGGCGCTCGAGCGCGTGCCCGCAGACATTCGCGCGGCGGGCGGCGTGGCGCGCATGGCCGATCCGGGGATCATCCGCCGCATCCAGCAAGCCGTGTCCGTGCCGGTCA
>DATJTF010000004.1:0-99292 GCA_035503815.1 Verrucomicrobiia bacterium
AAGCTGTGGCTTGGCCACTCGAAAGAATCCGTTACCGATTTCTACGCCGGTGGTCTTGAGAAAGATCAGGTGTGGCGTCGGGAATGGTGCGAGCGTGCCGGGCTTGGTTTCCAGCTTATTGGGCTACTTGGGCTACAAAACGAGGTGCAGTCCAATGACGTGAAAGCTGCCTAACTCCAACGAGGGGCAGGAATTAAGATGGCGCGCCCGAAGGGACTCGAACCCCTGACCTTGTGCTCCGGAGGCACACGCTCTAATCCAACTGAGCTACGGGCGCGCAGCGTCAAGCAGCAATACCGGGCCGGACCCGGAGAGAAATGGTCGGGGCGAGTGGATTTGAACCACCGACCTCCTGGTCCCGAACCAGGCGCTCTAGCCAGGCTGAGCCACGCCCCGACAGGAAAAAACCGAAGAGAATGTTGCAGCGGCAGCGCCCACCGGAAAAACGTGCCTGGGCAAATCGAGACACGGCAATCGTCCGGGAAAATGCGGGGAAGGCGACTCTCCAGCGCATTTTCGGCGCGTGTAAAAGTCTACGCTGGAATGAAACCGCACGCAACCGCAATGGCGGGAGCCTGGCGCCCGGATTGAAGCGGGGCCATGCGGGACGGGCGGGATGGTCGTCGCGCGCCATTTAAATCGTGCGCTGAATCCCGACGAGAGCTAGGCGGCCGGCAAGCGAGAAGAGACTGCCATGCGTTACCACGCGAACACAACGCTGAGAGGAAAAAGACGCCGCCGAATGAAGACAATGTGTGCCGCGAGGAAAGCACCCTCCCGGCCAACCATGGGGTAGCTGGCCGGGAAGCAACCACTCATCAAATTGGTTGCGGGGTGGAGGTGCTTTTCATTAACCCGAAGCGCCTGGTGGGAGGCGCTAACGATGAGCGAAATGTAACGCGATCAGGAAGGGCGGGCAATATTGTAAAAATACTAGAGGGCGAGATTTTTTCAGGCCAGGCCGCGGGTCACATACTGAACGGGGAATGGGATGTAATGCCTTTATTTTCAGTAAGTTCGTAGCTTGTCCTGGCCGCCAGATTGGAGAAATCCTCGGTCTTTCCGCTGGGCCATTCGACGATCACGCGATCAAGGCGATCGGCTTTTCCCAAGCCGAAAGTGACCGGGAACTCCGACTGCGAAAGATAGCTGGACCCGCTTTTCACCATGCGGCTCTGAATGCCGCCGGAATATTCAGCGCGAACGATGGCGCCGATCGCGTCGCGGTTGGAGCGCGTGCCGATCAAACAAAAACGTATGCTGCGATTTCCGTTGGTCACGTCGTTGCGATAGAGAAAGGCCGGGCCATTGTTGGTCGTGAGGAGAAGATCGAGGTCGCCGTCGCAGTCGAAATCGGCGTAGGCGAGGCCTCGCGCGACTTTGGGCTGCGCAAAATCGCTGCCGGCGAGCGCGGCTACGTTCTGAAAAGCGTCGGCGCCGCGATTCAAGAACAACTGCGGGGGCTGGGCGTATCCGACGTTGCCGCGAATGTTGCGGACCGTGTCGTCAATGTGGCCGTTGGCGACGACGAGGTCGGCGAGGCCGTCGAGGTTCACGTCGGCGAAAACGCAGCCGAAGCCGAGCGTATTGAGCGAAGCCGCGCCGACGCCGGCCTGGAGAGCGACGTCGTGGAAGACGCCCTTGGCGTCGCCGCGATAGAGGCCGATCATTTCGTTGTCGAAATTGGTGATGGCGATGCCGGTGTTGCCGGAGTTGTCGAAATCGGCGGCGTCGACGCCCATTCCGGCGCGGGCCTTTCCCTCGGAACTGAAAGCGATGCCGGCCTCGACGGCAACGTCGCGGAATTTTCCGTTGCGCAAGTTGCGATAGAGCTTGTTGGGCTGGGTATCGTTGGCGACGAGAAGATCCGGCCAGCCGTCGTTATCGTAATCGAGCATGGCGACGCCGAGGGATTTTGACGTCGTGTCGAAGATGCCGCTCGAGGCCGTGACGTCCTCAAAAGTTCCGTTGCCGCGATTGTGAAAGAGCCAGCTGGTTTCGCCGCGGTAGGCTTCGGGCGTGCAGTAGGATTTGTGCCGGCCGTCGAGGCTGCAGAAGACGTCGTGCTCGGGCGACCAGCGGACATAATTGCAGACGAAAAGATCGAGCAGGCCGTCGCGGTCGTAATCGAACCAGAGCGCGGAAGTGCTGAAGCTCGAACGCCCGCCGAGGCCGCTTTCCCGTGTGACGTCAACGAACGAGCCCTTGCCCGTATTGCGAAACAGCCGATTCTGCCCGACGCAAGTGATGAGAACGTCGGGAAACCCATCGTTGTTGTAGTCGCCGACGGCGACGCCCATGCCGTACATTTCCACGTCGAGGCCGGCGCGGCGGGTGACATCGGTGAACGTGCCGTCGCGATTGTTGTGATACAGCCGCATGGTGGTGCGCTTCTTGTGGTGGCCGGGCCAATCCATTCCGTTGACCAGAAGAATGTCTTGCCAGCCGTCGGAATCGTAGTCGAGAAACGCGCAGCCGGAGCCGAGAGTTTCAGGAAGAAGCTTTCCGCCGTAGGCGCCGCTGTTGTGAAGGAAATGAATCCCGGCGCGCGCGGTGACGTCGGCGAGCTGAAAACCAAGGGCGGAGGATTGCGGGGCAGGCTCGGAAAAATTCGCGGAGCCCAGGCGGCGCAATGCAGGCGCGGCAATCGCGGAGGACAGGGAAGCGAGAAACGAGCGGCGGTTCACGAAAGATTCACCAGGCCGTTGCGAATGGCATAGACGACGAGCTCGGCGGTCTTGTGGATTCCGAGAGCGTCCATGATATTGGCGCGGTGAACGGAAACGGTGTTGGCGCTCAGCTTGAGCTGGTCGGCGATTTCCTTATTGGATTTTCCCTGGACGATCAACTGGAGGATTTCGAGCTCGCGAGGCGTGAGCCCGGCGGTGCGCTCGCCGCGAAGAGTGGCGGAGCGGGCGAGCTCGCGCGCCAGAACCGTCTCTCCCGCGGCAACCTTGCGAACGGCGGCGGGCAATTCCAGATCCACGGCGCTTTTCAGGATGAACCCGCGGGCGCCGGCTTCGAGAGCCTGGCGGACCAGCGTCTCCTCCGAATGCATGCTCAACATGAGAATCTTCTGCTCCGGATTCGATTCCAGAATTTTCCGCGAAGCATCCAAGCCGGAAGAGGCGGGAAGCGCGCAATCCATGATCACGACGGCGGGCTTCAATTGCAGAGCGAGGCGAACGGCTTCGTTGCCGTCGCCCGCTTCGCCGACGACGGAGATGTCCGGCTCGTCGTCTAGCAGGCGGCGAAAACCGCGCCGCACCAGAGCATGATCGTCCACCAAAAGGACCGTGATTTTATCCGGCATGAGCTTCCAAACCGTGCCGCGGAACCGTTAGACGAACCAGCGTACCACCACCGGGAGGCTCGCGAAATTCGATCGTGCCGCCGAGCAATTCCGTGCGCTCGCGCATGGCGACCAGCCCAATGCCGTGCTTAGCCGTCTGCGCGGCGATGCCGCGGCCGCGATCCTCGACCTCGAGCTCAAGCCCGTTTTCCTGGTAGCGAAGCCGGACCCAGGCGTGGCGCTGGCCGGAATGCCGCGCGATGTTGTTCAACGCTTCCTGCAGAATCCGGTAGATGTGGATTGCGGCGCCGCCCATGACGGGATAAGAATCGCCGGATTTTTCGTACACGATGTCGATGCCGGTCTGCTTTTCGACGGTGGGGATGTACCAATCCACGGTGGCTTCGAGGCCCGACTCGTCGAGCATCACGGGATGGAGAGCCTGGGAAAGCGAGCGCACGTTTTCGAGCGTGTTTTGCGCGATATCGCGAACCTCGCGCAAATCCCCGCGCAGCGTGGAATCGGCGGGCACCTCCTTTTCCGCGCGGCCGAGCAGGGAGCCGACGGCGGTCAAGATCTGGCCGAATTCGTCGTGCAATTCGCGGGAGATATGGCGAAGTACGGATTCCTGCGTGGCGATCAATTTCTGGGCGAGATCGCTCCGCTGGCCGGAAAGGCGGGCAAGCTCGGCGAAAAGATGGCGGTTGGAGCGGATCAGAAAAAGGCTGGTGACCAAAATGGCGGCAAGAATGGCAGTGAGAAAAAGATACACCTGTCGCTGAACGCCGTCGTAAATCGCGCGCACCTGGCGGGCCGCTTGCTCCTCGCTTTCGTTGTTTTCCACCAACAGGCGGGCCACGGCGGTGCTGAGCGAGGCTTGGCGGGCTTGCAGCGTGAGGCGGATCTGTTCGCGGGCTTGCTGATTCTTGCCGCTATTGGCGAGAGCGAAGGTGCGCGCCGCCGCGTCCCAGAATTGCGCGAAGGAACTCGAAAGGTAGGAGCGCTGTTCGGGGGTGCGGTGGGTGACGGCGAGCTCATCCTCGGTGCGCAGCGCGTCGTCGAGGTCCTCGTGAATGCGGTCGAATTGGGCACTCCAGGCGTCGAGGGGATAGGGTTCGTCGTTATCGAGCATGTCGCGCATGGAAAGCCCGAGGGAATTGAGGTCGTTCTGAATGCGGAGAAGCTGGAGCGAATCCTTGCGGTTGCGGTCGATCAGATTGTTCTGCAGCTGGCGCAACATCGAAATCTGCCGGGTGATATAGGCCGAATAGGCGACAACGGCAGCCAGAGTGATGACCAAGCCCAGAATCAATCCCGCGGTGGGAGAGCGTCGGATGGAGCGCGGCACAAGGAGAGGATATAACGCAGGGCGGAGAAGTTCCAATCCCGGGCGAGGAGCCTCCGGGCCCGCGAGGCGGCGGGAAATCAGCGCTCCGAGGGGTTCAAGCCGAACGCTTTGGAATGAAATTCAAGCGAAGCGGGAATGTGGGCGGCGAAATACTCCCAATTGTGAGCGCCGGGATAGAGATGAAACTCGTGCGGAATCCGGCGTTTGGCGAGCTCTTCGTCCAGGATTTTCGCGCCGGCGTAGAAGCCGTAATCGTCTTCGGTGCCGCAATCGAAATAAATTTCCAGGCCGCTGAGATGCGCGAATTTCGCGAGGGTGAGCGGATTGTTTTCGTTCCAATATTCGGGGTTCACTTTGGCGAGACCAGGGGGACCGTTGCCGGAAAATTGCGGCAGCTTTTCCATCAAGGCCGCGCTATGGGCGCTGACGGATCCGAAAATCTTGGGGTGGGCGAAGGCAAGATGAAGCGCTCCATAGCCGCCCATGGAAATCCCGGAAATGCCGCGAAATTTTCTGCCGGGCTCGACGCGATAGCGCGTCTCGATATCGGGAATGAATTCGCGGAGAAAGAAATCCTCGTAGCGAAAGCGACCATCGTAGGAATTGATGTAGAAGCTGTCGTATCCATCGGGAAAGACCATGAGAAACTCGCCGATCTTTCGCTGGTCCCACAAATCCTGGACGAGGTTGATGCCGCCGGATTCAAGAAACGAGCGCTCGTTGCCCCCAAGTCCATGAAGAAAATACAAGACGGGATAAAGACGGTTCTTGTCCGAATCGTAGCTGGGCGGCAGCAGGACGCAATAGGGAACAGACTGCTTGAGAATCTTGCTTTGCAGGGAGAGGCATTCGGCTCGCCCCGCGGCATGCAGCGGAAGAGGGGACAAGGCGCACGCAGCGGCAAGCAATGCGGCGAGCGCCAATCGGCGGCTAATCATATTCATTCATAGCGAAGCGCCTCAACGGGATTAAGCCGCGCGGCGCGCGACGCAGGATAAAGCCCGGCGATCAAACTCACGACCACGGCGAACACAATCGCGCCCACCACCAGCCACGACGGGATATAAAAAACGTGCGCGGGAGGCAATTGCTGCCGCCGCAAATAAATGTTGGTGCCGATCGTGACGACACGGCCGATCAGCCAGCCGAATCCGACGCCCAGAATTCCTCCCGCGAGGCCCATGACGCCCGCCTCGGCAAAGAAAATCTGCTTTACGTCGCGATCCGACGCGCCGAGCGCCTTCAGAACTCCGATTTCCCGCCGCCGCTCGAGGATCGCCATCACCAGGGTGTTGACGATTCCGAGCGTGGCCACGGCCAGCGCCAGACTGCCGAAGATCGCGAGTAGCAGATCGAATACGGCGAAGAAGAGGCTCAGGTTCTTCGTGGCGTCCAGAAGGGAAAACGTCGAGAAGCCCATGGCTTTGATGGTTGCCTCGATCGCCGCCACGTCCGAGGGGCGGTCGGCGCGCACGGTCAAACTCGAGTATGTGGGCGAATCGCTGTCCCGAATCAGATCTCGCAAATCGTTTGCCTGGGTGGCGCGAAGGCTTTCCGCCACCGTCTGCGGAATCAGCAACCGCCCGCTTCCGATGCCGCCAAATCCAGCGGCGGGCTCCGTGTCCACGATGCCCACGATACGCAGCGATTTTTCGCGCGGAACAATTGAAAATGCGCCGTTCAGGTCGGCGGTGTCCGCCTGGCCGGCGCCCGCCTTCGGAGTTTGCGGCATCGGCTGGCGCTCCGCATAGCGCAGGTCGATGGTCTTGCCGATCAGCGACGCCGGATGATTCGACAGCGCCTTGGCGAACTCGATCTGCAAAATCGCTTCATCGGCCGTGGGCGACGAAAAGAAACTTCCTTGCATTCCATCAAACGCGCCCGTCTCGCGTGAAGACACCGGAATACCCGCGACGATTGTCGGAAAGGAATTGCCGTCGAATCCCGCTTCGGTGGGAAAACGAATCTGGGGATAGACCTCGGCAACGTGCGGCAAGCGGGAAATTTCCTGGCGCGCCGCCTGATCCAGGATTCTGGGGTTTTGCCCGGGCGGCATGGGTTCCATCGCGGCCCTTCCAAAGCCGCGAAGGTTCATGCGGGACATCACGTAGACCGTGTCGAACAGTCCGGTGCCTGAAAGCCTCTTCGAAGCCATCTGTTGCAACCCCGCGCCGAGCGAGAGCATGGCCACGAGCGAAGCGACGCCGACCGCGACTCCCAGCGTGGTCAGCGAATTGCGCAATACCGCTTCGCGCAAGTTGCGGAAAGCGAGCTCGCCGAGGTCGCGCGCCTTCATGAGTTTCTCCCGTCGGTGGCGAGGCGGCCGTCGGCGAGCGTGACGAGGCGGTTTGAAAATTTTTCGGCCAGGACGCGTTCGTGCGTCACCATCACAATCGTCATTCCCAGCGCCCGTTGAATCTCCACTACCAGATTCATGATCTCTTCGCCGGTGGCGCTGTCGAGATTTCCCGTGGGCTCGTCGGCTACCAGGATTGAGGGGCGGTTGACCAGGGCTCGCGCAATAGCCGCGCGCTGCTGTTCGCCGCCGGAAAGCTCGCCCGGTCGGTGACCCTGCCGCTTCGCCAGCCCGACGCGCTCGAGCGAATCGCGAACCCGCGCCGCTCGCTCGCCGCGGTCCACTTCCGCCAGCCTGAGCGGGAGCTCGACATTTTCCTCCAGCGTCATGCGCGGCAGCAGATTGAACGACTGAAAGACCATGCCCACGGTGCGGCTGCGGTATTTCGCGAGCTCGAGCGGGGTCAATTGCGCGAGGTCGCGTCCCTCGGCCACAATCGAGCCGGAGGTGGGCCGGTCAAGGCCTGCCAACAAACTCAACAACGTGGATTTCCCGGAGCCGGAAGCCCCGAGCAGGGCGAGAAATTCCCCCCGCGGAATTTCCAGGCTGATTTCGTTCACGGCGCGGATAAGCGTCTCGCCCATCTGGTAGTGGCGGGAGACGCGTTCCGCGCGGATGGCAAGGGAGTTATCGCCAGGCATTAAAGGGTCCCATCCTTATTACGCATCGGGACCCCTCCGCGTTTCAGACCGGCGGCGAGAAGGCAAGCCAGGGCCCCCGATTACCGGGCGTGCAAGGCGGCTTTTGCCGCCACCGGCAGGCGAATCAGGCGGACGTCGGTGATGCTGGGGATCTCGCGGATTTTCTGGAGAACGGAGGGATCAATGTCACCATCCACTTGCACCAAGGCAACCGCCTCCGCACCCTGCACCGGCTCACGCCGCCCGAGTGCGAACGTGGCGATATTTACGCCCAGGCTTCCGAGCGCGGTGCCGATCTGGCCGATCACCCCGGGAACGTCGCGGTTGCGCGTGAGGAGAAGCGTCCCTTCCAGAGTGGATTCGAGCGGAATTCCGTCGAGAGAAAGGATCCGGGGCGAGCCGTCTTGAAAGACGGTTCCTTCGGCGGTCAAATCCCGGCTGCCGTCGCTGACGGAAACTTCGACTGTATTGGGATAGCCGCGCTCGCGGCGGCGCGTGGTCTCTTCAATCACCAGGCCGCGAGCCGCTGCGGCGGCGGTGGCATTGACGAGATTCACCTTCTCGATCAGCGCGGAATTGAGCAAACCGATCAGCACCGAGCCACGAACGGCGTGCGAGCCAAGCTCCGCCGGCTCGCCGGCATAGCGGATCCGGACGCGGCGGAGGGTCTGCGAAGAGGTAGCCTGCCCCGCGAGGGCGCCGAGCCGCTCGCCGAGTTCGAGATAGGGGCGGATGCGGGCGTACTGCTCGGCGGTGAGAGCCGGAAGGTTCACGGAATTGCGAATCACGCCGTCCGTCAGATAATCGCGCACCTGCACGGCGATCGCTGTGCCGACTTCCTCCTGCGCCTCGGCCGTGGAACCGGCGATATGCGGCGTGGCGATCAGGTTCGGGAGTCCGATGAGCGGAGAATTTTTCGGCGGCTCGACGGCGAAGGTGTCAACGGCGGCGCCTGCCAGCTGGCCGGAGCGCAGAGCTTCGGCCAAGGCGGCTTCGTCAATGAGTTCGCCGCGGGCGCAGTTGATCAGGCGGGCGCCGCGCTTCATTTTCGCGAGCGCAGCGGCATCCATCATTTTTTCCGTCGAGGGGCTGAGCGAAGTGTGCAGCGAAACGACATCGGAGCGCTTGAGGAGGTCATCGAGAGTGACAAGCTCGACTTGAAGTTCGCGGGCCGCATCAGCGGTGACGTAAGGATCGTGCGCCAAGACCGTCATCTCGAGAGCGTGGGCGCGGCGGGCCACTTCCATGCCCACGCGGCCGAAGCCGACGAGGCCGAGCGTCTTGCCGCGAAGCTCCGTGCCGGAAGCCGACGACTTCTCCCACTTACCCGAGTGAATCGAAGTGTTGGACTGCGGCACCGAGCGGGCGAGAGCCAGCATGAGCGCCAGGGTGTGCTCGGCTACGCTGACGGAATTTCCGCCGGGCGTGTTCATCACCAGGACGCCGCGGCGCGTGGCCGCCTCGAGATCCACGTTGTCCACGCCGACCCCCGCGCGGCCGATCACGCGTAATTTGGGCGCGCTTTCCAGAAGCGCCGGGGTGACTTTCGTGGCGCTGCGCACCACGAGGGCATCGGCATCGGCGAGCTCGGAAGACAGAGAAGCGGCGGGAGGGGTTACGACGGTCCAGCCCGTATCACGAAGGAGTTGAAGGCCCCGTTCACTAATTTTATCAGCGACGATAATTTTCATCGTAAAAGGTTAGCGAGCGAACGCCGAAGTGTCAAATGAGCATTTCGCCGCGCGGGCGTGTGCTATTCTAGAAAAACAGGAGAAACCCGCGCATGGGCTACCTCGATCGAATTCAAACGGATCTTACCGCGGCGATGAAGGAAAAGGACGAACTCCGGCTCAGCGTGCTGCGAATGATGAAATCGGCGCTGAAGCTGAAGGAAGTGGAGAAAGTGCGCCCTCTCGAGGATATGGAGTCGCTGCAGGTGCTGCAGACGCTGGTCAAGCAGCGCCGCGAATCCGTCGAGCAGTTTCTGAAGGGCGGGCGAAAGGACCTGGCGGAAAAGGAAGCGCAGGAAATCCTGATCATCGAAAAATATCTGCCCGCCGCGCCCAGCGACGAAGACATGCACCGCGCCATCGAATCCGCCATCATGGAAAGCGGCGCCGATTCGCTGAAACAGATGGGCGCGGTGGTGAAAGCCGCGCGCGCGAAGCTCGAAGGAAAAAGCGTGGACGGGAAAGCGCTGAGCGACCGGGTCCGCGATCGCTTGAGCGGAAAAGCGTAAGCCGCGGTTCGGCGACCCGACTTACGGCGAAGTCTTTTTGAGGATTACGCTCGATTTCTCGTCGGCCGCGATTTCCTGAAAGAAGTCCCGCACTTCAGGCAGCTTCGCCGTGGGCACCACGATGCTGTTGATTTCGTACGTCCTCTTGTATTCCAGCGTGTTTCCCGTGACTTCCACATGGCTCTGGTAGGACCCGTACTCGCATTCGGCCTTGACGGGCTGGGGCAGTTCATCCACGGTGTAGCCCGCCGGAAGCGTGAAGTCAAAGACATCGTCCTGACGCGTGGCCTCCGGAAATTCGATGGGATATTTCCGTTCCTTGCCTGACAGAATACCTGAACTTTTTTCGCCGACGACGCGGGGATGGATGATGAGCAGGTCGCCGGCGGATTTCGCGTAATTGTTCACGGCAACCTGGTAATTGACCGTCAGGTTTTCACCATAGGAATTGAGGTTTCCGATGCTGGCATTCAGCAGCGTGAAATTGTCGAGGAAACTCCCGAGGAAGCCCTCCATGATCTTGGCGCGATCCGCGGGCTTCGTTTCGAGGAACTCCGCGCGCTCTTTTTCCGCCGGGCCGCCCCACATCAATTCGCGGAATTCACCTGTGAGGTTCCCCGTGGGGCTGAGCGTAAGCTTCGCGATGCGCAGCAGCCGATTCGTCGAGGGAGGAAGCGTGGGAGTGTGAATCAGCTCGCCCCCGTCGGCGCCGTAGACGAGCCCGTAACTGTCTTGTTCCGGGGGCGGAAGGTAGCCGAGGGGGACGTATTCGTCCGTCGGATCAAAGAAGAGAAGCCGCCCGAGTTGCGGGTCCTGCACGAGGGCATAGAGAGTGGCGCCCGGCACGTCATCGGGAATGCGGATCGCGGTGATTTCGTGGTCGAACGAGTTCGTGGGGAATTTCGGGTCTGTGACTCCACGCCAGGTGTTGATCGCGACGTTATAGGATTCCACGCCGATCACGCCCAGCATGGTGTTCAAGAGAGTCGCCTTGTCCTTGCAGTCGCCATATTGGTGGAGAAAGACGTCCCCCGCGGCGTGAGGTTGCCACCCGCCTATACCGATTTCGATGGCGGCATAGCGAATCTGGCTCTGGACGTAATCCGCCAGAGCGCGAATCTTGTCAAGCGTGTCGGTCTTTCCGGCGGTGAGTTCGGCGACTTTAGCCTTGATCTCGGGAGTCGCGATGCGCATGGGCCCGGTCAAGCCCCAACTCCAGGCGCCAATTTCCTGCCAGCTCCCGGTGGCCCTGGCTGGCAGAGACGGATTCGCCGGGAAATATTTCAGGAACATGTGAGCCGCAATCGTATTGGGCGGAGGCATTTCGGGCTCAATCTCGATCCCCGGACTGTCCATGACTTCCCAGACGTATTCATTGGGGCCGGGCGTTTCGGGTTTCTGTTCGGGCATATTGGCCCATAGGGCCTCATACTCCCATCCGGGAGGGAGCTGCAAAGATATGCGAGAACGATGATTGGGAAGGATGGCCTGAAAATACCAGGCTTCATCGAAAGTGAAGGGCCGCACTTTGCGGATGTATTCGTATCCCACGACGCTGCCGACCGCCGCGGAAGGGAAGCGGATGACTTTCTCCTTGTAGTCGCTGTAGACCTCGAAGCTGGACAAGTTCATTTCCGTCACGTCCTTGTCCGAAACCTCAATTTCCTGCCCGGTCGGGGTGATCGTCCAACCCTTGAAGAGTAGGATTTTGGATTCGTTCGAGTATCCAACGCCGACAAAATCCAAATTTTCGATCCCCTCGGGCCGCAGGATGCGGAAGACGCACCGGTAGTGATCCTCGACGTCGCCATTGTCCTTGACGACCACCTGAAGATCGTCGAGCAGCTGCACGGCCTTTGTGTCGGCGGGATAATTCGGGAGCTTGTCTTGCGCCGCGGCGCGAAACCAGTCCGGGATGCCTCCCGCCTTGGCAACCGTGGGAAATAGAAGCAGAGCCGCGGCCAGAAGCAGGACCTCGTGCCCGGCTTCAATCGCCCTTGTTCGTCCCGCTCTGGAAAACGATCTCGCTGTCGTCATTGGATTTCACCGAATTAAAAAATGCGCGCAGGGCGAAATAGAATTTCTCTTCATAAAGCATTCCGGCTTCGATCAAATGGCGCTTCGTCACGACTAGATTGCCTTGCTTGACGGGCGTGAAATCATAAGTGATGACGCCCGGATTCTGCGCCTTCGCGGGAGGCAGCGATTCCACCGAGAAGCCGGGCGGCGCATGGATCGTGACGGTGTCCGAAACCTCGTACGGATAGCTGAAGTAGATGTCGTTGGACCGCTTCTGCGCCTCGAAATCCTTCACCACCATTTCGCGAAACAGCAAAGAGGGGACCAAAAGGCGGTGGCCCATCGTAGTGGCAAACCCGCTGGCCTTGACGGTGGCCTCGACGTGAATTGGCTTCGTGATGTCGCCCCAATCGTCAATCTTGGTGATCGTGATGTTCGCCCCTCCGGCCAGCTGATTCTGCAAGAGGTCCTGAAGTTCTTTCTTGCGGCCGGCGTCGTCATCCTTGCGGTAGAGAATCCGGTAATCGATTGCGCGATAGCCGCTCCAGTCCACGGACACGGTACCGCTGGCGTTCCCTTGATCGTCGATCTGCAGATCGGCGGTTCGGACCGTCACGGCGTCGGAGGGCTTGGGATCCGGCGTCTGCACGATCTGGCCGCCCTGCTTGCTCACGCGGACGCCCTGCGTGGATGTCTCAAACCAGGGCAGCATGGGAAAAGGACAGTCCATAGCGGAGGGGTCCAGAAAATATTCCTTGCCTCCCGCGCTGACCCAAACGATATCGTCGTCAATTTCTCTGGGGTCCTGCATCTGGGGATAGAAGACATTCACATTTGGCGGGGCGACAAAAACACTCGTAGCGTCAAACCCGGCCGCCCGCGCCAATCCGATGAACAGATAATCAATCTGCGTTCCGTAGCCGTACCCATTCTTGAGGAGGTCTTCGACGTTGGTTTCCTCCTTGAGCTTTTCCTTCTTCATTTCGCTCGCGGAGCGGGTCTCTTCGTAGGAAAGATTGCGAATTTTTTCAACCCGGGCATAGATTTTTTCGAGCTTCACTTCCGGCGGATCGCCGGCGGAGACCGTCTGAGCCAAATCCTTCTGCAACGCCGATTTTTTGTTGATGAAACGCTCCAAGTTATCGTCCCACTTCTTGCCCGTGCGGGCCCAAAAATGATCGGCCGTCTCATTTGACGGCGCATCCTGGTCGCGGTGGAAGAATTCGACGCGGGCTTCCAGTTCCCTGCGGGGGAGCGTCAGGGGTTCGTCCTCGATGCCGGGGATGTTCTGGACGGTCATGGTGTAGGTGCCGTCGCGTTGCATTTTGGGCGCGCTCGAGGCGGGCAGGTGGAAGAGGCGAAAGTAGAGAGGGTAATAGTCATAATAATCGTGGGGGATATACGGGGTGATGGAGAAATGCGCCTCGCGTGTGAAAAGCTCCTGCGAAACGGTCCAATGCTCGTCGTAGAGAAATTGCGGATGATACTGGCGGCGGTAGCGGTATTCGATGATGCAGCCGGGCGTTACGCCGGGCATGGTGAACGTCTTGGCAAGAAATTGGTAACCGCTGGCTTTTTCGACCGTTTTCTCGAAGGGCTTCCCCTCGAAATTGACGATGGAGCCGTCGGGAAGAATGGTCCGCGCCTTCAAATCGGCAATATTGCTGTTATCCTTGTCGAATTCGATTTCCACGTCTCCCCATTTTTTGCCCTTCTCCGTGAAAATCTTGATGCGCATGTATTCGTCAACATATGGTCCGTCGATATCCGCGTATTTTTCGTTAACAAAATCTTCCCGGTAGAGGATCATGGCGTCGGAGCCGGGACTGGCGGGATTGTCCTTCAACGCGAGGTCCTCGGGCGAAACCGGCTGCCACTCCTCCGTCGAAGAATTCGCCAGGGGGATTCTCCCAACAAGAATAAAAGCAAGAATTGCGAAAACGGTGGAAATCCAAATCGAACGATGCATGGCCGGGTAGCCCCCTGTACCGCCCCTCCGCACCCGGCGCTCCTTTTCTCTTGCGGACGCGCGGCGGCGTTGTTCCAAACAGTGAAGTGTCCGCCACGGTACCTGTGAGTTTGCGTGTTGTCAATAAGCTGTCTTGCTATTTTCACAATAGGAATGACCAGGACTCCCAGCATCTCCCCCCGATTCGCGAGTGTATAAATCGGCGGGAAGGCGGCGGATGCGCGGCGAAATTCTGCCGGTTTGCTTCTTGCCTGGGGTGGCGTCTGATGCTACCTTGCCCGGCTTGTGCGGGCGGGGCGGCCATGAAGCGCGAATCCTCGCGCCCCCGGCACGAAGACGGAGGGTCCGAAGCGTGGCCAATAAATCATGGAGCTCGACGGCTCCTCCCGGCGAATTTGAACCATTCATTTCGACGGAAGAGACCGTAGCTGAATTTTCGTTCCGCGCGGTGGTCCTGGGATCGCTTTTCGGGATTCTATTCGGCGCCGTGTCGGTCTACGTCGGCCTGCGCGCCGGGCTTACCGTTTCGGCTTCGATTCCGATCGCCGTCCTCTCGATCAGCATTCTCCGCGCCTTCGGCCGCTCCACGATTCTCGAAAACAATATCGTGCAGACAACCGGCTCGGCGGGCGAATCGCTTGCCGCCGGCGTGATTTTCTCCCTGCCCGCGTTGATATTCCTCGGCTACGGTTCGGAATTTACGTATTGGCGTATCTTTCCGCTGGCGCTGCTGGGCGGATGGCTCGGCGTCCTTTTCATGATCCCGCTGCGGCCGCAGCTCATCGTCAAAGAGCACGGCAACCTTTCCTTTCCGGAGGGCACGGCGTGCTCCGACGTCTTGGTGGCGGGCGAGCGGGGAGGATCGTTCGCGGGACGCGTTTTTTGGGGACTCGGGCTTGGCGGCGCCTACACGTTCTGCATGAACACCCTCGGCATGTGGCCCAGCCAGCCGGATTACCAGCCATCCTGGCTGCCCGGAGCTTCGTTTCGCGCGGCCATCACCTCGGAATATTTGGGTGTGGGCTACATCATCGGCCCGAAAGTGGCCGGGATATTGTTTGCCGGAGGAATCGTTTCCTGGGTCCTGATCATGCCGGCGATCAAGTTTTTCGGACAGCTGGCGGGCAACACACCCATCTATCCTTCCACGATTCCGATCCCGCTGATGACCCCCGACGATTTGTGGCAGAGCTACATCCGCCCGATGGGCGCGGGAGCGGTGGCGGCCGCGGGATTGATCACGCTGCTGCGGACCACGCCGACGATACTCTCCGCTCTGAGGTCCGGGATGAAAGATCTGAAATCGCAGCGAGCGGGAGAGGCCAGGTCGGACCGCACGGAGCGCGATACTCCGGTCAGCATGGTCATCCTGGGCTCAGCCGTGATCATCGCCATGATGTGGGTGCTCCTGACGTTCCGCCCGATTCCCGGCGCGCAAACGCACTGGTACCAGAATATTTTCGCGGCAGTGTTCGTCGTTGTATTCGGGTTTTTGTTTGTCACCGTGGCGTCGCGCATCAGCGGGCTTCTGGGGAACTCATCCAATCCGATCAGCGGAATGACCATCGCCACGCTGATGGCCACCTGCGCCGTGTTTCTGGTCTCGGGATGGACGGCGCCCAACTACGCCGTGCTGGCATTGACGATCGGCGGCGTGGTCTGCATCGCTTCGGCGATTGGCGGAGCGACTTCGCAGGACCTGAAGACGGGCTATCTGGTGGGAGCCACCCCTTTCTGGCAACAAGTCGGATTGCTAATTGGCGTCACTGTCTCGACGATCGCCGTCGGAGGCACTCTCACGCTGATGAATCGCGGCCTCGAAAAATACGTCCCGGCGGAAATTCCGGTCAACCTGCAGTCGCTGCCTGCCGGCGTAAAAATCGAGAAGCCCGCCTACCAATACAACGGAAAGACGTACGTTTTAATCAATTCGCTCGGGTCGAGCCACATTCCCGACGGCGAGTACCTCTACAATCCGGGAACGCAAAAAATCGAGATTCAGTGGATCGAGGGTATCGGCAGCGAACAAGCGGCCGCGCCGCAAGCCCGGCTGATGGCCACGGTCATCAACGGAATTCTCACGCAGCGGCTTCCCTGGCGGCTCGTCTTGATGGGTGTGGCGCTGGTGATCGCCATCGAGATGTTGGGCGTCAGGTCGCTGGCGTTCGCCGTGGGCTCGTATCTTTCGATTGCCACCACCGCGGCGATATTTGCGGGCGGGCTCGTGCGCTGGCTGGCGGAATTGGGGACGGAGAAGAAGAGCGACGCGGAGAGCGAAGTGAGTCCGGGTTCGCTGTATGCCAGCGGGCTGATTGCCGCGGGCGGCGTGTTCGGACTTCTGGCCATAGTTTTCAATTTGCTCGAGGATCCCGAACTCAGCCATCACGTTCCCGGATGGCTGGCGAGGATACTCCACTTGCCGTGGCCGGAGAGCACGTTCGCGTTCGGGCATAAAGTGATGCCGCATTTGAGCCAGAACGCGGGGCTCGGCGTCGTGCTGTTCGTTCTTCTGGCGGCTTCGCTGTTTTTCTCTGGACGCAGCAAACTCGGCCAATCGTAAACGGGCCACCGGAAAAATATGGCGCAGAACCTTGGCAACGTCGCGCTGCTCGTCCGCGATTACGACGAAGCGATCGCCTATTTCACCCGCGCGCTGGGATTTCGCCTGATCGAGGACATAGCCCAGGGCGAGGGCAGGCGCTGGGTGCTCGTCGGCCCCGACGATTCGCAAGGGACGAATCTGCTGCTGGCCGAGGCCTCAACTCCGGACCAAGCGGCCCGAATCGGCAGCCAGGCCGGCGGCCGCGTGTTTCTGTTTCTTCACACCGATGATTTCTGGCGCGATTACCGCGCGATGTCGTCGCGGGGAGTGAAATTTCTGGAGACGCCGCGCGAGGAGCCCTACGGGACCGTCGCCGTATTCGAGGATCTCTATGGCAATCCGTGGGATCTGATCGAAAGAAAGAACTCCTCCGGCAAGCTTTGACTCCTCCCGTTCGACCCATTAAACTCCTTGTCCATGCCTCGCTACACCCGCGGATATGGCGGCTACCAGTTCGACATCGGCAGCTATTTTCCGCCCGGGATCAAGGCGATATGCATCGCTTGCGGGGCTGTCTTCTGCCTCCAGCAGGGAATCCGGATATTTGCGGGAGTCGGCGCCTGGGCCTCGTTCAACGACTGGCTGGGGCTGGTTCCGTACGGTTTCGTTCACGGCTTCCGCATCTGGCAGCCATTCACTTATCTTTTTCTCCATGCGGGTATCTGGCACATCCTGATCAACCTGCTTTTCCTGTGTATGTTCGGAGCGGGAGTCGAACACGCCTGGGGAACGCGGCGGTTTCTGAACTATTTCTTCATTTGCGGCATCGGCGCGGGCCTGATCAACGTGATCGTGAAAATGATCCTGGACCCGCACGGGCAGAACACCTCGTTGATTCCGACGATTGGGGCTTCGGGCGCGATCTACGGGGTGCTGCTGGCCGCGGCGATCGTCATGCCGTATGCCCGAGTGCTGGTGTTTTTTGTCGTGACGGTTCCGATGAGGATCTTCGTCATCGCCATGGGCGCGATCGAGTTTTTCAGCACGTTCGGCGATACGGGAGACAACGTCAGCCACGTCTGCCATCTGGGCGGAATGCTGGTGGGATACCTCTATTTGCGGCGAGGGTCGTTCCTCTACAATTTCCGCAATTATTTTTCGGATTGGAAACGCCGGCGTCTGAGAAAGAAATTCGACGTGTACCTGCGTGACCACCAGGACGGCCCGCCGTCCAACCCCGACAACTGGGTCAATTGATCCCGCCTCGCCCGTTCTGCTTCTTCCCGTCCGATCCAACGCGAATCAAGCGCATCATGTTGGTCGAACCGCTCGTTCCGATCGGCGTTCCCGCGACCATTCCGATGATGTCTCCCCGCTTGGCGAAATGCTCCTCCGCCAGCCGCTTTTCGGCGGCCGCCGCCATTTTGTCCACGTCGTAAATGTTTTCAATCCGCCGCGGGAGAACGCCCCAGAGCAGGCTGATCCGGCGGCGCGTTTCCTGGTTGGGCGACAGGGCGATGATCGGGGCGCGAGGCCGGTATTTCGAGACTAGGCGGGCCGAAGCGCCGCTTTCGGTGAAGACGGCGACGGCCCGCAGGTGGAGCTCTTCGGCGGCGTGGCAGATGGCTTCGGCAATCGTTTCGTGAATGCTGAGTTCCGCCAAGCGCGCGGGCCGCGGGAGTTCGGTCACGCTGGCCTCGGCTTCGCGAATGATTCGGTCCATCATGGCCACGGATTCCAGGGGATATTTTCCCGCGGCCGTTTCACCGGAAAGCATCAGCGCGTCGCTGCCGTCGAAAATCGCATTGGCTACGTCGGAAGCCTCCGCGCGCGTGGGGCGGGGATTCTTCTCCATCGAATCGAGCATCTGCGTCGCGGTGATGACGGGAACCAGCGCGTTGCGCGCTTTGGCGATGATTCTCTTTTGCACGACGGGCACTTTTTCGGGGCTCATTTCGACGCCGAGGTCGCCGCGCGCGACCATCACGCCATCCGCCACGCGAAGGATTTCATCGAGGTTTTCGATGGCCTCGGGTTTTTCGAGCTTGGCGATCACCGGCGTGGTCTTACCCGCACGCGCGATGATCTTCTTGGCGGCGCGAACATCCGCGGCGGAGCGCACGAAGCTGAGCGCCACGTAGTTCGCTCCCGCCCGCAGCGCAAACATCAGGTCCACGCGGTCCTTGGGCGTCAAGGAGGGAATGTTGAGCTTGATGCCGGGAAGATTGATGCCCTTGTTTTCGCCGAGTTCCCCGCCGTTCTCCACTTGGGTGATGACGTCGGTTCCGCGCGTTGCGACGACGCGCAATGCGATATCTCCGTCGCACAGCAATATCCGGTTGCCCGCATGAACCGAGGCCGGAAGCGGGCGGAAAGTGGTGGAGACAGCTTCGGAATTGCCGAGTATCGGCCGCGTGGTGATGGTGAAACGCTGGCCGAAGCGAAGGTGGACGTGGTGCCCGTTTTCCAGCCGGCCCGTGCGAATCTTCGGCCCCTGCAAATCGGCGAGGATCGCGATCGGCTTCTCATGGTGTCCGGACGCCAGACGGACCGCCGTGATGCATTTCTCATGCTGTTCATGCGTGCCGTGGGAAAAATTCAGCCGGGCCACGTCCATGCCCGCGCGAACCAGGCGGTCGATCATTTCCGGGGAAGAAGACGATGGTCCCAGCGTGCAGACGATCTTGGCCCGCCGGTTCGAGAGGGAATTCATTTGCTCACCGCAAAATCCCTGACCAAGGCGTCGAGAAACTCCACGCCCTTGTTGAAAGAACTCACTGGCAGGCGCTCGTCGTTGGAATGGACGCGCATCTCATCCGAGGCCTCCAGCGGAAACGGCGAAATCCCGTAGGCGGCCACACTGCGCAGGCGCAAATAGGAAGAATCCGTCGAGTAGGGCGACATCATCGGGATAACCGCCGCGCCGGGAAATTCCTGCTTGGCCACGCGCACGATCGAATTGTAAAGGTCGGAGCTCAGCGAGGAGGACGGAGCGGTTTCGACGCCTCCCGGCTCGGCCTCGATCTGAATTTCGGGGTCGTTGACCAGTTCCTGGAGCTTCGCCAGGAACGGCTCCGTCAGATCGCCGGGAAGCAGCCGCACGTTGAGCACCGCCTTGGCAGTGGGCGGAATCACATTGGGGCGAATTCCCGCCGAAAGCATGGTGGGAGAGACCGTGTCTCGCAGCATCGCGTTCCACATGGGACTCGCGCTCGAAAGCCAGCGGGCGGCGTGGTCGCCGCGATCGGAGGTCTCGAGGGCGCGCATCCATTTTCCCGTGTCTTCGTCCTCGACGGAAGAGAGTCCTTCAAAATATTCGCGCGTGACGGAATCGAGCTGGACGGGCGCCTCATAGGCGCCGATCTTGGCGACGGCCGCGGCCAGGTGAACCACGGGATTGTCCGAACGCGGCATCGAAGCGTGGCCTGAGGTTCCGGTGGCGATCACGTCGACGTTCACCGGAACTTTTTCGCTCGCCTGAATCGCGACATACTGCACTTTTCCGTCTTTGATTTCCTCGATGCCGCCTTCATTCAGCGCGTATCCCGCCGCGATTTTGTCCCAATGCTGCTCCACCGCGAACTTCATTCCCATTCCGCCATAGGCTTCCTCATCGCCCTCGGCCAGGAAAATGACGTCCCGATTTAGGTGCGCGCCGGAGCGCTTGAGGGAAATGAAAACGGCGAGATTCGCCGTGAGCGGCCCTTTATCGTCGATCGAGCCGCGCCCGTAGATATAGCCGCCCTGAATCACGCCGCCGAAGGGGTCGACCGTCCACTTCGATTTGTCCACTCCGACCACGTCCAGATGCGCCATCAGGAGCAGGGCGCGCGAGGGATCGGGAATCGGGCCGGAGGAAAGGCGCGCGACCAGGAAGCCGCGTCCCGGCGCGCTCTCGAAAATTTCCGACGGGATGCCTTCCTTTTGTAGGATTCCCGCAATGTATTTGGCGGCGACAAGCTCGTTTCCCGGAGGATTCGTCGTGTTGATCCGGATCAAGTCCTGCAGCCAGCCGAGCGCCTCGATTTCCAGCGCGGAAAGAGAGGGCGACGCAGGCGGAGCGGAAGCGGGGGCGGACATTTGGGCTCGCGACGGCGCGCCGACCGCAATCAACGCGGCAAGAAGGGCGAAAATACATCGAGTGCGAATGCGGGCCATGCGGCCTCCAAAAATGTGTCACTTCGTAAACATCGTGCGAGTCATTGATACTAGCATGGCGTTATGGCGGGGCGGCGCGAGACTCGGACTCGGTTTTCCGATTTGTCATTGACCATCCCCAAACCGCGTGTCAGCATCGAAATTCTGGAGGGAGACCCGGCTTGAGACTCTGGATACGCTCGATTTGGATGGGCGCTTTGATTGCGGCCCTTTGTATTCCGTTCGATTCGCTCGCCGTTTTGGCCCAGCAGCAAGCGGGCCCGCAACGGCCTCCAGCGGCGCAGCAGCCCGCGCCGCTGCCCACCCCGACCCAGCAAGGGGCGGGGCAGAAACCCGCCGTGCAGCCCCCGCCGCAGGCGACGATCACCGCGCAGACGAACCTCGTGAATCTCGACGTCACGGTGACGGATCAGAACGGCGATGTGCTGACGAATCTGAAGAAGGAAAATTTCCGGGTCCTCGACGACGGCCAACCCCAGCAGATCAGCAATTTCTCCCCCAGCGAAGCCCCCATCACGATCGTGATTCTCCTCGAGTTCAGCAGTCTCCTGGGAGGATTTTACGGATATCTCGGCAAGGAATTTGCCTACGGATTTTTGAGCCATTTGAACGACAAGGATTGGGTGGCGCTGAAGACGTTCTCGATGCGGACGACTCTTCAGGTGGATTTCACGCACGACCGGAACGAAGTGGCCCAGTCGATCTCGTCGCTCTATTTTCCCGATTTCCACGAGGCGAATCTTTTTGACGCGATCATCGAAACGCTCGACCAATTGCGTGACGTGCCGGGGAAAAAATCGATTCTGGTGATCGCTTCGGGGTTCGACACCTTCAGCAAGCACACCCTCGGCCAGACCTACGAACGCTTGAAGGAAACGGATGTGCCCATTTATTGCCTGGACATGGCCGAGTACACCTCGGTGAGAGGCTATTCGTCGAGCGGCGTGGGATTTCTGCAGAGCGAAAATCAGATGCGCGAGTTCGGAGAAATGAGCGGCGGCTATTCGTGGTTTCCGCGGTTCGAGGGAGAAATGCCCGACATCTTCAACGCCGTGGCGGCGCTCCTCCGCAGCCAGTACACGATTGGGTTCACGCCGAACTCCGCCCCCGACGGCAAATTCCACAGGCTGACCGTCCAAGTGGTCGACGAGCAGGGAAACGAACTTATGATGCCGAACAAAAAAGGAAAGATGAAGAAGTTGAACGTTTACGCCCGGAACGGATACGTCTCGCCCAAGCCCGCGACCGGAAACTAAGTCCGCCGCTCTAATTTCGAGTTTTCGCGACTCGCAGATCCCCGCCCGTCATTTCCCGAGGCTCGTCGAGCCCCAGCACTCCCAGAAGCGTCGGAGCGATATCGCGCAGCGAGCCGCCCGTGCGCAGCTGTTTCGCGCCGTCCTCCTCGAGCAAAATCAGCGGAACGGGGTTGGTGGTGTGGTAGGTGTGCGGGCCGCCGGTCTTGGGATCGATCATCGTTTCGGCGTTGCCGTGGTCGGCGGTGATGATCCAAGCGCCGCCGCGGGGGCGGAGCGCCTGAAAAATTCTTCCCAGGCAGGCGTCCACGGTTTCGACGGCTTTGACCGTCGCCTCGAGCTTCCCTGAATGGCCCACCATGTCGGCATTGGCGAAATTCATGATGATGGCGTCGAAATCGCCTTTTTCGATGGCGTGAATCACAGTGTCGGCCACTCCCGCCGCGGACATTTCCGGTTTGAGGTCGTAGGTGGGAACTTTCGGCGAGGGAACGAGGATGCGGTCTTCGCCGGGAAACGGCTTCTCGACGCCGCCGTTGAAGAAGTAGGTGACGTGCGCGTATTTTTCGGTTTCGGCCACGCGCAAATTCTTGAATTCGCGTTCAGCAAAAACGTTGGCGAGAATGTGCTCGAGTTTTACGGGCGCGAGAATGTAGCGCAGCCATGGCCAAGTTTTCTCGTATTGCGTCATCCCCACGAAAGCAAGATTTTTCGGGCGGGAGGGGTCGGAGAATTCCTGGAAGCCGGGCTCGATGAGAGCGCGGGTCATCTGGCGGGCGCGATCGGCGCGGAAATTGTAGAAGATGACGCCATCGTCGTCGCGAATCAATCCGCGGGGAGCGGCTGGTTTGCCGGGGGCGGCCTCGGAAGTAATCACGGCGGGAACCACGAATTCGTCGGTGACGCCTTTTTCGTAACTCGAGCGCACGGCTGCCGCAGGATCGGCGAATTTCGCTTCCGCGTCGCCGTGCGTCATCGCCCGGTAGGATTTTTCGACTCGCTCCCACCGGTTGTCGCGGTCCATGGCGTAGTAGCGGCCGCTGACGCTGGCGATCCGCCCCGTTCCGAACTCGCGCATCTTCTGCTCGAGCTGCCGGATGAAGTCGATGCCGCTTTCCGGAGGAGTGTCCCGGCCGTCCATGAAGCAGTGGACGAAGACTTTCTCCACTTTGTTTTCCCGCGCCATGTGCAGGAGCGCGTAAAGATGCTCGATGTGCGAATGCACGCCGCCGTCGCTGAGAAGGCCGATGAAATGAAGCTGGGCGCGGCGGCCGCGCTCCATCGCGTCGAGCAGCAGCGGCTGGCGGAAGAATTCTCCGGTCGAGATGAGTTGGTCAACGCGGGTGATGTCCATCTGAACGATGCGGCCCGCGCCGATATTCATGTGGCCCACTTCGCTGTTCCCCATTTGTCCCTCGGGCAAGCCGACGAAGGGGCCCGAAGTTTGCACGAGCGTGTTGGGAAATTCCTTGAGCAAGCGGTCGTAATTGGGCTTGCGCGCCAGAGCGATGGCGTTGCCCTTGGTCTCGGGCGAAAAACCCCAGCCGTCGAGGACGGTGAGGACGATCGGTTTAGGTCTTTTCATTGCTGCCTCAGTGTAGGAATGCCCTGCAATCAATCGATGCGGCTGGAAAATCGCCGCTGTGCCGGCTGAACGTCAATTCGTCGGAGGTTGCGGCAGGCAGCGGACTATGCCTGGCGCTTACATCAGGTCGCCACGCGGCCGGACGGTACACAAATCCTCCGCTAAGAGGCTAGCATGGCGCGCAATTGAATTTGCAAAAGTGTGTGGACTTTTTTGGGGCCGCCGTTTTATAGCTTGACCGTTGCAGACACGTGTGCGGAAAAACCGGGAGCCAAGAGGATGAAACGAATTCGAATCGCGGCGGTTGTCGGAGCAATGTTGGCGGGAGGCGCGGCGGGTTTGGCGGAGGTTCACGCGTCCCTGCAGGAGCAGCCTCGCAAACCATTGACGATGCCCGCCGCCTGCGGAGAGAAGGATTGCACGCTGCTGGGCGGAGCGCCGGTGACGGCGGGGTTGCGCAGCGGGTTTGTGCGTTTGCAGCCCGGCGAAACAGTGGGTTGGCACACGACGGGCGCACATGAAGAAGAGCTGGTGATTTTGCACGGGAAAGGCGAAGCGGAGATCGAGGGGCGGTCTGGATTGCCGATTGGCGAAGGCGCGATCGCGTATATCCCGCCGCAGACCCGCCACAATGTGAAGAACACGGGAACGGAGGCGCTCGAGTATGTCTACGTGGTCGCGCCGGTAAGCGAAACGAAATGAGGTTGGCGTGTCGAGCGATTCCGATTGCGTTCTTAGGAGAACGGAGAATCAAGGGAGCCGTCGCCCGTAACGACGGCACTGGGATAAATTGAAATGCGAAAGACGCGGAAGCGACGAGCTTAGGTTGCGACCAACGAAACGCAACACCTAAGACCCTGCCACACGCAAGAAGCAAGCCGGCCCGCAAATAAATGCCGAGCGCGATGCGGTCGCGACCCTCTTTCGTCGCGCCCGAAAAACCAAAAACTGCCCGCCCCCGCCGGTCGGAGAAATCCCGATAGCCTTCGCCCGCCGCGCCTTGAAGCCGCAATTGAAGTGCTTGCGCAATTTTTCACGGGTGGTACGGGCGCGAAACGTTCAATCGGCGGCGGGGGCGGGCTCGACCCACGGGCGCGAATCCTGGCGAAGCCTGGCGATGTCTTTCGTCGGGGCGCTGCCGAAGAAGCGACTGTATTCGCGACTGAACTGGGAAGCGCTGAGATAGCCGACGCGCTGGCACGCCGCCGTGGCGTCCAGCATCGTGGAGAGCATGAGTCGCCGCGCTTCCTGCAGGCGCAGCACCTTCTGATAATGGAGCGGGCTCATGGAAGTGACGGACTTGAAGTGCTCGTGAAAAGAGGAAACGCTCATGTGGACCTGCCCGGCCAGCTCTTCGACTTTCATTGCCTGGGAGAAATTCGCCCGGAGCCAGGAAATGGCCTTGGCGACGCGGTGCACGCTCGATTCGGCGAAACCCATCTGGGCGACCCGCGGGCCGATGCGGCTGCGCAACAGGCGAATCAGAATTTCGTCCACGACGAGCGGGGCGAGGAGCTCCATGTCGCCCGGCTGCGAGAGACATTCCATCAATCGCGACGCCGCATTGACGATTCCGGCGTCGAGCGGCGCGACATAGACCGCCTTCCTCTCCTGCACGGGAGACAAGCCGTGCGGATAAACCTTCGGTACGAGCTCCGCGATCCTTGGCGCGTCAAGTTCGAGCCGGAAAGCCAGATAGGGATCGGAACGGCTGGCGCGGAGAATCCGGGCAACGACGGGAAGAGCCGCCGAGAACACGAGAATGCGAGCGGGGTCGTATTCGAAAACCTCGTTCGCGACAAGGATGGACTTCGCGCCTCGGGCGATGATGCAGAGCGATGGGACCTGAACGGCATGGACGCGGTGTTTGTCCACTCGCGAATAACGGCTGACGTGCAAGCCGGGTATGTTCAAGTCGAACGTCCCGTCGTGAGGAGCGTAGGCGGCGATGCGGCTTGCCAGGGCACCCGTGTCCGAAGCGCTTGAAGTGGGAGCGGCGCTCGCCCGGCGCGGGGCGGCGGCCTTGCGTTGCTTCTCATCGTCTCGAGGATAATCCCATCGGTCGTAATATTGTCTCGCATTCGAAATTTCAGCTTTGACGATATTGCTCGTCGCTGACATGCTCCATCCAATCGACGACTTTCCCGTCTTTCTTTTCGGCGATGGCCGTGTGGGTCATGGCCGTGGTTGGAGCGGCGCCATGCCAATGCTTTTCGCCGGGTGAGATCCAGACTACGTCGCCGGGCCGGATCTCTTCGATAGAACCGCCCCAGCGCTGAACGCGCCCGCAGCCTGACGTGACGATGAGGGTCTGGCCGAGCGGGTGAGTGTGCCATGCCGTCCGTGCGCCGGGCTCGAACGAGACGCTGGAACCTTGGACGGAGGCGGGGCTGGGCGCCTGAAAGAGCGGGTCAATGCGCACCGTGCCTGTGAACCATTCGGAGGGTCCTTTGAGGGAAGGTTGTGAGCCGGCTCTTTTGATTTCCATGATTGTGTTTCCTCCGGCGTTTATTCGGGAGGCCGTTTCATTCGGCGGCCGATGCGAATCTACAAGTCGCTCTCGTCGTAGCCGGGTTTTTTGTAGAGCTTGTCCCATTTGTTCTTAATGTCGGGCCCATACACTTTCTCGACCCACTGCTGAGCGGGGATTTCTTCGAGCGCCACGGAGACCGACTCTTCTCCGTAATGCAGGACTTCCATGACGTCCTTGGCGATCGCTTCGGCGAGGCGGCTCTTCTGCTGTTCGGATTTGCCGGGCCACAGCTTCACGATGACGTGGGGCATGCATTCCTCCTTAGGCGGTTGTCGCGGCTTTGCGCGGCACAATTTTGATGGTGGCGGAGCGGGCGTCTGGTCCAATCATCGGTTTCAAGTAAGGACTGCGGCGGTATTTCGCGCGGTAGGCGTCATCAATTCGATCGTTGGCCTCTCCCTCCCCCGGTTCGAAGGTGACTTCCCTCGTCATGCCGGCGGTGGTGATGCGCCCGGCTTTCTCGCGCAATGCGGCCTGGTACCAGCTGGATTTGTGGCCGTTGTACGCGCGCGCATAAAGCGAGTCGCCCACAACCACGGACCAGATCCACGTCGGAGTGCCGTAGGTTTTTCCATCCTCGCGGAGCGGGGAGATGTGCAGATCGTCCGTTTCAGAAATTTTCCGCAATTCATCTTTCGACCATGCCGCCATCGCCATTCTCCCTCCTGAGCGGAATCAGTCGTGCTCCCATGTGACTTGCCAATGTTCGTCCGGGCGAGCTGATTTCACGACGAGGCGATCGCCTGAGAACTTGTAAAGGCGCGGAAGATCCTTTCCGATGAGGGTGCGGACGAGAGCGCCGTTCACGTGATAGGTGAAGGTCTGGGTGCGTTCGTCTACTCGATAGGTGCCGAATGAGGCTTCGTAGCCGCCTCGAACATATTGCGCCGCCCCGGCTTGCGTGTCGTTTTGGGGATTCAGGTACATCACCTGGACCGAGATGTGCCCATCGCTTGTAAAGACCAGCTGGCCGGTGCATTCCGCGTCGTGCATTTTTCCGCCGGCGTCCACCTGCTCGAGAGACACTAGCCGCCAGGCGCCGATGAAGCGCTCCTGGCTGGGCTCGCCGGCCGCAGGCGACTGGACGCGAGGCGGCAAGCCGAAGAGAGCGGGCATCGCGAAATAGAAAAGCAACACGCCAAGCGAGAGCCGTTTTTTCATTGGCAGTTTACTCCTGTGCCGGTAGTCGGATTTCTCAGAGACCGGTCATTTTCTGCATCGCTTCCGGATATCGGTCTCCTTCGACCTTGATCCGGGAGGCGGCGGTTTCGATCTCCTGGAGCTCGCCCGGCGAAAGCTGCACGTTGATGGCGCCGAAATTTTCGTCAAGGCGCGCGAGCTTGGTCGTTCCGGGAATGGGAACGATCCACGGCTTCTGCGCGAGCAGCCACGCGAGGGCGACCTGCGCGGGCGTCGCATTCTTCTCTTGCGCGATGCTTGCAAGCAGCTCGACCATCGCCTGGTTCGCCTTGAGAGCTTCGGGAGTGAAGCGGGGAAGCGTGCTGCGGAAGTCGCTGTTGTCGAACTTCGCGCCCTCGCCGATTTTGCCGGTCAGGAATCCCTTGCCCAGCGGGCTGTAGGGAACGAAGCCGATGCCGAGTTCTTCGAGCGTCGGAATGATTTCCGCTTCGGGGCTCCTCCACCAGATCGAGTACTCGCTTTGCAGCGCCGTCAGGGGCTGAACGGCGTGGGCGCGGCGAATCGTTTTCGCTCCCGCCTCGGAAAGCCCGAAGTGGCGGACCTTGCCCTGCTGGATTAGGTCTTTCACGGCGCCGGCGACGTCTTCGATTGGGACATTCGGGTCCACGCGGTGCTGGTAGAAAAGATCAATGACCTCGAGTTTGAGGCGCTTGAGGCATCCTTCGGCGACTTGTTTGATGTGCTCGGGGCGGCTGTCGAGCCCGGCCAGGCCGCGGGGAGCGCTCAGGTCAATTCTCCAGCCGAACTTGGTGGCGATGATCACCTTGCCGCGGAACGGAGCGAGCGCTTCCCCGAGAAGCTCTTCGTTCAAATAGGGACCGTAAACTTCGGCAGTGTCGAAAAATGTGACGCCCCGATCCACGGCAGCGTGAAGAAGTGAGGTCATCTCTTTCTTGTCTTTGGGCGGGCCGTAGGAAAAGCTCATGCCCATGCAGCCGAGGGCGATGGCCGATACTTCCAGGTTGCTTTTACCGAGCTTGCGCTTCTGCAATGATTTCTCCTTCAAGTCGCTTTCGCGGACGCCTGAGACGCGATTTTCGGATGACGCCTGTTTCTAACCGGCTTTCAACGGAGGGAGTATAGGCCGGCGAGAGGGCGGGCCTTTGCCTAATCCGAGGAGCTTATTGCCCAATCCTCCGAAAGAGGGCGGGCCATTGCTTCAGCGGAAGTGAGACGTAATTTCCGAAGAGGGAAGAGCGCGCGAGGAGAAGCTGAAAGTGCCGTGGTCTTTCATTTCGCGGGCGGCGCGGAGGAAGGCTCCAAGAGCGGTGCGGGAGAGAGCGCTGCCGACGCTGACCCGCTTCACTCCCAACTCCGTAAGTTCGCTGAGAGCCATCTCGACTCCTTGCAATCCCATGATCACGTTGACGGGGCGATCCACGGCGTGGACGACCGAGGCGATGTCCTGCTTGCTTCGCAACCCGGGGGCGTAGAGAACATCCGCTCCGGCTTCCTGATAGGCCTCGAGCCGGGCGATCGTATCGCGCAGATCGGGCCGGCCGGCGATGAAATTTTCGGCGCGCGCCGTGAGCGTGAACGGAAAGGGCAGTGAATGTGCGGCTTCGGCAGCGGCACGAACGCGGTCGGCGGCGAATGAGAGTTCGTAGGGGGCTTGGTCGCGGCCCTGCGGAAGGTCCTCGATTGAGCAGCCCGCCAGCCCCGCGGCTGCGGCCAGGCGGATTGTTTCCGCGGCGCCGGCGGGGTCGTCGGCGTAGCAATTCTCGAGATCGGCGCTGACGGGAAGATCGGTAGCGGCAACGACGGCAGCGGCGTGCGCCAGCATGACGTCGCGCGCGACCCCGCCGTCGGGCTTGCCCAGAGTGAAGGCAAATCCCGCGCTGGTGGTGGCCAGCGCTTCGAACCCGAGCTGCTGGAGAAGAATCGCTGTTCCCGGATCCCATGGATTGGGCATGATGAAAGCTTGTTCGCGCTGGTGGAGAGCGCGAAATGCGGTTCCTTTTTCTGATTGCGTGAGCATAAGGGCAAACATTGTACTTTTGCGCCTGGCCTCGCGCAATTCGGCGGCGGCGGAATTCATTTCTAGGCCGCGAGTAATCTTCCTCTTGGCTTGCGCGTATCAAACAGCAGCCGGCCGCCTCGGCTGAGAATTTCCCGGCCGGTCGCCCGCACGCGGCGGAGGCGTATGATTGTTGAGGGCGAAGAGATCAAGAAGGAGGTTCGGATTGCCATGGCTGTCGTCAGCAGGCGAACGGTTGATCTGTCTGAGTACCCGGACCTGGTTGTGGTTTATCTGGGGATGCGTGTCAATGTGCTCCGCGGGGTAAAGACTCTGCTGGGATTTGGCCCGCGAATTTCCAGCGCCGTGAACGCGAAGCCCGACGGGCTCCTCCGCCACGAGTGCATGCTCTTTTCGCTGTTTCCGGCGCACCTGGGAATGCGCCAATACTGGCGGGATTTCCAGTCCCTGGAAGCGTGGGCGCGTTCGGAACCTCACAAAATCTGGTGGCAGAATTTCGTGCGCGATTCCGGCGGAACCGGTTTTTGGCACGAGACGTATTTCGTCCGCGGCGGTTTCGAAGCAATATATGACGACGTGCCGACGCCGCTCGGATTGTCCAGCTTTGCGCCGGCGATTCCGGCGCACGGTGCGATGTTTTCGGCGCGGAAGAGGCTGAAGCTCGCCGGAGAGGCGTCGGTGGCTCCTCCCGTCCCGGAGGAGCACGCGTAAGACGCGAGGATGTCCCGCAGGCGGATTCGGGCGAAAAAACGGAGTGAGCGCCGCGTGATATTATTTAGAAGTGAGTTGGTTTCGAAGAGGGGTTTCCGCTACAGGCAGGGCGTGCCCGGATAGTTCACGGTTGACCACCCGCGGAATCGCAAAAATATTCAAACCTGAAATGTGTGACCTCGACGCCCTCGGCGCCGCCGGCGCGATCGTAAACTGCCTCGCCCGAAAATTGCGGGAGCCGTCCGCGGCGCCGCATTCGGACGGGTGCGTGCGGTGAGCGACGCAATCGCTCTGGATGCGGCGCAGCCCGCGGGACGCCCGGTGGCGAACCCGTGGCTCATCGCGGTGACGGTGTCGCTCGCGGCGTTCATGGAAGTGCTCGACATCGCCATCGCCAACGTGGCGTTGCCGCACATCGCGGGAAGCCTGGGAACGAGCAACGACCAGAGCACATGGGTGTTGACGTCCTACCTGGTGGCCAACGCAATCGTCCTGCCGATCACGGGCTGGCTGGTGAGCCTGTTCGGGCGGAAGCGATTCTTCATGACGTGCATGGCGATTTTCACGGCCAGTTCTCTTTTCTGCGGGCTCGCTCCCAGCCTGGGATTTCTCCTGCTCTTCCGCGTGTTCCAAGGCGCGGGAGGCGGAGGATTGCAGCCGATGGCGCAGGCAATTCTGGCGGACACGTTTCCGCCGGAAAAGCGCGGCCTGGCGTTTTCGATTTACGGCATCACGGCTGTGTGCGCTCCGGCGATTGGGCCGACTCTGGGCGGGTGGATTACGGACACGGCGTCGTGGCGGTGGATTTTCCTGATCAACTTGCCGGTCGGATTCGTGGCGCTGCTGCTCGTCTACCGCCTGATCGAAGATCCGCCGTCGATCGCCAACAGGAGAAAAGCGAAGATCAAGCTCGACTACATCGGCTTTTCCCTCTTGGCGCTGGGAGTGGCCTCGCTGCAGATCATGTTGGACAAGGGGCAGGAGGACGATTGGTTCGGTTCGCATTTCATCCTGACGCTGGCCATTGTCGCCGGCGTGTCCCTGACGGCGCTGATCGTCTACGAATGGTTCCAAGAGGACCCCATCGTGGATGTGCGCCTTTTCACGAACTCCAATTTCTCGACCGCGAACATGATGATGTTCATGGTGGGAGGAGTGTCTTTCGCGACGACCGTCCTGATGCCCCAATATTTGCAGACGCTGATGGGATACACGGCGGAATCCGCCGGTCTCGTGCTTTCTGTTTCGGCGGTGCTTCTGCTGGTGGAGCTGCCGCTCGTCGGGCGGCTGATCGCTGAGTTTCAATTGCGCAGTCTGATCGCGTTCGGGTGGATCACGCTGGCGCTCGGCATGTACATTTCCACGCAGAGGCTGGACCTGCTGATGAGCTTTTCCGCCGCCACGTGGCTGCGGATCGGCCAGTATCTCCCGATGGGATTTATTTTTGTGCCCGCCACGACGGCGGCGTATGTGGGCATCGGAGAGGACAAAAGCAACGCGGTGGCCGGGCTGGTGAACTTCACGCGAAACGTGGGGAGCAGCGTGGGCACCTCGATTGTGACGACGTTGATCGTCCGCAGGTCGCAATTTCACCAGTCGAGGCTGGTGGCGAGCACCAACATGGGGAACACGAAATTTCAAGGGATGATCAACGGAATGGCGCAGGAACTGGTCCACGCGGGATTGAGCTTCCACGAAGCGCAGAGGCAGGCGCTGGCGAGGATCTATGCGACGGTGCAGGCCCAGGCCGCGGCGCTGGCCTACGTTGACACGTTTTGGGTTCTCGGCATCGCCGCCGTCGTCATGTTTGGATTGTCATTCGTGCTGAAGAAGAACGATCCTCACGGCAGGCGGCGTTCGGTGGGAGCGCATTAGAGCGACGCCGGTGAAATTCCGCGGACGGCCATCGGATTCAGGCCGTGCCGTATTTCAGCCCGATTTTTTTCAGCCACTGCCGGTAGGCGATGGCGGTGCGGTCGGAACGGAGATGGAGCTCGGCCTGCAAATCGAGCGGCAGCAATTCCGGCCGCTGCGATTCCACGATGGGGACGTCCTGCTTGGCGACCACGTCCTGATAGCCGCGCACTTGGATATCGGGAATCATGGGCGAATAGTTGAGCGCCATCACGAACCACGCGAGGCTTTCCCGTTCGGCCACCGGCGTGACGCTGCACAGAATCGAAAACTGATCGTGACCATGCGACTTGAGGAAGTAGGCCGTGAAAGGCCGGAAAATCTTGTACGTGTACCTCACCTCCGCCGATTGTCCGGTCCCGTCGGGATCGGGCTGCCAGACGCGTATATCCTTCGCGACAATTCCCTCGGTAGTGGTCTCCACTTCGTAATCTTCGATTTGCGTGTGCGCCGGATCGCCGAGCAGCCCGGCGTGCACGAACGGAAAATGCCCCACGTCGAGGAAATTTTCGATCACGCGCGGCGCATGCGCGCGGAAAAGATACGGTCCGGCGTGAACCGTGCGGAATCCCGGCGCGCCCCACTCTTCGAAGTCAGGAATTTCCTGTTGCGGCTCGCCCAGCGAGGCCCACACGATGCCGTACTTTTCGGCCGCCCGATAAACATTGGCGTGCGCCCGCTCGGGCGGCGGCTGCTCAGGATGCGCGGGAATATGAACGCAGCGGCCGGACGCATTGTATTGCCAGCCGTGGTACGGGCACGTAAGGCAGGAATTCTCGATCCGGCCGAGCGAGAGGCGCGCGCCTCGATGGACGCACAGGTCCTGCCAGGCGTGAAAGGCGCCGTGCGCATCGCGCCACAGAACAATGTCCTGGTCGAGCAGGCGCACTCCATGAGGCTCGTCGGCGCGCACCCGCTTCGCATACGCCACGGGATGCCAATCGTGAATCAGAAGCGGGTCCGTAATCATTTTCGGGCGCGGCGCGACCGCTCGCGCTTCGAGTATCCCACAGTTCAAGAAAATTTCACCCGCGCGTCGCGATTCCTCCGGGGGAAGCCCCAGAGCATTCAAGCGGGAGCGGAGGCGAATTCGCGGAGAGCCTCGAGCAGGCGATCGATCTCCCCGGCGGTATTGTAATGAACCACGCCGATGCGCAGCAGTCCGCCCTGATCTTCCACGCCGAGCCGCTCCGTGAGATTGAGGGCGTAGAAATTGCCGTCCCAAGTAAAGATCCCGCGGTCGCCTAGAAAGCGCGCGGCTTCATTCGGGTGCCGATTCGCCAGACGGATGGAGACGGTGGGGCAGCGCTCGGCGAAGCGCGCGGGATTCGAAATCCCGAAAAATTTCACTCCCGGAATTTCCAGCAAGCCGCTGATCAGCCGCGCGGCCAGCTCCATTTCGTAAGGTTGAATCGCGCGATACGCGGCCAGAATCGCTTCGCGGCGCGAAGCGCCGGCGGCCACTCCGCAGTGCCGTCCCAGGTCCGCGAGATAATCCACGGCCGCGGCGACTCCGGCAAGGCCTTCGTGAATTTGCGTTCCGGTTTCCCAGCGGAAGGGCAGCTCGTCGGGAGCGGGGCGGACCTTGTAAGGGCGAAGCCGGAGAAGATGCTCTCGCTGCCCATAGAGGCAGCCCATGTGCGGGCCAAAAAATTTGTAAGGCGAGCACGCAAGAAAATCGCAATCGAGTGCCCGGACGTCGATGGAATGGTGCGGGGCGTAGTGGACCGCGTCAATGAAAGCCAGCGCGCCCGCCTTATGGGCGAGGCGGATGATTTCCTCGACGCGGTTGATGGACCCGACGGCGTTGGAAGCGTAACCCGCGGCGACCAGCCGGGTGCGCGAGGTGATTTTTTCGCGCAGATCGTTCATGTCCAGGGTGCAGTCTTCGGGGCGAATGTCAACGAAGCGGATGACGACTCCTCGCTCCTGCAGGGTGCGCCATGGAGCGATGTTGGCATCGTGGTCGAGCAAGGTCACGACCACTTCATCGCCGGGGCCGAGTTCGCGGCCGATCGCCCGGGCCAGCGCGAACGTGAGTGTCGTCATGTTGGGGCCGAAGGAGACTTCATCCGCGTCGCAATGCAGCAAGTCCGCGATGGCCGCGTGGGCGGAGGCGAGGATGGCGTCGCTTCGCCGGCTCGTCTGGAATTCGCCGCGCGTGTTGGAATTCGAGAGAAGAAAATAATCGCGCACCGCGGCGATCACTCGCTGGGGCGCCTGCGTGCCCGCGGGCGCGTCCAGAAACGCCGCGAGATGGCCATTGACGAACTGTTCGAGTGAAGGGAATTGGGCGCGGACCCATTCGATGTCGAACGACGAATGCGTTTGCGTGGCCGGGGTAGTCATGTGTCCCTTTTTAGCGCATCCGCCGCATTTCAGGAAGAGGCCGCGATGCGAATGAAATCGGCGAGAAGGCCGTAGGCGGGGGCGACCGCGCCGCGGTCGTATTCGTGCTCGACGAGCGAGACGCCGAAGACGTCGAGATCGAATCGCAGCCCCGAGGAATTTCCGTCGAGATGCGCGAGTGGATCGGAAAGCGCCAACTGCTCGGGGCGGACGCTCGCGCGAACCTGGCCATCGGGCGAACGCTCGGCGCGGCAGATGAGTTTGTACCGGCGATTTTCCTCGCGAATGGCCCGGACCTTTTCAGGCGTCAGGCCCCGGATGCCGGTCCGCTCGATTTGGTCGAGGCCGAGCGGATAATCCATCAGCACGGTCACGAGCGCTGCCACTTTTACGGCCGCGTCCCACCCGTCGAGATCCGCGGAAGGATCCGTTTCGGCGATGCCGAGCTGCTGCGCCACGCGAACACCCTCCTCGAGCGAGCGGCCCTTCTCCATTTCGCTGAGCACTACGTTGGTTGTCGCGTTGAGCACCCCACGAAACCCGCGAATCTCAACGGCGGGAAGCGAGTGGGGAAAGAGCGAGAAAACGGGCATGCCGTCCATCACCGTGGATTCAAAGAGGAATTTGCGCTCCTTCGAGCGGGCCAGTTCTCGGAGCTCGCGATATGCGAAAACGATCGGGCCTTTGTTGGCGCTGACGGCATGGGCGCCGTGTTCGAGCGCCGCGCGGATGTGATCGATCGCGGGCTGGCCGTCCCGATGATTGAGCGAGGAAATCTCGAAAAACACGCCGGGATCGGCCAGTTCGAGCCACTGCCGGCAGTTTTGGGGCATCTTCCAGAGCGGCGATTCCGGGAATCGGCCGTCGAGGATCGCCTGTGGGTCGAGGCCGGAGCAATCCGCGACCCATCCGATGCGGCGGGAAGCCACGCCGGTAATCCGCCATTCGATCGAGTAATCGCGCCGCAGAATTTCGCGCTTGGCGAGCAGCAGGCGCACGAACTCCTTGCCGACGTTGCCAAAGCCGACGAGTGCGAGATTGAACGTGCGGAGCATTCAAATTTGCGCGGCCGGGGGTTCGAAATGCGGCGCTGCCGGACCTTGCAGCGGCATGTGCAGAATGCGGCGCGCGAGGCGGCCAAGCAAAGGATAATCAGCCCACTTCCCGCGCCCCGCCTTTATCCCGAATACGATTCCAAGCACCAGATTGAGGAGGACCAGGAGCATGATGACGCCGTAGAAAAAGAAAAAAACAATGAAGATCGGCCAAGGAACATCATTTCTTGGGAGTTTCTCGGCGCCTGGGACACCAAGCAAAATCATGAAGGCGATCATGCCGATAAAACAAAAAAACCACAAAACCACGAGCAGAATCTGCCACAGCAGTGCCTGCAAGGCATGGAACTTCACGAATTTTGACTCCCGCCGGATCAAGAAGATCACCAGCGGCCCAATCCACCATGCCACGATCATCAGCACGTGCGCCAGGCACGCCATCGTTGTTTCATCCGGCGCAAGATTGCCTGCGTTGAACGCCGGAGGCGGCGGAGGAATCACAGGGTTCACCGCATCGTGCATTTTTCCTCCTCGCTACGCTCGCCGCCGCTTTCAACGATCAGTTTACCGCCAGCGCTTTGCGGCCCAGAAAGCGGGCGGCCGAGCCCAGCTCTTCCTCGATGCGCAACAGCTGATTGTATTTGGCGATGCGGTCCGTGCGGGAGGCCGACCCGGTCTTGATCTGGCCGGTGCCCATCGCCACCACGAAATCGGCGATGAACGGATCCTCGGTTTCACCCGAACGATGCGAGACGACCGCGGCGTATTTCGCCTTCCGCGCCATTTCGACGGTTTCGATCGTTTCGGTGACGCTCCCGATTTGGTTGAGTTTGATGAGGATGGCGTTGGCGATTCCTTCGGAAATCCCGCGGGCAAAGATCTTCGGGTTGGTGACGAAATTATCATCGCCCACCAACTGCGTCTTTTTCCCCAGCGATCGCGTCAATATCTTCCAGCCCTCCTCGTCGTCTTCGGCCATGCCGTCTTCGAGTGAGACGATGGGATACTGCCGGATCCATCCCGCCCAGAATTCCGCCATCTGCTCGGGTCTGCGCGCCGATTTGTCCGATTTCTTGAACACGTATTTTTTCGCGGCTTTGTCGTAGAACTCGCTCGAGGCCGGATCCACGGCGATGGCCACCTGCTCGCCGGGCTTGTACCCCGCGGCGGTGATGGCCTCGAGGACGCGCTCGAGCGCCTCTTCGTTGGACTTGAGGTTCGGAGCGAAACCTCCCTCGTCGCCCACCGCGGTCGAGTAGCCGTTTTTCTTCAGCACCGATTTTAAATTGTGGAACACTTCCACGCCCCAGCGGAGCGCGTCGTGAAACGTGGGAGCGCCCACGGGCATCACCATGAATTCCTGCACATCCACGGAATTGTCCGCATGAGCCCCGCCGTTGATGATGTTCATCATCGGAACCGGAAGAGTGTTGGCCCCGGGCTCGCTCGAATATTGCGCGAGATATTTGTACAGCGGCTTTCCGGCGGCGGCGGCCGCGGCGCGCGCGGCGGCCATCGAAACGGCGAGAATGGCATTGGCGCCCAGCTTGGATTTGTTGGGCGTGCCGTCGGCCGCAATCATCCGTGCGTCGAGTGCGCGCTGGTCGGATGCGTCCAGCCCCGCCACGGCCTTCGCGATTTCCCCATTGATATGGCCGACGGCTTTTTGAACGCCCTTGCCGAGGTATCGCGATTTATCGCCGTCGCGCAGTTCGATGGCTTCGTTTTCTCCCGTGGAAGCTCCGGATGGAACGGCGGCGCGCCCGGAGGCGCCGCCCTCAAGGCGGACGTCGGCTTCGACGGTCGGATTCCCGCGGGAATCGAGGATTTCACGGCCATGAATGCTTGCGATCTTTGTGGACATCTTTCCCCCTCTTCGGATTTAGAGAACCATGGAACGGCGCGGTGGCGCCACGTCATCACTGGATTCGCTGAGCCAGAATAAGCGAGTGGATGAATTCCACGTGGATTTTATCGTCTCCCGCGGCCGCGCGAAAGCGGGATTCCAGGCTCGCCCAATAGGATTCGGGATCGGGGAGCCCGCGCGCGAAGGCGCTGCCGTAGGAAGTCGAGCGCCAAAATCCGGCGAACTCCTCGGCGCGCATCGGCACGGTGTTCGGTATTTTTGTCTCTTCGACTATCCGAAATCCCGGCGCGGCTTCCAACTGCGCTCGATATGTCAAGTTGCGGCTCAGGAGTGGATCGCGGAACGGTTTCCACGGCCCGCGGAATTCGGCGCGCGTGACGGCGTCAACCTCCGGGCCGGTTTTCGGCAGCGGGCGGTCGAATACGGCAAGAGTCGCGTCCTCGCGGAGCCACTCATGCGCATTCCCGAATACGCGCTCCGCATCCATCCAGTGCAATGCATTCGCGATCGTCACCAGGTCAACGCTCCCGGGCGCCTGCCTGCACTCCTCGGCCGGCACGATGCGGATTACCGCTTGCGGAAACCGCTCCGCGATTTTCGCGGCCATCTGCGCGTCGGGCTCCACCGAGATGACTTCGCGAAAATGGGGAATCAAGTGCCCGGTCACCATTCCCGTTCCCGCGCCCAGGTCCATGGCCCGCGCTCGATTTTGCTCCGGCACTTTCGCGAGGATGCGTTGGTATAGCTCCGGCGGGTAATCGGGACGATAGCGCTGGAATTCCTCCGCTACGTGGCCAAACCTGGGCTGGAAGTTCTCGGTCACGGCGCGGCGAGGGGTTATTCGGGCTCCTCGAGCATGGACTCGGGGCGGACGACCACCGCGATGCCGTTTTCAGTGACGGAGTAGCGCGCGCGGTCCTCTTCGAGGTTGTAGCCGATTACCGTTCCTTCCGGCAAATTGACGTGGCGGTCGATGATGGCTCGGCGGATCCGCGAGTGTCGCCCGATATTCACATGGTTGAAAATGATCGACTGCTCGACCTCGCAGTAGCTGTTCACCCGGACATCGTAGCCGAGAATTGACCGGTCGACGTGACCCCCGGAAACGATCGAGCCTCCCGCCACAATCGAATCGGTCGCCACTCCCATCCGGTCCGGATCGTTGAACACGAATTTCGCCGGAGGATGCTGTTGCTGCCACGTGTGCAGCGGCCAGCTCTTGTCGTACAGATTGAACACGGGAGTGACGGAGACGAGATCCATGTTGGCCTCGTGATACGCCTCAACGGTCCCCACGTCTCGCCAGTAACACGAATCTTTCCCGCTCGCGTCGTGGAAGTTGTAGGCGAATACGCGGTACTTGTCGAGTATTCGCGGAAGGATGTCCTTCCCGAAATCATGCGAGGAATTGGGATCCTCCGAATCGGCGATCAGCATGGGGACGAGCAGCTGGGTGTTGAATAGATAGATGCCCAGCGACGCGTTGACCTTCTCCGGATTCGTGCGCGACCGTACGGGCTCGGCGGGCTTTTCCTGGAACCCGATGACGCGCCAGTTGGCGTCGGTCTGCAGCACTCCGAAGCGGCGTGCCGCTTCCTCCGGAGCCAGTTCCATCGTCGCTACCGTCACGTCGGCGCCCGCCTCCACATGCTGATCCAGCATCTTCTGATAATTCATTTTGTAGATGTGGTCGCCCGAGAGAATAAATACGTAATTGGACTGCTCGCTGCCGATCGAATAGATGTTCTGGTACACCGCGTCGGCCGTCCCTTGATACCAGTGCTGCGAGACGCGCATCTGCGGCGGAAGAACTTCGATGAAGCACCCGTGTCCCATCAGCACGGACCACCCGCGGCGTATATGCCGGTTGAGGCTGAGCGCTTTGTACTGCGTCAAAACGAAAACACGGTGCAGGTTGCTGTGAAGGCAGTTGGAAAGCGTCAGATCGATAATCCGGTAGACGCCGCCGAAGGGAACGGCCGGCTTGGCGCGGTCCCGCGTCAGGGGCCAGAGTCGTTCGCCCTGGCCGCCCGCAAGAAGGACGCCGATCGCGCTGCGCATGGATGCCATTGTGGCTCTCTCCCGGACAGAAGGGGACCGGCTGAAACTTAATAGTACCGCAAGCGGACCATTCTCCAACGAAAAGCATGATCCACTCGCGCCGCCGAATCCGTCCAAAAAGATTGTTAGTGTATCAACGAGTAAATTTCCGCCCCAAATGACGCCCGGTCAATTTATTCCTTGACTTGCTTCGGGGCCTTCGATAGAAGCATGGTAATTGCCGGTTGCTGGTAAAACCGGTTACACTGGTGTGAACCCAAACCGACAATTAAAGGATCAAAGGGGAACGGGGGTGAATACGCGTGGCTGAAGTTGTCATTCAAGAGGGAGAGTCATTGGAAAACGCTCTTCGCCGCTTCAAGCGTAAGGTGCAATCCGAGGATATTATCAAGGAGATTAAAAAGCACAGTTACTACATGAAGCCCGGCGAAAAGCGTCGCGCCAAGGAGGCCCTCTCGCGTAAGCGTCTCCGTAAAAAGCAACGGCGTGAGCAGGATTAACAGACCGCATCACGGGGATCCAAATCCACAGCTTCGTATCGGCCAAAGGGCGGAAATTGCGGGTGGCTTGCGCCCGCTCCGCCCCGCGGAGCCGTGCGCCGGTTCGAAGCGGTCCGGTGCCTCTCCTTACCCCATCGGGTCATGGAGCAGCGCATGGAATACCACGATAAGGTCCTGAAGTGTGTTGAGTGTGGGGGGGAGTTCGTTTTCACCGCCGGCGAGCAAATGTTTTTCGCCGACAAGGGATTCAAGAACGAGCCCAAACGTTGCAAGGCCTGCAAGTCAATCCGGGCGGGCGTGAGTGAGCCCGGCTCCGGCTCGGTTCAGCGAGTCGAAACCAAGACCGTTTGCTCCCAGTGCGGCAAGGAAACCACGGTTCCCTTCAAGCCGACACAAGGCCGCCCCGTCTATTGCCGCGAATGCTTCCAGCAGCGGCGAACGATGGCGGCGCCTGGCGCTACGGCTTAGTTCGGCCGTACTCCAGGCGGCGAACGATTCCGGCGCGTCTCGGTCCCCGGTATTTTCCCGGGCCGTTTTCGGGGAGTTGCACCCTCGAGCGGTATCCACAAACAGCCCTTTCCGAACGGACGGCGTTCGGGAAGGGTTTTTTCTATTTTGCGCGACGTTGGCGCGCCCCCGACATGTCTCTCGCGGCAGGCTCTGCCCTCTTAAGCGGCCCGCGATCCCGGCGCCGGGGCGATCTGGCGAAGCACGGCGACGAACGTCTCCATTTCGGGACGGGTGCCGATGGTGACGCGAAGAAAATTGGGCATCGAAGGGAACTGCCGCCCGACCAGGATTTTGTGCTCCTCAAATTTGGCGATGTAGGGCCTCACGTCGCCTCCCATGTCGATCATCACAAAATTGGCTTGCGAAGGAATGAACCCGCGGCCGTCTTTTTTCATCTCGCCGCAGAACCACGCGCGTGTCGAGTTCAGCTTTTCGCGGGTCGCGGCGATCGCCTCCTGATCGCCCAGGCTCGCCGACGCCGCGGCGAGCACCGCCGCGTTTCCGTTGGCGATCAGAATTTCCTGGCGCAGGCGCTCGACGGTTTCCTCCACCGCGACCCCGTATCCCAGCCGCATTCCCGCCAGCCCGTATATTTTTGAAAACGTGCGCGCCACAAGCACGTTCGGAAACCGGGCGATCAATTCGACGCAGCTCTGGTACGCCGGATCTTCCACGAAATGGTGATACGCCTCGTCAACCAGAACGAGCGTCGTGGGCGGAACTTTCGGAAGGAATTCCAGAATTTCGCTCCGTGAGACGACCGTTCCCGTCGGATTGTTCGGATTGCAAACGTACACCACGCCGGTTTTCGACGTGCATGCCGCCGCCATTCGCGGAAGGTCGTGGCGGTAATCCCTGGTTTGCGGCACTTTCACCGGGTTGGCTTGCAGAACCTTGGCATAATCGAGGACGGCTTCGAAGGTCGGCTCGGCCACCACAACATTTTGGCCGGCGCCGAGAAACGTCAAATCCACGACGTGCAGAATCTCCGTCGACCCGCATCCCAGCAGGATGTTCCCCGGCTTGACTCCATGCATTTTCGCCAGGCTTTCCGTGATTTCCCAGGCGGCCCAATCCGGATACCGCGAAGCCACTCCCGCGCACTCCGCCAGTGCTTCGCGTGCCTTGGGGCTCGGCCCGTAGGGATTCTCGTTGAAATTGATGCGAATCGTTCCCGCGGGTTCGGGCTTGGCTTGCCCGAACGTGTGCCGGTTCTGAAAAGCGCTGGTCGCGGCGGCTGCCGCCAGCGAACCCCCCAAAGCCAGCGAGAAATCGCGTCGGGAAATGCGCGTTGCGCTCATGTACGCTCCTGGATGCGTTTTAGTCGCGCATCATACCCCGCTCGGAAGTCGCCGACAACAATCATTGCCGCGCTTCAATCCACGAATCACGTGGCGATTGACGCGGCCCTCGGAAACTCCTACCCTTTTTCCGGGACAAAGGAGGCGCGCTAATGAACGAGAAAGCGTTGCGGGAACAGCTGGCGAAAATGTTGGACTGGGGCGAAGCGCACGCGGATTGGAAATCCGCCGTCAAGGATTTCCCCGCCGTGCACCGCGGCACGCGGCCTCCCGGCTCGCCCCATTCCGCTTGGGAGCTGCTCGAACACATTCGCCTGGCCCAATTCGACATCCTGGAATTTTCGCGCAATCCCCACCACGCTTCGCCGCCCTGGCCAGAGGGTTACTGGCCGAAGGAACCCGCTCCGCCCACCGCCGCTGCTTGGGAGAAGACCGTCAAACAGATCGAAGCGGATCAGAAATCCATGCAGAAGCTGGTCGAGGATCCGAAGACGGATTTGCTCGCGCCCATTCCTCATGGCTCGGGGCAGACCATTTTGCGCGAAATTCTCCTCCTCGCCGACCACAACTCCTATCATCTGGGCCAGCTCGTCCTCGTCCGCAAACTCCTCGGCGATTGGAAAGCCTCCTAGCGTCTTCTGCTTTCAATTCTTGGAACGCCCGCTCTTGGAGGTTCCGTTTCTTTGTTTAAATAGGCCTCGGTCCGGCCACGGACGTAAAGCTCAGCTCGAACTCGAACGCTTGCTTGCCGAAAAAATCATCCTTATGGAAAGATTCTCCTCCTCCCCCAACACCCCTCTGCGCCCTTGTTCATCCGGCGCTCCGCGCTTTTCTCTTTTCTCTCAAAAGTCCACACCCGCCGTGGATTTGAAATTTCCACCCCTGCGTGCTAGCGTAAATTGAGTGATTTATGTCTCGCATCGTGGTGGCCCAGCCGCCCTCCGGGGCACGAGACTCGCAGTCTGTCCCACTTTCCTCCGCACTCATCTCCGAACGAATTAGCGCGCCTACACACCCGCACGAGTCCCTGCGTGGCGTTCCGTCGGCCCATCTCGACACACCCATCACCCCATTCCTAATCGCAACACACCCGGAGATAGAAATTCGCGCAACTTATAGAAAACAAAGCACCGCGCTACTTTCTAATCGCAACACTTCCGGGACTATGCCGTCGGAGTTCTGGGTCGCTTTTTCCCGCGATTCCGAGCCCATTTCCGCATGTCTCTGTCCACCTCCGCTATTGCAAGCCGCGCGTCTTGGCAGGGCAGGTTTTCGCTCAACGGGCTTTCGAGCCGATATAATACTGAAGGAGAAATTTTAAAGGACCTTTATGAGCCGGCACCAATCGGTTGTCGAAACCGCGGCGTCGAAAGACGAGCAAGGGCGCATCTGGGACGCGTTCCGCCGCTGGGGATATTTGCAGGCGCAGATTGATCCGCTGGGCGATTTGAAGCCCGCGGAAGTTGCGGAACTCGACGTTTCCGGCCCGGACGCGGACGCGGCCCGGCACGTTTATTGCGGCAGCATTGGCGCGGAATTCATGCACATTCCCGACGCCGAACAGAGGGCCTGGATTCAGGAGCGCCTCGAGGCGGATGCGCCGCAGCCCGACCGCGCTCGAATTCTGGAACTCCTCGTGCGCGCCGAAGTGTTTGAGCAGGTCCTGCAAACGCGCTACCTCGGAACGAAGCGGTATTCGCTCGAGGGTGAGTCGGGGCTTCTCCCGCTTCTGGACGCGATCCTGAACGCGGCCGCCGGCCAGGGCGCGGAGCAAGCCGTTCTGGCCATGAGCCACCGCGGCCGCCTCAACGTCATGGCGCACATCGTCGGGCGTCCGGCGGCCGAAATTTTCGCCCGGTTCGAGGACGTGGACCCGCGCAGCGTGCTGGGCAGCGGCGACGTGAAATATCACATGGGCGCCACGGGAAATTTCACGGCGGCGAATGGCCGCGCCGTACGAATTCACCTGGTATCGAATCCGAGCCATCTGGAAGCGGTGGATCCGGTTGCCGTTGGGCGGGCGCGCGCAAAACAGACGCGGCTGGGCGGGCCTGAAAAACATCTTCGCGTCGTGCCCGTGCTGATGCACGGCGACGCGGCGTTTTCAGGGCAGGGGATTTGGGCCGAGACGCTCAACATGGCCGGAGTGCATGGATTCACGGTAGGCGGTTCCGTGCACGTGATCGTGAACAATTTGATCGGCTTTACGACGACTCCCAAGGATTCGAGCTCCTCGCGATTTTCATCCGATCTGGCGAAACGCCTCCCCATTCCCATTTTCCACGTCAATTCCGAGGACCCCGAAGCCGTGGTTCGTGTGGGGCGCCTCGCTCTCGAATACCGCGATACGTTCGGCGAACCCGTCGTGATCGACCTGATCGGATACCGAAAGCACGGCCACAGCGAAGTGGACGATCCGACCATCACCCAGCCCCTTCGCTACCGCAAAATCGAAGCCCATCCCCCGCTCTGGCGGATTTACGCCTCGAAAATAGGTGCGGACGCGGCGCCAATCGTCGCCCGCGTCCAGCAAGAGTTGGACGCCGCGCAAAAGGCCGCTCTCGAGCTCGAAAAGACGCCTCCGATGCGCAAGCTCCCGGAATATTGGGACGCGTTCCGCGGAGGGCGCTACAACGCATCCCTCGAAGTGGGCACGGGAGTTCCCGCCGCCCAGCTCACCCAGGCCGGCGAAGCTCTCGCGGCCTATCCCTCCGGTTTCCACATTCACCCCAAAGTGAAAAAACTGCTCGAACAGCGCCTCGAAATGGCCCGCGGGAAACGCCCCGTGGATTTCGGCATGGCCGAGGCTCTGGCGTTCGGCACCTTGCTCGGGCAGGGAATTCCGGTCCGATTGAGCGGGCAAGACAGCCGTCGTGGGACGTTCAACCAACGGCACGCCGCGCTGACGGACATCGAGACCGAACACGATTACGTTCCGCTGGAACACCTTGCGAAATCGCCGGCCTGGTTTGAAGCCCACAACTCCCCGCTTTCCGAAGCGTCGGTGCTCGGATTCGAATACGGGTTCAGCCGCGATTTTCCCGAAGCCCTCGTCCTATGGGAGGCCCAATTCGGCGATTTTGCCAACGGCGCCCAAATCATCATCGACCAATTTGTGGCGGCCGGCGAAGACAAGTGGAATTTGCTCTCCGGCGTGGTCCTCCTTCTGCCCCACGGCTACGAAGGGCAGGGGCCGGAGCATTCCAGCGCGCGCATCGAGCGATTTTTGCAGTTGGCGGCGCGGGACAATATCCAGGTTTGCCAGCCTTCCACCGCCGCCCAATATTTCCACCTTCTCCGCAGGCAAGCGATGCGAAAGTGGCGCAAGCCGCTCGTCGTCTTCACGCCGAAAAGCATGCTCCGCAATCCCGCGGCTTCGTCCACGCTTGCGGATTTGTCCGCGCCTCGATTCCGCTCCGTGATTCCCGACGGCGGCGACGCCTCGGCCACTCACGTCTTGCTGTGTACCGGCAAAATCGGCCATGAGCTGGTGGCCGAGCGGAAAAAGCGCAAGGACACATCCACGGCTATCGTTTTTCTCGAGCAGCTCTATCCGTTTCCCGAAGCCGAGTTGGCGGCCGAGATGGACCGCCACGCCAACGCGCGCGAATTTACCTGGGTTCAGGAAGAGCCCGCCAACATGGGCGCGCTCGCGTTTTTGCTCCCTCGCATCGAGAGGCTGGCCCGCGGGCGTTCCGTGCTTTCCGTCAAGCGCTCCGCCAGCGCCAGCCCGGCCACCGGCTCGCACAAGGCGCACGAAATGGAGCAGCACACTTTGCTTTCGCTCGCGTTTTCCCACGCGGGCAGCTAGCTGTAACGCGCGGAAAGGCGCGGCGCCGGATGTGTCCGGCGCAAACGTTCTTTGAAAATTGATTTTCAGGAATTTACTTCTGGGAGACGATGACCCGCATCGGGCTTCCCGGAATGGCGTGAAATTCGTTCCTTGTAAATCCCGAGGCGCGCAGCATCCGCTCCGTATCTCCTACCGTGTAGGCGTCGCCTCCCGCCGTCGTCGCCAGCATGACGATCGCAAACGCCGCCATCTCCGGCGGCGTCACGCGGTTCTCATCCGGCATGAAGCCCAGCGTCACCATCTTTCCGTTCTCGCCCAGCGCCCCGAACATCTTCGTCAGCAGCGCGCGGATTCGAACCGGGTCCAGGAGTTGCAGAAAGTTCGCCACCAGGATCAGGTCGTAGCCGCTACCGGGATCGATCTCGAACGCGTCGCCCGCATGAAACTGCGAGCGTGATTCCACGCCGGCCGCGCGGGCATTTTCCCGCGCCACGCTCAGCACGTTTGGCCAGTCGAGAAAATGAACCTGAGCGCCGGGATTCGCCAGCGCCACCGCGATTCCGAATTTCCCGTGGCCCGCCGCGACGTCCAGCACTTTGCCCTTCACCTCGCCCGCGCCCCTCAAAAATCGCGCGAGCGTTTCGGCCGGCATCGATTGCAACGTTCCCATCGACCGGGCGAATTCGATCCACACCGAATCGTCCGTGCCGGCGATCCCTCCCTCCGAAATCACCGTTCCGCCGTGCTTCACGGCTTCCGCCAGGTTGTCGAAGGGCTTCACGATTTGCGGCATCAATCGGAACGTCATCGAGGAACCCACGTACTTCGGCGAACGGCGATCCAGAAAGACGGCCGCGTCCTGCGTCAACGCGTACCGATCTCCGTTTTTCGCGAGCAATCCGATCACGACGAGGAAATCGCAGAGGATGCGCACGCCGCGTTCGGCCGCGCCCAGGCGCTTGCCGAGAGATTCAGCCTCGGTCGCGCCTTCTCCGATCGCGGTGAATAGGTCGAGCTCGATCGCGGCTTTCAATGCGGCCGTGCGCTGGTAGGCGTTGAGAGTTTCGAAAATGAGTTCGGGACTCGGCTGGCGCTGGGTTTCGGGCAAAGTGGGGTCTCTTTCTCGTGAGCGTTCGCTGCCGCATATTCTCGCTCCGCCGGCGAACGCTGGCAACAGATTGCTGCGGGCGCTGCCGCAGAAATTCACTTGGGAAACGCCGCCGAATCACGTACATTTTGCGGACGAAGTTTTCGCGGAGGGCGAATTCCGCCCAAGAGGCCCGGCATGAAAATCCGTCCATTCGAACTCGAGCGATGGCAATCCATCTGGGAGAACCAGGTGGAGCTCAACATCTCCGAAAGCGGCGTGCATCCGCTGACGACGGCCGAACTCGTGGGCGATCCCGGCGCGCTCGAAGCAATTTTCAATCTGCCGCAAGTCTATCCCCAGACCAACGGAAGCGAAGAGCTGCGATCGCGCGTCGCGGAGTTTTATCCCGGCGCGAAGATGGAAAACGTCCTGGTGACTTGCGGCGGATCGGAAGCCAATTTCGTTTCCACCTGGTCGCTCATCGAGCCCGGCGATGAAGTGGTCTTAATGCTGCCGAATTACATGCAGATTGGCGGGCTGGCCGAGTCTTTTGGAGCGGCGGTGCGCCCGTTATGGCTCCGCGAAAATCTCGGGTGGGGAATCGACGTTGATGAGCTGGGCCGGCTGATCACGCCCAAGACGAAATTGGTGGCCGTTTGCAACCCGAATAATCCGGCCGGGAGCGTCCTGAGCCGCGGCGAGCGCGAGGCGATCATTGCCGCCGCGGCCCGCGTGGGCGCTTGGGTGCTGGCTGACGAAGTGTATCGCGGCGCCGAATTGGATGGGCCCTTGACCCCTAGCTTTTGGGGATCGTACGAGCGCGTGCTTTGCACAGGCGGGCTCTCGAAGTCGTTCAGCCTGCCGGGGCTGCGGATCGGCTGGGTGGTGGGGCCGCCGGAAATGGCCGAAAAGCTGTGGGGATTCCACGACTACACAAGCATCGGGCCCTCGCGCCTTTCAGACCGGCTGGGCTCGATCGCGCTGGAGCCGATAAGGAGAGAGTGGATACTCCAGCGCACGCGGTCGTATTTGCAGAAGAATTATCCCGCGCTCCGCCATTGGCTGGCGGTTCACCAGGACGTGTTTTCGCACATCGCTCCGAAGGCAGGCGCCATCGCCTGGGCGGGATTTCGCGGCGGAAGGAATTCGGCGCGATGGACGGAGGAGTTGCGAGTGAAAAAAGGCGTGTTGATGGTTTCCGGCGAGCTGATGGGAATGGAATCGTTCGTGCGGTTTGGGTTCGGCGGCGACGCCAAAACGCTCGAAGCGGCTCTCGAGAGAATTTCGGAATTTTTGCGCGAAGAGCCATTTCGCCGCGCCGCTTCCTGACGCGAAAGTGCGCCGCAAGGGCGCATTTCACTGGTTTCGTCTGGCGTTGACTTGAAGGGGCAGGGGACGTAGCATGGCCTGCCCGTGGAGGTCTCCGTGCCCCGTATCCTTGTCGCTGATGACGATCGCACGACCAGGCTTCTCCTGACGGAAACTCTTCGCGCGGAGAAAAACTTTGCCGTCGTCACCGCCTCCGACGGAGATGAAACTCTCAAGAAAATCCGCGCCGGAAAATTCGATCTCGTTTTGCTCGATGTCTGGATGCCGAAGAAAACGGGAATCGAAGTCCTGACGGCCCTCAAATCTCTCAAGAACCGCCCCAAAATTATCGTCATGACCTCGGACGACGCTCCCGAAACCGTGCTCAACGCGGTTCGCGAGCAGGCCTATCAGTACATCGCCAAACCGTTCGACCCGAAAGTCGTGATGGCCCTTTTGAAGGAAACCTTGGGGAAGGGCACGGACGCCATGCCGATTGAAGTCCTTTCGGCCCGGCCCGAGTGGGTCGAGATCGTCGTGCCTTGCACTCTCGACGCGGCCGAGCGCATCGAGAATTTCATGGCGCAGCTGAAATCGGGACTCTCCGAGGATGTTCGCAGGGCGGTCGGGCAGGCGTTTCACGAACTCCTGCTCAACGCCATCGAGTGGGGCGGAAAACTGGATCCCACGCGCAAAGTCCGCATCTCCTATCTGCGCGCCAAGCGCATGCTGCTTTACCGGATCGCCGACCCCGGCCCCGGATTCAAGGTGGACGAGCTGACGCACGCCGCGATCTCGCATTCACCGGACGACCCCACCAGCCACGACGAAGTTCGGAGAGAGAAAGGGCTCCGCCCGGGAGGATTCGGCCTCCTGCTGGCCCAGGCCAACGTGGACGAATTGCTCTACAACGAGGCGCGGAACGAAGTGGTCTTCGTGAAGTATCTTGACGAATGACTTTCGTCCGGGCCGGGCGCAGGGGCCCGGCGCAGCGGCGGCCAAGCCCTCCCATCCGGAACCGGCGCGAGCGCGCCGGGAACGCCAATCCATTTTTTTCAATTAAATTTATTGAAGTTTTGGATTCGGAGATTCACTCTCTCTGTGCCCCGCCGATGCGCTTGCCGGGGCGCGGGAGAAAACAAAAAATGTCCGCCGCTATAGCGGCTTACCGGCGATTCCTCACCGCGATCGCGGAGATTTCGATTTTCGCTCCGTTGACCAGCGCGCCCACTTGCACGGTCGCTCGCGCGGGTTTGGGATCGGGCAGCACCGTGCGGTACACCGCGTTCATGGCGGGGAAGTCATGAATGTCGGAGAGATAGACCGTCACCGAAACGATGTCGCTCATCTCGAATCCGGCCTGCTTCACCACCTTGGCGATGTTGTCGAGCGCGGCCTGGGTTTGCGGGCCGATCCCCTCGGGCAAATTGCCCTTGGCGTCGGTTCCCTGCTCACCCGCGACGAAGAGAGTGTTGCCGGCAACGATGCCGTCGCTGAACGGAAGATGGAGGGAAGGATCGAGCAGGGTGATGGCCCGTTTCTGGTGCGAATCGCCGGAAAGCGACGCGGCCAAAAACAGAAGCGAGGCAAAAGCGGCGCCGATGGCCAACAGCCGGAAAATTCTCTGGTGCATGGGAATCTCCTTTTGAATCGAAAAATTCACGCGCGGCGCGAAACGTACCATGCGGCGGGCGCCAGGGCAATCGCGGCGTGGGGCGCGGCGGATCTTTCCCCGACGCGCCGGGGATTCCCCGCATGACGCGCGTGCGCTGGCTTCTTATTTTCTGGCTGTTCGTCATGAGCGCGGTCGCGTTCCTCGACCGCGTCAACATTTCCATCGCTTCGGTGGATATCCGCCAGGTCTACCATCTGAGCGACGTCCACCTCGGCTGGATCTTCAGCGCTTTTCTGGTGGGTTACGCTGCGTTTCAGACTCCCGCTGGCTGGCTTGCGGACCGCCTGGGGCCGCGCCGCGTGCTGGCCGCCGCCGTGGTTTGGTGGGGAATTTTCACGGCGCTGACGGCGGCGGTGCCTCCCGGGGTTTCTTCCGCTCTCGCTCTCTTCATTCTGATCCGGTTTCTCTTTGGAGCGGGCGAGGCCATCATGTACCCGGCGGCGAATCAATTCACCTCGCGCTGGATTCCCACGGAAGAGAGGGGACTCGCCAACGGATGGATTTTTGCGGGGGTCGGAATCGGCTCCGGAGTCACGCCGCCTCTGATCATCTGGATCATGGTCCACCACGGATGGCGCGCGTCTTTTTGGATTTGCTCAGTGATCGGAGTGCTGGCCGGAGCCGTATGGTTCGCGATTTCGCGCGACAAGCCGGAAGAGCATCCTTCGGTCTCGGCCGGCGAGCTGGAAAAAATCCGGGGCGGCTTGACGATTGCATCGCAATCGGTCGCGGACCCAGCCCGTGAAATTCCCTGGAGCAAAATTCTCTCGAGCGGCAACGTGTGGGCCGTGACGCTCAGCTATTTCTGCTACGGCTACGTCGCTTGGATCTACTTCAGCTGGTTTTACACTTATCTCGCAAGAGTCCGGGGATTGAACCTAAAGTCGAGCGCGGTTTATACCTCGCTCCCTTTTCTGGCCATGGCCGCCGGCTGCGCCATCGGCGGGTTTGTCAGCGATCTGATCACGCAGTGGAAAGGGAAGCGGCTGGGCCGCTGCGGCGTCGCCGTGTTTTCCATGGCGTTGGCGGCGGCATTTCTGGTTCTCGGTGCGCGGGCCGAAAGCGCGCGGCTTGCCAGCATCGTTTTGGCGGGCGGCGCGGGCGCTCTTTATCTGGCGCAGAGTTCGTTCTGGGCGGTCACGGCGGACATTGCCGGAAATTCATCGGGAGCGGTATCCGGCTGGATGAACATGGGGGCGCAGATTGGCGGCGCGGTCACGGCTTCCCTGACACCGTGGATTGCGGATCATTACGGATGGACTTCGTCATTTTTTGCCGCGGCGTTTCTCTGCGCGCTCGGATCGGTTGCCTGGCTGTTCGTAGATCCGCGGCGCCGGATTTCGGCCGCCTAACCATCGCACCCGTTTGCCGAATTTTCACGCTGTCCAGTGAAGTCCAAGTTAGAATTCCGGCCTCGAAGCTCGCAAGAAATGCGTGAATCGCCCGCCGGGCGGGAGGACGAGTGAAGACGCGATTGGAAAGGCTTTTCCGCTCCGATATCGCCGTGACAGTTCTGATTGCCGCGGCGTTCCTGCTCTTCCACATCGTCAGCAACGGAAAATACGGGTTTCATCGCGACGAACTCCAAACGCTCGATGACGCGCGACATCTCGACTGGGGTTTCGTCGCTTACCCGCCCATCACGCCGCTGATCGCCCGCTTCGAGCTGATCCTGTTCGGAACTTCTCTCACCGGGTTTCGCTTCTTTGCGGGCGTGGCGACAAGCGCTGTCATGGTTCTTTCCGGGCTGATGGCGAAAGAACTTGGCGGGCGCCGGGGCGCGCAGGTGATGGCAGCGGTTGCGGCCGGAATCACGCCGGTCTCACTCTCTCAGGGCGCCGTCTTTCAATACGTCTCGTTCGATCTTCTCTGGGGCGTGGCGCTCACGTATTTCCTCGTCCGGCTTTTGAATTCGGACGATCCTCGCTGGTGGCTAGCGATCGGCGCGGCGATGGGCCTGGGCATGGAAACGCGCTACACGATGGGTTTCCTGGCGCTCGGCGTCGCCTTGGTTGTGCTCTTGACGCCCGCGCGGCGCTACTTGAAAAGCGGCTGGCTCTGGGCGGGAGCGGGCCTTTCCGTTCTGTTGTTTTTGCCCAACCTGGTCTGGCAAGCGGAGCATCACTTCATTTCACTCGAGTTCCTCGCGCATATTCACGCCCGGGACCTTCGGGAGGGCCGCTATAGCGGCTTTTATCCCGGGCAGCTTCTCGTATGCGTGAACATCTTCACGGCTCCGCTGGCCCTTCTCGGCCTGTGGTTTTATTTCTTCCGCCAGGCGGCTCGCCGGTACCGGTTGCTTGGGTGGGTGTTCGTCGCGACGTTCGCGCTCTTTGCCGTCCCCGGCGCGCGCTCCTACTACACTGCGCCGCTCTATCCGATGCTTCTCGCCGGAGGGAGCGTTTTTTTCGGAACGCTTCTCACGGAATGGAAGCCCGCCTGGTCGAGGATCGCGCTCGGCTCGCAATGGGCCGGAATAATTTTCGGAGGAATTGCGTTCGTGCTCCTGATGACTCCGGTCGCGCCTGTCGGTTCCAGGATCTGGAAAATCACAAGCAAAATGTACGACCAGTTTCGAGAGGAAATTGGCTGGCCGGAGCTTGCGCAAGCCGTGGCAAAAGTGTACGACTCGCTGCCTCCGGATGTGCGCGAAAACACGGGAATCCTAACGGGGAATTATGGAGAGGGGGGCGCGCTCAATCTGTACGGTCCCCCGCTCGGGCTGCCCCACGCGATGTGCCTGACGAATTCTTTCTGGTATCGCGGATTTGATCCGCGGGAGCCGGAAACCGTGATCGTGACCGGCTTCGACCTGGACGACGCGCAGGAACTGTTCGATAGCTGCCGCGTGGCGGCGAAAAACACCAACTCATTTGGAGTTGTTAACGAAGAGTCGCGCGACCATCCCGATATCTTGTTATGCCACAAACTTCGGATGCCTTGGGCCGCCTATTGGTCGACGCACCGGCGATTCGGATGATCGGAACGAGCCGGCTGGATGCGCGGCGCGATCGTTCATCGGTCGAAAATGGCGGATCGTTTCTGCGGCCGCCGCCGGCGGTTCGGCCGGCGAGCCGCGCCGGAGGTCATTTTCGACCCGACGCGATCGACTCCTCAAACTCGCTGAACGCCACTTCTTCCTTCCACTCGAGGCTCGCCTTTTCGCTTGCCGCAAGAAAATCGCGGCAGGCGCTCGAATCAGGGACGGCGTGGAGCGCTTGTCCCGCGCACGGAGTGACCATGGCTTTCTGGTCGCGGCTGGTCCACAGGCTCGCCCCCGGCACAAAGGCGTAATCGAGGCTGTTGCGAACCAAGGTCTTCAATTCCGGATAGCGCACATGAAAGTCAACCACGGCGGTCCGGAAAGCGTCGGTCAGGTCGGTGCGCGCCACTCCTTCATCGTCCGTGGCCAGCGACAAAGGCACGCCGGCGCGCGAATAGATGGCGTACGGATTCTCGTTGTTCGGAATTTGGCGAACCACTTGATAGCCGTGGATCGCGCATTCCACCAGGATGTGTTGCCGCGCCATCTGCGCCAGCAGGCCCGGCGCGTCCTGCTCGTAGAGCACGTCAATTCCATGGCCGATGCGTTCCGCGTGGCCGATGTCGATGGATTTTCGGATATGCGAGGCCAGGAATTCTTCGGGCATTACTTCGCCGGGAGTGAGTTCGCCGGCGTGAAGAGAAATGTGGACTTTCGGATAGACGCCGTGGAGATAGTCGAGCATCTTCATGTGCAGATCGAAATCGTGCAGCGCGCGGTATTCGTCCTGCGACTCGACGAGGTTGATTCCCACGACGCGCGGATCCTGGCTCGCCAGTTCGAAGCCCGCGATCATCTGCGCGTAGACCTGGTCCTTCGGAAAGGCGCGGAGCACTTGATTGATGAAGCGCAGCGTGACGCCGCAACCGGCCTCGGCCTGTGGCGTGCCGCAACCAAGAATCTGGCGCATGCCCTTTTCGCCCACGTCCAGATTGTGCCGCGCGTCCGCGACCACTTTATCCATTCCCGCGGCGAGCATCTTCTGCCGCAGCGCCGGGAGGTCGTCGGACCAGCCAACCCGGCGGCCAAGCTCCGCCGCTTCACCCTGGTCCGGCGTCAGCATGGTCTCGAGATAAATTTCGTGCTCCAGTCCCGCTCGCTCGGTGACTTCGGCGAACATTTCGCCCCAGTGGCGATTGACCACGGGATTAAATTTCGCGAACGCCGTGAAGAAATGAAGCCGGACGGAGGGGTCGTTGACCGTCGGGACGTAGTACCGGATGGACCATGCATCAATCACCTGATTGCGGAACGGGAAATTGGTCAGGGCGTCGGCGGCAGGAAGCTGCCCTTTGGAGGCGTCGCACGGCGGCGGGAAAATTTCGGATTGCTGGTCGATGCACAGCCCGTCTTCGACGGCATATTGGATGTAGCTTTCGGCGTAGACCGCTCCGGTGAGATGGTGGTGCAGGTCGCCGCCTTTCGGCATGCGATACAGAAAATCCATCAGAAGCATTGGATTTTCGCGAATCGACTCGAGATATTGCGATGTTCGCCAGCCCGCCGGCTGCAACTGAGCGCCAGAACGCGCCCCGGTCAAAACAATTGCCAATGCCAGAACACCGGCACCTATGATTGCCCTCTTTTTCATGCAAGCCCCTTTCCCCGGAAAAATGGATCGGCCGAATACGGCGAGGATTCGCGCAGGAGTCTACATCAGCGGCGCGCTTGGGGGCGATTCATCTCTTGGATGGGGTGAAAAAATGGCGGGATATGCTCAAGCGGGAAATCCGGGCGCGGAATAACGCGTTCGCGGAGAAGGGAACCCAGCGCCTGGAAAATGCGGACGAGCGCGGTAAGACGAAGATGCCTTGCCGCGCTCGGTGCGGTCAGTTGGCGGCGGCCTTGTGAGCTCTTCGCGCGCGCTCGGCCCGGGCAAAATCGCCCAGCGACGGCGGCGGTTCGTTCGCTTCGCGTCCCTCTTCGACCGCCTTTGCAAACGGCAGAAACGTCCCCGCTTCCGGCGAGGGTGTGGCGGACTTCACGGCCTGCGAAAATGGAACGAATCCCGACGGGACATATTGGCCGTCGTTGTGGGCCGAGGCGTATTTGAACTGCGTCGCGGGGATATGCAACAGCGACGCATTTCCTCCGCTGCTACTTCCTCCTCCGCCGCCACCGCTGCCGCTGTAGGCCGAGGAACTCGACCCGCCCCCGAAAGCCGCGTGCTGCGCAAATGCCAGGCCCGGCAAGCACAGGCAAATTATCAACGCACCTAGGATCTTCATAAAAACCCTCCCGCGCCACTGAAGATATCGGCAAAAGGCGTGACATGGCTAGGTTCAATTCACTTGTGTCCGGGGTTTTAGTACCCAGAACCGTTTCAAAGTGAGAGCGTCTTAGCAGGACGCTCGAAGCACGGAGCCGTAAGCGGCTCGGGCTGGATAGTCGTTGGCTGGCAGAGGGATATGGTTGGATTGCGAGGCATATGCCATTTCGGGGCAGCCGCAGGACCGAGGGCGGTTATGTCAGTACCAGAACCTCTTTGGGCATTCAGCAATCGCGCTCTTGGCATGCCGGCGTTTGGTGAATCGTCTATTTTGCAAATTCATGCGAAAGACCCACAGCCGGGCGCGCCGTTTTCTTCAGAGATTCCCACTTTCATCGGATGCCGAATTGGCCTAGGTTGGATGGGTGAGAGGAGGTCGAGCTGGAATGCGCCGCCTGGCGCCGTGCATTCGCGTAATTTGGTTCGTGCCGGTCATCGCCATCCTGGCTGCCGGAAATCCTGCAAAAATTATCAGCGGCCGCCGCGGCGCGATCGCAGCGCCTGCTGGTAAAGAGTCCTTCGAATCTCTCGACGACATGCTGCGTTACATCTCCGCTGACTGGACCAACCTGAGCCGTTCCCTCACGAAATGCGAGACGTTGGAAGACCCAAAAATTTCGGGCGAGCCCGTGCTCTATTTCCCCGCGGGCGCAGCCATTCCCGCGGAATTGGCCGATTTGCCGAAGCGGTGCTCGGTGCGTCTGGCACACCTTCCCGCGAAAATCAGCGCGGCGGATGAAAGCGACATTTCCGAAATTCACCCTCCCGGGCTGCTCTATCTCGAAAATTCTTATGTCGTGCCCGGGGGACAGTTCAACGAAATGTACGGGTGGGACAGCTACTTCATCATCCGCGGACTGCTCCGGGACGGCCGCAGAGACATGGCCAGAGGCATGGTCGAGAATTTCTTTTACGAGATCCAGCATTACGGCGGCGTCCTGAATGCGAACCGCACCTACTATCTTGGCCGGTCGCAACCGCCATTTCTCAGCTCGATGATTCTCGCCGTGTACCAGGCGGACAAGGCCGCGGGATCGGCGAATCTCGAGTGGCTGAGGCGCGCCTACGCGTTCGCAGTTTCCGATTACGAGCAGTGGAATCAGCCGCCGCATCTGGCGGGAGATACGCAGCTCTCGCGCTACTTCGACGCCGGGAACGGTCCCGTCCCTGAAATCATGGGAGATCCCAGCCACTATTATCGCGAAGTCATGCACTATTTCCTGATTCACGAAGGCGAGGATAGCCCCTATCTGGTGCGAATTGGCCAGCAACAGCCGGCGTCGTCCGTAATCGGGCCAATCTTCGACGTGAGCGTTTGCGACACTCCCGCCGTCAGCCCCGGAGCCGGAGGCGGGAACTGCGCCCCTGCGGACCGCGTGGCACTCACTGCCGATTTTTACAAAGGCGATCGGAGCATGCGCGAGTCCGGATTCGACGTCACGTTTCGATTCGGCCCGTTTGGCGCCGAGACTCACCACTACGCTCCCGTCGGCCTCAATTCGCTCCTTTACAAGACGGAAAAGGATTTGGAGGAGATGAGCCTTCTCCTCGGAAACAAAGAGGACGCAGAGCGTTGGCAGGAAAAAGCGGCGGAACGCCGGGAGCGAATGGACAAGTACATGTGGGACCCGGGCCGCGGCATCTTTTTCGATTATGACTTTGTGACTCACAAACGCTCGACCTACGACTACGCCACCACTTTCTATCCTCTCTGGGCCGGATTGGCGACGAAAGAGCAGGCGCGCGCGATTGCCGCCAATTCGGGACTTTTCGAGCGCCCCGGCGGGCTCGCGATGAGCCGCAACGACAGCGAGGCGCAGTGGGATTATCCCTACGGCTGGGCGCCCATCCAATTGCTTGCCGTCGAGGGACTGCGCCGCTACGGCTACGCGGCCGACGCCGACCGGATCAGCCGGGAATTCATTTCGATGGTCCTCGATAATTTTCGCCGCGACCACACGCTTCGCGAGAAATACAATGTGGTGACGCGATCCGCGGAAACGCAGATTGAAGTCGGATACGCGAAAAATATGATTGGGTTCGGCTGGACGAACGGCGTTGTCCTCGAATTGCTTCACGAAGCTCCCCCGGAGCTCGCCGCCGAGCTGCGCAAGGATTGATTCCGGAGTGGGCGGATGTGAAGCGGGGATTGTTGAAACTTCCCGCAAAAATTGAGGAAACTCTTTCCGAAATTGCCTACGTCTAAGTTGGGGTAAGCAGGCGGGGTTCGCAGAAAGCGGCGAGGAGGTCTATCCGTGCGCCGCGGCTTCGCAACCATCCGGAGTGAATTTCAGGAGCGCTTGGTGCACTCGCTTCACAGCCGCACGAAAAAATCTTGCCTGTCTCTGGCAACGGTGACGATGGCTCTCGCCGGTGCGCTCTCCTTCCCTGCGGGCGCCGCTCCCCATGCGCCCATGCCTCCGCAGTCCGCGGCGCATACCAGCGTGGCGCGCGAGGTGGGAGTGATCAAGTCCATCAGCGGAAACAACATTATTCTGGCGACCGACAGCGGCGCGGAAATCGCCGTGCAGTTGCTGGACAACGCCCGAAAAGTCCGCGTCGAGCCAGGACAGAAGGATTTGAAGAGCGCGGCTCCGATCGAATTGAGCGATCTGCATCCCGGCGACAGAATTCTGGTCTGGGGCGAACCCTCGAGCGATCGGAAGTCGTTCACCGCCAGCGGATTGATCGCCATGGTCCGCTCGGACCTGGAAGCCAAGCACGCGCAGGAGCGGGAGGAGTGGCGGAAGAACGGGATTGGAGGGCTGGTAACGTCCGTGGATCCGGCCGCGGGCACGGTGACGATTTCGGTGACGACCTTCGCCGGAATCAAGACCGTGACGATTCATACGACCAAATCCACCATCCTGCGCCGCTATTCGCCCGAGTCGGTCCGGTTCGACGACGCCAAGCCCGCTCCCCTCGGCCAGATCGAGCCCGGCGATCAGTTGCGCGCGCGCGGAACGCTCAGCGCCGACGGCAGCGAATTCACGGCAGACGAAATCGTGTCCGGGACGTTCCGGAACATCGCGGGAACCATCGCCGCAATCGATCCGCAGGCCAAGACAATTACGGTGCAGGACCTGATCGAAAAAAAATCCGTGGTGGTGAGGATCACGGATGAATCGCAGCTCCGCAAACTGCCCCCCGAATTCGCGCAACGCATCGCTTTCCGGATGAAGCAAGCGATGACGGGAGCAAACCAGCCGGAAAGTTCAGCGCCGGCCGAGGGCGGCGCGCGGCGCCCGAGCGGCGGCCATGCGGATTTTCAGCAGATTCTCAACCGGATTCCCCCGTCAACCATCGCCGACCTTCAAAAAGGCGACGCCGTCATGATCGTGACGACCGCGGGCGACTCTTCCGGCGAAGTGACCGCCATAACTTTGGTGGATGGTGTGGAACCCATCCTTGCCGCAGCGCCAAACAACCGCCAGGCCATGACGCTCTCCCCATGGAGCCTGGGCGGAGCGCCCGCGGGCGAGGGGGACGACGCAAGTCAATAATTCAAGCGCGAAAGCAAGGCATTTGAATTTATTTCAGGGGACCCAATGATCCTCCGAAGTTTCCGGCGATTCATAGGCATTGCATTATTTTCACTGATCGCCCTGGCGTGGCCGCAGCATTCGCTGGCGCAATCCGGCCAAGGGGAGATCCAGGGGCAGGTGCTCGATCCTTCGGGCAGCGCTGTGGTCAACGCGTCCGTTGAGGTAGCGACTCCGGCGGGAAATTCGCTGCTGGCGACAACGAACCGAGAAGGCGTTTTCGAATTCAAGGGCCTGGCGCCGGGCAAATACTCCCTGCAAGTGATTGTGCAGGGATTCGAGAATTACAAGGACGACAGCGTCGTGGTCGCGGCCGGCGAGATTCGCCATCTCAAGATCAAACTCGCGATTGCGACGCAACAAGAGAAAGTCGTCGTCTCCGAAAATGCGCCGACCGTCGAGGTCAGCCCGGAGAAGAACGCCGGCTCGATCGTCATTTCCGGAAAGGAGCTCGAGTCACTTCCGGACGATCCCGATGAGTTGCAAAGCGACTTGACAGCGCTGGCGGGACCTTCGGCCGGGCCCAACGGCGGTCAGTTTTATATTGACGGATTCACGGCGGGACAGCTTCCTCCGAAATCGGCGATTCGGGAAATTCGAATCAATCAAAATCCGTTTTCGGCGCAGTACGACAAGGTGGGTTACGGCCGCGTCGAGATCTTCACGAAGCCCGGCAGCGACAAATGGCATGGGGAAGCGTCGGTCAACGCGAATGATTCGGCCTTCAACTCGAAGAACCCTTATTTCAAGGAAGAGGACAGCGCCTCGGGATATCCGGGCTACTACACGACGCAATACGACGGCTACCTCGGCGGGCCCTTGAGCAAGAAAGCTTCGATTTTTCTGAACGCCGACGTCCGCGACATCCACGATCTCTCGATCGTCAACGCGCAAACGCTGAACCCGCAAAACGAAATCGTTCCGTTCAGCGAAGCGGTGCAAAACCCGCGCACGCGCTACAACGTGGGGCCGCGGCTCGATTACCAGCTGTCCAAGAACAACACCCTTTCCGTTCGTTATCAATATTACCGGGACGACCAGAAAAACGACGGCATCGGCGGGTTCTCGCTCCCTTCGCAGGGATACAACATCCTCTCGACCGAGCAGACGCTGCAAGTCAGCGATACGCAGATGATCGGCGCGAACGTCGTGAACGAAACCCGCTTTCAGTATTTGCGCGATGGAACGAATCAGGCGGCCCTCAGCACGAGCCCCACCCTGATCGTCCAGGGCGCATTCGACGGCGGCGGCAGCAATTCGGGAATCTTGCTCGACACCGCGAACCACTACGAACTCCAGAACTACACCTCCATCCAGCACGGAAAGCATTTCATCACGCTCGGAGGGCGCTTGCGCGGCGTGAACGATTCCAACGACTCGACGGAGGGGTTCAACGGCGAGTATATCTTCCCGTCCATCCAGGCCTATCAATCCGCGCTCGAGACCGGAGCGCAGACCGCGAGCCAGTATCTGTTGACCGCCGGCGCGACGCCTTCGACACCGGGCAATCCCCTCGCCACCGTTTCGCAGGTTGATGTGGGTCTTTACGCCGAGGACGATTGGCGGATGCGTCCGAACATCACTCTGAGTTATGGCATGAGGTTTGAATCGCAGAACGAAATCAACAATCACGCGAATTGGGCGCCGCGCCTGGGATTTGCCTGGGGGATCAGCCGCAAAAAGGCGCCGCCCAAGACCGTCCTCCGCGCGGGATTCGGGATCTTCTACGACCGGTTCGAATCGAGCGACGTCCTGGAACAGAACCGCCTCAACGGAATCTCGCAAGCGCAGTATATTTTTACGAACCCGACGTTTTTCCCCGGCACCACTCCCGTTGGGTCCGTCCCGCCGTCCCTCTACCAGGCTTCGGGACGCCTGCGCGCGCCGTACGTGATCCAGAGCGCCGCAAGCCTCGAACAGCAGTTGACCAAGTTCGCAAATCTTTCCATCTCGTATTTGAATTCGCGCGGATGGGACCAGTTTCTGACCAACAATATCAATATCCCAATCGCGGGAACCTACGACTATCCCTACTATTCGAGCGCGACGCCGGGTGTGCGGCCCAACCCCTCGTTCGAAAACATCTATCAATTTCAATCCGAGGGGATTTACCGCGAGAACCAATTGTTCGTGCAAACCACCATCCGCGCGGGAGCGAGATTGATGCTCTTCGGCTACTACAGCCTGACGTACGCCAATAGCGACACGTCCGGCGCGTCCGGTTTTCCCTCGAACCCCAACAATTTGCTGCAAGACTACGGGAGGTCACCTTACGACGTGCGCAACCGTTTTTTCCTGGGCGGGACCGTCGCGCTGCCCTACAACTTCCGCCTCAGCCCGTTTCTGATCGCCAGCTCCGGCTATCCTTACAACGTTGCACTCAGCCAGGATTTAATCGGAACGGCGCAGTACAACCAAAGGCCCTCGTTTGCCAACGGTGCGACCGGCCCGGATATCGTCACGGTTCCCGGGATTGGATCGTTCAACACGGTTCCGGCGCCAGGGGAAGCGCTCGTCCCGGTCAACTATCTGACGGGGCCGGGCCGCTTCACGCTCAACTTGCGGCTGAGCAAGACGTTTGGATTTGGAAGCGAAAAGGGCGGAGCGCAAGGCTCGCCGGGCGGAGGCGGAGGCCACCATCACGCCGGGGGAAGCCCCTACGGAAGCGGATTTGGCGGACTATTCTCCGCGATGTCAGGCGCGACCGAAAAAAAATACAACCTTACGTTCAGCGTGAACGCTCGCAACGTTTTCAACCACGTCAATCCGGCCACTCCATCCGCCGTGCTCAGCCCGCCCACTGCCGATGTCCCCCAGGCGACGGCTTCCCCGTTTTTCGCCATCCCGAACGCGCTGGCCGGAGGACCATTTTCAACCAGCAGCGCAAACCGGCAAATTTTCCTGCGAGTTTCGTTCAGCTTTTAATCGCCGGGTGTTTTTTGCGCCATGCCGCGAGCGCCATGGCCCTCGCGTGCCGCTGCGAATGGTTCACAGATGGTCGCGGGCGCGCGAAGCGGCGGAAATGCGGCACGTCGCCGGAAAATCTTTGCTGGTCTAGAAAAGAAGTTGGTGGGCCCGCTAGGATTCGAACCTAGGACCAACGGATTATGAGTCCGCTGCTCTAACCAGCTGAGCTACGGGCCCGCAGCGCTGGCAAACATTCTTGCACGGATTGCGTGCGAAACGCATCCTTCCGCGCGGGCTCCCGCTCCCGGCCGGCGGATCTTCCACCGTCATTGGGAAAAAACGCCCGCGGGCGGACGCGATCGTTCCTCAACTTCTATGGCCAACTTTTCCGCCCGAACGTGTATCCTTTTCCCCACTCCGTCGGGAGTCGCGCGGTTTTTCGCGCTTCACCGTTCGGCCGGACGGGCCGTGCGTGAGAGGCGGGTGACCGCCGTGCAATCGAAATCGTGCGGAGCAGGGAAATGAAGATACTCGTCACGGGTGGCGCGGGTTTCATCGGCAGCGTGGTCTCCGCCGCTTTGCTCGGCGCCGGACATGAAGTCGTCATCTTCGACAATTTCAGCAAGGGCAACCGGAAAGCCGTCCCAAAGGGCGCGCAACTAATCGCCGGGGATATCGGCGACCGCCCGGCCCTCGGGAAAGCGATGCGCGGCGCCGCGTTCGACGGCGTGATGAATTTCGCCGCGTTCATCGAAGCCGGCGAATCGATGGCGGCTCCCGAAAAATATTTCCGCAACAACACCTGCAACACGCTCACGCTCCTCGAAGCCATGCTGGAATTCAAGGTGCCCCGGCTTGTATTTTCCTCGACGGCGGCGCTCTACGGCGACCCCCTGCGCGTTCCGATCGAGGAAGACGACCCACTTCGACCTACCAACGCCTACGGCGAATCGAAGCTTCTCGTCGAGCGAATGCTCGAATGGTTTCATCGCATCCACGGATTTCGCTACGCCAGCTTGCGCTATTTCAACGCCGCCGGCGCCGCCGGGGAGCTCGGCGAGGATCACGACCCCGAATCCCACCTGATTCCCATCGTTCTCCAGGCCGCGCTGGGCCAGCGCCGGAGCATCTCGATTTTCGGCACGGACTATCCCACGGCCGACGGCACCTGCGTTCGCGATTACATTCACGTCGCGGACTTGGCGGCGGCTCACCTTCTAGCCTTCGACAGGCTCGGACGCGATTCGGCGCCTGAGCGGCTCATCTACAATCTCGGCAATGGCCGCGGCTTCAGCGTCCGCCAGGTGATTGACGCGGCGCGCCGCGTCACCGGACGTCCGATTCAGGCCGTGGAAGCGCCGCGGCGTCCCGGCGACCCACCCGTTCTCGTCGCTAGCTCGGAAAAAATCAAGCGCGAGCTGGGCTGGCAGCCGCAATGCACCGAACTTGAGCGAATGATCGAAAGCTCCTGGGAGTGGCGGCTGCGCCATCCGCGCGGCTACAAGGGTTGAGCGCAAAGCGGCCGGCTTGCGCGTCTCATCTTTGAGAAACTCACGCAAAAAACCTTGAGGCTCACGGACCGCCTCCGCGTAAAATGGATTCATGGCCAGGGGATGGGAAAGCAAAGCGGTCGAGGGTCAGGTTCAGCAATTCGAATCGAATGACGGGAAGGCGGACGCCAAAGGAAACAAGAACCGCGTGACGCCGGACCAGATTGCCGCGCGGCGCGAAAACGAAGTTCTGCTCCTCTCCCGCGCCCGCGTTCAAAGAAGCCTCGAACTCGCTTCGGACGAACGCTACCGTGAACAGCTTCGTCTCGCTCTGGCCGACCTCGACGCCAAAATCGCCGATCTCGCCGGCCGCCTCTGATTGTTTCCTGCCGTTTTTCTGAGCCGTTCAGTTCTCGCGAAAATTCATTCGGAGACAGCCGCTAACTCTGCTGGACGCGAGTGAGCACTGGTGTAGCGGAATAATTTCTGGAAGGCCCTCGGCACGAAGAATTCTTCAGTCGCGCAGGGTTCCGGAATCGGGCTCCTGCGTGAACACGACCCCGACGCCATTCTGATCTTTTTCGCTGCCTGCATCGAAATGAACCACAGTTCCGTGCAGCGTCAGCAGGCTCGAGCGCGCCGGATCGGTGGACGCTTCGATATCCACTCGCAATTCCGATTGCAGCCGCGGCCGTCCGTGGAGGATCAGGTACGCTCCCTGGAGGCTCAGGTCCCTCACGGTCGCTTTGGCTTGGAACGGTTTTCCGTCCTCCGATTGCCCCGTGACGGTCGCGGTAAAGCGGATCCGGCGCCGCTGCCCGACGCGCGTTTCCGCCAGCGAGACGTCCACGCCGCGCTCGCTCAACGTGATTTTCATCCCTTCGGTTGCCGCCCATGTGGCCGGAAATTCCTGGCGCGCGGCGGAGAGGAATCCGTCTATGACGTGGTCGGAAGAATCGGGATCGTGATGAAACAGCACCAGATTTCGGGCTTTCGCGTCGCGAGCCACCTTCACGCCTTCCAGCCAGCTCGAATGTCCCCAGCCCCGCCTGTCGGTCGCCAGGTCTTCCGGCGAATACTGGGCGTCGTAAATCAACACGTCGGCGCCGTGAGCCAGTTGACGCAGGCTCGCATCCATTTCCGGGATTCCCGGCTCGTTATCCGTGGCATAGACGATTGAGCCTTCCGTCGTGTCCAGCCGGTAGGCCAGGCATTTTTGCGGATGGTTGAGCCAGGCGGTGGTCACATGCGTTCCGTGGACTTCCCACTTGTCTCCGCCGGTCACCTCGTGAAATTCCCGGGCGGCGGCCATGACGCTCGAGTTCACGGGAAAATACGGGCTCGCGAGTTGCGCCTCAAGCACCTGTTTCAGGCTGTCGGGGCCGAGATGCGGCGACTGAAAACTGTAAAACTGAAAACGGTTTTGCGATTCGAAGAAAGGATGAAAGAAGGGAATTCCCTGAATGTGGTCCCAGTGATAATGCGTCACCAGGACGTGCGCTTCGAGCGCCCGCCCGCCATTTTCGGCTTTCCAGCGATTTCCGAGCATCCGCAGCCCGGTCCCGCAGTCGAGCACAAACCTGATTCCCGTCGGCGACGCCACTTCCAGGCACGGCGTGTTTCCGCCATAGCGCCAAGTGTTGCGCTCCAGAGTGGGTATGGACCCACGGACGCCCCAAAAAATCAATTTAGTGGTTTTATGCGCCATGGCCGGCGAATCGTGACGCGCGGAGGATCTGCCCCGTTTGATCCCCCGGGAATTGGGTCCCCACGGCGATGGTAGGGGCTTGCGGCAAGGGAAGTCAATCGGCATTCGCCCGGCGTGTTCGTGATTGCGAACGCAGGCGCGGTTTGCGCACTATGCGCCCCGGCGCCCTCCCAATCCGTGCGTTGCTCCCCGTCTGCAGGTAGAATGGGGGCGATGCACACCCACTCGAGTGCGTCGCATCCCCACTCGCACGGCCATTCCCACGATCATGCCGGGCATTCCCATATGCCCGCGCGCGTCAATATGACGGGAATTTTGGGAGCGGCCGTGCTGGCGACTTTTGCTCTGGTGTTTGTCGAGTTGGCTGCGGGCTATCTGGGACATTCGATCGCTCTGGTGAGCGACGCTTTTCATAATCTTACGGACATTCCCGCTCTGGTGATCTCCTGGCTGGCCATGCGCTGGGCCAAGAAGCCGCCCACGCCCGAGAAAACCTACGGCTACCACCGCGCGGGAATCCTGGCGGCGTTCGTCAACGCCATGCTTCTTTCGATCGTCGCTGTCTTTCTCGTCTACGAATCGGTGGTTCGCCTTCGCAATCCGGTCGAGGTGCATTCGGGAGTGATGCTGTGGGTCTCGCTCATCGCCTTGGTTGCCAACGGAGGAATCACCGTCGCGGTTCACGCCGGGCGGAGCGATCTGAATATCCGCTCCGTCTGGATTCACAACCTGGGCGATGCGCTATCCAATATCGGGATCGTGGTGGGTGCGTTGGTGATTCGCGCGACCGGCGCGGCGTGGGTCGACCCGGTCCTCGGCGTTGTCATCGGCGTGATGGTTTTCTGGTCCGGGGTCGGCATACTTCGCGAGAGCTCGCATATTTTGCTCGAAGGGCTGCCGCGGACTATCGCTCTCCAGGAAGTCGCCCGCGAATTGCTCTGCGTCGAAGGCGTCCAGGAAGTTCACGACGTCCACATCTGGACTCTCGGCACCGACATGATCGCTCTTTCTTGCCACATCCGCATTCCCGACATGCACATGGAAGAGAGCGAGAGAATCCTCGAGTGCGTTCGCGAACTCCTCGCCCGCCAATTTCACATCACTCACACCACAATTCAATTTGAGCGCGCCGGCCTTCCCGCGCAAGCCGGCCTCTACATGCCTGCTCCCGCCCGGCCCTGCGACGAATGATTCCCCTCTATTTTTCCGGTATTCCGTGTGGAAGTGATCCAGCCCGTCAATCCGAGGAAAGCTGCAAAGGAGTTCCGCGCTCCTGGTTCACCTTTTGCGTTTCTTGCACGTCAAGTTCGCTCAGAGGCACCGATTCCCGGTTTCCTTCCGGCGTTATGTAGACCACCTGGTCGCCGGATTTCGTAAACGCCGCGGCTGTCTCGCTGCTTCCATCCCGGAAAATCAGCAGGAATTCGCCTTCGTCCGGGAGCGGGGCCTGCGGCTCGGCCGAACTGTTCTCCGGCGGCTCCGCGTTTTCGGCGGCGGGCTGCGGCTGTTCCTGCACGATAATCACCTGCGGCTGTTGCGGCGGCGCCGGCGGAATTTGTCCCTGGTCCTGCCCGTTGTCCGCGGCCGCTTCGCCTTCGTCGTCCGGAACCGCCGCGTACATCGGCAGCAGCGGGAGATAGATTCCCGTGGACTGCAGATTCCGCTGCAGCCTTTCGTAGGTCGCCAATTCCATTTGCGTGGCGGGATCGATGAACGCCTTCACTCCGAGAAGATTGTTGTTCCCATAATAGGCGGAGCCCGGCCCTGCGTTCAGAATGCCGCTGATGTAAAGAGGCACTCCGCCGGAATTCAGATACGGGTCAAGTGTTCCATTCAGAATAAAATCATCCGCGGTGGGGGTTTGCGGGGAGCCGGCCGCCGGCGCCCGTCCGGCGCCTGTGGCGCGAAGGCTGTTTGTGCGGACTCGCACCGATCCTGCCGGAGCGCGAAAAGCCGTCATCGAGCCTGCCCCTCGAAACGATGCGCCCGCGTTGAAGCTTCCCATTCGCGCGTGTTGCGCGCAGGCCACCGGCGCGATCGCGAACACTCCGGCGGCAAAGAACAGGCCTGCCCATTCGACCCTGCGATGATGTTCCATGGCGGCCTCCCCTGTTTTATCCGACGTCGCCGGCCCCTCGACGGTTGCTTGAATCTTAACTCCGGCCAGGCCGTTCCGGAATTTTTTCTCGAAACTCTTCGGCCCGCCGTGGTGTCTATTCGCTGATCCTTCCGGCCCAACGGCCCGCTCTCGGCCGTTCCGCAGATTGCTTTTACCCTTGGGCCGGATGTGCTATAAACGGGAGTCCGAAGGACGCCCGGAATGACCCGGAGGCAATCGATGCCGCTGAAATCGCCGTTGGAGGAGACTCCCGCAGCGGTTCCGGCGCCAGCGAGCGAGGCGCCACAGGCATCCTCGTATTGTCCTCGTTGTTCCGTGCGGCTCGAGCCGCGCCAGTGCAAGCTGATTTGCACCTCGTGCGGGTACTACATGTCCTGTTCGGATTTTTACTGAGGAGCGGGTCCGCCGCGTAATTCCGGCCCCGCCGGCTCTTCTGATACCCATCCAGCTTTGGCAGCATTTCAGGAGGCGTGAACGTGGCACTCAGAATGACGGACCGTCAAATCGACGGCGTGGATGTAGTGGAAATCGAAGGAAGAATTGTTCTCGGCGAAGAGAGCAACCAGTTTCGCGAGAAAGTCAAAAGCCTGCTCGCCGCGGGGAACAAGAAGGTCGTGCTCAACATGGCCAACGTCAGCTACATCGACAGCGCCGGCCTGGGCACGCTCGTGGCCACGTTTCACAGCGCCAGGACGCAGGGCGCCACTCTCAAACTGGCCAACCTCGGCAACAAGTTCAAGGAAGTGCTGCAGGTGACGAAGCTCATGACCGTCTTCGACACCTACGACAGCGAAACAGCCGCCGTTCAAAGCTTCGGCAAATAACTCCGTTTTCCGCGGGACCCGCGGGGCCCGGCGCTTCGGCTTGGCCCCGCTCTCCTGGCTACTTTTCCGCCTTTCCTTCCCCCCGGTAGTTCGCGATTCCGCTCATCAGCTTCGGATAAAAGTCCGTCGATTTTTGCGGCAGCACGTCCCCTCCCAGCGCGATTTCCATCACCTGTTCGATTCGCGCGGGATTGATCAGAAAAGCCGCCTGGGCTTCTCCCCGATCCACGGCGGAAATGGCGGCATCCATTTCGCGCTCGTAACCGACGCTTTTTTCCGCCGCCACGGCTTCAGGCGTTATTCCCAGGCCTTTTTCGAGCGCCAGCCGGTGCAGCAGCACCACGTCGAGCTCCCGCTGCGCCTCCGAGACGTCGGGCAGCAGGGCTTTCAGGTTCGCTTCCTTCCGCAGCCTCAGCAGATGAAACGCGCCGCCCCCCGCGTACACCCCGATGGCTCTTCCGTCCGCCGCCGTCCGCAGCGCCGTTTGAAAATCCGCATACGCTTTGCTTCGCTCGCCGGCGTTCGCAAACGGATAGCTGGCCCAATCGAAATAGTCCGCCATCTGCTTGCGGAATTTCTCGAGCTCGAATCCCGCCGCGTTGCGCAAAAGCCGGTGCGTCGGCAGAATCACCAGTCCCGGTGAACGCATGTTGACAAACGTCATCATGGCGAATTCGCTCGCGGCTTCCCGGTCCGTTTTCCCCGACTTTTCCCGCGCTTCGTTCCGCAACTGCAAAGCCGTCTCGTACCGGTGATGCCCGTCGGCGATCACCAGTTTCTTGTCCCCCAGTTCCTTTTGCGCCGTCGCAATCGCCTCGCGGTCAAAGACCGGCCACATCCGGTGCGCCACGCCGTATTCATCCGTCATTTCCAGCGGCGCACTGGTTCGCGTCGCTTGATCGATCCACTCTTCGATTTTCCGCGCCGGGTCGTCGTACAGCAGAAACAGCTGGCCTGTCTGCAGCCGCGTCCGCCGTAGCAGCTCAATCCGGTCCGCCTTCGGCCCCGAAAGCGTCCGCTCGTGCCGGAACACAACCTTCGCGTCGTAATCCTCCACGCGTCCCGCCGCGATCAGCCCCTGCCTCACACTTTTCGTCCGGGTCCCCGGCGCCGTGAATTCTTGCGTATAAATGTAAATTCCCGGCTGCGCATCCTGCACGAGTATCTTCGCCCCGAGCCACTCCTCGACGGTCTTCGCCGCCCGCGTATACACGTTGTTGTCCGCCGAATCTCCCGGCAGCTTTTTCCCCTTTTCCACGGGAATCAGGTTGTAGGGGCTCGCGGCGTAATACCGCTCCTGCATGGCCGGAGTGATTTTGTCGTAGGGCTGTGTGAGCACGTCGCCCAGCTTCACTTTTTCCGGATTGTAACGAATCGCGCGAAACGGTCGGATATCCGCCATGAAGGCCCCTTGGAAGAATTTTCACCCGGTTTGAAAACGTTGATTTTATCAGCCCCCTCGGCCGCCACCAACCGGCGTTCTTCGCCGTTCTCCATTCTTCCGGCCGGGGTGACATTCGCCGCCCCTCTAAATACAATGGATGTTTGATGCTCTCGAGCCCGGATTCGGCCCTCCATCCATGACCCATCCCCCGCATTCATTTGCCGGCGTTCGCATTCTCATTTTCGATCTCGACGGCACGCTCATCGATTCGAAGCTCGATTTGGCGCATGCCGTCAACGCCGCGCTCGTCCATCTCGGCCGCCCGCGCCTCGATCACGAAATTATCTTCAGCTTCGTTGGGAACGGCGCTCCCGTCCTGGTCCGCCGCGCTCTCGGCCAGGGCGCCACGGACGAGGAATGCGCCCGCGCCCTCGATTTCTTTCTCTCCTACTATCGCGCTCACATGCTCGACAACACGCGCCCCTATCCCGGCGTCCGCGAGGGACTCGCTGTTCTCGCCTCCCGCCCGATGGCCGTGCTCACCAACAAGCCCGTGAATTTCAGCCGCGCCATCCTCGACGGGCTCGGCCTCTCCCCATTTTTTCGCGTGATCTACGGCGGAAACAGCTTCGAAAAGAAAAAACCCGACCCCTGCGGCGTGGACGCCATCTTGCGGGATTTCGCGGGGGAACATCATGAGGCCATGATGGTCGGCGATTCCGACGTCGATATCCTCACCGCCCGCAACGCCGGCATCTGGGCCGCCGCCGTTTCCTACGGAATTGGCGCTCACACCCTCGCCGCGCATCCGCCCGATCTCATGCTGGGTTCGCTCACCGAGCTTCCCGAGCGGCTCGAAGGCAAGGCCGGGTGAACTCGCGCGCTTGCCCGCTCAGCTCTTGGTGTAGTTCGCTTTGTACCAATCCCAGGTGCGGCGCAGCCCCTCTTCAAACATCACTCGGGGCTCATAGCCCAGAATCTTCCGCGCCAGCGAAACGTCGGCCTGCGAATCGCGAATGTCGCCGGCGCGCGGCGGATCGTATTTCGCTTCAATCTTTTTCCCCGTGATTTTTCCCATCAGCTTCAGAACTTCATTCAGCGTGATTCGTGCGCCCGTCCCGCCGTTGAACACCTTGCCCGACGCTTCCGGCGCTTCGCACGCCCGCAGCGTTTCATCCACCACGTTGTCAATATAGGTGAAATCGCGCGACTGCTCGCCGTCGCCGAACACCACTGGCTGCTCTCCCTCGATCACCGCCAGCATGAACCGCGAAAGCACGCCCGAATACTGCGACGTCGGGTCCTGCCTCGGTCCAAACACGTTGAAGTAGCGAACGCTGGCGTTCTCCAGCCCGTAGACACGCCCGAATACCTGCCCGTACAGCTCGCCCACGTACTTCGTCACGCCATACGGCGAAATCGGCTCGGGCTGCATCGTTTCCACTTTCGGCAGAGTCGGCGTTTCGCCGTAGGCCGAGGACGAGGCCGCGAACACAATTCGCTTTGCTTTCGCGTCCCGCGCCGCCATCAGCACGTTCAGCGTTCCGTTGATGTTCACGTTGTTGGTTTCAACCGGATCCTTCACCGAGCGCGGCACCGAGGTTCGCGCCGCCAGATGCACCACGTAATCCGTTTCTTGCGCCGCCTTGTGCACCGTTTCCGGATCGGTGATCGTGCCTTTCACAAACGTGATTTTCTGCCTCACCGCCGCCAGATTCGCCTCTTTGCCGGACGACAAGTCGTCGAGCACCGTCACGCTTTGCCCTCTGCGCACCAGCTCATCTACAATGTTCGAACCGATAAAGCCCGCACCACCAGTGACCAGATACTTCATTTGGGAGGTCCCCCTATGAGTTCGGAGCGGTCAATTCTGTCTTCCGCTTGCCGCCTCGCGATGCAACAAGTCTCGCCGGTTTTCAGGTAATCTTCACTATAGCTCGACTCGTTCCGCTGGGACAACCGGACCATCTCCGGGTTTCTCGATGCGAAAGGGTCGGGGCTTTCGGCTCGATAGAATCAAATTATTGCCATTTTCTGCGGCGAAGCCTGAGCAGCATAATCGGGGCGGGACAGATTCCGGCGCCGCATGGGCAGCCCGCTCAAAGTCGCTCGCCCGGGACAATGTAAACTCTTTTCGATCAATGCATTCCATCTTCAAGACGAAGCGCACAAAAATCCCGGCGGCTTTCGCGGTTCTCGCTTCCCTCGTTTTTCCTCCCGCGCACTCTCTTCCCGCAACTGCCGCACGCCAGGCTGCCCGTCGAAAGCCGCTCGGGACAACTCAACCGTCGCTCTCAAAAGACGCCGCTGTCCCGTTCCAAGCCGGCGAGACGTTGAATTACTCGGTGGCATGGTCGGCCTTCACCTATGCCGCCACCGCCCAATTGAAGGTCGCCGAGCGCCGCAATTTTTTTGGGACTCCGGCTTGGCACTTTCAGGCCTTCGTCCACACGGAGAACACCGTCCGCTCGCTTTTCACCGTTGACGACCAGTTCGATTCCTATACCAGCGCAACCAATCTCGATGGCCTGCAGTACGAGCTTCATCTGAACGAACTCGGACGCAAGGTAGACCACGTCTACCGCCTCAGACCGCTGGGCGAGAAGCCGCCTTCGCCCGCCGGTTCGGTGATCGTCCCCCGCGGCACGCGCGATCCGCTCGGCGCCTTCTATAGCTTGAGAGCCGTGGACTGGCAGAAGACTCCTGAAGTTGCCGCTTCCGTCTACGACGGTCACGACGTGTATGAAATGCATGCCGTTCTCGATGCGGCGTCGGAGGATGTGGCCGTCCCCGCCGGACGCTTTTCGGCATCCCGCATTTCCGTCACCCCTCTCCAGAACCACGTCCTGGTTCCCGGCATTCAGTTCACGATATGGATTGCCCGCAATGCGGAGCGGACGCCCGTGCAGATTGTCGCCGTGCTCCCCTTCGGCACGCTGCACATCGTCCTGACTTCCGTTACGCCTTGATTGTCGAAGGAATTTCTGTCTGAAACGCCGCAGCTAGTTTTCCGGCACGACCCAGTCGGCCGGCGGAAAATCGATTTGCCAGAATGAAGGAGTGGGCTTTACGAATTCGACGCCCATCTGTGTCTTGCCGCCTTGCAGAGTTCCCACGTGGACCACGCGGCAATCCTGCGATTGTCGTGTCACGCGATTCAGGAGTGTCACCTTCTGGCCGGGCGTTATCGGCACGGTAAGCGTAATCAGCGCTCCGTGCGCGTTCACCACCAGCGTGCGTGTCTCCTCCTGGAACTCTTTTTTGGCTGTGTCCTGGCCCGTCACCAGGATGGGCACGCTCAGCAGCACTCGCATGCTCCGCCGGCGGCCTACGTCGGGGGTCCAATTCGGCTTATTGGCCTCGGGTGGACGCGTGGAACTCATAGTGGGGCGAAGATACCGGGTACTCCGGTTTGTGGCAATGGGACTCTAGTCCCATATCCGCCGCGCGGTTGATACGTCAGCAGGGAACGATTTTGTCGCGGTGCTCTTTCACGCGCCGTGTGGCGTTGCGCGAATCCACCACCAGCTTCGCGTGCTTCACGATGGCCTCGTAATCGTAGCTCGAATGGTCCGTCGCGATCAGCACGCAGTCGTACCCGCTGAGCCTTTCCGGCGTTAGTTCCACCGATCGCATGTGCGAGAAATCGTAATGGCGCATTCTATGCAGCCCCGCGAAGTAGGGATCGTTGTAATCTACCTTCGCTCCCTTTTCGGTCAACAATTCCAGCAGCTTCAACGAGGGCGATTCCCGCAAGTCGTCCACGTCCTTCTTGTAGGCCACTCCCAAGAGCAGGATTTTCGAGCCTTTCACGCTCTTTTCGTGCCGGTTCAGCGCCGCGGCCGTGGCGTCCACCACGTGATACGGCATCGCCGTATTCACTTCGCCGGCCAGTTCTATGAACCGCGTCGCGAAATCGTACTCCCGCGCTTTCCATGACAAATAGTAGGGGTCCACGGGGATGCAGTGTCCCCCGAGCCCCGGCCCGGGATAAAACGGCATGAAGCCGAACGGCTTGCTCGCCGCGCTGTCGATGATCTCCCAGATATCCAGATTCATCCGCAGGCACAGCTGCTTCAGCTCGTTCACCAGCGCGATATTCACGCACCGGAAGATATTTTCGAGCAGTTTCACCATCTCCGCCGCCCGGGTCGAGCTGACCGGCACCACTTTCGAGACGATTTGCGCGTAGAGGCCGGCCGCCGCCCTCGCGCTCGGCGGATTCACGCCTCCCACCACTTTGGGGATCTGCGCCAAGCCGTACTGCTTGTTTCCCGGATCTTCCCGCTCGGGAGAAAACGCCAGATAAAAATCCGTCGCCGTATTTTCGGTTCCCGGGCCGTGCGCCGGAGGGCACCGCAAGCCTCCCTTTTCCAGAATCGGCATCACCAGCTCTTCCGTGGTTCCCGGATAGGTCGTGCTTTCCAGCACGATCAGCTGGTGTTTTTGCAGGTGCGGCGCAATCGACTTCGCCGTTTCCACCACGTAGCTCAAATCCGGCTCGCGCCGCTCGTCGAGCGGCGTCGGCACGCAAATCAGCACCGCGTCCATCTCTTTCAGCCGCGAAAAATCCGTCGTCGCGTCGAATTTCTTCGCCTGCACGTGCTGCCGGATTTTGTCGGCGGGGATGTGCTGGATATAGCTCTCTCCGGCGTTCAGCGATTTCACTTTCGCCGGATCCAGGTCGAACCCTGTCACGCGCTGCCCCACGTCCGCAAACCGCAGCGCCAGCGGCAGCCCTACGTATCCGCACCCGATGATTCCCACCTTGATGTCTTTCCCGGCAAAATACTCCGGTTTGCGTTCCACTCCCATTCTCGTTTCTCCCCGATTGTCCGCGCGATTGCCGGCCTGTGTTTTTCGGCGCGTTCTTTGCTGGATTTCCACTATACCAAGAACTCCACCGCCCTCAAATCAGCGCCTGTCCATACTTGCGAGCTTTGCACCTCCTTTTTCCCGCGCGCTGGCCCCAGAATCGCGTTGCCTCCCGCGCCTCCCTGCGCCAACATATCCGGCGCATTCCACGTCCCATCGCAATAAAAGGAGCCGCATGGAAACGGCTTTGATTCTTTTGCTCGGCCTCGTCGCCGGCGTCCTCGTCGGCTTGACCGGCATCGGAGGAGGCAGCGTCGTTGTTCCCGCGCTTGTCTATCTGCTCGGCATGGATCAGCATCTGGCGCAAGGAACGTCTCTTTTCATTCTCCTTCCGCCTCTCGGCCTGGGCGCGCTCTGGAGATACTGGAAGAAGCGCGAGGTGGATTTGCCGGCTGGGATCCTTTGCGCTCTCGGCTTCTTTCTCGGCGGCTACGCCGGCGGGCGAATTGCCGTCGGCATTCCATCCAGGCAGCTCCAGGGGATTTTTGGAGCCTTCCTCGTCGTGTCCTCTCTGCTTCTCTTGCGCCAGATGAGAAGCCAGCCGAAACAGGCCGCGGATGCCTGATACCCGCCTTCGTTATTTCGGAATCCTTCTGGTCGCTACCTTTTGCGGCATTTGCAGCGGCTTGATCGGCGTGGGAGGCGGCGTGCTGCTGGTTCCTCTGCTCGTGCTGCTTTTCCGGTTCGACCAGCACCGGGCGCAGGGCACCAGCCTGATCGCTCTTGTTCCCCCGACCGGCGCTCTGGCTTGTCTCGCCTATTACCGGGCCCACGAAATGGACTTCCGTGTGGGGCTGCTGATTATTCCGGGAATATTCCTGGGAGGCATTTTGGGCGGCATTTGGGCCACGTCTCTCTCCCCGCGCAAGCTTCGTCTTGTGTTCGCTGTCTTTCTTCTTCTTTTGGGGGCTTGGCAGATGTGGATGGCGTGGAAAAGTTGAAGGTTGGTGCAATTCTGGCCGGGACAATGGCGCGAAAGGGCTTCAAATTCCGGCGAATATGCGGACATTACTCTTTTATTTCGGTTTCCACCGATTGTGACTTTCCTGTGGAAATCTCCGCCGAAATCCTGTTTCTTTCCCGTGGGTCTTTCTAGCCTACCGCCGCCGAATATTGCCTGAGCTTCGCCCCCCGGATCCGCCCCTGCCGGATCGCCGTTTCCAGGATTTCCGCCCCCTTCATCCCGCCCGTGGGCGCGGCGCCGAGCCAGACAAGATAGTCGTCGATCATTTCCCGCAGACTCTTCGACGGGCTCCATCCGAGCGCCTCTATTTTGCCGATGCTCGCCACGGAGTGCCGCGCATCGCCCGGCCGGTAGAGCCCGCAGACTTGCGCGATCGATTCGGAGTTCGCCGCATGCGCGAGGACTCGAGCCATTTCGAGCGCGGAAACCGCGCGTCCGCTGCCGACGTTGTACACTTGCCCGTCGCTTCGCTTATCTTGCAACACGCACAGGCTTGCCTCCACCGCGTCGGCCACGTGAATGTAATCGCGAAGCTGCAATCCATCCTCGAAAACCGGCAACGACATTCCGTCCCGCGCCGCGCTCGCAAATTGCGCCGCGACGCCGAACTGCCCGGAACGAAAGGGAAGCCGCGGGCCGATCACGGTCGAGTAGCGGAGTATCACGGTGGGTATCCTCGAGCTTTTTCCGAGGCCCAGCGCCGTCACTTCCTGCGCCAGCTTGGAAATCGCATACGCGCTCGCCGGATTCGCCCTGCCTTCGCGCAGCAGCACCGGCGACGCTACGGCCTGGCACTGTTCGCACCGGACCTCCCAATCGCCCCGCTCGAGCTGCTCGGCCCGGCGCGGCGGCGGCAGAAACAATCCGTGCTCCTCGCAATAGTTCTGCCCTTCGCCGTAGACGGCGCGCGTCGAGGCAATCACCACCTTCTCGACCGCCGCCCGCGATTCGCTCGCCGCCTCGTACAGGGCGGCAACTCCCGTGACGTTGGCCTCCATCAATTCCGCGAGCGTTCCGGTTCGTTGCGTCGCGCAATAAAAAACCGCTTCGATTCCCGCCAGCGCTCGCCTCACCGCGAACGCGTCGCGCGGATCGCCCTCCTGAATTTCCACGCTCCCTTTCCATCTGCCGCTCTTTCCATTTCCTCCCGCGGCGTCTTCCGCGCGGTCGAGCACACGAACTTCGCACCCGCGCGCCAGCAATCCCTCCACGATATGCGATCCCACGAACTCCGCGCCGCCAATCACCAGAACATTCAATTCGTTCTCCGCTTTCTCACCTGCCGCGGTTGCGCTGGAATCCGCTTTCCCCGAATGAAACTCGAAAGCGGGTCCATGGCGAATCCCAAGCAAAAGCCGGGCCAAATCCCGCGCCGTTTGCTGCGTCCTTCTCGCCTTCTCCGCTCTCTCGTTGTCATCCTCAAAACGGTACGCTATTCTTCAATTTAAAATGGTCGATATTCACTGTCACCTTCTCTACGGGCTCGATGACGGCTCCGATTCCATCGAAACCTCCAAGGCCATGGCTGAATCCGCCATCGCCGAGGGGATCACCCACATCATCGCCACCCCCCACTCGAGCCAGCATCACCGCTTCGTTCCCGAATTGGTCCGCCAGCGGCGCGACGAAATCCAGGAACTCTTCCGCGGCCGCCTCGTCCTCGCCACCGGCTGCGACTTTCATTTGAGCTTTGAGAATCTGCAGCAGGTGCGGGAGGATCCGCTGCGCTACTCGCTCAACCAGCGGAACTATCTGCTGGTCGAGTTCGCGGACTTTGCCGTGCCGGCGACGGCGGACCAGACGCTGCACGAACTCCAGCTGATCGGACTCACGCCGATCATCACGCATCCGGAGCGCAATCCGCTGATTCGCACCAAGCCCGAGCGGATGTTCCGCTGGCTGCGGCAAGGCTGCTTCGTGCAAGTGACGGCGCAATCGCTGCTGGGGAAATTCGGGCGGCCGGCGCAGGACGCGACGAAGGAATGGCTGGAAGCCGGCGCAATCCATTTCTTCGCGAGCGACGCGCACAACACGACGTCGCGGCCGCTGCGCCTGAAGGAAGCCTACGACGAGGTCGCGCGGCTGCATTCGGAAGAAACCGCCGAAGCGCTGTTCGTAAAAAATCCGATGGCCGTGTTCGAGGGGCTGCCGGTTCCGTTCATTCCGGAGCTGGATGAAAGCCTGGGGCAAGCGCCGGGAGCGCGAAAGCCGCCGCGCAAGAAGCGCTTCTTTTTTTTCTGAACGTAACGAAGACTCTAAATTTTATTTTCTCGATTTTCGGATTCGCGCTCCGCGGCCGCGTTCTCTCGCGCGGGCGTCACGCAAACATTTCCAGAATTTCCTCGTAGCGCTTGAATGGCGGAATCAAATAGGCGCCGGCGATGCCGGAGCCGCGCGCCGTCCGCGCCCAATCGAGCATTCGCCGCGCCAGCAGGAATCCCCGGGCGCGGGCGTGCTCGCCGGCCCGCTCCATTTCGCACAGCGTGGTTTCGGGAATGACGATGCCGGGCACTTCGTTGTTCAGGCGCAGCGCCTGTTTGTAGCTGGTGAGGGGCCACAATCCCACGAGAACGGGCACGGGGCATTTTCCGCCGAGGCGTTTCAGAAACGCTTCCCAGTGCGCGGGGTCGAAAATCGGCTGGGTCATGGCGAAATGAGCCCCGGCTTCGATTTTGGCGTGGAACCGCGCCAGCTCCTCGTCCAGGTCCTCGGCCACGGGGTTGACCGCCGCGCCGATGGTGAAATTGGTGGCGCCGCCCAGATTTTTTCCGGCCCAGTCCAGGCCTTGATTCAGGCGCGCGAGAATTTTCACCAGGCCGATGGAATCGACTTCATAGACGCCGCTGGTTTCGGGATGATCGCCGAGCGAGGGCGGATCGCCGGTGATGGCGAGAACGTTGCGGACGCCGCCGACGGTCCAGGCGCCGAGAAGCATGGCCTGCAAGCCGATGATATTGGCGTCGCGCGTGGTGAGGTGCGGGACGGTCTCGAAGCCGTGGGCTTCGAGAGCTCCGGCCAGCATCAGCGCATCCATGCCGACGCGGGCGAGAGTGCCGCTGTTGATGTCGATCGCATCCACCTGTCCCGAGCCCATGACCCGGGCGACCTGCTCGACGACGCGCTCGATGCCGACGCCCTTCGGCGGATCGATTTCGACCGAAATAGCGAACTCCTGCCGCTGAATTTTTTTCCACAGCTTGCTTTCCGGCTCGCGGGCGGCGATGCGCCGGGTGCGTTCGGGCGCCTCGAGGATTTCCACCGCGCCGGCCGCGCCCTTGCCCGCCGCGGATTTTTCGGGCCGCAATTTTTTGACGGCCTCGGCCATGGCGCGGACGTGCTCGGGCGTGGTGCCGCAGCAGCCGCCGAGAATGCGGGCGCCGACTTCGGCGGCTTCCTCGGCGAACAGCGCGAAATAGGCCGGCGAGGACTTGGGATAAACGGTGCGGTCGCCCACGCGCTTGGGGAATCCGGCGTTGGGCATGGCGGAAAGCGGCCGGGAGGCGGTCTCGGCAAGCGCGCGAAGGACGGGCAGCAGATACTGCGGGCCGACAGTGCAATTCGCGCCGATTACCTGAACATCCATTTCCTTCAGCCGGGCCGCGGCGTCCTGCGGGCGCGAGCCGCCGACCGTCTCGCCCTCTTCGGAAAACGTAAGCTGGGCGACGATAGGGAGGCGCGAGAAAGAGCGAATGGAGCCGGCGGCGGCAAGCAGCTCTTCGACGTCGCTGAAAGTCTCGAGGATGAAAAGATCCACGCCGCGCTCCTCGAGCGCTCCCGCCTGTTCGCGGAAAATTTCCGCCACCTGCTCGCGCGGGAGCTCGCGGACCTGGCGGACGATGCCGAGCGGGCCGATCGAGCCGGCGATCAGGACTTCATGGCGGGCGGCTTCGCGCGCTTCGCGGGCGATTTTCACTCCGCGGTGATTGAGCTCGGTGACTCGATCGCCGAACCCGGCTTGGGAAAGCTTATGGCGGTTGGCGCCGAACGTGTTGGTCTCGATCAGCTGCGCGCCCGCCTCGATATAGGCGGCGTGAGCGCGAAAGACGGCCTCGGGATGCGAGGAGTTGAGCTCCTCGACCGAGCGCTGCGGTCCGATCGCTTCGTACAGCAGCGAACCCATCGCGCCGTCGGCGATCAGGATCGAGTGCTGCAATCTCGAATTGAAATCGTCGATTTTCATCGGCAGGCGACGCCAGGTGGGAACGCCCGGTCCGGAAGTGAGTCCGGAACGACGGGAACGGTTCCCCGGGAAGTGTTGCGATTAGAGACGGCCCCTGTCCTTTGTTTTCTATGAGTTACAGCGATTTCGGTTTCCGCCTCTGTTGCGAACCGGGGAACTGCATTTCGTGCCGTGCGGCAGGTGACCTGTGACTGGCGATCAGTTGTTTGGAGAACGCCTCTTCTAAAACGCACCGAAATCCCTCACTCGAACCTACCATGAGCCGGAAAAATAAGCAAAAGTCCACAGGGCAAAATCGAGTGGCGAGCGACCCTTCGGACGCGCCACCGGCGCGTTCTCAGGGCAAGCAGGTAGCGAAAAGAACCACGATGGTGACGAATCAAAAGTAGGCGCTGAGAAAGTGAGGCATCGAATCAGGGAAAAGGCAAATGCTCGCGAAGATCGATCGTATGGAAACTCGTCAGGGCGATTCTCTTTTTCTCAAGGTGGATGTCGGTGGCGAGACGGTGCGCGTGTTCGGCCGTCCCGAAGAGCTGGCGGAGCGTCTGGAAGCGAGTGGTTACGACATTCCAGCGAGTGAGATCGAAGCTGGGATGGAACTCCATCTTCCCTGTCTGGTGAAAGTCGGCAAAGGCAACAACGGATACAAGAACATCGAAGAGTTCTTGCCCGAAGCCTGACTGCCGCAGGCAGGCTGCCGAATGACCGGCTCGCGCCATATCCACCTAGCCGAGTCAGAGAGGCTTTCGTCTCTCTGACTCGGATTCCTTGCTCAAATCCACATTGGAAAACTACACTAGCACCATCTCAGAGGGGCGCCATAAGCACTCAAGATTGTGCAGAGTGAACATTGACGGCTTCCCAGCTCGGCTGGGCCTAGCAAAATTCGGAATGGCGAGCGGATCGGAACAACCGGGAATGCTGACGGGTCTAGAACTTCAAGAGTTGCTGTCCCAGAGGGCTGAGACGAAGAACTTAGATTGCAAGGCCTCGTTTAACTGGGATTTGGCCCACAGTGACGCAAAATGCGAACTGGTCAAGGACATTCTTGCTTTTCTGAATACTCAGGATGGCGGTCTAATAATCGTGGGCGTTCGAGACGACACGTTGGAACCTGTGGGCATGGCCGACGCAGACTTCTCGTCATTCGACACGACGAAGGTCAACGACTTCTTGCATCGCTACACCGATCCACAATCGTCGTGTGAAGTCCAGAAGTTGACGAGCAACGGAAGCAAGTTCGTAATCATCGGCATTCCCGAATTCAAGGACATCCCGGTCATTTGCAAGAAGGCTGGGAATTCCAGCAAAGACTCGTCGAAAACCATCTTAAAACTCGGCGGCATCTATATCCGCACCGAAAAGGCCACAAGTGTTCTCGTACCTACGGCCGAGGAGATGCGCGACCTGATCAATCGAGCGGTGCTGAAGCGTGGCGACCAGCTCCTGAGCACCATCCGCACGCTCCTGAAAGGTAGCCCGCCCGCTGAGGAACGAGAGATAAAGCAATATGGCCGTGAAATACAGGAGGCACGAGAATATTTCGGAAAGGTCCTGCCAAGGGATTGTGAGGAGCACGGCTATTGGGAGGTCATCTCGATGCCACAGTCCTACAGTCGGGAACGAGTGCCGAGCATTACTACGCTGTACAAGTCGCTCCTGGCATCGGAAGTTTCTCTGAGAGGCTGGAACTTCCCACACTTCGATAGAGAAACACAGTCCAATTTCGCAAACGGACGGCAATCGCACACAATTTTCATGCATCATATCGAAGCTCATCGTGCTTACGAGAGCGGTCTCTTCGTTTGGCGAGGGGCGTATTGGGAGAATTCGTCTCCCGACTTTGCGAAAGAGCACGGAAAAGCTCTCAGTTTTGTGAACGTCATCTACACAGTCACTGAATTCCTCTTGTTTTTCAAGAGATACTACGAACGAGTTGCGCCAGACGCCGCCATTCGATTCTCAATCGAAATGACCGACATCGAGGATCGTGCCCTCGTTGCAACAGATTGGAACAGTCTGCCCCTTCCTGGGAACTCCGTTGCGCGGGTGCCGAAACTCGTGATCGAGAAGGACTACGCCGTACCGGAACTACGTGCAAATGCCGAAGAAATCGCAATCAGCATCGTGCAAAAAATCTTTGAGGTCTTCAACCGGAACGCCCCAGACGCAAACATGATTCGAGGTTGGCAACAACGACTGTTGAGTAGGACTTTCTAACCCTGCAACCGGCGTAATCCCACAATCCGTTCCAACCCACAACCACTCGGAACCGGAACAGATCCCCAAGCTTCCTTGTCCCACCCTCTCGGCCTTTAACCCAAAAACCAGGAGCAACACCCATGCGAACGAACACGCAGGAGGCAATTGTGTCTGCCTACATCGTGTCCATTGGAAAGCGCACGCCGCGCGACGCGCGACGCCGCTCAAGACGCTGCTGAACTTTGCAGACTTGCGAACTCGCTCAATCGCTTGGGCGTTCTTGCCGGCTGCCGTATCCGCCCACGATTGATCAGGTTGTCGAGCAACTCACCGGCAGTCGGCGCTTTACCTCCGCCTTGCTCGCATTGTTCGCCGCGATTGGACTGGCCCTTGCGGCGGTCGGCACCTACGGAGTGGTCTCGTTTCTGGTGGAGCAGCGCCAGTGTGAATTGGCCGTGCGCGTCGCTGTCGGCGCGAGCGTCGCCAACGTGCTGTGGCGCGTGTTGAAACAGGGCTTGCGAATGGCGCTGATCGGCGCGTCCATTGGAATTGTTGGCGCGTGGGCAGCACAGAAAATCATCAGCGACCTTCTTTTCGGAATTTCGCCGCTCGATCCGCTCACGTTCATCGGAGCGGCGGCCTTCTTGCTCGGTGTTGTGTTCGTAGCATGCTGGACCCCCGCGTGGCGGGCGGCGCGTGTGGATCCATGTCTTGAACTTCGCGCGGAATGAACGCGGCGGTGTGACAAAACTCGCTCCACGCTTTAGTCCCACAATCCATTTGAACTAAAAGTCACTGAAACCCGGGACACGCGCCCCATTTGGGGAACAGTGAGTCCCCAAGCTTCCCTCTCCCACCCGCTCGGCTTTTAACCCAAAACAAGGAGCAACACCCATGCGAACGATGATGCAGGAGACGTGAGTCATTTCCTCCCGTGAGGAAAAACGGCGCCGGCTACTGACTTTGTTTGACGGCGGAGGCGGTGGTTTGGTCCTTGGTGAAATTGAAGCGGATGAGCCAATCGCATGGCGCAGTTGCGGCGGCCGGCTGCGGGCGGAATTTCCACTGGCGCGCGGCTTGCAGGGCGTATCCGGCGAAATAGGGGCTTGGGCCCGGCGAATCGAATTGCGCTCCGACGACATTGCCGGAGGGATCCACTTGGACTCGCACGCGAACGCGAACCGTGCCCCAAATCGTTTCTTGGGCGCCACGAGGCACGCCGGGCAAGACGCGGTGAACCACGCCGCCCGCGAGATCTCCGGGGGGCGCTGGACGAGCCGGCGCGGGCATCGGCGCCGCCGAGCGAACGGGCGCCGGTGCGGGCGCAGCAGGAACGCTCGCCGGGGATTCCGCCGCCGCGCGGTCACCATCGGAATGCGGTGGCTGGGCCGGGGGAGGAATTTCCGCCTTCGCCGGGAGTGCTTGAGTCTGCTCGACAGGCGGCGGAACGTTTGCGGAAGCGGGAGCCCTGCTGCTCGAGCCGAAAACGAAAAATCCGAACGCGATTAAAACCGCCGCGAGGGCGCAAGCCAGCGCAGCCCAGGCGAGAGGGAATTGGCGTTTCGACTTCGCCCGCCTGCGCACAGGAATGGGAGCGTCTTCCACCGCGGCCGGATTGCGCAGCAGGCGCGCCTTCAGCTCCGCGACGTTCCAGCGGCGCAGCGGCGCGGGGCTCAACGAATGGCGCGCGATTTCAAAAAACGGGGCGGGCAAATCCGCGGGCACAGCGGCTGCTTCCCGGCTTCCCGGGTCAATCGCCGGCAGGCGCTGGGTGAGGCATTCGACGATGGTCATGCCGAGAGACCAAACATCGGCCGCGGGAGAAAGACCCGCGGTGGCGGATTCGGGCGCGGCATAGCGGCTGTGCCCGTTGCGCCGTTCGAGAGATTCCCCGATGCGGCAAATGGCGTCGGTCGAGAGCATTACGCGATCGCCGATGGCTAGAATGTTCGAGGGCTGAATGTGCGCATGAACGAAGCCCTTGCCGTGGAGATAGCCGAGAGCATCCAAAACGGGGGCGGCCACTTCGCGCGTTTCCGCGGAAGAAAGCGGCCGCTGACCGAGAATTTCGGCCAGGTTTTCGTCGGCGCATTCCATGACGACATAGAGCATCGAAGCGTTGTCGAGATCGCAGCGGCCCGCATGGAACAGTCGCAGCAGATTGGGATGTGAAAATTTCGCCGCCAGCCTCCAGCGTGTCAGCTGGGCTTCGCAATTTCCGGGCGGCGCGGGAATCAATTTGATCGCGGCTTTCCGATCGCCGCTTTCCGCGCATTCGGTGAGGAAGACGGCGCTGTGTTCGGTGCCGCCGAGATAGCGGATCAGAGGGAAGCGCCCGTCGGCGATTTGCCCTTCCAGGTAAGCCCGCACTTCGATCATTTCGTATCTCCCGTGGCCCGCTCCGCCGGGTCCGGGAGAATCGGCGCGGCCGCCGATGTGAAGCCGGGCTCAGCAAGTGCGACTTCGGATTCCGCGCGGAGGAAGAATGGAAAGCGATTCGCCGGCCGGAGGCTTGGCAGCCGCGCGGCCCTCCGCGCTAAAACCCTGTTTTTTGGCTGGGACTTGGCATTCGCCGGGCAGCGCACTTCCGCCTGCTCCCCGGCGATTTCAGAAGAACAAGCTGCATTATATCCATCCGGGGGCAAGAGAAAAACGGAAAGTTCCGCCGGAAGTGCCGCGGCCACGGGCATTTCCCGCGGGCCAACCCGAGACGCCCGGCGAAGCGAACGAATTGCGTCCCCCAGAGAACTTGAAAGAATGTTAGGCCCGCGGATTCGGCGAGGCTACTGGCCGCAAGACCAGTTTTGGAGCAGGGAGCCCGCTCAGGGGACGCCGGGGCACCGCACTCCAAAAAAGCAAAGAGAGGCTGCGGAACGAAAACCGGAATCTACAACTACCCTGCGATTGGTTAGGTGAACGCCGGAGTGGCGGGATGAGGCAGATAGAGCTCTTCGAGGCGGGCAATTTCCTCGTGGGAGAGCTTGAGCGAGACGGCGGCGATGGCGTCGTCGAGGTGGCGAGGCTTGGTGGCGCCGATGATGGGCGAAGTGACGCCGGGCTTGCCGAGAATCCAGGCGAGAGCGATCTGCGCGGGGGGAAGCTGGCGCTCGCGGGCAATTTCGTTGACGCGGTCCACGATCGGCTTGTCCATGTCGGTCGTTTTGGCGAAGAGCGTTTTGGCGTACTGGTCGGTCTTGGCGCGTTCGGTTTGTGGCTCGCCGGACCAGGGGCGGGCGAGGCGGCCGCGGTCGAGAGGCGACCAGGGCGTGAGGCCGACGCCTTCGGAGACGCAGAGCGGATTCATTTCGCGTTCTTCCTCGCGGTAGAGAAGGCTGTAGTAATTCTGCATGGAAATGAAGCGGGCCCAGCCGCGGGCGCGCTGGATGCCGAGAGCCTTCATGAACTGCCAGGCGTGCATCGAAGAGGCGCCGAGGTAGCGGGCTTTTCCGGCGCGGACGATGTCGTTGAGCGTTTCGAGGGTTTCTTCGAGTGGCGTGTCGTAATCGAAGCGATGGATGATGTAGAGGTCCACGTAATCCACGCCGAGGCGTTGAAGGCTTTTGTCAATTTCGGAGAGGATGTGCTTCCGTGAAAGGCCGCGGCCGTTGGGACCGGGACGCACCGGGCCCCAGACTTTGGTGGCGATGACAACTTCGTCGCGGCTGGTGAAATCCTGCAAAGCGCGGCCCAGGACGCGTTCGCTTTCGCCGTCGGAATAAAGGTTGGCGGTGTCGAAGAAATTGATGCCCTGCTCGACGGCGGATTTGATGAAGGGGCGGCTGTCGGCTTCGCTGAGAGCCCACTCCCAGCGGACGATGCCGGTGGTGGCGTGGCCGTAACTCATCGCGCCCAGACAGATGCGCGAAACCTGCAAACCCGTGTTGCCCAGCTTTACGTAGTCCATATTTATTCTCCCCGAGGATTAGACCACGAGCACGCTATTCGGGATGCAGCGCAAAAATTGCGTTGGGCGATTCGACGCCGCAGAAAAAAAACCGGCCGGCAGTGGACGCTGCCGGCCGGTCCGAGGTCCTCAAGGAATGGGATGCTTACCTGCGTCCGCCGCCGTGGAAGCCTCCCGCAGGTGCTCCGCCATGGAAGGCGGGAACTGGACCGCGGGCAACGGGTCCGCCATGAACGAAGTTGTCACGCGCCACGAAGCCCGGCCGCCCATAGACGCCCGGACGTCCCCAGTAGACCGGATGGCCGGCATAACCGTGGAACCAAGGCCCAGCGCCGATGAAGACGCCGCTCGAGAACCAGCTGGGGCCGTAGTAGCCGTACGGAGCGCAGGCGTACGGCGGATATGCGTAGTAGCCGTAAGCGCAGACGGGAGCGGGGCCCACATAGGCCGGGGCCGCATAGGCCGGGCCGACGCCGATGCCTACACCGATCGCAACCCGCTGGGCGTGCGCGAAGGGGGCCGAAGCCAGGAAAATGCCAGCTAATGCCAGAATTTTTAGGTATCTCATCTGAGCACCTCTCCGAAAATCCCTAACCTGCAACCAACTTCACAGGGGAATATGCAGAGGGGTTGCCAAACCGGGCCGGGATGCCAGTTTCGTAATAAAGCTAAATAATTCAATAGGATAGAGGTGGGGGCGGGATGGCAGGGCTCCGGCGTGGCCTGCGACTGACGGTGGATTTGGCGCGGCGCCGGTGGTTTTCGGCCAGCGTTGGTGAGGGCGAGTGCAGGGGTGGCCAGGCGCGCGGGTGGGGGAACGAGACTAGCGGGTCCTTCAATGACGCCGCTGGGAGAATCAGCGGGAGTGGCTGGCGAGACCGGCGATGGTATCCATCAAGTCGAACTTGGTGATGATTTCGAATTTGGCGCCGGGCATTTCGATGAAGACGGCGGGACTATCGTGACTCAGGATGGAAGTGAGGCGTTCGACGGGAGCTTCGGAGGGGACGACGGGAAGAGGATGGCCCATAACTTCCCGGATGACCAGCTTGCGGAGGTCTTTGCCCTGGAGAGCGAGATTGAGGATTTGATCTTCGTAGACCGTGCCGATGGGCTTCTCCTCTTCGTAGACGGGAAGCTGCGAAATATCCTGCTGCTGCATGGTGTGCAGGGCGTGAAAAACGGTCTGGTAGGGGCGGACGATGATGAGCTCGCGGGCGCGGCCTTTTTCGCGTTTGACGCGGACGACATCGGCGGCGCGAAGGGTCACTTCGGCGTCCACGTAGCCGTGCTCGCGCATCCACCCGTCGTTGTAAACCTTGCTGAGGTAGCGCGAGCCTGAATCCGGGAGGAAGCAGACGATCAGGTCGCCGGGCTTGGTGGTCTTGGCGACGCGCAAGGCGGCGGAAAAACAGCCGCCGCCCGAACCGCCGGTGAAAATGCCCTCGACTTTCGCGAGGCGGCGGGCCCAAACGAAGCACTCCTCGTCGTTCACCTGGAGGCAGTCGTCGAGAATCTCGAGGTTCATCGTGGTGGGGAAGAAATCCTCGCCGATGCCTTCGACGACGTAGGTGAGGGCCTTGCCGACTTTGCCCGTCTTGACGAATTCGTAGAAGAGCGAGCCGACGGGATCCACGCCGATGATTTTGACGCTGGGATTCTGTTCCTTCAGATATTTGCCCACGCCGCTGACGGTGCCGCCCGTTCCCATGCCGCAGACGAAGTGCGTGATTTTTCCCTCGGTATCCTTCCAGATTTCCGGGCCGGTGGTGCGATAGTGCGCCTCGGGGTTCATGGAATTGTCGTACTGGTTGGGATAGAAGGAATTGGGAATTTCGCGAGCGAGTTTTTTGGCGACGGAGTAGTAGCTGCGCGGATCCTCGGGTTCGACGGCCGTGGGGCAGACAATCACTTCGGCGCCGAACGCCTTCAAGGCGTCGATTTTTTCGCGCGACTGCTTGTCGGTGATCGTGAAGACGACTTTGTAGCCGCGGACGGCGGCGACCAGAGCCAGTCCGATGCCGGTGTTGCCGGAAGTGCCCTCGATGATCGTGCCGCCGGGCTTGAGAAGGCCCTTGCGCTCGGCTTCATCAATCATCGAGACGCCGATGCGGTCTTTCACCGAGCCGCCGGGATTCATGAAGTCGGCTTTGATCCACAACTCGGCGGGAACGTCTTTCGCTAGGCGGTTGACGCGGATCAGCGGGGTATTGCCGATGGCTTCGAGGATATTTTGGCACTTCATCGCCGCGTGATCTCCGGAGTCCGATTCGCGCTGTGTGTAGATTAGAGATTTCGCGCGGGACTGTCCAGAGGATCGCCGCGAGTCGAACCGAGATGACATACCCTCCGAAGGGGCGCGAAGCGAGCGGGAGCGGGCGTTGGAGAGCCGCGCGACGAATGAACCGCGTGCTAATCTAATCCCGGTGGGAGCGATTCCTTGCCGCAACCTGAAACCCTGTTTTACGACGGAACATGCGCGCTGTGCCACCGGGCCGTGGTGTTCGTTCTGCGGCACGACCGCGAAGGAAAGCTTTTTCGCTTCGCGCCTCTGAAAGGGCCCACATTTCAGGCCATGGTTCCCGCCGAACGCCGCGCGAATTTACCGGACACCGTGGTGGTACAGACGTCGGATGCGCGATTGCTGGTCCGGTCGGACGCCTTCCTGCACGTATTCGAGCGAATCGGGGGCGGGTGGAGCGCGCTGGGGAAGGTGTTGCGAGCGATCCCGCGGCCGTTGCGCGACGCGGTGTACGACTTTGTGGCGCGCGTGCGTTATCAGGTTTTTGGCCGCAAGCAGGATTGGTGTCCGGTGATGCCTCCGGAGCTACGCTCGCGATTTGATCCCTAGCGGGAGCGGAACGGCGCTTCCCTCGAGGAGGAGCTTTTTCCGGAGACTCCACTTTCCCCCGAAGCCATGATTCATTCGAGCCGGCCATGGATTGCTGGCGCAAGGTTTGCTACGCCGCTTTCGCGCTGCCTTTCAATAGCCCCAGGCGCAGCAGGCTTTCGGCCGTGGCGACAATGGCTTCCTCATTCGACCGCGGCGCCCAGCCCAGCAAGCGCCTCGCCTTTTCGCCGGTGGCGTTTCTCCGGGCGCCGAGTTCGGGCAGGATCTGCTTCACGCCCGAATCGCGCAATGCGGCGAGCCGCACGAGCCAGTTTGGAAGTTCGCGCGCCGGGACTTTTTTCGCTTGCGGCCCGAACCGCGCCTTCAGCACCTTGGCGATGTCCAGGATGGACATGAAATCGCCGGCGACGGCGAGAAAGCGTTCGCCTTTGGCGGCGGGATCGGCCATCGCGCGAATATGCAAATCCGCGACGTCGCGCACATCCACGACACCGAAATAGAGCCGCGGAAGGCCGGGCATGGCGCCGTCCATCAGTCGCTGCACGATCAGGATCGAAGTCGCGTAATCGGGGCCCAGGACAGGCCCGAAAACTCCCACCGGATTGACGACCGATAATTCGAGGCCGCCGCCCTCTCTGCCGACGAAATCCCAAGCCGCTCGCTCGGCCAATGTTTTCGATTTGACGTAGGGAAGCACGTCTTCGCCATCGGGGTCCGTCCAGTCGCTTTCGTTGAACGGCTCCTTGCGCTGCTTCTGGCCGTAGCCGATCGCCGCGAACGACGAAGTGACCACCACGCGCTTGACTCCGGCGTCGCGCGCGGCGCGCAAGACGCGAACCGTTCCTTCGCGGGCCGGCACGATCAATTCGTCTGCGTGCTTCGGGATGCCCGCGGGAAATGGGGACGCGACGTGCAGCACGTAATCGCAACTCGCGACGGCGTCTTTCCACCCCGCATCGGAAGTGAGGTCGGCGGCGAAGACGGACAATCGGTCGCCGGTTTCGGCGCCTCCTTGCTTCAGCATCGCGCGCACATCCGCCTCGCGCTTCGAATTCCGCACCGTCGTGCGAACCTGATGGCCCGCGCTCAAGAGTTGCAAGATGCAGTGCGCGCCAATGAATCCCGATCCGCCCGTCACCAGGACTTTGCTCATCCAGTTCTCCTCATCCATCTGGGCTTTGCCGGCGCGTTGATGTGGAAGCGCCAACGTTTTGGATGAAATCCCGCCGTCAAGGATTCCGTCACCTTCCCGCGGGGCCCGCGAAGAAATTCCAGCCCGAGCGGCTGTTTCCTCCAGGCATTCCCCGCGCATCGCATACAATTGGACCAGAGACCGGGGCGGACGTCCCATCCTTTCGCCCAACCAAGGAGAGCACCGATGAAGCGGCAAAATTTCTCGAGCGGAACGAAGTGGGAGCCGATCGTGGGATATTCGAGAGCGGTGCGCATCGGCAACAATATTTATGTTTCGGGCACCACGGCCACCGGAGCGGACGGAAAAATCGTCGGGATTGGCGACGCCCACGCGCAAACCGTGCAGACGCTGCGCAACATCGAATCGGCGCTCCAGAAGGCCGGCGCGGGCCTGGCCGACGTGGTCCGCACGCGCATCTACGTGACCAACATAACCGAGTGGGAGAAGATCGGCCGCGCGCACGGCGACTTTTTCGGCAAGGTGCTGCCCGCCACTTCGATGATACAAGTTTCGGGGTTTGTCTCTCCGGAGATGCTGGTGGAAATCGAGGCAGAGGCGGTAGTTGCGGGGGATGTAACAGAAAATTAACAATTCCCGGGCCCGCGATTTTGTTAGAGTCCAGACCCATGACCGACGACAATCTTCAGATCATTTCGGCTCGGGGAACGCATAACGGGCTCAGCATCATGCAACTCAAAGGGCCATTGAACATCCGCACGCTGTTTGCCTTTCACGACGCAGTAAGGAAAGAACCGCCGCCGGCGCTGATTCTGGATTTCAGCGGCGTCCCGTACATCGATTCGGCGGGGCTGGGCGCGCTGGTCGCCGCCAGCGTGGCGGGGCAGAAAGCCGGGCGGAAGCTGGCGCTTGCCTCGCTCAACAAGCAGGTGGTGGCGCTTCTCGAAATGACGCACGTGCTGCAGCTGTTTCAGGTATTTCCCAACGTGCACGAGGCGGAAGTGGGCGTCGCGGCCCAGTTGCAGCAATAGCCGGGCGCGCCCGTTTCCGGCGAAGCTCCCGAACGAATTCCTCGCCAGCGAGTTCCCGTTCCCGCGCGGTTTCTCGTCCGGTGCCCGCCCGGGTTTCTTGAGCCCGGCTAGGCCGCAGCCGGCTCGAGCTTCTTCAGCTTCGGACCGACCCACCGCAGGACGCCGCGCACGATAAAGACATTCAAGAAAATGGAAATCAGGGAAGCCGCGAGGGTGGTGGTAAACACGTCTTCGCCCACGAGTCCGGCATGGCGCGCCACTTCGACGAGGATGAAGGAAAGCTCGCCGATCTGCGTCAGCCCGGCGGCCACGGCAATTCCCGTCCAAATGGAGTAGCGGAACAGCAGCGTGACGACGAGCCAGATCGCGAATTTTCCAACGATGATCAGCAGCAGCAGCGCGCCCAGCAGCGGCAGATTGCGGCGGATCACGTCCGGAGCGACGAGCGTTCCGAGAGAAACGAAGAAAAGCGCCACGAAAGCGTCGCGCAGCGGGATCAACGTGTCGTGGACCTTGTGCAGGTCTTCGGAGCCGCTGATGGACATCCCGGCAAGAAACGCGCCGAGGGCCACCGAAAAGCCCAGGCGTTCGGCGACGCTGGCAGAAGCCAGGCAAATAGCCAGTGCGACCAGGAGCAGGAGTTCGGGGTCCTTGGTGCTTGCCACGCGGCGCAGAATCCGCGGAACCACTTTCAGCGCCAGAAAAACCAAAGGAATCAGGAGTACCACGGCCTTGCCAAGAGTCCACGCCACCTGCTTCCACAGGCTTTCGCCATGGCCGCCGAAGTCGGGCAGCAGCACCGTCATCAAAACCACGGCAAGGTCCTCGACAAGCGTGATGCCGATCATCACTCGCCCGTAGGAAGTGGAAAGCGCCCCGTTATCGGTGAGCAGGCGCGCCATCACCATAGTGCTGGCGACGGAGACGGTAGCGCCGGCGACCACGCCTTGCATCGTGCTCCAGGCCATCAAGCGCCCGACGCCGCTGGCCAACGCGATCGAGAGAGCGATGCCCACCGGCCCGCCCACCAGCGCCACCCATTTCACGCGCAGCAGATCGGGAATGGAAAATTCGACGCCGATCGTGAACATCAGCAGGACCACGCCCACCTCCGCGAAGACTTCGAAGGGGTGAACGTCGGTGATGTGCACCCCGGGGGTGAACGGGCTGATGACGATCCCGCCGGCGACGAAACCCAGGATCAGCGGCAGCTTCAGCCGCCAGGCCAGGATGCCGCCACCCAGTGCCGCCAGAAAAATCCAAGTCAAATCGCGAAACAGGACGATATTCGGTTCCATTGGGCGGCCGCCTCCGTGACGCCGGACCCGCGCCTTCCGCCGCCATACTACCCCAAGCCCCGCCCCGGGCGCATTACGCGCGAATGGCGGCGGGCTTGCAGTGAATTCTTGTGAACACAGGAAAAAATTCCCCGGGCGGCGGGCTCGCGGCGGTTGCGCTAGAATGAAAGCTTCGATGGATCGGAATTATCGCGCGACGATGAAGCTCGGCGGCGGGACGCTGTTCGGCCGCCTGATGTTCACGTTTCTGCTGATGTGCTCGATTGCCGTGGGAGCGGCGGCGGGGCTGCTGTTCGTCTACACCAGCGACCTGCCGGAAATCCGCGCGCTTGAAAATTACCGGCCGAATACGATCACCGAAGTCTACGCCGACGACGGCCAGCTCATCGGCAGCTTCGCCCAGCAACGCCGCATCCTGGTGGGGTACAACCAGATCCCCAAGGTCCTGCGCGACGCCATCCTCACCACCGAAGACCAGCACTTCGAAGAGCACATCGGCGTGGATATCCCGCGCGTGCTCGAGGCCGCCTGGCAGGACATCCGCCATCACAGCTACAAAGAGGGCGCCAGCACTCTGACGATGCAATTGGCCGGCGGGCTTTTCCTCAACCGCAATGATCGCAGCCTGCACCGCAAAATCCAGGAAACCATCCTGGCCATTCAAATCGAACGCCACTACACCAAAGAGCAGATTTTCACGATGTACTGCAATCAGGTCTACCTGTGGAACGGCAATTACGGCTTCGAAGCCGCCTCGGAATATTATTTCGGCAAGCCGGCAATCCAGGCGACCCTGCCGGAGGCGGCCCTGCTGGCGGCCATGATTCGCGGCCCCATTTACTCCCCCACCGCGCATCCCAAGCAGGCGCTGGCGCGGCGGAATCTCGTGCTCGGCCTGATGGCCAGGGAAGGGCGCGTGACGCGGGTGCAAGCCGAGGCGGCCATGAAGGAGCCGATGGGGTTGCATATATCGGCGCCGCGCGACGACTTGGCCCCCTATTTCGTCGAGGAGATCCGCGAATATCTCGAGCACACCTACGGAACCGTGGCGGTCCACGAGCAGGGCTTGCGCGTCTACACCACGCTCAACGTAGCCATGCAGAAAGCCGCGAACCAGGCGGTGCGCGACGGCTTGCACTCCTACGACCGGCGGCACGGCTGGCGCGGAAACCTGACGAACATTTTCGCCCAGCATCTGGGAACTCTCGAAACCTACCAGAACGACGACTGGCGGTCGCCCATCGAGAAGGGCGATTACCTCACCGGGCTCGTCACCAACGTCCAGCCCACTTTCGCCATGATCAAATTGGGTTCGGTGCACGCCATGCTGACTCCCGCCGATTTTTCCTGGACCGGCCGGACCTCGCCGGAACAATTATTGAAAGTGGGCGATCTGGTGGTGGTGTCGATCCAGGGAATTTACGGCAACACGGCGCAGGTCCAGCTCGAACAGGAACCCGCGGCGCAGGCCGCTCTGGTGGCGATTGACAATGCCACCGGAGAGATCAAGGCGATGGTCGGCGGTTACGATTTTGAAGAGTCGAAATTCAACCGCGCGACGCAGGCCATGCGCCAGACGGGCAGCTCGTTCAAAGTCTACGTCTACTCGCAGGCTCTTCTCGACGGTATGACCCCCTTCGACACGGTGATGGACGTGCCGGTGACGTTCCACAGCGGCGGCAAGGATTATTCCCCCAGGAACTACGACGAAAAATTCGAGGGTCGGATCACGCTGCGGCGCGCCCTGGCGGATTCGCGCAACGTTCCCGCCGTGCAGTTGCTGGACAAAGTGGGAATCGAGAATGTCATCGAACTCGCCAGAAAATTCGGGATCACCAGCCCGCTTCCGCCCTTTCTACCTCTGGCTCTCGGCGCCGCCGACCTCACCCTGCTCGAGCACACTTCCGCGTTCACCGTTTTTCCCGACGACGGCATTCACATCTTGCCCCACGATATCCGCCGTGTGACGACGTACGACGGAGCGCTGCTCGAAGAAGCCCGCCCGCAGGTGACCGACGTGATTCCTCCGGATGTCGCTCGGACCATGGTGGCCATGCTCGAGGACGTCGTGCAATTCGGCACCGGCGTGCGCGCCAAGGAGCTCGGCAGGCCTTCGGCGGGAAAGACCGGAACCACCAACGACTTTACCGACGCGTGGTATATCGGATTCACGCCGCAGATCACCGCGGGCGTCTGGGTGGGCTACGACGACAAGCGGATCTCTCTCGGGAAAAAAGAGACGGGAGCGAGAGTGGCGCTGCCGATCTGGCTCGAATTCATGCAGAAGGCCAGCCTGGGAATGCCGGTGGAAAATTTTCCAAACGTCATTCCGCTGGAAAAAATCGCGCCGACGCAGCACGTCCTGGTGGACGTGCCCGATACGGCTCCGCCCGCCGACGTCACCGAGCAGGGCCTGACGCAGCCCGCGGCGCCGAAGGCCGCTCCGCCGGCCCCGCCGGCAAAACCCGCTTCGGCTCCTCCGCCCGCGCCGCCCAAGGCGTCTCCGCCGCACGCGGGCCTGACTCCGGCTGGCCATATCACCTCGCCTTAATTTTCCAGGGAAGAAATTCAGCGCGAGCCAAAGGGATCCCAGCCGCGAGAAGCCAGCGGCGTCCGATTTCCCGCGGCGTCCACCAGAACAATCTTTCTTTCCCGGGTGATCCTGCCGATGCAGGCGAGGCTCCGAAATCCGGCGAAGCGGGAAATCGCCGGGACTTTCCGGCGCGGAACGGTGAACAGGAGAGCGTAATCGTCGCCGCCATGAAGAGCCATGGCGAGAGGATCGAGTCGCGCGCGGCGCAGCGGCGGCGGCAAAGGTTGCGGCAGCGCGGCGCGAGGAATGCGCGCAGCTTCAATCGTCGCTCCTACGCCGCTCAGGGCGCACAAGCGCGCGAGATCGGTCGAAAGCCCGTCGGAGATGTCCATCATGGCGGAGGGAATTCGCCTGCCCGCCAGCCACCCGCCCAGAGCGACCGGTATGCGCGGGTAGAGATGCGGCTGGAGAAGCGATTGAAAGCGGCGGGATATGGGGAGCCCTCTGCGGACCCATTCGAGGCCGAGCTGGGCTTCGCCCAGTTTTCCGCTGACATAAATAAGGTCGCCGGGCCGCGCCGAAGAGCGAGCCACGGCTCTTCCCGGGTGAATTTCTCCCAGCACGGTCACGGTGATCGAGATTGAGGACGATTTTGTGGTGTCGCCCCCGATCAGCGTCAGTCCGAGACTCCGGGCGGCTCTTCCCATCCCCGCCGAGAAGTGAGTGAGCCACGAACCGGTTCTCTTCGGCGGCAGGGCGAGAGCCAAGAGGAACCATCGAGGACGCCCGCCCATTGCCGCGATGTCACTCGTCGCGCGCGCCAGGGATTTGAAGCCCACCGAGTCGGGCGGATGGATGTCGCCGAGAAAATGGACGCCCTCGAGGAAGGAATCGCAAGTCGCGACGAGTTCCATTCCACGGCGGGCGGACACGACGGCTGCATCGTCTCCAATCCCGATTTTCAATCCGCGAGGAAGCAGACGCTTCGGCCGGGAAGGAACCCGGTTGGCGATTCGCCGGATGAGTTGACCTTCTGTGTCCATCCTGTCCCTCTGTACAGTTGTCGAGCGGGATGCCGTTTCTATATTGTAGGGTGCAAGCAGGGTTGCGCGAAAAAGATTGCGGACGGAGGTCAGCGAAACCCGAGCCCCTACGGAAAATGGAAGAATGGGGTTGACGCTGCGAGACCCGATCATTAGAATCAACCGGGTTTCGAACCAGGGCTCTCGGTTCAAACTCGAACAACTCACGGCCAGCTGCAGCGGGGGCTTGCGGCGTTTCCGGCCAAAGATTTTGAACTCTCGGACGATACTTACTTAGAGACCATGCACGGCAAAAATTACACGTTTTTTATTGCTTCGACAGCCTCCGGCGGGATGCGCCGGATTTCTGTGCCCTTTTATGTCGTTCATTTCCTGGCTTTACTCGCGATTGTGGGCGGAGTGACGATTACCGCGGGAATCGGGTCCTATTCACGGATGCTCTGGAAGGTGACGAACTACAATTCGTTGCGCCAGGAGCAGGACACGCTAAAAGTTCGATACCGTGAATTACAAACCCAGGTCAAAGACACCAATCAGCGCCTCGATTCACTGCAATCTCTGGCCAGCGAAGTTGCGATGGCCTATGGCATCAATCGCTTCCGCACCACGCCCTTCGCGATTGCCGACGCTCCCGATCAACCCGACGCGCAATTCCAGCAGTCCGTTGACGAATTCAATTTTCTCGAAAAGAATCCCACCGCTGTTGCCATGTCGAGCGGCGGAATCCGCCTGCTTCCCGCGGCGCAATTGAACAGCCTGGGAGTGGTGCCTAGCATCTGGCCGGTGATGGGAGAAATCACGGGTCATTTTGGCGAGCGGCTGGACCCGTTTAGCGGAGAAGGCGCGTTTCACACGGGTATCGACATTGCTTCGCACTATGGCGATGCCATCCATGCGGCGGCGGACGGCGTTGTCACCCTGGCGGATAAGCGCGCGGGATACGGAATGCTCGTAATAATTGACCACGGCTTCGGCGTCACCACCTGGTACGGACATCTTTCAAGATTCAATACGCAGGCGGGGATGCGCGTGAAGCGCGGCGATATCATCGGCTACGAAGGCGACACAGGACGCTCGACAGGACCCCATCTCCACTACGAAGTCCGCATCTACAACACTCCTATCAATCCCTGGCGCTATTTGCAGAATTCAGCGCCGCCGGCCGACGGCTCTTCCGCCGCGGATTAAATTCCTTACATCGGTAACCATCTTCCGGGCAAATAGAAGCGGCAGGGAACTGTTCTGCGCGGCGTGTGGCGGATCGTCTCTTGCGCCGCTTTTATCGGTTTGCGGGAGCGGCAGGATCAGCCGCGGGAGAGGAAGTTCCCAGCATCTGTGGCGTGATGGCCAGGCTCAGACGGACCCATTTGTCCTGATGCGTGACTTTCGTCTGGCTTACGGCCTCTTCGATAAATGCAGCTTGCTCGCGAGTCATCCCCCGGCGGGTTTTCGGGTCTTGCAGCGCCATCGACCCCACCATGCGGAATCCGTCAACCAGCGTGGCCAGCTCGATGGAATTTTTCATCGAATCGCACTCGGCGTCGAGCGTTACCGTCAGGATTCCGCCTTCGGGCTTTCCCGCGAGCGTTAAGCCCTGGATGCTTTTCGCCAGGCGTGCGAGCTGCGGCGAATTCCGCAGCGGGGCGTAGAACGTGGCCGGAAGATCGTCCGTGCGCGCCACGGCAAATACGGGAGCTCCGGCGACGCGCGCGATCCGCTGCTGCATTTCCGGGTCGCGCGTTCCGGGCTTGGCGAGTTGCAGAACCGCGGCGGGATCAGGCCCGCTGGAAATCAGGATGCGCGTTGGAGAGAGAAATTCAAACGCGACCGGCGGCGCCCCCGGTACCACGAAGATATGTTCCGGCCCGCGCGATTCTTCGTGCCCGCGCATGTGCAGCGCGTAGGCGTCGATTTTTGACTGGTCGAACCGGCCGTCGGCAATGGCCAGCGTGCGGTCTTGCGTCACATTCTCGGGGGTGGGCGCGAGGCTGGCGGGCCACACGGCTACGGCGGCCCGGTCGAGGTCCCGGCCATAGTCAAAGCCCGTCCCATTCACAAAGGCCTTGTAGTCTGCGTCGGCCTGTGTGCCCGAGCCCGGCGTCATCAGCGCCGTCACCAGCGCGGAGCCTTTCATCGCCCGCAGCGCCGCCGCATCGATATAGCCGACGACGGGGGCGGCCGGTGGCAATTGACTCATCAAATCGGGAGGCGCCCCCGGAACTTGCGCGGGCAGCGGCTGGCGCAAGCGATGATAATAGAGCGCGCCCGCGGCAAACCCGAGGCACAAAATAACGGCGAAAATGATCCAGGCGCGCTGGCTGAATGTGAGCGGCATACGAAGACCGAGTATAGGTTTCATGCGCAGCGGTGTAAAGTTTGGCGCATCCGGCTCGAAAAATTCTCGGCAAATTGGCACCGCGGTAGAATGTTTGATGGCAACGAAGAGGCGGGAGGGCGCGTCCAATAGATTGAAAAGGCGCCCGCCCAGAAGCCAATCTTTCGTCAAGCCTCCGACCGGGAGACTCTCGCTGTGAAGACACGATCATCGAAGCGATGCATGCGGGCGTTTCTGCTGGCGGCGACTGGGGCGAGCTTGTTGCTGGCAGCGCAATCCCGCGCGCAATCCGCCGCCACTTCGACGACTCCCGCCCGGGCTTCCGTCTTATCCGGCGCTCCTGCCACTGCTGCCTCGCTGCCCACCGTTGACCAGGTCCTGAACCGCTACGTCCAGGCCATCGGCGGGCGCGACGCTTGGTCGAAATTGCATTCGCGGACGTCGCTCGGAACCATCCAGATGCCCTCCATGCACTTGACCGGCACGGTGATGATTCACGAAAAGGCGCCGAACAAAGTTTTGCTCGTCGTTATTTTGGCCGGACAAACCTATCGCCAGGGCTACGACGGCTCCGTCGGCTGGTCGGACGATCCTGAAAATGGCACGAAGGAAAAGTCCGGCGCGCAGCTGGTCGAAGCCGCGCGCGACGCCGATTTCTACCGCCCGCTGCACATGCAGAAAACCTACGCGAAGCTCGCCGTGACCGGAGAACAGAAAGTCGGAGACCGCGACGCCTGGCAGCTCCGGGCGGACCTGCCCGAGGGCGGCTCGGACGAGCTTTTTTTCGACACCCAGACGGGTCTGATCGTGCGCGCCGTCAGCCAGCAGCATACCGATCAAGGCGTCCAAGCCGTCGCCGAGGATTTCAAGGATTACCGCGAAATTGACGGAGTGAAACTCCCGTTTGAGGTCCTGCAAACGAACGGAGACTCCACGCTCACGATTTCGCTCGGTGAAGTCCGCCATAACGTCGATTTGGACGATAGCGAATTTGCCAAACCCGCTGTACAATAGGGCATGCCGGGAGGGAAACCCTGCCGATTCATGGCCGACTGGCCCCTGTATTGCCGGCGCTAGAAAGTTGCTTGCAATTCCATTGCCGGTATGATATTTTTGGTCGGTTTGACGGTGCTGGCGTAGCTCAGTTGGTAGAGCATCTGATTTGTAATCAGAGGGTCGGGGGTTCAAATCCCTCCGCCAGCTGAGATCGAAGGGCCGGGAATTTTGCAGGGATGCGGGCTGTTTTCCTCGCGACAAAGGCGCTAGGGCTGGTGTCTTCGGACACGAGCCCTTTCTGCATTGCGACGTACCCCGTGGATGAGGTCCGGTTCAGCTCTGGTTCGGTTCGCGGCACGATGAGGTTGTGTCCCGATGATTCGCCGGGACGCTGGCTCGTCGCCTGAATCTAAATGCGGCGACGGTATTGCGTCCCGAAAAGCATCGCGGGACGGGTGGGTGAGTGGCTAAAACCAGCAGACTGTAAATCTGCCGCTCCTTGCGGGCTACGGAGGTTCGAATCCTCCCCCGTCCACCAGCGTCTCACAGTGGGCCGCAGGCGCGCATTAACGGCCCGGCAAAAAGCTCGTCAAACAATATGGATGCACGCAAACGGAAGCGTTGCTTCCCCGGCGGCGCTCCCTGGTGGAACGGTGAAGGAGTATCCGGGGCAACCGGGCCTGGGTAGCTCAGTTGGTAGAGCGCGTCCTTGGTAAGGACGAGGTCACCGGTTCAATCCCGGTCCCAGGCTCCAGTCTGGCGTTGGAAATGAGCGGGGGTAACTCAGGGGTAAAGCCTGCCTGTCGGAGACAGGTCTCTGCTTTCAGGCAGATGGTTGCCGCCCCGAGCGTTGCAGGCCGTTCGAGCTGCGGCGGAGTTTTGGCGAAGCGGAAGGTGAAGTGAGCGGGGGTAACTCAGGGGTAGAGCCCGCCTGTCGGAGACAGGTTTCTGCTTTCAGGCAGATGGTTGCCGCCCCGAGCGTTGCAGGCCGTTCGAGCTGCGGCGGAGTTTTGGCGAAGCGGAAGGTGAAGTGAGCGGGGGTAACTCAGGGGTAGAGTCTCTGCCTTCCAAGCAGATGGTCGCGGGTTCGAATCCCGTCCCCCGCTCCATCGCTCTGGGACAGGAAACATGTGGTTCGCATACGCGATTCGAAGCGTGGAGGATCACTGGCTATACATCGGGATGAGTTCGAACGATTTTTTTATGTTTCACGCGGCCAGGGCCGCGCAGCTCTCCTAAGAAGGTGAAGCGAGATGGCGAAAGAGAAATTCGAGCGGAGCAAGCCGCACGTAAACGTGGGGACGATCGGGCACATTGACCACGGAAAGACGACGTTGACGGCGGCGATCACGAAAGTGCTGTCGAAGAACAACCCGAAAGTGTCGTTCCGGGCG
>DATJTF010000005.1:0-136829 GCA_035503815.1 Verrucomicrobiia bacterium
TGCAACTCGACTGCATGAAGCCGGAATCGCTAGTAATGGCGCATCAGAACGGCGCCGTGAATACGTTCCCGGGCCTTGTACACACCGCCCGTCACATCACGAAAGTGGGTTGTACTAGAAGTCGTCGTGCCAACCGCAAGGAGGCAGACGCCCAAGGTATGACTCATGATTGGGGTGAAGTCGTAACAAGGTAGCCGTAGGAGAACCTGCGGCTGGATCACCTCCTTTCTAAAAGAAAAGGGAGCACGGTCTGCCTTCGGCAGATACGGCTCTTCACCCGGTCCTCACGACCGGGCGTTTGATTCCCTACATTCGGGTTCTGGCTTGGTTCACTCGAAGTCAAAGAGTTCTTTTTTGACTGGGGCACAACAAACGCAAAGCCCGCTGCGGCGGGCTAGCCCCGGTTCGAAGCAATTCGAGCCGGGGCTTTTTTATTTGGGCGGCAGAAACTGCCGAGGTTCCAGCATTCGCTCCGAATTCCCTCCCCCGCAAATTTCCCGTATGGAACGTGGCATACCAGAAGATGAGCCAGTGGCGGAGCTTTCCGATCGGGATGCACTGGGCGATCCTTCCGTTCGTGATGGCGCCGATTGCATTCACGCTGGCGCACGGATTCGGATTCGTGACGGTTTCGGCGAAGGGACTCGTGTGGTTCGGAATGGTGGAGGAGAACTACGCGGAAATCGCGTTTGGCATTTGCGTGGCCGTCTGCGTCTACTACCTGGTTTGGAAATATATCGTGGATTTTTTCAACCGGACGCTCGGGATCGCTTGAGAGAAGGGCGAGCGAGAATTCCGAAAAAAAAGGCGGCGCGACAGGGCTGCCGCGCCGCATGAGACAACAAAGGTCTACAGAATCGGGACGAAGACTTGATCGGGGGCGCTGATATCCACGCCCTTGATTTCGGTGGTGACGCGGAAGCGCTGAAGCTCACCCTTCGCCTTTTTGGCACGATTGGCGTCGAAGGTCAGCCAATACTGGTTCTTCAGGACGACGTTGAGTTGATCGAGGAAAGGCGCGAGAGCGATGGGAGTCTGCAATCCCTGGAAGAAGGCTTCGCCACCCGTGCCCTCGGTGAGCTGGGAAAGATTGCCCTGGCCGAGGGTGACCATGAAGAGGTTGCGGGTGATATGGCCGACGCCGCGGCAATAGATGGTGTGAATCATGATGTCGGCGGTCTGGGCCTTGGAAATTACCGTCAAAAGATCGGGGCTGGTGGGAATGTTGCCGCGGAACCGGTCGATTCCGTCGGCCAAGAGAAGGATTTCGCGGCGCGATCCGGGCGTGACCGGCCAGCGCTTGATGAGGTCCTGGAGCGAGAAATAGATGCTGGAATAGGCGCCCCAGTAGCCGAGAGGAATGCGGACGGTCTTGGCCACGGCTTCGTGATCCGTGCTGAACTGAGAAAGAGCCTGGACGGTGCCGTTGCTGGCGTAGAAGACGCCGACGGAAGTAGTGGACGGCTGCTGGTTGATGAAGGCGCGGATGTCGTTCAGCTGGATGGCGAGGTCCGAGGAATCCGCGTCGTCCACAACAATGGCCAGTTGGAGGGAGGATTTATCGCCCTGGGCGGGGATCCAGCTGGTGACGCCGACCTTTTTCTTGTTCTGGTAGACGATAACGTCGTCCTTGGAAATCGCCGGCGGAGGAGTGTATTTCGGGCCGAGGACGGTGACGTAGGTGGTAACGGGAACCGTCTCGGCGCCGGGTGTTTGCTGCGCACTTGCGGGAAGCGCGGCGAAAAAAGAAGTGGCAAGAAGAAAAAGGGCCGACCCAAGAATCACGGACCTGCGCATAGCGTCCTCCTTCGCACGAATGTCCCGCGAGAGTTCGGAACTAGAATCACTCTATTTGCGTGAGAATTGCATGTCAAGTGTTCACGCGGACAGCGAAGGAAGGGTCGCGGAAGAGCGAGCAGCGGGATTAGAATGGAGGGACATGGACCCGGCACCGAAATCTCAGATCAGTGTAGCCGCGCGAAGAGCCGTGGATCTGCGGTTTGTGGAGCTGACGGACAAGATTCGACGCAACCGGCCGGGGGACGACCAAGAAATCTTGCGGCGGGCGTACGATTTTGCGGCGAAGCAGCACCACCAGCAGACGCGGCTCTCCGGCGAACCCTACCTATCGCACCCGGTGGAAGTGGCGCATCTGCTGGCGGACATGAAGCTCGATTCAGTGTCGCTGTGCGCGGCGCTGCTGCATGACGTGGTGGAAGACACGAAGATTCCGATCGAGACGATCGAGGCGGAATTCGGCGCGGACGTGGCCAGGCTGGTGGAGGGAGCGACGAAGATCAGCCGGCTGGATTTGCAGGCGCCAGAGGCGCGGCAGGCGGAAAACGTAAGGAAAATGCTGCTGGCGATGGTGAACGACGTCCGGGTGATCCTGGTGAAGCTGGCGGACCGGCTGCACAACATGAGGACGCTCGAATACCTGGACACGGACCGGCAGAAACGGATCGCGCGGGAGACGCTGGACATTTACGCACCGGTGGCGAACCGGCTGGGAATGGGGTTGATCCGAGGCGAACTGGAGGATTTGGCGTTCCAGTATCTCGAACCCGAAGCCTTCCGGGAACTGCAAAAAAAGATCGCGTCGAAGCAGAAATTCTACGACCGGTTTCTGGAGGAGGTGCAAAACCAGATCCGGGCCAAGATGGTGGAGAGCGGGATACCCGCCGAAGTGCAGGCAAGGATCAAGAGGCTGTATTCCCTGCACCTGAAAATTCAGAAGCAGCAGAGGACGCTCGACCAGGTGTTCGATTTTCTCGCGGTGCGCGTGATTACGGACACGGTAAAAAACTGTTATGGGGCGCTGGGCGTGATTCACCAGATGTGGCGGCCCGTGCCGGGACGATTCAAGGATTTCATCGCGATGCCCCGCCCCAATCTGTATCAATCGCTGCACACGAGCGTGATCCACACGGGACAGCCGTTCGAAGTGCAGATCCGGACGCAAGAGATGCACCGAATCGCCGAACAAGGAGTGGCGGCGCACTGGAAGTACAAGGACGGGCGGGATATGGCGTCGTCGTCTTCGGCCGACGACCAGCGCATCGTGTGGATGAGGCAGCTGATCGAGTGGGTGCAGGAGATGCAGGAGCCGAGCGAATTTCTCTCGACGCTACGGGTGGACCTGTATCCGGAAGAGGTCTACACGTTCACGCCGAAGGGGCGGGTGGTGGTGCTGCCGCGAGGGGCGACGCCCGTGGATTTCGCCTACGCGATCCACACGGAAGTGGGCCACCAGTGCGTGGGAGCGAAAGTGAACGGGTCGATCGTGCCGCTGAGGCACGCGCTGGCCAACGGCGACGTAGCGGAAATTCTGACGCAAAAGGGGCACGAGCCGTCGCGCGACTGGCTGAACTTCGTGCACACGTCGCGGGCGCGAAGCAAAATCCGGCAATGGATCAACCTGCACGAGCGGGACCACGCGATCGACGTGGGGCGCAAGCTGATCGAAAAAGAAGCGCGACACTCCGAAATCAACCTGAAAAAAATCTCAGACCAGGACTGGCAGAAGGTGGCGTCGGATTACGGGTGCTCGAGGGTGGAGGATCTGTTCGCGGAGCTCGGCTACGGAAAATGGTCGGCGCGGCAGGCGCTGGCGAAAGCAAGCGGAGAAACGCTGGCCGAGGCGCCGGAAGAAAAGCAGCCGAAGCTGGTGTCGTCGGTGAAGAAAATCCTGGGGATGGGCGACCCGGCGATCGTAGTGAAGGGCCACGACGACTTGATGGTGTACCGCGCGAAATGCTGCAACCCGATTCCGGGTGACGAAATCATCGGATATGTCACGCGAGGGCGGGGCATCGCCGTCCACGGGGTGAGCTGCCCGAACGTGCAAAACCTGTTGTACGAATCGGACCGGAGAATGCCGGTGGCTTGGGCAAGCGTGACGGAGACGACCTTCCCGGTCCGGCTGCGGATTTTCACCGAAGACCGCCCTGGAATGCTGGCGGACATCACCGGCGTGATCAGCGAAACGGGGGCGAATATCCGGACGTTTGAAAGCGGAGGGCAGGACATGCGGGCGCGGATTGAAGTGGCGCTGGACGTGCGGGACCGGAAACAGCTGGAGAAGATTTTGAGCGGCGTAAAGAGAATCCCGGGCGTATTCGACATCGAGCGCGTCTACAACGTATAAATTCACAGGCGAAAACTTCCTTGGGTGGAATTCCGCACGGCCGCGGCTGACGGAGCCGGGGGCGCGGGTGTTGCCAAAATGGCCATCCAGGCGCGGATCGCATGCGGCGAAGCCCGGCAGAGACGCATAAAATAAGGGAATGGCGGCGCGACTCGTCCCAGAGAGTCATCCGGAAGGCGCGCGATTTACCCGGCACAGGAGCGGCGTGGCGGCCTGCTGGCTGCTGGCCGGAGCGATGGCGCTCGCCGGATGCCATTCGATTCCTCCGCTCGATACCTCGGCGCTCGATCAAGCGGGAATGTCGTACGATGCCATCAAAGAGTTGAAGGCCGACAAAATATCGCAGGCGGAGATCGGAGAAATTGCCACAGCGAGGCAAGCTGGACTGAGCGACGCGGACTGCGTACAGCTGCTGAGCATGTATCACGCGCGGAAAACGGAATTCGATGCAGGAGAGGCAGTAGCGGGCCTGGTTCAGGTGGGAATCAGCGAGCAGGGCGTGATGGAGCTGGCGCAGCTGAATCAACTGGGGCTCGACGTGGGCGAACTTCAGGCGATCAAGCTCGCGGGACTTTCCGAAGAGATCGTCCTGGACGTAGCGCGGGCGCACGCGGCCGGGAAGCCCGTGCTTTCCGGGGCGTCGCTGGGGCGAATGAAGAATGTAGCCATACGAAGCAGCACGCTGCTGGACTTGGTGAAAAGCGGCGTGCCGGACTCGGAAGCAGACGCCATCATTGCGGCGCGAAAGCATGGGATGAGCGACGCGGAAATACTCCGCCACTTCCACGGCACAGGATAAAGTGAAACGAGCGGGCGTTCAGATTCCGGCTCCCCGCTCGCGCCCCGGCCGAGGGGCAATTTCCAATTCCCCGGCCAATTCGGATTTTGACCCTGTAGGACCGACCCGCTAGAATTCAACTGCCTTGAAACCCAAATTTCATGTGCCTCTGGCGGCGGCAGGGCTCGCCGGCTTGCTGATTGTGCTGGCGCCGGGATGTGCAGTGCCTCTTGCGCCGGGCTACACGATTGTCGAGCAGAGGCGCGAGGTGCGGTTCACCAGCGGAGCAACGCCGGAAATTCACGTCCGGGCGGAATACCTGATCCAAAACACGGGGACAACTCCTCTTACCTATTTGGATGTGAAGCTGCCTCCGGAAAAGGCGTATGGGCGGAGCGATACGCGGGCCGAAATCGGCGGACGCGAGGCGGCCGTCGAGGAGTTGCCCGAAGAATATCGCGAAGACTCGCCCGACGAGTGGCGAATCCCTCTGGAATCCGGGCTGGGACTAAAAAATAAACTCCGGCTGGCGGTTGAATATAATCTGAGCGCTCCCGGGGAGCAAGGCGGGCGAATCACGATTGGGGCGAACGATTTTCACCTCGGATCGCGCGGATGGTCCCCCGAGCTCGAACCTCCCCGGCACCTGTTGTCGCCGCGTCCGAAGCGGCCGAAAGAAACGGCGTACACGGTGCGAGTGCCGGCGGGATATCAGGTGACCGCTCGCGGAGGGTTGAAGAGCAAAAAAGAAAAGAACGGCGAATGGGTGTACACGTTTGCGCTGGGCAAGAACGATCTCGCGCCATTTATCGTGGCGGGGCGGTACCAACAGTTGCCGCCCGGCGCGGACGAGGACGAGACGCGGTTTTGGGCGCTATCGCCACTCGCGGGAGATGTATCCGCGGCGCAAAAAAAGCTGGGACAGGCCTGGGACACGATGAAAACTGAATTCGGGCCGCCGGCAAGCGGAGCGGCGGCGCCGCTGATCGTCGAGGCCCCGGAGCTCCACGCGGAACGCCCCGGGGAAAATCGGGGAGCCGCGGGATTTCCCGGAGGAGCGCTGGCAAGCCCGGATTTGCTGGCGAAAGGGGTGGACAGCGCGGAATTTCTCGATGAAGTGTCGATCGCGCTGGCGCACGACTGGTTCGGCGACGAGATTTATCCGCCGGCGTTCGCGGCGATTTCCATGGGCGACGGCCTGCCGGAATACGCGACCATCGTGATGGCGGAGGCAACGGAAGGCGAGGCCGGCCGGAAAGAGCGGGTGGAAAAATACCTGGCCCGGTACGACGCGGCATGCCGCGCGGCCAAGGAGACGCCGCTGGGAGTGGTGCGCGAGAGCGATTCCGCGGAAATTCAGGAAATCGCGCGCGCGAAAGCGCCGCTCTTCTACGTTGCGCTCGAGGATACGTACGGAGAAAAATCCGTGCGAGCCGGATTGCGGGAAATGGTGACGCTGATGCGGGGACAGGAGGCGGGCATCGACGTGATGCGGTCGGCGCTGGAGCAAACCACGGGGAAAAATCTGGCGGACGTTTTTCGAGCGTGGCTCTACCAGAAAGGGATTCCGGCGGATTTTCGAGCGCGCTACGAGAGCGGTTCCGAGCCGGCGCGATGAGGCCGGCGACCGATTTCTGATTCAGGACCAGGGAGGAAGGAAATGAAAGGCATCGTTTCGACTGAAAAAGCACCGAAAGCGATCGGGCCATATTCGCAAGGAGTTCGCGGCAACGGATTTTTGTTCACGGCGGGGCAAGTGGCGCTGGATGCTTCGACGGGAGCGGTGGTGGAAGGAGACGTGAAAGCGCAGACGGAGCGCGTGATGGAGAATTTGAAGGCGATCGTGGAGGCGGCGGGATCGAAGCTCGAAAATGCGGTGAAGGCCACGGTCTATTTGAAGGACATGAACGATTTTCCGGCGATGAACGAAGTGTACGGGAAATATTTCGGGCAGAATCCACCGGCGAGGTCAACCGCGGAAGTGTCGCGCCTGCCGAAGGATGTGCGGGTGGAGATTGATTTAATCGTGCTCGTTTGAACCGCCGGTGAAATCACCGTGGCGGGCAAGGCGTGCACAGGAACGCAACCGGATTTTTGCGGCGGCTGGCAGACGATACCCTTTTTGAGTATCCTAGCGGGGTACGATTGAAACGGCGCCTGGCCGGCGGAAAACTCCGGCGTGCGAAAGTTCCCCTCCTGCAAACGGGCCAAAGCCGCGGGCCGCAAGACCCTCTCGAGCGGGCCGCAAGCGAGCAAAATTCGCGGCAACATACCTGAGCGGCTCTATCGGGAAACGGCGCGACAATGTCAAATTCAAACTACGATCTGATCGTAATCGGCAGCGGTCCCGCGGGACAAAAGGGCGCGATCTGCGCGGCGAAGCTGCGGAAAAAAGTGGCGGTGGTGGACCGCACGTTCATGATCGGCGGAGTCTGCGTGCACACGGGCACGATCCCCAGCAAGAGCGTGCGGGAAGCAATTTTTCAACTCACGGGGCCGGTGGTGAAGGCGTTTTACGGAAGCCAATACCGCGGCCGAAACGAAATCACGGTGCAGGACCTGACCACGAAGGCGAAAGCGATCATCGGGCGAGAGACGGAAGTGATTCGCTCGCAGCTGAAGCGGAACCGGGTGGACGTGTTTCAAGGGATGGCGACATTTGTGGATCCGCGCACGGTGGAAGTGGCAGGCGAAGGGGGACGAACCGTGCTGCAGGGAGAGCACGTCTTGATCGCGTGCGGAACGCGGCCGGCGCACGATCCGAGCATTCCGTTTGACGACAAGAGAATCGTGGACACGGATCATCTGGAGAGCCTGGACGGAATTCCGAGGGAGATGATCGTGGTGGGAGCGGGGGTGGTGGGGCTCGAATATGCGTCGTTTCTGGCGGCGCTGGGAACGGAAGTCACGCTAATCGACCAGCGGCCCATGATATTGGATTTCGTCGACCGGGAAATTGTCGAGGCGCTGGCCTACCATCTGCGGCAAATGGGGACAACGTTCCGCCTGGGCGAAAAAGTGACGCGAGTCGGGATGGACGCGCAGCGCGACCGCGTGTTCGCCGAACTCGAAAGCGGAAAGAAAGTGCAGGGGGATGCGCTGCTGTACGCGGTGGGGCGGCAGGCGAACGGGGACCAGCTTAATCTGGAAGCGGCGGGGCTCAAGCCGGGGCCGCGGGGGAAAATCGTGGTGAACGACCGGTTTCAGACGGAGGCACCGCACATCTACGCGGCGGGAGACGTGATCGGGTTTCCGGCGCTCGCCAGCACGTCGATGGAGCAGGGACGGCTGGCCAGTTGCGATATGTTCGGGGTGCCCTTTCAGCATATACCGGGACTTTTCCCCTACGGGATTTACACGATTCCCGAAATTTCAATGGTGGGGCAGACGGAAGAGCAATTGACGCTGCAGAAAGTGCCATATGAGGTTGGGGTGGCGAAATACAACGAGCTGGCGAAGAGCATGATGCTCGGAGATGAGAGCGGAATGCTGAAGCTGCTGTTCGACCGCTACACGAAAAAACTGCTCGGGGTGCACGTGATCGGTCAGCGGGCCACGGAGATTGTGCACATCGGGCAGTCGGTGATCTTTTACGGCGGAACGGTGGAATATTTCCGCGACGCCGTTTTCAACTATCCGACGCTCGCGGAGGCCTATAAAGTGGCGGCGCTGGACGGGCTGAACAAGCTTTGACGTCGCGGGCGGTGGATGAATTTCGGCGGCTGCGCGCTCTGGCAACGGTGCCGTTTTTCGATGGAAAGCAGGCTAGGAAGTCGGGTGTCCCGATGATAAAATTTAGCTCTCCTCAAAGCTGGGCCTGTAGCTCAGGTGGCTAGAGCGCACCCCTGATAAGGGTGAGGTCGGTAGTTCAAGTCTACCCAGGCCCACCATTCAGTTCAGTGACTTAGCAGCGACCCTCGAACCACTCTGAGGGAGTTGGTGCACAATTTGGTTCACACCCCCTTCAACGATTGCGTCCGTTGCCCTCCGCTTGGCCTCCATCCGAATGTGGGAGTAGTGCTCAATCATCCTCCGACTCACGTGACCCGCGATAGCCATTAAGGTTTGTTCGCTGGCCTGCGACTCCGCGAGCTTGGTGATGCAGGTGTGACGGAGATCGTGGAAGCGCAACCCGGAAATCGCGCTCTTGATGGCATGAATGTCGGCCCGGCAACTTTCGTTTTGGCAGACCTCGCCCGGATTCTGGGTCGTCCCACAGGCGGGGCACTCAATCAAGTGCGTTGCTCGCCTCCAAGCCGTCCGCCATGAGTTAATAGGCCGGGAAGGGTCAATCCGCTCACGGTCGGGGTGTTCCCGCTCGATTCCCGCTGCCTCGCACGCCGGGAAGACATAATCTCGCGCGCTCGACTCGACTAAGCGACCGGCCCACTTAACGAGAGAATCAAAAGCTGGTTGATTCAGTGGAATGACGCGTCCGCTGCCTGCCTCGGTTTTGGCCCTTCCAACCGTGACCGTGCGCTTGTCGAAGTCTATTTGGGTCCAGCGCAGCGTGCGAATCTCGTTCTTGCGTAGCGCCGTATTTAGGGCCAAAGTCACCACTGCATTGAGCAACGCGTTTGAGCCGCAAACCTCGAGCAGTTTTTTCTCTTCCACCGACGTCAGCGCCCTACCGATGTCGTTGTGTTCCCGCTCAAACTTCACATCGCCTTGGAGGTTCGCCCACAGCTTGTGTCGCTTGAGGATTTGACGGAGGACCTGCAATTCCTTGTTGAGCGTGCGCGCTGAAGCTTTCTCGGTCTTTCGGCGCACCTGATAGGACGCAACCCGGCTGGCGTCAATGTCGCAGAGTAAGAGCGAGCCGAGCGCCGGTTTCAAATGGCAACGCAAGGCCACTTCATAGATTGCTTCCGTACGCTCTGCCAGGTGTGGCTTGACGTTCTGAAACCAATCGTCGGCAGCGTGCCCGAACGCAGGTGGAAGCGAGCGGCGCTCCACGCGGTTCCACTTAATTTCCAGTTCCCGCCGTCGCTGACGTTCAGCCTCACGCGCGAGCGTCTTGCTATTTGTTCGGGCCGATTCGTGAACAAACCGACCGGCGAAGCGGAACCGGAACCAATAGATGCCGCGTTTCCCCCGCTTGTAAATCATCGCGCTGCCCCTTCCTTCGATGGCCTGCCGCCAAGTTTCCCGTTCTTGCGAGCGATTTCGCGCAGCCGCTCGATACCCATTCTTTCCAGGCGAGCTCGAAAGCTTCGCTTTCCGAGTAGGCTTGCGGCTTCACTCAGCATATTTTTTTTCATCTTTGTATCCTAAACGTTTAGGTTTGGAATGTCAATCGAAATCGTGCTAGTCTCGCTCCACAGCTGCTTACGATGGAGAAAGCTGCGGAGTCGGTCCAAGAATGAGCGATGATTCGCGCTGGCTTGTTGACTGGGGGGAACAGCTAAGATTGTTCGGGGCTGATCAAGCCTTTGATCGTCTGTGCGCAGCGGGAGCAAACCGCGAACAACTGCTGCGGAGGCTCTGGGCTTTGCAGCATCTCCCCAATGCACCCAGAAGGCTCTCCAAACGGGAAGCGCGAGCTCGCGCCAAAACGATTAGAGCAACGGCTAAGCTAATCGAGGAACTCGTAAGCGGGAGTGAAAGGTTACCTCCGTTGCTAGGTGGGTCCCGGCTGCTCGGCGGGGATATTCTCCTAACACTCAATTTGCCCAAACTGCTCCAAACTTTCGCGGAACAGGTCGACCAATTGCCAGTGTTGGTGGCCGAAAAATGGGAACCCTTGAAAACTGCTGCGATGTGCCAGCTCGTTTGGTACGTGAAACACACTACTGGCGCGTATCACGACGAGGAATTATCCGCGCTTATGGGAACTATTATGAATCAAGAATTATTCACTGAGGGTTTGAAACAGTGGCGCAGTCGGCATAAGAAAGAAATCCGCTCCCTTGGCCCTCTAGAAGTCCTGCCATACCTATCACGCCCGCCCAGGTAACGAAAGCCTGCAATAAATTGCAACCTCGCGTTATGGATACTAATTTGTCTCCATGAGACAACTGGGCACGAAACATTCCAATGGAGGTGAAAGAAAATGCTCAACGTTGCTCAGGTTGCAGATCGACTGGGCGTGAAGCCAGCAACGATCAGGTTGTGGATTTCGAAAAGAAAGTTGGCACACGTAAAGCTCTCGCGCGCAGTCCGTATTCCGGAGGCCGAGGTTGAACGGTTGATTCGCGAAAACACGATTCCGGCGCGAGAGAATGCTGGACGGTAACACCATGAGGATTGGGTTCACTTGCGCATGATCTCAAGCCGAAGAGCAGATTTTAAGGAGGGGTTCTCAATGAAAAGGACAGCGCTGTCTCATCAAGCCTATCAGCGGTGTCAAGAGCGTCCCTTTCTTGTTGTAGAGGCAACCGACCAGGCCTACGGTTTCGGCTGTCGGGCCTGCAACAAAGAACTCCCGCCGAGGTTTGCGGCCCTTTATGTCGCAACGAGCACAACCCCAGGTGTATCGGGTCAGCTGCACTTCGTCTGTAAAGCTGAATGCGGTCGGAGATTGCTAAGTGAGTTTGCCCAGATTGGGGTGAAAACGGAAAACTGGAGTGCACCGAGACTTCGGGAATGGCTCAACCACGATGAGTTAGTCGCCGGAGTCATCGGTGTTCGAGGGTTTTCTGCCGGGGACTCTTTAATGATTGAATTTAGTGAGTCGGGGGAGTGAGGACGAGGCATGGAAATGGCTTCGAAACCGCTGCCGCCACGCACCGACGCAGGCAACGCTGAAGGATTTGCCGCAAAATATGGTGATTTGCTGCGATTTGACCACTCGCACAGACGATGGTTGTATTGGAGTGGGGAGCGGTGGGAGGAAGATACACTAGAAGGGGTGTTGCTGCTGGCGAAGTCGGCGGCCCGCCACCGACTTGAACTCGTGGCCAAATGCATGAAGGACGATGAAAAGGACTTTAAAGCTGAGGTCGCGTGGTGCATTGAAAGCGAGCAACGACACAGAATTCGGGCCGCGCTCGACCTCGCGAGGGCCGAACGACCCCTTTCCACGAGCGGCGAGGAGTTTGACAAAGACCAGTGGCTGCTTGGTGTAGAGAATGGAGTCGTAGACCTTCGGACCGGCAACCTACGAGAGGCCAGGCGCGAAGATTGGATTACGCGTTCAACACGCTTTCCATTTGATGAGCGCGCTGGGTGTCCACGGTTCGAGCAGTTCCTATGTGAGATTTTCGAGTACGACCGTGAGCTTATAGAGTTTGTCTGGCGGGCCATCGGGTACAGCTTGACTGGCAGTGTGAACGAGCAGTGCTTCTTCGCATGTCACGGTTCGGGTGCAAACGGAAAATCCAAGCTGCTTGGCACGCTACACTACGTCCTTGGCGATTACGCACTCAATCTCCCGTTCAGCACGTTCGAGCTGAAGCAGCGCAGCGCCATTCCAAATGATCTTGTTAGGCTGGAATCCCGACGTTACGTCACGGCGTTGGAGAGCGCCGAAGGCGTGCAGCTCAATGAACAGCGTATCAAAACGCTCACGGGCGGCGATCCCATTACGGCGCGTCTCTTGTACAAGGAGTTCGTCACCTTCGATCCGACACACAAGCTCTGGCTGGCCTTCAATCACAAACCGATCATCACCGACGACACACCGGCGATCTGGCGTCGGGTGCGGTTGATCCCCTTCAATCACAAGTTTGAAGGCCAAGAGGATGACAAGGACCTATTGGAGAAGCTGAAGGCCGAAGCATCGGGCATCCTCGCGAGTGCTGTCCGGGCTTGCCTTGAGTGGCAACAAGGAGGGCTGGGCACACCGCGCGCGGTCGCTGAGGCTACCAGTGAGTATCAGGAGGAGTCCGACCAGGTGGCGGCGTTCCTTGGGGAAGTTTGCACGGTCGAAGAGTGCAAGGCTGCCCCCTGTTCTGACCTTTTCAGCCGCTACGTCAAATGGACAGAACAGTCTGGTGAAAACCCGATGACTCGAATGGCTTTTTCCGAGCGATTGGAGGGTAAAGGGTTTCGCAAGAAGCGGCGCGGCCATGAAAACGTCTGGGTCTGGCTCGGGATAGGCCTTCTGGGCACCCCGGTCGAGCCATGTGAATTGCGACTCGGCGACTCAATGCGACTGTGATTTCCGGAAATTTTCTCTACACATGTATATGTAGAGAACTTTATGAAAAGTCATGGTCGCTCACAGTCGCGGAGTCGCAGGCATTCCTTCATCCCTCGGGACGGCCACCTGGATGCTGTTCACGGCGGAGTGTATCATGCTCCAGTCAAGATTCCCTTCTCAACAGTGGGATCACTAAGACTCTCAATGGGTCTTCTTGTAGAGGTCCCATAGCTGATTGGTCAATGCAGTGCTTGGCGGATCGGCTGCGTGCTTCGGATCGTCGTAATAGCGGTCTGTCATTGCTACCATTTCGCCCATGGAAGGACCAACGACAATTTTGTTCATGAACCCAGTCGATACGCATTCATGTATGGCCTCTTGGTTCGGTGACAAGGCGTTCTGACACCCAGTTAGTTCACCCTGTGTCACCCCCATGTCCCAACCAAATACATATGCTAACTTCTCTGAACGTCCGGCCTCCCTCCACCAATGCCCGTCGAACGGCGCATCGTGTCCAGTCTGAGCACCAGCAGCGAAGCCTAGCGCTAACGCGCCCGAAACGGCCAGCATTAAAGCACCCCGCCTCATAGTGCCTCCTCGAGAATCAACGCTTGCCAACGAAAGCGACCCGGCCAGGTCTCCGGTCCATGAGTTCTGGCACACGGAAGTATATCCCGTTTTGGGATATTCGGGGGTGGCTCGCAATAATCCGCTCTGTCTTGAAGCGGACCCCATATCGCGAGCAATATCGAAGCTTTCTAACGCGGCTAAGAAATGCCCGTGTCCAGGCTGGCCTCACTCAGATGGCAGTTGCTCGGCAGTTAGCCCGCCCACAATCCTTCGTTTCAAAATGCGAATCAGGCGAGCGCCGGGTCGATGTGGTAGAACTCCAAGAGTTTGCTCGGCTCTACGGAAAGCCGCTCTCTTTCTTCGTTAATTAGCCGGGACTGGCCAATTGCTACGCGTGCGTCCCCGCTGTTCCGCCAGGCTTGTGGCTTCCCAACTGTCGGCTCACAAGATTAGCAGCTAGTTGAGATAGGTTTGCATGGTGCAAATTGGAGAAGGGCGGGAGCTTTGCTAATTTGCGAATCTTAATGGGGCGTGTGGGCCAAGCGAGAGAGATACGGTGCTAATTTTTGCGGCGCCACCCATGCTTGAGTCAATCAGGTGCTAGCAGCTTAGTGTTCGAATTGTTTGCAAGGGTCGCTGAGCTTAGTTAGCTATTCGCGCAGAATGGCCTCTAAGTGCTTTCTCAAGCCGTCCTCAATCTGCTTCTTGCCAGCGATCGTGTTGTCGTAGAACAACACGCGATATCCGCTGACGTCGAACGGCAGCTGCTTTCCGCGTTCGGCGAGGAGGATCGTCGGTTTGTTCAAAGCGTGGGAATACCCCAATTCATAAAAGACATTCTGGTTCGCAGGCGTGATTTCAGCGATCACCACTTCCGCTTCGACGATCCCTTGCGCGATGTCATTCAAAATGATGCCCGGTCCAAACACCTCTCCGACATGATATGCACATAGGTCAAATGTCTTAACAACGGGTTGAATGACCTCTTCGTATAGCTGCCTATATGGCTCAGAAAATTGCATAACAACAAATACCTTCCCCGGTCGTTGTCTAACAACAAAATTTTCGAACTCAACAGGGCTCCTGCCAAACGCGAAAAGACCTACTTGGCCACTGGTAGCAGGTTTGTCAAACACATGTTGTAAGACGCGCACTGTGTCCACTGAAAGTTGCAAACGCTGGCCGTTGACTTCGACGCTCTGAGAATACCACTGCTGTGGTATGAGGTTTTCGGCAGCTCCAGCCAACGCAAGTCCACGCCAGGCGAAAGACGGAACGTACTCGCCTACAGTGTAGGCACGCTTCCATCCGCCAAGACCAGCCATTACGTATCGTTCGTTGAGAGATCGATAGCCTAAGAGGATTCTGCCTTCCGCCGACGCTTCCGTGAATTGAACACGACAAGAGACAGTTCCCTCTGTCAGGCGAAGGTCCGTCAAGCAAATCCCGTAAGCAAGGGGGGAATCTTCGTCAGGACCGGTATAAGTGACGCGGCCTTTCTGGAATGACCAGCGCCCGACAATTGGGGCCCAATTCGCGGGAGTTTTTTCAATCATCGCAACCGCGCCTTTCTCGAAAGCGTCGTCCCTCAGATTTCCGAGGATAACAAAAGTTGGTGTGGGGCCGAATTCTATCACGCGGGCAATTCGACAGAGGCGAACATGCGCCGCAAAGAACGAAGTGGGGGCACTCTTGCTATTTCTGCGTAACGATCTGGCTTAGCTCGGTCGCTACGATTTCTGGCACATCGTGGTAGCTGGTGATCTTGCCCGTCACGCAAACGCGAGCGTCACGGTACTTCGACTCGGGCGTCCCAAATTTCGGCCGGTTACTGCCCCAAATCAGGATCGTGAATATTTCATTTGGATAGGGCTCGTCGAGGTTAAGAAAAGTTGGCTGGCCCTTGCTCCGGGCAGCATAGTGTGTGCTGACGACCTTGCCGCAGACTGTCATCGTCTCGCCGACGTGATCTTTTTCCTCTTTTGGCGTGAGCTTGCTTGATTGCGCCGCGGCGATAAAAGTGATCGCGAGAATAGCCGCAAGGATTTTAAATCTCATGGATCCTCCCGCTGGTGTCTGAATTCAGTCTTCCGATGTCTTCATCATCCTTTCGAGTTCCTCGGTGATCGGGCGTGTAGACGTTGTGAATTTGACTCCCAATCCTATTGGGCGGGTGGCTTGTCTTCTGCGTCTAAATCAGCGGCTAAATCAACTTGTCCGCTTGTTAACTTAATCTTGCGTTCCCATGGCTTGAATCCCTTCTTGGACACATCTATGACGTGGCCGCCGGGGGCCAAGCCAATCTTGGAGGGCGTATTACCCACAAACGAGCCGTCCACGGTGACGTCTGCACCTGAAGGATTGGAAGTAATGCTGACTTCCGTGACTGCGGTGGCCGCGGCAGTCGAAGCAGTTTCCGATTTGCGGGGTTCAAACTTCGCGAGGTCAAGTTCGAAATTTCCATCGATAAACGTTGGGACTTCGCTTCCTTTAGGAAAGGTGATGTCCTTGCCGTGCATGAAAAGGAAGAATGGCGCGGCGGGAAAAAAGATAAGGCCCGTCGCGACGATACCGGCGGTCATGGCGCCGGTGTGACCTCCACCCTTGCCTTCCTTCGTTGCCCTAAGGGCAGCTTTCTCGCCGTCCGTTAATCGCACGGAGTCCATGACAATTTCAACTTTTCCGCCTCGTGCCATCCGACGTTTGGGCTGAGCTTCCGTAACAGTTCCCCAGGCGATGCCGCCCTTGGGAATCACGACTACATCTGAAACTTTAATCTCTTCGAGAACCTCGAATTGCACGATGTCATTCACATGCGCATCCGCTGAGGAGACAGTTTGGGAGAGGCGCAATCTAACTGGCGTACCGTCCTCAAGACATGGTTGCTTGCAGGCTGCGATGGGAGTGGTTGGGGCCGAGGGCGGAGTCGAGTTCTGAGTAGGCGGTGGAGTTGTTGATTGAAAGACAAGCGCGACGCAGCACAGCAGCCGCAAGCTGGGGTTCACGGTTGAGGGCGTCTTTTCTAGTTAACTAGACGGGAAACAACCCACACCGTAAACTCAACTAGGGGGTGTGTCATGAGGAGGACCGGCAGGATAAGCGCGGCACGTTGCCGAATCTTCGGTCTTGCGCTATCATCCGCCCAACGTTCCTCTGACTTCGGCCCGCTTATGCGAATCCTCTGCCTGGAAGGTGCACGATGGCGAAGGCCCCCGCGATCGATGAATTTGTCAAGAAATCTAGCCTGGTGATCAAACGAACTCCGGATCAGAAAATCTCCGTGCAAGGAGATTTCGTCTACAAATCGATGCGCTACGAGCTGAGCGGGCAGATCGACGCCGTTTCCGGGAGACCGGAGCCCTTCCGCTCGAAGCTAAGCTGGGGCCAGGAGGTAGTTTTTGAGGAGGTGTCCACGTTTGCCCGCGGAAGGACGCATCGCGAGTACCGCTACGGCAAAGCGACGAGTGGGGTGCGCCTGCTGGTGGTCAATTCGGAGCGGCTGATGGGCGGGTCAATCGTGACCGGATTCGCGGATGGGCGGGAACTTCTTCCCTACTTCCGGCCGCAGCATCAATGTTCCTGCGACGACCCAAAAAAGAAGCCGCCGCGGCCGCTGCTGGTGTGGGGAGAAGGGGCGTCCACCCGGCCTGTAGGTGTGAGTATCTCCACAAAAGCCGCGCCGGAGCTTGAGGGGCTTTCCAAGGTGATGGAGCGCCTGGCCGAGCAACAGCAGGGGGACGGGACGGGCGATGTGGGCGATATCCAATGGTTTCTTTGTTATATCAGCTGCAAGATCACGGAAATCATTTGTATCTTGAGGGCGTTTTTCACCCCCGGCAGCGATATTTTTATTCTGATCTGTACCGGAATTTATGGCGATTGCTTCGACTGGTGTTGGGTGGTAGGCGTTCCGCCTTCATAAAAGGCACCGGCTGCCTGATGCATGTCCGTTTGAGCGACAAGGGCGCACCGGATTCGCGCAGGGGCAGTGCGCGGGATTGCGCCCAGCGGCGTTCAACTGCTGGGAAACTTTTTTGCTGTTAGCCTTCGCGCCAAGTAAAACCGTCGCCGTCATCAATACGATTCCTCACCTGCTCAGTTTTCCAAGCAGAACAAGAAGTCAGATATTTCCCTCGTCACATTCATTCAATGATCGATCCACTTATCCGTCCAAACCGCTTTCGTGGTAGCTGAGGATGCGTGTGGACGCGGTCGGTGCCTAACCTGAAGCGGTCTTGGCATTCGATGCGGGCGTTCCCGCCCCGTTCAACTTCCCCTTTTTACTAAGGTCAGACGACTGTCTCGCGATATTTACTTGACAGATAAACTACTACGGTTTATATAGCCGCCATTCTTGTAGTGTGGAGGGGACGTGCGAATTTTAGTTGGATTGCCCACCAGTCTCGCGTTGCTCTTGTCAGTTACTGCGTTTGCCCCTGACGGGAGAGCTCAGACTACACAACAGGCTGTCGTTCGCGACCCGCAAGCAATCACGATTCTTAACCAATCTTTGGCTGCGATTGGGGGATTGCCGGCGGTTAGCTCGATCCAAGACTACACGGGAATAGGGAACATCACTTATTACTGGACAAGTCAACCAGTCCAAGGCCAAGTTACGGTAAAAGGCATGGGCACGCAGTGTTTCCGCACGGACGCGATTTTGCCTGCGGGCACACGAACATGGGCGGTCTCAAACTTTTCTGGCGTTTTGATTAATCCTGACGGAACAAGCCTGACATCTTCTTCGACCAATCTTTCGACAGCCGGTAGCCTGACACTTCCCTATATCCGGATCGCCTCGATCCTTTTGGACACAACCACCAGCATTACCTACCTTGGAACGATAACCACACCAAGCGGCCAGGACTACGATATTCACTTCGCTCCAAATCCACTTGGATTAAATCCGACGCCTCCTGAAATATCTGGCGTTGGATCTTTCGATCTATACATAGACCCGACTTCCTATTTCGTCGTTGAGTTGTCAGAGACGATGCATTCGGATTCACATTTTCAAACGACCTACATTCACGAAATCGATTTTTCCGATTACCAAAAAGCAGTCAGCATTTTGGCCCCGATGAACATTATCGAGAAGGTTTCCGGGCAAGAAACATGGTCTATGCAATTGAGTTCTATTTCCTTCAACAACGGACTAACGGCAGAGACTTTCACGCCCTAGGCAGCTTGGACCACACGTTTGCACTTGAAAGCGACCGGCGCTTTGTAAGAGATTCCCTACGAGCGCTCAGATGGAGAAAACGACATGAGGCGCGATTTAAAACTCACTATGTTAATTGTAGGTATGATCGGGTCACTTGCAACCGCTCGCCCTTCGGTCGCACAGAGCTACTTGTACGGGTTCGGAAGTTATCCATGGTCAGTCCCCCTGCCAGTGCCTGACGGATATGTCGACGCCGCGAACGGAAATTTGCACGTAGATATTCCCTTGGTTTCGATGCCAGAGCGTGGTCGCATTCCCTTTCTTGCCAAGCTGTCCTACGACTCACATATCTGGCAACAGGTGAGCAGCAGTGGAGGCTCATCATGGCAACCAACAAACGTGCCAGCCCTGCCCACGGTCTGGGGTGGATGGCGGTTAATTACGACGGCAGGAACGGGCAGCGGTGTGACTTACACGATCGGGTCTGGTGTTTGCTATACGAGGGATGGGAATTTGAACCTTCCACACGTGTACTTAATCTATGAAGATTTCCAGTGGACCGCCCCGGACGGCCATTCCATTCCCTTTGGCGCTGTGACTATCCAAGCCGGAAGTGGTAATCCATGTGAAACCAACGAGCCCAGCTCAGGCGGCATCGCAAGAGATGCCTCTGGCTATCATATTAGTGTCACGAATTACACATCGGCAATCGTATATGCTCCTGACGGCACGCAGATTTATCCCAATGTAAAAGACACGAACGGGAACTATTACTCTGCGCCGGATAGCAGCGGGGATGTCACCGACACGCTCGGGCGGACGCCCATCACGACGACGACCAACGGAAGCACGATCACCTATGCAGTTTCGAATTCCGCCGGGGGCTCCTATGACATCGTTGTGACGACCGAATCGATACCTGTGAATACAGCATTTGGGCAATCTGGAGTGACCGAATATTCGGGAAACATAACTGTAATTCAGTCGATTGCGCTGCCGGATGGATCCTCTTACCAGTTCGCTTACGACCAAGGTTCGACTGGGGCGCATTATGGCTACTTAAAGAGCATCACCCTGCCGACAGGAGGAGCGGTCACTTTCAACCAAGAGAACTTTAAGGACGCCTACGGCAACCAAAATCTCTATGTTACGAGTGTCAGCGCTGCTGGGGGAACTTGGTCGTATTCACCACAAGTACTGTCATCTTGTGGTACAACATGCAGCGAGGCGGCTACGGTCACCCAGCCGAGCGGGGACCAAGAGATTTACGACTTAACTATGTATAGTGGCGAAATGTGGCTTACCCTGAGTTCGTTCTACTCTGGGTCCTCTACATTACTCACGTCAACGGCTATCACCTACAACACTTCCGATCCGCCATACATCCAGCCGATCAATTACACGACTACTGTCCCTATTCCAGGAGGCAACCTTAAGAGCCAAAAAACGATTACTTGGGATACCACGAACCTAGGCAATGTCACGACCATAAGCGAGTGGAGATTTTACTCAGGCTCATTCCCTCAGACGGCCGACCGAACTACGTCCTACACATATCTCACCAACTCCGACAACAATATGATAAACAAAAAAACCTCTATATCCATGGTAGGCAATTTTACAAGCGGTTCCACGACGATCAATTACGATGCCTACAGCTCTGGGCAACCGGCACTTGTCACTGGGGTATCAGGACATGACGACACAAACTTCGGTCAGAGCTACACGGCGCGTGGCAATCCCACATCCGTGGTTACTGGTTTTGGCACGACGACAATGACATATGACACGACAGGCCAGCTTCTGACTTCTACCGATCCAAATTCTAATTTAACGCAGTTTTCATACGCGGACAATTTCTTTAATGACAGCGGCACCGCACCAACTGGTTCGGGAGCGAATACCCCTTCGGGCACCACAGCTCCTCAACCGACCAATGCGTACGTCACTTCAATTACGCCAGCGATGAACGGGCCAATCTCAATGGGATACTACTTTGGGTCGGGAAAGCTGGCTGTCGAGACCGACCAGAATCACGTCACTTCTGTATTTCACTATCTCGACGGAAGCGGTTGGGACCGTCCTTCTGCGAGTTTTCTTCCCGGAGGGGAGTGGTTGCTTAGCAGCTATGCTTCCGAAAATGAGATCGATTCGTACAAGAGTATCGCTACTACGAATGCCTCTACAGGATGCTCAAGCTGCACTCATAATCAAATTACCGTCGACGCATTCGGGCGAATCGAGACTTCTTCACTTATCAGTGACCCCGAAGGGCAGGATACAATAACGGCGGCCTACGATTCGAACAGTCGCCTTGAGAGCCTCACAAATCCGGAGAGGTCAACCTCAAACCCCACCGACGGAACCCTCACCTTCGCTTATGACGGAATTAATCGTACAACACAGGTTGCCGATCCGGATGGCAGCGTCGCAAAGGTATACTATGGGACGCAAGTTACTTCGGCTGGCGGAAATTCTTCGCAGGCCTGCTCGGCCACAATCTACGGATCGGGTGTTCCCACCTTGTATATAGACGAGGCCGGTAAAAAGCGTCAGACCTGGATTGAAGGTTTCGGGAATGTGATGGAAGTTGATGAGCCTGATCCAGCTAACGGAAACAGTCTAGACCTCTCGACCTGTTATGAATTCAACGCTTTGAATCAGCTGATTCAAGTTAGTCAGGGAAGCCAGACTCGGACTTACGGAGTCAACAGTCTCGGCCAAGTGTACACGGAAAATACTGCCGAATCAGGAATAGTTGACTACTATTATACGACAGCTACCGGCGGGTATTGTAGTGGCGTACCCACGGCTGTTTGCCGCCGTAAAGACGCCCGCGGCACTACGACAACATATACTTACGACAAGCTTAATCGCTTGACGGGGAAATCCTATTCGGATTCGACGCCATCCATCACGTATTCTTATGACCAGTCGAGTGCCAATGGGCTCACAATAACAGATGGAATCGGAAGGATGACAAGTATGGCCGACGGCTCTGGGTCAGCGGCTTGGAGCTACTATGCGAACGGTTTGATACAGACAGAAAAGCGGACTATCGGTACGGTCACGAACACCCTCTCTTACGCATACAATCTCGATGGCTCGCTTGCGAGTGTAACTTACCCCAGTGGACGCACGGTCACCTACACTGTCGGAAACGCTGACAGATCCACGTCGGCAACAGATTTGGCCAACAATATTAAATACGCAGCAACAGCTAGCTACGCGCCTACAGGAGATGTGAATGGCGTGATTTACGGATTGGCTACGGGCTTCAACGGGATTGCGGAATCCCGATCTTATAATAACCGCCTGGAATTCAATGCAATTTCGGCATCATCTACGGCGGGGACCGCCGAGAGCCTGACGTACAATTACGTTGTGCCGACAGGCAACAACGGTAGCGTCAATTCCATCACAAATGGCGTGAACTCGGGGCTCAGCGAGAACTTTTTATACGATTCCCTAAACCGCATTCTTTCCGCTGCTACGAGTTCGAACAGCGCTAGTGGTTGTTGGGGCGAAAGTTTTGGTCCATCGGGGACACCTCCACCCGGACCGGCCGACGATCGCTGGAGTAATCTGACGGAAATCAATCTAACTCAATGCTCGGGAGGGTCTCTCGGCGTCGGCGTGAATACGGCCTCGAATCAACTCAACACCACCGGATATGCTTACGACTTAGCCGGAAATATGACCTCGGAGGGCAACTCCTACACTTACACATTTGACGCGGAGAATCACCTAACTTCAGCGGTTGGCCCACTTACTGATGGCTACACCTATTGCTATGTATACGACGGAAACGGATTGCGAGTTGAAAAATACCATATCAGCTCAGGGACGTGCGCCGAACCTGGAAGTCCGATCATCGATAAGCTCTATTGGCGCGCAATAACTGGACAAACAATTGCGGAAACCGATGGTTCGGGAAACGTCTTGGAGGAATACGTCTTCTTTGCGGGTCGTCGCATTGCACAGCGCAGCGGAACGGGTGCTGTCAATTATTTGTACACCGATCAAGTCGGGAGTGTGATAGCCATGACCGATGGAAGCGGTAATTCCTGCTATCAATCGACTTTCACTCCGTATGGCGAGGAACATGCTACGCAGTCAACTTGCTCTACAACTTACAAATTCACCGGGTACGAGCGCGACGAGGAGACAGGTTTGGATTACGCCTTTGCCCGCTATTACAATCAGCGTTTAGGGCGTTTTATGTCGGCGGACCCTCTGGCGGGGGCCGTTTCGAATCCCCAGACGTTGAACCGCTACGCCTATGTTGGCAACAATCCGCCCAATAATACCGACCCGCTCGGTTTGTACTGCGCTGTGCGCCTACCGTGTCCTTCGCAACCGTTTGATCCATCTTATGGTTTTGGCGCAGATTTCGAAGGCGTCGGATGGATCGGTCAACCATGGGGTACATCTTGGGAGACAATGGGGGTCTGCGGCGATGACGGTTGCACCGAGGTAGTCAACCAGACACCGTACGGATTCACTTCAAATGGGCCGGGCGGTGATGCCGGCGGAGGCGTGACATCGCCGAAAAGTCCGTGCGCTCCGTTAGAGGCAGCAGGCGGGGGAATTATAAATGCTACTCCGTTTGGTAGCTTAATATTTAATTCAAATGGCGCCCTGGTTGGATTGACTGTTGGTCTAACCGGCGATTCTCCTGAGCAAGTCGGTTCGGTAGTTATTCCTTCGAATACGTCCGTGACCATAGAACAGTTTGAAGATGAGAGCGTTTCTGTAAACTTCTCAAATCCGATTAATTCAGTCTATACATACAAATACCATCTGTTCGGCTTCTCCATTTCGGGCGCGCAATTTGCGAACGGACAGTTCACTCAGGTGGAAGGAGCACCTACACTTTTCGGGATTCCCTTCGGTTCGACGTCAACGGGTTCTTCGAACCTTACAAACCAACTGAACCAAAACCAAGATGCGATAGACTTCGGCAACCTTGTGACTAAAGTGCTCCAATTTATGAGCACCCATATAACTTGTGAGGAGCTATTTGGAGGAGGGTAGGACATGGGGCGGCTCAAAAAGTCTGTAATTGTTTCCATTGTAGGTGGAATCCTGGGTTTCTGTGTGTTCTATTTCCATCGACATTGGGCTGATGGTGTTAACACAGCCGATTTTCGACCCTTAACGAATCTAATAGCTGCAAGAATCGCGCCACTGATAATAATCCCTGTGAAGGGTAGCCCCACTCCCAGAGCGGATGCAAAGTATGTCTATACATACACCAATGCTGTGGAGTTGAGTAAGCGTCTGCAACTACTCACAGTGGAAGCGAACACGCCCCGATCCGCACTCGACATTGCAGACATAGAAGGCGGACTTCGATTTGATGGTTGGGGGCGTCCGTTTTGTATCATCAGGAACGAAGACCGCCTTGCCATTTTCAGCGGCGGTCAAGAGGGCTTTGATTCCGTCGGTTGCGAAGCGGTAAAATCATTGCGAAAGGATATCCCCGGCATGAAGACAGGAGTATTGAACATCTATCCCAATGGAGTACTGGTTCTTGTAGTTTCGGATCAAACCTAGCGCTGTCCAAGAATCAGACACTCCTCGTCTTTGGAGGGCATCATTCAGGCTCACTGTAAAAAGTCCTCTGAGCAGAGATAGTCAATTAGCCGTTAACGGCTTGTGCTTCGCTTTTCCAGTGCTCCTCGCTTTTCTACACGTCATTTTCCGAGCCATCGAGAGCAGGAGGTTCCTGTCGGCTTCGTCAGTGCGAGCGAACACTTTACGGAATTGGCAGAGCATGTGGGCTTCGCGTCCCTTCGATCCCCATCTATCGAATGCAGGCTTCGGAAGGTTCGGTTTCGGCGGCTTCTCACCGTCATAGAACAAGTGGTACATCGGAATCTCCAGCGCGTGCGCGAGCTTTTCCAAGGTTTCGATGGCGGGAACAGTGTGACCGTTCTCGACACGAGAAATGTAGCAACGGAGAAGTCCAGTTCTCTTTTCTATGTCTCCTTGCGACATATCTTTCTGCTCGCGTAAAGCCTTCAATCGTTCACCGATGACCATGTTGATCTCCCGAGCTTTGTGATCTGCATCCTAAAGTTCGCTTAATTGTCGATTGCAAATAAGCTGCTAATCGAGCGGCAACCAGAATGCGCGAGCCGGAGTCGGCAAGCTTAATGTCGCTCTCTGCTCGGCAACTGTTTTCGCGCGCCGCTTGGCCTCCAACTTCTGCAATCGCACGCGAGTAGCACGCTCAGTCGGGTGTTTACCCTCTATCCGCAATTTCCGCTGCAATGCCAGCCCTCCGCGTTTAGCAAGCATCTTCTTCCCCCAGGCGGACGTTGGCGGGTTAAGAGCGAGCCGCCTTGCTTGGCCAACCAGGATGGCTAGTCTCCAGGCTGGGAGATCACCTCGCCAGCGCCTGCAGAAGCGATCCAGCCAGCGATAGGCATTGGCTCGCAGCGTGGGCGTGAGGTCTTGGAAGTATCCCGCTGGACGGCGATGATAATTTTCCAGCGCTGCGATCTTCATGTTCAATATGTCTCACCGCGCAGAAACATTTTCAAGAGGAATGAGTACGTTCCCCCGCAAAGATGGCTTAGTGTGTTTTTCAATCGCGTATAAGAGTGACTTAGCGCGTGCCCCCACCCGTCGATTAGGGTCCTACATCGAGGGGTGCTCGATTATTTGTGGTGAACCTCCCTAAGGGAGGGTGAATTTTGCGGGCCACACTTCCCAAGGGAGATTGGCTCAAATTCCGCTGAAAATCGCTGCAAGATCACTCTATCGTTGGTCGCTATCCCCTACGCCTACGGGGCAATTTGCATTCCAACTATTTTGCAGCGTCGCACACTTTTCGCTTGACGCGGTTCGCAGAATTGTGGCACATGTAGAGCCATAATTAAAAAAACGGCTCCGCCGGATGCTATCAACATCCGACAGAGCCTAACTCCCAAAGTGAGGTGAATCACGATGGAAGCTAACTCGAATCTATCAACGGGCCATCCGCAAGGCAATGTCTCTCAGTCCGGACTCGAATCACTCAAACGTGCTGTTTCGGGTCAATCGTTCACCAATTTTCCGGCGATCTTTCAGGGATTCGGCGCAAAGGGGGTTCCTGAATCGGAGATCAGGCCGCGTGAGAATGTGTTCACCTTCGACGCATGGAAAGCATTAGGCCGCGTCGTTCGGCGTGGCGAGCATGGCGTCAAAATCTGCACGTTCATCGAATCCAAAAGCAAGGAAATCGATCAGGACACGGGCGAACCGAAGACCATCCGGCGCCCGTGGACTACGACGGTCTTCCACATCTCGCAGACCGAACCGATCAAGGGGGGTGCGCGATGAGCGCCCCCTCTTTCGCATTTCCTCAACCGCTGGCCGAGAAATATCGGCCTCGCGCGATTGCAGAGTTTATCGGTCTCGAACGGCCTAAGCGAATCATGGACAGTTTTGCCAGCAATCCGCGCAGCGCAGCGTTCCTGTTCATCGGGCCGAGCGGCACTGGCAAGACCACGATGGCACTGGCGCTGTGTGATGCCATCGGCGGGGAGCTAATTCACATCCCAAGCTCGCACTGCACCGTTGCCGAGTTGGAGGACGCACTACGCATGACGCAATACGTCCCTATGGCGGGGAAACGGTTCTGGTTCGTGCTGGTGGATGAGGCCGACCAGATGACCGACAAGGCGCAACTCGCACTGTTATCGAAGCTAGACAGCACGGGCCGCATTGATGGCTGCGTATTCGTCTTCACTTGCAACGCCACCGACAGGCTAGAGGCGCGTTTCCTTTCCCGCTGCCTGACGATTGAGTTTTCAAGCTATGGCATGGCCGGAGACATCGCGGATTATCTCGCCATGGTCTGGCACGCGGAAGGTGGGAACGGGAATGGGCCGGACTTCACGCGTCTAGCCAAAGAGTGCCGCAACAACGTCCGCGACTGCCTTGGACGCCTAGAGGTGGAGCTATTGGCGCTGTAGGACCAAAGGAGGCCCATGCAAAAGACATGGAGCACTGCTGGTGCTGCGCGGAAGATCGGCGTAGGCCTACGGACCCTTAACCGCTGGCTCGCGCACGGAAAGATAAAGCCATCCGTCGCGGTTCCCATGGGCGGGGGCCGCACGCTCTGGCGCTGGACCGATGCAGACATAGCCAAAGGCCGCAAGGTGAAGGCCGCGCAGAGGCCAGGTCCGAAGGTAGGTGCGAGGTGAGAGCTGCTATCTACGCGCGGGTCTCGACTAACAATGGCCAGGACCCTGCTGTGCAAACCAGAGAGCTGCGCGAATATTGTGAGCGCCGGGGATGGCAGGTCGCTGGCGAGTACGTGGATGCAGGGATATCTGGGGCAAAGGATTCCCGGCCAGAGCTAAACAGGATGATGGCCGACGCGCACCAACGCCGATTCGATGCGGTTGTGGTCTGGAAGTTTGACCGATTCGCACGCTCCGTGTCGCACCTGCTTAGAGCACTAGAAACGTTCAATGCGCTCGGTATTGCATTTGTCAGCCTGAGCGAGCAGATCGACACGAGCACTCCAACAGGCCGGATGGTCTTTACAGTTCTGGGCGCGGTCGCCGAGCTAGAGCGGTCACTGATTGCGGAGCGCGTGCGAGCGGGGCTGCGCAATGCCAGGGCGAAAGGTAAGCGGCTAGGCAGGCCTCGCGTTGTCCTAGACGCCGAGGAGATTGCCAGTCTTCGCGCACAGGGGCTTGGATGGAAGGTAATTGCGAAGCAACTAGGTCACGGAGTCGGAACGGTGATGCGGATGGCTCAGGAGGGACGCTAGCCTGCTCCTAGGAAGACTCTTGTTCCATCGCGACCATTCGCAGACAACTCTCGCACAGACAATCCGAATATTGCGCCCGTAGCTTTGCCAGTATATCCGGCCCCACAAACAGCTCTGTGCACCAACATCCCGGTTCCTGGTGACAGGCAAATACTTGGCCACAGCGGGGACATCTCCTCTCGGTGATCGTCGGCATGGGTTCAGAAATCCCCTCGAAATCGGCCCTGCTAAGTCTATGGCAAGGATGGGCTGTTGGTCAGCCCGTGTGCGGTTCAGAAATCAGAAGTTTTTGAGGCGTGGCCTGACCAATCTCCCCAGCGCGCGTTACTTTTGGCACCATATCTCGAATGCCCAAGCCCGTCCAACCTTCCACACGCGCACGGCTAGAAAAGGCAGTGGAAAGGTGGAGCGGGACGCATGCAACCCAGCGAGAAGCGAAGTGTCTGTTTTGAAAGAGGAAACACGGTTTTGCCGCCAAAACCGACCATTCGAACCACGGCATACCATGGCAGCCCAGAGACATGGCTCAAAGCTCCAACTCAGAACAGCGGAGGAAAAGGGCGAAACCTAGATTTCTCTCGGTTGTCGGGACATTTTCCGGTGAGGCGAAGTTCGTCGGGCTCGTGCGCTGGGGCTCAATTGTGCAGTGTCAGTCGAGGGAGCTCCTGGCGACTTTTGGGGTGACAGAATCTCAGTGCGGGGATATATTCCCATCAAAACGTGACCTCGTCTATCTGCAGCCCAGTCCCCGGGACCTGACAGAAGCCACCCTGAAGTGCGTTGAATCGGAATATGAATTCTGCTCACAAACAAACCTATAAATAGTTCTTCTTTTAGCAGTGAAACCGCAACAAGATCGACGACCGAGCTCATTGGCCCGTTCAGTTGCTCCACGGACGCCCGAATCATCGGCCGCTTTTGGACGAATCGAACCGGTGGGACGATGCCTTTTGGAAAAGCATAGATTGCTAAGGTCCATGCATTTGCACTTTTCGGTGTGCAGTTCCGGTAGTAAAAGTCGCAAGGCTCGAAGACGATGAGTCCGTCCTTCTCTTGGGCGCTCTCGAACTGATCCAGGCCATACACCGTCAACGCAAGGATAGGACCACCAAACGAAGGTCGAGAGAGTGGACGTGAGAACAATCCTAGTCCTTTTGCTTCTCCCGAGACGAGGTCTTTAGAGGCGGTTATCCGCCCCGGTCTTTCGCCCGAAAATTCGACGAATCCGTCTGCGTGATAGTTCAACTTCGCTTTGTCACGGGCGTCAAAAGCGACTGCCGCATCCCAAGCAACAAAGCGCGGCGCGGCAACGCCTGGAATAACAGGATGTTTGAACAAAAATCCGGTATGAGCCTTGTGGCAAGGCACAAGAATAGAAAATCCATTGCCTTCGAGACCGGCGATTTCTGTTATCTTGCAAGGCTTCTTGCCATTCGCTGGTCGAATGGCGATTGTCTCTCGACTACTGTCTTTCAATCTGCGCTCCCCGGCGATTCGAGTCTAGACCACGCAATGATTTAGGACAAGTGCCGCGAGGATTGGGGCTGTTCGACAAAAGCAGGGAATGAACCAATACAAACTGCTAGGAGGGGGTGCCGGTAGGATGTAGGATTTAGTTGAAACAGTTATGACCGTGAGAATAAATTGCCGATCTGCAACTGTCAACGAGACCGCCGACGTTCTCGGCGTTTCGGCCAAGAGGGTAAAAGAACTAAGGACGATTATCGAGCATGCCAAGAAAAGCCGTCGGGCTATGGGCATCTCTTGGACTCCGCCAGCGGCAACTTCGAAGTCCCTTGGGGCCGTCATTGATCACACAGCGGAGAAAGGACGCAGGTATTCCGCTGTGAAACCGTTTTCCGAATCTTCAAAGATCAAACGCCTCAAGAGGTCCAAGGGCCCCCGGAGGACGAAAAGGCGTGGCAAAAAAACCAAGAGTACCCGGAGAAGTGTTTCTAAACATCCCGTATGACAAAAAGTTTGAGAGATTGTTTGTCGCTTACATTGCCGGAATTACTGCTTTTGGTCTCATGCCTCGTGCCACGCTTGAAATACGCAGCAGTTCCCGTCGTCTTGAAAAAATTCTGCGATTGATAGCCGACTGCCGCTTTTCCATTCACGATCTTTCTAGAGTCGAACTCGATGTACGTCCACCCAGAACTCCTCGCTTCAATATGCCGTTCGAACTAGGCTTAGCTGTCGGTAGTTACTGGAAGGCAATGGGCAAGCAAAACTGGTTCGTCTGTGAAGCGAAGGGTTATAGGTTGTCGAAATCCCTAAGCGACTTGAACGGCACCGATCCCTACATTCACGATGGGAAAATTGCAGGAGTTTTCCGGGAGCTCTGCAATATTTTCACCAGATCGGGGGGACAACCGACGGTCCAGCAGATGAACCTAATCTATCGAGAGTTGAGGCGGAATCTTCCTGCAATTCTGCGGAGATCAGGCTCTCTGTCTCTCTACACGACTACGGTGTTCAAGGAACTGGCTGTGGCGGCGAAAATCTGTGCCGAAAATATTATGCTCTAGGTGCTGTAGAGTAACGAGTATCCACGCTGTCCAGAAAGATGGCAAATGACACGAAAGCGTACCCGCTGCTGAGCCGCCATTACGGATATGTGCGTGCACGACAACTCGAAGGTACCTATCCGGGTGATCGTACGACCGGGACCTGGCCGATAACCACAGAGAGAATCCAATGGGGCTGGGGAGCGCCCCCGGAGAAAGCGTGGCCCCATAACAACTCTGTTTGGCCGCCTCCGGAGCCTGCTGGAATCGACGCTATTGCTCACAAGAACCTAGGTTTTAAGTATCAAAGGGTCCGTTCCCTCGATGAATGCAAGTTCGTAATGGCGTACTATTCACCGGTGCTTGTCACCCTCGACATCACGAGAAATTGGGCCGCGCCCGCAAAAGGAAAAATCCCGGAATGGAGTCGGAAGGAGCCCACAGTCGCATCGCACGCTGTAACACTGATTGGTTACGACGATGCCAAAAAGCAACTCACGTTCCACAATTCTTGGGGCCCGAAATGGGGAGACAACGGATGCGGATACATAAGTTATCGCACCTTCGAACGAACGTGGTGTGAGGGATGGTTTTCCTACTTACATGGTCCCAGCCAACCGAGAACGGGCCCTGAGAGAGGTCTGAAGCAGCGAGCCTCGGCGGCGAAGGAGTTTGGAGGGGGAATTCTTCACTCCCGAGAGATCGTGGGCCCGAACGAGGAGCGAATAGCCTGGGCTTTCGCTATTCAACGCATCGATACTCTAGATGTTGAGGAATTGTTTGTGAAACCCGACCACAGGCGTAAGGGATATGGGAAGGCCCTAGTTCGACTTTTGGGACAATTGGCTTTTGACCTGCAACAATGCCCGAGGGTATGGGTTCCGTATCCGGATGCAACTCCGGAAAACCTGTTCGGCATGGAAAAATTGTTCAATAGCCTTGGGCTTCAGCTTTATGAGGCCCCGGTTCGGTGGGCCCCGTTTGTCTTTTATAAGTAGAAAGGAGACATCCTCACCATCTTGGCAAAAAGGATTTTCTGTTCAAGCAAACGCCGTTTCCGATTTGCCGTTGGTTTCCCCGGACTGTACTGTGCTGCTCGGTAATAAGCAAGGCTCAGATAAGGTCCGAAGGTGTTATATTCTCCAGCTTGGCGGGCGTGGCTCGCCTTCATTATGCAAGAGCTTGGCCACGCACTGGGAGATAGTTGTTCGTGGCCGGTCCTCGGAAGCACCACTACGTTGCTGCTTTCTATCAGCGGAATTTCACAAATGAAAATGGCTTACTCTGGGTTTACGATCGCTGGCGCGAGCGATTCAACGAACTCAATCCTAGGTCTGTTTGTGTCGAGACCGATTTATACAGCTTAAAACGGAATGGAGCTAACAATCCGGTAGTCGAACTAAAAGTGCTGGGCCCTGTCGATGACATGGGCGCGACTGCGATCAGACGTTTACGCGATGATCGCGCGGTGGAACGCACGGCGATTGCATATTTTCTTGGATTTCAATACACGCGTTTGCCAGCGATGGCCATGATGATTCTTGATCTGCACGAACGAGCCCTCGACGCAATAATGCGAATGACAGCTGCCAACGAGGAAAGAATGCAGCACGCTATCGATGATTACGAACGCAACACAGGCGGGAAGATAAATGTACCCGCAAAAGCGTTAACCGAAGCAGTGCAAGATAATCAGTTAGTTGTTAAAGCGAACAAGAGTGTGTCTTTGGAAGCAATGGTCGAGCAGGCCAAAACCATCAGCCAGTTCGTTGAGCCGCTACCATGGCAAATCCTCGAAGCGAGCGTCGATTCAGGATTTATAATCTGCGATAGTCCGGTTACGGTAGCTCCGCCCTCGGGAGTGAATGATATTGGTGTCGGAATACCTGGAACGGTCACCTATTTCCCTCTAACGAGGCGCCTATGCCTGCGCGTGGGTGGAGACGGTCCGGCACTAGAGAGTCGTTCTATCGACCGAAATACTGTCAGAGTAATTAATCGAAACATTGCGGCCAACTCGGAACGGTTCATAATGGGTCCATTGAAGTGCCAACTGGAAACTATCATCGCCGAAGCCAATGCGTCGCAACGTCCGAGAAGCCCCAGAGCGAGTGTTGAAGTTGACGGAACTCCACTCAATGGTGGGACTATTACACTCCGCGTGAACCCGCGCGACCATTTCTATATCGACGGACACCACGCCTGACCGAAGATAGAAGAGCCAAAATTCATGAACGGATTCTCAAGTTCAAGCCTGACGTTTGATGACTTCTGGCCCGCTGAATTCGAAGAGTTTGCCTACGATCTTCTGGAACACTTCAAGTTTGTAAACCTCAGCTGGCGGAAAGGATCGGGACTGCCTGGCCCTTCGGTTAGACCTCGACTTCTCTTGCTACAACCCTACGCAGGTGTGCCCAGATCTGTGCCCACCATCAAGCCTTTCTGAATCTAGAATGCGGACATAATTTGGTGCACGATTTGGTTCACACCAAGATTGAAACTGATAGCGATTGATCGGCAATGGCTACCTCCAAGCGTGCACCGCAAGCAAAAGATAATCGAGCAAGATACGCATTGGTTGACAACCATCGCCAGATGGACCATAGACAACTGATAAGGGTGAGGTCGGTAGTTCAAGTCTACCCAGGCCCACCATTCCCCTGTTTTCGCCCGTTCGAAGATCATGTCGAGGGGCTTTCTGTAAGTGGGATAGACACTTACCGCATCCACGGCGCAGTTCGATAGCACCATTCTCAGCAATTTGGCCTTTTCCTGCGAAGTCTGCGTAACGTATAGAGAATGCGCCTTATTCGCGAGTTCTAAAATGCGAACGCGGTCGAGCGCGCGCTCAAGATTTTCCGCCGGTTCGAGCTCCCGCAAAGACGCCAGAAGCCCTTGTTCTTCCTCTTGCCATTCGGCGGACTTTGCCTCCCAAAACTCCTCGGCTATTTTTCCGTCCAGGCGGTCAACGTAAGCCTGTTCGAGCCGTTTGCGCAGTACGGCTAGCCGCTGTTCGATTCGCTGGGCCTGGCGCTTCCTGAGCGTTTCCTCGTTGGTTTTATCGGAGAGCAAGGACTCTTCGAGCTGCGCCAAGACGCCATCCGGGATTCGGATCGCTTGCAACACCTGGCCGAGACGCTCGGCCATCACTTCTTCGCGGAAGTACGGCAGATCGCATTTGCCGCGATAACCCGTGCAGCGGTAATAGGTGTACTTCTGCTTCTTGAATTCGGCGGTGACGGCGCAATTGTCGTAAGCACAGCGGAGCAAGCCGGAGAACGCGAACTCGTGTATTTGTTTGCGAGGTCGCGCTTTGGCGCTCAGCACGTCGCGCACGCGGGAGAATATTTCAGGGCTCACAAGGGGAGGATGCGTGCCTGCGTAACTTTTGCCTTCCCACTCGTAGGTGCCGATATAGAAGGGATTCCTCAACAGTTTTTCGATGTGCCACTTCGAAATGACCTTGCCGTATTCAGCTTTGAGGAACAGGCGCAAGGTCGCAAGCGAGTAAGAACCTGTCGCGTATAGCTCGAACATTCGCTGCGCGATCGGCGCGTTGTCCGGATCGACTTCGATCGTGCGCAGTAATTTGTTATTCCGGTAGCCGAGCGGCGGCCGGCTCGGATAGATGCCCTGGGCTGCTTTCTCGCGCATCCCTTTGCGCACTTCGTCGCGCAAGTTCTCGATGTAGTTTCGGGCGATGACAAGCTGAATGCCGTGAACGAGCTTGGCCTGTGATTTCGAGTCTTTGCTGATGATCTGGCCTTCTTTCGGCAGGTGGATTTCAACGTCGAGGTCTTCGAGGGTGACGCAATCGCGGAAGTTGCGATACAGTCTGTCGGTCTTCTCCACCAACACAACGCGGCACGTCTTGTGATTACTGAGGATCCGTACCATCTCGTCGAATTGCTTTCGGCCCGTCGTCTTAGCCGTCTCCACATCCACAAACTCATGCAGGACGTTGAACTCGTGACTTTGCGCGTATTCCCGGAGAAATTTTAGTTGCGCGGGGATGGAAAAGCCTTCGCGCTCCTGATCCTTGCTCGACACCCTTGCATACAAGACAGCTTGTGTCATGCGGCCCTCTGCTTGCGCGCGCTGGCTGATCGCGCGTGCCGCTCACCTTGCTCCGATTCCGTCTGCGTGTCAACGGAAGCCGCAAGCCTGCTATTTCGATCCCACCCATCGAGCAGAAGAAAAAACGTTCGCAATGCGAGCAAATCATCGGGAGCCAGTTGCTTCCCCCCTGTGGTCCCTTGCATTTCTTGGAGATCGAACAAATCGGTGGTGTCAGCAGCAGAGCACATAGCTGTCCGGAATTCTGAGGAAGATCGGAGGGATGGTTTGGCGCAGTGCCCCTCTATTTATACTAATGGGCAAGAAGTCGGGAAAATCTGTCAAAGAAAAAATACGCGCACGATTTCACAAATATTTGGTTTCGTTTTCTCCCTTCCGAAAAGCGGACGAAACACCTGGCGCATTCAAGAGACGATTTGGGCGGGAGCGACCCGGTGAGCACGTTTGGGCGGCAAAACCGCACAAACACCGGGGTCGCTCCCGCCCAAATCGAGGTTTTCGTCCGCGGTCTTTTTTCAGAGCTAATCGCCGTAGTCTGCTCTTCGCCGGAGCCTTGCGACGAAGCCTAGGTGAACGGAACGCCTAACTTTAGGGGTGAACACTGCGTGTGTTCCTGTGTTCACCCCTGTCGGCGAATCGCAGAACGCGAAGAGCATCTTTCGAGCAGAACACTGCCAGTGTTTCAGTGTTCTGCCACGGTGAACCCAGTCACTCGTTACCATGAGGCAACGCGGATCGCGAGAACTCAAAAATCGACCTGCCCTCCAAGATACTGTGTAAACGTGATCCACGAGCTCTCAATCGGAGCCTCCGCACCGTTTCAGTGGAAGGGTTTTTGGTGGCTATTTCGGCAAAGCTTAGAGGGCCTGTACGCTTGGCCGATGTTGCTAGTCACACTCGCACTGGTCGCTAATCTCGCAGTTGCGCTAATTCACAGGTGGCCCTTCGACCGTGAAAGATGGCGACGGGAGTATTGGTTTGTCTTCCTGAGTTTACTCTTCATTCCAATCACCATCGCCGTTGGCCAGGTTGGCTGGATCGATCCGTCGTTGTCGCCGCGCCCTACGCCAAGTGCGTTGTTGCTATGGACCAAAAATGGCTTGTTCATTGCGTCGGTGGTACTCGGCGTTTTCTGGGTCTACCGAATGAAGGGGCTACGATGGTTCGCGCTTGCATTCGCCCTGATTCAGCTTTGGATGCTGTTTTGGGCGGGTTTCATTGCGGGCATGGCACTTACTGGAGACTGGCTTTAATGGAATCCGTGTTCTTTGCAGCGAGCATTTCTTTTCTTCTTTTGTCGTTTCTGACCATTTTCCTGATCATCCGCGAAATTCTTCCGGCGATGGGCCCGGAGGATCAGGATTTGCTTCGCAATTACTGGATGGCACCAACCGGGTTCCGTACACTGCGCCATCGTGACCGAGCGATTCGCAATGCTTGGAACGAGCATGTTCGATTATTTCCGCGAAGTCGTAAGCGAGTGATATTTGCTTCGTTCCTCATCGCTTCTGTCATCTCAGCGATGGGCTATCCCCTTTGGTTGGCGTTTGGTCCGCGATAAGCACGCATCGCCAGTTTCACGTGGAGGTGTAGTAAGAAACCCGCTTTCCCGCAGCCGGGTTCCGGAATGGCACTTAGGCACAGTCGACGAGGGGCGCCCGACGGTCTTCACTGGGATCAAAGCGGCGAGAGCTCGCCAATGTGCGGAATCCCTGCGACCATCTGACCTGGCGGAAGAGTTCTAAGATCGTCAACTAGGGCCCACCAGTCTTAGTCCGCGGTCTTTTTCCAGAGCGAATTCCCTCAATCTATTCTTCGACGGAGCGTTGCGGCGGGCCCAGGTGAACGGAACGCCTATCTTTAGCGGTGAACACTGCTTGTGTTCCTGTGTTCACCCGTGGCGGCGCGTCGCAGAACGCGAGGCTCACATTTCGAGCAGAACACTGCCGGTGTTTCAGTGTTCTGCCGCGAGGTAGTTCGGTCGTTAACCAAGCAAAAACGCACCTAAGTGATTGCAACTCGGTGGTTGGGCTTCCTGTTTTATATTCGGTGTGGCAGACGGTCTGTGTCCCGTGGTGAGGGTAATGCGAAAAATACCTTTGTTACTGCTTTCCATCAGTGTGCTAGGGCTTCCATATGGAGCACGCGGGCAGCAATATCAGGATCGGCGGGCGGCGGACCTGGTCACGGTACATGCGAGAGTGCTTCACCAGAGCTATTGTCACGTGGACGACGAAGCCTTTACCGCGTTTTTGGACCTCAGTTTGGAGTTCACCAACTCGTCCTCTAAGCCTGTGATTCTTGCACGCAAAATCGAAGCTCCCATCATCCGAGTGGCGCGAAACGTGGAAGCAGGGCAAAGGAATGAATTCCTTTATGCTCCTGACCCTCACTTCGCGGTTGCCACCCTGCCAAATGCTCCGCCGTTTGGAGAAAAGCCCGCCCCTAAAGCCTTCGTGATTTTGCCGCCTGGAGAGAGCTTTGAAACCGCGATCCAATCAGGCGTGATTGGCGCCAACGACGCTGCGGTGGCTACCAAAGGGAGCGGCTTATTGGCAAAGGGTAGCTACGTGCTTCAGCTAGGCCTCATCACGTGGCCATATCAGTGGCCTTGGTTCTCTTCCAATACCAAGCCCGAAGAGCTCATTCCGCGTTGGAGTAAGTGGGGCAATCTCGTCATTGGATTAGTTTATTCCAACTTTACTCCCTTTACCCTCCCCGAGCATTTTAAGAACCCGCCTTGCCCTATACCCTCGAAGGAGCGGACCGAATCACGATAAGTCGGGAAGCATAAGCGCCGCCGGTGAGCGCCGATCGATGCTCTTAGTTAGAATCAGAGCAGCGAAAGCTCTCCAATGTGCGGAATACCTGCGGTGATCTGACCCGGCGGAAGAGTTTTAAGATCGTCAACTAGGGCCCACCAGCACCTTTCACGTAGCCGGATTGCCGCTCTTACCTTGTGACCCGCCCAAAGCTTGACATGTGCGGCACATGCATTTATGCTCGGAGCATGACGAAGATGATTCAAGTTCGCAATGTGCCCGACAACCTGCATCGCACTCTGAAGGCGCAGGCAGCGCTAGCGGGGATGTCTCTTTCGGACTTCCTGCTGGCAGAGATTCGGCGCGTCGCCGAGCGACCTACCCTCGCGGAACTACGGGAACGCTTGCACCGCCGCTCTCGTCTTGTGGCGTCGGTGTCGGCAGCGGAAGCTGTACGCCGGGAGCGCGATTCGCGGTGATCGTCCTGGATGCGTCCGCCGCCATTGAGTGGCTTCTTCAGTCCCCCGCCGGGATCAAAATAGAAAAGCGTCTTTTTTCCTCCTCGGAATCCCTGCACGCTCCTCATCTGCTCGATGTCGAGGTGGCCCAGGTGCTCCGGCGTTACGTGCGGGAGAAGATCATTGGCGCGCAGCGAGGGCAAGAAGCACTCGATGATCTCGCCGACCTCCCGCTCAGTCGCTATCCTCATGACTTCCTGATTCCGCGCGTTTGGGAACTGCGTGCAACCCTAACTGCCTATGATGCGGTATATGTCGCGCTTGCAGAGGCGCTCGATGCGCCTCTGCTGACCTGCGACGGCAAGATTGCTTCCGCTTCGGGCCACTCCGCCGACGTGGAAGTGGTCTAGGGAGCTACTCTGTCATCTGGTGTTCTGCCAGCCTCTCCGGACGTCAAAGTCGAGTCTTCAAGGGTTCTAAGATCGTCAACCAAGGCCCACCAGCGTTAGTCCGCGGCCTTTTTGCAGAGCGAATTGCCGCAACCTATTCCTCGACGGAGCTGTGGGGCGGCGCTTATGTGACCGGAGCGCCAAACTTCAGAGGTGAAAACTGCGTGTGTTCCTGTGTTCACCATTCTCGGCGTGCTGCAGAACGCGAACAGCATGTTTCCACCAGGACACTCCGTGTGTAGTAGCGTTCTGGCAAAAACGAGACCCAACGCAGGTACACCCAAGATAGGGCCTACCAAAAGCTCTTCTTACGCTCAAGCCTGGCCTCGGGGCCGAATACATCCCGGTCGTCCGCATGTTTCACGACAAACTCTTGGAGAGATGCAGTATCCGCCACAAGAAAGAGGGCCCCGTTATCATCCTTCGAGTGGGGGAAACTTAGTGTGTTGTCCGCGAAACCTCTACGGAACCAGTCGTAGCTGAGAGGGTAGAGATAGAGGGTATTGCCACGCCGCTCAACCTTCTCTAACAGGTGTGTGGGGATCGCGAAAAACTGAATGTTAAGTCCTTCCCCTTTAGAGCGTACGGTGTCGAGCTCTTCGTCGAGAAACTGTGAATCTCCCAGGTGAAATAAGTGGACCTTGAACTCAATCGTCAGATGACTCGACGAGGGGACACGAAGGGAAACATTGTAGCCGTCGCCAGCAGATTCTGATGAGGACGGCTGTCCCGCAGCCGGTTCGAAATCGGCTTCCGATCCCCCCCACATCGGTTCTTCGGTGACTGGAATCTCCAGCTGAAGTTCATTGCCCTTCAACTTCTGCGGCTTGGGACGAACAGGCTTCCAGCGCCCAATCAAGCCGGGATCATAGGTGACGTCATTCTTCGTATAGAAGCCGCTAACTGACCGGATTGCGCCCGCGCATCCACCCAACAGTGCCGGAGCTAGGATTGCAAAGGCTAGGAGCGCAGCGCGAGCTTTCATGCAGCACCTCCGTGCCACCTCTGTGGACCGCCGCTATTATGCCAGCGCTGGTGTCATCGGGTCCCCGCTAGGTTCGCTTGGTCGCTCGTGGAGCGATGGTCCTGGGTCCTGGGAAGAGTTCTAAGACCGTCAACCAGGCCCGCTAGCCTTCGCCCAAGTGCTGGGCTGCGGCGCGGCTAGTCGCGCAGAAGCTCGAAAGGTGTAGGCGGACCCCAATCGGGTTTTCGCCCGCGACTTCTTGCAGAGCTATTTTCTGGGAGTGTGTTCAGCGACCAAGCCTTGGGGCGGCGCCTATGTGAACGGGACACCTATCTTTAGCGGTGAACATTGCGTGTGTTCCTGTGTTCACCATTCTCGGCGAGCCGGAGAACGGGAGGCATGCCTTTCGACCTGAACACTGCCTGCGTTTCTGCGTTCTGCCGCACTGAACTACTTCTGGTCGGCTCACCGTAGTACTGAAGGTTACTGGTAATAATATGGACATATTCGTTACTGCTTTTGCGATGAGCTTGGCGCGAACATCGTAAAATTGCAGAAGAATCAGCGGATCAGAAAAAAAGCGCAGGTATTTGAAATGCGGCTCCTAAAGATCTTCCTTGCTTTCTTTTGTGCATGGTCTGCAGTCGATTTCATTGTCGCTGCCAGTGCGTTTCATGTGCCGCATGGTGGAGCGTATTCCAAGCCCTGGGTCATGGCTGAGTCTTTGGTCAGCACGCTCCTTCTCGCATCTGCTCTCTACGGACTCCGGAAGAGAACTCTAGTGGTTTGGAGACTGGGTTGGTGCTACCTCGTCGCCGCCTATCTTTCGTGGCTGTTTACCGGGCTGTCCTCGTCGCGGAAAATACCCCCTGAAGATAGTCCTATAGTCGCGTCTGCTGCTATTGTCATTGGTGGCGCCATCGTCGCTGTTTACTGGGGATTTTGGTGGAACCGGCAGAAAAACTACTTTATAACCGCCGCATCTGTCCAAGGCGAACAAGGCGGTGTTCGCAGCTGACAAGTCGCCGCCGAGCCAATTCATTAAATTACCGGAAGCGTAGGAGCGATGCAGCCAGTCGTGACGAGTGGACGAGTCAGCTAGTCTCCAATGTGCGGAATCACTCACGGGATCTGAGCCAGCGGAAGAGTTCTGAGACCGCAAACCAGGGCTCACCAGCCTTCCCCGCAAGGTCCAAATCTAGTAAGATAGTCTTACCATGCATACAACCGTTTCAACGAAGGGCCAAGTCGTCGTCCCCAGCCGGATCCGGCGCAAACTCGGCCTGCAACCGGGAGATTCGCTGGAGGCCAAGGTTGAAGGCAAGCAAATTGTCCTGACTCCGCGTAAAGGTCGCCCGCGAAAGGCGCGTATTATCCGGGATTCGGTCACTGGACTGCCGACTTTAACCGCGGGTCCCAAGTCTCCCAAACTAACGAGCGCAGAGGTACGCGAAATCCTCGCTGATTTTCCATGAGGTACCTGCTAGACGTGAATTCTCTGCTTGCGCTCGTCGTATTGGAGCATGAGTTTCATGCGCGGGTTGCCAGCTGGGTGAAGCGGCTGAGCGCAGACGGCGTACCGGAATTCGCGACGTGTTCGATCACCGAATTGGGCTTTGTGCGTGTGCTGGGACAGGCCCAACAGTACGGCTCGTCGGTGACGCAGGCGCGCGAGCTCCTGCTCAAGGTGAAGGCTAGCGGCGGAATGCGCTGGATCTTCATTTCCGATGATCGCGACATCTCCCATCTGCCCAAGTGGGTGCGAACTCCAAAACAAACGACCGACGGGCACCTGGCGGGGCTGGCCCGTGCGAACGAGGCCGTCATGGCCACACTGGACCGCCGAATCCCAGGTGCATTCGTCATTCCGCAGAGCCGCCCGTCATAAAGAGAGCGGGAATGTCGTTGGGTTGCGGGCCTGAGCTGCGACTTGCCATACCCCCTCGCAAGTTAGAGTAGGGTTTTTTCTACCATACAAATATGGTAAAATTGTATGTATGAAAAAAACATTGCACATCGACGACGATTTGTTGCGGGACGCGAGGTCAGCCTCGAGGGCGAGGACGGATACTGAGACAGTCAGGCTCGGTCTTGAGGCCCTAATCCGTCAAGCGGCCTATCAACGACTTCGTGCCCTGCGGGGGACAGAGCCAGGGGCTCGAGATGTGCCCCGCCGGCGCGAGCGTGTTGCGTCAACCGCGCGCTCCACCACATGATTGTCCTGGTCGACACTTCCGTTTGGATCCGGTTCCTGGCGAACCGGGCGCCGTATGCGGCTGAACTGGACCGCCTTTTGAGCCGGGACGAGGTGAGCGCCCACGACCTCGTCTATGGAGAACTCCTCATCGGGGATAAGGGCGGGCGGAAACAGTTGCTGGCCAACTACGAGCAAATGCATCAGGCGCCCGTGGTGACCCACGGCGAAGTGGTTGTGTTTGTGCGCGAGCGCCGGCTGCACGGCCGTGGGGTTGGCTGGATTGATGCCCACCTACTAGCGTCCGCGCTTGTGGGGCGCCTGAAACTGTGGACGGCTGATCCCCGTTTGGCGATGCTGGGGAAAGAGCTCGGCATCGCCTACTCCTGAGTTGAAGTCTGAATCCCTCCCTTCGCTGAGATCGCATAAGGGAAGAGTTCTAAGATCGTCAACCAGGGCCCGCCAGCCTTCGCCCAACTACTGGGCTGCGGCTCGGCAGGCCATCCTACACTTGAAAATCCGAGATAGCTTGGCATGCGCGCAACGATGGCCGCCGCGGCGAAGCTCGAAGAGCACAGGCAGACGCTTTCTCTCTGAACTCCGGGCTGCCACGACCGATCGGGAATCGCCTTCTCTACTGCACCGTAACCATCGCGCTCACGGAGTGGCTGATGCCGCCGGAAGTGGCTGTGACGGTCACGGTATAGGAACCTGCGGGGGTGTAGCGAGAACTCGTGGAGCCGCACCCCGCAATTGCCGCGGCCAGACCCAGGGAGGCGAGCGCGAGAAGCGAGAGATAAGCGAAGCGATGCCGCCTCGAGATGGTTCTCCGCCCCGCCAGCCATGCGAGGAAAGACAAAAATGTTAGGGTCAAGAGCCCGAAGAGATAGAGGCGCGGATTTCCTCGATGGAGCGGGGGGACCACGCGGGAGGATGCGGGACCGGTTGTCGTCACGGTGAGCATGACGGTCGCGGGGTTCGCATTTGCCGGCGTGAAAGAAGAGGGCACGACCTGACAGGTCGAGTGCAGGATGGAGTTCGTGCAGGTGAAAGTGATCAGCTGGGCGAAATTGCCCTCGGGGGTGACCGTCATCGTAAATTGAGCGCTCGCTCCCGGCGTGACGGTCTGCGGCGAGGAAACGCTGAAGGTGAAGTCCTGCCCCGTGCCGGAAAGCGATGCGGTCTCGGGGCTCGAGGGGCTGCTGGTGGCGACGGTGAGGGTCGCCGAGCGAGACCCGGCGGCCGTGGGGGTGAACGTGACGTGAATGGAGCAGGAGGCGGCGCTCGCGAGCGAGCTGCCGCAGTTGTTCGTTTGCCCGAAATCTCCGCTGTTCGTTCCCGTGACGGCGATGGATGTAATCGAGAGCGACGCACCGCCGACATTGCTCAGCATGATGGTCTGAGCCGCGCTGGCCGAGTCAACGGATTGCGCCGAGAAGGTGAGCGACGCGGCGGAAAGCTGGGCAACGTCAGTGACTCCGGTGCCGGAAAGTGCGAGGCTTTCCGGGCTGTCGAGCGCGTCGTCGGTGATCGTAACTGCGGCCGACCGGGCGCCCGTCGCCGAAGGCGTGAAGGTGACGCTAATCGTGCAGGTCGCGCTGATGGCAACGGTTGCGCCGCAGGTGGTGGTCTTGCCGAAATCGCCGGCGTTCGCGCCGGTGATTGCAATCGAGGAAATGTTGAGGACGGCGTCGCCGGTGTTTTTCAGCGTGACCATTTGAACGGGGGAAGCCGTATTCAAAAGAACGGCCGAGAAGCTGAGCGAGGCGGGAGTAAGCATGACCGCCGAAGCCACTTCGCCCGTCCCTGTGAGCTGGGCCGTTTGCATGCCACCCGCAGCCGAATCACTGATCGTGAAAGTTGCCGTGCGCGCCCCGGCGGCGCCCGGAGTGAAGGTGATGGAAGCCGTGCACGAGGCGGCCGCGGCCAGAGTGGTACCGCAGGTCGTGCTCGTATTCGTGAAATCGCCGCTGTTGGCGCCGGTGATGGAAACGCCCGTAATGGAAACGGAGGTAGGAGTGTTGTTGGTGACGGTGAGAACCATCGCTGGGGCGGCGGAATTGACGGCCACGTCGCCGAAGTCGAGCGGCGAAGGCGAAATGCTGACCGTGGGCAGGAGTAGATCGAAACCGCCGGTATCGTAATTCGGAGCGGCGACGCCCAAGCCCCCGCCCGCGACGTAGTTTCCCACCAGGATTGATTCTCCATAGTAGGCGGAGGAATTGTACGCAGTCTTGTTTTGAAAGGTGCCGTCGCCTTTGCCAAAGGTCACGGTCAGACCGCCGCCTCCCGCTCCGATCAAGTCGGCGTGGCCGTCGCCGTTCAAGTCGGCGACCGCTATATCCTGCAAGGAAGCGCCCGCGTCCACCGCCGTAGAGGCAGAGAAACCGTTACCAGCATCGTTGAGGAGGAGAGTGCTGTTTGTGCCGTCGCTTGCGCTGCCGACGAAGTCGAGAAAGCCATCTTCGTTGAAGTCACCCGTGGCCGCGGAATATACCGCCGATTGGCCCGCGTACATTACCGCCGGCTGAAATGTGCCGTTGCCGTTTCCCTTCAAAAGATAGACGTTGCTGCCGGAGGTATCGCTGTACATGATGTCGAGAATTCCGTCGCCGTCGAAATCGCCGACAGCGACTGTCAGTGGAGAGCTCGCGGCCGTGGCGAGAACCACTTCGTTTTGAAACGTGCTGTCGCCGTTGCCCTGGACGTAATAAATGTTGCCGTTGACGGACGACGCGACGACGTCGAGCTTTCCGTCGCCGTTCATGTCGGCAAGCTGCAATTCGTAAACGGTGGCGGTCGGACCAAACTGGGTTCCGCTTCCAAAAGTTCCGTCGCCATTCCCTTTGTGGAAAGTGAAGGCGTAGTCCTGATCGGCCTCGGCGACCACAATGTCGGGCTTTCCGTCGCCATCCACATCACCGACGGCTGCGCCGTACGCCCCATAAAAGTCCTGATAGGAGACCGGATCCTGGAAAGTTCCGTCGCCATTGCCCAAAAAGACCCAAAGATATCCGTAGTAGTCGACGCCGATGAGGTCGAGTTTTCCGTCGCCGCGCAAATCGCCCTGCGTGATGCCGTAGAAGTAGGCCTGGTCACAATTCACAATCCCGCCAGAGTAGGAAAAGACGGTCGGATTGAACGTTCCCCCGGAATTGCTGACTTGCAGGTAGGCGTTGTTCGATTTGCCGCCGCCGGGCGTGGGATTCACTACCGTGATCCAGCCCGTGCCGATGCTCGCGATCAGATTAGCGGGGACGCTAGCCGTCAATTTGCCGCGATTGACAAAAGTCGTGGTCAGCGAAGTATTGCCGAAGTAAACCACCGAGCTTGAGATGAAATTTGCGCCGTGCACCGTGAGCGTAAACGAGGCACCGCCAGGCGTGACTCGCGCGGGACTCAAAATGTCCACGAAAGGCACAGGGTTGGATGCACCGCTGGCCAGCGCCGCGCCGGAAAGTGACATAGCGATCAAAAGGACGACTGCCCAACGAATGAGACTGCCGTAGAAAAATGCGTTCGTTGCGGAAGAATGTTTCATATTTAGCCACCTGACGGGGCAGGGTTGGGCAGGGACAGAGTCCTTGCCGCGCGGGTGGGCGAATTGGCAGGTTTGCTGCCAAACGAAATCTACAGAAAGTAAAAGAGATGGGAGCCAATCGACCAGCTCACAATTCCCGAATAGGAAACGGTAGCCCATTTAAGTTCAGTGGCTGGTATTCGCGTTGCAATTCATGACATCTTGGAAGCGGTGAACACGACGAGAGGAGTCTTGGCACAGGCGGTGGCGTCGGCGAGGAGAGCGAAAAACACAACCGTTGAGAGCTTGCGGGGCTTCGAGGCGCACGCCAAGAAATCGGGATCGTCGAGCCCCTCGGGAATTCACGAAGTTTCGTGAAAACTGCGGCTGTAATGATCCGGTGAATCCTCGTAATAGACACAAAATGGGTAAGTTATTATTTGGCCCGCTTCTTGCAAATCCATACGCGACCGCCATAACGAAGAGGAGATTGCGTATGTACGAAGTTCAACGAAACGCGAATTTGGCTTATCAGATCGGGCTTTGCCGGATTGCAATGGCCGTGGACCAATTCTGCGACCAGGTGCGCGCCAATCCAGACGTCGAGGAACCATTTGACGCGAATGCGGATTGGGGAGACCACAAAGCGCGGATGACATACTTCTGGTGGGTAGCCCTGGGAGGCGACCCCATCGGCGAGTTCAACCTGGAAATCGCACTGAAGCAAGGACGGGCCGGGCAGGATGTGGAGATGCTCAGCAAGTGGTTGAACCTTTTCCGGGAATCGGCGAGGTCCGTGATGGGCAAGGAGCTGGCCGAGGCATGGATGCAGAACGTCCTGCATCTGGGCTACGCGATCCAGGTGAAGGACAAAACATTGGCGTCACGCAATTAGCGAAAATCCCAAGGGATCGGCCGAGAGTTTTTCTTTCGCTGCCGCGCGAACTCGAGCCTTCGTTGCCGCTTTAACTCACGCGGTTTAATTTCGATTCAGTTACGTAGTTTTGCATTAAAATCAAGCCCATACCGTTCGCGGCCGTGGAAAGAGCCAACCGCAGCAATGAACGGATTTGGTGCCCATGTTCGAAGCAAGCAGGACGCTGCCGGGCTTTGAGGCGTTCACCGGGCAAGATCTGGCGCCTTGGATTGTTCTGGCGATCGTTCTCCTGTATTTCATTGCGGTCACCCTTGTTTTGCACCGGAGTCCTGGCCGAACGGTCGGGGTCACGCGTTACGATCCGCCGGACGGAATTTCTCCCGCAGCGGCAGCCTATCTCGTAGAAAACGGGCGGGCAGAAAGAGCATTTGCGGCGGCCATCGTTTCGCTCGCCGCGAAGAAAATTATAAAGATTCACGAATCGGGCGATGACTGCCTGCTGGAGAAGATGCGGGAGCCCGACGCTTCGGTCACGCCGGAAGAGGCCACTGTACTTGCGTCGTTCTTTCCATCCAGCCTGACGAGCTACTCCTTCAACACCGTGAATTCGGACGGAATCTGCAAAGCCTTTTCTGATTTCCAAGGGGCCCTTGAAAATTCGAATGCGGCTTCCCTGCTCTCCACGCACCTTTGGTTTTGGCTCTTCGGCGCAGGATATTCGACGGAAGCATTATTGATGGCGCTGCTGTCAATTCCCCACAGGGAAAATTCGCCAGGCTTGATGGCCGGCGTCTACGTGATTATATGGATTTTGCTGGGCGGATTTTGTTTCGTTGCCGCGCTTCGCGTTTGGCCGGTCACAGTTGACAAATTGATTTCCTGGCTTCCGGGAGTCGATCGTCCGACGCGGCCATTCACAGTGAATGACACCACTCCGATTTTTCTTACCGCCACGGCGGGGATGGGGATGATGTTCCTCGCATCTCTGACTTCCGGGGAATTCGCAATATTGCTTACGGCAGTCCTGCTGGTAGATGTTGCGTTTCGTCATCTCCTCGAAGCCCCAACGTTCAAGGGGAGGAGAGTGATCGCGGAGCTCAACAGTTTCAGGGAGTTCCTCTCGCGCGTCGATTCCGGCCGTTTGAACCATGAAAATCAGCCGGGACGAACACCTTAGACGATTGAGCAATATTCGGCTTATGCGATTGCGCTCGATGTGGAGCACTCCTGGGGGGAGGAGTTCGCCGAAAATCTGCTCGCCCTGATTCTCTGGAACAAGGCTTACAGTTTCAGCCCCGGAAAGTGGTCGCATCGCGACACATCGGCGAGGGAGTACGGCGGGCTGATCGAACTGCACCTCCGCGACCGAAAGTAATCACACGCCGTCCGCAACTCCCCCTAATCAGGATCCGCTCTTTCCGAAGCTGAAACGAATGCCCGTGCTGAGCAGAATATTGCTTCCCTTGATGCCGGGCGGGGGAAAGCTGGTGTAGAGGTCGCTGAAGGTGACCTGCCAGTTCAGCCAGTTGTTGATTTTCGTGGTGTCGCCGGCGGTGAAATTGAAGCGGTATTCGCCGAGTTCGGAGACGTTGGGGAAGAAATCGAGCTGCTCGGTGAATTTCGACTTCGGACCGAACGCTTTCGAGAAGGTCTCGCCGATCATGCCTTCGCCTGTTTTCTGGGTGAGAGGAGTGGAGTAATAGGCCTGATCGTAGGAGCCGCCGCCGTAGACGTCGAATTGAGTCGACTTGGTTTTGATGACGTGGTCGCCGAAGCCGCCGCCGAGAGTGTTGCGGAGGTCGAGCTGCTGGAACTCGTCATGCTGGAAATTCGTGAAGCCGTAAATGAAGAGCCTGTCGGTGACGTTGAGATCCATGCGAATGCCGCCGTTGATGGAATTGGCGGTGGTCAAGGTGGGACCGGTGACGTTGCTGTTCGAGAAAATCGAGTTGACGTCGACGGTGATGGTGTCCCGAGGCGACTTACGAATCGCTTGGCCGGCCAGGACAAAGCTGAGGCTGTCCACGTTGCCGCTGGCCAAGCTGAGCGCGGTATCGAGATGGCCGCTCCAGAAATCCGTCAGCCTGGGATTGCGGAGGCGGTCGATTTCGGCCTCATACGCCAACTGCTCGTCCTGATTGCGGATGATTCCGACATCCTGGATATTGGCGTCGACGACGCCAGCATCTTTTGTGGTGACGACGTATTTTCCGTCTGAAGTGGCGACGGTTCCGGCTATGGTCTGGCCATCCTTCAGGATGAGGTAGAGCGGCTGGGATGACTGGATCGAGGTGACGGCTGCCCACTGGATATTGACGTCACCGGCCAAATCGGATTTGACCAGCAGAACTTTGCCATCGGATTTTAGGATCTTGCCGGTCAAGCGATCGCCATTTTTCAGGGTCACTTGGTCTGCGGCGGCGCCGGAGGCGCAAAGAGCCATGGCAAAAAGCAGACAGATGACTGAACGTCTCATGTTGACTCCTCATTTGAGTTAAGCAAACGGCCGTCCCGCGGCGCTTTCACAGCGCTCACAAAGAGAAACCCGCAGCGTTCGCTCAGTGGGGTGGACTCGCCGGGCAGGGCAAGGCGAGTGCGATTCGGGCGACCCATGATATTCCAGAATTACCGTTTGGGAAATCGGACATTCGGAAAAAAGAGAGAGCCGGCGGCTGGGGAGGAGCGGGGCTATTTGCCCTTTTCGATGGGATAGCCGCGGTCGACCCAGTCCGTGGCGAAATCGTCGGGCAGCACGAGCACGCGAAGGCGCGTGAATCCCATGGACCGGAGAGCCACAAAGGCGGGACGAATGTTGGGACAGTGAGCCATGGGGCAGCAGCCGCAATAGGCAACCAGATTGACGCCACGGGGGAGGCTCTGGGCCCAGCGCTTCAAATCGTCGAGGCCCTCGGAAGTGGAAGCCGAGCCGTGAAATACCGCGCCGGGAACGTGGGCGCCATCGAAGAGAGGATGAAATCCGACACATACGACGACGGGCCTGTGAGCGCCGGCGAGCTCTTTGACGAGTTCCTGGGGCTGCACGGTCTGGGCGGGAGTCCAAGGATCGCCCGCGGTCTGTGCACGGCTCGATTGGGAGACGGGAGCACGAAAACGGGCGAGGGCGAGGATTGAGGCGAGCGAGATCGCCAGAACTGAGACGAGAAGAGCGAAAAGGAAAACGGAGAGGTAGCCGAAACCGGTGCGAGGAGAGAAGGGGCGAGAAGGGGCAAGCGATCGGCGGCCGCTGCCGAAGGAAAGTAAAATTTCGTTCCGGAAGCTGAAGCGGTTTTGGAAGGCTTTTGAAGATTTCCGCAGCAAGAGCATGAAGATTTTCCTTCCCGGCCGAGATTATAGCATTCAGGTCAAACGAGATTGCGCTTGGGCACTTATGAGATTGAAACGAGGCGGGCGTTGAGCGAAGCCCAAGAGGTAGCAAAACGAAGGGACCGGCGGAAGCGACAAATCAAGAGTCAGGTAGCTTGGGTAAATTCGGTGTCATTTCCCTGGACGGGCGAAGGGACAGCGGGGAGCGGTTCGCGGACGGAAGGGGCCTGGGAAGGAGCCTCGATGGAAGGGGCCTGGAGGGAAGGCGGCTGAAGATCGAGCGGCTCACGGGCGGCGGCAGCATGCGCAAACAGCTCCGGCCTGGCGCGAAGTTTTGCGACCAACAAAAGCGCGGCGAATGTGACGACGACCAGAGCGGCCTGGGGCCAGCCGAAAATGCGGTCCGCATTGCCCATCATGGCGATGCCGATGAAGCAGAAGAGGAAGTGGGTGCAAAAAACCTGAAGGGAGGACTGGCCGAGGAGCGCCAAGGGCCGGATCGCGAGAGGCTTTACAAAGGAGCGGAAGCGGATGAGAAGCACGGCTAAAGCGGAGAAATCGAAGAGGCGGACGGCGCCGAGATTCCATTTGTCGAATAGGGGAGCGGTGCGGCCGAGATCGAGCCCGTACAACTGCGCATAGCGAATCACCAAGAGGGCGGCGGCGATGATCGCGGCGGGCACCCAAGCTCGCCGAGCCCATTTCTGGACCGGGAGATCGTTGTTGGCCCAACGCACCCCGCACCACATTCCGAGAATCCAGACCAGCTGCCAAGCCCACAAATTAAACGCTCCCATTTCGTTCAGCGGAATGCGAAGGCCGAAGTGCTGGGCAAGAAAGGCATAAGAGGCCTGGCGGAGTCCCAACTGGGCTGCGAACCAGAGGATGAAGCTGCCGGAAAGGAAGAATTTCCAGCCGATGCGGCTGGCGGCGATGATGATCCAGGGCGAAAGAAACAGGAAGATGATGTAGAGGGGAATGATGTCGAGAAGCGGAGGGCGGTAGACGAGGAGGAGGGCGTTGAGAAAAGCGTGGGCGGGGCCGGCGGCAAAGTAATAATCGAGAAGGTTCAACAAGTTGCGGCTGTGGGTGCTGACGGCATAGCCGGCGACGCCGAGAAAGACGAACAAGATCAGGAGGACATGGTAGCCGTAGAGGCGGAGAGTGCGCAGGAGAAGCTTAGCGCTCATTTTTCCCGGGCCGGCGCGACGGAGGACGCGGACGTAGATCTGGCCGGTAAACAAGGCAGACAGGAAGATGAATCCTTCGGAGGCGGAAATGTAGCCGAAGGGCTGGTTGACCCAGGGCGTTATGGCCGTGGGAAGGTGGACGAGGGTCATCCAGGCGAGCATAAAGCCGCGGACGGCGTCGAGTTCGATTTCGCGTTTCATGCGGCGGGGCTCACCTGCGTCTCGAATCTTGGACGCGACACCCGAGCCAACGGTTGCAAAGGCACCGGAAGGCCCGGAGGGGTGCGAACGACATTCAGAGACAGCAGCAGCAGCTCCTGATCGAGACTGGTCGAAGGGAACAACAAGCTCATACCATGATTACACAAGTGGGGGATAATTTCCGCGTCCCGGGGGACCGAATCCGCGCACGGGGAGGCAAACAGGCCCAAGGGGACTTTCAGAATTCGCATTCGGCGATGAGTTTCAAGAGACGGAGCAGCGTGGCGCGGTCGGCGGGGGGGATTTTTGCGCGAAGAGCGGAATCGGCGGCGCGGCGTTCGCGGATCAGGAATTCGCGATATTTGCGGCCTTTGGGAGTAAGCCGGACGAAATGGGCGCGGCCGGAGGCGGCCCTTTTTTCCGAAACCAAGCCATCACGAACGAGAGTTTTGATTGCGCGGTGAACGACGGTGCGGTCGAAGCTGAGGAGGACAGCAATCTGGTTTTGATTGAGGACGGCGCCACCGCGGAGAGTGGACAAGATGAAACCGCGGGTTTCGGAGCAGCGGGTGCGGCGCTCGAGGCGCTTGCTGACCTCAAAATAGGCGGCGGCGAGATGGACGAGGACCGAATCCTGGAAGATTTCGCTAGGGATGAGGCTGCGGTCGGGGGCGATCACAGGAACGTCACCGTGGATTCGATGGGGCGGCGCCACTGGGGACGGTCGGCATGGCCGGAAGATTTTTTGCCAATAGCGATGACCATGAAGATTTCGTGATGGCGGGAGGAAAGGCCGAGAAATTTCGCGAGGCGATGGGCGTCGAATCCTTCCATGGGGCAGGTGTTGAAGCCGAGCTCCTCGGCGGCGATCATGAGGTTCTGGCAGGCGAGCGAGGCGCTTTTGACGGCCCACTTGAAGAGGCCCTGGCGGGTATAAGGGGCGACACCGATGATTTTCCAGGTGTGAACGAGGCGAAGGATGGCCCACTTGATCGCGCCGACGACGTTGAACCAACCCTGGATGAAAAACCATTTGACGAGGCGGGCCTTTTTCTCGGAGTCGGCGATGGTTTCGGCGGAGAAGCCCGCGGTGCGCATCCAAGCGACGTGACCCGCGGCGGTGGATTTCCAGGAGCCGATGTCGGCGACAGCGACGACGAGGGCGGACGCGGTGGCGGCGGGAGGCTGACCAAAGCAGAGTTTGGCGGCGATTTCGCGTTTTGGGGGGGATTCAATCCAGAAGAAACGGTAGGGCTGGATATTGAAGCTCGAGGGGGCGAGGCAGGCAGCGTCGAGGATTTCCCGGCGGGCGGATTCGGGAATCTGCACGGGTTCGAAAACTTTGACGGATCGCCTGCGGCGGATCGCTTCGAGGGCTAGCGGCATAACGGCCTCCATGTTGCAAGTACAACATAAAAGCGTTGCACATGCAACATGAAAGACGGCCGGCGGGGCCGGGAAGCTCCGCCGCGGCAGAAGGTAAGAAGCGAAGGACTATTGTCCGGCAGTCTGCGCGAAGGTGAACGTTTCCTCTTCAGCGACCAAAAAAACGGGAGGCCCGCCGGAAGAGATGGAAACGGCATGAGCGAGAACCTGCTTGCCGTTGTCGGATGCGGCGCAGGCCTGCAAATCGGACATGGTGCGGAAATGGACTTCGGCGATGCGATAGAAAGGGGGCGTGCCTTGCGGCGAAGCAAGTACTTTCGTGGCGACCATCTTGGTCTTGCCATCCAGTTTAGCGACGGCGAGAGGGACATGCTCGTTTTGATAGATCTTCTCGAACGCTTCGAGGTCCTTGGGACGGGGATACATCACGACAAGCTTAACGTTCGCCATTCGATTCTCCTTTGGCCGAACAAATCGCGGGCGGCCAGAACATCCCGGCCCAGGCCGCACAGTTTGTAAGATTCCCGGGAACGAGAAGGGTTACATGGAGAACGGAGGAAGAGGAATCAAGAAAGGAGCATGGGAGAGGTGAAAAGAAAAACGGCGGAGCCCGGAAGCTCCGCCGCGTGAAAGGCAGCCGGACAAACGAAAGGGATCAGGATGCGGGGGCGCCGCCGCCACCCTCCATCTTCTTCTGCTTGATGGCCTTTACCTTCTCGACGAGATCGTCGGCCATTTGGAGATCGGCGTTGCGAGCGTCGACGGAGGTTTCCATGTCGGCCTTCTGGCGATAGAGAAGGTTGAGGTAAGCCATGGCGTCGTCATAATCGGGACGGAGCTCGATGGCTTTCTTCAGATTGGTGATGCCTTCGTCAACGACGGTGCCGTATTTCTGCTGGAATTGAGGGACCAAGGAAGCGGGAAGGGGGTCGGTGTCTTTGACCGGCTTTCTGGCGTCCTTGTTGAAATCGGCGCGGAGTTCCCTGTTGCCGCGGAAAGCGAGAGTCCAATCGATGACGCCAATCCAGTAGTAGGGAGCGGAATCATCGGGTTTGAGCTCGATGTGCTTTTCGTGATAGCCCTTGGATTCATCGAGCATCTGCTCGTTGAAAGGCGTGCCGCCCATGTTGAAGTAGAGGGAACCCAAACCATCGATGGCGGAAAGATTGTCGGGATCGACCGACAAGACGTTCTTATATTCCTGGATCGCCTGGTCGCCCATGTTGATATTTTCCTGGGAGGGAGCTCCCGGAATATATTGGCTGGCGTAGGCGGTGGCGAGATACAGGCGGGCGTTCATGAGCTTGGGGTCAAGCTCCTTGGCCTGCTTGAAATCCTCAATGGCGACGTCAAACTGTGCGCCCTTGAAGGCCTGGACACCCTTGTTGAGCTTGTCGCGAGCGCGGAGCTTGTTGCAGCCGCTGGAGCCAACGACGGCGGCGAGGACAACCAACAGAAAAAGACGCATGTGGATATTGCGCTGCATCCCTGCCTCTCCTTGACCACGGGTGCGCGGGCCGGGAAAAAATCCGCGGCCGGCGAATGAATAGGAACCCAAACAGCGAACTACTGACCGGCTTCGATCTTAGCGGTGATGAGGCCGACATGCTCGATGCCGGAAGCGCGCATGATATCAATAGCGCGAGCGACCTCGGCAAATTCGACGTTGTCATCACCCTTGACGAAAGCGACCTTTTCAGCGCGGTCGGCGAAGATTTTTTCGAGAGAAGGACCGAGCTGATCCCAGGACGAGGGATCCTGATTGATCAGGACTTTATCGCCGTTGGTGACCTGAACGACGATGGTTTTGTTGAGCAGGTCCTGATTCTCTTTCTGGTTCGGGGGCGTGGGCTGCGGAATGAGAGCGTCCAACCCCTTCGGAGTGGTGGGTGTGATGACCATAAAGATGATGATCAGCACGAGGAGCACGTCAATGAGCGGAACGATGTTCGGCTCGGACATGCTCCCTTTTCCGGTACCAACTGCCATTCCCATGGAAAAACTCCTTTATCGAGCTTTCGGAAATCAGTCCGAGCCGCCGGGCGGAGGAGGAGCGACAGCCGCGGCACCCGGAATCTTCTTGGGCTCGATTTTCTGGGTGAGCAGACCAATGTTATCAACGCCGGCGGAACGAATTTCGTCAACGGCCTTCACGACATCGCCGTACTTGGCGCGAGCGTCGGAACGGACATAGACGGTCTTGTCGAGACGGTTGGCGATGAGATCCTTGACGGCGTCGGTGATTTGGTTGAGTTCAATCTTCTTGCTGCCGAGATAGAGAGTGCCGTCGTGAGTGATGGCGATGATGACGGCATCGTCCTTGTCGGCGTTCTGCATATCCTGAGCGGTCTCCGCCTGAGCCATGTCCACCGATACGCCCTTGGTGAGCATTGGCGTGATCACCATAAAGATGATCAGCAACACCAGCATGATGTCCGCCATGGGAATCACATTGGGGGCGGACATCACGGGCGGTGCTTTCGGTTTATAAGCCATGGCTTACTTCTTTCCGCCGCGACGGGTGATGAAATAGTTGATCAGCTCCATGGAGGAGTTGTCCATCTCGACGTCGAAGGCTTCGACACGGTTGGTGAAGTAGTTGAAAGTCCACACGGCAGGAACGGCAACGAGCAAGCCGAGCGCGGTGGTGACCAAGGCTTCGGCAATACCGCCGGCGACGGCGGACAATCCGGTGGCCTTGGAAGCGGAAATTCCCTTGAAGGCGTTGATGATGCCCATGACGGTGCCGAAAAGGCCGACGAAGGGAGCGGTCGAGCCGATGGTGGCGAGGCCGGAAAGGCCGCGCTTCATTTCGGCGTGTACGATGGCGACGGAGCGCTCGAGACCGCGTTTGGCGGCTTCGATAACTTCCTCATCGCTGACCTGGGAGGAAGCGGCCTGAAACTCGGACAGGCCGGTGGCCACGACTTTGGCGATGTGGCTCTTCTTGTTGCGCTCGGCAATGGAGATGGCTTCGTCGAGCTTGTTGTCCTTGAGGGCGCCGGCGACCTGCTGGACGAAAATGCGGGACTGCTTCCGCGCGGCGCTGTACATGAGAGCGCGATCAATCATGATACCGACAGACCACGCAGACATGACGAAAAGAAGAAGCACAACTAGTTTGGCGGGGACGCCCATGTTGTGCCACATAGTGACCAAATCCCAACCGACTTCCGGCTGCTGCTGCAAAAGGAAACCGATCAAAACGTTCGCAAGCATAGAGTTTGCTCCTCCTCGGTACTTTTCAAAAATCTCGGCAGCGGAATTCTGCCGGCGGTAAAACCTGCAACCGGCTCGAACCCCGCAAGCGGGTGCCGGGCCGTGACGTGCTTAATCGCCCAAAGTAAAGACAACAGAAATCGTGGTGTCGACTTCGACCGGCTCGCCATTGAGAAGGGTGGGACGGTAGCGCCATTCGCGGACGGCGTCCATCGCGGCCCTCATCAAAAGAGGCGGACCGGAAACGTACTGGAGCTCCTCGATCGAACCGTCCTTGGCGATAATCGCGTGAAGGACGACGGTGCCGGAAATGTGCGCCGTTCGGGCGATCGGAGGATAGACCGGCATAACCTGGCGAATCAGAGACGCGGACTGGACATTGCCGCCGACCTTGATGCGGCTGGGAGTGACCTTGGGCGGAGGCGGCAAATTGGAACCGGGCGCTCCCCCAATGATACCGCCGAGAACACCGCCGGCCGAACCGCCAACGCCACCCACCACGCCGCCGCCGACGCCAACGTCGGGAGGAGTTTCTTCTTCCTTGATGATATTGACTTTCTTCGGGATGACGGTCGGAGCCATCAATTTATTCTGCTGAATCAAATGAACGATGGGCTTGACGTGAACAATGGCCGCCGGGGGCGGAGGGGGAGGCGGGGGCGGAGGCGGAGCGACCAGGAATGTGGTGAGCATGGCTTTGGGCAAGGCTTCCGTGTAGATGAGCGGAATCAAAATGAGGATGCCCAGGATGACAGCCTGGATCGCGGTGGAGACGAAGACCGTCCAGCGAGTGTTCGTCTTCTTGCTCGTGACGCCCGATACCACCATATCTTCGAACATTGCTTACCTCCTTGCGGCCGCAGGTACGCGTTTATCGGCTGCGGATCCGACGCGTATAGCAGCACCCTGACCACGATGACGGTTCCAAAGCACAACGATGGGAGCAGCAATCCCGAAACTTGAGTATGTTCCTACCACAACTCCCACCACCATAGCAAAAGAGAAGGCGCGGAGAACTTCGCCGCCCATCAAGAAAAGTACCAGGACGGTCAGGAAGGTCAGGCCGCTGGTCAAAATGGTTCGCGAAAGCGTCTGATTGATGGCCTTGTTGACGACGACGGGAAATTCCTCCCGGCGCATCAAGCGAAGGTCTTCGCGAACGCGGTCAAAAATCACGATGGTGTCGTTCATCGAATAGCCGACCAAAGTCAGCAATGCCGCAATCACCGTAAGAGAAATCTCGTAATGGAAAAGCGAGAAGAATCCCAGGGTGATGAGCACATCGTGAAACACAGCGATGACCGCAGCCGCCCCGTAAACCCACTCGAATCGGAAGGCAATATATATCAACATGCCCCCCAAGGCATAGAGCGTTGCGAAGAAAGCCTGGTGGCGGAGCTGGGCGCCGACCTTGGGGCCGACGATCTCAACGTTGCGGATGGTGAAGTCGCCGAGGGAGAGCCCGGAGGAAAGGGAGCTGATGACGTTGGGAGTGACGCCGTCCACATTGCTGAGTTCGCTGAAATTTGTGACGATGCCGCCGCGGTCTGAGTCACGAGCCGCGAGAAGGCGGCGGGCCAATTGGTCGTAGCGCTCACCGGATGTGGCGCCCAAATTCAACGGATCTTTTTGAGTGAGATAGGCGGCGAGGTCGGCGGCGGAAATGGAGTTGAAATCCGGCTTGCCGGCCGGGGTGCCGAACAGTTTGTGCAGGACGGCGAGGATGGCTTCCTTGCCGGCGTCGAGAGCCTGATTCCCTTGTCCTTTTTCTTCGAGCCCAATCACCACGTCGTTGCGGGAGTTGGGATTGGAAATGTCGCTGATGCTTTGAATGGTGCTGTTGGAGAGGCCGGCAGCCTGGAGTCCCTTGCGGATTTTGTCCATCTGAGGCTCATTGGCAAAGCGAATGTAGACCAGAGTGCCGCCACGGAAGTCGATGCCGTAGTCCAAACCATGGTGGCGAAGAATGGATGTCCACCCGATTGCCAGGAGAATGAGTGAAAGTGTAACAAAATACTTGGCTTTCCCCATCCAGTCGATGTTGACGTCGCGAAAGATCTCCATGCCGAGTCCAATCCGTCCTAATTTGACACCGAATCAGCCCGGATTGTTCCCGGGCCGCGATGTTTAGTTTTGCCTTCCCATCCGAACGCGGCCTGAATGAATCCAGGCCGTACTAAGACCGGCTAGATGCTGAGAGCCGCCTGGCGCTGAATTCGCGTCAAGTGATAATCGAAAATGGCGCGCGAAACGTAAATCGAAGTGAAAAGGTTCGCAATCAAACCAATCGTCAAAGTGATGGCAAAACCGCGGACAGGCCCCGTGCCGAAAAGAAACAGGAAGACGGCAGAAACAACGGTCGTCACGTGGGTATCAACGATTGTCCGAAAAGCATTGGCGAATCCGAGTTCCACGGAGGAGCTGTTGGATTTGCCCGCGCGCAATTCTTCACGAATACGCTCGAAAACCAGAACGTTCGAGTCCACGCCCATGCCGATGGTCAAGATGACGCCGGCGATGCCGGGAAGAGTGAGAACGGCGCCGGCGAAGGCCATGAAGGCGACGAGAATGACGAGGTTGAGAATGAGAGCCACAACTGCATTTACACCGCTCAAGCGATAGTAGATCACGAGGAAAATCATGACGACGATGAGGCTGCCGACGGAGGCGCGAACGCCTTCGCGGATAGAGTCGGCGCCGAGCGATGGCCCAACGGTGCGCTCCTCGAGGTACTTGATGGAGGCAGGCAAGGCTCCGGAACGAAGGACGAGAGCGAGATCCTCGGCCGATTGCTGGGAGAAATTGCCTTCAATCACTCCGGAATCGTCGATACGGCTGTTGATGACCGGAGCGGTGTAAACCTTGCCGTCGAGAACGATGGCCATTTTGCGGCCCGTGTTATTTTCCGTAAAGGGGCCGAAACGGGCGGCGGCAGCGGTGGATAAATGGAAGTCCACTTCGTACTGACCGGGATAACGGCCGCTGGGAGCGGGCGTAGCGCCCTTGAGGTCCACGCCGGTAACAACGGGCAAGCGGCTGACGACGTAATAGACCTGGGATGACTGCTCGCCGGGGGTGTTGCCTTCGGGGCGGCCGGGAAGAATCTCGGCGCCGGGAGGAAGAATGCCGTTGTGAGCGGCCAGGGCGGCCACTTCGGAGGGATAGGTCTGATCGTCGAGAACAAGGGTGAGGGCGAGCTGTCCGCCGGCCTGAATGACGGCCTTGGCGCGGGAGGGGTCACCTTCGCCGGGAAGTTGAACCAGGATTTCATTGTCCTCGCGGCCGGTGAAGGCGATGGTGGGTTCGGTGAGTCCAAGAGCGTTGATGCGGCGAGTGATGGTTTCGAGCGACTGGTCCATCGTCTGGGTCTTGATGTCCGCGACGACGCTGGGCTTCATGGAGAGGAGATATCCGTTTTGTTCGCCGGCCGCTGGACCGACGGTCCAATCCGTGAATTGATTGTTGACGAGGTCGCGAAAGGCGTCGGAGGAAGCGGGATCGACGTTGCGAACAAGGATTTGCGTGTCGCTGAGACGGCGAATTTCGCCGACGACGATATTTTTGTCGTGAATCTGCTTGGTGAGATCGTCCACAGCCTGATCGCAGCGAAGGCCGATCGCTTCTTCGACCTGTACCTGGAGAACGAGGTGGCTGCCGCCTTTAAGGTCCAAACCGAGCTTAATGCGGTCAGCAAGATTGTCCTTGGCTTGTGCGAGCGAGGTGGGGAAAGAGGGAAGGCCGACGATTCCATAAATGCAAAGAAGGATTACGAAAGTGATAAAAATGAACTTCCATCTGAGCTGGGAATTCATGAGCGCTGACTAACTCTCCTTCGGAGGTTCGGCCTGGAGGCCCGCGATCGCGTTGCGCGCGATCTTGATTTTCACCTGATCGGTGATGCGCAATTGGACCGCATCGTTTTCGAGACCCACGATGGTGCCGTAAATGCCGCTGTTGGTAATCACCTTGTCGCCGTTCTTGAGAGCGGCAAGCATAAGATTCACTTTCTTCTGGCGGCGTTGGGCGGGGAGAATCATCATGAAATAGAAGATGGCCATGATGGCGACCATGGGAAGCAAGAGGCCGCCCAAACCGCCCACTCCCGTGGGGGCCTGAACAAAGACAAGCATCCCCGCTAAACTATTCAGTCCAATCGTAGCGATCATTGCGCCTTTCCCGCCAGGGCGGGTTCGCCTGCCGAGGCCGGCAGGAGTCCGAAAAGCCCGAAACAGATAGTGCCCCGCTCAGAACCGCGCCCAAACACCTGCCTGGGTGTCTTCACTGGAGGCGTGCCTGAAGGTCAGAGCGGAATCTTTCGAGCTTTCCAAAACGGATAGCCTCTCGGATTTCCCGCATGATGTCAAGGTAAAAGAAGAGGTTGTGGTGGGTGTTCAGGATGGAAGCGAGGGACTCGCCGGAGACATAAAGGTGGCGAAGGTAGGCGCGGGAGTAGCGGCGGCAAACGGCGCAAGAGCAGGATTCGTCGATGGGGCGGGGATCGTTAGCGTACTGCGCATTGCGGATGAGCAGGCGTCCGCGAGAGGTGAACAAACAGCCGTGGCGGGCGCTGCGCGTGGGGAGGACGCAATCCATCATGTCGATGCCGAGCGGGACGTAGTCGGGAAGTTGTTCAGGTTTGCCGACGCCCATGAGGTAGCGAGGTTTTTCTGCCGGAAGGCAGGAGACCGCGGCATGCGCCACTTCACATGTGACGGAGTGAGGTTCGCCGACGGCGAGGCCGCCAATCGCGTATCCGGGAAAATCGAGCGCGACAAGCGACTCGGCGGATTCGCGACGGAGAGCGAGGTGAGTGCCTCCCTGGACGATGCCGAAAAGCGCCTGGCGGGCGGGATCTCCATGCCGCTGAAAGTAGTCCTTCGAGCGGCGGGCCCAGGCGAGCGTGCGGGTCGCGGCGTCGCGAGCCCGGGATTCCGGAGCGGGCGCTTCGATGCATTCATCGAGGACCATAATGATGTCCGCGCCGAGAGCGATTTCGATTTCCATGGCTTTTTCGGGCGAGAGGAAATGTTCGGAACCGTCGAGATGAGAACGGAAGAGGACGCCATCGTCGGTGACTTTGCGAAGGTCGCCGAGGCTGAAAACCTGGTAGCCGCCCGAATCGGTGAGGATGGCGCGGGGCCAGGACATGAATTGATGCAGGCCGCCGAGGCGGCGGATGAGGTCGTGGCCGGGGCGGAGATAAAGATGATAGGTGTTGGAGAGGATGATCTGCGCGCCGAGAGTTTCCAGATCCTGCTGCGTTTGGCTTTTGACAGTCGCAGCGGTACCGACGGGCATGAAGGCGGGAGTTTCGATGACGCCGTGAGGAGTGGTCAAACGGCCGAGGCGCGCGCCGGTGGGGTCGGTGGCGAGAATTTCGAACGAAAAGGCCATCCGAACGAGTGTATCAGGAGAAAAGCGAAGTCAGCCCGACCTTCGCAATCACAAAGAAGAGCCAAACGGCGACGACCATGGATAGGGCTTTGCCAAATGAAAGCTTTTTGGGATTCGCAGAGGAGAACCCGATGGCAAGAAGGATCATAGTCCAAACGGCGAAGATATCGAAAGAGGTGAGGAGCGAGGTGAGCCACTTCGGGGCGTCGTCAGAGAGGAGAGCGCCGGGATTGGAAGCGACGAGATTCTGCAGATCCACGGTCGATGGATCTTTGAGGAACAGAATCAGGATGCTGACAAGTCCGTGGATGAGCCAAGGAGTCCAGGCGTAGGCGACAATTCCGAGCGCCGTATTAAAGTTAACGCTGGTGGAACCAGAGAGATTGAATACGCCGAGAAGGACGGCGGCAACGACGACGGCGGCCAATATGGGAACGACCACTCCCTCGACGTAGGCGAAGGTCGGAGCGATCTTTATTTGTGTCTTGAGCGTGTCATCCTGCTGCTGCTGAGATAACTGCTGAAAGCGAGAACTTTTGGCATCCTGTCTCTCGAAAAAGGCGGGCCAGCCGCCGCGCACCGAGAAAATGGCGACGACGGTGATGAAAAGAACGCAGCCGAGCGCAATCGGAACCACCCAGGTGGGGCGGCGAACGATGGATTCAAATGTCGGACGCGGATTCACGAGGACGCCAATCAGGCGGGCAAACGAGCCGATTTCCTGTGGTTGGGAAGATAGGGGCGCGGCAGCATCAGCCATGGCAGTTTCCTCCGCGGGGGGATTGCGTGTCTGGTTTGTTCTACGAACGACCGGGCGAAAAGTTACACCGGATGAGGAACGGAAAACAACAAGGGAATGGAAGGGAGCTAGGCGGGAATTTCAGGGACGGCGGCGAGGAGAGATTGAGTGTAGGGATGGCGCGGGGCGGAGAGAATTTCCGCCGCGGGGCCCTGCTCGACGATGCGGCCCGCCTGCATAACGGCAATGCGAGTGGCCAACTGCGCCAGGACGGGCAAGCTGTGAGAGATGAGAACGAGAGCGAGAGAAAGTTCGGTTTGGAGGCGCGCCAGAAGCTCGAGAATCTGAGCGCCGACCGAGACGTCGAGAGCGGAAACGGGCTCGTCGGCGACGACGAGGCTGGGACGCAAGACGAGCGCGCGGGCGATGCCGATGCGCTGGCGCTGCCCTCCGGAAAATTCGTGAGGAAAGCGCGCGAGCGAATCGGCAGGAAGACCGACGGCTTCGAGGATGCCGGCGGCGCGGCGGCGACGGTCGTCGCGGGAGGCGCGAGGCTCGTGAATCGCCAGAGGCTCGGCAACGATTTCGCCGACGCGCATGCGGGGGTTCAACGATGCGACGGGGTCCTGAAAAACCATTTGGATCGAGCGGCGAAGGGCGCGGAGCCTCGCGCCGCGGGCGTGCAACCAGTCCTCGCCATTGAGCGAAATCCGGCCGGAATCGGGTTCGATGAGGCGGAGAAGCATGCGGGCGAGAGTCGTTTTGCCGCAGCCGGATTCTCCGGCGATGCCGAGCGTCTCGCCGCGGGAAACGGAGAGGTCCACGCCGTCAACGGCAACGACGGAGCGGGAGGACCCCGGGAGATTGCCGGAAGGAGAAGGATAAGATTTTTTCAGGGCGCGCGCATCGAGAAGGGGCTGGCCCGAGTTCATCCGATTTTCTCGGCGGCGACAAGCTGGCCCATATTGATGATTTCCATATCCGGGCGGGAATCGGGAGCGGCGGCGCCCGCGGCGACGTAGCGCGGACGAAAGCCGGACGTGTCGCCGGAGATCGAAGATTCCATCAAGCGGCGGGCTTCTTCATATTCGGCGTTGCCACGATGCCACCCCGCAACGTGCAGCCAGTGGTCGAAGGAGCGAGGATGCTCCTCGACTCGGGCGCCGACGACGCGCATGCCGGCTTGAGCGAGAATATTTTCGAGACGCCGGGCAGAAAGACTGCGCGTGTGGGAGGGGTCGCGAGTGATTTCGATGCGATGATTGAGTTCGTCGACGGCCGGGTCTTCTGGAGCGAGAATATCGAGGATGCCGAGGCGGCCGCCCTTGCGGACGACGCGCGCCATTTCGGCGACGACCCGCGCGGGATCGGCCATGTGATGCAGGCTATAGCTGGTAACGGCAATATCGAGCGAATTCGCGGCGAACGGCAAGGACTGGGCGTCGCCGATGGCCAGCGAAAGATTCGAGAGGCCCTCGGACGCGGCGGTATCGCGAGCGTGGGCGAGCATTGCGGGGGTGAGATCGAGACCGCAAACCCAGCGCGCGCGCCGCGCAAAACGGAGAGCGAGAGTCCCTGGCCCTGTGGCGAGGTCCACGACGGTGTCGGCCGGGCCCACGGCGACCATTTCGGCGAGAGACTCGGCGGAAGCGACGCGGTCGGGAACGGCAAAGCTCGAGAACACATCGGCGGTGCGAGTGAAGCGGTCGCGGATCAGGTCCTTTTGCTGCTGGTTCGTATCGAGGGTCATGGAACAAGGATACAACGCGCGAGATGATCCGGAGCAGCGATGCGAAGAGAAGGGACACCCAAATCGCACTCGGCGACCCGATGGGAGCAGCGAGGAGCGAACGAGCAGCCGGGAGGGAGAGAAGACAGCGCGGGGACGGAGCCGGGAATCGGAACGAGCCTCGAGGCGCGTTTGAGGCGCGGAGCGGCGCGGAGAAGACCCTCGGTGTAGGGGTGGCTAGGGCGGCGAAGAATTTCGGAGACGCGACCTTGCTCGACGATACGTCCGGCGTACATGACGGCGACGCGATCGGCGACCTGGGCAACGACGCCAAGATCGTGAGTGATGAAGAGAAGCGAAAGCTGAAGCTCCCGGCGAAGCCGCCGGAGAAGCTCGAGAATCTGTTTCTGCACGGTGACGTCGAGAGCCGTGGTGGGCTCGTCGGCGATCAATACGCCGGGACCGGCGGCGAGAGCCATGGCGATCATCACGCGCTGGCGAAGCCCTCCGGAAAGCTGGTGGGGATACTGGCGGGCGCGAAGAGGGGGGTCGGGGACGGCAGCGCGCCGGAGCGAGTCAAGAACGCGGCGAGCGAGATCGGCCCGGGAGATGCGAGGCTCGTGGACACGGATCGCTTCTTCGATCTGGAATCCGACGTGCAGGACGGGATTGAGAGCGGTCATCGGCTCCTGAAAAATCATGGCGATGCGACGGCCGCGAAGCGAGCGCAATTCGCCGGGGGATGCGGCAAGGAGATTTGCGGGGCTCGCGGCGGATGAAGCTTGGGAAGAAGCGACGTCGAGCCAGGCTTCGCCGGAACGGCTTGTTCCGGGCGGAACGAGACCCATCAGAGCCAGCGCCAGCATGGTCTTGCCGGAGCCGGATTCGCCGACAATGCCGAGGGACTCGCCAGGGGCGAGAGAGAACGAGACATCGTGGACAGGTCGAATCCAGCCCGCGGTGGTGGGAAGCTGTACAGTGAGAGAGCGAACGTCGAGGCGCGCCGCCATGAGAACATGATAGCCGCGCGGGCGACGGACGGCGAGAATTTGAGGTAAAGATTGCGCATGGCGAACTTCGAATGTCCCCTATGCCATTCGGCGACGGAACCGGCAGGCAAACAGCGGTATTGCCCGAGGTGCGGCTGGAACAAGAAGCGGGCGGCGGAACAGCTGCGGTTCTCGCAAAGAATGTTTCCGGTGGCGATCGTTCTAGTGGCGGCGCTGACGATCGTGTTTATGCGGGGAGCGGCGAAGCAGAAGGACTCGGCTTACTGGGTGATCGTGGTGGTGCCGGGGGTAATCTACGCGCTGGCGTACGTTTCGGTGAAGCGGAGCCTGCGGAAGCTGGAGGCTGTGCCGGATCCGCCCGGCGCGGCGGTGGATGAGAAAGGCGAAGCGGCATTGGAAAAAGGCGGGGCCGTGGAACCGTCGGAAGCAGACTTGGCGCTGCTGCGAACGACACCGCCGAGAAAGACGCGGATGGGAAGCCGGGGCAAGAAATCGCTGAGCTTCATCGCGGCGGTGGTTTGCCTGTTCGAGGGAATTTTGATTTGGCAACTGCACCGGATGTGGGAGCTGACGCGGTCGTTCGAGGGATACCAGCGGAAGGATTGGGCGCTGCTGGGACTTGTGGTGGTGCTGGCGGTGCTGCCGCTCTCCGCGTGGCGGTCCATGGCGCGAGAGCGAGAACTGCTCGAAAACGGAGAATTGACGCTGGGACGGGTGACAAAGAGGTGGGACACGCGCGACGGCGCGACGATCTACTACGAGTTTCAGGACGCCAGCGGACAAACGCACAAGCATTCCGGGATGGATTATTCGCGGCGGATCGAGATCGGGATGGGCGTTCCCGTGTTTTACGACCGCGATAATCCGAAGAGACAAATCGCCGCGTGCGCCGCGCTGCATGAAGTGGTGATCGGCTGAACAATTCATCGCCGCTGAGAAATCGAGCGCGAGAATACTGCGGTTTACCGCGAGACCGGGTCAGCGGGATAATGCGGCGCAGCCTGGTCGAAGAGAATCTTCCTGCCAAGTGAAGACACGCGAGGGACCACGATGAAGAGACCAAAGAAAAAGGCGTCGTTCAGCGACGAAGCGGTGAAGGCAAAGACCGGGAAGGCATGGCGCGAGTGGTTTGCGATTCTCGACAAAGCAGGCGCGAAGAAATGGAAGCACAGCGAGATCGCGAGGCATCTGCACGAGAAACGAGGGCTGCCAGGGTGGTGGTGCCAGATGGTCGCCGTGGAATACGAGCGGGCGCGCGGGCTGCGCGTGAAATTCCAGGGAAGCTCGGGAAGCTTCGCGGCAAACGTGGGGAGAACGCTGCCGGTGGCGGCGGCAAAAGTTTACAAGGTTTGGGTGAACGAGAAGCAGCGGCGGAAATGGCTGGGAGCCGCGAAGATGGAGATCACGACGCAAAGAAAAAACAAAGTGATACGGGCGGCATGGAACGGGAACGAAAGCCGAATCAACGTGGCTTTCTATCCCAAAGGCCCGAAAAAAGTGCAGATCGCGATGGACCACATGAAACTGAAAAGCGCGAAAGAAGTGGCGAAGATGAAGACGTTCTGGTTTGCGGCGCTGAATCGCTTGGAAAAGGCGTTCTGACCGCCGCGGCATCTGCAAAAAAGGACGGCGCGAAGCCGCCCCTCATCCGGACCGACATTTCAAAGAGAACTAGTAGTCGTTGGCCGAGCCTTCGAGGAAAGCGCGAAGCTTGCGCGAGCGCGAAGGATGGCGGAGCTTGCGCAGAGCCTTGGCTTCGATCTGCCGGATGCGCTCGCGAGTGACGGCGAAAGACTGGCCGACTTCCTCGAGCGTGTGCTCGCTGCCATCGTCGAGGCCGAAGCGCATCTTGATGACCTTTTCCTCGCGGGGCGTGAGCGTCTTGAGGACAGAGGAAGTCTGCTCCTTGAGGCTGAGGTTAATGACGGCGTCGGAAGGCGACACGACAGCCTTATCCTCGATGAAGTCGCCGAGATGCGAATCTTCTTCCTCGCCGATGGGAGTTTCGAGCGAAATCGGCTCCTGGGCGATTTTCAAAATTTTCCGGACTTTGGCGACCGGAATGTCCATGCGCTTGGCGATTTCTTCGGAAGTGGGCTCGCGGCCGAGCTCCTGGACCAACTGGCGCTGGGTGCGGACGAGTTTGTTGATGGTCTCGATCATGTGCACCGGGATGCGGATGGTGCGAGCCTGGTCGGCGATGGCGCGGGTGATGGCCTGGCGAATCCACCAGGTGGCATAGGTTGAAAACTTGTAGCCGCGGCGCCATTCGAATTTGTCCACGGCCTTCATCAAGCCGATGTTGCCTTCCTGGATGAGGTCGAGGAACTGCAAGCCGCGATTGGTGTATTTTTTGGCGATGGAAACGACGAGGCGGAGGTTGGCCTCGATCAATTCTTTTTTGGCCTGCTCGGCTTCGGCTTCGCCGCGAAGGATGACCTGGAGATTGCGCTTGAGTTCGGTGGCGCTGACTTCGGCCGCCAATTCGATTTCATCGAGCTCGGTGCGGCGGGAGCGGAGGTCCTTGCGCGCCTCGGACTGGACATCGCCCTTGGAGGCGTCCACGCGGCGCTCGAGTTTCGTGGTTTCACGTTCGAGAGAATGGACGCGCTCGACGGTCTGGCGAATCTTGTCGATGAGGCGCTTCTTTTCGAAGGGGTTGAAATCCAGCTCGCGGACGAGCCGCGACATTTCGACGCGGATGCGGCCGAGGGCGTAGCGGGCGCGGAGATACGGGCGCTTCTTGGAGCGCGGAATCTTTTCGAACTTGGCGGACTGCTTCATCGCCAGGAGATAGAGCTTGGCGATTTTGTCGATGTGCTTGAGAGTGGCTTTCGTCTTGGCTTCGATTTTCTCTTCGGTCAGCTCTTCGTCGTCGAATTGAACGATTTCCTTGATGGAACGCGAGCCGGTCCGCAGGTCCTCTCCAATCTGAAGAATTTCCTTGAGGATGAGCGGGGCGCGGGAAATGGTTTTCAGAACGAGAAGCTGGCCGCGCTCGATGCGCTTGGCAATGGCCACTTCGCCTTCGCGAGTGAGAAGAGGGACGGTGCCCATCTCGCGGAGGTACATGCGGACGGGGTCGTTGGTCTTTTCGAGGCTGCCGGGAGTGAGATCCAGGTCGCCATCTTCGGCGGCCACCTCGTCCTTCACCACCTCGGGCGTCTCGGAGGCGTCGCCGGCGGCAATGGCGGCCTTGGCGCTGGAGAGGTCTTCGTACACATCGATGCCGTACCGCTCGAACGTGGAGAGCAGGTCGTCAATTTCTTCCGAGGAGTGAACCTCGGCGGGCAGAATATCGTTCACCTCATCGTAGAGCAGGTAGCCGCGCTCCTTACCCATGGCGATGAGCTGCCTTACCTGATCGTATTTTTCCTCAAGAGCCAACGTCACGCCTCCCTTGACAAGGACGAACCAGCACGGACGCGCGGAATTCCCAATAAATCAAGAGGCCGCCCAGGCCGACACCCCGGCTGGCCTCATTACAATCTTCGTTTGGACGGATGATTCAGACGAACCCTTCGAAAATTTACCGAGTCCCGCGCCTGTACGCCTCGCCCGCGTCCCTACCAACCTATATCTTAGATGCAAGTGACAGGCGTTCCGCTTCCTCCAAAACCTTGCGAGCATACTACATAGGCAGCGCAAGCGTCAATTCAAGCTGCCCGTGGAATTGGGTATCTGCCATGCGGACAACGGGCTACGAGTGATCCAGCGCCACGCGGGATGGGCTCCCAAAAGCTAACCAGGCGCCTCGATCGAGGCCTTTCTGGCGTCAAACCGGTGCCGCGAGCGGATCACCTCGCCGAAGTGGCGTTCCACCCACTTCCAGATGCTGCAAGTCGCCTCGTTCAGGCGTTCGCCGAGCGGCGTGAGGCGGTAGTCCACGCGAGGAGGGATGACGGGGTGGACGCGGCGGGTCACAAGGCCGTCGCGCTCCATCTGGCGAAGTGTCTTGGTGAGCATCTTCTGGCTCACGCCCCCCACGCGGGCGCGCAATTGCGTAAAGCGGAGCTCCTCTTCCTCGGAGAGGGCGTCCATCACGACCAGCGTCCACTTGTCGGCAATCCGCCCGAGCATTTCGCGGACGAGAACCTCTTTCTGCGAGCGGTCTTTGAGAGCGGGCACGGAAGTGTTCGGTTTCCCTTGGGTAAGTATAGCTCAATTGGGTGCCTGCTTGCCAATGGATACCGTGACGCCTATGATTTCGAGTGAGGAGAGAAGCATGACAGTGAAAACGGATTCCTTCAGGAAGTTAGGACGATCGGGGCCGCGGGTGTTTCCCATTGCGCTCGGCTGCATGGGAATGTCGGGAGTGTACGGGCCGACGGATGAAGCGGAGAGCGTGGCGACGATCCAGGCGGCACTCGACGAGGGCGTCACGCTGTTTGACACCGGGGATTTTTATGGAATGGGACACAACGAGATGCTGCTGGGACAGGCGTTGAAGGGACGGCGCGACCAGGCGGTGATTTCCGTAAAATTCGGAGCGCAGCGAGGGCCGGACGGAGCGTGGATCGGGTATGACGAAAGCCCCGCGGCGGTGAAGACATTTCTGGCGTATTCGCTGACACGGCTTGGCGTGGACCATATCGACATCTACCGGCCGGCGCGCCTGGATCCGCGAGTGCCCGTCGAAGAGACAATCGGCGCCATCGCGGACATGGTAAAGGCGGGTTACGTCCGGGCGATCGGGCTATCGGAAGTGGGAGTCGAGACAATCCGGCGGGCGCAGGCGGTCCATCCGATCGCGGATCTGCAAATCGAGTATTCGCTGGTGAGCCGAAGCCCGGAAGAGACGATTTTCCCGGTGCTGCGCGAGTTGGGTATCGGAGTGACCGCCTATGGCGTCCTCTCCCGAGGATTGCTGAGCGGGTCGAAGCCGGCGGAAAAGGGAGATTTTCGAACGCACTTTCCGAGGTTCGCGAAGGAAAATCGCGCGGCGAACGAACGGCTGGTGGAGGAACTGCGGAGAATTGCGGCGGAAAAGGGCGTGGGTCCGGCACAACTGGCGATTGCGTGGGTGCTGGCGAAGGGCGAAAACATCGTTCCGGTGATGGGAGCGCGAAGGCGGGCGCAGCTCCAGGAATCGTTGGACGCGCTGGAGGTCACGCTGACAACCGCGGAAGTCTCGCGGCTCGAGGAGGCCATTTCCCCCGGCAGCGTTGCGGGGTCGAGGTATCCGGAACTGCACATGAGGCAATTGGACAGCGAGCGGTAAAGTCGAGGGCCGAAGAGGTATTTAGTCGCCGGCGAGCGAGCGACGCATCTTTTGGAGCTCGATGCGGCGGATGCTGAGACGCCGGAGTTCGTCGGGAGCGGGATTGGATTCAATTTGGCGCTGCAGATCGGCGAGTTCCCGCTCGAGGCGACGCCCGCGGAGCACGCTGAGGCAGCTTTCCGCTTCGTCCCAGGCGGGCTCGGCGGCAGATTCGAAAACAATTTCGAAAAGGATGCGGCGGTCTTTTTCATCAAGGGCCGATGCCAGGGCGGGCACGTCGGCCGGGACAGAGCGGCGAGCGAGAAGAACATCGAAAATTTTTTCGGTTTCGAGGCCGCGATGCAGGGATTCGGCGGTGATTTCCGCGGCCAGCTTTTCGCGGAACCCTTCGGCTTCGACGAGCATTTGAATCAAGCGGCGTTCGGCGGGCTTGACGACGGGAGAGAGCAGCTCGGGTTTGGCCTTCACTTCGCCGCGGCGCTCCTGAGCCGCGCGGCGCAAGGATTCGCGGAGCACCGGCTCGTCCACCTGGAGCTCGGCGGCGATGCGCGAAGCCCATTCGGAGCGAAGCAGGCGATCGGGCACGCGCTGTACGTAGGGCATCAGGAAATTGATGGCGGCTAGCTTTCCGGCGGCGGTGGAGCGGTCCATCTTTCTGGCGCGGGCGACGAGATAATCGAGATAGGAAGGAGCCTGCTGAAGCAGCCTTTTGTAAGCCTCCACACCCTGCTGCTGGATGAATTTATCGGGATCAGCGGCGCCGGGAAGAGCCAGGACGCGGACATCGAATTCCTTCTCCAAAAGTAAATTGAGAGAGCGCTCGGTGGCGGCCTGGCCTGCGGCATCGGGATCGTAATTCACAATCACGCGGCGCGTGAATCGGCCGAGGAGCTTCACCTGCGGCTCGGCGAGGCTGGTGCCGCAACTGGCGACCACGTTGGCGACGCCGGCCCGGGCCACGGAAATGGCGTCCATATAGCCTTCGACGAGGACGGCGAAATCGGATTTGCGAAGAGATTCTTTGGCGCGGTCGAGATGATAGAGGACGTTGCTCTTCGAATAGATGGGGGTCTCGGGCGAATTGAGATACTTGGGCATGTCGTCGCCCATGGCGCGTCCGCCAAAGGCAATCACCTTGCCCGATTCGTTGGAAATGGGAAACAGAATGCGGCGGCGGAAGCGATCGTAGAGGCGGCCGCCGGCGTCGCGCGAGAAAAGGCCGGAGGATTCGAGGAGTTTTTCAGGATATTTGCGATGGAGCGACCGGAGGAGAGCGTCGCCGGAGGAAGGCGCGTAACCAAGGGCGAAGCGGGCCATAGCGGCGCGATCGAGGCCGCGGTCTTCGAGATAGGCGAAAGCGACTTTTCCTTCCGCGGATTCATGAAGCTGGCGCGCGAAAAATGCGGCGGCCTCGCGGTGCAATTCCACCAGAGCCGAGCGCTGCTGGTTTTCCTGGCGCTCTTCGGGCGAACGCTCGCGCGGCCTGGGGATCGCGATGCCGGATTTTTCGGCGACCACGCGAATGGATTCAGGAAATGAACATTTCTCGATTTCCATCACGAATTTGAAGACATCGCCGCCCGCGCCGCAGCCGAAACAGTGGTAAATCTGCTTCACAGGATGGACGGCGAAGGAGGGAGTTTTTTCCTGGTGGAACGGGCAAAGGCCCGTGAAATTAACGCCCGTTTTTTTCAGGCGCACGTATTCGCCGATGACGCGAACGATGTCCGCCTGCTGCTTCACGCGCTCGGCAAATGATCCCGCTTCAGCCACGGTTGGTAAGCCAGACCTTTAGCACTTCGGCTCTACGAATTCAATTCTACGACGGTAATCGCGGATCCACCGCGGTCTTCGGCCTCGGCGTGGATGCCCGCCACGTGGGGATGCGAAGACAGAAATTCGGCGAGGCCGCGGCGAAGGGCGCCCGTTCCATAGCCATGAATGATGCGCACACTGGGCGCGGAGGCGAGCGCGGCCTGGTCGAGGAATTTGTCCACACGGCGAATGGCTTCCTCAACCGTGCAGCCGATGACATTGAGTTCTTCCGCGCCCGCTACGTCGCTCAAGGCTGCATGAACGGTCACTTGGCGCGAGGGCGCTGCCGGGGAAGACTTTCCGCCGGCGTCAATGCCGACAATATCCCGAAGGGGAATCTTCATGCGCAGAGGCCCGGCTTGAATTTCAGCTTTCGAATCGTCGTGGCTGCGCAGAACGACGGGCTGCTTGAATCCTTTCACGAGGACGCGGGCGCCCGGCGACAATTGTTCGGGAGCGACGGGAGCCGCGGCTGGCGTGGCGGCGACGCCTAAATCATTCTGGGATGCGGCGAGGGCTTCGACGACGGCGGCGTCGGTTTCGGCGCGAGCGTCCGATCCGAGCTTGCGAAGCTTCCGTCCAGACTGTTTTTCGAGCTGAGCGCGCAGCGCGGCATCTTTAATCTCCGCGGTGAGGCGCGCAACCTCCGCTTCCAATTGTTTTTGCGCCTGCTGGAAACCCGCTTCGAGAGCGGCGATGCGCTTGCGCTGCCGCTCGACCCATTCGGTTTGCAAGGCGCGACGGTCGGCCTCGAGGCGGGCGAGTTCTTCCCGTGACTGGCGCTTGATTTCCTCGATCTCGTCGCGACTGCGATGCAGGTAAGCGATCAGGCCGTGAGCTTCACGCGATTCGGGGGACAGCTCGTCGCGGGCGTGCGTGATGACGCGAGCGGGAAGCCCCAAACGGCGGGCAATCTCAATGCCGCTGGATGTGCCGGGGATACCGACGAGCATCCGATAGGTGGGGCGAAGATGCTCTTCGTCGAATTCCATCGCCGCGTTGAGGATTCCGGGCGTGGTGGAAGCGTAGATTTTGAGGCGGTCGTGATGCGTGGTGGCCAAAGTGAGGCAGCGAAGGGCGCGGAACTCCTCGAGAAGCGCGACGGCGAGCGCCGCACCCTCTTCGGGAGCGGTGCCCGTGCCCATTTCGTCGACCAGGATCAGAGAGCGGGAAGTGGCGGCTTCGAGCATGGATTTCAGATTGATCATGTGGGCGGAAAACGTGGAGAGGTCGGCGAGGATGGATTGCTCGTCGCCGATGTCGGCGAGAATCTTGTCGAAGACAGGCAATTCGGCGCGTTCGGCGGCTACGGGAATTCCGGACTGGGCGGCCAGGGCGGCGAGGCCCACGGTCTTGAGGGCCACGCTCTTGCCGCCGGTGTTGGGGCCGCTGATGACGAGGACGGTCTCGGATTCGCCAAGCGAGAGCGACAAAGGCACGGTGCGGCGGCCCTGCGGGCGGAGCAAAGCCTCGAGGACGGGATTGCGGGCGGCCTCGATGCGGATTTCCTGCGCGGCAATGAATTCAGGGGTGACGCAATCGAACTCGCGGGCGAAGCGCGCACGGGCAAAGATCGAATCGAAATGGGCTAGGGCGAGGGCGGAGGATTCGAGCGGGGCCGATTCAGCGCGCAAACGGGCGGTCAGCTCCTCGAGAATGCGCGCGATTTCGACGAGCTCATTTTCAGCGAGCTGAACCAGGCGATTGTTCAGGTCGATCGATTCGAGCGGCTCAACGAAAACCGTCTGGCCGGTTGCGCTGGCGGCGTGAACCACGCCGGGAACGGCGCGGCGATCGGAAGCGCGGACGGGAATCACGAAGCGGTCGTTGCGGAGAGTGACGTAATCTTCGGGCGACGAATCGCCGCGCGAGCGGAGGATTTTTTCGAGGGATTTGCGGATGGTGTCGCGTGTCTGCGAAATGCCGGCGCGGATGCGACGCAACTGGGGCGAGGCGTCGTCGCTGATTTCACCATTGGGAAGGATGGCACGGCGAATCGCGGCCGAAAGATTCCGAAAGTCGGCGATGCCGGCGGCGCGTTCGGCGAGGCGCGGAAATTTTGCCGAATCGGGCTGAAAGGTCTCGCGCACCTGGGCGGCCGCGGCCATCAGCGAAGCGGCCTCGAGAAATTCCTGGCTGGTGAGAACCGAAGCGGGGATTGACAGGCGATTCAGCCAGGCGTCGGGGTCCGCGAGAGCGCCGAGGCCGAGGTCTTCGCCGGCGCGCAAAAAGGCCATCGCTTCTCGCGAGAGTGAAAATTCGGCTTCGAGCAGGGCTGTGTCCACGCCCGGGTGAAGAGCTTCCACGGCGCGGCGGCCCGAAGGGCACGTGGTGAAACCTGAGACGATGCCGCGGAGACGGTTGAATTCCAGAATTTCTTCGACAGCGCGCGCCACAATCCCCTCGAGAATAAAATTCAAGAACGGCTCAAGGAGGGATTGTATCGCGTCCGGGCGGTGGAAATCCGGGCGAGGCGGCGCGGGCTCCCGAACGAAGGGCCCGACCTGGACCGCGCCAACTTTATTTTCTTTTTTTGGCGGACGGCGGGCCGAAGGTCTTGACCATGGCGACGGCGAGAGAGTCGAGCGCAGCAGTCGAGTCACGGCCCTTCTCCGGATTGTTGTTGGCGAAGATGGCGAAGACGAGGTGTTCGCCGCCCAGAGTGGTGGCGTAGCCGGACATCGAGTGGACGTGGTCGAGAGTTCCCGTCTTGGCCAGAATCATGCCGGAAGCCAATGTGCCGTTCATGCGGCTTTCGAGAGTGCCGTCCACTCCGGCAATCGGAAAGCTGGCGATGTAATCCTTGCCCCAGGGCTGACCGGCCGCGTAGCGGAGGATGGCAACGGCGGCGCGAGGCGTGACCAGATCGTCGGCGGACAATCCCGAACCGTCCGAAAGAACGACGTCGCCATCAGGGACGCCCGCAGTCTTGAGAAAATCCTGTTCGAGCCAGAGGCCGGGATCAGTGGCGCCGTAGCCCGCCTTCACGCGCGCCACGGTACGGAGAAAAAGTTCGGCGTGGAGATTCTGGCTGACTTTGTTCGTGAGCTGGACGCTTTCGATCAAGGGAGGAGAAAGATGTTCAGCCAAAACCGAGGGATACTGCGGCGCGGGGACGAGACAATCGGGATGGACAGTGGTCGCGTTGACGGAAATGCAGGAAACCGGCGGAGGAGAATGCTGGACGCGGACGGAGCCGGTGATACGGACTCCCCGGGATTCCAGCAGCTGGCGGAGCGTGCGCCCCGCGACAGTCGCGGGATCAATCATGGCGAGATCGAGACGGACGGGTGGATGCCCGAGCGGAATCGTCCCGCGGAGAAAAATGAAATTTTCGCCGGGCTGGCGGCCCACGCCGATGTCGGGGTCGTCGGAGGCGGCGCTGGTGGTGAAATGGGCTGTCAAGCCCTCGATACCGGCCGGCGGATCGACGGTGAAAGTCGCCGGATCGCCCACGAGGTTTCCGGGCGTGACGACAACCGAGATGGAATTTTCATTGAAGTCAATCGCACTCACCGGGGCGCCATACGTAAAAAAGAGATCGCCGACGTTCCAACCGGCCGGGTAAGGATCGTAAGCAAAATAGGAGTCGTCGGCGACAATATCGCCGTCCACTTCGCGAAGGCCCTTGGCGACAGCGGCGTCGGCCAATTCCCCGAGAATTTTGTCCGTGGGGCCGTCGCGTTCGATTTTTCCAGCATACGGAATCATCCAGTTGGAGAGATCCGGGTCGCCGCGGCCGACCAGGACGAGGTCGCCGCTGAGTCGCCCGCCGGCGCCGAGAGAGCCCGAAGATTCGAGCGTGGTGCGAAAGCGGTAATCGGGCCCGAGCGAGGCCAGAGCGAACGCGGTGGTGAAAATCTTGGCGTTGGATGCGGGAGTGAAAAACCGCGTGGAATTCAAGTCGTAGAGAGTTTCGCCCGTGTCACGGTCCACGATGAGAACGCCCCACAGCGCTTTTTCCGCTGGAGGTTCCTCGAGAATGCGGCCGGCTTCCGCGCGAAAGCGCAAGACGTCGCGGCGCGCCTTTGCGGCGCGGGCCGGAGCCATCGCCCTAGGCGGCCCGGGAGGAATTTTCGCGGCGCGCGCGGGAAGGGCGCCGCCGGGAAGTGAGAGCGCGAGCAGTGCGGCGAGAAAAGCGGCGGGCGAATTCAATCCACGAGGTCTTGACATCGGACCTGCGATTATAAGCCCGCAAAGCGCTTGCCGCCCGCCTCGAACGGGGAAATACCTTGCCGTGCTCCGGGGCCAGCCGATATGATTGAAGAGCCGGCCACTGAGGAGGAAGTCATGAAAAAGAGCGTTGCTTTATGTATGGTCGCCGCACTCGTAGGCCTGTTGTTGCCGTCCGTGGCGAAAGCCGACGACAAATCGAAAGATCAGGACCGGCTGCAAAACGCCGGCGAAGTAATGAAGGAGATTTTGGATATCCCCGACGACATTCCGCAGAATTTGCTGGATAAGGCAGACTGCGTGGTGGTGCTGCCTTCGGTGCTGAAGGCGGCGTTCATTGTAGGCGGCAGCTACGGCCGCGGAGCGATGACGTGCCGGAGCGGCGACGACTTTCGCGGGCCGTGGGGAGCGCCGACGATGATGGCCCTGGAAGGCGGAAGTTTCGGATTCCAAATCGGCGGGCAGGCGACGGATTTCGTTCTGCTGATCATGAATCCGCGGGGGGCGGGCTCGATTCTGTCAAGTAAAGTGAAGCTGGGAGCGGACGCCTCAGCAGCCGCCGGCCCCGTGGGACGCAACGCGGCGGCGGACACCGACGTCACGATGCGGGCCGAAATATTGACCTACTCGCGGGCGCGCGGATTGTTCGCGGGAATTTCACTGGCGGGCTCCACGCTGCGCCCGGACAACGACGCCAACCAGCGAATCTATGGACGGAAGATTGACGCGAAAGACATCGTCCTGCACGGCGCAGTTCCCGTTCCTCCGTCGGCGAAGCTCCTGGTTTCGACGCTGAACCAGCACTCTCCGAAAAACCTTTCCAAGTAAGCTCAAGCTGATCGCGCCGCTCGCGCCGGGAAACAGTTCCGGCGCGGGCCAAGCCGGGTCCGCGGAGGAGATTCCTCCGGGGGCGGCGCCGGTCTTGCTTTTCGTTTCAAACATGACTTATAGTCGATATTGGTCATGGGTCATATCATGAAGGCCACTCCATCCCGTCCCACGCTCGTCGAACGGAATGCGGCGCGGCCGCACGACCGGCGCGAACGACACCGGGCGGAAACACGCGCGCGGCTTTATCGCGCCGCGCTGGATCTGTTTGCCGAGCGCGGCTTCATGGAAACAACCGTCGAAGACATCACGGAAGCAGCCGATGTAGGCAAGGGGACATTTTTCAATTATTTCCCCACGAAAGAGCACGTCTTGGCGGCATACGGCACGGAACGGGTGGCCCGGGTGCAAAGAGCGCTGGAGGAAGCACGCACGGGCGAGCGGCCTGTTCAAGAGGTGATTCGCGAGCTGGCGGCGGACTCGGCGGGACAATCGAAGGAAAATCCCGGACTGCTCCGGGCAATTTACGCGGCGCATGTCTCCTGCGCGCCCGTGCGCGTGGAGCTGCAGAAAAGAATGCGGCTGGCGCGGCGGATCCTGGCGCGGATCTTCGCGCTGGCGCAGGAACGGGGCGAAGTGCGGCGGGACATTTCGACGGCGGAACTGGCGCGGGTGACGCAGATGTCGCTGATGGGAGTCGCGATGGTCTGGGCGCTGCAGCCCGACAATTCACTGCGCAAAACATCGCTCGAAATCTGGGATTTGATGTGGCCGACGCTGGCGCAGCCGGGCTCAGCCGCCGGGCCGGGTTGGAAGAGGCTTCGAGCTTGAGGAGCCCCGGGGAGAGAGGGAGGGCGACCCGGAAATCTGAGTCGCGCCAGGGGCTTGATTCATCTGAACTAAAAGCTGTGGGAGGGGTTTTCGTGAAAGCGCGATTTTCCGCAGTTTTCTGCGTGTTGGCGTTTTTCCTTGCCGCCACGGCGCCGGCGTACGGGCAATCCACATCCGCGGCGCCGAGCCCGTCGGAAGTGGCGAATCCGAGCCCTTATTCCGGAAGCGTTCCATCGGCGCGCGTGAACGGCGTGCTTCCGCTTTCGCTGCAAGACGCGGTGGATCGCGGGCTGAAACAGAACCTGGGAGCGCTGCTCTCGAACGAAGACATCCGGTCGGCGCGCGGGGAGAGATGGAAGGAATTGAGCGCGCTGCTGCCGAACGCGAATGCGTCCAGCTACGTGGCGGGCGCCAAGGTGAATCTGGCGGAATTCGGATTCGCATTCACATTTCCGGGCGTCACGATTCCCACGGTAGTCGGGCCGTTCGCTTACTACGACTCGCGCGCTTATCTTACGCAATCGCTATTCGACTGGAACGCGATCCAAAAGACGCACGAGGCGACGGAAAATCTGAAGGCGGCGCAGTACACCTATAAAGACGCGCGCGACCTGGTGGTGCTGGCCGTGGGCTACACCTATTTGCAAGCCATCGCCGACGACGCGCGCATCGAAACGTCCGAAGCGGAAGTAAAGTCGGCGCAGGCGGTCTACGACCAGGCGCTGGAGCAGGTGAAGGCCGGAACTTCGCCGGCGATCGACGCGTTGCGGGCGCAAGTGGAATTGAAAACGCGGCAGCAACAGCTGATCCAATCGAAAAACGATTACGCGATTCAGAAGCTGACGCTGGCGCGCGTGATCGGGCTGGCGGCCGGGCAGGAATTTGAGCTGACGGACAAATCGCCTTACGCTCCGTTGGAAACGATGACGGTCGAAGAAGCCGAACGCAAGGCCTATGAATCGCGGTCGGATTTTCAGGCGGCGCTGGCTCAGGTCCGGGCGGCGGAATATGCCCAGAGAGCGGCCAAAGCCGAACGTTACCCGACGCTTTCGGCGAGCGCGGATTACGGCCTGGCGGGCTCGTACGACACGCTGACCACCACGAACGTCTTCGACGTCCGCGGCACGCTGAACATCCCCATCTTCACAGGCGGAAAAATACACGGCGACGTCCTGCAAGCGGAGGCGCAGCTTCACCAGGACCAGGAGCGACTGGAAAATCTGCGCGCGCAAATCGACTCCGACGTGCGGACGGCGCTGCTCAATCTGGAGTCCTCTTCGGAGCAGGTTTCGGTGGCGAGAGACAACATCAACCTGGCGGAGGAGACGCTGCGGCAATCGCGCGACCGCTTCAGCGCGGGAGTAACCGACACGGTCGAGGTGGTTCAGGCCGAGGAATCGGTGGCGAGCGCGCACGAGAACTACATTTCAAGCTTGTACGACTACAACTACGCCAAAATCTCACTGGCCCGGGCCATGGGCATGGCCGAGGACGGCGTAAAAGAGTACTTCAAAGGACACTAAGCGATGGCACAGCCCAACGACAACGAACCGACTCCTGCTCCGGGTGAAGAAAGGTCCACGACGTCCGCGGAGACGCACTCCCCGGCGTCCCTGCCGCCACCGCGGCCAAAAAGCCTGTTTCAGCGCGAGCCTCGCGCGCGCGTGTTCGCGATCATCGTCGTGCTGATCTTGCTGGTGGGCGGATATTTCGGTTACCGGTATCTCAGCAGCTACGAGAGCACGGACGACGCTGAGATCGACGGACATTTGATGCCGTTGAGCGCGCGCATCACCGGATACGTTCAAAAAGTGAACGTGGACGACAATCAGTACGTCACCACGGGCAGCGTGCTGGTGGAAATCGATCCGCGCGATTATCAGGTGGCCGTCGACCAGGCGCGGGCGAACCTTGCGGCCGCGGAAGCCACGGCGCGTTCGCTGAACATCACCGTGCCGGTCACATCCATCAATACGAACAGCCAGATCAGCTCCTCCGAAGCGGATGTAGAAAACGCACGGGCGGGAATTCTTTCCGCCCAGCAACAGTATGACGCGGCGCAGGCGCAACTCACGTCGGCGGAAGCCTTGAATGTGAAGGCGCAGGATGATCTGGTGCGCTACAAGCAGCTGGTGGATAAAGAGGAAGTCTCCGAGCAGACGTACGACCAGGCCGTGGCGGCGGCCAAGAGCGACGCGGCGGCGGTGGCCGCGGCGCGGGCGTCCGCGGCGTCGTCCCGGGAGCAGGTGACACAAGCGAAGGCGCGGCTCGCGCAAGCGATGGCCAACCTGGCGGCTTCGCAGACAGGCCCGCGGCAAGTGGCTTCGACGCGAGCGCGGGCCGAATCGGCGGAAGCCTCCGTGAAACAGATGGAAGCAGCCCTCGAACAGGCGGAACTCAATCTGCAGTACACGAAGATCATCGCCCCAGTGGACGGAGTGGTGATGAAAAGCGTCGAAGTCGGGATGAACGTGCAACCCGGGCAGCAACTGCTGACCATTGTTCCGCTCAATGAAGTTTGGGTGACCGCCAATTTCAAGGAAACGCAGCTGAAGTATATGCGGCCGGGACAAGCGGCGGAAATCCACGTGGATGCCAACGGCCGGACGTACCGGGGCCACGTGGACAGCATCGCGGGGTCGAGCGGTGCGCGGCTGAGCCTGCTCCCACCGGAAAACGCGACGGGAAACTACGTGAAAGTGGTCCAGCGCGTTCCCGTAAAGATCGTCTTCGAGCCCGGCCAGGACAACGATCATTACCTGCGGCTGGGAATGTCCGTCGAGCCGAAAGTTTGGGTGAAATAGTCCCTGGGACCCGGCCATGAGCAAGGAAACGATTTGGCGTCCGCCGGTGAACCCGTGGATTATCGCACTCACGGTCACTCTGGCCACGTTCATGGAAGTGCTGGACACGAGCGTGGCCAACGTCTCGCTGCCGCACATCGCCGGAAGCCTCTCCGCAGGACAGGATGAAAGCACCTGGATCCTGACCTCCTACCTGGTTTCAAACGCGATCGTCCTCCCGATGAGCGGATGGTTTTCCTCTTTGATCGGGCGGAAGCGCTTCTACATGTCGTGCGTGGCTTTGTTCACGCTCAGCTCGTTCCTTTGCGGACTCGCGCCAAGCCTAAGCTGGCTGATTTTCTTCCGCGTGGTGCAAGGGGCGGGCGGAGGAGGATTGCAACCGAGCGAACAGGCCATTCTCGCCGACACGTTTCCACCAAAGCAGCGCGGCATGGCGTTCGCCGTATACGGGATGGCCGTGGTGCTGGCGCCGGCGATCGGCCCGACTCTGGGCGGATGGATCACCGACAATTTCGAATGGCGATGGATTTTCTTCATCAATATCCCGGTGGGAATTATCTCGCTGCTGTTGACGCAGCGGCTGATTAGCGATCCGCCGTACCTCAAGGAACAAAAAAAATCGACATTTCGGATCGACTATATCGGGCTGGGGCTCCTGGCGGTGGGATTGGGATTCCTGCAGGTGGTGCTCGACAAAGGCGAGCGCGACGACTGGTTTTCCTCGCACTTCATTCTGACGTTCACCGTGATAGCCGTGGCCTCGCTGGTGGCCCTGATCTTCTGGGAGTGGTATCACGACCATCCGATCATCGATTTGCACTTGTTTCGCGAGAGGTCGTTCGCCATCGGGAATTTGCTGATGTTTCTGGTGGGGTTCGTGCTGCTGTCGAGTACGGTGCTGCTGCCGCTGTTCATGCAAACGCTGCTGGGCTATACGGCGGAACAGGCCGGGTTCGCGCTGATGCCGGGGGGATTCGCCATCCTCGTGTGCATGCCGTTGGTGGGCTTCCTGCTGTCGCGGTATGACGCGCGGCGGCTCTTATTATTCGGGCTGGCCATGCTTTCCATCTCGTTGTTTCACATGACTACATTCGACATTTCGATCGACTTTCGCACGGTGGTCGTGGCGCGAGTCTTGCAGGCCATGGGTCTGGCGTTTCTATTCGTTCCGATCAACACAGCCGCCTACGCGTTTCTGCCGAAAGGAAAGAACAACGAGGCGTCGGGACTGATCAACCTGGCTCGGAACGTAGGCGGCAGCGTGGGAATATCCGTGGTGACGACGATGCTGGACCGCCGGGCGCAATTCCACCAGCAAAACCTGAGCACGAATCTGAACAACGGCAACACTCATTTTTCGAACGCCGTTCACTCCTTGACCCAAATGTTCGTCTCGCGGGGCGCGAGCCTCTCGCAAGCCACGCATCAGGCTTATGCCCTGATCGCGCAAAGGGTCTCCCAGCAGGCGAACGCGCTGGCCTATATAGACAATTTCTGGATGCTGGGCGTGGCCGCGCTGGTGATGATCCCCTTCATATTTCTGATGAAGAAGGTCAAACCCGGCGGCCCGATTGCGGTACACTGACGCCAGGAAATCCTCCATGTTCTTCCGGGCGATCACAGTCGAGCGCGAATACGGCAGCGGCGGCGCCAGCATCGCGCGGCAACTCTCGGAAAAACTGCGCTGGAAACTGTGGGACCAGAACATCACGGCGGAAATCGCGCGGGTGGCGAACGTGGACCCCAAGGCGGCGCGGATTTGCGACGAACGCGTCGATTCCCTTCTCTCGCGGCTCTTCCGCGTCTACGCCCGCGGCAGCTATGAGCGCTCGCTTCCATTGGGCGAGACCCGGGCGTTCAATACCGACCGGATGTTCACCATCCTCCGGCAAGTGATTGAAGATATCGCGACGCAGGGACATTGCGTCATCGTGGGGCGTGGATCTCCGTTTTTCCTGCGCAACCGGCCCGACGTGTTTCGCGTTTTCATCTACGCGCCGCTCGAGGAAAAAATCAGCCGGGTGAAGGCGCTGGGCAAATCCGAGGAAGAGGCGCGGAGGCTGGTGGAAGAGATCGACCGGGACCGAGCGACGTTCATCCGCCACTATTTCAACAGCGAATGGCCACACCGGCCGCTCTACCACTTGATGCTAAATTCGGCGTTCGGCGACGAGCACGTGATTGACTGCATCCTCCACGGAATGGCGGAACTCGACCGGCGGTACGCCGCGGAGACCGTCTGAAGGAAGACATCCGCCCCGCCTACGCGGTTTTCAATTTTCAGTCGAGCGGGTCCGCTCCCCGTATACGTTTCTGGCGCTGCGCCTTTGCCTTGCGCTCGGACACTTGCTCCACTTCTTCGATTTCCGTAATCTGGACCATCGCGGTCCGATGGGGGCGCGGGATTGAGGGGACTCGATGAGCTGCGCGATTTGCGGCAAACGCCCGCCGAAGCGGTTTTGCCCCGCGAAGGGCGAAAAGATTTGCGCCATCTGTTGTGGCGAGGGGCGCGAAGTGACGATCGATTGCCCGCTCGATTGTTCCTATCTGGGAGCGGCGCACCGGTATGAAGCCGAGCATCGCAAGCAGGCCCCTGCGGGAGAGATCCCCTTCCGTGACGTGCAGTTCCCGGTTGAGTTCATCTACGAACATTGGCCGGTCGTATCCGCGCTCGGTTCGTCGATCCTCGGTTTCTACGCTCAAAATAAAGACCTGAACGATCGCGGCATATTCACAGCCGTCGAGGCTTTGGCGGAGACGTACCGTACGCTGGCGGGCGGGATTCTCTACGAGAGGGCGCCCGACCTGTCGCCGGCGCGGGAGCTGTACGGAAGTTTGGCGCAGTTTCTTGCGGAGTTCCGCAAGCGGGAAACCGAGCGTGCCGGCTTCCCAACGCTGAAGGATACGGACATTTTCTATCTGCTGGTGTTCCTGCTGCGGATGGGAAAACAGGAGACGAACGGCCGGCCGCTTTCGCGCGCATTTTTGGATTTTTTGCGCGGGCACTTCGCCGCGTCCGCCCCAGCCGTGCAAGAAACCTCGCGCATCATCGTTCCTTAGGCCACCGCGGTTCGCGGAACGCGGGCACACGATTCCCGCGGCGGCGCGGGCGGCCCCGCTTACTTTTCACCCGCTTTGAAGTGGGGATTCTGGATCACTCCAAGCACATTGCCGAAGGGATCGTGGACGGCGCCTACGAGAATTCCGTCGCCCACATCCTGCACTTCTTCGAACGGAGTCGCGCCGGCATTCAGCAGGCGCTTATAGGCCGCGTGCGCGTCCGCGACTCCCCAGTATGCGATTCCCGCTTCGGCTCGATCCGGGGACGCCTTGCCGTCCGGAGTAATTCCCAGCTCATATCCTCCGACGTTGAATCCGACGTAGAAGGGTTGATCGAAATACGGCTCCTGGCCCAGAATTTTCGAATACCACTCTTTTGCCTTGCCGAGGTCCCGGGCCGAATATTTGCCAGTGCGCAATCCGAGGAACATGGCGCTCTCCTTCACTTTCTGTGCGGGCGCGGCCCCCGCGGCCGTCAAGGGCGTACGGCCCGCCAGAAACGCCAGCAGGCAGAGAATGGAAACCATGATGACGAAGTTGGAGACCGTCTTCAACTTCACCCCGCGCACGGGGCGCTCGGGCGGCGCGTCCGCGGTGGAATGCGGGGTTATCGCCGGCGGATTTCCCCTGCGCCTTGTTTTTCGTTGATATTTTCGCGGCATCGCGCCTCTCCGTTTTAAATCGTCACAATCCCAAATTCAGCGCCAGTTGCGGCGACGTCGCGGACGCCGCCAAACCAAGTTTCGGCATCCTGCCAAGCGCGTATTTCACGCGGAGCCGGTTCACGAGCTTGCTGATTTCGCTTGCGTAGCTTTCCGGCGCATAGCCGCCTCGCCCATACCAGGCCTTGTAGCGTTGCGCCAGGCGCGGGAACTTCTGTTCGATAAAGGGAATGAACTGCTTGAGAGAGGACGGCATTAGAAAGAGGACGCTCGCGCCAAACCACAGGGCGCCTGCATCACGCGCGCCGCGGGCCAGGGCGTCCAGATCGGCTTCGCGATCCGTGAGCCCCGGCAGAATGGGCATGGCGAAGACCCCGGCGGAAATTCCCGCTTCGCGAAGTTTCTTCACGGCTTCGAGGCGCAGGTCCGGGCGCGGAGCGCGCGGCTCAAGCAGGCGGGCGAGGCGCGTGCGAAGAGTTGTGATGGTCACGTTGACGGTCAACGAGGAGCGCCCGGCAATCTTCTGCAGGAGATCAATGTCGCGGACGACCTGGTTCGATTTTGTGGTAATCGAGAGGCTCAGTCCCTCGCGCCCGGCCATTTTCTCCAGGATCGCGCGCGTGGCGCCGAACTCCTTTTCTGCCGGTTGGTAGGGGTCGGTCGCCGTGCCCAGCGCGATGTGCTGGCCCGTCACCGCTTCGCAGGCCAGGTCGCGCTCCGCGAGAGCTCCGGCTTCCTGCTTGACGTAGATTTTCGATTCGAATTCTCCGCCGTCGATTTCCATGTATTCGTGGGTGTATCGGGCGTAGCAGTATTTGCACCCGAACTCGCAACCGCGATACGGATTGACGGTCCAGCGAAAGGGAACGCGCTCGGAATTGCAGCGGTTCAGGATCGAACGAACGGGAAGAAGAAAATACTCCGTCCCGCGCTTGGCTTCAGCGAGAGGGGAGGAAGCGGCGAGGCGCGCGATGCCGACCAGTTCCGACGCGGGCTTCGTGCTCTGGATAGGCTCCAGAGGGGGCGCGGAAGCATCGCATGGTTGCTCACGGTTGCCGTGGCGAGCGGCAGTAGGGAAAAGTGTGAGACTGGTCTGTTTCGGCCGAACCCGGGAACGCGGGAGCGACCTGGGTTCGGAGCGAAGTATGGGAGAAGTGGCCATCGAGAGCCTCGCCGCACGGGAGGGATAATATTCGCCTTTTGTTCGCCATGTCAAGCGAAAAGTTTCGCTTTAATTTCGCCTGCCCGTCAGGACAAGTTCCGCCCAGGAACGCCTGTTCGCCGCCTCCGCCCCCCGTCTTATGCTCCTGCCTATACTGGCCGATGCGGAAGCAAAGGGAGTCGTGTGGCCGAAGTAGGCATCCTCATCCTGGACGACGACGCGGTCAGCCAGCGGGCGCTGAAGCATGTGCTCGATTCGGAGGGCTGGCGGGTGCGCATCGTGCCGCTCGCATCGTATGCGCTCTCCGAAATCGCAAGCGGCTCGTGGAACCTCGTAATCGTCAATGTGGCGCTGACCGATTTGCGCGGACCCGTATTCCAGACTCTAAAGGACCTGGCGCAGGGGATGGCCGACGCGCCCGAAGACGCCGAGGTGGAAGAGGCGAAACCGAAGCGGATCCGGGTGCTGTTTCTCGTTCCGCTGCTGGCGCGCAAAGATGTGCTGCCGATCCTCGAGCGCGAAGGCTTGCCGTATTCGCTGAAGCCCTACTCCCTGCATGATTTTCTCGAGAAAGTGAGCGACTTGCTGCTGGAAGCGCGGGCCATCAGCGCGCCGATCCGCAGCATGGGTGATCGCACTTTCGGCCGGAGAGGGGACCGCCGCACGCGGCTGGGCGGGCGGCGGACGGCGATGTTTGCATCCCGCGAGGAATATCAGATGACCGAGGAAGAGATGGCGGAATACGAACAGCAGGAAGAAGAAGACCGCAAAAAGCGCGAGAAGGAATTACGAGACCTCAAGCACCTGGGCTGATTTTTTTTACAAGGCTCGCATCCGAAGCCTCCGCCAGCAACTCCGCCGCCGTTTTGCCAAGCACCGGATGCCGCGCCCCCGGCGCAATCTCCGCGAGCGGCACAAGCACGAACCTACGCTCCGCCATGCGCGGATGGGGAATTTCGAGGTCCGCTTCGGATAGGACCTCACCTCCGTAGAGCAGAATATCCATGTCAATCAAGCGCGGCCCTTTCGGGACTCGGCGCTCGCGGCCCATCGAGCGTTCGATTTCGAGGAGCGCGTGCATCAGCTCGCGCGGGGACATCCGGGTCTCGACTTCGACGGCGCTGTTCAAGAACCAATCCTGCTCGTGCAGCTCGACCGGCTCGGTTTCGTAGAGCGACGATTCGCGCACCACGCGCACTCCATGGACGCGAAGAGCCTCGACGGCTCGAGCGAGATTTTCCGCCCGGCTTCCGACATTCGATCCCAGCGACAGGTAGATTCCCTTCATGATATGGGCTCGCGTGATTGTAGCCCTCGCAAATCGCTTTCTGAGCGTTAAAATGCCCGTTCCAGGAGGCGCGTATGCCCGTTTTTATCGCGCTGCTTCGCGGCATCAACGTCGGCGGGAACATGCTGAAGATGGAGCGGCTGAGGGACGTGTGCGCGGAGTTCGGGTGGAAAAACGTGCGAACCTACGTGCAAAGCGGCAATATTGTTTTCGAAGCGGGGAAAAATTCCGCGCACTGGATCAAGACGCTCGAGCGCAGGCTGGACGGCGAGTGCCGTTTGCCCGTCTCCGTTGTCGTGCGGACTAGGGAAGAAATCGCCCGCGTCGCCGAGCGCAACCCGTTTCTCAAGGAAAAGGGGATTGACGTAAAGCGCCTGGGCGTCACTTTCTTGCGCGAGGCGCCGTCAGCGGCCGCCGTCAAATCGCTAGCGATTTCGGGCGCCGGCGCCGACCGCTTTATCTGCTCGGGAACCGAGATTTATCTTCATTGTCCGGGCGGATTTGGCGAGACTAAGCTTTCGAATAACACCTTCGAGCGCCTGCTCTCGGTCCGCGCCACCACGCGCAATTGGAATACGGTCATGACCCTCGCCGAGATGTGCCGCGTTTAACGTTTGTGCGGCGGCTTGCCGGAAGAAGCTGCGAACGGCTCATGTCTCCCATTTGCCCATTGGCAGCGCTCCCCGAGTCGTCTATCATCTCGCCGACCCATGCCACTCAGCCGCCGCGAATTCCTGAAGCTTTCTTCCTTTGCCGCCGCCGGCACTCTTACTTTTCCCATCAACCCCCTCTGGGCGCTGCAGCAATCCGCACGCGAACGCCGGGGCCAGGCAAAGCGCGTCGTCATCCTCGGCGCAGGCCTCGCCGGATTGTCCGCGGGATGGCAGCTCCAAAGCGCGGGCCACGACGTAACGATTCTCGAAGCGCAGCTGCACCCCGGCGGCCGCGTGCATACCATCCGCGAAGGCCTCTCCGACGGTCTTTACGCCGAGGCCGGCGCCGGGCGCATCCCCAACACGCACAACCTCACGCTCGAGTGGGCTAATCACTTCGGCCTTTCTCTCGAGCCGTTTTACCCGACGAAGCTGGCCGAAGTCACGCTGCTGAAGGGCAAGCGAGTGATCACGCCGATGGGACACCCGGTCGATATGGCGCGAGTTCCGCTGGATCTGACGCCCACGGAGCGAAAAATCGGGCTTTCGGACTTCGAAGAATATTATTACGGTGAAACGATGCGGCGAATCGGCGGCGGCATCCGCGACGACTGGCCGCCGGATCTCGCGCGGCTCGCCGACATCAGCATGAGCGACTTTCTTCGCGGGAAAGGCGCGTCGCCGGACGCGATTCATGACATGACGTTCGGCTTCGAGGGAGACGCCGCGCTGGATTTTATGCGCGACTCCTTCAACCACCATACGAAGACGCTGTCGAAAATCAAGGGAGGGAACGACCTGCTACCCCGCGCTTTCGCGGCGAAACTGAGCGATTCGATCCGTTATGGCTGCGCCGTGGAGCACATCGAGCGTGGCGGGGATCGCGTCCGCATCACCTGCCGCCGCGAGGGCATGATCGATCACGTCGAGGGCGACGCTGCCGTCTGCACGATTCCGTACGGCGTGTTGCGCGGCATCAGCGTCGCTCCGGATTGGGCGCCGGAGAAACGCAAGGTGATCGACAACCTCTACTACGGGCCGGTGGTGCGCACGACATTCCAGGTGAGCCGCCGCTATTGGGAGGACGAGGGATTAAATGGATTCGGGATGTCCGACAAGGATTTCGAGGTGTGGAGTCCGACGTACGGGAAGCCGGGGCGGCGCGGCTTGCTGCAAGCCTACGTCTATGAAGAGTACGCGCGGGAACTCGACGAAATGAACGAGAACGACCGGATCGAGCGCATGATCGGCGACATGAACGAAGTGCATCCGGGACTGCGCGAATACGTGGAGACCGTGGTTGTGAAATCCTGGGCGACCGATCCCTGGCAGAAAGGGGCCTTCGTCGTGTATCACCCCCACCAGCAGGAATGGTACGCGGAGGTTTGCAAACCGGATGGCAATGTGTGGTTCGCGGGCGAGCACGCGTCGCCCTGGCCGGGATGGATGCAGGGGGCGCTTGCCTCCGGCATGAAGGCAGCGCAGGAAATCAACGCCGCTCCGCCGCGAAGCGCTTGAACCCTTCATCCAGGACGACGCCTTCCGGGCGCTAGAAAAGGCCCGGCTGACGCCGGGGCTCGTCCATTCCAAAATGCTTGTAGGCGAGAGCGGTGGCGACGCGGCCGCGCTGGGTGCGATCGAGCAGGCCAAGCTGCATGAGGTACGGCTCGTACATTTCCTCGATGGCGTCTTCTTCCTCTGAAAGCGATGCGGCGATCGTGTTGAGCCCGACGGGCCCGCCGGAATATTTCTGAATAATTGTGAGCATAAGATTGCGGTCGATTTCGTCGAGGCCGTGTTCGTCCACGCCGAGCATGGCCAGGGCGTCGCGCGCCACGGAAAGGGTGACCTGCCCTTTCGCGCGAACTTCGGCAAAATCACGAACGCGCCGCAGCAGCCGGTTGGCCACGCGCGGGGTGCCGCGGCTGCGGCGGGCGATTTCCGCGCCGCCTTCGTCGTCGAGCGAGATGCCGAGGATTCGGGCCGAGCGGGCGACGATCTTCCGCAAATCCTCAGGCGAATAAAATTCCAGGCGGTGAACGATTCCGAAGCGTGACCGCAGGGGCGCCATCAGCAGGCCCGCGCGGGTGGTGGCGCCGACGAGTGTGAATTTGTTCAGCTGGTAGGGATGAACTCGGGCGCCGGGCCCCTGCCCGATCACCAGGTCCACGCGGAAATCCTCCATCGCGGGATAGAGAATCTCCTCGAGCGCGGGTTGCAGGCGGTGAATTTCGTCGAGAAAGAAAAAGTCCATCGCGTCGAGCGAGGTGAGCACGGCGGTGAGGTCGCCCTTTTTCTCGAGCAGCGGCCCGGAGCTGATCTTGATCGCCGAGCGCATTTCGTTGGCCAGAATTTGCGCCAGCGTGGTCTTCCCGAGCCCGGGCGGGCCGTACAGCAGGACGTGGTCCAGAGCTTCGCCGCGCGTGCGAGCCGCTTCGACGGCGATCAGCATGTTTTCCTTCACACGGTCCTGCCCGATGTAGTCCTCGAGATGTTTGGGGCGGACGCTGGCCTCGATGCGCGCGTCTTCATCGAGCGCGCGCCCGGAAATGATTCGATGCTGCCCGTCGGCGGCCATTTTCGGTTGCATCTATTGTCCCTCAAAAACGCCGATCGCGCGTTCGCTTTCCGTCAGCTCACTGCACGCGGCGTCGAGCGCTTCGTACTCCCGGGCGAATTTCGCGCGCATGTCCCGCTGGGCCGCGGCGCTCACCCAGCGGTCGATCGTCACGTAACGCCGCGGCAGTGCCGTGTCGCGCAAGAGCGAGGTCCCTTCGTATCCCGGGGCTCGGTGGAACAGTTGAGCCCACGCGCCATCCGGCGCGTACCAGCGCTCGAACTCCGCGGTCTTGCCGCGGCGCGCGACGAATTCCCAAATAAAAAGCGTCGTCATTTCCGCTCGCCGGCGGAAGCGGATTTTTGCATCGCGGACGCGCCCAGGATTTGCAGCGCGCCGCGCAAGAGCGCCTCGAAAATTCCGGCCGACACCGGGCGCGATTTTTCGATGGCCTTTTCGATCGACCGCGCGTCGTATCCCAGGTTTTCGAGCGCGGATGCGACGTCGGCTTCCACCTGCGATTTCGTCTCGGGCTTTCCCGCGGTGGGAACGTCGGCGGCAGCCAGCTTGTCGCGGAGTTCGACGACGATGCGTTCGGCCGTCTTTTTGCCGACGCCGGGGATGCGCACGAGCCGCGCGACATCACCGGAGCGAATCGCCGGAATGAGCTCCTCGATGCTCATGCCGGAAAGAATTTTCAAGGCGAGCGACGGGCCCACGCCCGACGCGGAAATCAAGAGCTCGAAGCAGTTTTTTTCACGCGCGGTGAGAAAACCGTAGAGCGAAATCTGGTCTTCGCGCAGGTGCGTGTGAATCAGCAGCGAAGCCTCGGCATGCAGCGCGGGAAGCTCCGCGAACGTCGAGAGAGGGACTTGCGCCAGATAGCCGACGCCGCCGACGTCAAGCAGCACCTGGTTGGGGCGCTTTTCGAGAAGTTTGCCGCGAAGCGAGCCAATCATGTCCTGCGATTATTGTGTACCCGCGAGAGCGTGTCAAACCGGGACGAAAAATGTTTGTCCCAAGCGTGAACTTTTTGTTGCGTGGAACGTATTAGAGATTGCAGCGCAAGCGCGGCGCGAACGGCGGATGGGAAAAAGAGTGTCCGCTCCTGGGAGAGCGGTGTCCGCTGTTGGAACGCGTACGAAATTCCGTACGCGGGATGTTCCGCGAACGCTTCGGCCGCGATTTTGCTTTCGAAGCGGATGACGCCACGTCTAACGCTTGCAAGGGGCGAATCGAAAACGAGGAGGAGTAAAGAAATGTTGCGACGCATCAGCGTTCGGATTATCGCGGCTTTGGCTGTATTGGCGCTCGCCCTGCCGCTCACCGCGGGATTGGCCGCCGCCAAGAATTCACCCGATCAAATCAAGACCGACGTTCAGCTCTTGAATCCAGCCACGCTCAACGGATTGCAATTGCAGCCCGGGACCTACACGCTAACCGCCGATAGCACGCAGGTGAAGTTCATCCAACACGGAAAAGTCGTGGCGATGGCTCCGATCACGTGGGTGGACCAGCCGTCGAAATCCGCGTACACCGCCGTTGTGGTGACAGACAACGCCGTCCAGAAGATCTTCTTCTCCGGCAAAACCCGGTACGTCGCAATCTCGCGATGAATTGTCCGGGGTGGACGAGAATGGGCGGCGCCGGCTGACGGCAGTGCCGCCCATTCTTGAACCCTGGAATTTAAGATGGAAAGTTTTTGGGCGAGTATTTCTTCCCGCGCTATTTCACGTTCTCAATTAAATCCACGGAATCGATCACTCCAACGACGGCGCTATCGATGGGAGAGTTGGGACGTCCGACGCAGGTCATGGCGGAAAACCCTTCGGTCGTCAGCAGGACGCGCTCGCCGATTCCCGCGTCCACGGCGTCAAGAGCAACGAGGGGATCGCCGCGGTCGCTGCCGTCTAGATTGAGAGGCTGCACAACGAGAATCTTGCGGCCTTCGTGCGAGGGCGCCTTTTGCGTCGCCACCACGTCTCCGATGACGCGCCCGATCAGCATTCAGACGCTGACTTTCGCGGCGGGAATATTCAGCGTGTCGACGATGCCGACGATTGTCGCTTCCGTGGGAACTTCGGCGGGAAGAAAGGGAAAGCTGGCTTCCTTGCCGCGGCACCAGTAGACCATTTCTCCGGCGCCGGCGCCGACCGAATCCAAAGCCACCAGAGGCTTGCCCTTGTCGCGGCCGTTGCGGTCAACCGGCTGGACGAGCAGAAAGCGCTGTCCGACGAGCGTGTCGTTCTTCATCGTCGCGACCACATTGCCGATCACGCGGCCGAGAATCATCGCTTTTTCGCCGCTGCGAGTTCGGCTTCGTGCTGGGCGTCGAGCACCACCGAATCCACGATGCCGACGATTGCCGTATCCACGGGCCGGTCCTTGCACTCGGCCGCGTTGCGCGCCGAGCTGCCGGAGACGAGAAGCACCGTCTCGCGGTAACCCGCGTCCACCGTGTCGACGGCGATCAAGTATCCCGCTTCATCCGCGCCTTCCGGCGAGACGGGCTTCACCACGAGCAGCTTTTTTCCTTCCAGGCGGGGGTCCTTCCTGGTGCAGACCACGGTTCCGACGATGCGCGCGAGAATCATCTGAATCTTTCCGGCGAGTCTTCCGTTCCGGCCGGAGGGAGAAGAATATCCGCCGTCCCGCCGCTTGCCGATACTTCGGCGAAATCCGCCAACCGCCGCGGCAGCCGCCGCGAGGTTCCGCTTACTTGGCCGACGCGGCCATCGCCGTCTTGCCGATGGGCAGCACATCTTCGAGCGACTGGTGCGGCCGCGGGATGACGTGCACGGCGATCAACTCGCCGACCCGGCGAGCCGCCGCGGCGCCGGCGTCCGTGGCCGCCTTGACAGCCGCGACATCGCCGCGAACCAGCGCCGTGACGTAGCCGGACCCGATCTTTTCCCAGCCGACCAGCGTCACCTTCGCCGCCTTCACCATCGCGTCGGAGGCTTCGATCATCGCCACCAAGCCGCGCGTTTCGATCATTCCCAGTGCTTCGCCCATTCTGCACCCTCCGCCAAATCGCCCGCTCGATCCACAGCAGGTTTCGTCACGCCAGAACTCTTCGGCAGGTTTCGCTCGCGCTTCAACGCCGCGCGCGATCTTTCTGCACCGCTTCCTCGACCAGCGCTTCCAATTCGCGCCGTGTCAGCGTAATCCGTTCGGTATCGCCCCCGTCCGAAGTGACCGGGCAGTCGGGAGCGTTGATGGAAGCCGTATGCGCCCCGTAGCGGACGCGCGCTGCGAGCAATTTTTCCACATCTCCGCTGGAAAGCAAGACTTGTTTGCCCAAAAGCTCGGTCACCAGCGCCACGCGCGCAAAATGCTCTGTCGTCTCCATCCGGAAGAACGCGGTCAGCAGGTCCTGGCCGGCCGTCACCACGCCATGATTGGCCATCAAAATGGCGTCGGCCGACTGAACCAGCGGCTCCAGCGCCTCGGTCAGCTCGGGAGTCCCGGGTGTTCCATAGCGCGCCACCGGGACGCATCCGAGCGAGAGAACCAATTCGGCCAGCAAAGCCTTGTTGAGGGGAATGCCGGCGGCGGCATAGCCGGTGGCAACGGGTGGATGCGCGTGGCAGACGGCATTGATTTCCGGCCGGCGGCGGTAAATCAACAGATGCATGGCCAGCTCAGAGGAAGGATTGCGGCGTCCGCTGAGTTTATTGCCCTGCAGGTCGGTGATGACCAAGTCGTCGGGCGACATCATGCCCTTGCTGATCCCGGTGGGAGAGGTCAGGATGCGGCGCGGATCCAGACGCAACGAGACGTTGCCGTCGGTGGATGCGACGTACGCGCGTTCGTAAATCCAGCGTCCGGCGGTGCAGATGTCGCGGCGGTGTTCGTCTTCGGTTTTCAGCGCGCCGGGCAGAATGGAATCAGGAACCAGCTTGCCCTCCGTCGGAAACAACGGACGCAGAGCATTTACGCATAAATTCCGCGCAGCTTCAATGCTCGAGCGACGCGGTCCACGGCGACGATGTAGGCGGCGATCCGGTTGCTCACCCGGTGCATTTCCGCGTAACGCACCACCGTGTCGAAGCTGTGCTCGATGAACCTCTTCAGCCGGTCGTTGACTTCGTCCTCCCGCCAGAAGAATCCCTGCCGGTCCTGCACCCATTCGAAGTAGCTGACCGTTACGCCGCCGGCATTGCCGAGAATATCGGGAATCACGAAAATGCCCTTCTGGTCGATCACCGGATCGGCGTGGGAGGTAGTGGGGCCGTTGGCGCCTTCGCAGAGAATTTTGCAATCGACGCGGTGCACGTTTTCCGTCGTGATCTGATTCTCCGTCGCCGCCGGAACGAGAATCTCGCAGGGATGGAACAAAACCTCCTGCGCCGTCATTTTTGCGCCCCCGCCGGGAAATTCCGGGAGCGGCTTGCGCTGGTTGTAGACCCAATCGACAAGCTTGGGAACGTCGAAGCCGTTTTCGTTGTGCAAGCCGCCGTGGATATCGGCCACGCCAATAATTTTGTAGCCCGCGGCATGCATCAACAGAGCCGCCTGCGAACCCACGTTGCCGAATCCTTGAATGATGACGCGGCAGCCCTCTCGCTTCATTTTGAGCTTCGCCAGCGCCTTGTCGCAGCACATCATCAGTCCGCGACCCGTCGCCTCCGTCCGGCCTTGCGAGCCGCCGAGTTCGAGAGGTTTTCCCGTAACGACGGCGGTGGTGGCCTGGCGGACGTGCATCGAATATGTGTCCATCACCCAGGCCATCGTTTGGGAATTCGTGCCGATGTCCGGCGCGGGAATGTCACGCTCCGGGCCCAGCCATTCGCTGAGTTCCGCGGTGTAGCGCCGAGTGACGCGCTCGAGCTCCGTCTTGGAAAGCTTGGAGGGATCGCATATCACCCCGCCTTTGGCTCCGCCGAAGGGAATGTCCACCAGCGCGCATTTCCAGGTCATCCAGGCGGCGAGGGCCCGCACTTCATCAATGGAAACATCGGGTGCGAAGCGGATCCCCCCCTTGCCGGGCCCGCGGACCGCGGAATGAAGCACGCGATAGCCCGTGAATACTTCGAGGCGGCCGTCATCCAGCCCGACCGGGATGTAGACCGTGATTTCCTTGCTGGGATATTTCAAATACCGGTACAGGCCGTCTTCCAAACCAAGCTTTTGCACGGCGGCTTCAAAGCGGGCTTCCGCGGACTTGTATACGTTCAATTCGTCATGCCCGGACAAAGTCATACCCACCTCCCCGATCTTCTATAAGGGCGTATTGCGATTTTCCCGCGGTGAGACGATGCGGCCGCCGGTTGCCATCACCAAGCCTTCCAGACAGCGCGGGCCAGTATACGGTCCCCGGGAAAGCCGCGCAAGGAAGGGGGTTCTCAAACAAGCAACGGACATAGAAACTCCCCTTCCTCAACCCCGCGAGGCGCGGGCGTACACGAAATGACGGAGGAGCAGTCTGGCGAGGCGCGCGTGATCGTGGCGGATGAGTCCCGCCTGGCGCAGGAGGTCGGCCGAGACGTGGTCAAGATTCATGCGGTCGAGCTCCTGGATGGAAGGGTCCACCGGATCGGCGCCTTGATTGCGATAGCGGCGCAGCAGGCGCGGGGTGATGCGCGTGCGATTGATGACCACACAATCGAACAGGCCGGGCCGCGTGTGGTCGTAAATCGCTCGCACGTGATCGGCCACGGAATAATGATCAGTCTCGCCCGGCTGGGTCATGATATTCGCGATATACACACGCCTGGCTCGCGCATGTGCGATCACTTCCTGCACTTCCTCGATCAGGAGATTGGGAATGATGCTCGTGTAGAGAGAGCCGGGCCCGACCAGAATCAGGTCGGCCTGGCGGAGCGCCCGAAGAACCTCGGGCAGCGGGCGGGCGCGGCGCGGGACCAGGCGAATGCGGTCGATCCGGCGCCTGGAACGCGAAATATTCGTCTCGCCGGAAACGCGCTTCCCGCCCACAAGAACGGCTTCGAGCGAGACGTTCTGCGCCGTCGAGGGATAAATCCGGCCGCGGATCGAGAGCACGTTCGACGAAACCCGGACGGCGTCGGGGAAATCGCCGGTGACGTTGGTGAGGGCAGTGACGAACAGGTTTCCGAAGCTGTGGCCCGCCAATCCGCGTCCCAGCGGAAAGCGATATTGAAAGAGCTTTCCGAGGAGATCTTCGTCGCTCGAGAGGGCGACCATGCAGTTGCGAATGTCGCCGGGAGGCAGCACTTTGTATTCTCGCCGCAAGCGCCCCGAACTTCCCCCGTCGTCGGTGACGGTGACCACGGCGGCGAGATCCGAGATCGGCTGGCCGTCCTTGGGATGCGCCGCTTCCGCCACGTAGCGCTTCAGCCCTCGCAAGACGGTGGACAAGCCCGTGCCTCCCCCGAGCGCAACAATGCGCACGGACCGGCGGCCCGCGTTTTCACCCATTTTCACGATGTAAAGGCTAGGTCAGCCCGCGGAACTTTCTCGTTCCGGGTAGAGAAGTTCGGTAAAGCGCGGGTCTTCCTGCAAGAAAGAAAAATCTTCGTCGTTCCGGGCGTGGTAGCGGTTTTCCGGCCGCAATTGAATTGCGATTTTCAGATTTTCCATCGCCGATTCCGCCTCGCCCGTCAGGCAATCGAGCGCGGCCATGGCGTAGACGATGTGGTCCGCCTTCGGCGCCGCTTTCCGCGCTCGGTCCAGGTGCTCGCGCGCCTCGTCCCAGCGCCCCAGATTCATCAGGGCGACGCCCTGCGTGTAATGCTCCTCGGCGGACTTTGCCACCGGAGCCGGGGCGCGGGATATGCGCTGTTCGCAAATGCGAAGATGCATCTGGGCGCGGTCGCGGAGCTCCTTGCTTGGGCCTTCCAGCACCTTTTCGAGCACAAGTTTGGCGCGAGGATATTTCTGGTCTTGAAAGATTTTCAGGGCTTCTTCGTAAAGCTTCAGTTGCGCCTGCTTGGCGGGTGCATCCGGATCGGGAGGCAATACCGGCGCTTTGGGAGCCTTAACCGTCTTGCTTTTCAGTTGCTTACGGCTGGACCGCGATGCGTGGGATGACGGGCTGGCTCGGCGAGTCACGGGTCAACTCCAGAGTACGTCTTCGCTGAACATAGCAAAGTCCCATCAGCGCGTCAATCCAGCCCTTTTTGGTGCGATTCGCACTGGTTTCGCCCTCGTTGCGCCTTTGGCAGGTTTGCGGTGCAAAATCCCTGTGAACGACTCACGATTTCGCGCGCCGAAACTCTTCCACGTGAGTTTCACCCTTGCGGCCGAAATAGATCACTTTCTCGCCGGTCAGATAAACCCAGTATCCGGTGGTTCCGGCGGCCATCGCGCGTGGCAGGAAATCCGGGTAGCGAATCTCGTCGGCTTGCACGGCGCGAATCGTGGTGACCAGAGCCTCCCGTGAAAAATCTTCGGCAATTTTCATGGCTGGGAGTTTCATCTTCTCCTCGTGCGTCTCGCCGCCGGGCAGGTAGAACGTGTCGATTCCCCGGACGAAATCCGCATGGTAGGACTCCACGCCGGCGCCGAGAAGTGCGCGAATCACCTCGGGAAAGGTTTGCTTGCCCGCCTCCGAAGCTTCGAGTGTCTTGCGCATCACTTCCGTATTCATTGTTTACCTCTCCTATTCCGTTGGGATTTTGCTGAGCCCATGGGCCTCAACAAGCTTTTTTAGCGACGCGATCAGCACCGTGCGCTCCTTTGCGGAAAGTGCTGCAAAGAATTCCTCGTCGTTCTGGTCTGCCAGCGCCGCTAGCGCGGGGACTAGGCGCCTTCCCGCGGGAGTCAGGGCGATGTCCTGATACCTGCGGTCGGCGGCGCTCTCTTGGCGGGTCAACAGCTTCTTATCGAAGAGGCGGTCAACCAGTTTTGAGATTGCCCCGCGTGTAAGGCCCGTCAATTCGGCCAACCGGCTGGGCGGCAATGATTCCGTCTCGAAGGTCTCCCGCAGCACGACCCATTCGGCAACCGTGACGCCGCTCGAGAGAAGCTTGCGGGCAAAGGCGTGCGAAACGTGATTGGAGACGAATCGCAGCCAGAATCCGATGTGGCTCTTGAGGCCGCTCGGGTTGTTTCGCATTGTCGTGGCCTTCGGCACCATTCCCTCCACAGACCTTCATATTAGCTGTCTAGGAAACAGTTGTCAAGGATATTATGGCGCGGATTTCTCCCCGGCCGGATTGCCCTGCCCGGGGCTTCCGAAACGCCGCTCGGCCCCAGGCGCTTCGAGGGCCCCGGCTGCCAACCAGCGCGGGGTTTCGAAGCTCTGCGGCCTTTCCGCGGGCACGCCGTCTTCCGCCGCGTGCATGAAAATGGTCGCGCGGCCTTCGCCAGAATCGCAGGCACTGCGCCGCCTTTCGCGCCGGCCAGTTTCCTTTATTTCACCGCATCCCTCATAATTGCGCTTGGGTCAGGATTTTTTCGTCCTGCCGCGCATCTAATCCGTCTAAGGTTGGCAAGCGGTCCGATCCGGGAAGGAAGTCTTCGATGGCTACAAAAGCTTCGGCAGCAGGCGCGCCGCAAGTATTGGGAAAGAACCCCCAAATGTTTCCCGTGCTGTCGGCGGAGGAAATTGCCCGAGTGGCGGCGGTGGGTAAGCGCCGCGCGGTCGAACCCAATGAAGTGCTGGTCGAACAGGGCGAGCGCAACATGCGCTTCTTCGTCATCGTTTCCGGCCACATGGAAATCACGCAGAGCGCGGGGCTCCGCGAAGAACTCATCGTGGTTCACGATCCCGGAGAATTTTTCGGAGACATTCACACGCTCTCGGGGAGGCGAAGCGTCGTCGAGGCGCGGATGCGCGACGCCGGCGAAGTGATCGAGGTCGGGCGCGAGCATCTGCAAAAACTGGTCGAGACCGATTCCCGGCTCAGCGAAATTCTGGTTCGCGCCTTTATTCTGCGGCGCCTCGAACTCATCTCTCACGGCCGCGGCGACGTCGTGCTGGTGGGTTCAAGTTATTCGGCCGGAACGCTGCGCATCAAGGAATTTCTCACGCGCAACGGCTACCCCTATGCTTACGCCGACCTGGACCGCGATTCCGCGGTGCAGGAGCTGCTCGATCACTTTCAAATCAAAGTCGAAGAAGTGCCGGTTCTCATCTGCGGCGAAAATCATGTTCTCCGCAATCCCAATAACCAGCAGATTGCCGAATGCCTTGGATTGAATCCCAATATTGACGATACGGTGGTGCGCGATGTCGTCGTCGTGGGCGCGGGGCCCTCGGGTCTTGCCGCCGCCGTCTATGCCGCGTCGGAGGGATTGAACGTGCTGGTGGTGGAAACGAGCGCGCCCGGCGGGCAGGCGGGATCGAGCTCGAAGATCGAAAACTATCTCGGGTTTCCCACCGGCGTTTCGGGGCAGGAGCTGGCGGCCCGCGCATATTCGCAGGCTCAGAAATTCGGCGCCGACATGATCGTTGCCCACAGCGCCGTAAAGCTCACCTGCGACCGCAAGCCCTACGCCGTGGAAGTGGACGGAGGGCGGAAGCTCTTCGCGCGCGCGATCGTCATCGCCACGGGAGCCCAGTACCGCAAGCTGCCTCTCAAGAATCTGGCGCGGTTCGAATGCGCCGGGATTTACTATGGCGCGACATTCATCGAGGCTCAGCTATGCAGCGAGGAAGAGGTGATCGTCGTCGGCGGCGGTAATTCCGCGGGGCAAGCGGCCGTGTTTCTCTCCCAAACGGCGAAGCACGTTCACATGCTCGTGCGCTCCGGCCAGTTGGCGGACACGATGTCGCGCTACTTGATCCGCCGCATCGAAGAAATCCCCGAAATTACTCTTCGCACGAATACCGAAATTACGTCCCTTGAGGGCAGCGATCGCCTGGAACGAGTCCGCTGGCGCAATAGCCGGACCGGCCAGGAAGAAACGCGCAATATCCGGCACGTTTTCCTAATGACCGGAGCGAGCCCCAACACGGAATGGCTCAGGAATTGTGTGGCCATGGACGACAAGGGCTTCATCCGGACCGGCCCGGACATCCGTGACGAAGATCTCTCTAAGGCCCGCTGGCCCTTGCCGCGGCATCCCTATTTGCTCGAAACCACCTTGCCGGCAGTGTTCGCGGTCGGGGATGCTCGGGCGGGCAACGTCAAACGCGTCGCCTCGGCCGTCGGCGAGGGCTCGATTTCAATTCACTTGGTGCACAAGGCCCTGCAGGATTAACGTTCGCTGACCCCTCTGAGATCCGCAGAGGCTCTCTTGGCCCGTCTGCCATGATCCAATCGTATCTCCCAAACTGTTAAGTATCCGCAACCTAACCCTTCCAGCTTCTTTCATGAGGTTGTTTAATTTTCCCGAAACGGAACCGCGGCTCTTGGGTTAAATTCGTTTCCCGGGCCTTCATCCCTGAATCGATATCGAATGAGGTGGGATATGTCATTGAAACGATTGGGCGTCGTATTGATATGTGTGGCCGCAGGTCTCCTATCCGCGTGCTCCAATTCCTCGAAACCCATGTTGGCTATCTCCCCTGCCACTGCTGACCTGTTGACCGGACAGAGTGTCCAGTTCACCGCCAACAATTCATCGGCTTCGAATACTCTCTCGTGGTCTGTGAACGGAGTGGCGGGAGGCAATATGACGGTAGGAACCATCACTTCGCAGGGGTTCTACACAGCGCCAACCTCACAGCCTGCTGCGACACTGGCGGTTACCGTCGCGCCGAGTTCCGATCCTTTGGACGCGGCCACTTCCATCGTTACGGTGGTTGCGCCGGGACAAGTCACCCCTACCGGAAATCCTCAGGTGGCCCAGTACACGATCTCTCCACCGGTTGCGGCGAATGTGTCCGTTCAATTCGGCACGGACACTACATACGGCCTTTCAACATCTCTCCAGCAAGCCGCGGGCGGCGCCGCGCCACTGGGCATATACGTTGCCGGGATGAGAGCCAATACCGTGTACCACATGCGTGGTGTCCTTCAAATGCCCGACGGTTCGCAGCTCAACGATATGGACCAGACTTTCACCACTGGCTCGCTACCTGCCACAGAACTTCCCACGACGACTGTGACCACTCCCAATGGCCTTACGCCTCAGCCCGGCATTGAGATGTTCGACGTGCTGAACGCCGGAAGCGTGATTCCGGCGTTCGCCACGGATTTGGCGGGGAACGTGATTTGGTCCTACCAGCCCGGTGGATCGTCGGCGGATCTCGTACAACCGATTCGCCCCATGACGAACGGCCATTTTTTGGTTGTCGACGCGCCGAATTCCTCCGATCCCATCGATAATGTGACGCTTCCCGCTGGGACGCTGGATGTGATCCGAGAAGTGGATCTGGCGGGCAACACGATTCGAGAGCTTTCCGTGGATACGCTCAATACGCGGCTGGCGGCCGCGGGTTTCACCTACACGGCCGACATTATTCACCACGACGCGATCGTGCTGCCCAACGGCCACTGGATCATCATCGTCAATTCCACCCAGCAATTCAGCAACCTTCCTGGAATTACAGGAACCGTCACGGTTCTCGGCGATGCGCTGGTGGATCTCGACACCAATTTGAATCCCGTCTGGCTCTGGAATTCATTCGATCATCTGGATGTCAATCGCCACCCTTACCAGTTCCCGGATTGGACACATGCGAACGCGGTTCTCTACTCCCCCACCGACGGCAATCTACTGCTCTCCATGCGCCACCAAAATTGGATTATCAAAATCGATTACGCCAATGGGAAGGGTGCGGGCGATATCATCTGGCACCTGGGCCAGGGCGGGGATTTCACGCTTGAAGGCGGGACGAACCCGACCGATTGGTATTACGCCCAGCACGGCCCCTCGTTCACCACACAGGCCACCACCGGGAGCTTCGGCCTGGCCGTTTTCGATAACGGAGACGACCGCGAATATCCCGCCGGTGTCACCTGCGCATCCACCGGCGCCCCGACCTGTCCGTACAGCACGGCTCAAGTCTATACAATCGACGAAACGGCGATGACCGCCACGCTCACCTTTAACGACACCGTCCCTTCCTATTCGCTATACGGCGGGAATGCGGAAATGCTGGGCAACAACAACATCGAATTCGATTTGTGCAACATTGCCACATCGCCCCCGTCGACCGGCGTTTTCGAAGTAACGCCCGATTCCCCTGCGGAAACCGTGTGGCAACTGAAGATGCCCGCCTCGAATGCGTATCGGGCGTTTCGCATACCGAGCCTCTACCCCGGCGTTCAATGGTGAGGATTCGCCGCGAGAACGCGGGGCCGAGAGCCGCGCGAAACCTGCATTGACGGCGGCTCTTTAGAACGCGGGAGGAGTGCCGTCCGAGACGATTTCAGGGTATCGCGCGGGGACATGCCGCCGGGAAACCTCCGAGGCATTCTAAAACGCTCTGGTTCGCGCCGGGATTCGGTATTATGAATGTTGGCGCCGGATCCGGGCGCTTACGTGTTTTGCCATTTTCGTTGTGAGCTTCGACAATGGGTTCCTTCGGCGAGTTCGCTTCCGGCCCCACGCGCGGTCCCACGGGTATCGTGCTGATCCGCGTCGCCGCCGGGCTGATATTTTTCACGCAGGGAATCCTTAAATTCACCGACCCGCATCTCGGCGTCCTTCGTTTCGAGAGAATCGGCTTTCCGCATCCCTATTTCACGGCCCATTTCGTGGGGTGCTTCGAAATCGTCTGCGGGTTCCTTGTGCTGGTGGGGCTGTGGACTCGCGCCAGCGCCATTCCCCTGCTCATCGTCATCTGCACCGCCATCGCCACGACAAAAATTCCCGAGCTGCTTCGCGCCAATCAAGGCTTTTGGTACATGGTGAGCGACGCGCGCACCGATTTCGCGATGCTTTGCTCGCTTCTCTTCTTGATTTTCAACGGGGCCGGGGCGTGGTCATTCGACGCGCGCCGGCGCTCGCCGGACCGAAAGGGCCCCCTATGAAAAATCCGCATCAAAATTCCCGCCGCGATTTCCTGAAACAAACCGGCCTGGCGGCTGCCGCCGCCTCGTTCTTTCCTTCCGCGCTCAATTCAAGGCCCGCGAGTGATTCGGCGTCCGCCAAGGGGACAGTTCCGCCGGGTCCCGAAAAGGCCGATTACACTTTGCGAATCGCCGCCGCTCCCGTCGAGATCGCACCCGGCCACATTCTTTCCACAATCACGTACAACGGCCAATTTCCCGGCCCGCTTCTTCGTTTTAAGGAAGGGGTGCAGACGGTCGTTGACATCTACAACGACACGGAGACTCCCGAGCAGCTTCATTGGCACGGTCAGAAAGTTCCGGTAGAAGTGGACGGGGCCGCCGAGGAGGGCACTCCGTATATCCCCGCGCACGGCATGCGGCGCGTTTCATTCGTTCCGCGGCCCGCCGGCTTCCGTTTTTATCACACCCACAATCGCGCCGGGGCGAATCTCGCCGCTGGACAGTACACCGGCCAGGTCGGCCCGGTATACATCGAGCCGAGGAGCGAGCCGGGCCAATATGACCGCGAGGTGTTTCTCGTCCTCAAGGAATTTCAGCCCACGCTCAGCCGCGGCGGAGACATGGCCCAAGATTTTCTCTCGCCCTCCACGCGCGTGAAATCGCTCGAGGATACCGGCGAGTCGGCCATGAAAGCCTCCCTCGCGAAGGGCATCCCGCACGGCTACGAGGTGGGCTACGATTTTTTCACGATCAACGGCCGGATGCTCGGGCACGGCGAACCCGTCCGAGTGAAAGAGGGGGAACGCGTCTTATTCCACGTGCTCAACGGGAGCGCCACCGAAATTCGCAGCCTCGCTCTCCCCGGCCACAGTTTCCAGGTCGTATCCCTGGACGGAAATCCTGTCCCCAACCCTGCGCGCGTTCCCGTCCTGTGGCTCGGCACGGCCGAGCGAGTCTCGGCGATCGTGGAAATGAATCATCCCGGCGTGTGGGTTCTCGGCGATCTCGACAACGACGATCGCGGCCACGGCATGGGAATCGTCGTTGAATACGCAAACCGGGCGGGAAATCCGGAGTGGATAGCGCCTCCCGCGTTTCGCTGGAATTACACCGCGTTCGCAAAGCCGGGCGCAGCGGCTCCTCCGCCCGACGAAACATTTAAAATGACGTTCGCCAAGGACAACGCGGCCGACGCTGGCTTCAATCGCTGGACCATCAACGGCATCGCGTTCCCGACTCATGGAATGTTCGGCTCGCTCGTTCCCGCCTCGTTCCACCTGAAGGAAGGCAAGCGCTATCGCCTGTCTCTCCGCAACGAGAGCGACGACATTCATCCCATCCATCTCCACCGTCACACCTTCGAATTGACCAGCCTCGCGGGCGCCTCCACTGCCGGGGTGATGAAAGATGTCGTGATGCTGGGCGGCTATCAACAGTACGAAATAGACTTCGTGGCCGACGATCCCGGCCCTACTCTTTTCCATTGCCACCAGCAGCTCCACATGGATTTCGGGTTCATGGCTCTGTTCGACTACACGTAGCAGCTGCCACCCAGGAAAAATTCAGACGCCATTTTTCGGGCGAAGCATATTTCCGGCTCCTCTGCCGACCTGCGGAGACGGATTTATACACTCGGGTAAACGAACATTCATGGGAGATTCACACAATGAGCGCTCCTCTCGGCGAAAATTGATCTCTTCGCCCTCTCCTTCGGATCGGGATTGGAGCCCTCTGCGCGCCCCGCGCATTCAGGAGATACGGATCATCAAAGGAAATCCAAACCGTTTTTACCGCGCCCTATTAATTTTCATCGTTTTGCTGGCGTGCGCGATCGCTGCTCCAGCGCGTGCGCTGGCTCAGGAGGACGGCTCGGACCCGTGCCCCCGCCGCCCCGGTGCCGGAAGCTTGGCAAGCGAACCCGAGGACCTCAGCAGCCGGCACGGCGTCCTGCGAGTTGATTTCACCTACCACAACTTCAAGGATTCCAACGGGCGGATGCACTACTGCTATGTCTACAAAAAGAATATCGAAGCGCCCACTCTGCGCCTGAAGCCGGGCGACCTGCTGATCCTTCGCTTGAAAAACGAGGTGAATCTTCCTTCCTCGCCTGGAATGCCGGAGATGCGCCGCCATTCACCGCCCGATGCCTGTGCAAGCGCCACGGTAACCTCCGATTCGACGAACATCCACTTTCATGGGCTGACCGTGCCGCCCGTCTGCCACCAGGACGATGTCCTCCGCACCGTGATCGATCCGGGTGGCCGGGGATTCGAATATCGTTTCCGGATCCCCATGAATGAGCCGCCCGGATTGTACTGGTATCACCCGCACGTCCACGGCCTGACGAATGCGCAAGTCCTCGGCGGGGCTTCCGGCGCCCTGATCGTCGAAGGAATCGAGCGGGCCAACCTGCTTCTCGCCGGATTGCCCGAGCGGGTTTTCGTGATTCGCGATCAGGATTTGCAGAATCCCAACGCCCAGCCGGTGCTATCCGGCAACGTGCCCCCGCCCATCGTGCTGCGCGACCCCGAAGGCGACATTCTCAACACCGGCACCGGCGGAGGCAAGCCGGCCAAGGATCTCTCGATCAACTTCGTGCCTGTGCCCTATCCGGACTACGTCCCGGCGGTCGTGAAAATCCGACCCAGCGAAAAACAACTCTGGTGCGTCTTAAATGCCTCGGCCATCACCTATCTCGATCTCCAGATGCTGGTCGCCGGCGTGCCGCATATGATGGGAGTCGTGTCTCTCGACGGAGTTCCCATCAACGAGAATGGAATGTCCGGCAACCGGATTCTCTGGGAAAGCCACATCCTTCTCCCTCCGGCCGGCCGCGTGGGCATCATTGTCAAAGGGCCGCCCGAAGGCGTACAGGAGAGCTTCATCACGCGCACCGTGGACACGGGCCCGGCCGGTGAGAACGATCCCACGCGTCCTCTCGCGGCGGTCGTGGCCGATCCCTCCGCCGCCGAACCGGAGGTGCGCCTGGCATCGTCTCCTGTTCCCCTTCCCCGCCCGAGCACGGTTTGGCTCGGCGACGTCAAGCCGGTGCGAACCCGCACCCTTTATTTTTCCGAGAGCCCTCACGATCCGAAGAACCCAAACAGCCCCACCGATTTTTTCATCACCGTCGAAGGGCAGAAGCCCAAGGTATTCGACCCGAACGACACCGTTCCGAATATCGTCGTGCATCAGGGAGACGTCGAGGATTGGATCATCGAGAATCGTACGAGGGAACTCCATGCCTTTCACATCCACCAACTTCACTTCCTGCTCGAGGAATGGAACGGCATCCCCATCTACGAGCCGTTTTTGCGCGACACCGTCAACGTCGCCTATTGGGACGGAAAAAGCCCCCAATATCCCAGCGTTAAATTGCGGATGGATTTCCGCGACCCCAACATCATCGGCACCTTTGTGTATCATTGCCACTTATTGGAGCACGAAGATGCGGGAATGATGGGGACGATCGAGGTCAAGCCCAGAAACGCGCCTTAATAAGAGGCGGCGGGCGCGCGTTCGGCGGCGGCAGGCGCCGCCACCCCTTGTGCGAATGTGCGAGAGTTTTGACTGTTCTGTCATCAAACGCTAACAGGCGCCGGGTATCTAAGCAGGACGAATCCGGCTGTCTCCGCAAAGTTCCCCGACGCCGCCCGCGACCTTTGGCGGCCCTTCCTAATGCGGAGATAGGCGGCTTCAGTTCCCAGTAAATTCCATGCGAGGAAATCCATGATTGAAAAGTACCTTCGCTGCCTAACCAGCTTCTTCACGGCATCGGCGCTCCTAATCACCGCCCCAGTCAGTCTTTTCGCCGCTGGGGGGCAGGATTCGGCGGAATATGCCAAGACCGCTACGCCGATCAAGCACGTAGTCGTGATTTTCCAAGAGAACATTTCGTTCGACCACTATTTCGGCACGTATCCTTATGCCACCAACCCTAGCGGAGAGCCCTCCTTCCATGCTCTTCCCGACACGCCCCGCGTCAACAATCTGCTGACCTCCGGGCTGCTCGACCAGAATCCGAACACCACCCAGCCGTTTCGGCTCGACCGTTCGCAGGCTCTTACCTGCGATCAGAACCACGATTACACGCCCGAACAGCTTGCCTTCGACCACGGCCTGATGGACAAGTTTCCGCAGGAAACCGGCACCGGCGGTCCTGGTTGCCCGGATTACGGCCACGGCACGGGCCTCGTCATGGGCTACTACGACGGAAACACCGTCACCGCCTGGTGGAACTACGCCCAGCACTTCGCTCTCAGCGACAACAATTACGGCACGATGTTCGGTCCTTCCACGGTGGGCGCACTCAACCTCGCCGCCGGCACAACTTCGAATGCCACGCTGGTGAACGGCAACCCTTCGGGCGTCATTGCGAATGGCGGGAGCTCGGGCGCTGTCATCGGCGACCCCGATCCCGGCTACGACGACTGCTCCGCCGTCACCAAGACCCACGTCACGGTTACCGGCGATAACATCGGGATCCTTCTGGACGACCACAACATCACTTGGGGCTGGTTCCAAGGCGGGTTTGCTCCGACTTCCGTCAGCGCCGCGGGTGTCGCGACTTGCGGGTCCACCTCCACAGGACTCCCCGGAACGGTCACCGACTACGTTCCCCATCACAACCCGTTCGAGTATTTCCAGCAGACTTCCAACCAGCATCACTTGCCGCCCAGCAGCCTTTCGATGATCGGCCAAACGGACCAGGCGAATCACCAGTACGACCTGAGCCTCTTCCAGACGGCCATCAACGAAGGCAAATTGCCGGCCGTGACTTTCCTTAAGGCCAAGGCGATCCAGAACGGGCACCCGGGCAATTCCGATCCTCTGGACGAGCAAACCTGGCTGGTCACTGCGGTCAATGCGATTATGAACAGCCAGTACTGGCAAGACACCGCCATCATCATCACCTACGACGATTCCGACGGTTGGTACGATCACCAGATGGACACCGTCGTGAACCAGTCCAACGCAACCGATGATGAGTTGGCGGCTCCGGGCTCCTGCGGCACGACTCCGACCGGCGGCAATCCCGGCCGTTGCGGCTACGGTCCCAGGCTGCCTCTGATCGTCATCTCCTCGTACGCGAAGCAAAACTACGTTGACAGCCGCATGGTGGATCAATCCTCCATCATCCGGTTCGTCGAAGACAACTGGGACCTCGGCCGAGTCGGCGGTGATTCCAACGATGCGAAGGCGGGATCCCTGTTCGGTTTCTTCGATTTCGACCACGGCCCGCGGGCGCCCCGGCTGATTCTCAACCCGTCCACCGGGGAGCCGATGCAACCGCAATTCCCGTTCTAACTGCTGGTTCGCAGCTTCACCCGCTTCGCCGCGCTTTTTCACAGAGCGCGGCGAAGCGGGACCGGGCGGCAGTCGAGGCAACGCGTTTCACTCCGTGGATTTTCTCCGATTTGATCGTTCGCAAACGGAGCTTCCGTCCTCATTTTCCTCGCAACCAGCAAGTTTCTACTCCGCGCGCTCGCTCCGCCCGCCCCCGCCTCCGAACCCGGAGAGTGCAGCAAAAAAGAACCCGTAGAAACGCTCGATTCCCGCGACTCTCTCGTCGCCGACGAATTGTCCTGGCTTCCGCGTCTTGCTTTCTTTGGCCCGGCCCGCTGCTCCATCGCCGCCGGTTCCGCGCCGCACACCTTTTCTTTCTTGCGGAACGTTCGCCAGAACGGCCGCCGGGCGCCCATTTCTCCGCTTGTGCGGTGTCGCGCCGGGCGCGGCAACCCCGGCGACAGTTGCTCCATTTTCTGCATCTAAACCAACCTGCAAGTGGTGCGAAATTTGCAACGGGTTCTCATAAGCTTCCGCCAGGCATTTCAGCAAACGCGCTTATAATTTCCTTTGTAAGGAGAACAGCCGGCATGGCAAACGGCGGCGTCACAGTGGCAGCTTCGTATAAACGCTTTCTTCCTCTGCTCTTTCTTCTCGCAATTCTATTTGCTTCCTGTGTCACCCGGGCCGATTCACCCGCTTTCGATTTGATTGGTCCCCGCATCGAAATGACGGTCACGCGGAACGGCAAGACGCTTCCTTTCTCCAGCGTCCCGGACCTTCACGCCGGAGACCGGCTGTGGATTCAGACCGACTTTCCCCCCAACCAATCCGTCCGCTACCTGTTGATCGTCGCTTTCCTGCAAGGCCCCACGAATCCGCCGCCCGAAAACTGGTTCACGCGCGTCGAAACCTGGACCAAGCAATCGCGCGAGGAAGGAATCGTCGTCACCGTTCCCCAGGACGCGCAGCAGGCCCTGCTCTTTCTCGTCCCCGAAACGGGCGGCGATTTCGCCACGCTCCGCTCCACCGTTCGCGGCAAGCCGGGAATGTTTGTCCGCGCATCGCAGGATTTGAATCAAGCCAGCCTCGACCGCACCCGCGTGGACAAATATCTCGAGGAGATCCGCCAGGCTTCCACCGACGATCCGGTCCAACTCCACGCCCGCACCGTTCTGGTCGCCAAGACCCTGAGCCTCAAAGTCAATGAAGACTGCTTTGACAAGCCGTCCGAGCTTCAGTCCACCTGCCTGATGCAGGATTCCGATCAGCTTGTTCTCGACGACGCGCACAGCCAGTCTCTGGTCGCCGCTCTCACCTCCGGCCCCTCTTCCGACTTGGTCGGCGCGGTTTCCACCACCCCCGCGGCGGGTGCGGGGTATTACAGCGCGTACGTTGGTTCGGTGATGGATCTCGCCCGGCTGCTCAGCAAGCTTCACGACGCCGAATTTCAATATCTTCCCGCCTTGGTTCTTCCGAAAAACGATCAGCTCAATCTCAGGCTGAGCGCTCCGCCTTCGTTCCAGAACCCGAAGTCCGTTCTTGTGGTTGGATTGCCCGCCGTCGAGGCGGCTCAGCTCCCTCCCCTGCGCCCGGCTGATCCAAAAGAGATTTTTTGCCTCCAAAAAAGTCCGCTGGTTTTGCCGGTCGAGGGCGCGCCGCTGGTCTTCTCCACCGCGATCGCCCACGACTTCGCCCTTCGCCTCACGGCAAAATCCGGCGCCGCGATCAATCTGCCCGCCGTTCCCGATCCCGCCCGCGGCGGCTTCGTCGTTGACACTCATTCCCTGAAGTTCAGCGGCGTCGAGCCCGACATCACCGCCACGCTCCACGGATTCTGGGGTTTCGAGTCGTACACTGGGCCTGCGTTTCAGCTCCGCAATTCACTGCCGGACAAATGGAACGTCGCGCCCGCCGACCAAAATGCCTTGATCGTCGGCCGCGAAGATACCCTCCATTTGAAGGACGGCTGCTCGGCTTGCGTCGAGCAGGTCACCGCCCTCGATGCCAAGGGCAAGGAACTCAAAGTCACGTGGAAAGCCCCCGGCGCCGACGAGCTGGACGTGCAGATTCCCCTCAAGGGCGAACCCGTTGGCGAAATGAAATTGAAAGTGAAACAGTTCGGGCTGTCCCAGCCCGACGTTCTCACTCTTCACGCCTACGCCGAAGCGGCGCATCTGGACAGCTTCTCGATTCACGCCGGCGACCGCGACGGCATATTGAACGGACAGCGACTGGATGAAGTCGGCAGCTTCGAACTCTCCGGCATTCACTTCACGCCCGCGAAATTGTCACGCGTGAATGATGAGGACTCGCTCGCTCTGTCCGCTTCCGGAGCCGCCGTGGACGCCTTGAAGCCCGGCGAAGAGCTCGTGGCCCATATCGCGCTCAAGGACGGCCGCCTCATCGATTTGCAAACCATCGTCGGAGATCCCCGCCCGAAGATGGCGCTTGTCACCAAGAGCGTCCAGCCCGGCGCCGTTCCCTCCCCCGTCCGCTTCGGAGACACGGACGAGCTTCCGCAGGACGCCAGCCTCTCGTTTTTCCTTAAATCCGAAGTGCCCGATCGGTTTCCAAGAACCGAGAAGATCGAGGTCGCCACTCTCGACGGTTGCTGCGATGTCCTGCTCAGTGTCGCCGACGGCAATCTCATCCTGCAGGATTCGCAGAGTGTTCTTGCTATTCTCAATCCGCTCAAAAATCTCGGCGCGTCCGCCTTCGGTCCTCTTCACTTCCGCGCGGTGAATCAGGACGGCGCCAAGGGCGATTGGCAGCCCCTGGCTGTTCTCGTCAGAATTCCCGCCCTCAAGGAGATCCGCTGCCCGGATGCCCCGGACAAACAGTGCATTTTGACGGGATCGAATCTTTTCCTGCTGGATTCCGTGGCCTCGGACCCGCAATTCAAGAATATGGTTCCGGTCCCGGCCGGCTATGTGGATGGTGCTCTGAATGTCCCGCGCCCGAACGGCACCTTGCTCTACATCAAGCTGCGCGACGATCCCTCCACGGTGGACACCGTCGCGCTGCCCGTCCTTCCCATTCCTGACGCTCCATAAACGCCTCTGGGAACGTCGCGAGAATGTCCGCGCTCGCCGCGAAGATGGCCCAAAGAACCACGAGCGCTTCACGCTTCGCCGAAAACGAGATTAAATCTCTCGGCGGCTCGGGGCAGATCTTGGCGCGGCCGATCGTCGCCCTCTTCCGCGCGCATCTTTGATCACGCCGGTTGCAAGACCCAATCGTTGGTGATCTCTTGAAAGCGGAATCCGTACCTCTGCCAGGGAGCTCCCGGCGATTCGCGCCGCACCACTTCCGCGCGCCCCGCGTAGCGGTCCTGTTCGCCCGCCAGAAAAACCTCCACCACCGCTCCCCGCACGAAATTCGCCGTGCAGCCGCACAGGAATCCTCCTGCGCTCACGTTTTCGGTGGCTGCCGGCACTTCGAACACCGCGCCGTTCGAATCGATTCCTTTCAATTTCAAGAACACGCGCATCCGGACGCGAACGTGAGCGCGCCGTTCGGGCTGTTTCGAACCGATCTCCGCATCCAGCTTCGTCCGGAGCGCCGCGAATTCCACCGGCTTTTGAAAGTAGCCCCTCGCGCCAAGGCTTTCGCAATACTCCCGGTACTTGGCGCCGGCCTCTCCGGTGATCACGAAAATCGGTATCCGAGACGTATAGCTGAGGGAATGAAGCGTCTGGCAAAGCTCGAAACCCGAGCATTTCGGCATCATCAAGTCCAGCAGAATCGCCTGCGGTTTATGTTCCATGGCCAAGGCCAGAGCTTGCTCGGGCTCGCCGGTCTCCACGACCCGGTAAGCGTCGGACAGTCGCGTCCGCAGCAGCCCGCGCATCGCTTCGTCGTCGTCCACGATGAGTATCGTCGGCAGTTGCGTGTTTTTCTTTTCCGCCGCCGATCCCGGAAGCGATCCGGATTTTGCTGCTTCCGCTTGGGGCGATTCCTGCTTGGTGTACGCCATCTCTCGCTTCTCCTGTGTTGGGTGTAAGCCCCGGCTGGGCTTTTCCCGGCGCCGTCCACTCTTCATGGCGGCCGGAGTCATGCCTCTGTATTTTTCTTTTCCTTGTCTTAGGACGAAGCGGATGGACGCGCCGCGCGATCCCAAGGTTGAATCAAGCGGGTCCGGCTACGACCGCGGAATTCAGCGCTTCGCGCACCTTTCGGCCCAGATTTTCCCGCGAAAATGGCTTCAACAAAAAGAAACTCCCCGGATCGATCGGTCCCTGTTCCCCCACCGTCTGCCCCGTGTAGCCGGACATATACACGACCCGGATCCCCGGCCGTTCGAGGGTGAGTTGCTGCGCCAGCACGCGGCCTCCCATCCCCGGCATCACGACGTCTGTCAGCAGCAGATCGATATTCCCCGCATACTGGCGGCTCAGTTTTAACGCCTCGATGCCGTCCTTGGCCTCGAGCACCTTGTAGCCGTACTGCTCCAGGGAATTGCGCGTCACCGTTCGCAGTGAACTCTCGTCTTCGGCGATCAAGATTGTCTCGCCCGCCGGCGTCGAATTGGCGCTGAGAGATATGCCGCTCTCCGCGCTCACGGGCGCGTCCACGCGCGGCAAATAGATCTGAAAGATGGTTCCCGCGCCGGGCGAACTCACAATCTCGATGTACCCTCCGCTCTGCTTCACAACTCCGTACACGGTGGAAAGTCCCAGGCCCGTCCCTTTGCCCTTCTCTTTCGTCGTAAAGAAAGGCTCGAAGGCCCGCGCCTTTGTTTCCGCATCCATCCCGATCCCGCTGTCCGTCACAGTCAGCAGGATGTAGGGACCCGGCTTGACCGGATAGGGATACCGACGGACGAACTCCTCGTCCATTACCGCGTTTTCGGTCTGAATGATCAGCTTTCCGCCTTGCGGCATCGCGTCTCGCGCGTTGACCGCCAGATTCATGATCACCTGCTCGAGCTGCCCGTTGTCGGCCTTCAAACGACCGAGATGCGCGTCCAGCACCGTCGTGAGTTCGATGTCCTCCCCGATCAGCCGCCGCAGGAGTTTTTCCATGTCGGAGACCACCGCGTTCAGATCCAGCACTTTCGGGTCCAGCACTTGCTGGCGGCTGAACGCCAGAAGCTGCCGCGTCAGCGCCGCGGCCCGCTTGCCCGCTTTCAAGATTTCGTCCACGCTGCCCCGGAGCGGATTTTCTTTGTCGAGACGGTCCTGCAGAAATTCCGAATATCCGATGATGACGCCGAGAAGATTGTTGAAATCGTGGGCCACTCCGCCCGAAAGCCGCCCCACCGCCTCCATCTTTTGCGACTGCCGGAACTGCTCTTCCAAATGCTTTCGCTGCGTGACGTCGCGGTTCACGATGATCAGCTTTTCCACGTTTCCCGATTCATTCCGTATCGTGCTCGCCGTCGAATCCAGGATCCGCCAGCTTCCGTCCTTGTGGCGCATCCGGTACTCGATGTTCGTCCCCACGCCTCCGGCTCTCGCTTCGTTCGTCGCGTGATGCACCTTCAGCCGGTCGGCCGGATGAACCTGTTCCAGCGCCGAAGTTGTCTTCAATTCCTCCGGACTGTACCCAAGCACCCGCTGGTACGCCGGGCTGTTGTAAATCCGCTCGCCGTTCGCGTCGACCACCGCGATCATGTCGGCCGCGTTTTCGCTGATCAGCCGGAAGAGTTCTTCGCGCTCCACCAGGCGGTGCCGCATCCGGTAAATCTGGTACTGCTGGTAGATCGCGTAAATATCGAACAGCAGGACCATGCCCACCAATCCGCGCACGGCCAGGATCAAAGGGACGGAATTCAAATCCTGCAGCACCGGCAGCGCAAACGAGACGATTCCCGCCGTCAGCGATAGCGTGATCGCAATCGCCGAAAGCCACAGCACCCATTCCCGCTGCTCGATTTTTCTTAGGTGCTTGGCCACGTTCGCTCGCTCGGTTTTCCCATGCTCAACCGTGTCATACGCCCCGCATTCAAAAATCTCACGAAATGCGCTGCTCACGATCCTGAGCAGCCTCGTGCATCTAGCAAGCCGATGCGGATCAATTAGTTACGGGTTTTGGGATCGGAGAAAGTATCCAATCGGATAACGTCGCGGATTTTTCTCTGCGCCGGCTTTCGTGTGTTCTTCGCCGCGCTCGGCGCGTGATGGCGTGCTCGAGATTCCAGGATTCTATCCGGCGCGGCTGCCGTGCGCTCTCACGCTACGGTTTCGGCTTGTTCTGCTTCAGTCGTTTCTTTCGCGCCGGCTTCTCCGCGTTCGACCACGGCTGGTGCAGCGCTTCATCCAGCACCCGCCGGATTTTCGCGTCCAGATCTTCGGCCAGCGCCGCGCTCGTCTTCCGCACGTCATCGATGGCCGCCAGCGCCCGCTCCGACGTCTCCCGCGCCAGTTCTCTCACCGCTTCTTCCGCGGCGCGGTCCACCATCGAGCGCACCATCGTGCGAATCGCTTCCTCCACCCGGTCTTCCAATTGCTGCCGCACGTATATAATTTCTTCCGGCGTCACCGGCCCCGTCGCGATTCTTTCTCCTTCGCGCAAGAATTCGCCGGGCAAATCCGTGCGAACCGGTATCTCCAGTTCCACTTCCGCGTGAATCCCCGGCTCCGCTCCGGCGCGAATCGCTTCCTCTCTCGATTCCGGTTCCGCCTGCTTCTGCTCCGCCGCGGCCCGCATTTCGGCCAGCGCCGCGTCGTCCGGATGCGGAAACCAATCCTCCGGCGGCGACTCCACCCTCCAAACATTCCCCGGAACGTTCAGCGACACCGCGATCTGATACTGCTCGCGCAAGCTTTGCGGCCTCTGGATCCACACCACTCTCGCCGCCGCCCGCCGCGGCGTTCGCGACGCCGCCCCCTGCGAAATCTCCAGCATCACTTCCGAATTTTTCGGCGCATAGTTTTTCGAATGGAAGGAACACCCGTAGCAGCTCACGACCGTGGTTTTCGTCACTTCCCGAAACTGTTTCCCGAGCGGGTCCGTCCCCGTCACGGTCACGCCCACCGCGTGCATCAACCGCGTTCCGCGCCGCTTATTCCCCGCGTTCGCCGCTGCCTTTTCGCCGGAGATCGTCGTTTCGGTCACGCCAGGCTCCCGGAAGGGGACTCTACAACGGTAGCACTCTCGCTTTCCCCCTCGCCCGCGACCCTCCGCCTGTGTGTGATAAGGGTAAAGTTGCCGCTTTTCTTACGCCCCGCTTCGCTCGCTGCCGATCCCCCGCCGCGCTCTCACCACGCTTCCCGCAGCGCCGATAGCCGCGGCACCCATCGCGGCACCTGCACGCAAAACGCCTCATACTCCTCCCCAAACGTTCGCCGCAGCTTCGGCTCCTCGTACAGCACCACGAACATGTGCATCGCCAGCCACACCACGCATCCGTACGCTACCAGCCGCTCGCTCCCAAAAAACAATCCTTGCCCCAAAATCAGCGACACCACCGCCACGTACATCGGATTTCTCACGTACCGGTAATATCCCCTGACCACCAGGTGTTCCGGCGGCAGCACCGGCGCGGGCGTCCCGCGGCCTTCCATCGCGAACCGCCAAAACGATTCCAGCAGCACGGGTATCCCCGCGAGGATCAGCAGAAATCCCGCCAGCCGGAACACCGCAAATCCCAGGATCGGCGCCTGCACCGCCCAGTGCGATATCCACCACGGCGCCACCACCGCCAATCCTCCCGGCGCAATCACCAGAAATATCGCCGACCCCGCCACCGCCATCGCTCGCTGCATTCGCTCCTCGCCCCTCGCCGCTCAGAACCGGAAGATCACTCCCACGTTCGCCTCGCCCTGCTGCGCGAAATTATGCACCGTTGACTGGTAGCACCCGTACGGCCCGCAGTACGTCGCCAGCGAACTCGTCGTCTGCGTCGGCGAATACCGCGCTTCCACCCGCAGCCCCACGTGGTTCGTCACGAAATACTTCACGCCGCCGCCCAGATTGAACGCGAATTTGTTGTTGAACGGCAGCGCTCCGTTCGTGTGGAAGTTCGTGAATCCCAGCCCTCCCACGATGAACGGCCTCAGCCGCGCGCTGTGATCTCCAAACGCATACAGCAGCCCGAATTGATAGAGGTCCAGCTTCGCCGGCGTCAGGTCCACGTACGTTCCCGTCGCTACCGCCTGCGCGCTCAATTCCGTGTCTTGCCGGTTCCACAGGAACTCCGCTTCCAGGTTCGGCATCAAATCCGGCGCCACTCCCACGTCCAGCATTCCTCCATAATTCCAGCTGCTCTTGAAACGGTAATTGTAAAAATCTCCGCCGTTTAAATCGACTGTCCCTCCGTATCGCACTCCTCCGAATGGCGTGATTTCGATGTCCCGGCTCTGGGCATGCGCGCGGGGAACTGCAACGGCCAGTATCGCCAAGGCAAATATGATCTTCCGCATCCAATCCTCCTCCTTCCTTGGATGTGACCCTCTCTCTCCGGGTTTCCACCCTTGCCCGCGCCCTCTCGCCCTCTTCGCAATTTCTTCCCTCGCCCTCGCGCAAAACCGCCCTCTCTTTGTGAACCCCACCAAGGCTTGCCTACCGAAGGTAGGCCTGCCTGCCGGAGGAAGGCCCGCCTGCCTGCCGAAGGTAGGCCTGCCTGCCGTAAACAGGGGCCTACGGGAAGGAAAAAATTCCAAAACAGATTATCCTGGCCTAACCGCAAACTAGAAGTCTAGCCAGGGCCTCGAAGATCTCGCTGACTTTCCCGAGAAGAATTCCTTCGCCTCTCACGACGGACAAACGCAGCCTCGAGGGCCTTATTGAGTCGGACCCTCACCCATTCCCTGTGATTCCGAAGTTGGTGGATGATCGCGCTTCCGCCGCTCCCGAAGATTTCACGCGCGCGGACGGCGTATGTCCAGAATGTCCATGAGCGATAGTCGCCGTGTTTCTCGCCGAAATTTTCCACCCTCCCGAACCTCTTAACCAGGCGCTCGTAATCAAAAGTTGCCTTAAGTTGATTTAAGTCCCGGTCAGGAAACCTGCGCGCCCACGCATCGGCCGCGTGACGGGACACCCCCGTAATTTTCCGCTGAAGACTTGATAATGTGGAGTCACGTAAGTAGACACGTTTTCCGTCGAAGCGAAACCCCAGGTATTCGAGACCGTTTCGTCCCTTCGCGCCCTGAATTAGCTCCGAGGTCCGGCCCGGACCATCCCTGTGAAATTGAATTATGGAGGTCTTTTCGTCTTTGAATGTCAATTTGTCCCCGAAGCGGCGAATCAGACCCTGTATTTCGCGAAGCAATTCAACGGCCTCCTCTGGAGGCCGCGGTAGAACAAGTAGAATGTCGTCTGAATAACGGTAGTAGGAGCCGCCGCAACCGCGGACCCACCCCACCACCGTCGAGTCAAAGTCCAACAAATACATGTTCGCAAGGACATCGGATATTGGGGCACCCTGCGGGATCCCATAGGGCTTGTAGTTCCTATTGATAATCGACTTAACTCCGTTTCCTCCCGCGATGAGTGACCTGAAATCGCGCCCGTTGCAAAGTCTCTTAGGAACCTTCTTATATGAAGTGAGATAACCCGGCACGGCCTTCCCGTCGCTGCTCATCTTTACGCCGAAATGCCCGAGCCGCTCATAAAGTTCTTTCTTGTCGACCCACGAGTACTGCGTAATAGCACGAAACACTTGAAAATGATCCTTCGGAAGCCTATCGAAACCAATCAGTCTCGCCCAAACATCCTTTAATAATCCATGATCGAGCGATTCGAAATAGCTGCTAACGTCAAGAACAATCACAGAACAATCGCTCAGTTTTCGAATTCTGAGAAATGCATCCTTGGCAAAATGAATATTGCACTTTCCCCCTCCGCTTGCGTCTATGGGAACCTGCCGGTAAGCCAAGACTGATTCGGTCAGGCCAAGCTTTCTGAGTTCGGACTCGTAAGATTCTGACAAGAGATGACGATAGTACGAAAAAATGTAAGCGTCGCGCCGAGCAGCGTAACGAATGGGTCTTATCTTTTCCTTTCGTTTCTCGCCAGGCCTCGCGAAGCGCCTCCACCGACGTTGATAAACTATGAAAGGATAGAACGCATGCCGTGCGACTCGTTTAGGGTCTTTCGCGTATCGCTCAGCATCTGAGGAAGTAATCAGCGGATCAAAGTGAGGATATTGCTTTAAGTTACTCTTCTCGAGAGTCCATTCGGCCATCGAAGGTCTGCCAGGAAGTCGAGTGGGACTGGTGCAACCGCAAGCATGCTGTTAACGCCCCAGTCCCGTCCGTTTGTAGCGGGCCGACCGAAGTCGGCTCTGTCTGCTAGTTGATTCGACTCTGTCGTCTACACTGTCCTCGGACCAGCGCATTGCGCGTACCGAAGCCTCGGAGTCCGCATCATGACGATGGTTATCGCCACGGCTGTTCTCAGAGAGACCCTTGACAGCTTCAACTTCTTCTCCTGCTCCCCCGGCGAGAAAGCCATCGTAGCAGGATGACTCAGGTCGATGATGCAACCTGGTCACCTCTAGTTTAATAACATACTACCAATCAGTCAAGACTTCGGGGGCTAGCCCGCTGTTCCATCCGGCCCCGATTTCACCCTTTCGTGGCAGGCCAGCCACACGTCTCCCGACTAAAGCGTGGATGTACTGCGTCAGGGCTTGTCCTTAACTACTGATCTCGCGCGCGCCAAAAGCGAGGCCATAAACTTCTCAAAATTCAGTTCGGCAGCGGGCTCTTTGTACATTCCTTTTGCGCCACCACCACGATCAGAAAGCAGAAAACATGCAGAGTCGTACAGGCGCTCGCGGACGAGTTTTGTGAGGAGGATTTCGTAACGCTTGGCGTAGGATGCGTCCCTGAATTCCGGGAAGACCTTGAAGTGGGGTTCGGCGGCTCTGACCGGGCGTGAGGAGCCGGGGGCGTCCTCCAAAAGCATCATGTATCCGAGCCAGGGACGGGCGGAAGGCTTGAAAGCTCCCTCGCGGTATGCGGCCCAGAGATCGCACGCACTGCCGATGGCTTCTTCGGTGCGATTGTTGAAGTTGTTTCCGAAAGATCCGACCTGAGATTTGAACTCGATGCCAGCCAGGAACTGCCCGTCTTCGACGACTAGCAGGTCCCACTGTTTTTCAGGGCGATACCATCCGGGCAGCTCGATTCTGTGTTCGCAGAAGACCTGCGTCTTGGGCAGTCCGTTTTCGCAAAGAAAATCCCGCACCAGCGACACAAATCCGTCCATTTGCCGCCCGCCGGTGACAGCCGTTCTTTCTCCCGCGTCACGCGAGCCTGTCTTCGCACCCTGCGATTTTGCTTGGGTCTTTCGAGTGGTCCAAAAATGCCGGACGGCCCGGCGCAGCTTTCGTTCGAGGTCGGGGCTGAGTGCCATTAGGGGTTATTCGCTGCCGATTGTAATCAACTCCGCTCGGCTGAACAAACCCGAAGTGTCTCGGGCAATCCTCTTTTCGGCCAGCTTGAAGTAATGAGGGTCCACTTCATATCCGATGCTGTTGCGTCCCCATTTCGCGGCCGCTACGGTCGTTGTTCCCGTCCCCAAAAAGGGATCCAGCACGGTGTCCCCGGCAAAGCTGAACATGCGAATCAGGCGTTCCGCGAGCTCGAGGGGATACGGCGCGGGGTGATCCTTGGTCGACGCTCCCGTGACCCCGGTCCAAATCTGTTGGAACCACTTCTTATGATTTTCCGCGGAAATTAAGCTCAAGACCTTCGTGGAGATGTCGGGAGCGCGATATCCGCCTGGCTTCCGCTCCATCAGGATGAACTCAATATCGTTCTTTATGACCGCATTGGGCTCGTACGGTTTTCCGAGAAAGCCCGATCCCCCCTCCACTTCGTAAGCGGCATTCGAGATTTTGTGCCAGATGATCGGCGCAAGATTGTCGAAGCCGATCCCCCTGCAATGCTCCTGAATCGAGGCATGCAGCGGCACCACCGTGTGGCGCCCTCCATTCTCTCTCCGCGAGAGGCACACGTCGCCCACCACGCAGATCAGCCGGCCTCCAGGCACAAGGGCGTCGAAACACTGCTTCCAGACTCTGTCGAGCTCTTCTAGAAACTGATCGTAATCTTCAACGTGCCCCAACTGCGCGTCCGAGTGCCGGTATTCCTTGAGCGTCCAGTACGGCGGTGAAGTCAAAATCAAATGCACGCTCTCCGGCAAAACAGCAGTCATTTTTCTCGCGTCGCCGGCGCAAAGTCGGTGGGTCGTTGGAATGGTCTGAACCGCCTCCTCGATCAGCCGCACGGAAGCGGGGTCCCTTGCCAGGCGGGGAATTGCCGTCTGCGGATCGCCCAACGTCCGCATTGCGGGCGGGACAAATTCGGAAAGATTCGCTGCGGCCTTTCCGGACGAGAAAGTCGCGAGCCTCTGTTTCGCTGTTGCGGACATTGGCGGGATCGTTCGAGCTTCAGTATATCAATTTGCTTGAGCAATTATAGAGCCAACAACTCGCCACGGATCCCAAAGTCCACACGCATCGTAATTTGACGCCCATGAGATAATGGCCCGAGGCATGAAAATTTACGATGCTCCCGCCGCTCTCGCTCTCCCCTCCCTCGCGCGACTTCCCCGCCTCGGCTAACCGCATCGCTCATCCCGCGTTTCCCGCTCCCGCGCTCCTCTTCGCCCCGCCCATTGTCACCCTTTCAATCGGTACACGCCTGAAATCGAAATTCCGCGCAACTCCAAGAAAACGCTCGCTCGTGCTCCGCTTCAATCGGTACACTTCGCGGACCTCCATGCTCGCAAGCCTGCCCCGCGCGGTTCGCCCGTCGCGCCTCAGCCGCCTCGGCGCGATGCCGGATCATCTGTTCCAAGGCTCGCGCGGCCTCCCATCGGACTTTGCAATATCCCGCCAATTTACTCGCAAAGCCGCCGCCGCGCCCCCGCAATCGCCCCTCCCCGCCGCCTTCCTGTTCGCAACACGCCCGGAAACCGGATTCGCCGTAAGTCTCAGAAAACACACGCTCGGCCTTCATCCTAATCGCAACACTTTCCGCCCTCCCCTTATTCGCCTTTTGGCCGCCTGCCCGGACGCCCGCACCCCTCGCCGCCCCCGCCTGGCTTCGCCTCCCCTGCGCCGCCCCCCGCGCAACCCGATGAGGAGTTGTCAGTTGCGAACAGAGGCGCATCGGCCCCTGTGGTCTGTCGCGGGGCGCTATGCTATATCTACAGAGCGATACAAGTCTGAGGAACTCGTGCCCTTTATCAATTTTCCCGCTCGCGAAATCAACTGCAAGCTTGTCTATTACGGTCCGGGTGTTGGCGGCAAGACAACGAACCTGCAGTGGATTTACGAACATACGGGAAACACGCAGAAGGGCAAGATGGTCTCCCTGGCTACTGAGACCGACCGGACTCTCTTTTTCGATTTTCTCCCGCTCGATCTCGGCACTGTGCGCGGCTTCCGCACGCGCTTCCATCTCTATACCGTGCCCGGTCAGGTCTTCTACGAAGCCAGCCGCCGCCTGATTTTGAAGGGCGCCGACGGCGTCGTCTTCGTCGCCGATTCGCAGGAGGAGCGCCTCGACGCCAATCTCGAAACGCTCGACAACCTCCGCGAGCATCTCAAGGATCACAATCTCGATTTCGATACGATTCCCTACGTGCTGCAGCTCAATAAGCGCGACCTGCCCAACGTCCTCCCCGTTGACCAGCTGAAAAAAGAGCTCAATGTGAAGGGCGAGCCGGCGCTCGAAGCGGTTGCCGTCGCCGGGACCGGCGTGTTTGAAACGCTGAAGGAGGTGGCCAAGCTGGTGCTGGCCGAATTGAAGAAAAATTCCTGAGAGGATTCGTCGCCGGAAAAAATTTCCGGCGAAAAACGAAACCGCAATTACACGCCCCGCGGCCCGGAAAAAAATCCGGCCGCCCCGTTCACCCGCCCGCCCCGCCGATTCCCGCAATTCCCCCGCGAAAACTGTTCACCGCTTTTTTTTCGTCCGTATAAGTCGGAATCGATTTGATCAGCCGCGTCAGCTCCAGCACTTCCAGCACGTGTCCGTTCGGATTCAGCAGCCGCAGCCCGCCGCCTTGCCGCTCGAGCGATACGAACGATCGCACCAGCGTGCTGATTCCCGAGCTGTCCACTTGCGTCACTCCCGCGAGATTGATCAGCACGTCGCTCGGCCCCGCTTCTGCCAGCTTGCGCAGCTCCGCGCTCAGCGTGTCGTTGCTCGACCCGATCGTCACCCGCCCTTGCAGGTCCATGATCGTGACGTTTCCCGATTTTCGTGTGGAGATTTGCAGCCCCATCTCAGCCTGCCTCGAACGCCCTCGATTCGCCGGGCGCTCCGGGAAAACTTGCCCGTCATGCGGGCGCATTATAACTCTGCGCGGGTAAAATGCAGCGCTCTTTGCATCACCGGGGTGGGGAAATAATAAGGAGGTGAAAGCCGTGCGGCAATCACCTCCCGGGGTGGGTGGGCGCGGAACACAGCCGGCGGACGCCAGTCGGCGCAGCCGGTGCTTCCGCATACCGGCCTGATGGCCGGCTCCACGAGTAGATTCCCGTGTATCACCGATAAGTAAGGGTGTCAACTGTGAAAGCGCTTTCGCGCGAACGGATGCGGGGGTGTGCCGCTGTGAAAACGGCGCCAAGAGGCCGCAATAAGCCGCACGCCGCAAATCATAGTGTGCGCACTGGCAAGATCAATCGCGGGATAAGAGGCGGACGTGCTGATCGAGAACATCACGAACCTTTCGCGCAAGAGTGCGAGGCGAATAGGGCTTCTGAAGGACGGTGATCCCAGCGCGGCGGAGTTGGTCGGGGAGGGCGAGGTCGGCGCTGTAGCCGGTGGCGAATATGACCGGAATCCGCGGAGCCGACTGTGAAATGTGAGAGTAGACCTCAGAGCCGCTCAGCTTGGGAAGGACGACGTCGAGCAAAAGAATGTCGATCTCGAGAGAGTGTTCGTGGAATTCGCGAACAGCCTGTTCTCCTTCACAGGCGAGCAGGACACGATAACCGAGGTTCGTGAGAGTCTCGCGGGCGAGTTCGCGCAGGCCGTCGTGATCTTCGGCGACGAGAATCACTTCGCTTCCGCCGCGGATCTCGGCGGCGTCCTCGACGGTTTCGGGCGAATCGCAAGGCTGAGAGCTCGAAGGCAGATAGATGCGGAAAGTGGTGCCGTGTCCGGGTTCGCTGTAGACGTGGACGAACCCGCCGTGCTGGCGGACGATTCCGTAAACGGTGGCGAGGCCGAGTCCGGTGCCTTTGCCGAGTTCCTTCGTCGTGAAAAACGGCTCGAAGATGCGGTCGAGCGTGGCGGCATCCATGCCGGTGCCCGTGTCGGAAACGGCGAGGAGAGAATACGAGCCCGGGCGGGCGAAAGGCTGGGAGGCGCAATACTCATCGTCAAAATGGGCATTGGAGGTCTCGATGAGAATGGCGCCGCCGCCGGGCATGGCGTCGCGCGCATTAATGCAAAGATTCATCAGGACCTGCTCGACCTGCGTGGGATCGGCGCGAACCACGGCAAGATCCGGAGCGAGGTGCGTTTTCATCTCGATATTTCCGCCGATGACTTTTTCGAGCAGAGAAAGCGTCTCCGTGACGGACTGATTGAGATCGATATTGCGCGGCTCCAGAATCTGGCGGCGGGCGAAGGCCAGAAGCTGGCGGGTGAGCGCGGCGGCGCGCTCCGCCTGATGGCGCATTTTCTCGAAATGGCGGTGGAGACGCGAATCGGGCTCGGTTTCATCGAGGCCGATGTCGGCCCAGCCGAGAATGGCGCCGATCATGTTGTTGAAATCGTGCGCAATTCCCCCCGCCAACTGGCCGATAGCCTCGAATTTCTGGGCCTGGAGAAGCTGCTTTTCGAGGACCGAGCGGTCCGTGATATCTTCGGCGATCATTTCCAACCAAGCGACGGGATCGTCCGCAGTTTGCGTGCGGCGGCCGATCAGACGGACCACAATCGTCTTGCCGTCCTTCCGGTTCCATTCCGTCGTGGCCTCAACGCTCGGCTTGAGAAAGCACTCTTCTTCGAGGCGCGAACCCACCGAGGGGTCGCGAAAAATCGGCTGGATGTTTTCCAACCGAAGAAGTTCCGCGGGAGAGTCATAGCCGAGCATAGTGGCAAGGGCGGGATTGGCGTAAATAATGTGGCCGCCGGGAACGATGCCGTACATTCCGTAGGCGGCATTGTCGACAAGGCCGCGGTAGCGGGCTTCGCTGGCACGGAGAGCTTCGATGGCGCGGGCTTCCGCCTGGCGGAGGCGGAGCTCTTCCTCAGCGCGGCGGATAGCGAGGGGAAGGCGAGTGATCTGCTCCTTGAGAACGTAGTCGGTGATGCCCTGCTTAATGCAGTCCACAGCGCGCTCGTCGCCGAGGGTGCCAGTGAGAAGGATGACCGGAGTTTGGGGCGAATAGCGGCGAACCTCCTCGAGAGCGTCGAGGCCCGTCCAATCCTTCATGCGAAAATCGGAGATGACCACGTCGAAGGACGACGATTGAAGTTTTTTGACGAATTCTTCGCGTGTGGAGGCGGTCTCGACCCGGTAATTTTCCCCTGACTTCTTCAGTTGGTGGAGACACAAATCGAGGTCGTCGAGGTTGTCGTCAACCGCCAGCAGACGCAATTCCTCTCCGGATGCGGCGGGGTTGGAGGAAGGGCCCGTAAACACGCGAGCGCTCCTAAGAGGAAACGAATGTTGCCGGAGGAGGATATGTGTTCACTTTGAACCAGTAGAGGCCGAGCTGGCGAACGACCTCCTGAAATTCGGAAAAATTGACCGGCTTCTGGATGTAGCTGTTGACTCCCAGCATGTAAGTCTGGGCGAGGTCGCGCTCCTCTTTCGAAGAGGTAAGGACGATGACGGGAATGGCGCGAGTGCGGGTGTCTTGCTTGAGTTCGCGGAGGACTTGGCAACCGTCGATTTTGGGAAGCTTCAGATCGAGGAGGACGAGCCGCGGAGGATGCGCGGGAGAACGATCGGAGTGTTTTCCGCGGCAGAAGAGGTAATCGAGAGCCTCGGCGCCGTCCCATGCGTGATGGATGTTGTTCATCGCGCCGCTTTTCTGCAGCGCATGGAGTGTGAGTTCGGCATCGGCAGGATTATCTTCCACGAGAAGCACTTCAAAGAACTCAGCTTCGGCCAACTGTCACCTCCGGCGAGTCTTGTAAGGATTTAACGAGTGAATCCGCACCGAGCGTGAAGTAGAAAGTAGTGCCGACATCGGGCTCGGACGTGGCACGAATTTCGCCGCCATGGCGGTGAATGATGCGTTGGACAGTAGCCAGGCCTACTCCTGTCCCTTCGAATTCTTCCTCGCGATGAAGCCGCTGAAAAACACCAAATAGCTTATCGGCATATTTGGAATCGAAGCCCACTCCATTATCGCGAATAAAAATGGCGGGCTGTTCCGCTTCGATACAGGCTCCAATTTCAATGACGGCAATAGGACGACGGCGAGTGAACTTAACGGCGTTGGAAACCAGATTGGTAAAAACGATCTTGAGCATCCCCGGGTCGCAATCGGCGGTGGGCAGTGTTCCGATCTTCCATTCAATGTTGCGGTTGACTACATCGGCGGCCAGATCTCTGCAGACTTCGGCGACGATATCGGCGAGTGGAACAGGACGTCGAGATAGCTCTTTGCGGCCGATGCGGGAGAGAGTGAGGAGGTCATCGACCAGGCGGCCCATTTGGTTGGCCGCGCGAACGATACGATCGAGATAACGAAGCCCTTCCGGGGGAAGCTGAGCGGCGTATTCATCCTTCAAAATTCGCGCAAAGCCGTCCATATGGCGCAGGGGAGCGCGAAGGTCGTGGGAAACGGAGTAAGAAAAAGATTCGAGCTCTTTATTGGCGAGTTTGAGTTCGGCGGTGCGCTCCTCGACGCGGCGTTCGAGAACGGCGGCCATGGTGCGGGCCTCGATTTCGCGGAGCTTGGTGTCGGTGAGATCGGCATTGACGCCGACCAATCGGACGAGTTTCCCGGAGGAATTGGGAAAGAGCTTGCCGCGGGAAGCGACCCAGCGGAGTTCGCCGTCGGGGCGGCGGATTTGAAATTCGATGTTGATATTGCCGGTGGTGGCGGCTTGTTTGTCGAATTCGCCGTTCGCAACGTCCATGCTCTCGCGGACCATCAGGGACTGCCAGAATTCGCGGGTGATTTTTTCGCTGGTAAAAGGGATACCGTAGATTTCGAACATTCCCTGGCTCCAGGTTCCGGAGGCGGAGTCGAGATCGTAGTCGAACACGCCGATCGAAGCGACTTTCTGGGCGAGTTCGAGGCGCTCGTGGGAGTGGCGGATAACCTCATGAGCGGCAGCGAGCTCTCGGGTGCGTTCCCGGACGCGAAGTTCGAGCGTGTCGTTGACTTCGGCCAGCTGCTTCTGAACGCGGAGGCGTTCGGTGACATCGCGGACGGCCGTGGAGACAAGAGTGCCTTCGCGAGTTTCGAGAGGGCCGAGGCTGATTTCGACGGGAAATTCCGAGCCGTCCTTGCGGACGGCAAAAAGCTGGAGACCGACGCCCATGGCGCGGGCATGGGGAGCGGCTATGTAGCGCGTCCGATTGTCCACGTGCTGGGGGCGAAGGCGGGCCGGGACGAGGACCTCGATGGGCTTGCCGACGAGTTCGCTGCGGACCCAGCCAAAAAGCTTTTCCGCCTGAGCGTTGACCATCTGGATCAGGCCTCGAGAATTCGTGATGATGATAGCGTCGGGCGCGGATTCGAGGAGGCCGCGGAATTTCAACTCTTCCTGCTTGCGGAAGGTGATGTCGCGATTGCTTTCGAGGACGGAGAGTGGATCGCCGGAAGGGGAAGTCCGAAGGGCCCAGCGGCTCGAGACCGTGCAGGTGGAGCCGTCGCGGCGAGTATGAATCAATTCGCCTTCCCAGTATCCTCCGGTCGTGACCGTCTTCATGATTTCATCCACGGGCACGGGAAAAACGGTCTTGAGCAATTCGTGGGAGACCTTGCCGCGGGCCTGGTTCGCGGACCAGCCATAGAGGGCCTCCGCGCCGCGATTCCAGAATTGAATGCGGCCGTCGTGGCCGCGGACGAAGACGGCATCGTGAATGAGGTCGATCATATCCGCCTGCTCCTTATAGGCGGATTCACGGACGCGCAGGTCCAACTCGATATCCTTCCGAGCTCGAATTTCGGACTCGAGAGCGGCGTTAGCCCGAATCCATTGGGCGCTGGAAGGAAGGTCGAGGGCCTGGGGAACGAGGCGGACGAGGAGGACCGCCGTGAGAACGGAGGCGGCAGCCGTGACGGCCTTGATGATCCCCGAAAGCCAATAATCGCCGTGCCAGAGATTCCAGACCTCCATGGCGTGAGTGGCGCCGCAAGCGACGATGAAGACGCCGAAGAGAGCGAACATCCAACTGAAGGGAAGGTCCCTGCGTTTCCGGACGAACCAGATCAGCGTGACGGGAATTGAGAAGTAGGAAACCGTGATGAGAGTGTCGGAGACGACATGCAGCCAGATGAGACCCGGGTCCCAGAGGTAACAGAAACCGTGGGGCATGAAGCGGGACGGCGAGAAGAGAGACAGAGCAACGGGCATGGCAGCCTCCCGGGGCACAGAGAGGAGGCGCCCGCGAAAATCAAAACCAAGCGACGAAATGGAGAAGACGAGACTTCAACCGCAGGAAGGGGTAAGCCCTATTTTGAAAGAACGAACGGGAAAGTCAAGAAGCGCGTCGAGGGGATGTTCGTCCTAGACGAACACCGAATCCAGCGCCGAACCGCGGCAGAGAATTCCGAAAGGGAAAGAGTGGAGGATCAGTTGGAGGGTTGGGAAGGAGGCGCCGGAGGATGAGCGGCGAAATACTGGCCGAGCTGAGCGGCAAGCTCGTGGAGTCCCTGGCTGACGTTGAGATTGAGAGCTTCTATGACATCGGCGACGGTATTGCCCTTCGCGGGTTCATCGTGAGTGTAAGTGCCGCTCCAGAGGACGGAGCGGGACTTCGGATCATAGAGCTCGATTTGGACGGAGAAGCGGCCGACAAGCTCGGGCTTATCCACTTCGTAGAGGCTATAGAGGTGTCCCCGGATAATGTAATCGCCGCGAACCGCGCTGCCCAAGCGGGAGACGGAGCGAAAGTCGCCGGTGGAGCGAAGCGAAGAAATCAGCAGGTCCTGGACCATGTCAACGGGAGTGGAGGCCCAGCGGTGGTCTTCATAGAGACCGAGTTCGACGGGTCCGGAGCCGTAAGCAAGGCGGTCGGTGCGGTAGAGGAGAGAGGCGTCGAGGCGGCCGACGAGGAGCGTGATGGGAAATTGAGAGGAGGCATTGTTGGCCGGAGCCGGCGGGAGGGAGAGCGTGTAGTACTTGACGGGACGAGCCGCGCCACAACTGGCGTAGAAGCCCGCAAGAAAGAGAATCGCGGCGGCGAGCAGAGTGCGGCGCATAGGCGAGGCTGGCTCCTTCCCTTTCGATGGCTCGATCACTTGGTGAACCCCTCTCCGGGCTTATGCTCCTTGGGAGTGGCGGCGCGAATCAGAGTGTACGGGCGGGTCTTGATGGTCTCGGTGAACGAATTCAGGTTTTCGGTGATGGTGCGGAGATTGATGATGATCTCGTCGAGATTCTCGGCGTTGGCGTTGGTGAGCTGGTTGAGCTGGTCGAGCATGGTATTGGCGGAGGCCAAAGCCTGGCGGAGCTCGATGACGGACTGGCGGATATCGGGCCGGTTCTCGGTGATGGTGCCGTCGAGTTTGTTGATGAGTTTGTCGGCGTCGGTCGAAGTGTTCTTGAAATTATCCACGAGCGGATCGAGCTTGGCGCTCAGATCGTTGACGTGGACGAGAGTCGAATGGATCAGGGGACGATCTTCGGCCAGGGTGCCGTGAAGCTCGGCGAGAGTGGCGGAAATATTGCGGCGGTTTTGATCGTTCAAGAGGTCATTGACGCGGTTGAGAGTTTCTTGAAGCGTAGTGACGCGGTCATTGAGATTCTTGAGCAGGTCCTGAGCCGTGGGCGCGAGCTGGGCGAGCATCGCGGAAATGTCGGAGAAGCTGGTGTACTCCTCGGATTTGATGACCGAGCCGGGAGGGGCCTTCGGAGCGGCATTGGTACCGGCAACGATCCCCAAAAAATTGTCGCCGAGCGGGCTATTGCTGGCGATGACGACTCGCGAGTCGGTCTTCACGGGAACATCGGGCTTGACGGCAAATTTGACCAGCATGCGGGTGGAATCCTGGGGGTCGGGTTCGACTTCCTTGACGCGGCCGACGGGAGGGCCGCCGGCGTAATGGACCTCGGTGCCGGGAGCGAGGCCTCCGGCGTTCTTGAAGTAAGCGCGATAGGTGACTTCGCCGCCGGTGAAACTTCCGGTGATCAAAAAAACGGTGACGATCAAAAGTCCCGCGGCTATCAGGACGAACAGACCGACGATAGCCTGCTCATGCTTGGAATCCATTGGCAACCTCAAAAAACGCGGCCGGGATTACCCGGCGGGCACCCCTAAGTGCGGGGGAGTATAACACGAGCCAAGAAATTCAAAAGAGCTAGCGGCGCGCCGGAGGAGTCTCTCCGGTGAGCATTTGAAGATAATCCAACTCTTCGGAAATTTCGGGCTCAGGAACGCGATCGAGAAACTGGCGGACGCGGGGATGCTGGCTCTTGCGGAGCTCCTCCGTGGTGCCGTCGGCAACGATAACACCTTTATCGAGAAGAATCATGCGGTCGGCGATGAGATAGGCGCTGGCGAGCTCATGGGTGACGACCACGATGGTCATGTGGAAGGCTTTTTTGAGCTTGAGAATAAGGTCGTCGATTCCCGCGGCGATGATGGGGTCGAGGCCGGCGGAAGGCTCATCGAAAAAAAGAATTTCAGGGTCCATGGACAGGGCACGGGCGATGGCGGCGCGTTTTTTCATGCCGCCGCTGAGCTGGGCGGGCATGTAATTTTCAAAACCGGAGAGGCCGACCTGGTCGAGTTTGAGGCGAACGATAATTTCGATGGTGGACACATCGAGCTTGGTGTGCTCTTGAAGAGGAAGAGCGACATTTTCGCCGACGGTCATCGAACCGAACAGAGCGCCGCCCTGGAAAGACATCCCGATGTGCTTGCGGAGCTCGTCGCGCTCGGCATCGTTCATGGCGGCCAAATTCAAGCCGCGCATCCAGATTTCGCCCGCGCTGGGGTGCTCGAGGCCGACGAGAGTGCGGAGCAAGGTGCTCTTGCCGGAGCCGGAACCGCCGAGGATGACGAGCGTTTCTCCGGCGGGAACATTGAAATCGATGCCGTGAAGAATTTCACGTTCGCCGTATTTCACGCGCAAATCGCGAACGGCAATCGCGGGGCCGCCGGTGGACGCGGGTTTGGCGGGAGCAGGGGGAACGAGTCCGGAGGTCATGAGAGCGAGAGCCTCATTGGGGCGACGTGAAATAAAAGATGGCAGTAAAAACGAGATCAACGACGACGACGAGAAAGATGGATTTTACGACGGCCGAAGTGGTGGAGCGGCCGACCTGTTCGGAACCGAGGCCGGTGGAGAACCCCTCATGACAACCCACGGCAGTGATGACCAATCCGAACATAAAACTCTTCACCAGACCGGTCATCAAGTCGCGGCGGACGAGGGCAAGGACGCTGGCCTTGATGTAGGTGACCCAAGTAAAGCCGGCTTGGGACACGCCAAAAGCGCCGCCGCCGAGGATGCCCATGAAATCGGCCCAAGTGGTGAGGCAGGGCATCATGAGAATCATGGCGAGGAATTTCGGCGCTACGAGGAAGTGAACGGGCTCGAGAGCCATGGTTTCGAGGGCGTCGATTTCTTCGTTGACCTTCATGGTGCCGATTTCAGCGGCAAAAGCGGAGCCGGAACGGCCGATGACGACGACGGCGGTCATGAGGGGGCCGAGCTCGCGGGTCATGGTGACGGCGACGGCATTGGCGACCATCTGCAACGCGCCGAATTTACGGAGCTCGTAAGCGGCTTGCAGGGCGAGAATGGCGCCGATGAAAAACGAGATGAGAGAAATAATGGGGATGGCTTCGACGCCGACGGCCATGGCTTGATGGACGGAGCGGGTGTAGCTGACTCCGCGGCCGCGAAAGGGCTCGACAAAAACGGCGCGAGCCGAATTGCCGACGAGGCGGGTGAGGCCGCCGAGGTATGCGAGGCCATTGATAGTGGCTTCGCCGATGGTGTCGGTCAATGCCATTCGGAAGTCCGAGAAAAACGGGAACCGGAGGAAACCCGCGGCGAAACGCTATGTCGGGCCGGGGGCGCCCTTCCACTGCAACGCTTCTTCTTCGGTGCCGTACACTTCAAAAACCTTGATCAGGCGCGTGAGCTCGAGGACTTCGCGAGCGGTGCGGCTGAGACCAAAAAGGGCGAAGCTGCTCTTGAGATCGCGTGAAAGTTTGAGGCCCTCGACGAGCGAGGCGACGCCCGCGCTGTCAATGTAATTGACCCGCACGAGATTCACGACCACGCGGGGAGAACGCTTGTCTTTGAGCAAGTCGATAATGACCTTGCGAACTTGCGGAGAATTATAAAGGGTGATGTCGCCGATGACGTCCACAATCGTGGCGGAACCGGATTGGCGAGTGGAGATGTCCATGAATGGGGCCCCTTGCCGGGCGTGCAGAGTGTTTTGCCAGAGAATGCGCCCGGATGCAACGATTTTCCCACAAAGCCAGGCAGAAGAGTGGCTTGGGAGCCGCGGAGGAATGCGGCGAAAAAAAGGGCCCGCGGGGTCCGTTGCGGCGCGGGCTACGCGCGGTCGGCCAGCGGAACGTAGCTGCGCAAGTCTTTGCCGAGATAAATCTGGCGCGGCCGATAGATTTTCTGTTCGGAGTCGAGGAGCATCTCTTCCCACTGGGCGATCCATCCGGCCGTGCGGGGAATGGCGAAGAGAACGGGAAACATGGTGACCGGGAAGCCCATGGATTGGTAGATCAAGCCGGTATAGAAATCCACGTTGGGATAGAGCCTGCGGGTGACGAAATAATCGTCTTCGAGGGCGATGCGCTCGCATTCCAGGGCGATTTCGATCAGGGGATTTTTTCCCATGACGTCGAAAACCTCATAGGCGATGTGCTTCACGATGCGGGCGCGCGGATCGTAATTCTTGTAGACGCGATGCCCGAAACCCATCAGCTTATTTTCGCCGGATTTGACGCGCTGGATGTAAGCGGGAACGTTCTGCACGGAGCCGATTTCGAGAAGCATGTGAAGAACGGCTTCGTTGGCGCCGCCATGTAGCGGGCCATAAAGAGCGGCGGTGGCCGCGGCGGTGGCGGAATAGGGATCGACGTCGGAGCTGCCCACGCCGCGCATGGCCGTCGAGGAGCAGTTTTGCTCGTGGTCGGCGTGGAGAATGAAAAGGATGTCCAGGGCGCGCTCGAGAGTGGGATTGGGGCGGTATTTCAATTCCGTGGTGCGAAACAGCATGTTGAGGAAATTTCCGCAATAGCTGAGGTCGTTGTCCGGGTAGGCGTAGGGCATGCCGAGGCTATGGCGATAGGCGAAGGCGGCGAGCGTTGGCATTTTGCCGATCAAACGGTAGGTTTGCTTGCGGCGGGAATCGGGGTTGAAAATGTCCTTGGCGTCGGAATAGAAAGTGGAAAGAGCGGCGACGGTGGAAATGAGCATGCCCATGGGGTGGGCATCGTAGTGGAATCCGTCGAGAAATTTTTTGATGCTCTCGTGGATGAAGGTGTGGTGCGAAATGTTGTAGGACCAATCGGCGAGCTGAGTCTTCGTGGGCAGCTCGCCGTAAAGAATCAGGTACGCTGTTTCGAGATAGCTGCTTTTCTCGGCGAGTTCTTCGATGGAATAGCCGCGATAGCGAAGAATGCCTTTGTCGCCGTCAATGAAGGTGATCCGGCTGACGCAGGAAGCGGTGTTGGTGTAGGCGGGATCGTAACTCATCATCCCGAAGTCGGAGTCCTTGACCTTGATGTGGCGAAGGTCCAGGGCGCGAATCGTGTCGTGAGTAATGGGGAGTTCATAGGTCTTGCCGGTGCGATTGTCGGTGACGGTGAGAGTCTCGCGGCGCGAAGGGGCGGAAGATGAGGTTTCTGGCAAGGTGTCGGATTTCTGCGCGGTCATAGGCAAAATCCTTCCGGCGAGCGCCAAAATGGGGGAGAGCTCGGCTCTCGAGGGTACTTTACAACAAAACAGGTGAAAGCGGGAATAGAGTTTCCAGAAGGGAGGGAGGCGTATGGAAAAAGGGAGTTACCATACGCCCGCGTATGGAATTGAGTGAAGTGACATCCCTCGAATCGAGTGCCTCGAACCACCTATTTCCTCCGCCGATGAGACGTTGACTCCATCGACGCCTCTCCGAATTCCTTGAGATATCCCTTCAGCCGGAGTTTCCTCGCCGTGTTCTGGGAGGACATATAGCGGACAGTGCCAAACACCGGGCGTTCGGGTCCCCAGGGACAGTCGTAGCGGCCGAGGCACCAAAAAATCCCGTTATAGGAGTTGGGATCGCGGCCATCGAGAGCGAACCTGTTGTTCAGCTCGACGAGGATATCCAACGCTTCGCGCGGGGAGCGGGACCATTCGAGAATTTTCTTTCCCCAGAGCATGCGCATGTAGTTGTGGATGCGGCCCTCGCGGAGGAGTTGTCGCTGGGCGGCGTTCCAGAGGGGGTCGTGGGTGGAGGCTGAGGCGAATTCCGCGAGCGAATAGGTCCACTCGCGTTCGTCGCGGGCATGATTCTCGAGAGATTTTTTCGCCCACGGAGGAAGCGACTCGAAGCGGTCGAAGTCCGGGCGAAAGGCGCAGAAATTGAATCCAACTTCGCGCCAGGTAACGAGATGGTCGAGAAATTCCTCGGCGGGCGGGCTCATTCCCCACCATCCGGCGCGGCTGCCCGAGGGGCGCAGCGAGAGCTTGGCGTCCGACCATTTTTCCCGCGCCGCCAACCGCGAGAAAATCTCGTGGGCGGAGATGTGGCCGAAGTGGAGGGCGGGCGAAAGACCGCTCGTGGCGCGGGCGTCGGGATGATTGCGGTCGCGAGAATACAGGGCGAGGGGCTTCGAAAGAAATTCCGCGAGCGCTGCGTGCGCAGGTTTTTCTCCGCCTGCCATCCCGGAGGCGCCGGGTTCGCGCGATACCGGCAAGGAAGCCGTGAAGGATGAGTCCTCCAATTGAGCGAGCGTGGCGGGAGGCCAGCGGCGGAGGAGTTCAGGAGGGAGCGGCGGGAGCGCAGGCAGAAGGAGGCGGGACAGAGGCCGGGGCCCGGGAAATTGAGACAAATGCGCGGCGAGATTTTTCTGCAGGAAGCGGCGGAAGGAATGAGCGGAGGGAAAGGCCTGAGAAGAGGCGCGAAGCGGGAGGAGTCCGTTGGAGTCCACAGCTTCGAAGCGCGCGGAAGGGATGCGTTCGGCAGCCGCCGCAACCATACGGGGCAGAAAGAAGCACGGAAAGTCGTCCGTGACGACGACGGAAGCGGAGGCGGCGAGGGCGGCGAGCAATCCCTTGCCCCGGCCGGGCGCAGGCTCGACGTAGGGAAAATAGCGAACGCCGGGACAGTTTTCGAGCGCGCGCATTTTTTCGGCCATGCCGTCGAGAACGAAACGGTGGAAGCGGTCGCAGGCCCATGGGTAGTCCACGCGCAACGGTTCAAAAATGAGGAGCGGAAGGCGAAGCTCGCGCGCCCATTCCACGGCGCGGTCGAGGGCAAAATTCCAGGAGAGGCGCCGAAACGCGATCATCCAGTAAAGAACGAAGCGACCGGAGGGGGAAGGAGGGGCGTCGCGGACCAAGCGAATGCGAATTGGAGCCACGGTGGACAATTTTGCCGCGGACCATCATAAATCAGGCGCGAGCGCGGTGAGATGCGCGGGATTCAGCTTTATGGCTCGTGGGAGAGAAGAGGGGAGGAAAAGGGAGCCATTTCGGCGCGATTGCGCCCTTTTTCCTTGGCGATGTAGAGGGCCTTATCGGCCGACTGGATGAGGTCGTCCTCGGATTGGGAATATTCGCCGCTGCTGATGGCAACTCCGAGGCTGGCGGTCAGCTGGACGGGGCCATTGGGAGATGCGATGGGCTCCTTGGAGACGGCGGCGCGAATTCGTTCGGCCAGACAGAGAGCTCCGGAAACGTCCGTCGAAGGGATGACGACGAGAAATTCCTCGCCGCCGTAGCGGCCGAGCATGTCGTAGGGGCGAATGCAGGAAGCCATGCGGCGTGCCGCTTCACGAAGGACGAAATCTCCCGCGGCATGGCCGTAGGTGTCGTTGACAATCTTGAAGTGATCGAGGTCGACGAGCGCAATGGCGAAGGAACCGTGTTCGCGCGCCTGGCGAACCGCCTCGCGCGAAAGGGCGTCGAGGATTTCCGCGCGATTGAAAATGCCGGTGAGGGCGTCGTGGGTGGCGCGGAAGCGAAGCTCCTCGCGCGCGCCGATGAGCTGGTCCTGAAGGTCCACGATGCGCCGGCCCACAATCAGGCGAGCGCGAAGCTCACGGGCGTCGAACGGCTTGGTGAGGTAATCGTCGGCTCCGGCATGAAGGGCGGCGAGCAAATCCTCGCGATCGGAGCGGGCGGTGAGAAGAAGGACATAAATGTAAGGCTGCGCGGATTGCCGCCGCAGACGGCGGCAGACTTCAACGCCCTCGAGGCCGGGCATCATCCAATCGAGCACGGCCATGCGAGGCGAATCGCCGGACTGGAGGATGGAAAGCGCATCGGCGCCGTTTTCCGCGGCGATCACCTGATAACCCCATTTCGCGAGAAGGACCTCGAGTACGCGACGCGAGACCGGGTCATCTTCGGCGATCAAAATTTTTCTGTTTCCCGGCTGGGCTTCGTTCATCGGAACACTTCCCTGCCATCGTCCGGTTCCTCGTGCGCCGCAGCCGCAAAGGCGGGAAAGCGCGCGGTAAACGAAAAGGTGGATCCGCGGCCGGGCGCGCTTTCCAGGCTCAGCTTTCCTCCCATTAAGCCGACCAGGCGGGAGACGATAGCCAGTCCCAGGCCCGTCCCGCCGTATTTCCGCGTGGTAGAGCTATCGGCCTGGGTAAAAGACTCGAAAATGAGAGAGTGTTTTTCCGGAGCGATTCCGATCCCGGTATCCTGGACGCGAAAGAGGAGTTCCAAAGCGCCGGCGCGGCGCGAAACGTTGGAGACGTCGACGGAGATTCCGCCGCGCTCGGTGAATTTCAGCGCGTTGCCGATCAAATTGATGAGGATCTGCCGCAAGCGGCCCAGATCGCCCACAACGAGGCGGGGAATCGATTCCGAGAAAGTCCAGCGCAGGGTGAGTCCCTTCTGGCGAGCGCGAAATTCGAGAACCTTGAACGTTTTTTCGAGGCCGTCGCGGATAAGAAATTCCTGAGGATCGAGCTCGAGCTTTCCGGCTTCGATCTTGGACAGGTCGAGGATGTCGTTGAGCAGCGAGAGGAGAGATTCCGCCGAAGTCTTCACCAGATCCAGGTATTCGCGCTGCTCGGCGGAGAGAGAAGTTTCGAGAGCCAGGTCGGTCATGCCCAGAATCCCGTTCATAGGCGTGCGAAGCTCATGGCTCATGTTCGCGAGAAATCCGCTTTTGGCGCGGCTGGCGGCTTCAGCGGCTTCCTTCGCCGACTCCAATTCGCGCTGGGTTCGCTTGAGGTTGCTGATATCGCGAAAGGCGATGCAGACGCTCGAGCCGCCGGAAACGGATGGTATGGGTGTAAAACGGGCGAGAAACCAGCGGGTCTCGCCGCGGACCAGTTCGGAGACTTCGTGGGTTTCGGAGTTGTCGGTGCGGAGCACGCGCTCGGTGATGGCCATCCCCCAGGAAGTCTTTCCCGGTCCCAGAATCGCGCGCATGCTCCGTCCGGTTAACTCGACCCGCGGGCGAACCAGAAGGCTTTCGTCGGCGGCCCAAACGTTTTGAACGATTCCCCGGGGATTGATTTCGACCACGAATTCGCCGATGGACTCGACAATTCGGACCAGCCGGATCTGGCTGAGGCGCAAAGTGTGCCGCGCTTCGCGCTCCTCGGTGATCAAGATTCCCAGGCAGAGGCCGGTGGTGGAAAGGATGAAGAGCGAGGCCTGCAAGAGGCCGAGGCTCGCGTGATCGTAGGAATAGAAATGCAGCATTCCCATGCAGCCCGTGTTGAGAACCAGAAGGGACCAGGCGGAACCGCGGAGGCCGCCGCGCACGGCGATCCAGATCACCGGAATGAAGAGGAGGAAGAAAAGCTCGAAACTGCTGGAAAAATTGGCGCCGAAGACGATCCAGAGGACGAGAAAAATGGAGGCGATTTGGGCCGCGGTCTCAAGAAAGAACGAGACGGACTTGTGTTTCGCCGGGGATTCGGCGGCGGCGGAGGCTCCGGGCAGCGGAGGAACGCGCGAGGCGGCAGGCGCGAGAAACGATCGCAGGCGCGGTGTGATGTAGATGAAGAAAAAAGGAGTGAGAAAAATCAGAGCCACGCCGTCGCCCACGGTCCAATTCAAGAGAGCATGCGGATAGTCGCGAAGGGCGACTTCACCTTCAAGGTACCAGGGAAACACACCGCTGGCCGCGGCAAGCAGCGCTGCCGCGACGGCAACCAGGATGAAGCGAAAGGCGTCGCGGACGGTGCGAAAGGAAAGTTCGGGACCGAGGATCCGGCGAATGACGCGGGAGGAGACGGCGTAAACGATGACCGTGCAAGGCAGCGAAAACCAGATGCGGCCGCTCGAAAGGGGAATGTGATAGTTCACAGCCGCGGCGATCACATCCGCCAGCAGCATGGGAATCGCGTAGAGGGATCCGAGAGACGCCATGACGCCCACCGAAAGCGCGACCGGGGGGTACCAAGCGCTCATTCCGTCCCAGACTTGAAAATAGGAAGTGGAGCGATCCAGAAGGAAATAGAGAACCGCAAAGACAAATCCGACCAGGAACGGCTTGAACCGGCCGAAATTGAAATTCAGTTGGAACGGCGCATCCATGTTCGAGGGCCGGCAGCCGGAAGCTTCACCGCATGCGGAATGGCGGCCAGCGCTGCGAGACAGCCTGGGTCGCGGCGGAAGGCGCGGGCTCGCCGGAAGTGGCGGCGGCGGCTTCGCTGGGAGCTTCGAAACGGCGGACCGGGCGGGCAATCAACGCGCCTTCGGATTCCTTGAGGAAATCGAGGTGGTTCGAGGAGCCGTCCCAATCGATGGAGAGGACGTCGCCGATGGTGACCTGATCGGTGGCCAGCAGGTTGGCGATGGGATACACGACGTGGCGCTCGATGGCCCGCTTCAGATGCCGCGCGCCGTATTTCAGGTCCGTCCCTTCCCGCAGC
>DATJTF010000006.1:0-104309 GCA_035503815.1 Verrucomicrobiia bacterium
TCCGCGAGGCGGATCGGCGAAGCGCTCCATTCCAAATTCCCCGTTTGGCAACGGGGCTTCAGCGATCACCGCATTCGAGACGCGGCGGATTTAGACACGCACGTTCGATACATCGCTCAGAATCCCGTAAAGAAACATCTGGTTCTGACTGCGGAAGAATACCGGTGGTCATCGGCCTCGAGAGCAGTTGGTCTCGATGAAGTCCCTCAGGGGTTAAAACCCCTGAGAGTTGGGGCGGCTATCGGCACGGCTAAAGCCGTGCCCTGACGAAGATTCGCGCGAAACGCGCACGGGCGAGCCGATGCCAAGTGACTAAGGGGCACGCCTACGGATCATGAGTTCAAGAGGGGACTAAATGGCTGACGAGCAGAACCAGTCGATACTCACGCCGGTCGATATCGAATCGGAAATGAAGAAGTCGTACCTCGATTACGCGATGAGCGTAATCATCGGCCGGGCGCTGCCGGATGTGCGCGACGGCCTGAAGCCGGTGCACCGGCGCATTCTCTTCGGCATGTACGAGCTCGGCCTCACGTCGACGAAGGCCTACCGCAAGTGCGCGAAGATCGTCGGCGAAGTCCTCGGCAAGTATCACCCGCATGGCGATTCGCCCGTGTACGACGCGCTCGTCCGCCTCGCGCAGGATTTCAACATGCGCTACCCGCTCGTTGACGGCCAAGGCAACTACGGCTCGGTCGATGGCGATCCTCCGGCGGCGATGCGTTACACCGAGGCGCGGCTTTCGAAAATCGCCGAGGAGATGCTCGAGGACATCGAAAAGGAAACCGTCGATTTCACTCCCAATTTCGATGAGAGCGAAAAAGAGCCGGTGGTCCTGCCCACGCGCATTCCGAATCTTCTCGTCAACGGTTCTTCGGGCATCGCGGTCGGCATGGCGACCAACATCCCGCCGCACAACCTGAAAGAAGTGATCGAAGCCGCGATCCTGCTCGTCGAAAATCCCGAGGCCACGCTCAAGCAGGTGATGAAGATCGTTCCCGGCCCCGATTTTCCCACGGCGGGCTATATCTACGGCCGCGAAGGAATCGAGCAGGCCTATAAAACCGGCCGCGGCTCGTTTCAGGTGCGCGCGAAAGCCGCCATCGAGCAGCGCGGCAAGGACCGCCAGGACATCGTCATCACCGAGCTGCCCTACCAGGTCAATAAAAAGAATCTGATCCAGCACATCGCCGAGCTGATCAACAACAAAAAGATCGAAGGCATCTCCGACATTCGCGACGAGAGCGACCGCGACGGCATGCGCATCGTGATCGAAATCAAGCGCGACGAAGAGCCGGAAATCATCCTCAATAAGCTTTTCAAGATGACGCAGATGCAGGAATCCTTCGGCATGATCCTGCTCGCGATCGTCGCCGGCCAGCCGCGCGAACTGGGCCTGCTCGACCTGCTGCGCCTCTTCATCGAGCACCGCATCGACGTCGTCCGCCGCCGCACGCAATACGAGCTGCGCAAGGCGCGCGAGCGCGAGCACATCCTGATCGGCTACCGCATCGCGCTCGACAACGTCGACGAAGTGATTCGCATCATCCGCGGATCGTCCAGCCGCGCCAACGCGCGTGAAAATTTGCACGACTTCTTCTCGAATAAAGACATCCGCGTAACAGTCGCCGGCAAAGAGCGCACCATCGAAGGCATCAAGGTCGATCGCAAGAAATACGGGATCGTCGCGCTCACCGGCGCGGCGATCGGCGCCGCCGAAGGCGAAGGGCTCACCTACGCCCAGATCGATGCGATCCTCGAGCTGCAGTTGCACCGCCTCACGCAGCTTTCCGTCGACGAAATCCTGAAGGAACTCGCGCAGATCCGCGAGCGCATCGCCGAACTCGAGGAAATCCTCGCGAGCGACAAAAAGCTCAAAGCCGTCATCGTCGCCGAGCTGCGCGAGGTGATGAAATCCTACGGAGACGACCGCCGCACGCAGATCGTCGATCGCGTCGAGGAAATCAAGCTCGAGGACCTGATCAAGGACGAGGAAATGGCGATCACGGTCAGCCACGCCGGCTACGTGAAGCGCACCTCGGTCGATACCTATCGCCACCAGTCGCGCGGCGGCAAGGGCCGCATCGGCGCGAAGACGCGCGAAGACGACTTCGTCGAGCACTTCTTCACCGCGTCCGCGCACAGCTACATTCTCCTGTTCACGTCGAAGGGCCGCGTCTACTGGCTCAAGGTCTACGAGATCCCCGAGGCTGCGGCGGCCACGCGCGGCAAGGCGATCAACAATCTCGTGCGCTTCCAGGATGGCGAAACGCTGAAGGCGATCGTTCCGGCACGCAACCTCGAGGAAACCGGCCGGTACGTCTTCCTCGCCACGAAAAACGGCACCGTGAAGAAATCCGAGCTGGTGGAATTTTCGAATCCGCGGCCTTCGGGCATCATCGCCATCAGCCTCGATGCGGGCGACGAGTTGATCGGCGCGAAGCTCACCGACGGCAAGCAGATGGTCTTCCTCGCCAGCCGCGACGGCCAGGCCATCCTCTTCCGCGAAACCGAAGTGCGCTCGATGGGCCGCGCCGCCGGCGGCGTCAACGGCATGGACCTCGCCAAGGAAGACTTCGTCGTCTCCATGGACGCGGTCCAGCCCGACTTCGAAATCATCCGCAAGGAATTCAAGCAGGAAACGCAGAATCTCGATGAGCTTGAAAGCGATCAGATCCGCGAATCGCTCACTTCGCTCATGCTCACCGTCGCTGAAAAAGGCTACGGCAAGCGCACGCCTCTCGCCGAATACCGCGTCACTTCCCGCGGCGGCAAGGGCGTCATCAACCTCAAATCCACCGACCGCAACGGCCCCGTCGTCGCCGCCCTTCAGGTCCGCGAAGAATCCGACGTCATGATCGTCACCGGCCACGGCAAGGTCATTCGCATCCACTCCGCCGAGATTCGCGAAGCCGGCCGCTCCACGCAGGGCGTTCGCCTCCTCAAACTCGACGAAGGCGACCGCATCACCGCCGCGGCCTCCATCGTCGAAAGCGAAAACGGCGAAGCCGAATCGGAAAAGAAATAACGGGAAAAACGAAAATGATCGAGACACCGGTTGAAATCAAGACCCCGGACGGAGTGGCCGGAGGATTTCTCTATCAACCCGCCCCGCGCGGCAAATGGCCCGGCGTCATTCACCTCACCGACATCTTCGGCGTCCGCCCCGCGCAGCAGCGGATGGCCGGCCAATTGTGCGAAGCGGGCTACGTTGTCCTCATGCCCAATATTTTTTATCGCACAGGCCTCCCGCCGATTTTCGACAGGCCCTACGATCCAAAAGACGAATACATCATAAAGCGCATCGGAGAACTGCGAGCCTCGCTCCCTCCCGACGCCATGACGCGTGACGCCTCGGCCTACGTGGATTTTCTCGCGCAGCAACCCGCCGTCGCCGGCGCAAAGTTCGGCGCCGTGGGCTACTGCTTCGCCGGAGCCATGGCCCTTCGCATCACCGCCGCTTTTCCGGAAAAAATCGGCGCCGCGGCCTCCTTCCACGGCGGCGGCCTCTTCACCGGCGCGCCCGATAGTCCGCACACCGTTCTTCCGCGCGTCAAGGCGCGGCTCTATTTCGGCCACGCCGTGGACGACCGCTCGATGTCCGCCGAAGCCATTGCAAAATTTGAAGCCGCGCTCGCGGCTTGGGGTGGGAAATACGAAAGCGAGACCTACTCCGGCTGCCTCCACGGTTGGACCACGCTCGATAGCGCCGTCTACAATCCCGAAGGCGCTGCCCGCGCTTTCTCGAAGCTCACGGCGCTTTTTTCCGCGGCTCTCTCCTGACCTGCTCGCGCCCGCCCGCTACGATTCCGGCGGACCCACGTAATACCCCGGCCGCGTTCGCACCGTCACCGCCTTCCGGTCCACAGTCACCTTGATTTCGTGATACCCGTCCGTCACCCCGCCTCCCGGCCGGTAGCTCACCGTATACTCCGCATGCAATTCTCCGCCGATCGAATCCAGCGCCTTCTCGATCGTTTTGTCTCTTTTCACGCTCAGGTCGAGTCCGCCGGTCGCTTTGCTGGCAATCGCCAGCGAGCTCGGCAGCACCGCGTTTCGTCCCGTCTTGATCAGCCAGATCGCCAGCGCCAGGTAATTGATGTTTCCGCCCACCTGCTCTTCCGCCTGTGGCGTTTGCGGCTGGCCGTTGGGGGTCGGCGCCGGGTACGTTCCCGGAGGCCCGATTTGCGGATCTTCATAGGGGTCGCGTTTCGCCCGCAAATCCGCCATCGCCGTGCTCAGGGCGATCGCATAAATCGTCACGTTCGCCAGTTGCGCCCGCCGCAGCACTTCGCCCAGCTTGCTTTCGCTTCCCGTGTCGTGCGCCTCGCCCACCACCAGCAGAATTCGCCGCCGCGCCTGCGGCCTTTCCTCCAGCAGTCCGATTCCTTCGTCCATCGCGTCGTACAGGTGCGAGCCTTCCGTCCCCGTCTCGAGCGTGTTCACGTCCCTCTCGACCGCGTCGGGATCGGTCGTGAACTTCTGCGCCACTCGCACCGAATCGTCGAACGTGACCACGGCCGCCTCCGACGTTTGCCCCATCACCGTATCCGTGAAAATGATTCCCGTCTGGCGGATCGAAGGAAACATCGGCGCGATGTGCGAGCTCGTCTCGACGGCGAGCACGATGGACAATGGTTCGCCGCCCACTCCGAACGTATCGATCTTCTGCTCGACTCCGTTGTCGAAAATGTGGAAATTTTCCTTCGCCAGGTCCATCACCAGTTCGCCCGTCGCGTCGCGCACGGATACCGGCGCCACCACTTCATCCACTCGCGCGCGAATCGCGTGCTTCAATTGTTCCGCCGCGGGGCCCGTCTGCGGACGCACGCCGGGCATCGGCCGGATCGGTCCCGCCGGCGCGCCCTCCTGCCCGCTTGCCGTCCCCGCCGAAATTAAGAGAGTCGCCATCGCGACCGCCGCCGCCGCGACCAGCCCCCGGAATGTGTGCCGCGGGAAATTCATCTCCGTCCGCCCCGTATGAGATTCCCGCCCGCGCTCGAGTGTTGCTCGCGCGCCGCCGCTCGTCCGGCCTTGCGAATGTCGAACAACCGCCTTCGCGCCATGGTTCGCTCTTCCGAAGCGTAATAGAATGGGAATTCGCTGTCTTTGGGGGGAACAGAATGATTCGCCGCGGCCATCTCGAAATGCCCGAGCTCGCGTATCGCGACCCGAAATTCATGGAAAGCCTCACGGCGCGGCCCCTTCGCATCCTCGCCGAATATCTCGACCCGCTCAAGCGCCTCCGCCAGGCCAACGTCGGCGACACCATCGTCATGTTCGGGTCGGCGCGCATTCAGCCGCGCGACCGCGCCTTGAAAGATCTCGACAAGGTGAAGCGCCTCGCCCGGGGACGCCGCAATGGCGAATGGCGCATGAAAATCAGCGCCGCCCGCTCCATCGTCAATATGTCCCGCTACTACGAGGAAGCCCGCGAACTCTCCCATCGCATCACCTCCTGGGCTCTGACGCTCGGGACCGATCCCAAGCGGTTCGTCATCTGCTCCGGCGGCGGTCCGGGAATCATGGAAGCCGCCAACCGCGGGGCGGCGGAAGCCGGCGGCTCTTCTATCGGACTCAGCATCCAGCTCCCGCACGAGCAGTGGCCCAATTCCTACATCTCCCCCGAACTGAATTTCTGCTTCCACTATTTCTTCATGCGCAAGCTCTGGTTTGCGCAGATGGCCAAGGCTCTCATTGTTTTCCCCGGCGGTTTCGGGACCATGGACGAGCTCTGGGAAATGCTCACCCTCCTCCAGACCGGCAAGCTCTCCTCCCACCACTTGATCCTCATCTACGGCCGCCAATATTGGGACAAGGTCCTCAACTGGCGCCACATGGTCCGCACCGGCACCATCAGTGAACGCGAGTACAAGCTGCTTCGCTTCTCCGACAACGTGGATGACGCTTTCGAGCAGATTCGCTCGGACCTCGAAGAGCATCACTTGGCTCTCGATGACGAGTGGGACCACCGCTGACGCCCTCGCGGGCTTCTGCTCTCGCCTGCGTTCAACTGCAACCAAATCCCCCCGCTCTGCGTCCTTTTTTTAGGCAGCCAGGCAATCGAGACTACCCGGCAAGTTTCGCGGCTGTCCGGGAGGTCGCCATGCTGAAGTCAGCAAGGATTCTCGGGCTCGCGCTGGGAGCTTTCCTCATTCTGGGAGTGGCCGGCACGGCCAGCGCCGGTGACTGGTATCACGACTGCGGCCACAAAATCGCGCACGAGCAGCACGAACTCAATCGCGCCATCGCCCGCCACGGTTACCACAGCCGCCAGGCCGGCCACGACCGCCACGAACTCTGGCGGCTCGAAAATGAGTGCCGGTACCGCTAGGTGATCGCGGCGTCTCTCGCGGCCGCTTCTGCATCGCAAAAACAAAAAAGGGAGGGAGCCATGGCCCCCTCCCTTTTTTCCGCGCTTTCTGTTTCTGACACGGGTCCAAAAACAAAAGAGGCGCATTCCTGGCCCCCGTTGCCGGTCCGCCTGAAATGCGCCTCGGAATTGGTTTTTGTCTTAGTTCGGCGAAATGCTCAGTTCGGCGGAGTACACCGCTTCAAACCGCCGCTTCTCGTCCTGGTCGTGCAGCATCACCACCGGGCTCACGCGCAGCGAAGTCTTGCAGTTCCGGCATACCGTCGCCTCGCCTTGCAAGTCCTGCACGAACCCGTCCGTGAAATGATACTCCGACCGCGCGCGCCGGGCCGCCTTCGTGCCCCGCTCGCCACAGTTCGGGCACGTAAACTCGACGTGGTCATCGAGCGGGTCGCGGTTCAGCGCGGCCCATCCCGTGTATCTCACGCCGATTGTCTCCAAAGAGTGTCTGTTCATGTATGCCACCTCGTATCAGGCCCCAGATTGCTTTCTCCACCACGATTAGACGCTGAAAATAGGAAAACGATGCTTCTTCCTCCTGCCTGATATAACGTATTTCTCCCCAGAAAGTTACATGCCTTCCCGGTTATCTGTTCCCGCGTCTCGCTGAAATTCGGCCGTTCGCGTTTCCTCGGCGGAAACCATCCGCTCTTCCCGGTGTCTATCCTTCCAGAGATCGCGCGAACTCCTCGAACCAAACGCAAAAACGAGCGGCGCCAGTCGTCGCCTCTCGCGTTTCATCTCCGGTATCTGAATTTCTGTCGAGGTGGTGTGCCGATGAGCGATCCAAACGTGTCCCCGCGGCTCTTGTCCGAATGCTTGATCGAAAGCGACGCGGAGGCGATTCAACGAGCGCGACGCCTGCGCCGCAAGGCTCTTGCCCTCTCGCTCGTCATCGAAGCCGCTGTCCTTGCCGGGCTCCTGGCATGGCCGCTGCTCAATCCTTCCACTCTGAACGCCCACTACATTTCCACGCCCGTTCCACCCTACCGGCCGGGACCTCCCGAAATGCCCCGCCACGAGCCTCTTCGCTCCATCACGCATCCCCGCGCGATCCGCCCGGTGCTGATGCAGCCGGTTGTGATCCCCTCCCAAATAGACAGGAGGCCGGAGCCGCCGCCGGCCATCGAACCGGAAGATTTCTCTGCAAATGACTCGATCGGCATCGGCCACGGAATTACCGGCGGAGAGGACGGCTTATCGGAACTCAGCGACGCTCCGGCCCCTCCGCGACCGCCCAAACCCCACCCCGCGAAGCCGCAGCCGATGAGCGAAGTAGTGATGGAGGCGAGGCTCGTCTACCGAGTCCAGCCCGGCTATCCGGCGATTGCTCTCGCCATGCGCCTGTCCGGCCAGGTGCGTTTGCGCGCTCTGATTTCCGCGGACGGGCGCGTTCGCGAACTCTCGCTCCTCGCCGGCAACCCGATCCTCGCTCGCGCCGCTATCGCCGCTGTCGCCGAGTGGCGTTACCGTCCCACGCTCTTGAACGGCCGGCCCGTTGAAGTCGAAACTCTGATCACCGTGAATTTCGTCCTCGAATGAGCTTCGCAAACGAAAAGGGCCGGTTGTTCACCGGCCCTTTTTCGCTGCCCGCGTCCGTTCTCCGCGGCGTTTTTGTTCTCGGTAAGATTAAAAGTGAATCACGATGCCTGTCGAGATCCGGGCGTTGTTCTGCGTTCGGCCGTACAAATGGGTCACCAGATAGTCGCCCTGAATCATCCGCCAGGAAAGAAAATCCGTCAGGTGGTTGTCGATTCCAAATCCAATCGCCGTGGCGAACGACGTATCGCTCACGTTTCCGGACGAGTTGTGCGCGCCGCCGATCAGGACGTGCGCGAAGGGTGAAATCCGCGCCGGAAACGCCACTTCCGGCCCGAAGAGAAACGTGTGCGTCGCGTTGCTGAACCCGTCCGGCGATCCGTAATGCCCGTCGAAATCCGCAACGCCTTTCAGCCAGTCCGTGAATTCGTAATGTCCCGCCACTTCCCACCCGTTCAAGCTTCCCGAGCCCGGACCGTCGTAATGCATGTAGGAATATCCGCCGAAAAGCTCGACTTTGTCGGCGATCCCCTGGGCGTGCGCCGACATCGACGCCAGAAAGAAAATTCCCAGCAGAAGACACAGCTTGCGCAGCATTTTCTCCTCCTCAGCAGTTTTGGGTTGTGAGGCGCTCGCCTTGCCGTTTTTGCGCGCGCCCGGAGTATCCCCGCGGCGTTTCGAAAGCCTCTGCAGAGGCATGAAACGCCCAAACGGGCTGGAAGTCGTTTAGATGCGCCGGAGACTCGATTGGTTATGCCGGGAGGCTGAGATTTACAGCAGCGGTTCGCCCGCATTCTTTGCGATAATTTCGCGCGTTTCGTCCCGCAGCCGCACGATTTCCTGCCATTCGCTTTCTGCGCCGGTTTGCGGTTTCACCAGCGGGCCCAGCGTCACCCTCACTTTGCCCGGCCGCGGCAAAAACTGCTTGTCGCGCAATATTTCGCGCGCCCCTTGCACGGCCACCGGGCAAATCGGCCGGCCCGTCTCCACGGCGGCCTTGAACGTCCCCAGCTGGAACGGCCGGATTCCCACCGCCGGCGAAAATGTTCCCTCGGGATAAACCACCACGGATTCGCCCGATGTGAGCGCCGCGCTCACTTCTTCGGCTTGGCGCACCCGCGCCGCGCGGTCGCTGCGGTCAAACATGAATTGTCCCGAATGCCGCGCGATTCTCCCCACAAACGGCATGTCCCGCGTCTCTCCCTTGGCCACAAAACGCACCCCGGGAGGAAGACACGCCAGCGAGATCAGGATATCGAGGTAGCTCGAGTGGTTGGGCGCGAATATCCACGGCCCGGTCTTCGCAAACTCGCTTTGCCATTCGTCGTTTTCCACCCGCCAGGGAACTCCCGCAAACAGAAGCATGAGTTGCGCTCCGCGCCGCGTCATGCGGGCGGCTCGCTTGCGGTCGCGCGTCAGCGAGACGCTCGCCCACAGCGGCACGAGCACGGCCGAAAACGCCGTCAGCGCGTACGCGCCGTAAATCGTTTCCCCCGCCCGGCGCGCTCCGCGCTTCACCGCCGACCACGCCCGCGGCCCCGCGCTCCGCGCCGCCAGCCGGGCCACCTGCGCCCAAGCCGGCAGCTGCTGCCTTCCGAGTTGTCCCTCGAGGTAGAGCCGCCGCGTCTCGCTCCGCCGCAATTTCCCGCTCGACGTTTTCGGTATGGACTGCGTCGGGAGCAATTCGACCACGTCGGGAGGCACGCCCATCGCTTCGTCCACCGCCCTCGAAATTTCCGCCCGAATTGTCTGCGATTCTCTCGCGTCGCGAATTTCCGCAGCCACCACCAGCCGCTCCGTCCCGCTCCGCTCGTCCGGCGCTCCAAACGCCACCACGCATCCCGTCCGCACTCCCCGCACGCGCCCCGCAATCTCCTCCACTTCGTGCGGATAAATATTCCGCCCCGCTTTGATGATCACGTCCTTGGCGCGCCCCGTGATGTAGATTTCCCCGTCCGCGATGTACGCCAGGTCGCCCGAGTCGAGCCAACCATCCGCCCGGACCAAACTCGCCGTCGCCGCCGGATTGCGGTAGTAGCCCGAGGTCGCCGAAGGGCTGCGGAACAGCAGCCTCCCCTCCTCTCGCTCCGCCACGTCTTTCCCTTCGCCGTTCACCAGCCGCACTTCCACGTCGGGCAGCGGTTTTCCCGCGCCGACGAAGACGAGCGTTTTCTCCGCTTCCGCTCCGGCGCCCACCGCGCGTCCCTCCGATTCGAACGCCTCCCGGTCGATCCGGTCCACTTTGTAGCCTGTCCCGATCCTCGGCGCGGATACGGCCAGCGACGCCTCCGCCAGGCCGTACACCGGCGCAAAGCTCTCGCGCCGGAAACCGAAGGGAGCAAATCGCGCCGCGAATCGCTCCAGCGTTTCCGCTCTCACCGGCTCGGCGCCGTTCAGCGCCGCCCTCCACGTGCTCAAATCCAATCCTTCCAAATCTTTGTCCGCGATTTTTCGAACGCACAGCTCGTATGCGAAATTCGGAGCCGGGCTGAACGTTCCCCGGTGCCGCTGAATCGCCCGCAGCCATCGTTCCGGCCGGCTCAAAAACGCCAGCGGCGACATCACCACCAGCGGAATGCCCGTGTAGAGCGGCACCATCCACGCTCCGATCAACCCCATGTCGTGGTACAGCGGCAGCCAGCTCACGCACACGTCTTCGGGCCGGACGTCCACGCCGGAAGATATCGACCGGATATTCGCCAGCAAATTCGCGTGCGTCAGCGTGACGCCCTTCGGATCCCCCGTGGATCCCGACGTGTACTGCAGAAACGCGATATCTTCTCCGCTTCCGCGGTGCGTCAGATGCTCCGCGAGTCTCCATCCCTTTGCCGCCGGCGCTCGCGCCGCGGGAGCCTGCCCCCACCGCTCCGCATTCAGCACTTCGCGCAGCGTCGGCACGCGCGGCTGCAATAATTTCGCCAGCCCTTCCGCCCTCCGGAACGTGATCAGAAACCGCGCTTCCGCGTTTTTCAGGATCGCCGATTGCCTCGCCGCGTATTCCGCGATCCGGTCGGCGCGGAATGGCGGGTAAATCGGCACCGGAATCCCGCCCGCCAGCAAAATTCCCGCGAACGAAAAGAAAAACTCCGCCCCTGTCGGCAGCATGATCGCCACCGTCTGTTTGGGCTCGAGGCCTCGCTCCATCAAATCCACGGCGACGCCCGCCGCGCGCTCGTACAGCTCGCCAAACGTAATCTGGCGCAGCCGCTCGTCTTCCTCATACAGGTGGATATGCGCCCGGCCCGGCTCGCCGAGTCCTCGAAGCCGCAGGATCTCCATCAGCGTTCCGGCCCGTCGCACCTGCTCGTCAATATCGGCGCGCGCGCCTGCCGCCGCTCCGGCTTGTTCCACCCGCGGCCGAGGGGCCGCAACCCTTCCGCCGGCCGATGGCTCCGATTTTTCTTCCAGGAGCGCGTCGATTAGGTCCTGCACCGTGTCCGCTTCCGCCACCACCCGCTCGGACAGCCGCGCTCCAAATGCCTCCCCCAACCGCAGCATCAGCTCCACGCGCTCCAGGCTGCCCAGACCCAGGTCGCGCTCCAGGTGGGATGTCGCGCCCCTGGCCGCCAGCTCGTCCAGCCCCCGCCCGCTCTCCAATTCAGTCAAAAGTTGCCGCACCGACTCGAGCGTCTGCGCTTGCACCGCGCTCCGGCGATCCACCTGTGTTCCCGCTGTTCCCATGATTTCTTACGGCCTTCCGCGGTCCGGATTGCGCGCGCCGGTTTCCGCTGCCCCTTCCGCGAGCCTACCACCATGCCAGGCCCCGTTCAATCCGGGCGGGTTTCGTCCCGCCGCGCAAAAGCGGCCTCTCCCGGGCTTTCCTCACCAGCGAAACAGGCGCGAAGGGATTTGGAGGTACCTTCGTACTGGGATGAATTGAACCGGGAGGTCTATCGCCATGAACACACCCTCATCCCATACTCATCACGTGTTCGAGGTTCCGCGAGGCGCCCGGCGATGCCGTCGCGCTGCCCGGCGCCCCGAATGTTAGCACCTCCATCAACCCCCATGCCCCGAGCGGCCGGCACCCCCACCGGCCGCTCACTTTTTTGACCGTAAGTCACTCGCATTTCAACCCTTAATCCGGTCCATAAATCTTTCTATCTTGACTTCCCTCCGAGTCAGAACTATATGAGGGGGCCAGGGGAAGCTCGGGGACTGAGTCAGGGTCATTTTCTCGGGGCGGCGTGCTCGCCCTGCATTCCTGGTCCGCATTTTCGTCAGCTCGATCGCGCCGGACTCAGCTCCAATTTTTGGGGGGGTGGCCTGTGATTAGAACCCGTGTTCTTTTGGTGTTTTCACTTTTTGCCGGTCTGTTTCTCGCTTCGGCCGCCTCTGCCTGGGGTCAAACGACTGCTTCTCTTCGCGGCACCGTGACCGACCAATCCGGCGCCATCATTGTCGGCGCGAAAGTCACTCTAACCAACACCGGCACCGCAATCTCCCGCACGACCAGGTCCGGCGCCGACGGCAGTTACCTGTTCGACCTCGTTCAGGTGGGCACGTATAAACTGACCGTCGAAAAACAGGGATTCTCCACCTACCTTCAGGAAGGCATCGTCCTCGAACTCAACCAGAACGGCCGCGCGGATGTGGCCATGAAAGTCGGCCAGACTTCCGAAGTTGTCGAAGTCACCGCCAACGCCCCGCAGGTGGATACCACCGGCGCCGTTCTCGGCAAAGTCGAGGACCAGCGGATGGTCAATGAACTTCCGCTCGCGAACCGCGATACTCTCCAGCTTGGCCTCCTTCAGGCCGGCGTTTTCACGCCCGATCCCGACGACGGCTCCGGCAATCCTTTTTCCGTCAGCGGCCAGCGCTCCGAATCCCTCACCTTTTTGCTCGACGGCGCCAACAACACCGACTTCCTCGGCAACAATATCGTCGTCAATCCCAATCCCGACGCCGTCCAGGAATTTAAGATTCTCACGAACAACTACGACGCGCAGTACGGCCGCACCTCCGGCGGCATCGTCAATCAAATCACGAAATCCGGAACGAATGAATTTCACGGCGATCTCTTCGAGTTCATCCGCAATGACGATTTCAACGCTCAGGATTATTTCCTCGGCTTGTCCGACGCTCCCAAACAGCCCTTCAAGCGAAATGTCTTCGGAGGCACCTTGGGCGGGCCGGTGAAGAAAGACAAGGCTTTCTTCTTCGTCGCTTATCAGGGCACCCGGCGCCGCGAAGGACAAACGTCTCCTCTGCTCACCGTTCTAAGCCCCGCCGAGCGCTCCGGAAATTTCGGCGAATTGTGCGATAGCTACGATGCCTCGGGGAATTGCACGGCCTCGGGAATCTCCGACGGCGGCACGCAACTCGTCAACCCTTACAACGGCAACAACATTCCCTACAACAACCTTTCGACGGCCGGGCAGGGCGGGCCGGGTACCGGCGGCTCCCTCGTGAACCCCATCATGTTGAACTACATCAACAACTATCTTCCGCTTCCCAATCTTGCCGGCACCAACAACTTTATCGCTTCTCCCTCCGCCGCGATTGACGACGACCAGGGCATCAGCCACTTCGACTACAACCTCAGCCCCAGAGATACTCTCTCCATCGCCTACCTGATTGACGACACTCGCGACGACTATCCCTACGAAATCGTCAACGGCGCCTCGACCGGCGGCGATGTCCCCATCGGTTCCGGTTTCACCGACGCCAACCGCACTCAAGTCGGCTCCTTCACTTGGACTCACACTTTTTCCGGCGGCAAGCTCAACGAATTCCGCTTCGCCGCCAACCGCTTCGCCACTCTCCAGGGCGTTCCCACCACCACCACTTCTCCCGCTACCTTGGGCTTCGCCAACGTGAATCCCGACGATACGCGCGGCACCGCCCCTCCCATCATGTACACGCCCGATTTCAATGTGGGCCCTTCGCCGCAAGGTCCCACGAAACTCCATCGCGCCACTTTCGAATTCGCCGACGATTTCACTTGGACGGTCGGCAAGCACGAATGGAAATTCGGCATCGATTTCACTCGCATCCGCCAGAATTACAACTACGATTTCTACAATAATGGCAGTTTCGATTTCGATGGGTACGGCTACAACTACACGGGTGACGCCCTCGCGGATTTTGTCGGCGGCTTCTGGGACAATTACTATCAATTCTCGAACGCCGTCTACGGCCTTCGCACCGGCTCCTGGGCCGGGTACGGGCAAGACACCTGGAAAGTCCTGCCGCGGCTGACTCTGGATATCGGTCTCCGCTACGAGTACTACATCCCGCAGTGGGACACTCACAACAACATTCTCGGTTATTTCCCGGGCACCCAATCCACCGTCTTCCCCGACGCTCCTCCCGATATTCTCTATCCGGGCGACCCCGGAACTCCGAACCGCGCTCTCGAATATCCCGATAAGAACAACTTTGCTCCGCGCTTCGGTTTCGCCTGGGACATGTTCGGCAACGCGAAGCTTGTGATGCGCGGCGGCTTCGGCATTTTCTATGACATCGAAGACGGCGCCCTCAATCTTCAGTTCGGCGGCGAACCTCCGTACGGAGCGGTCTCCAATATTTACACCGGAGGCTCAAGTTACGCCGGCTACACAGGCAATGCCGTCTCGGATCCCTTCCTGTTTTCATTCGGCGACAGCACAACGAACCCCTTTCCTTTCGCCTCCCGCGGCCTGACGGGAACGTTTTTGCTTCCCGAGTTGCCCTATGCCTACGTCGTCTATCCGCACTTCCGGACGCCCTACTCCGAAAATTTCAATTATGGTTTCCAATGGCAGGCTACCCCGGACACCATGATCGAAGCCGTCTATGTCGGCAGCCTCGGCCGCAAGCTCATCTCCAGCGGAGAAACGAATTTCCCCGTCACCTCCGTCGAGATGCAGCAACTCACGAACTTCGGCGATATCAATCCCGAATGCGCCCGCCCTCTCGCCGCTTGCGTCGACTATATTGGCGGCCCGGTCCTCTCGGGTCCCGAGTCCGATCCCGACGCGTTTCCCACCGGAGCCCAATCCATCTACACCGATTTCAGCAACGGCTTATCGGACAGCCATCAATTGCAGGTCACGGCGGACAAAAGGTTCTCCCATGGATTTATGTTCCGCGCCGCCTACACCTTCAGCAAGACCATTGATCTCACGTCCGGTTTCCGCTCCCGTTCCTCCACCTACACCGACCCCTACGATCCCAATTACGACCGCGGCCTCGCGGATTTTGATTCCCCGCAGCGCTTCGTTTTCAGCGGTCTCTGGACTTTGCCCTTCGCTCAGGGTCACAGCGACACAAGCCTCGTCGGCAGGGTCGCCAAGGGTTGGCAAGTCACAGCCATCGCCACGTTTCAGGCCGGACAGCCATTCACCGTCTATTCCAACAACAACGCCAGCGGTCAGGACAATTATCTCGACCGCCCCAACGTCCTCGGACCGACTCCCCTCCTGAATCCGCGGAACACCACGACGCTTACCAACGGGAACTGTCTGTACGGCCCCGAAACCGGCAATTTTTGGTTTGACCCCGCCAATCTCGATTGCCAGAACGTTCCTCTTTTCAGCTACGGCGACATGGGCCGCAATGCTCTCCGCGGGCCCGGCATCAACAACTGGGATATGTCCGTCGACAAGACTTTCAAACTCTGGAGCGAGAGCAAGTCGCTCGAATTCCGCGCCGAATTTTTCAACGCCTTCAACCACGTCCAGTTCCTCAAGGTTGACGGGCAGGGCAATTACAGCTCGACATTTGCCCAAGTCATTTCGGACCGCGGGCCTCGCCTCATCCAGTTCGGTTTGAAGTTTTATTTCTAGGGGGCGCCCAGCCCGCAATAGAAAAGGCCCGGAACGCACAACGCGTTCCGGGCCTCTTTCTTTGCCTCGCGGGAAGCTATGCCGAAGGCACTCGTCCTGCGATGCAGGGATTTCTTGTTTTCCGCGCCGCCCGCGGCCTGCCCTGGACTCGCCGCTCCTTCAGCGTCCCCGGCGCCCCAGCAATCGCGGCCGGTAATTTCCGATCGTCCGCGGTCTCGCCCTCAGCCGCAGCGGTTGCAGCGGCGGCGGCACGTTGTGCAGCGGCCCTCCGCACGCCGGGCAAGTCTCCTGCGGAAGATCCAGCAGGCGGACCCAGCGTCCGCGCGCCCCGCAATCGGGATTCAAGCACTGCACCGTTCGACCCGGTAAGGAAGTCATCGTCCCTCTCTGTTGGAAAGATGGGGGCCGGCGGCGGCCGCGATCCGGGAGTCACGAAGCACTCATAGGGGATACACGCGCCGTTTACATCGGGGATTGTGCGCGGGCGTTCCTAGTATGTCAAGAAAAAACACCACTACCTGTTGTGGTTCATTTCCGCATCCCCTCCGCGCACACTTCTCCCTCCTTCTTCCTCCGCAAAAAATCTCTCTCAGTTGTTCGGTACGGGTGCCGTGCTCGGTGGGTTCTGATTCTGACTCTGATTCGTCCCGGTGTCGCTCGTGCTTCCGCTGCTTCCTCCGTTGTTCGCCGGAGGATTCGCCGCCGCGGCTCCGCTCGCTCCGTCGCTCGAGGGCTTTGCTTCGGGCGCGGCATTTTCCTCGCTTTGCAGGTCGGCAATCTTTTTCTGCATCTCCTCGATCTGCTGCTGTTTCGCGTCAATCGCCGCCTGCTCGTCCTTCAGCTTTTGCGCGCCGCTCGCGTCGCTCTCGAAGTCGGGCTTGCCATAATACATTTGCTGGTCGAGCGTGAAGGTGCGCTGCAGAATATCGAGATCGGTCTGCAAGCTTTGCAATTGGGCTTTGGCGTCGTCCAGCTCGCGCTCGATCGTTACTTTGTCCTCGCCGCTTGCCGGCGCCGCGTTTGCCGTCGCTTCCGCGCCGCCGTTCCCCGAATTGTCTCCCGCCGCTGCATTGTCCGAGGAAGTCTGCCCGACCACGTTGATCGCTCCGGGAGTCGTGGGGATGTTGTCGTTGTCCCAGACATGCGCGGCCTTCGGCACTTCCTTCTTCGCTTCTCGAGCCGCCCGCGCCGCATCGGCCACCGCCGATCCCTGATTCGCGGATTGTCCCTGTTGTGGCGCCTGCGCGCCGGATGCCGCCAGCGGCATCCACAGCAAAATCGTCCATGCCCATCGTCCGGCTTTCATCGAACACCCCCGGAATGCATTCTTACGACTACATCATAGCGCCGTTGCCACCGCTCTCGGCCTGCCCTCCCTTTTTCGCGCCCTAAAAGGCAACCTGCCCGTTCAGGCAGGTTCGCCTTTTCTCTCCTGGCCTCGCCTCCGCCGCTCTCGCTTGCATCCCAATTCAGGGGAAGACATAATCCCCCCAATTCCCGCGGCGCCGCTCAACCGCCGTTTCGGAAAGGAGCCTGAATGAGACGCCTTTCGCGCTTACTCTTCGTGCCCTGTCTCGCCATCTCGATTGGCCCATCTGTCTTGCTCGCCGCGCACGTCCCGGCGGCGTCCCTCCGTTTCATTCAGCATCCCGCCGCGGCCGCGCCCGCGCAGGCTCCTCCCTCCGCCGCGCCGAACTCCGCTTCCTCCGTTTCCGAAGCTCCGCCGCAGGTCACCGAGTACACTCTTCCGCCCGATCTCTACCGCAAGGCCCATCTCCTTGGCCAAATCGCCTTTTGGGGGCGCTTGGGCGTCTTCGTTTACGGCGTAATCATTCTTCTGCTCGTCCTGAAATGGCGAATCGCTCCGAAATTTCGCGACTGGGCCGAGCGCGCCGGCCACAGCCGTCTCCTCCAGGCGCTGATTTTCGCCCCTCTCTTCATTCTCACTCTGGGCGTTCTCGATAGCCCCGGCGACATCCTCGAGCAGCACGTCCTGCGAAAATTCGGGCTCAGCGTGCAAGGCTGGCCTTCCTGGCTGTGGGATTGGACCAAGGGCGAGATCGTCTCCATGATTATGGGCACGATTTTTATCGCGATTCTCTATTGGGCCATCCGCACCAGCCCGCGCCGCTGGTGGCTCTGGTTTTGGACCGCGTCCATTCCCGTGGGCTTGTTTCTTTTCTTTTTGCAACCGCTGGTTGTGGACCCGCTGTTCCATAAATTCGAGCCGCTCGCGCAAAAAGATCCCTCTCTCACCCTCGCTCTCGAAAGAATGGTTCAGCACGCCGGAGAAAACATTCCGCCGCAGCGAATGTTCTGGATGGACGCCAGCGAGAAATTGAACGTCCTGAACGCCTATGTCACGGGCCTCGGGGCTTCGAAGCGCATCGTCGTCTGGGACACCACCATCGCGAAAATGACCACTCCCGAAATCGTCTTCGTCGTCGGCCACGAAATGGGCCACTACGTTCTGAATCACGTCGTCAAGGGACTCGTCTTCTTTGCCGCTTTGTTCCTCGTCCTTTTCTATCTCGGATTTTACGTTGCTGGATGGCTTCTCACTCGCTGGGGCCCGGCGTGGAAAATTCGCGGCGTGGACGATTGGGCGTCGCTCCCCGCCCTCCTGCTTTTGCTCGCTCTATTCCTGTTCGTTGCTTCGCCCGGCGCCAATGCTTTCAGCCGGTATTTGGAGCATCAGGCCGATCAATACGCTCTCGAAGTCACGCACGGCTTGACTCCCGATTCCTCGCAGGTCGGCGCCCGCGCCTTTCAAATCCTCGGGGAAGTTGACCTTGGCGATCCGGACCCCAACCCGGTGGACGTTTTCCTGTTTTACGATCACCCGCCGGATGGCGACCGCGTCCATTTCGCCCTCACGTACGATCCCTGGGCGCACGGCGGCCACGGCGAATTTGTGAAGTAGCGAACCAAACGAAGTGGCGGCTAGCTCCTATCTCGCGTGAATCGTCATCGGGATTCCGTCACGCGGCCGCAGCGTCACCAGCGGCTCCGGAACGATCTGGCTCCCCGGCGCCAGCCGGAATCGGAATTTCTGCGCGATTTCCGCCAGCACCAGCGAGCTCTCCAGCAGCGCAAATCCCTGCCCGATGCATCGCCGCGGCCCGTCTCCGAATGGAAAATAGGCGCCCGCCGGGAGCCGCTCCTCCAACCCGTCCAGCCATCTTTCCGGCCGGAATTTTTCCGGCTCCTCGAAATATCGCGGGTCGCGATGCGACACCCACTGCGACGCCAGCACCGTCGCTCCCGCCGCGAATTCGTATCCCCCGAGGCTGACCGGCGCGACCGACGTCCGCGCCATGATGTATGCCGGCGGGTATACGCGCAGCGATTCCTGCACCACCGCGTGCAGATACGGCAGCCTCTCGAGGTCCGCCGCTTCCGGCGAGCGTCCTCCCAGCGCGTTTTTCAGCTCTTCGTGCAGCCGCCCTTCGGCTTCCGGATTCTCGCTCAGCAGCAGCCACGTCCACGCCAGCGTCAGCGCCGTCGTTTCGTGCCCGGCCACGAACAGCGTCATCGTTTCGTCCCGCAATTGTTGCGGGCTCATCTGGCTCCCGTCCTCATCCATCGCCGCCATCAGCAGCGACAGCAGATCGCCGTTCCGGTGCCCGCCGTTTTGCCCCTGCCGCTCGGAAATAATCCGGTAGACCAGCGAGTCCATGAATTCGAATTCGCGGTTGGCCCGCCGGTTTTTCGGCGTCGCCCAATTTCGGGGAATCCGCCACGGCGCTCGCGCCCGCCCCAGCGAATACCGCATCAGGAAAGTCATCGCCCGCCCCACCCCTTCGGCTTCCCCCGGCAGCGTCGTCCCGAACAGCGTCCGCACCGCCACCTCCAGCGTCAGCTTCATCATCTCTTCGGCCATGTTGCGCGTTTCGCCGTCCCGCCAGCTTTCCGCCGCCTTCCCCGCGCACTCCAGCATGGCGGGCGCGTACGCGTTCGTCCTCGACCGGTGAAAGGCCGGTTGCGCCAGGCGCCTCTGCCGCCGCCAGAAATCGCCTTCGCTGATCAGCAACCCCTGCCCCAGCAGCGGTCCCACCGCCAACCGTGTCAGCTCGCTTTTGTGGAATTTCGAATGCTGGAACAGCATCACTTGCTGGACGTAATCCGGGCGGTTGACCAAAATGCGGTTTTGCCCGATCACGGGAATGCAGACGATATCCCCGTACTCGCGCGCCAGTCCCAGCAGCATTCCCAGCGGGTCTTTCCGCACTTGGAGCGCCATGCCCAGGAACGGCAGTCCCCTCGGGCCCGGCGGCAATCGGCTTGCCATTGTGCCCATACCCATCCGCGGAGAAATTCCGCCACTCTCTCTAATCTATACGCGTCTTTCGGTCATTTTACTTCATCTCATGCCGTATAGGTTTCACGTCGCTCGCGTCGTCTTTGGAGGATGCCTTGCGATTGAGTAATATAACGATGGGTCCTGATTCATTGGGAGGAGCGGTGGAAGTCGAGCGTCCCGAGTGGCTCTTGCAGATGGAAAGCGTTCTCGAAACCCTCAACGAGGGTGTGTTCATCATCAACGATTGCCAGCAGATTCTCTTCATGAACTCGGCCTTCGAGAGAATGACCCACTTTTCCCAGGCCGAGCTTGTCGGCACGTCTCCTATTCGCTTTTATTCCCCCGAGGAAGCGGAATTCGTCAACGAGCAGCGTGAGCGAAGCTATCGCGACGGCCACAACCGCTTCCAATTCGTCATTCCCCGCAAGGACGGCAGCCGCCTCCCCGTCATCATCAGCTCGCGCACTCTCGAGGACCCCGACGGCCGCCTCTTCGGCGTGATCACCTTCACCGACATTTCCGAGCAGAAGCAGGCGGAGGACAGGCTCCGCGAAGCCAATGTCCAGCTCGAGCTTCGCCACCGCGAAATCGAGGAAGACCTCGCTCTCGCCGCCCGCGTCCAGCAAAGCCTCGCTCCCAAATCCCTCCATTGGGGCGGATTGCGCGTCGAAGCCTTTTTCCACCCCGTCCGTTCGATTGGCGGCGATTTCGGCCTCGTTTCTCCCGTGGACGACGATCATCTCAACCTGATGGTCTGCGACGTTTCCGGCCACGGCATCGGTTCCGCTCTTGTCGCCAACCGCATCTATACCGAGACCATGACTCAGCTCTCGAGCTCCCTCCCTCTTCGCGACGTCCTCTACAATCTCAACTCCTTCGTCATGCGCAGCATCGGCAGTTCCGTCTTTTTCTTCACCGTTGCCGCGGCCCGCGTGGACCGCGCCGGGCGCCGCATGGTTTTCGCCGGCGCCGGCCATCCCCCCGCCATGATCGTCCAGCCCGGCCAGGAGCCGCGCCTGCTCGAATCCCGCAGCATGGTTCTGGGCGCCTTGCCCGACGCCGTGGATGTGGAAGCGACTCTCGATGTGGATTTGCAGAAGGGCGACCGGATCCTGCTTTACACCGACGGCATCACCGACGTTTTCAATTCGCGCGGAGAAATGCTTGGCGTCGAAGGCGTCCAGAAATTCGTCCGCGAAACTTCCCTGCTTCCCTTCGGCGAGATGAAGCAGGGCATCCTCGACCGCGTCGCCGCCTGGCGCGAAGGCCCCCCCGCCGACGACATCTCTCTCGTCCTCGTCGACGTCGCCTAGCGCCGGCGCGTTCGCCGCCTCCCTACTCCACAACCACCCGCACGAATTTCTTTTTTCCCGCGCGCAGCAAAAATTCTACCGGCTTCGACAAATCGATCTCTCGCTTCACGTCGTCCGCTCGCGCCCCGTCGATCTCCACTCCTCCCTGCTTCATCAGCCTTTCCGCTTCGCTCCTCGACGCCGCCAGCTTCAAATCCGCTAGCAGCACGGACAGCTTTTTTGCCGCTCCGCGCGCCACTTTTACCCGCGGCGCTTCCTCCGGCGCCTGCCGCTCGCGGAACACGCGTTGGAATTCGTCGCGCGCCTTCCGCGCCGCTTCTTCCCCGTGAAATCCCGCGATGATCGTGTGCGCCAGCTGCATTTTCGCTTCCATCGGGTGCAGCGCGCCCGTCCGCACCTCTTCGCGCAGCCTAATGATTACCGGCGATGGAAAATCCGTCAGCAACTCGTAGTACGTCCACATCAGCTCGTCGGAAATCGACATCAGCTTGCCGAACATTTCCTGCGGCGCTTCCGTGATCCCCACGTAGTTCCCCAGGCTCTTTGACATCTTCCGCTCGCCGTCCAGCCCCACCAGAATCGGCATCGTCAGAATCACCTGTCCCGGCAATCCGTACTCCCGCTGGATTTCCCGGTGCACCAGCAAATTGAATTTCTGCTCGGTCGCGCCCAGCTCGACGTCCGATTTCAGCGACACCGCGTCGTACGCCGTCAGCAGCGGGTACAGCAGCTCGTGCACCGAAATCGGCTGGCTGTTTTCCAGCCGCGACCTGAAATCCTCCCGCTCCAGCATCCGCGCCAGCCGGTATTTCGCGCACAGTTGCACCACTTCGTGGCTGCTCAATTTTCCCAGCCACTCGTCGTTGTACCGCACCTCCGTCTTGTCCTTGTCGAGAATCTTGTACACCTGCTGGAGATACGTCTCGGCATTCTGGCGCACCTGCTCGCGCGTCAGCGGCGGTCGCGTCTCCGATTGTCCCGTCGGGTCGCCGATCATCGCCGAAAAATCCCCGATCAGGAAAATCGCCGTGTGCCCCATGTCCTGGAACTGCTTCAGCTTTCGCAGCACCACGGTGTGCCCCAGATGCAGGTCCGGCGCCGTCGGGTCCACGCCCAGGTACACGCGCATCGGCTTCCCCGTCTTCGCCGATTCCGCGAGCTTCGCCTTCAACTCGTCCTCGCGAATGATTTCCGCCGCGCCTTTCTTTAAATAGGAAAACTGTTCCTCGACCGGTTTGAATGTCACGAAGCCCTCTGCGTAATGTTCGTATTTGTCAGCACGCGCCGCCCTTCGATCCGGTACCGCCCCTCCAGCACGATCCGCACAGCTTCCGTGTAAATCCGGTGCTCCTCGCGCAGGATCCGCTCCGCCAGCGTTTCCGGAGTATCCCCATCCTCGATCGGCACCACGGCCTGCAGCACGATCGGCCCCGCGTCCAGGTTTTCGTCCACGAAGTGAACTGTGCACCCCGAAAATTTCACGCCGTGTTCCAGCGCCTGCTTCTGCGCCTCGAGGCCCGGAAATGCCGGCAGCAGCGACGGGTGAATGTTCAAAATCCGCCCGCGAAACGCCGATACGAACACCGGCGAGAGCAGCCTCATGTACCCCGCCAGGCACACCAGTTCCGCCTTCTTTTCCTCGAGCGCCGCCACCACTAGGCGGTCGTACGCCTCGCGCTCCAGTCCCTTCGACGGAATCACGCGCGCGTCCAGCCCGCGCTCCCGCGCCCGCTCGATTCCCGGCGCCGCTTCGCGGTTGCTGATCACCACCGCGATTTCCGCGCCCGGAATCCGCCCCGCCTCCACCGAATCCGCCAGCGCCTCGAAATTCGACCCGCGGCCCGACAACAGCACGCCGATTCGCTTCCAAGCCATCTCGCGAAAGTAGCACAGTTCCGCGCTTCTCGAAAATCCCCGCGCCACTCTTCCGTCTGCGTCTTGAGAAGCGCTCCACATCACGACGCGGGTGGGTTGCCGTCGGAACTCAGGCGACGCCGCAGCCCGGCCGCGCGCTTCAAAAAAAGGACAGATCGCCGGCGAGAAGAACTGTTGCCCAGGCGTCCGAAAGGAAACAGTCGTCCAGCGCCGCGAAATTTAGGATGGATTTCTCGAACGGAGGAGATTGACGTCTCTGAAAAAACAAAAAACGGACTGCGGCCCGCGCTCCCAAATCACCCTATAACGGAAGCCGCCCCGAATAGACCACGCGCGCCCGCCCGCGCACCGCCCGCTCGATCCGCCCGATTAGATAATATCTCTCGCGCCGCCGCCGCAGCTCCGCTTCCACCCTCGCCACGTGCTTCGCCGGCACCACCAGGATCATTCCCGCGCCCAGGTTGAAGGTCCGCAGCAGTTCCGCCGGCTCGATTTTCCCCAAACGCGCCAGATATCGGAAAATCGGCAGCACCGGCCACGAGCCCAGCTCCACGACCGCCTGCACGTTTTTCGGCAGCGCTCGCGGCAAGTTTTCCGTGATTCCTCCGCCCGTGATGTGCGCCATCGACGAAACCCACCCGCGCGCCACCACGTTTCTCAGCAGCGGCCAGTACGCCCGGTGCGGCTTCAGCAGCTCCGCTCCGATTTTGTTGTGCACTTCGGCGACGTACGTGTCCGGATCGAGCTTGGCCGTCCCGAACACCAGCCGCCTCGCCAGCGAATAGCCGTTCGTGTGCAGGCCGCTCGAGGCCAGCGCCAGCAGCACGTCGCCCGGCCGCACGTTGCGCGGGTCGAGCTGCTTCTTCCGTTCCACCGCGCCCACGATGAATCCCGCCAGGTCGTACTCTCCGTCGGTGTAGAAATCCGGCATCTCCGCCGTTTCTCCGCCGATCAGCGAGCATCCCGATTTCTTCGCCGCCAGGCTCATCCCTTCGATCACCTGTTCCACCACCCGCGAGTCCAGCTTGCCCATCGCCAGGTAATCGAGAAAGAAAAGCGGCTCCGCCCCCTGCGTCAGAATGTCGTTCACGCAATGGTTCAGGATGTCCGCCCCCACCGTCGAATGAATGCCCGTCGCGAACGCGATTTTCAGCTTCGTTCCCACTCCGTCCGCGCTCGCCACCAGCACCGGATCGCGCCATCTCTTCCGGTCCAGTTGGAACAGCGCTCCGAATCCGCCGATCGGCGCCAGCACGCCCCGCCGGAACGTCTTTCCCGCCATCGCGGCGATCCGCCGCTTGGCCTCTTGTGCCGCTGTGATGTTTACCCCGGCGTCGGAATAGCGCATGGATGACCTGTTCCCGGAGGAGGGCCCGGAGAAAAGTTAAAAATCAAAACGTGTGAAACAATCGGTTCCAGCGGATCTCACTGGGATGAAGGATCGCGCTCAAGTACGTTTCAAATCTCTCGCCCACGTGACCGGGATCCCACACTCCCCCCGGTCCGTTGATCGACATGTAGATCAGCACCGGCGTTCCGATGATGTTCTCGCGCGGCACGAATCCCCAATACCGGCTGTCGTAGGAATTGTCCCGGTTGTCGCCCATCATGAAATATTCGCCCGGCGGCACCACCAGTTCGCCGTTGACGATGTGTTTTGAGATTTCCTGCGCCCAATCCGGACGCGGCGTCACCGCCCACGCGTCCCCGTTCACCGGCGGATAATTTTCCGGCCGCTGCCCCAGGCTGTCGTCATGCAGCACGTAGGGTTCGTTCAGCGGTTTGTCGTTCACGTACACTTTCCCGTTCACGATTTTGATGTGGTCGCCCGGAATTCCAATCACCCGCTTGATGAAATCCGGATAGCCCTCTTCCGGAAGCGGCGCCCGGAACACGATGATCTGCTGCCTCTTTGGATTCCGCCATAGCGGCACGTGAATGTTGGTGAATGGAATTCCCGCGTCGTATCCGATCCGGCTCACGATCAAATGGTCGCCGATCAGCACCGTGTTTTCCATCGACCCGCTCGGAATCACCCGCGCCTGCACCAGCGTCCCTTCGATCACCAGAAACGCCAGAATCACCCAGAACCAGGAAACAACTTCGCTCCAGACCTTGTCCTTCGTCGTCGCCGGTCCCGCGTGTTTCCCCGCCTGCCTGGCTTCTTTTTCTCCCGCCACGGATTCTTCCACTTCAGCCTTCACGATGGGCCTCCACCTCGAGCTGCACCAGCTCGGTCGGATAATTTCCCGTGTAGCACGAGGTGCAAAAGGATTCTTTGTCGCCGCCGACCGCCTTGAACAGCGACGCGAGCGAAATGTATCCGAGAGAATCGGCGCCCAGAAACTTGCGGATCCCCTCCACCGAATGCTGCGCGGCGATCAACTCCTCCCGCCGCGGCGTGTCCACGCCGTAATAGCACGGCGAAATCGTCGGCGGGCAGCTGATCCTCACGTGCACTTCCGTCGCCCCCGCTTCCCGCACCATCCTCACGATTTTCCGGCTCGTCGTCCCGCGCACGATCGAATCGTCCACCAGGATCACGCGCTGCCCCTCCAGCATCCGCCTCACCGGATTCAATTTCAATTTCACGCCGAAATCCCGGATCGCCTGCTCCGGCTCGATGAACGTCCGCCCCACGTAATGGTTGCGGATCAGCCCCATTCGGAAGGGAATCCCCGATTCGGCCGCGTATCCGATCGCCGCCGGCACTCCGGAATCGGGAACCGGCGACACCAGATCGGCTTCCACCGGACGCTCCCGCGCCAGCAATCGTCCCAGCCGCTCCCGGGAAAGATTCACCGGCCGGCCGAATATCACGCTGTCGGGCCGCGAAAAATAGACGTGCTCGAATATGCAGAACTGGTGCGGCTTTTCCGGCGCGAATCGGATCGACTCCACTCCCGACCGCGAAATCCTCACCATCTCGCCCGGCTCCACTTCCCGCACGTACTCCGCGTCGATCAAATCGAACGCGCACGTTTCCGACGCGACCACCCAGGAATCGCCGTGGCGTCCCAGCACCAGCGGGCGGAAACCCCGCGGATCGCGAATCGCGTACAGTTCGTCGCGCGTCAGCACCACCAGCGAATACGCGCCTTCCACCTGGTTCAGCGCCTCCGCCAGCGCGCCCGGCAAATTCCTCGCTCCGCTCCGCGCCACCAGGTGCACGATCACTTCGGTGTCGCTCGTCGTTTGAAAGATCGACCCGCGATGTTCCAGCTTTCGCCGCAGCTCCAGCGCGTTCGTCAGATTGCCGTTGTGCGCCAGCGCCAGCTTCCCTTTGTTGCAGTCGATCACCACCGGCTGCGCGTTCAGCAGCACCGTGTCGCCCGCCGTCGAATACCGCGTGTGGCCGATCGCCGCCGCCCCCGGCAGCCGCGCGATCACGTCCGGCGTGAAAATCTCCTGCACGTGCCCCATCGCTTTGTGGATGTGAATCGTTTCGCCGTCGGTCGACGCGATCCCCGCCGATTCCTGCCCGCGATGCTGCAGCGCGTAGAGCCCCAGATACGTCAGCTTCGCCGCTTCTTGCTTGTCGAACATCCCGAACACGCCGCAATGGTCGTGGAAATGATCGTCGTCGATTTGGATGAATTTGCTCACGCGATCCGGTTCCTTGGTCCCGCCAAAAACACGAGGAAATCGCTCGAAAAATTCCGTCCCACGCTGGTTGAATGATTCCTCATGCGCTCTCGACAGCCTTGCCCAGCGACTCGGCCCAGATGTTTCGCAACGATTCGATTTCTCCCTGAATGGCGGCCGCACCCTTACATTGGATGCGAAAAACGCCGCGAACGACCGTACCGATTTGCTGCACTCCGGCTTTGTATTGTGCCGCAATCGCGTTGACGCGGGCAAGAAAACTGGGCGAAATGGACACGATCGCTCGCGCCCCGCGTTCGCCGAACATTGCCTCTTCCGCTCTCTCGCCCGATTCGATTCGCGCCTCTGCGGAGAATCCTTCGCTCGCGAAACACGATTCCGCCAGCGCCACCGCCAGCCCGCCGTCGCTCAAATCGTGCGCCGAGTTGACACCCTTCTCCGCCGCCAGCGCCACCAGGCAATCAATCAGGTTTTTCTCCGCGGCAAGATCGATGGCCGGCGGCTGCCCCGCGACGATTCCGTGAATTGTCTTCGCGTATTCCGACGACGAAAATTCTCTCTCGGATGCTCCCGAAGCCGTCCTCGCCGCGCCGCCATCGAGCAGCAAAATCAAATCGCCTTCGTTCCGAAACGCGCTTCCCAGCGCATTTTCCGCATCATCGAGAATTCCCAGCACTCCCAAAATCGGCGTCGGATAGATCGCTTTCCCCAGCGTCTCGTTGTAGAAGCTCACGTTTCCGCCCGTGATGGGCGTATCCAGCGCCCGGCAAGCTTCCGCGATTCCTTCGATCGCATCCGTGAATTGCCGCATTACTTCCGGTTTTTCCGGATTGCCGAAATTCAGGCAGTTCGTCGCCGCCACGGGACGCGCCCCGCTGCACGCCACGTTGCGCGCCGCCTCCGCCACCGCGTGCATCGCGCCCAGCCGCCGATCGAGATATCCCCAGCGCCCGTTTCCGTCCGTCGCCAGCGCCAGCGCCCGCTTCGATTCTTTCAATCGCAGCACCGCCGCGTCTCCTGCGCCGGGCCCCACGCGCGTGTTCGTCCTCACCATCGAATCGTACTGCTCGGTGATCCAGTTCTTCGACGCGATCGCCGGCGAGGCGAGCAGCCGCCGAAAATTCTCCGTCAGATCCGTTCCCTCCGGCGCAAAAGGAAATGCCGCCGCGCTCGCCGCCGATTCCCGGCGAGGCGCCGCCGCGGCAACCGGCCGCTGATATCTCGGCGCTTCTTCCGCGATCGCGTGCGCCGGAATTTCCGCCGCCACGCGCCCGTGATGTACCAGCCGCAGCATTCCGTCGGAAGTCACTCGCCCGGCTTCCACGGCGTCCAACCCCCATTTCTGGAACACGTCGAACACTTCCTGCTCGCGCCCTCGCTCCGCCACCAGCAGCATTCGCTCCTGCGATTCGCTGAGCATCATCTCGTACGGTGTCATGTTCGTCTCGCGCTGCGGCACGCGGTCGAGATCCAGCTCGATTCCCACGCCGCCGCGCGAAGCCATTTCTGAACTCGAACTCGCCAATCCCGCGGCTCCCATGTCCTGAATCGCCACCACCGCTCCCGTCCGCATGGCTTCCAGGCAAGCTTCCAGCAGCAGCTTTTCCAGGAACGGATCGCCCACCTGCACGTTCGGCCGTTTTTGCTCCGATTCTTCGCTGAATTCCGCCGACGCCAGCAGCGACGCCCCGTGAATCCCGTCGCGTCCCGTCTTCGCGCCGGCGTAAATCACCGGATTTCCCGGCCCTTTCGCGCGCGCGAAAAATAGCTCCTCGCGCCGCGCGATGCCGAGCGCCAGCGCGTTCACCAGCGGATTGTTCGAATAGCACGGCTCGAAGCAGACTTCTCCTCCCACGGTCGGCACGCCGAAGCAATTTCCGTAAAATCCGATCCCGCGCACCACGCCATCCACGATCCGCCGGTTCCGCGCAATCTCTTCTTTCGTCGCGCCGCCCTTTGCGGCGTCGTCCGTAATCGGCCCGAATCGCAGTGAATCGAGCACGGCAATCGGCCGCGCTCCCATCGTGAAAATGTCGCGCAAAATTCCGCCCACGCCCGTCGCCGCTCCCTGAAACGGTTCGACGAAACTCGGATGATTGTGCGATTCGATCTTGAAGACGGCCACCAGCCCGTCGCCGATGTCCACCACGCCCGCGTTTTCTCCCGGCCCCTGCACCACGCGGCTTCCCGTCGTCGGCAGCTGCTTCAAATGCACTCGCGAAGATTTGTACGAGCAGTGCTCGCTCCACATCACGCTGAAGACGCCCAGCTCCGTGAAATTCGGATCCCGCCCCAGAATTTTTTGGATGCGCGCGAACTCCTCCGCCGTCAGCCCGTGCTCCGCCGCGATTTGCTTCGTCACGATGATTTCTGTGTCGATCATGTTCGGCCTGGATGGCTCTTTTCGCGCGTGGTTTTTCCCGGCAAAGCCCGCCGCGTGCAAGCAAACTGGTTCGGACGAAAGAGAGGAAGGGCCGCGCCGATCACGCTGTCACGGCGGCCGGCACGCCGTTCGATGGTTTTCCCGCGCGCGAAGACCACTTCAGCATCGATTCGAACACCACCAGTCCTTCCGCCGACCCCAGCGCGCTCTCCACCGCTCGCTCGGGATGCGGCATCAGGCCCAGCACGTTCCGCTCGCGGTTGCAGATTCCGGCGATGGCATGCAGCGAGCCGTTGGGATTCGCCCGCGGATCGTCCTCGGCGTCCCGCCCCTCCGGCGTCACGTACCGGAAAATGATCTGGTGGTTGCGCTCCATTTCGGCGAGCGTCTCCGCGTCGCAAAAATAATTGCCTTCCATGTGCGCGATCGGAATCTCCAGCGCTTGTCCCGCGCGCGCCGCGCATGTGAACGGCGTGTCCGTCCTCTCCACGCGGATGTGCACCGGCCGGCACAGGAACCGCAGGTTTTTGTTGCGCGTCATCGCGCCCGGCAGGAGTCCCGCCTCCAGAAGGATTTGAAATCCGTTGCAGATCCCCAGCACCAGCCCGCCCACGCGCGCGAACTTCTCCACTGCGCGCATCACGGGAGAAAATCGCGCGATCGCGCCGGTCCGCAGGTAATCGCCGTAGGCGAAGCCGCCGGGCAGGATGATCGCGTCGCAGCCGGAGAGATCTTCCGATTGGTGCCAGATGAATTCGGCCGGCTGCCGCAGAATCCTCCCCGCGGCATAAAAAGCGTCGTCATCGCAATTCGAGCCGGGAAATCGCACTACGCCGAATTTCATTTGCCGATTTTACCACAGCGAATTTTCTAGCGCAGGTGGATCGCTTCGCTTCTTCGCTCGAGCAGCAGCGTGTCGCGCCATCTTCCTTCGAGCCGCCCGATCTTTTCGCGCCGCCCCACCACCCGGAAGCCCGCCCGGGTGTGCAGTTCGATGCTTGCCGTATTTTCAGGAAAAATTCCCGCTTGCAGCGTCCAAATCCCATCTCGCTCCGATGCGTCAATCAACGTCCTCAGCAGCCGCGTTCCGACCTTCCTCCCGCGCGCTTTCGCCGCCACATACACGCTGACTTCCGCCACGCCCGCGTAGACGCACCGGCCCGAGACACGGCTCAGCGCCGCCCATCCCAGAATTTCTTCTCCCGCGCGCGCCACGAATCGGCAGCCCGCCAGGTGGCTCTCGTCCCATTTCTCCCATTCCGGCGCGGCTGTCTCAAATGTGGCGTCGCCCGTCGCAATTCCTTCGAGGTAAATCGAGCGGACGCCCGCCCAGTCCGTTTCCTGCAGGGGAGCCACTTCCACGATCAGCGGGGCCTCTGGCATGCGGAATTATATGGTCTTCCGCGCCCCTCCCTCAATCTCTCTCCGCTTTTTGCTGGAAAAGTGAAGTTCTCGCCCGCGGAGCTGCCCCGCAACTCGCCCAAGTCGTTTCATTGACTTGCCTTGTCCCGCAACATAGAATCGCCCCGCCTATGTCGTCCCCCGATTCCTTTGTCGGCCAATCGATTTCGCATTACCGCATTATCGAAAGGCTTGGCGGCGGCGGCATGGGCGTGGTCTACAAGGCCGAAGACACCCGCCTGCACCGTTTTGTCGCCCTGAAATTTCTTCCGGAAGATGTCGCTCGCGACCCGCTGGCGCTCGGCCGCTTTCAGCGCGAAGCCCAGGCTGCCTCCGCGTTGAATCACCCCAGCATTTGCACCCTCCACGATATCGGCGAGGAAGACGGCAAGGCGTTCATCGCCATGGAATACCTCGACGGATCCACGCTCAAGCACGTCATCAACGGCCAGCCGATGGATCTCGATCGCCTGCTCGACATCGCCATTGAGGTTGCCGACGCTCTCGACGCGGCCCACGCCCAGGGAATCATTCACCGCGATATCAAGCCCGCGAACCTCTTCGTCACTCGCCGCGGCCACGCCAAGGTTCTCGACTTCGGTCTCGCCAAGGTCATCCCCGCTCGCAGCAGCGCTTCTCGCGTCGGAGAAACAGTTGGCGGGTTGACTCAGGGCGCGCTCGATTCCGGAGAGATGTTCACCAGTCCGGGCACCGCGGTCGGCACCGTCGCCTATATGTCTCCCGAACAGGTGCGCGGCAAGGAACTCGACGCCCGCAGCGATCTTTTTTCCTTCGGCACCGTGCTCTATGAAATGGCGACCGGAGCTATGCCCTTCGCCGGCGATACCACGGGCGTAATCTTCGAGGCCATTCTCAATCGCGTGCCCCCTCCCGCCATCCGCCTCAAGCCCGATATTCCGCCGAGACTCGATGAAATTCTCCAAAAGGCCCTCGAGAAAGACCGCGAAATGCGCTATCAGGTGGCCGCCGAAATCCGCGCCGATTTGAAGCGTCTTCGCCGGGAGACCGATTCTTCGGGCCGTGTCGTCTCCTCCGGCAGTTCTCAGATATCCGCCGGCGCCTCCGGACCTCCCTCGGGCGCCATCCCCGCGCGGCCTGCTTCCGGCTCCTCTCCGTCCGTTCCCGGCTCGTCGAGTTCCGTGGTCCTCCAGGTCGCGAGCCAGCATAAAATGGGAATCGCGCTCACGTCTCTGCTCGTCCTTTCGCTTGTCGCCGCGGCCGCCTTCGGCGTCTATTCTCTCTTCGCCCACAGGAAATCCCACGCCTTCCAGGACTTTACCGTCTCCCGAATCACCGAAACCGGAAAAGCCATGCTCGCCGCTATTTCTCCCGACGGGAATTACATTCTCAATGTCCAGCGCGACGCCGGCCAGGAGAGCCTCTGGCTTCGCAATGTTCCCACCAACAGCAATACTCAGGTCGTCCCGCCTTCCGACGACATCTATCGCGCTCTGCAATTTTCTCCCGACGGAAATTTTATCTACTTCGTTAAAGACCAAAAAGGCGAGAAAGGTCTCTATAGCCTCTATCGCGCGCCCGTGCTCGGCGGCACTCCCGAGCGGGTCGTTCACGATGTGGGCGGAAACGTCAGTTTCTCTCCCGACCGCAAGCAAATCGTTTTTATGCGGTTTAATATGAACATCGGCCAGGGCGACATCGTGATCGCCGCCGTGGATGGGTCCGGCGAGAGAGTTCTGTCCCGCCAAACGACCCAATTCAATAATCCCGCATGGTCTCCGGACGGCAAGTCCATCCTCGTGACCGAGTGGATCTCTGAGCAAAACGCTTTTACAGCGCTCGACCTCTTCGATGTCTCGTCCGGCCAAAAAACAGTCATTGCCAAAAGACCCGAAGGGATCGATTACGCGGTCTGGCTGCCCGATCAGACCGGCATCGTGGTTCTGGCCAACAGCCGCGAAACCAATTTCAGCCGCGATCAAATCGGCCTGGTTTCCTACCCCTCCGGAACATACCGCCCCATCACCAACGACACGAACGACTATCGCAGCATCAGCCTTTCGGCCGACGGCAAGACCATCGCCGCGGTTCAATCACAATATGTCGGAGCGCTTCAGGTCGCTCCCTATGGCGACAAGGGAGCTGGTGATCCGGTCACGATCAGCACGCTTCCTCCCACTACTCAGGTCACCTGGACGCAGGACGGCAAGCTTCTCGTCAACCAGGAAAACCGCATTTTTCTTATGGATGCCGACGGCTCCAACCGTTCGGCTCTGCTTCACGACGATTTTCCCTCCATCGCTCCGGCTTCTTGTGGTCAGGGCCGCTACGTCATGTTCAGTTCGGGATTTCGTGACGGCAAAGGCGACTTCAATATCTGGCGCATCGACGCCACGGGAGGAAATCTCAAGCAGATGACCAACGGCGAGGACGACGAGCCCGCGATGTGCTCCCCCGATGGAAAGTGGCTCGTCTATGCCAGCCTCGATTCCGGCAAATTTGTCGCCAAAAAAATATCTGTGGACGGCGGGACCCCCACGAAACTCTCCGACGCTCTCCTCACCTGTGGCTGCATCAACGTCTCTCCGGACGGAAAAGATCTGGCTTTTCAGACGCAGCCGTCTCCCGGCGCTCCCGTGGTCATCAAGATTCTCGATTTCAACACGCTCGAGCCTGTCACCACCTTCGCCCGCGACCCTCGCGCCACCGGCGAAATTCGCTATACCACCGATGGAAAATTCATCGGATACCCCATCCGCGATAAAGGTCTGTACGCCCTGTGGCTTTCTCCCGTGGATGGCTCGCCCGGCAGGACGGCGACCGGGTTTACCCCCGACTTTATTCCCGATTTCCACTGGTCGCCTGACGGAAAGAAGCTCGCCCTCATCCGCGCCCACCACGATAGCGATGTCATTCTTCTCCGCGAATCCGCCCCCGCTCACTGACCCTCGCGCTCTTTTCCGGGCTTTCGGTCCACGACGCAATTTCGGCGGCTTCGCATATTTCCAGGAAATTTGGGCGAACGGGAAATGCGAATCAAACTGGAGAAAATCGCTTCGCGTGCAATGAGCGGAGTGCGCGGGAATTTTACCGGCGGGACTTTTTTCGGCGCGATTTTGTTTTTGCGCCTTTGGCCGCTCGCTTTTGTTCGGCCCGGCGCGCTTTGGCCCATCCGGGTTTGTTCGCCTGGCGTTCGCGTCCGATGGCCAGAGCGTCGGCGGGAACATTTTCCGTGATCACGGAGCCGGCGGCTACGTACGCCCCGTCTCCCACGCGCACCGGGGCCACAAGCGAGGTGTTGCTGCCGATGAAAACGGAGCGTCCAATCGTCGTGGGGTGTTTTGCCACGCCGTCGTAATTGCATGTGATCGTTCCGGCGCCGATATTTGTGCCGCTCCCAATCGTGGCGTCCCCGATGTAGGTCAAATGCGGAACCTTTGCGCCTTCGCGGATGACGGATTTTTTGATCTCGACGAAGCCCCCCACGTGGGCGCCGGCGCGCACATCGCTCCCCGGCCGCAGCCGCGCGAACGGCCCGATTTTTGTTCTCTCCGCCAGGCGCGCGGTGTCGATCACGCAATGCGCGCCGATCGTCACGTCATCCTCCACTCGCGTGTCGTGGAGAATGCTTCCCGTTTGAATGGTGCAGCGGCAACCGATTCGGGTTTTTCCCAGCAATCGCACGCCCGGTTCCACCAGGCAATCGGGGCCCGCCGTGACTTCCGGATCGATCACCACGGTTTCCGGCAGATAAATCGTCACGCCCGCGTTCATCAGTTCCGCGGCCTTCCGCGCGCGGAATACTTTGTCGATTGCCGCCAGTTGGGCCCGCGTATTGCACCCTAGAATTTCGTCCGCTTCCGGCGCGATTTCGGCCAGCACGCGTTCGTTGCGCTCGCGCAGCAGCGCCATCGCGTCGGTGAGATACAGTTCGTGATGCGCGTTGTCCGGGCGCAGCGCGGAAAGGCACGGCCAAAGTTTTTCGAGAGAAAAACAGTAGATGCTGGAATTTACTTCGTGAATCAGTCTCTGCTCGGGCGTCGCGGATTTTTCCTCGGCGATGGCCTGGACTCGGCCTTCGCTGTCGCGCAGGACGCGCCCGTAGTCCGTTGGATCCGCGAGATCGGCGCTCAGAATTGTGGCCGCCGCTTCCCCGCGCCGGTGCGTGGCGATCAACCCGCCGAGCGTTTCCGCGCGCAGCAACGGAGCGTCGCCGGGCAGCACAACCGCGAGTTTCGCGGATTTGCGCATCGCCCGCCGCGCGATTTGCAGGGCGTGGCCCGTCCCCCGCTGCGGATTTTGCAGCACGGTTTCCGCCCCGAATGATTCGGCGAGAGCGGCCACTTCCTTCGCCTGGTGTCCGACAACTACAAGAAGTTGCGCGGGACGCAGCCGCTGGCACGAGCGCAGCACGTGTTCGAGCAAAGGGCGTCCGCCTGCTTGGTGCAAAACCTTGGCGAGGTTTGACCGCATGCGTGTGCCTTTGCCGGCGGCGAGAATGACGATGACCGTATCCGATGCGGACATGACGAAGTCATTGTCACCTTGGAAAGGATGTTTGGCAACGGAAAGGAATTCGGGAGGCCGGCATAATATTGACAGATCTGGCCGGATGGCGTAACGAGGTAGGCGAGGGGAAGCAGTAAGGACGGATGGGGGAGGGCCATGTTCTGCTCAAACTGCGGAGCGATTAACGAAGGCCGGGAGGCCTATTGCGCGAAATGCGGGCAGGCATTGGCGATTGCGCCGGCGGCGGGCCCCGGGGAAGGCGCGACGAGCGGAAAGGCCGTAGCCAGCCTGATTTGCGGAATTTTATTTTTTATTTTTCCGTCGGCGGTGGCCGCGGTGATTTTGGGGCATATTTCGCATTCCGAAATCCGCAAATCCGCGGGGCGGCTGAAGGGCGAGGGGCTGGCGGTCGCGGGCCTGGTCCTTGGTTACATGGGCATCCTGATCATTCCACTGACGTTAATCGTGGCGGCGATCGCGATTCCCAACCTGCTGCGATCGCGGCTGGCTGCCAACGAAGCGAGAGCCGTGGGCGCGCTTCGCACCATCGAAACCGCGGAAATGACCTATTCGAACCAGTACAAGAACGGATTTTCGCCGACGTTGAGAGCGCTGGACGGAGCGGATGCGGGCGCGCCGAGCTGCGATTACGCGGAGTTGATATCCAGCGCGCTTGCCAGCGGATGGAGATCCGGATACGTCATCCGGTACGTTCCGCTCGCCGAAGACGGGTCGGAAGTCGATCCGGAAAATCGAACGGCTTCTCCCGCCCACGGGTGTTCGGCGGCGGGAGCTCCCCGATTCAAGCTGACCGCGGATCCCATGAAGCGAGGACAGACCGGAAATCGAAGCTTCTACACGGACGAGACGGGCGTAATTCGCTGGTCGGCGGACGATCCGGCAACGGCGGATAGCCCGCCGCTGCGTTAAGCGCGAAAATCCCCTGAAAAAATCAGGAAACCGGAGAAGAGGAGAGCTGCGTCCGCGCGGCGGCCGATGCGCGGGCGGCGGAGGAGGGAACGTTTTTGGTTTCCGTCCAGAGCGAGCCATCGGCGAGAAGGCGAGTGACGAGCTGGGTGTGAAGCGCGTGACCCGCTTTGTGGGCCTCGATGCGGGCGAGAAGCGGGCGGCCGACCAGGGCCAAATCGCCGATCAGGTCGAGAGCCTTGTGACGCCCGAATTCGTCGGGGAAACGAAGGGGGCCATTGAGGATGGCGTGGTCGTCGAGAACGATTGCGTTTTCAACCGATCCGCCGCGGATAAGTCCCATGGATTGAAGACCCGGGAAATCCTTCATGAAACCAAAAGTGCGAGCCGAGGCGAGTTCGTGCGTGAAGGAGTCGCGATTGACGGCCATTTCCACTTCCTGCGGGCCGATGTCGGGATGAGCGTAGTCCACGAAACAGTGGACGCGAAATTCATCGCAGGGGTAGATGCCGATCCGGCGGTCGCCGTCGGAGAATTCGAGAGGCTTCAAGACGCGAATAAAGCGCCGCGGGCGGCGAAGACGGCGAATGCCGGCGCGCGCGAGAAGGTCGATGTAGGGTTTCGAAGAGCCATCGAGAATCGGAAGCTCGAGAGCGTCGAGCTCGACGTAAACGTTGTCAATGCCGCAAGAATAGAGAGCGGCGAGGACATGCTCGGTGGTGGAAAGAAGCACGCCCTGTTTCATGAGGCTGGTGGCGTAGCTGACGCGAGCGACGTTGCCGACATGCGCTTCGATTTCGAAATTATCGAGATCGGTGCGGCGAAAGACGATGCCCGTGTCGGCGGGAGCGGGAACAAACCGAACGCGGCAATCCACGGCGGTGTGAAGGCCAATGCCCTGCGTTTCGACAGGGCGTTGAATGGTGAGTTGATATTGCATTACAGGGTTTCCGGAGAGATTCTAGCAGCAGAAGGAAGCGCCACGAAGAAGAATGTTACAACAGCGGTTTCAATGAGTTACGGGTAGAATTTCCGGAGAAAAAAATAAGCTGTTGTAGGATTGCCACAGTTCGCAGAGTCCTAATGAAGCGCGAAAACTAAGCGACGACGTTCAAGGATTGTCCTTGCGCGGTGAATCCCGCGGGCGGCGCGGAGCGAGCGGGAGATTGAGCGGCTGGTGGCGCGAAGCCGCCAGCGCCAATCGCTTCGAGCGAGAGTTGCAGCTCCTGGAATTGAGATGCGAAGCCGAAATTTGCGGACGCGCCGGGCGAATTGGCGGGGACAGCGGCGTTGCCGGCGGGAGCGGCCTGGAGCTCGGGTTGGGATTCGTTCGAAGCGGCGGGATTGGAATTTTGGTTTGCGGAGTTTGCGGAGACGAGAGCGTTGGCGACCGGCGCAGCATTTTGCGGAGCCGGATTTTGCGAAGTTGCCGCGGCGGGATTCGACGGCGGAGATTGAACCACTTCGCCGAGGGATTGAACGAGTTTGACGAGCGCGGCGGGATTGTTGAGGTCGAGGACCATCGAGAGCTGCTCGGAGACCGGAATGCTGTTGGGATCGATTCCAAGCTGCTCGAGAAGCTGGTCGAGCTGAGCGACTTCCTGTTGCTGGCTCGAGGGAAGACTGCCGATGAAATCGGGAAGGGTCTGCGCGGCGGCCGCCGACGCGCCGGAACCAGAGCCGGTCACCGGGGTGGCGGGACCGTCCGCGGGCGTTTGCGTGGCGGGAGCTTGGCCCGCAGAGGTTCCGGCGTTGGTTGGCGGCGGGGTGGCTGGGCTGGGGATGGGCGGGGAGGCCGCGGCAAGCGACTGATTTTGGGCTGGTTGGGAAGCCGATGAGGGCGATTGCGGGACGTAGCCCGAAATGGTGACGGTGTCAACCGGGGCAGAGGGGGGCTGGTCGGCTGGTTGGAGCCGCTGCGAGCGAGAGCTCGAGTACGCGGCAGGCGGACTGAAAGCCTGCGGGTAGAACGTCCCAAGAGGGCTTGAGACGGAAGACATGACAGACTCCTCGCCGTGGACGTAAGCGATTTACTCGACTTACGTTTGCCGACCACACGGGAGCGCAAATGAAGAAGGAGCCGGCGGATTCCGAGTCCGCTGGCTTCGAGATGCGCTCATCTGGCGTATCGGCAGGGTGAAAAAAATCTTGAGAAATAAGTTTGGGGTTTTCGCGGGCGGGAGAAGCGAGGAAAAAAAATTTTCGAACACAGCGAAGAAATAGCGAAGGAGCGAGAAAAAAATTCGCCTGATGTGCATCACATGTGTGATCCAGATCAGGGCCTGAAACGGCACTTTCGGCGCGACCGCCCGGCGGAGCCCGCGGAGGGTTGAAAGGAAGCTTGAAGCGAGGCGATCCGGAAGAGCGGGGCGGGCCGCGGAGAGAAAAAAGATCGAGAGGAAACGGGCGATTATTTTTTCGAAGGGCGCTGGCGGCCGAAATGGAAGGTGTAGCCGACGCCGATGGAATACTGGTAGATCCAGGAGCTGCCGAAATAGTAGCCGAAATCGTTGTGGGCCCAGCGGACATCGAGCTGGGGACGGACAAAAATACCGCGGTAAGCGTAGAAGCGGAGACCGACAGCGGCGTGGGCTTCGGGAACGCTGACGGAAGTGACCTGAGCATAGGGTCCGGAGCAGCCCTGGGGAAGTTTGTAGCAGGCTTCGGGAGTGTAGTAGGTGCTGAGGCGGGCGCGGCCGTAACCGAGCTGAATTTCGGGAGTGAAGCGGTTGGCGAAAGTGAAAGGCTGGTAGACGGCGTTGACGTCGAAAAATTTGGGCTGATACTCGAGGCCGGCGTAGGGGCCCTTGTCCTTGCGAAAAGTCATTTCGGCGCCGATGCCGAGTTTTTCGTTGTGGAAGAAAAGAAAATCGCCGCCGACGGTGCCGAAGAAGCCGGTCATTTTCGGAGCTTCGTAGAGATTGCCGTCACCGAGAGTGTTGACCAGGCCGGCGGAAGGGGCCGAGGCGGTGCCACCGGCGAAATAGCCGCTAAGGCTTTGGGCGCCAGCGACACCGGCAAAAACGAAAAGCGAAAAGAGCATGGCGGCGAATCCGCGAAGGGTGCGCGTCAAGACGAAGAATCCTCCTTTCTGATAATTGCCCAAGGAAGCCAAAGAGTTCCCGAGAACCCGGCGGCGGAAGCCGGCCCTCCGAGGCGCGGGCGGGCGAAGCCCGAAGGCGCGTCCCTGACAGTATGCAATGGGAGCTTCGGAGAAGCATGGGGTTTGACGCGGGACGCGAGAGGATGGTTCCAGGGGAACGTGGGCGAAAGGATGGATGGCACGGCGTCGAATGGCTGTTGGAAATCGGCAGCGGAGATGAGATGAGGAGCGGGGCGGAAGGGTTGGCCGCGCGGCGGGGAGGAGCGATGCGCGGGAGGAGGGAATTGAGGAGGGAGCCTTGTGCCCGAGGCGCGCGCGCGCGGGGCGAACCAAGGCTCCCACCCGATACAGGAGCGAAGCTTCCGCGGGCGGCTACTCCGGGGACGAAGGGAGAGAGCGCAAGTAGGCGATGATGGCCTTGGCATCGTCCGGAGAGAGATGATAGGTGTGCATGGGAGGACGAATCGTCTCGCCTTCGGGACCGGTTCCCTGCTCGAGGACGCGTTCGGCCTGCTCATCGGAATAGCTGGGAAGGCCGGCGAGGGCGGGAGCGCGCTCGGCCCAATGCTGGATATGCTGGACGGGCATGATCCAGATGGGAGCGCCCTGGAGCCAGCGGTCGCGTTCGAGATTGCCCTGGGAATCGCGGGGAGTGTGGCATTCGGGGCAGCGAGCGACTTCTTCGACGAGATAGCGGCCGCGATCGATTTGAGTTTTGTTGGCGGGCTGCTGCGGAGCGGGCGGAGGAGCGCTCCAGGAGACAGTGAGCCCAACCGGTGTCAAAATCAGCGCAAGCAGAACGGCGCGTTGCATCGCTCCCATGAATGTCGCTCCTTTAGCGGAATTTCAGAACTGACGCACCAGCACGAATAGAATGGCGCGCGAAGCGGGGCTTTTGGGAATACGGAACGCGGCACACCCGGAATCAAGCGCCCCACTGCGCGGTCCAATATTAATCAGTCGGAGAGGGGAAGACAATCGCGGGGAGAGTGAAAGTGAGGCGGGGGCCGGCGGAGTCGTGCCGCAAGAGAACGTGAGGGTGAGGGGAGCGGCGTATGGAAGAGGAGGCACAGGGATTTTGCGAGGCGGGAGGGGCGGAGTAGAATGAGGGATTCAGGCGGAAGAGGATGAATACACCGTTTACGATACTGGGGAATGGGACGGCGGGAGCGCCGGGCGAGGGGGCGGGCGGAGGAGTGCCGGCGGCGGGGGCGCATCCGCGGCCGAGCTGGCTGCGGGTGAAATATTTCGGCGGGGAAAATTATCAGGAACTGAAGCGGATCATGCGGACGCTCGATTTGCATACGGTGTGCGAGAGCGCGCGGTGTCCGAACATGGGGGAGTGCTGGGAGCATCGCACGGCGACGTTCATGATTCTGGGGAATATTTGCACGCGGGCGTGCGGATTCTGCGCGGTGCCGAGCGGGAAACCGCTGGGACCTCCGGAAGAGGATGAGCCGGAGCGTGTGGCGGAAGCGGTGGAGCGGATGGGGCTGAGGTACGCGGTGGTGACGTCGGTGAACCGCGACGACCAGAAGGACGGCGGAGCGGCGATATTCGCGCGAACGATCGAACGGATTCGCGAGCGAGTGCCGGGATGCCGGGTGGAAGTGCTGATTCCGGATTTTCGCGGGGATTGGAGCGCGCTAGAAACCGTGATGGAGGCGCGTCCGGACGTGCTGAACCATAATATGGAGACGGTGCCGCGGCTGTACCGGCAGGTGCGGAAGGGAGCGGTGTACGAGAGGTCGCTCGAGGTGCTGCGGCGGGCGGGGGAGATGGCTCCGGGAACGCCGACGAAGACGGGAATGATGCTGGGGCTCGGCGAGACGCGCGAAGAAGTGCTGGGAGCGATGAAAGATATTGTGGCGCAGGGGACGCACATTCTGACGCTGGGGCAATATATGCAGCCGACGAAGGAGCATTTGCCGATCGAGCGGTACGTGCATCCGGATGAATTCGCGGAGTACAAGCGGCTGGGCGAAGAGATGGGATTCAAGCACGTGGAGGCGGGGCCGCTGGTGCGGTCGAGCTATCACGCGTTCGAGCAGGAAGAAGCGGCAAGGACGTGAACCGCGAAGCGTGAGCCGGGCGAAGGCGTTGCAGGCGCGACAGAATTTTTCGAAGAGTAAATTCCCCGAAAAATCCGCAGAGTTCATCGGAAACGGGCGGCGAGACGCCGGCGGAGCGAAGCCGCGTCTTGATGGAAGACTCCCATGAAACGCCCTGAGATGAATTTTCCGCCGAGTTCGCCGGCCTGAGTTGGTCCCCTATTAAAGGCCCTGGCGGTTCTGTACTCTGAGTGGCGATGAATCCGTGGAGAGGATTGAAAGGGCTGCCGCGAGAGATGTGGGTGCTCGTGTCGGCGACGTTCGTGAACCGGGCGGGGACGATGGTGTTGCCGTTCCTGGTGCTGTATTTGACGCGGACGCTGCACGTTTCCGGGGGCAAAGCGGCGCTGGCGCTGACGACGTATGGAGTTGCGGCGCTGATGGCGATGCCGGCGGCGGGATGGCTGGCGGATCATGCGGGGCCGCTGACGGTGATGCGCGGGTCGCTGTTCTGCACGGGAGCGCTGCTGCTGATGTATCCGCTGGCGCAGCGATTTGGTTCGATCCTGGCGATCACGTTTTTGTTCGCGATTCTGAACGAATCGGTGCGGCCGTCGAGCCTGGCGCTGGTGTCGGACCTGGTGGAGCCGGGCCGGAGAAAATCGGCGTTCGCGCTGAGCCGGCTGGCGGTGAATTTGGGAATGAGCATCGGGCCGGCGATCGGGGGAGTGCTGGCGGCGTATTCGTTTCGGTGGCTGTTTTGGGCGGACGGGATCACGTCGGTGCTGGGAGGCGCGGTGCTGAGCCTGGCGTGGCCGAAAAACACGCGGGTGCGGGCGGGAGAAGCGCAATGGGACGACGCCGGAGATTTGGGAAGAGAAATCGAGGCGGAAGCGCCGAGGCTGCTGTCAACGGCGCATCCGGCGGCGGAATTGCGAGCGTTCCGGAATCCGCGGATGCTCTACTTTCTGGCGGCGCTGATTCCGGTGCAGCTGGTGTTTTTTCAATTTACGTCGACGCTGCCGCTGTTTCTGGTGCGGCACCTGGGAATGCCGGAAGCGATTTACGGGACGATTTTTACGTTCAACACGCTGCTGATCGTGGCGCTGGAAGTGCCGCTGAACACGGCGATGGAGAATTGGCCGCATGGATGGTCGCTGGGGCTGGGGGCGCTGCTGTACGCGATCGGATTCGGGTCGTACGCGCTGGTGACGCGGACGGCGGGAGTATACGCGGCGGTGACGATCTGGACGTTTGGAGAAATGGTGCTGATGCCGGCGAGTTCGGCGTATGCGGCGGAGATCGCGCCGAAGGAGAGGCGCGGGGAGTACATGGGGTTGTACACGATGTCGTTCAGCGTGGCGTTTGCGACGGGGCCGTGGATGGGAGCGGCGGCGCTCGAGCGGTGGGGAGCGGAGGCGGTGTGGGGAGCGGCGTTTTTGTTCGGGACGGTGTCGGCGATATTGATGTCGCGGATAGGCAGGAAGGCGTGATTTGCGATTCTTGAGTTGGAGCTTGAAATGAGGGACGGCGATAAGGAAGCAAGGAGGCAGGAGTCCCTACGCCGCTAAGACCTGCGAGCCGGCGCTACGAAGAAAGAAATAGCGGACACCAGGGCTAAAGCCCATTTTTTGGCGAAGCTTTTCGGGGGCATAAATGCCCCCGCTTCCACCCAACGGCAAAAGCAAAGGCGGAGGGCGCGCCTCGGGCGCAAAAGGCAAAGCGACGTCAAGTCCTCCGCTCAAGACTGAGGCAGGCCATGCCTACGGCAGGCAGGCCATGCCTTCGGCAGGCGGGCAAAAAGCGGGCAGTCTAACAAAGCAAAGACTTGTGAGCTAGCAAGAGTCTTTGCTTGGCGCAGGAGCCAGCGAGCTGGGTGTGGGATGAAGCAAATCGGCGCCAGGGCGCCGCACCTACCTTCGGCAGGCGGGCCATGCCTTCGGCAGGCAGGCCATGCCTTCGGCAGGCAGGCCATGCCTTCGGCAGGCAGGCCATGCCTTCGGCAGGCAGGCTCCAAAAAAGCAAAGGCAAGGCAAGGAGCCGACGGGACACCGGCGCTACCGCGCGGGATGAGGGATGGCGCGATTAATGGAGGCCGGCGAGGAAGGAATTGGCGAGGTCGCGGGAGTGGGCGAGGCAGGAGTGGGGAGGCGAAGAGGCGGAACAATTGGGGCAGGAAGCCGCGGAGGATGAAGGCGGCTGAAGATGGAGAACCGCCTGGAAATATTCGCGGGCCTCGGAGGAGCGGCCGAGCTCGGCGTTGAGGTTGCCGGCGAGAAGAAGAAATTCGGGATTGCGGGGATAGCGCGAGAGGAGGGGGAGAGCGATAGCGAGGGCCTGGCCGTATTTCTGGTCGTACTGGCGAAGAGCGCGGGCGAGGATGAAGCGGACATCGACGTCGAGGATGGCGCCGCGCGCCATGCCCTGCTGCATTTGCTCGATGCCCAGCTCTTTGTTGCCGCCGGGAATTCCCATGAAGATGCGGAGGAACTTGACGATGGGGGAGAGAGTCTCAACGTAGTAGTTGTAGATGCCGAGACCGGCGAGGGCGTCGGGATTTTGGGGGTCGAGCTGGAGAGCGCGGAGCATTTCGGAGCGAGCGGCGACGCCGGCGCGAGCGGCGTTGTGATTTTCACCGCGGAGGCCGTAGACGCGGGTTTTGAGGGCGTAGCCGAAACCGGCGTAGACGTGCATTTCGGGAGTGTCGGACTTGGCGAGCTGAGCCTCGGCGAGGGAAATGGCGTGGTCGGCGAGAGCGAGATAGGCTTCGTCGCCGGGGTCCTTGGAATGGGTCCAGGCTTCGACCATGCCGTATTTGATTTCGGTGGCGGAGCAGTAGCGCTGCCACCACTCGGCTTCGCCTTCGAGAAGAAAACCGAGAGGCTGGGCGGGCTGGGATTGTTCGAGAGAACGAGCGATGGGAATGGCGGCGGCGGGGTCGCCATTGTAGATGAGGTCGCGGGCCTGGAGGGCGAGAGGAGGAAGAGTCAAGGAGGGCGCGGGAAGAGGAGCGGGCGAGACGCGGGGAGAGAGGAGGAGAGCGAGAAGAAGGAGAGCGGGGAAGCGGCGAAGGTGGAGCGAGAGAGTCATCGAACGCGCCTGAGCCATCCGGCGAGCCAGGAAGCCGTGACGTACATGACGAAGCATTCGAGGGAAAAAGGGAGAAACCAGAGAAAACCTGCGACGGGCATTTCGAAGAGCTTGGGAACCTGAAGGAAGGGGATATTGTAACGCCATTTGGAGGGCGCCCAGAAGTTCCAGAACTCCCAAAGAATTCCGCAAATCCATCCCGAGAGGAGGAAGCCGTAGACGCGGCGGCGAAAGCCCTCGGATAGATCGCCGAGAACGGAGGGAAGACCGAGGCGGCGATTGATGGGATCCAAGAAAAAAAGAAAGCCGACCCAAACGAAGCCGAAGAGATAAGCGGCGATTTTTACGGGAAGGACGAGGGGAAGAATCAGGCAAGCGGCGCCGCCGAAAATGAAAAGGTATTCGACGGGCGGAGGAACTTTCCAAGGCTTGCCGGGAAGAGGAGGAAGAATGGCCTGGACGAGATCGGAAGTCTCGAAGAGAGCGGGGAAGACGGCGGCGCAATTCCAGACGTAGACGAGGATCGCGGCGAAGCGAGGCTGGGGCACGCCAACCCAAATCCAATTCTGGATGCGGAGGTTGTAGCCCTCGAAGACGAGGTAGAGGGGAACGGAGAGAGCGACGAGGCGAGCGAAAGTAAAAGGGGCGGAATGGAGGCGGGAGCGGCCGGTGAGGGTGAGAACGGCGGCGTCAACAAGGAGGATGTAAGAGCTGCAGGCGAGGGGAACGAAATAGTAGTCGATGGGGCTAACGCGAAGAAGAAGGAGAAACTCGGAGCCCAAGAAAGCGATGATTCCGAGCCAGCCGTAAGCAGGAAAGGGGCGGCGGCGGCGGGAGCGAAAGTAGCCAAAAAGGACTACCGCAGCCGTGAGAGACAAGACCAGGACTCCGAGGATCGTGGGGGACATGGTCTGATTCAATTTACGGAATCGGAAGGAATATCGCAACCGAAAGCGGGAGAGTGGGGCCGGGAGCGGACAAACTTGCTATTCTTTGCGGGCCGCGGCGAGGGTTTCACGGGATGACCCAAAAACCAAAATTGGAGCGGGGGCTGGGGCTGCTGGAAGCGACCTCGCTGAACATGATCGAGATGGTGGGGATCGGGCCGTTCATCGTGATTCCGTTCGTGATCCGGGCGATGCACGGGCCGCAGGCGCTGGTGGCGTGGGCGGCGGGAGGAGTGCTGGCGCTGTTTGACGGGTGCGTGTGGGCGGAGCTGGGCGCGGCGATGCCGGAGGCGGGAGGGAGCTACGTTTTTTTGCGAGAGGCTTATGGGCCGCGATGGGGACGGCTGATGTCGTTCCTTTATATCTGGCAGACGCTGTTCCAGGCGCCGCTGGTGGTGGCGTCGGGAGCGCTGGGATTCGCGGGATATTCGGCGTTTCTGGCGTCGAAGATGGGGCGGGCGTGGGGATGGATGAGCCCGCTGTGGAGGCACGGAGACGGAATTGTGGCGGCGATGGTGATTGCGCTGGTGGTGCTGCTGCTGTACCGGCGGATCACGGCGGTGGGAAAGATATCGGTGGCGTTCTGGGTGATCGTGGTGGGAACGATCGCGTGGCTGATTGCGGGAGGGATCAGGCACATCGGGTCGAGCGGGCTGTTCAGCGGCGGGTCAGGGGAGTGGAGCCTTTCGGTGCTGGTGTACGCGGGGCTGGGCCACGCGACGGTGCAGACGGTGTACTGCTATCTGGGCTACTACAACGTGTGCAACCTGGGCGGGGAGATGAAGAACCCGGAGAAAAATATACCGCGGGCGATATTCATTTCGATTTTGGGGATTATGACGCTGTACCTGCTGATGCAGGCGAGCATCCTGAGCGTGGTGCCGTGGAAGGAGGCGGAGAACACGGGCTTCATCGTGAGCACGTTCGTGGAGAGGGCGTTCGGGAGCCAGTGGGCGACGCTGGCGACGGTGCTGATCCTGCTGGTGGCGCTGGGTTCGCTGTTTTCAGCGACGCTGGGGTATTCGCGGGTGCCGTACGCGGCGGCGATCGACGGAAACTTTTTTTCGGTGTTCGGGCGGGTGCATCCGACGAAGAAGTTTCCAAACGTGTCGCTGCTGGCGCTGGGAGCGACGGCGGTGGTGTTCAGCCTGCTGTTCAATTTGTTCGTGGTGATTCGCGCCATCCTGGCGATGCGATGTCTCATCCAATTCATGGGACAGGCGGTGGGGCTGGTGGTGTTGCGGCGAAGAAGGGGCAGAGCGGGAATGCCGTTCCGGATGTGGATGTATCCTCTACCGGTGGTGGTGGCGATCGCTGGATGGGGAGCGATCTTCCTTTCGACAGGACAGCGGCCCATGATGGCATCGCTCGGAGCGACATGCGTGGGGGTGCTCGTGTACCTGGTGCGCGCGGATCATTTGAAGGAGTGGCCATTCAAGGAGGCGGCGGAATGAAGCGGAGGATCAAGGCGGCAATCGTGGCGGTGACGACGGGAATCGTCTGCCTGCTCGGCGGAGCGGCGAAGGATGCAAGAGGATTCTCGACGGGCGCGCAATCGCTGCCGGAAACGGCGGAAGCGATCCAGAAAGCGAAGGTGTGCACGCGGATTCTGTTCATCACGGCGCATCCGGACGACGAATGGTCGAGCCTGCTGACGTATCTTTCGCGGGGACTGGACGCGGACGTGGCGCTGCTGACGCTGACGCGGGGGCAAGGAGGACAAAACGCGATCGGGCCAGAGCAGGACGGAGAACTGGGCGTGGTGCGGACGGAAGAGCTGCTGGCGGCGGGAAAATATTACGGCGTGCACCAGTATTTCACGCGGGCGGTGGATTTCGGATTTTCAAAGAGCGCAGAGCAGACGCTGGAGATCTGGGGACAAGTGCCGCTCGAAGACATGGTGCGGGTGATCCGGACGTACCGGCCGGAAGTGGTGATCAACGGATGGGGAGGAACGCACTGGGGTCACGGAAACCATCAGGCGTCGGGAATCTTGACGCCGCAAGCGGTGGCGGACGCAGCCGATCCGAAGAAATTTCCGGAGCAGATCGCGGAGGGGCTGCCGGCGTGGAAAGTGACGCTGGATTTGCGGATGGGATCGAGCGGCGCGGAAGGAGCGGTGGAGCTGCCGGTGAATACGGTGTCGCCGCTGTGGGGAAAGAGCTACGTCGAGATCGGGATGGAAGGGCACGCGGAGCACCGATCGCAGGGGACGCCGCTGTTCTTCAACAGCCCGTTTTTCCGGCGGCCAATCTATCTCGAACGGGAGGATATGAAGGGAGAGCCGGCGGGGGGATTCGACGGGAAGCTGCTGGCGGAGCCGATCAGCGAGCTGGCTTCGCGGTTTCCAGCGAACGCGGCGGAAATGAGGACGGCGCTGGAATCGGCGGAAAGAGAGCTGGGGGCGGCGGAAAAATCAGCGCTGGAGCTGGACCGCGCGGGAGCGGCGAAATCGCTGGCGGAAGCGGGAAAACAGATCGCGGCGGCAAGAGAGCGGGTGGCGCAGGAGGCGGGAAGCAAAGCGGCGGTGTGGGAGCTCGAACAGGCGCAGGACAAAATCAACAAGGCGCTGGCGCTGGACATCGCGCTGGGCGTGAAAACGCAGGCGAGCCGGCACGAACTGGTGGCGGGAGAAAACTTCACGGTGGATCTGGACATCCCGGAGGCGAGCGCGGTTCCGGTGAAGTGGAGCGTGAACGGAAAGACGCTGCAAGCGCCGAGCGGATGGAGGGCGACGCTCGAGAATTCGAAGAGCGAAAGCGGAAACTACGTGTTCGAAGTGGAGACGCCGAAAGACGCGAAGGCGCCGCACAGCCCGGAGGACGCCATCCTGCCGTTTCCACCGCCGCTGCTGGAGATGAAGCTGAAAGCCAGCCTGGACGATTACGATTTCACGATCGACCAGCCGGTGACATCAATGCAGGCGACGACGACCGGAGTGGAGACGTACCCGCTGACGCTGGTGCCCGCGGTGACGATGACGGTGGACCCGCGGCAGGTGATCGTGCCGGAATCGAAAGCGGGGCAGCCCATCCGATTGCTGGCGAGGGTGAGATATCACGGAACAGATCCGGCGACGGTGACGATCGGAATGGACGCACCGAAGAGTTGGAAAGCGGAGAGCGTCGCGCCGCTCGAGTACAAAATCGCGGGAGATCAATTGATTCAATTCGTGGTGACGCCGCCGGCGACGACGGCGCCGGGCGCGTACACGCTGAATCCCTACGCGAAGCTCGACGGCGAAACGTTTCGGACGTCGGTGCAGCCGATTCCGACGGTGCCGACGCGGAACTGGAGCGAGCCGGACGAGGCGAAAGTGCACGTGCTGAAGCTGACGGTGCCGGCCGGGTTGCGAATCGGATACATCGCGGCGGACAACGACCCGCTGCCGGACATCATCCGGCAGCTGGGAATCCGGGTGGACCTGCTGGACGAAGTGGCGCTGGCGTTCGGGGATTTGAAGGAGTACGACGCGATCGTGGTGGGAATCCGCGCGTACGAATTGAGGCCGGACCTGCCGCGGTCGAACGGGCGGCTGCTGGAGTACGTGAAGAACGGAGGGTCGCTGGTGGTGCAGTACGAGCGGGATTACGCGTGGAACAAGCTGCTGCCGGCGCCGTTTCCGGCGAAAATGGCGGAGCAGGGAGTGCGCGTGACGAACGCGCAATCGCCGGTGGAATTCCTGAAGCCGGACAATCCGCTGCTGAACACGCCAAACAAAATCACGGCGAAAGATTTCGAGGGATGGGTGCAGGAGCGGGGAATCTATTTCTGGAGCACGTTCGGGCCGCCGTACGAAGGGGTGCTGGGGCTGAACGACCCGGGAGAGAAAGTGACGGATGGGGGGCTGGTGTACGCGCGGGACGGGAAAGGCGTGTACATCTATACGGGGCTATCGTTTTTCCGGGAACTGCCGGCGGGAGTGCCGGGAGCGTACCGTCTGTTCGTGAATTTGCTGAGCCAGACGCCGCACGCGGGAGCGAAACAGTGAAATTGCGGGGCATTGAAGGGGCCAATTCCCGAATTCTGGCGAGCGGCGAGAGCGGAAGGAAAACAGAGCGGGCGCGTTGCAAACGGAGGCGGCCGTGTATAGAGTGCGAGCCGGCCGGAAATTGAAAGCGAAGACTCCGGCATAAACGATTGGATCCAAAGCCCAGCGAACCGCACGACGAACTGCACCGCGAATTGAGCGCGGGACAAATGGCGATGGTGGCCATCGGGGGGTCAATCGGCACGGGACTCCTGCTGGGATCGGGCGCGGCGGTGGAAGTGGCAGGTCCTGCGTTAATCCTGACGTACATCCTGGGAGCGGCGATCGCGTTCGCGGTGACGATGGCGCTCGGCGAAATGTCGAGCCTGCACCCGGCCGCAGGCTCGTTTGGAGTGTATGCGGACAAGTATCTGAACCACTGGGCGGGATTCGTTTCGAGGTACGGATACTGGTTCGCGCTGGTGGTGGCGATCAGCGCGGAGCTGGTGGCGGCAGCGATCTATCTGGGTTACTGGTTTCCGCAAATTCCCGGGGGAGTGTGGATCGCGGGGGCGGCGGGGCTGCTGCTGTTCATCAATTTAAGGGACGTGCACGATTTCGGGAGCTTCGAATACTGGTTCGCGATGATCAAGGTGGTGGTGATCGCCGCGTTCATCGTGATCGGAGCGGGGCTGATGCTGGGAGGGAAGGTGCAAGCGCACTACCGGAGCGACGGAGGATTTCTGCCGCACGGAGCGGGAGGAGCGGCGCTGGCGCTGCCGTTTGTGCTGTTCAATTTTCTGGGGACGGAGATGGTGGCGATATCGTCGGGGGAGGCGCGATCCACTTCGGACATCGTGCGCGCGACGTACATCACATTCGGGATTCTGACTTTCGTGTACGTGTGTTCCTCGGCGGTGCTGGTGGGGGTGGTGCCGTGGAACGCGGTGGGAGTGAAGCAGAGCCCGTTTGTGACGGTTTTCGAGGTGGCGCACGTGCCGGCGATATCGCAGATCATGAATTTCGTGGTACTGACGGCGGCGCTATCGGGGGCGAACGCGGCGCTGTACGTGACGTCGCGGATGATGTATTCGCTGGCGGAATCGGGGGACGCGCCGGCCAAACTGGCGGAGCTCTCGGGCCAGGGAACGCCGCGAAACGCGCTGCTGATGTCGGCGTCGGGAATCGTGATCGCGCTGGTGGTGCAGTACATCACGCCGAAGAACGCGTTTCTGTACATCATCGGAGCGTCGCTGACGGGCGGAATGCTGGCATGGTGCATCACACTGGCTTCGCATATGGCGATGCGGAAAAAGCTGAGTCGGGAAGAGGCGGAGGCGCTGCCGATGCGGGCTCCGGGAGGAGCGGCGATGTCGGCGATGGCGTTTGCGGCGATCGTGACGGCGGTGGGATTGACGTGGTGGCTGCCGCAGCTGCGGATCACGATTTTGAGCGGGGGGCCGTACTTGCTGGCGCTGACGATCTTTTATTTTCTGGCGAAGAAGCAACGGGCGCGGAGGAAGGTGAAGGCGTGACAGACCCTTTTGCGCGATACCGACCAGAATTTCCGATTCTGGAGCGGACAACGTATCTGATCAGCAACTCGCTGGGAGCGATGCCACGGGGAGCGGGCGAGGCTCTGGAGGAGTATGCGGAGACGTGGGCGAGGCGAGGCGTGCGAGCGTGGGAAGAGAAATGGTGGATGCTGGCGCTGGAGGCGGGAAACCAGATCGGCGAGCTGATGAACGCGCCGGAGAATTCGGTGACGATACTGGGGAACGTGACGCAGTGCCAGGCGGTGGCGGGGTCGTGTTTCGATTTCGGGGGAAAGCGGAACAAGGTGGTGTATACGGATCTGAATTTTCCCTCGGTGATGTATTTCTGGGAAGCGCAGAGAGCGCGGGGAGCGCGAATCGAGATGGTGAAGTCGGACAACGGAGTGGAGGCGCCCACGGAACGGCTGCTGGATGCGATCGACGAGGAGACTCTGCTGGTTCCGGTGTCGCACGTGATTTTTCGAAGCTCTTACATTCAAGACGCCAAGGCCATCTGCGAAAAGGCGCAGCGCGTGGGAGCGCACGTGATACTGGACACGTTCCAATCGCTGGGGTCGGGAGTGAAAGTAGACGTGCAGGCGCTGGGAGTGGAGTTCGCGTGCGGGGGAGTGTTGAAGTGGCTGTGCGGAGGGCCGGGGACGGCGTATCTGTACGTGCGGCCGGATTTGGCCGGGAAGCTGGAACCGAAATTGACGGGATGGCTGGCGCACGAGAAGCCGTTTGGATTTGAAACGGGGCCGATACGGTACACGCAGGGACCGTATCGTTTTTTAAATGGAACGCCGAACGTTCCGGGACTGTATGCGGCGATGCCGGGATTGAAAATCCTGCGGGAGCTGGACATGGCGGGGGTGAGGGAGAAATCGAAACGGCTGACGGCGCGGATTGTGGAGCTGGCGGAGGAGAGAGGGTGGCGGGTGAACGCGCCGCGCGACGCAGAACGGCGGGGCGGCACAATCGCGGTGGACATGCCGCATGCAAAGGAAGTGTGCAGCGAACTGCTGAAGCGGGACATATTGGTGGACTGGCGGCCGGGAGCCGGGGTGAGGATGTCGCCGCATTTTTACAATACCGTGGAAGAAGTGGAGTTCGCGATTGGGGCCGTGGACGAGATATTGAGCGGCATGGCAAGCGGTTCCGCCCGCCCTGCATAATTTTCTCCCGAAAGATCCGGACATTCTCCTCGCTCGGGGTCATCGCGTTCCAAGGGCGGAGAGAGACCGTTTACGAGGAGCGTACAGGAGGGCCAAACGAGGGTTTTGCGGCGCACGCGGCGTGCTATTCTCCGAGGCGCAAGGGGAGGAAAAGATGAAGCGGATTCTTGGGAAAGCACGGGGGAAAAATTGGATTGCGGGTGTCGCGGCGCTGCTGATTTTCGCGCTGGCGCCGGCCAGCGCGCGGGCGCAGAAGAAAAACAAGAATAACAACAGCGCGAGCGCCGCCGCGCCGCCGATCATACCTTTGCCGATTCCGGAACAGATCGACACGGAGATCGGGCAGATGCTGGGGGCATTTCAACTGGGCGAAGTGGAGAAGATGCACCAGTATTACGCGGAAAACGCGTCGTTTGTGAGCGGAGCGTACGCGCCGCCGGTGATGGGGTGGCAGAACTACGCGGCGGCTTACGAGCGGGACCGGGGATTATTCCAGGGGATGCAGGTGGTGCGGCGGAACACGTCGATCTTCCACAGCGGGGACGTGGCGTGGGCGTGTTACCAGTGGGAGCTCTCGGCCCAATACGAGGGAAAGCCGTATTTCGCGAGGGGACAAACGACGCTGGTGTTCGTGAAAACGGGAGACACCTGGCTGATCGTTCACAACCACACGTCGCAGATTTGCCCGAACGAAGCGTCGCGGCCGAAACCGCCGGCGAGCAATCCAGCGAATGCACCTGCAGCCAAGCCCTAGAAAATAGGCCAACAACGGCCAGACAGCCGGCGACGAGCGCTCAGAAGTTCTTAAACCCTTGCCAGAGCCAAAGCCCCCCGGTCACGACGAGCAGAGCGCTGGAGAGGACGATGAGCAGAACGATGGGGCGACTGAGCCTGTCGATGCGCGCCACGAGGACGCGCTGCTCATTGGCCAGAGATTCGGAAGCGCTGTCGAGAAAAATCTGGTCGTCCTCATGGGACGCCAGCATGCTGCGGTAAATCACCAAGCAGAGCAAAGCGATCGTAACAATGGCCCAAGCTATCGCCAGGGCGTAAATCGTGGATTGAGAGAGTTCCATGGCCGCCTCCTGGACCCGGAAAGGCCGTAAGAGATGACCGAAAAGGCAACGGCCCGACAGGGCCCTACATCGAGCGGATTATAACACCGTGGAGGGAGGGGGGTGTCAAGCGAAGCGGTTTTCGTCGGGGAACTGGATGCCCCAGAAGCTGCGGGCGGGGTGGAGGATTTCGACACCAAGATCGAACCAGCCGTCGTCGTCGGGTTCACCGACGCGAATAATGCGAAATTCGCGGGTTTCGAGGGAGAGGCCGTTGAGGACCTCGATGCGAGTGCCAAGAGGAAGGGAGAACGGGGTGCGGAGAAGCGCGCCGCAGCGGCTGACGGCGATGGTTTCGGCGGAGGCGTTGAGGGGTTCGCCCGGGGCGAGGCTGCCGAATACGCGGATGGGAATGCGGATCAAGACGCGGCTGGAACGGCGGCGCTCAATCATCGCGCGTGCTGACGCCATGCGTCTTTCCCCCCTTGCCCACAGCCCCATAGCTACTGTAGGCAGGAGGAAGCAAAGGGTCAAGGGAAGCGGGCGAGGGGTGTGCTTCGTTGACAAACGCTGATGGGAACGGCAATATGAAAGAGCCTCGCAGGAAGCCACACGAAATGCCCGAATGGCGGAATTGGCAGACGCGCTAGCTTCAGGAGCTAGTTCCCGCAAGGGAGTGGAGGTTCGAGTCCTCTTTCGGGCACCAATTATTCCAAGAAAAATCGAGAGAAATCGCGGGATGAGGGCGGGGAGCCGTGTGTGCCGGCGCCGGCGAAAAGCGGATAAAGAAAAAACCGCGGAAATGCCTGGGAAAACAGGGAGCCGATTGCGCCGGGCGCGGCGAGCTAGCGCAGGGCTTTCTGGAGTTTCTTGCTGGTCTTGTAGAGCTGCTTCTGCAGGGCTTCGACCTGCTTGGTGATGGCCGCCAGCTCTTTTTTGGCGACAGCGCCGGCCTTCGCGGCTTTCTTGGCGGCTTTTTCGCCGGCCTTCGCGAAGCGATGAGCCGTGCCTTCCGCCCTGCCGACAGCCGCGCCGATAGATTCAGCCGCCCTGGTCAGCTTGTTTTTGCTCGCCATCGAAATCCTCCCTGGAATGTGAGGCTATCCTACCTGCGCCGGAAGGTGGCGTCAATCGAAACGGCAAACGGGGAGAGCGGGGCCGATTCAGTTCTCGCGAATTTCAAACATGTATCCCACGCCGCGGAGACTTTTGAGGTGAACGGGCGCCTCGGGATTGAGCTCGATTCTTTTTCTGAGGCGGCTGATGTGCGTATCCACATTCCTGCGAATCACGACCTGATTGGCGCCCCAGACGTGCTCGAGCAACTGGTCGCGGGAGAACATGCGGTTGGGCTGGGAGGCAAGAAAATGGAGGAGGCGAAATTCGAGGGTGGTCAATTGAATGGGCTTGCCGTCGCGCGTCACCTGGTAGGAAGAAGGATCAATGCGGAGCTCGCCGATTTCGATGGCGCGCTCGGAGCCGACGACGAATTGGACGCGGCGGAGGAGAGCCTTCACGCGGGCAATCAGCTCACGATGGCTGTAGGGTTTGTTGACGTAGTCGTCGGCGCCCAATTCGAGGGCAATCACGCGGTCGGCTTCATCCCCGCAACCGGTGACCACGATGGGGAGATGATCGAACCGGGAATCCGCGCGGACGTCTTTGCAGATTTCAAAGGCGCGCGCGCCGAGAAGGCCGCGGTCAACGATCAAGAGGTCCGGGCGGACCTGAAAAATCTCGTCGAGGCAAAACGAAGCGGGAAGGGCGTGGACCAACTCGAAGCCGTGAATCCGGAATTCATAGTCGAGGGCATCCAGCGACGACTTTTCGTCAGCAATGAGTATGCGTGGCAAGCGAAGGCCGCCTTGGAATTGAATTTCCCCGGGGTAAATGCAAGAACTCAGCGGAAAGCGTGAGGTGGGAAAGCTAAAGCTAGGGAAACCTCAGATTAATATTCCGTGACTTCCAGAATGAGAAGGGGGTAGCGCCGGATTTGTAAACGGGGAGTAAACGGAGTGCAAAGATTGGATGCAAAGAGCTGATTCGGCAGGGAGACGCGGACCGAGCGGGAAGGACGACTATTGACCTGCTTGCCTGAGGTAACTACCTTGGAAGGCTGCGAAATACGGGAACGCAGGAATACGCGGCAGAAACCATAACGAGCAGGACGAAAGGCCCCATGATTCCATCTTTCAAAGGGAAAGTGGCGATCGTCACCGGAGCGGCGATGGGCATCGGCGAGGCAACAGCCCGTAAATTGGCGGAGCTGGGAGCGGCGGTGGCGTTGCTGGACCGCAACGAAGAAAAGGGAGCGGCAGTGGCGGCGGCGATCTCAGGGCCGGGCGGGCGAGCGAAATTTTATGCGTGCGATGTGGGCTCGGCGAGGCAGGTGCAAGAGGCGGTGGAAAAGGCGGCGGGGGAACTGGGTGGCGTAGACGTGCTGGCGAGCTGCGCGGGCATACAGCGTTACGGCGACGTGGTGGCGACGGAGGAAGCGCTGTGGGATGAAGTGATGACGGTGAATTTGAAGAGTTTTTATCTTCTATGCCGCAGCGTGATTCCGCACATGCTGAAGCGCGGGGGAGGGTCGATCGTGGCGGTGGGATCGGTGCAATCGATTACAGCGCTACCGAATTCGGCGGCATACGTCACGTCGAAGCACGCGATTCTGGGATTGGTGCGGGCGGTGGCGCTCGATTACGCGCCGAAAAACATACGCGTTAATTGCGTGCTGCCCGGAGCGATCGACACACCGATGCTGCGGTGGTCCATCGGGCAGTGCGCGGACCCGGAAGCGGTGCTGGCCGCATGCAACCGCTCGCACGCGCTGGGGCGAATCGGCAAGCCGGCGGAAATCGCCGACGCCATCGCGTATCTGGCGAGCGATGCGGCGTCATTCATTACGGGAACTTACCTGCTGGCCGACGGGGGAATGCTGATCCCGGCGGGCGGGATGTCGTTTTCCGAGGGCGGGACGGGAGCGGGGCACGGATCGTGACGGATCCGGGAACGAGAACGGCGCGAGGGAAGGCAATAAACCGGCCGCAGGAAAACATCTTCAAAACTGGTGAGAGAAGATGAAGAGCAAATCGGAACTGGTTTGCCGGGCGGGGCGGTGGCGCGGACGCCGGGCCGCGATTGTCTCGAACGGGGCGATCACGACGCAATGGCTGCTGGGCGGGGGGCACCTGGCGTCGGTTTCCGCGCAGTCGGCGAGCGGGGAATCGCCCAATTTTCTGTGGGAAGTTCCCTGGAAGACAATCGAACCATACGAATACTCGGCGAAAAGAGACGCGAAAATTTACAGCCCGCCGCCGGAAGGGCCGTATCTGGCGGGTTACACCGGGCACGTGCTGTGCCTCGATTATTTTGGAATTCCTTCGAAGGAAGAGTTGCAGGCGGGGCTTCCGCTGCACGGCGAGCTTGCTTCGCGGCGATGGACGGCGAAAGTAAAGAAAGTATCGAAAGGGGCTGCGCGGCTGGTTTTGCAAGCGAGAGCGCCGATCGCTCGAATCGGATTCGAGCGCGAGGTGACGATTCAGGAAGGCGAGCCGGTGGCGTACGTGAAGGAAACCGCGGCCAACGAACAGAAATTCGACCGCTACATCCAATGGGTGCAGCACGCGACGTTTGGACCTCCGTTCTGCCGCGAAGGAGAAAGCGTGTGCCTGATGCCGGCGGCGCGGTGCCGCACGGGCCCGTACGAGTACGAGGGCAAACCGGCTTTGCCGGTGAACCGGGATTTTTCGTGGCCGCTCGCGCCGTCCTTTTCCGGGGGAGAGCACGACGTCTCGAAGCCTTTCGCGGCCGAGGGACGCGGATTCGTGGCCACGGTGCTGCTGGATCAATCGCAGCCGATTGCGTACGTGGCTGTGCTGAACTGGAAGCTGGGGCGGGTGTTTGGCTACTGTTTCCGGACGGCGGATTATCCGTGGGTGGTCTTCTGGGAGGAAAACCGAGTGCGCCAAGCGGCGCCCTGGAATGGAACGACGCAAGCGCGAGGGTTGGAATTCGGAAATACACCGACGCCGGAAGGGATGCAGGAATCGGCGCTCGCGGGGAGATTGTTTGGAACGCCGCGGCTCACTCGGCTGCCGGCGGCGGGGCGGCTGACGATTCCTTACGTGATGTTTTCGGCGGAAGTGCCGGCGACCTGGCGCGCGGTTTCAAAAATTGAAGCGCGCGAGGGCAAAATCGTTCTCACGGAATCGAGCGGAGGATCGCGCGTGGAATTACGCGCACGAAACGTGGATGCGGCGCTCGGACACGCGAAAAAGTAATCCCGCGGGCGAGGCCCGGCGTCTGGAGAAATACGCCGGGGCGCAGGCAGGCAACGCCAGGAACTAGAACAGATTCCACAAAAACTGGTTGTAGACCTCGTGGTGGTATTGCACTTCGGGAGCTTTCACGAAAGTGCCGAGGAGGCGGGGGCAGCGGTCGGCGGAAGCCTGCTTCAAATCGGCGTAGCGGGTTTTAACGTCCTCGCCCATCAGCTTGGTGGTCCACTCGGATTTGCGGAAATTTTCGAGGGCCGTGTAGATATTGTCGGGGAGATAGCGCTCGGCCTGGCGAAGATTTTTGATTTTCGCCGTCTCGCCTTCGATGCCCGTCTTGAAAATGCCGAGCATCACGAGATAGGGATTGGCGTCGGGCGCGACGGAGCGAACCTCGACGCGCATGCTGCGCTCGTTGCCGATCGGAACGCGGATCATCGAGCCGCGATCCACGGGCGAGGCCTTGAGCTGGTTGGGGGCTTCGAAATGGGGATCGAGGCGGCGGTAGGCGTTGACGCTGGCGTTGAGGAGCAGGCAAATGTCGTTGCCGTGGGTGAGAATGCGGTCGAGAAACGCCCAGCCCAGCTTGCTCAACATTTCCTCGCCCTTGGGATCCCAGAAAAGATTTTTTCCGCCCTTGCTGATCGAGACGTTGGTGTGCATTCCGTTGCCGTTGACGCCAACGACGGGCTTGGGAAGGAAGCTCGCGGTCAAGCCCATTTTCGTGGCGACCTGGCGGCAGATGAGCTTGTAGAGCTGGATCTGATCGGCGGCGGCGACCACTTCACCATAGCCGTAATTGATTTCGAATTGCGAAGGCGCGACTTCGGGATGGTCCTTTTCGTTCTGGAAGCCCATGGCGCGCTGGACTTCGGCAGTGGTGTCAATGAAAGTGCGGAGGAGATCACCGGGGAGAGAGTGGTAATAGCCACCGGTGTTGACGTACTCGAATTTTGCGGATTCGAAGTAGTGGCGCTCGGCGTCCACGCCCTGGAAGAGAAAGCCCTCAATTTCGTTGGCGGCGTTGAGCGTGTAGCCTTGCTTTTTGAATTGGGCCTCGGCGAATCCCTTGAGAGCGCCGCGAATATCGGCGGAGTAGGGGGAGCCGTCCTTATCGATGACTTCGCCGAAGACAAGAACCTTGCCGGCGCCGAACACGTCGGAGGGACCCCAATGAAAGGCGCTCCAGTCGAGAGAGAGGCGAAGGTCGCTTTCGCGTTGCGCGGTGAAGCCGCGGATGGAGGAGCCGTCGAAGGTGAGGTTGTCCCAGCTCTTGAGGAGGAATTTCTTGTCGTAATCGAGCATGTGCAAGCGGCCTTCGAGGTCGCTGAAGAGGACGGTGACGGCCTTGATGCGCTTTTCTCCGGAAAGATACTTGAGCCTTTCCTCCTGAATTTTGTGGGGGGCGACGCGGTCCTTCCTCTGCTGCTTGGCGTGCAGATTCATTTCTTCGAGCTCGTCGTAAGAAAGCGTCAGGAAACTGCGAAGTTCGGTGGACATGAATCTCCTTGATCTACAGAGTGAGAAAGCACGGGTCTGAAACCCAATATCCCTGCCACAAGCCCCAGTGTAAACGGCTAGCCTATCGCGAGGCTCTCGCGCGGGTCAATTAAAAGAACGGATGGCTTCGATTCGGATTGCCGATGGCATTTGGGGCGTCCTGCGAATTTGCAAGGCGGGGAGAGAGGCTACAAACAAGGGCGGGGGCGGGACGGCATGTCCTTGGAATGAAGCGGGTTGGGGAAGACGGGGGTCGCGTGCTTGCCTGGAAGGAGAGGATAGACACGGCAACTTTAGTGGGAGCAATTCGTAACATGTCCTTAACAGTGGCTTGCTAGGCTGCGTGGCCCGGAGGCAGGGATGGCGCGCGTCAACCTGGCGGATCCACAGCTTTATTTCAACCGCCATTTTTCCTGGCTGCAGTTCAACGAACGCGTACTCGAGGAGGCGCGCGACGCGGGAAATCCGCTGCTGGAGCGGGTGAAGTTTCTGGCGATTACGGCGAGCAACTTGGACGAGTTCGTAGAAGTGCGCGTGGCGGGAATTCTGCAGCAGGTGGAGCAAGGGAATCGCGAAGCCGGGCCGGACGGACGCAATCCGGCGGAGGTTCTGACGGGGCTCGCGGAGCGAATGCACAGCTTCGTCGAGAGCCAGTACGAATGCTGGTCGCAGGAACTGATTCCGGCGCTGGCGGCAGAGTCGATTGACGTGCTGAGCTGGGGGGAATTGCGCGGCGAGGCGCGGGAATACCTGGCGAATTTTTACGCGAAGTCGGTGGAGCCGCTTTTGACGCCGGTGACGGTGGATCCGGCGCACCCGTTCCCGCACGTGCTGAATAAGGCGCTGTGCCTGGCGTTTCTGGTCCGGCGGAAGAAGAGGGGGGCGCAAACGTATCTGGGGGTGGCGACGGTTCCCCGGGCGCTTCCGCGGCTGGTGCGACTGCCGTCGACGGACGACCGGGTGCAGTACGTTTTTCTGCACGAAGTGGTGCGGGCGTTCGCGGAGCGGCTGTATCACGGCTACGAGATTCTGTCGGCGGCGGCATTCCGGGTGACGCGGAACAGCAACCTGTATCTCGAAGAAGAGGAATCGCGGAGCATCCTCGAGAGCGTGGACACGCAGATTCACCGGCGCCGCAAAGGTTCGGCGGTGCGGCTGGAAATCGAAGAAGGGGCGCAGCAGGAGATCATCGACCGGCTTGTGGCGAATTTTCATCTGGCGCCGTGGCAGGTGTTTCACGCGAACGGACCGGTGAATCTATCGCGGCTGTTTAACCTGTACGAGCTGACGGCGCGGCCCGATTTGAAATATCCGCCGTTCAGCCCCCGCGAGCTGAGCCTGAAGCGCGGGCCGGCGTCAATATTCGAGATGGTGCGGAAACAAGACTTGCTGCTGCACCATCCGTACGATTCGTATTCCGCGGTGGTGCGATTCATCGAAAGCGCCGCGCAGGACCCGGACGTGCTGTCGATCAAGCAGACGCTGTACCGGACGAGCGAAAACTCTCCGATCGTGCGGGCGCTGATAGACGCCGCGGCGAGGAAAGAAGTGGCCGTGGTGGTGGAATTGAAGGCGAGATTCGACGAAGCGTCGAATATCCGGTGGGCGCGGAATTTGCAGGAAGCGGGCGTGCAGGTGTTTCACGGAGTGGTGGGGCTGAAGACGCATTGCAAGCTGGCGCTGGTGGCGAGGCGGGAGAGCGACGGGCAAATCCGGCGGTACGCGCATCTGGGGACGGGGAATTACAATCCGTCCACGGCGCGGTTCTACACGGACCTGAGCCTGTTGACGAGCAACCCGAGGGTGACGTCGTCGGTCCATCACGTCTTCGATTATTTGACAGCGTATTCGGAGCGAGCGCAGTACGCGCCGCTGTTTGTGGCGCCGCTGAACCTGGGACGGAGCTGCGCGGCGCTGATCGATCGGGAGACGGCGCACGCGCGAGCGGGGCGGCCGGCGTTTATCGTGGCGAAAGTGAACGCGCTGCTGGACGAGAAGATCATTCAGGCGCTGTACCGGGCGTCGCGGGCGGGAGTGCAGATCGAATTGATCGTGCGCGGGCAGTGCGCGCTGAGGCCGGGAATCCGGGGCGTCAGCAGCAACATACGCGTGAGGAGCATCATCGGGCGGTTTCTGGAGCACAGCCGAGTGTTTCTGTTCGGGAACGGCGGGAAGTCCGAGGTGTACCTGGGAAGCGCCGATTGGATGCACCGCAACATCTACGAGCGAGTGGAAGTGATGTTTCACCTTCGCGACGAGGCGCTTTGCCGGCAGATTTTCACGGGGGTGCTCTCGCCCTATCTGGCGGACACGGAAAAGGCGCGATATCTGGGCGCAGACGGCGTGTACCTCCGCGCCAAGGATGCAGCGCCACGGGCGGGGACGGCGCGCAGCCGGAGAAACGGAATTCATTTCAGCGCGCAGGAATTCCTGATGGGGCTGGCCGAGGGGCGCGAGCAGATGGAATCGATTCCCGCGGCGCCTCACGGAATCCGATTCGAGCCGACGAAGGGCGCGGCGCCGAAGCGCTGATTTTCGGTCTCCCACGCCGCTTTTCCCCCGTCGCCCGCAACGGCCGAGCCCCGGTATAATCCCGTGTCATGCCAGACCAATTGGCAGAGTGGGTGCGCTGGCTGCTGGGCTCGGAAAATTCCGCAGGCGCGCCGCCTGCCGCGCGCCACCTGTGGGCGAGGTGGATTTTTCTTCGAGCGCTGGGCTTCATATATTTTTCCGCGTTTTATTCTTTCTACTTCCAAATCAAAGGGCTGGTGGGACCGGACGGGATTCTACCGGCGCGCGATTATCTGCAGGCCGTCGAAGGGGTGTTCCACGGGAGCCGATTCTGGTACACGCCGACCGTTTTCTGGTATTTGGGAACAAGCGACCGGGCGCTGATGGCGGTGTGCTGGATCGGGCTGGCGGCGTCGGTCCTGCTGTTCCTGAATCTATGGCCGCGCGGGGGAATTTTCGTTTGCTTCGTGTGCTTTCTGTCGTTCATCGCGGTGGCGCAGGATTTCGCGAGCTACCAATCGGACGGGATGCTGATGGAAGCGGGCCTGCTGTCGCTTTTCTTCGCGCCGCCGGGGCTGCGGCCGGGATTCGGGTCCGCCCACGGACCGTCACGCGCGAGTTTCTTTCTGTTGCAGTGGGAATGGTTTCGAATTTATTTCCAATCCGGAGTGGTGAAGCTGGCGAGCGGGGACCAATCGTGGCGGCACTTTACGGCGATGGACGATTATTACCAGAACGGCCCGCTGCCGAGCTGGATCGGATGGTACGTCCAGCATTTGCCGCACGGGTTTCACGCAACGATCACGGGAGTGGTGCTGGCGACGGAGCTGGCGCTAGTGTGGATGGTTTTTTTGCCGCGGCGTTTCCGGATCATTTGCTTTTGCATCATCACGCCGATGCAGGTGAGCATCATCCTGACGGGAAATTACGCCTTTCTGAATTACCTGGTGCTGTCCCTGGGATTTCTGCTGCTGGACGACCAGTTTTTCCAACGGTGGACGCCGGCGCGCGTGAAGGGCTGGATAGAGCCGGAGGAAGGGATGGCGGCAGCGAGCGCGGCGGGAGTACCGGCGTGGCGCGCGCAGACAAAGCGAATCCTTTCCGCTGCGGAAATGGGAGTGGCGGGAATCGTGCTGGGGTGGATGTTTTACGCGTCGAGCGCGCAATTGATTGAGATGTTCATTCCGGAGCTGCCGCTTCCGGACGCTCCGATCCGAGCGCTCGAGCCGTTCCGGCTCGACGACCGCTATGGATTGTTCGCGGTGATGACGCACGAAAGGTACGAAATCGAGTTTCAAGGATCGAGCGACGGAGGGCGGACGTGGCTGGCGTTTCCGTTCCGTTACAAACCGCAAAATCCGGCGAAAGCACCGGGGATTTACGCGCCGTACCAGCCGCGGTTCGAATGGAACCTGTGGTTCGCGTCGCTGGGGCCCTGGCAGGATTACCGGTTTGTGGTGTGGACGGAGGAGCGCCTGCTGACGCAAGACAGAGACGTGCTCGAGCTTTTTGCCGGCGATCCATTCGACGATCATCCGCCGCAGCGCGTTCGCGCGGTCATCTATCAATACTGGTTTACGGACTGGAAAACGAAGCGGGAAACGGGGATGTGGTGGCGGCGAAAACTGCTCGGCGTTTACGCGCCGGAGCTGGAACGCGAGCCCGACGGGAAAATCGTGGTGCTGGAAGAGCCGGAGATTGTTCCGGAGCAGCCGTGAGGGGGCAAGGTTTCTTTGCCTCGACCGGGGAAATCCGCTAGCCTGTCCGGGACCGAGTTGCCGACATGAAAATTCCCCCGCCACCGCGCCATCGCCGGAACGATTCTCCCGCAGCGCCTGTAGCAGCGGACGAAGTGCTGGCGCACCTCGGGACGCTGACGAAGCCCGCAAGCATTCGCGAAATCGCGCATGGAATGGGGCTGAAACACACGGGACGACGCTATCTGCCCCGAGTGATTCAAAAACTGCTGCGCCGCAAGGAAATCGAAGAAGTTCACGGCGGGCGCTACCGCTTGCCTGCGGCGGGCGAAGCGAAGTCCCCGCCGAAGCACCACGAGCAATCCCACGCAAAACCGGCAGGCGCGGCGACGGAGCCGAAGAAACATCCACGCCCGAGGGATCCCAACTTAATCGAAGGGCGATTTGTGGCGCATCGCGACGGTTACGGGTTTCTTGTCCCCGATTCACCGGTGACGGGAGTGGACGGCGATCTTTTTATCGGCCGCGACAACGTGGAAGACGCGATGCACGGGGATCGCGTGGTGGGGCGGATCGTGCGCCGGCGCGCCGATGGGAGAGCGGAAGGGCGAATCGTCCAGATTGTGGAGCGGGAAAATCCGACGATCGTCGGGCTGTTTCGATACGGGCCGCAGGGAAATGCGGTGCTGCCCTACGACACGCGGATCGTTCACGAGATTGTGATACCGCCGGGCGAGGAACTCACGCCGGAACTGCGAGAGAAGGCGACGGGCGGAGGGAGCCGCGATTTCAAAGCAAGCGCACGGACGCGGCTGCCGGAGCTGGACGGCGCAGTGGTGAACGTGGAAATCAAGAGGTATCCGAAGGGAGGGATCGCGCCGGTGGGGCGCGTGGTGGAGATTCTGGGACGGCCGGGGGAAATCGGCGTAGACGTGGAAATCATTCTTCGGAAGCACCACCTTCCTCACGTGTTCCCGGCGGAAGCGGCGGCGGAAGCAAGAAGCGTGCCGCAAGAGGTGCGGGAAGAGATTTCGCGGGGGCGAAGCGATTTCCGGGCGCTTCCCATCGTGACGATCGACGGAGAAACGGCGCGGGACTTCGACGACGCCGTCCACGTGACGAAACGGGCGGATGGAAGCTACGAGCTGCAAGTGCACATCGCCGACGTGGCGCATTACGTGCGGCGGAATTCGCCGCTGGACCGAGAAGCGCGGCTGCGCGGAACAAGCGTCTATTTTCCCAACCGGGCCGTGCCGATGCTTCCCGAAGAGCTGTCGAACGGAATTTGCTCGCTGAACCCGCGGGTGGACCGGCTGGTGATGAGCGTGCAGATGGAATTCGACGGCGAAGGGAGAATGACGAAATCGGAGTTCGCGGCGGGAGTGATCCGCTCGGCGGAGCGGATGACGTACACGAACGTCAACAAAGTACTCGAAGGAGACGCGGCCGCGTGCCGCGAGTATGCCTCGCTGGTTCCGGAGTTTCACCGGATGAAGGAACTGGCGCTGGCGCTGAACCGGAGGAGGACGGCGAGAGGGTCGATCGATTTCGATTTGCCGGAGCCGGTCATCGAATTCGACCCGGAAGGACGGATGGTGAGCATCGTCCGGAGCGAACGGAACATCGCGCACCGAATTATTGAAGAGTTCATGCTGGCGGCGAACGAAGCGGTGGCGCAGTACCTGGAGAGCCGGGGAATCGCGTCTCTGCACCGCGTGCACGAGAAGCCGGACATCAAAAAGGTGCTCGAGTTCGAAGAATTGGCGCACGCTTTCGGATATTCGCTGGGAGTGGATGATCTGGCGGAGCGGCGGATTGCGGTGCGCCACGGGCAAGTGAAGCCGCCGGCGCGGGGAGGGAAACCCGGGCGAGGGCGGATGAGGGCGATGACGGTGGAGCTGCCGGCGTCGGATGAAGTGGACATCCGGCCGCAGCACTATCAACGGCTGACGGCGAAGATCGCCGGAAAACCCGAGGAGAGGATACTTTCCTACCTGATGCTGCGGTCGCTGAAACAGGCGAGGTACGCGGCGGACCCGCTGGGACATTTCGCGCTGGCAGCGCAGGAATACACGCATTTCACATCGCCAATCCGGCGTTATCCGGACCTGATCGTCCACCGGGCGCTGAAATGGGCGCTTGAAAATCCGGGAGCGTTCCGGCCGCCGGTTGCCGCGCCGCGGCAGGGAGAGAAGAAGCCGGTGGCGACGCTCGGGCCGTACCTCCGGACGGAGCTGGAAGAGATCGCTTCGGAAAGCTCGGAAGCGGAGCGGCGGGCGGATGCGGCGGAACGCGAGCTGATGGATTGGAAGACGGCGCAATTCATGGAAGGGCACCTGGGCGAGGAGTTCGAAGGACTGATCATTTCGGTGCAGAAATTCGGATTCTTCGTGGAATTGGTGGAGATTTTCGTGGAAGGGCTGGTGGGAATCGACCGAATCGAGGAGTTCACGGGGCAGAGATGCTTCTATAACGAACGCGAGCATTCGATCGCGACCGAACCGCGGCGGGCGGGGCGAGGAGGAGCGCGGCGGGAGGTGTTTCAATTGGGAAAGCTGGTGAAGGTTCGCGCGGAACGGATCGACCCGTTCCGCCACCGGGTGGAATTCTCGCTCATATAAGGCTCCGCTTGACGGAAAGCCCTCAGTTAATTTCTTGGTATATTCCAGAAGAGTTATATGGACAGTATATAAAACGGTGGTACCATTGACGCATTTTTGGGCCCTCGTAACGCTGGAGACTTATGCACCGATTCGATTTTCTCGTTGGGAAACGTGTGGAAGCGAGCTACCGGGCGGGGGACATTCATCTTTCCTCGGAGGGAATCCTCGTGGAGGATTCGGGGGAATCGATTTCGATCGAGGAACGATTTTCGCAGGGCGGCAAGGAAAAGACGATGCGTGTGGAGATTCCGTACAGCCGGGTGATTCACGTCAAGGAAGCCGAAAAGTAGAAACCCTCCCGTTGTCCCGATTGATTCCGAAGAAAAGTCCGGGATGGCGCGACGGAGCCGAAGGCGGGCGCCCGACGCGATGGAAGGATTCCGCGCGCCGCTCCCGCCGCGTCGGTTATCATGGAGTTTTTTCGGGAGGAATCATCCATGACAACGACGGCGGCGGGACTGATCGGGCTGGGGCTGATGGGAAAGCCCATGGCGCAGAACTTATTGAAGGCGGGATTTCCGCTGACGGTTTGGAACCGGACGGCAGCGGCGGCCGACGAACTCGTGGAAGCCGGAGCGCGCCGGGCCGCGAGCCCGCGCGAAGCGGCGGCGGCTGCCGATGTGCTGGTGATCATCATCAGCGATCCTCCGGCGGTGGAAAGCGTGTTGCACGGGCCGGAGGGAGTGCTGGCGGGGCTGCGGCGCGGGAGCGTGCTGATCGATTCGAGCACGGTGACGCCGGACCTGGCGCGACGAACGGCGGCGGAGTGCGCCGAGCGCGGGGTGGATTACCTGGACGCTCCGGTGACGGGAGGGGACTGGGGAGCGAAAGCGGCGGAGCTGGTTTTCATGATCGGAGGGCCGGAAGAAGTGTTCGAGAGGGTGAAGCCGATTTTCACGGCGCTGGGGAAGAAATTTTTTCTGCTGGGACCGCACGGATCAGGGCAGACGATCAAGCTGGCGATGAACCTGCTGCTGGCGGTGGAAGTGGATGCGTTCGCGGAGTCGCTGGCTATCGTGAGGCGGGCGGGATTGGCGGGAGAAAAACTGGTGGAGGTGATGCAGTCGAGCATGGGGCGAGCGAAGCTTCTGGACATCAAGGCGCCGCTGATGCTGAAAGAGGAATATACGGCGAGCTTTCCGCTGCGGCTGATGCACAAGGACCTGCGGCTGGCGCTGGAGCTGGCCCGGCAGGAAGGATTGTCGTTGCCCGCGGCCGAAGGGGCATACGCGGCGTACAGCGCGGTGAAGGAGCGGTCGAAAGACGATCCGGACTACGCCGCGGTGGCGCGCTACTGGGACCGAAAATAGGGGCGGTTCAGGCTTTGGCCATCGCGCCGGAAAAGAACGTAAGAGGCAGGTCGCGAGAGGAGAGCAGGCCGCCGGGAGCGGTGAGAATCGCGGGCATTGAGTTCACGACGACGGCGGCGGTAGCGAGATCGCCGTGCGTGCCTCCAGGAATCGCCAGCGAAAGCGACGGGGTGCCGCGCAATTCCAGGGAATCGCCGGGATCCTTCGCGCCGACATACATTTTCAGCTCCATGCGAACGCAGTCCTGGCCGGCGGCGATGCCGGAAGCAATCTGGTGAACGCCGGCGACCCGGCCCGGAGCGACCTCGAGAAATTCGGTTTTGACGAGAGCTTCGGCGATGACGGGCTCGATGGTTTCGGAGATGTCGTCGAGCGAAAATCCCAGGGCGTCCGCGACCATGGCGATCGATTCGGGCAGACCGTGGTGCTTGATCACTCCGGCGGCGACTTCACGGCGGAATTCCTCAGGAGTCATGCCCGCGCCGATTTTTTTCTGGAGAGGGAGCCTGCGCTTGGAGGCGTCCACGACGCGCGTGGCGGAGGCGAACTCGACGCGCTGGCACGCCGCGGAAAGAGTGAGCAGAAGTTTGTCCATGACGAAGCCGGGGTTGACGCCGGTGCCGACGATAGCGACGCCTTCATCGCGAGCGGCGGTATCCAATTGCTGGGACAGCTCCGGATATTTGCGGAAAGGGTAGGCGAGCTCCTCGCAGGTGGAGACGACGCAACAGCCGGCGGAAACGCAAGCGAGCAATTGGTCCATCACCTGGGGGAGATACGAAGAGGTGGAATGAATGACGACGTCGGCGGGTTTTTTCAGGACAGCCGCCGCGTCGGAAGAGACGATGACGCCCCAAGGCGCGCCGGAAGCGCCGGCAACTTCTCCGAGGTCGCGACCCGCCTTGGCGGGATCGGCGTCAATGGCGCCGACGATTTCGACGGTTTGCTTTTCCCGCATCAAGCGGGCGATGGAGGCCCCGATGGGCCCGACTCCGAATTGGACGACACGAATTTTCCTGGTCACGTTGATGTCTCCGGCAGTTTCAAGTTGAAGCTCTACCTTAAATTCATCGAAGGGCGGCTGCAATCTTAATTCTTCGAGACGAAACCATTCGCGGCGAAAGGGGCAAAGCCCGCGAAGGTCAGGGGTTCGGAAACTGGAGCTTCACAGTCTTGATTTCGTAGGGGCCGGTGGGAACGGCGACGACGGTGGAGGAATCGCCGAGAGCAAGAGGATGCTCGACGGCTTCCATGAGATTTGTTTCCCACGCGGCGGAAGCGGGCCGCGGCAGACGAATGTGAATCACGCCCTTCTTTCCCGCCCACTCGTAATAGCGGAGGATCAGCGAATTGTCGTCCGCATCTTTTTTGACGGCGGTGATGACGACGTTGTTTTCTTCGGTGGAGAAGAAGGATTTTTCGGAGGGCAAGGGGCCGGCGTGGCGCGAAGTGGAAACGGCGAAAAGCGGGTAATTGAGGTCGTAGCCCTGTTCGACGGTGAGAGCATCGCGCCACGTGCCGGCGTGCGGATAGAGCGAATAGGTGAACTCGTGATGGCCCTGATCGGTTTCGGGGTCGGGCCAAGTGGGCGAGCGGAGGAGGGAGAGGCGGAGGACATTGTCCTTGGCGTCGTAGCCGTACTTGCTGGCGTTGAGGAGGCTGAAGCCGTGAGTGGCGTCGGAAAGGTCTGCCCAACGGAGAGCGGGAACTTCGAATTGGGCCTGTTCGGCGGGAGTGCGGCGAGTGGTGGGCCGCTCGACGGCGCCGTAGGGAATTTCGAAGGTGGCGTTGTCATTGCGAGCGCTCAGGGGAAAGGCGACTTTCAAGAGAATGTGGCGCTCGTGCCAATCGGCTTGCATGCGGACGTCCACACGCGGAACGCCGGCGTACATCGTGACGTCCTGAATGAAGGTGGAATTCTGGAAATGGTGGCGGACGCGAATGACGGCGCGGAGCGGCGTATTTTCGATGAGCTTCACTTCGTCGGCCTGCATCAAGTCCCAATGGTGGTCGACGAAATCGGCGTCAATGTTCCACGCGTCCCAGTGCTTCGGCTTGTCCACGAAAGCCTGCAGAAGGTCGCCACAGGGGAGACCATCGGGCGAGGGCGCGGGAGAGCCTTCGCTGGCGACAGGGAGAGCGAGGGCTTCGGTGCGGCTGCGCTTGTCAAAGAGGCTGGTGATGCAGCCGGTCTTGGGATCGATTTTCAGACGAATAAAAGCGTTTTCGAGCGAATCGGGAGTTGCGGACAGAAAAAGCCGGCCGGAGCGTGCCTCTGACGCTTTTGCGCGGGAGGGCTTGGAAGAAGCAGAGGGAACAAGGCGAATGAGTTCATAACCGGTGGCGGGAACGTTTTCCGCAAGGATACGGAGCTTCACGCGGCCGGTCAGCGGATCGGCGCTCAGGACGCGGGAAAGGAGCGGCTCGCCATCGGGACCGAGCGCGGTGAGCTGCTTCACGGGCTCGGGGAATTGGGCGTCGACTTCGACTTCGCCGGAGCGCGGCCAGGAGAGCGGATTGAAGACAAGGACGCCCGTGCCGCGGGAATCGACGCGCGAGGCGAGATCGGTCAATGCGCCGTGGATGATGTCGCCATCGATGCGCTCGGTTTCGGCGTATTTGCGGGCGGCGTCGACGTAGTTGATGTGGATGCCGGAGCCGGGCAGGATGTCGTGGAACTGGTTGAAGAGGATTTTTTTCCAGGCGTCGTCGAGATTGTCCTGCGGGTAGGGAACACCGAAAAGCGTGTCAATGGAAGCGAGTTTTTCGGCGTCGAGAATCAGGACTTCATTCTCGCGATTGCCCTTCTTCTCCTCCGACTGAGTGGTTTGCACGCCGCGGTGATACTGGAAATAGAGCTCGCCGTCCCAAGTGGGAATTTTGAGCTCGGATTTGCGCTTTTCGAGACCGGCGAAATATTCGGCGGCGGTCGAAAATTGGATTTGCGGAAACACCAGGTCCTTCTGCTGCCAGCGGACGGCGGTGTCGAGATCTTCGCGGGTGGGCCCGCCGCCGTGATCGCCGACGCCGTACAGATACATGGTGTCGAGGGAGCCGGGAGGGGCGGAATTCGTCCCCGCGTCGTATTTCCAAAGCATCGGCCCGTAGACGGAGGAATCGCGCGCCATTTTCCGGGGATCGATCTGGTTGGCGTATTCGCTGGGGAAATAGGTGAGGATGCGGCTGCCGTCGGGAGATTCCCACCAGAAAAGGCGGTACGGAAAGCTCGTGTATTCGTGGGCCCAAAGAAGTTTTTGAGTGACGAAGTAATCGATGCCGGAGCGTTTGTAGATTTGCGGAAGCTGCCAATTGTAGCCGAAGGAGTCGGGGTTCCAGCCGATGTTGATGTCCACACCGAATTTTTGCTGGAAGTAGCGCTTGCCGTAGAGAATCTGGCGAACGAGCGATTCGCCGCCGGGCATGTTCAGATCGGGCTCGACCCACATTCCGCCGGTGACTTCCCAGCGGCCCTCCTTGACGCGCTGCTGAATCTCGCGAAACAAAGGCGGATATTTTTCCTCCATCCAGACATAGGCCTGGGCGGTGCTGGCGGTGAATTTGAAGCCGGGATATTCGCGCATTAATTCGAGGGCGGTGCCGAAGGTGTTGCGAACGACTTCGACGGTTTCGGTCCAGGGCCAGAGCCAAGCCATGTCGATATGGCTGTTGCCGACTGCGGAGATGCGGAACTGGCTCATGTAGGGGCGAAGGACGTCGAGATCGGATTGCGCGGCGCGGAGAGACGTGTCGAACGCCTGCTGATCACCGCGATCGAGAGCGGGGAGGCTGATGGCGTTGACCGCGGTATCGAGCTGGCGGCGGCGCGCGGCCTGGCCGTCCGGATAAGCGGCAATGAGCGGCTCGGCGGAGAGGATTTCGAGGCGGAGGAGCGCGGGGTCGGGGCGGTCCGACGAAGGCTCGATGCGGAGTTCGGCGCGCTGGAGGCGGGTGGAATTGCCGCCGCAGCATCCGGCGCCGCCGGTTTCGATGACGCGAACAGCGAGGACGAATTTCTGTCCTGGCTGGGCGTGCTCGATGAGGGGGATCGGGACCTGGCCGCCTTCATCGGTGCGCGCGACCATCGAGCCATTGGAGAAGACGCTGATATACACGGCGATGTCGCTGTTCACTTCCAAGTCGAGAGAAATGCGCGCGCCTTGCAGGGAGTATCCGTAGAGATTCGCGGGGACTTCGAAGGTCTGGCGGAGCCAGCGCGAACCCTGCCAATCCTCGCCGATTTTCACCTGAGGCCAAGAGGAGGCGTCGAGCGAAGGATCCTCGCCGTGAGGCAGATCGGCATCGTGGACGTACCAGGAGGAAAGAGGGACCGAGGTGATGGATTGAAGCCGGTCGAGGACAGGCTTGTAGGGATCGGGAGGCGGCTGAGTCGATTGGGCCGAAGCGCAGGCCGCGGCGAAAAAAATCAAGAGCAAAGAAAGAGGGAAACGATGGCGTGGCATAGAAGTGAGTCCTCGTATGGATCAGAGCGCGGGACGGATTCGAGCGAGGCGGAGTGCCCTCCCGCGAACGGGAGAGAGTCTACAACACGGGTGAAGGATGAGAAATCAGGAATCGCGGAACAAAAGCGGCTGCCGCGCGAGGGCGAATACGCACGACAGCCGCGGATGCGTGATTTTCAGTGCGCGCTCGAATATTTCGAGTAGTTGGGGAACGCCGGGCGCTTAACGGGCGGCGGCGGATTCTTCTCCAACTCCTGGAGCGTAAGCTCGACGGCCTTTTCGAGCTGAGGGTCGTGGCCCTCGCGCCAGGCGTGGGGATCGAAATCAACTTCAAAGTCGGGCTGGACGCCGTGATTTTCAACGTCCCACTGGCCGTCGGTGGTGAAGAAAGCGACGCGGGGAGCGGTGACGAAACCGCCGTCCATCAGCGGAGGGTAGCCATAGATGCCGACAAGGCCGCCCCACGTTCTGGTGCCGACGAGAGGACCCAATCCGACGTGGCGGAAATACCAGGGCAGGGCGTCACCGCCGGAGCCGGAGTATTCGTTGGTGATCATGGATTTCGGGCCGTAGATGCCGTCGAGAGGCGTGGAAAAGACCGCGCCTTCGCGGGTCAGCCAATAGTTCCAGATCTTGCGCTGCAGATATTCGATGATGTAGTCCGCGGCCTGACCGCCGGTGTTGAAGCGCTCGTCAATGACGGCGCCCTGACGGCCGAGTTGCGCGAAGTAATAGCGATTGAAATTGGTGAATCCGCCGCCGGCGGTGTTGGGCAGATAGACGTAGGCGAGGCGCCCGCCGCTGAGGTCGGTGACCTTCTGGAGGTTATCCTCAATCCAGGCGCGATTGCGGAGAGCCTCTTCGCTCTGGATGGGGACGACGGTGACATCGCGCGAGCCGGTTCCGTCGGGATTGGGGCCGACTTTGAGGACCGTCTGCTTTCCCGCAGTTTCCTGGAAGAAGGAGTAAATGTTGTCCGTGCCTTTGAGATCACGGCCATTGACGGCGAGCAGATAATCGCCGGCGACGACGTTGACGCCGGGCTGGGTCAGCGGGGCGTGCAACTCCGGATTCCAATTTTCGCCGTTGTAAACGCGAGCGAAGCGGTAGCGGCCATTTTCAATGGCGTAGTCGGCGCCCAGAAGTCCGACCTCGATGGGCTTCATTTCCGGCATTTGGCCGCCGCCGACGAACATGTGGCCGACGTTGAGCTCGGAAAGCATTTGCGCGAAGAGATAGTTCAGGTCGTCGCGCGTGCCGATGCCGGCGAGATAGGGTTCGTATTCTTTCTGGACCGCGGCGATGTTCACGCCGTGCCAGTGGGGATCGTAGAAGAAGTCCCGCTCGATGCGCCAGATTTCATCGTACATCTGCTTCCATTCGGCGCGAGGATCGACCCAAACTTCCATGTCGTCGAGATTGAGCTTGCCGTCGCCGGGCTTGGCCGGCTCAGCGGTGGAAGCGATGAACCAATCGTCGCCCTGCTGGTAGAGGAATTTCTGACCGTCGAAGGAGACGTCGATATTCTGAATGCCGGCTACGAGGGGAGTGACCTTGCGCTTGGAAAGATCGAATTTCGAGGCGATCAGGACAGGAACCGGCTGAAAGAGCTCGTCGGGAGGCTGGTCAACGAGGATTAGCTCTCCGGTCTTGCCCGGGAAGAGGGCGACATAATTCTTGGCGGGGATGGGGAGAGCGAGGATGCGCTGGCTGATGTTTTCGAAGTCGATGGCGACCTTGACGGATTCGGCGGGGGATTCCTTGCTTTTTTCCTTGGCGCTCTGGTCCTTCTGGGGAGTGGAATCGCTCTTCTTTTCGTCGGTGACTTTTTCTTCGTCGCTTTCGGGAGCGAGGGGCGAAGGGAGATCCTTGGCGAGGACGACGACGTAGACGCTGCGAGTGACGTCCAAGGAGTCGCCGGACATGTCGAGCCAGCCGGTGGTGGGCCCGATGTTGGTGCTGGCGGTGAAGTAGAGATATTTTCCGTTCTTATCGAAGACGGCGAATTCGGCGTCGCTCATACCGTTGGTGATCTGGGTGGCTTTGCCGGTGTCGAGGGAATAGACGAAAACGGCGCGCAGGTGGTTCTGCAGAAGCTTCGTGTAGGTGACCCACTTGCTGTCGGGCGACCAGGAAGGATTCAGGCCGCGCTGGGGCGCGTCGTAGGTGTCCGTATCGATTTTGACGGGGACGGGCTTATCGAGGTCCACGTACCAGACGTTGAGACGCTTATCGGTGTAGGCGATTTTCTTGCTGTCGGGCGACCATCTGGGCTGGTAGAAAAACGAAGGCGGATTCCCCAGAGAAATTTTCTTCGTGTCACCCAGGCCGGACTGATCCTTGAGATGAAGGGCGTATTCGCCGGACTCGTCGGAAAAATAGGCGATCCACTTTCCATCCGGGGACCACGCGGGGTCGCGGTCGGCCACGGAAGGAGAGTTCGTGAGATCGCGAATGTCGCCTTTTTCGGCGGGGACGGTGAGGATCTCGCCGTGGGCTTCAAACGCGGCGCGGACACCGGTGGGAGAGATGACAGCGTTCTGGATTTGCTTCTGCACTTTTTCGAAGTGAGGGCGGACTTCGAGAAGATCGGCGTTGATCTGGACCTGGACGGGATGCTCATGATGCGTTTCGAGGTCGTAGAGATGGAGCGAACCAAACTGCGCGTAGACGATGGCTCCCGGCCCGGCGGAGGCGGACTTGATCGGGAGGCCGTGGTTTTCGATCAACTGGGAAGAATTGCCGGTCTTGGTGTCATAGGCGAAAAGGGTGAACGGGCCGTTGCGATCCGAGAGGTAATAGACGGTGTCGCCGACCCACATGGGATTGGAGTCGTTCCAATCGTCGCGGGGAATTTTCACGACGGACGAATCCGCGATGTTAGCGATCCAGACGGCGGTTTCGGTTCCTCCGCGGTAGTGATCCCAGTTCCCCCACGGATAGGGGCCGGGACGGTAAGCCAGATGAGTGCCGTCGGAGGAGTAGGAGCCGTCGAAAGCGAGAGGAAGCGGAACGCGAGTTGGGAGACCGCCTTCGAAGGGAACGGTGTAGAGGCGCTGGATGCCGGAGGCATAGGCCTCGCGAGAAGAAGCGAAAAGTATTTGCTTGCCGTCGGGTGTCCATCCAACGGCGAGATCGGGACCGTTATGAAAAGTGACGCGGCGAGGATTTCCGCCTTCCGCGGAAATGACGTAGACGTTGATTTTGCCGTCGTATTCACCGCTGAAGGCGATCCATTTGCCGTCGGGCGAAAAGTGAGGACCGCGCTTGATGCCGGGGGCGACGGTGAGGCGAGTGGCCTGGCCGCCATCGCGGCTGACGGTCCAGAGGTCGTCGCCGTAGACGAAGCAGATGTCGGTTTTGTTCAGAGTGGGCTGGCGAAGCAGGAGAGGCGCATTTTGCTGCGCGGAGCAGGAAGCGGCGAGAAGCAGAGCGATGAGCGCAAGAAGAGCATTCTTCATGGACACAACTCCTTTAAATGATATGAAACGGACCCTGAATTGGAGACACACCCTTACGATTGGAATCCCCGAGTTCTTGGACGCGCGAAACGAAATTGGGAGAGCAGAATCGAGGCCCGCTCCCTGCTTCGTGGCACGAAAATAACCGCGCACTCCGACTCTATGGTTCGATTACCCAGCAGCCCGCAGCTCGGGCGAAGGCTAGTAACGAGTGCGAGTGGCCCGGACGAACTCGCGCAAGGTTGCCACGTTTGGGCCGTAGGATCCCACGCGCCCGGCATCCACGGGCAGGCCAAGAGATTCGGCCCGCTCAATGCTCAAGCCCACTTCGTCCAATTCAGCCAGGCTGTAGCCTTCGGCAGGGGTCAGGCGATTGCGTCCGGAGAGATCCACCGGGCGAGGCGGCCTTTGCGTATGCCAACGTCTTTTGACAATTTTGAAGAAGTCATCCCAATCACGCCGGTTCCACATGATTTTCCCCCCTTCTTCACTCGGTCCCAACGAATAGGATGCGATCCCGTCTTGTCCGGTCGCTTTTTTCAGAACGAGCGCGGCCCCCAGCCCCGGATGAGGCAGGTGCTGATTCTAACCCCGTGGTCAAGCGAAAGTCGCCGGGGAAGGCGACGCGTTTCCTGACAGTTATCGGCGGAAAGGAACGCGGCCGCCTGTGGGGTGCAAAGATACCCGGCACAGTCGATGAGTTGGACGTTGGCGGAGGGAAAGCGGTTGCTGCCGCAAGTCACGGGAACTCCAGCGCGCCTCGAGGCGCTGGTATACTCGTTGGCTGGCGAGGTTTCCGCCAGGCGGCTGAAATTCAATGATGCGACCCGCGATTGTCGTCCATTACCACGAGCTGTGGCTGAAGGGAGGAAACCGCCATTTTTTCCTCGGGAAGCTGTTCACGGCTTTGCGGGAGAGCCTCGGCGGGATTCCGGTGAAGCGCATCGAGAAGCCGGGCGACCGTTTCGTCGTGCATCTGGAAGAAGGGGCTTCGGTCGAGGAAGCGGCGGCGCGAATCGAAAAGGTGCTCGGTATCGCATTCTACGCCGTAGCCCGGCCGGTGGAGCGAAGCCTGGGAGCGATCGAAGCGGCTGCGTGGGAGGAAGTCCGCGAACTCGAATTCGGGTCTTTCGCGGTGCGCGCAAAACGCAGCGACAAGTCCTTCCCGCATTCCAGCCTGGAGATCGAGGCGGAGATCGGGCGCGGGATTCTGGAAAAGCTGCGGGCGGCGGGGCGCGACGTCCGGGTGCGGCTGAAAGATCCCGAGCTGACGTGCTACATCGAAATCACGCCGGGGCCCGCGCTGGTCTACGCCCGCAAGATTCCCGGGACAGGAGGATTTCCCGCGAACACAGCGGGGAGAATGACGTGCCTGCTTTCCGGCGGATACGATTCCGCCGTCGCCGCGTATCACATGATGAAGCGAGGAGGCCATCTGAGCTTCGTGCATTTTTACGGGACGGGGGCGCAACCGGGGGATTCCTCGCTGCACGTGGCGCGTAGCCTGGTGCGGCAGTTGACGCCGTATCAATTCCGCGCCCGCCTTTACTGCATACCCTTCGAGGGGATTCAGCGGGAAATCGTGCGGTATGCGCCGGAAAATTTCCGCATTTTGCTCTACCGCCGGATGATGCTGCGGATCGCGGAGATCGTGGCCAAGAGGGAAAAGGCGCTGGCGCTGGTGACGGGCGACAGCCTGGGGCAAGTGGCCTCGCAGACGCTGCGAAATCTGGTGGCGGTGGAAGCGGCGGCGCGGCTTCCCGTATTTCGCCCGCTGATCGGCGCGGACAAAATCGAGATACTCGCCACGGCGCGGAGAATCGGCACCTACGACATTTCCTCCGAGCCCTTTCACGATTGCTGCCCCGTTTTCCTGCCGCGAGTCCCGGCGCTTCATGCAGAAGCGGAGGAATTGGAAGAAGCCGAAGCGCGGCTGGATCTGCCGGCGTTGATTACCAAGGGAGTTCGCGGGGCGACGATCGAGAGTTTCCGGTTCTCGAGCGGGCTGGTGGAATCGAAGCAACAAAACAAACGGGAAGAAGAAACGCAGGCTCGCGGCATATCGGCGCATGAGTGAGTGCCGGAGGGGACGCTCGCACCCCCGCCCCCAATTGCAAAATCGAACGCGCCGAAGTTGCTACCGGTCGCGGTCGTAGCCTCCGCGACCTCCACGGCCCCCGCCATGACCGCCGCGCCCGCCACCTCCGCCGCCACCGTGTCCGCCGCGCCCACCGCCTCCGCCGCCGCCCTCACGCTGCGGGCGAGCTTCATTCACCACCAAGGCACGCCCCAAAAATTCCTTGCCGTTGAGAGCCGCGATAGCTTTTTCGGCTTCGCCATCGTTCTGAAACTCGGCGAAGCCAAATCCCCGCGGTTGCCCGGTGAAACGGTCGCGAAGGAGTGTGAGCAAATCGGGTTGAGCTCCTACCTCTGCAAACAAGGCCTGGACCTGTTCCTCTGTCGCTTTGAACGAGAGATTTCCCACGTAAAGTTTCTTCAAGGCAAGGCTCCTTGCGGTCCCGCGTGCGGGGGACGCTTTGCGAAGCTGAAGGAGGCAGAAATCCGGCCGCGGGCAGTCATCTGAACAACCGGCCACTCCCGGCTGAAGCAAGCGCTTCAGCGGCGCAGGGCCATCTTGCGGCAACTCCCCGTGCCAGTCAACAAGTGTCCACGCGGAGAGGGACGGACGGCTGGAACGAAGCGGGGGCAGGGCCGGCGCGATTTCGGGGCGGGAAAATCCGGCGCGGCCAGGCGCAAGAGGGGAAAGGGTTGCGGGGTCAACTGCGATAGCTTGCGTTGATGCGAACATATTCGCCGGTGAAATCGCACGTCCAGACGCGGGCGCGGCCCTTTCCGGAATGCAAATCCACGACGATGGGGACGTGATCGGCCAGCAACTTGGAGTGCAAGATACGCTCGCTGAAGGGGCGCTCCAGGCCGCGGCGGCAGACCTCGACATTGGCGAGGCGGATACCGGCGCGTTCGGGATCGAAAGCCACGCCCGAGCGTCCGGCGGCGGCAAGAATACGCCCCCAATTGGGATCGCCGCCGGCGAGAGCGGTTTTCACGAGCGGGGAATTGGCGATGGTGCGCGCAATCTTGTCCGCCTTCTCATCGGTGGGAGCGCCGCGGACTTCGATTTCGATCACTCTCTGCGCGCCTTCGCCATCGGCGACAATCGCCAGCGCGAGTTCGTGACACACTTTTCCGAGAGCCGCGAGAAACTTCCTGAAATCCGGACTGTTGCCGGAAATTTTTCGAGCGCCAGCAGCGCCATTGGCAAGCACGGCGACGGTGTCATTCGTCGACGTGTCGCCGTCAACGGTGATGGCATTAAAAGTCGTGTTGACCGCGGCGCGCAAGGCGCGCGAGAGAAGAGAAGGAGAGATTGAAGCGTCGGTGGCGATAAAGGCCAGCATGGTCGCCATGTGAGGTTCGATCATTCCGGAGCCCTTGGCGCAGCCGACGATGCGCACCGTCTTCCCGCCGCTTCGGAATCTGGCCGCCGACCATTTTGGGCGCGTGTCGGTGGTCATGATGGCCCGGGCAAACTGTTCGAACGAGCCGGCCTCTCCCCGGCGGCTCTTGGCGAGAGCGGGGAGGGTGTGGAGGATTTTCTCGACGCGAAGCGGCACGCCGATCACTCCCGTCGAGCAGACGAGGATCTGCGAGGCGTCCACGCCGTCGAGTTCGCGCGCGGCGGCGTGGGCGGTTTCGAGGGAGGCCGCGCGTCCGCGTGAGCCCGTGCAGCAATTGGCGTTTCCCGAATTGACAACGACGGCGCGCATCCGGCCGCGGGATTTACGGACGTGCTGGCGCGAAACGAGCACGGGAGCCGCGGCCACGCGGTTGGTGGTAAAGACGGCGGCGGCGGAGGCGAGAGTCTCGCTCGCGAAGAGGCCGAGATCGTGGCGGGTGCGCTTCAGCCCGCAGTGGGCGGAGGCGAAGGAAAAGCCCTTGGGCAAATCGGATTGGAAGATGGGGACGGTCATCCGCGGCCTCGAGAGGGCCGGCAGCCGATTTCTCGCTGAATCATGGATTCTCCTCGAGCGCGGTGACGTGCGATTGAAATTGCTCGAGCGATTGCCGGACGGATTCCGGCGACGTCCCGCCGGGAACATTTTTTCTGGAGAGCGCCGACTTGAGGGTGAGCGCGGCGGCGATTTCGGGGGTAAAGGCCGGGGAAAATTCGCGCAATTTTTCAAGCGGGAGGTCGCGCAGCGATTTTCCCTCATTTTCGGCGGAGCGGAGGACTTTGCCGGTGATTTCGTGAGCCTCGCGAAACGCCACGCCGTGGGCCACCAAAAAATCCGCCATTTCCGTGGCGACCAATCCGGGGTCCTCGGCGCCGGCGCGCAGCCTTTCCTTGGAGAACTCCGTGGCAGCGAGGGCGGCGGCGGCGACGCGCACCATCGCGAGCGCCTGGTCGTGCGCGGAAAACAGGGCTTCCTTGTCTTCCTGCAGGTCGCGCTGGTAGCTCGAGGGGAGTCCCTTGCAGGTAGACAGGAGCGAGACGAGCGCGCCGTAGATGCGCCCCGTCTTTCCGCGGATCAGCTCCCACGCGTCGGGGTTTTTCTTCTGCGGCATCAAACTGCTGCCGGTGGAATATTCGTCGGGCAAGATAAGGAAGCCGAATTCGGGCGAGGCCCAGAGGATCAAATCTTCGGCGAGGCGCGAGAGATGCATCGCCAGCGTGGAGAGCGCGAAGAGGTATTCAAGAGCGAAATCGCGGTCGCTCACGGCATCGAGACTGTTCGTGGTGATTTTCGAGAATCCCAAGTCCCGCGCGAGAGCCTGGCGGTCAATGCCGAAAGAATTTCCGGCGAGGGCGCCGGAGCCGAGCGGGCAGCGGTCGGCGCGGGCCGCAGCCGAGGAAAACCTGTCCGCGTCGCGAAGGAACGCTTCGCCGTGAGCGAGCAGCCAGTGCGCCAGCAGCAAAGGCTGCGCGTGCTGGAGGTGCGTCGCGCCGGGCATCGGCGTTTCCAGGTGCCGCGTGGCTTGAGCGGCGAAGGCGCGCTCGAGCCCGGCGAGAGCTTCGCGCATTTCGCGAACGGCTTCCTTGACGCACATGCGGAATTCGGTGGCCACCATCTCGTTGCGGCTACGGCCGGTGTGCAATTTCGCCCCGAGCGGGCCCAAAGCGCCGATTAGCGCCGATTCGGCGAAATGGTGGACGTCCTCGGCCTTCGCGGAATCGAGCCAGGCAGGATCGGAATTGGCGCGCTGCTCGATGGCGTCGAGGGCGGCGACGATTTTCTGGCTTTCCTCGTGCGACAGGATTCCGGCCGGAGCAAGGGCCCGCGCCCAGGCGCGATCGAGCGCGAGCTCCTGCGGGAGAAGCCTGCGGTCGAATTGCCAGGAGCGCTGGAATTCGTAAAAGGATGCGTCGGGGGCGCGATCGAAGCGCCCGCCCCACATTTTCCGGTCCTGGTCGCCACTCATCGGAAGCTACTCACGGACCCTTGCACGAGAAGCATGGATCATTGGCCTTTCGCCTTTTGCAAGGACTCAGCCGAGAATTCGCGAGGGACGGTGATGGGCAGAGCGAAGAGGTTGATGAACCCTTCGGCGTCCTTGGGGTTGTAGCCGGTCATCGTGAAGCTGGCCAGATTGGTGCGGTAGAGAGAGTAAGGGGATTTGCGGGAGGCGACGGTGAGGTTGCCTTTCCACAAGGTCAGGCCGACGGTTCCGGTGACCCGCTTCTGAGATTGCGAGTAGAAGGCGTCGAGCGATTCGCGGAGCGGCGTGAACCACATGCCGTAGTAGACCATTTCGGCGTAGCGGAGCGAGAGCATCTGCTGGTAGTGCAGCGTCTCGCGATCGAGCGCAATCGATTCGAGCTCGCGATGAGCGGCGATCAACAGAGTCCCGCCCGGCGTTTCATAGGCGCCGCGCGATTTGATTCCCACGAGGCGATTTTCGACGAGCTCCGTGCGGCCCACGCCGTTTGCGGCCGCGGTTTCGTTGAGCTTTTCGAGCAGGGCGAGAGGCGCGAGCTTCTGGCCATTTACGGCGACAGGCGTCCCGGCCTCAAAACCGATTTCAACGGTGGCGGGGGCGTCGGGAGCCTTGGCCGGAGAAACGACCCATTGCCACATGGCTTCCTCGGGAGCGTTGGCGGGATCTTCGAGGACGCCGCCTTCGTGGCTGAGGTGCCAGATGTTGCGGTCGCGGCTGTAGATGTTCTTCGTGGTTTGTTCCACGGGGACGTTGTGCTGCCTGGCGTAGGCGATGGCTTCCTCGCGCGAATTGATCTTCCATTCGCGCCACGGGGCGATGATGGCGAGTTCGGGGGCGAGGGCTTTGGCCGCCAGCTCGAACCGCACCTGGTCGTTGCCTTTTCCGGTGCAGCCATGAGCCACGGCGTCCGCACCGAGCTTCCTTGCCAGCTCGACCTGCCGCTGGGCAAGCAAGGGCCGGGCGAAGGAAGTGCCGAGAAGATATTTGTATTCGTAGACAGCGCCGGCGCGGAGGGTCGGCCAGATGTAGCCGGTGATGAACTCCTCGCGCAAATCCTCGACGTAGGCAGCGCTCGCGCCGGTGGCAAGCGCCTTTTTGCGCGCGGCTTCGAGGTCCTCGAGCTGGCCGAGGTCGCCGATCATCGCGATAACGTCGCAGCCAGTGTAATTCTCCTTCAGCCAAGGAATGATGATGGAGGTGTCCAGACCTCCAGAGTAGGCAAGAACAACTTTCTTTGACACAGCGATCTCCTTAGGAAAGCAGGGTGAGCAGAGTTGCCTTTTGCACGTGCAAACGGTTTTCGGCCTGATCGAAAACGATCGACCGTTCGGAATCGAGGACGCCGTGGGTGACTTCGAGTCCGCGGTGCGCCGGAAGACAGTGGAGAAAGACGGCGTCGGGAGCGGCCAGGGAAAAGAGATATTCGTTGACCTGATACGCCGCAAAGACTTTCGCGCGTTCTTCGGCTTCGCTCTCCTGACCCATGCTGGCCCACACGTCGGTATAGACGGCTTGCGCGCCGGAGACAGCGTCTTCGGGAGAGCGGAGAATTTCGATTTTGCCGCGCGTTTCGCGGGCGACGCGCTTCGCTTCCGCCACGACGGCGGGGTCAGGCTCGTAACCGGCGGGCGTGGCAATCCGCAGATGAGCGCCGAGACGGGAGCCGACGGTCAGCAAGGAGTGGCACATGTTGTTGCCGTCGCCGACGTAGGCGAGCTTCAAGCCGCGGAGGGTTTCGAAGCGCTCGTCGAGCGTAAAAAAATCGCAGAGCGCCTGACAGGGATGAAATTTATCGGAGAGGGCGTTGATCACGGGAATGCGGGCGCTCGCGGCGAGCTCGACGATGGTCTCCTGCGAAAACGTCCGCGCGACGATGCCCTGGACCCAGCGTTCGAGGCAGCGAGCGGCGTCGGCCACCGGCTCGCGGTCGCCGAAGCGGCTGGAGGAGTGGTCAAGGAAGACGGCGGACCCGCCCAGGCTGGTCACGCCGACTTCGAAGGAAACGCGAGTACGGAGCGATGGCTTCTCGAAAATCATGGCTACGTGGCGACCTTCGAGAGCTTTCGCAAACCGTTCCGGGTGAGCTTTGACGTCCGCCGCCAGATGAAAGAGATCGCGCACGCGCGCCGGGCCGAATTCCATTCCAGTGAGAAGATCGTTGCTCAAAGAGAGCGTTGTAGCTATCGCGTTCATGTTCACCTCGTCGCAGCCAGCGCGGCGGTTTCAGAATTCGCGCCCGCATCCGGCCGCGGGGAATTTGACGTTTGCGGGGCGGAGGATTTAGCCACGCGCGCGAGTATTTCCTCGAGCCGGTTCAAGAATTCCGCCACATCGCGGCGCGTGACGATGAACGGGGGCAAAAAGCGCAGGATATGTTCATGCGTGCAGTTGATCAGCAGCCGGCGCTTCAACGCTTCCTGCGCGATCGGCGCGCCGTCGATGGACAGATCCACGCCCACCATCAATCCTTCCCCGCGGACTTCGCGAATAAACGCGAATTTTGCGGCCAGCTTTTCGAGTCCGGCGCGCAACTCCGCTCCGCGCGCCCGGATGTTTTCGAGCAACCCTTGCTCGTCGACGACGGAAAGAAATTCGAGCGCCGCGGCGCAGATTAAGGGTCCGCCGCCGAAGGTGGTGCCGTGAATTCCCGGAGTGAACGCGGCCGCAAAATTTTCATTGGCCAGAATCGCCCCAAGAGGGAGCCCTCCCGCCAGAGGCTTCGCCACCGTGACGATGTCGGGCAGGGAATCGAATTTCTGATACGCAAAATAACGGCCGGTTCGCCCGAGGCCGCATTGAATCTCGTCGGCGATCAGCGCGGCGTCGTATTGAACCGCCAGGGCACGCGCGCGCTCCCAGAATTCACGGCTGACGGGAAAAATTCCGCCCTCGCCCTGGATTGGCTCGATCACGATGGCGCAAACCGAGGCGTCGAATTTCGCTTCGAGATCCGCCACGTCGTTGCCGCGCACGAACTCGACGCCGGGGACGAGCGGGGCGAAAGGCTCGCGATATTTCGCGGGATAGGTGATCGAAACGGCGCCGAACGTCCGGCCGTGAAAGGAATTCTCGAGCGCGAGAATCCGGGTCTTGTTCGCCGCTCCGCCCTTTGCCTTTCCGTGCGAGTAGGCGCGGGCGAGTTTCAGAGCGCCTTCGACCGCTTCCGTACCGCTGTTGGTGAAAAAGACGCGGTTCAGCCCGGACCATTTCGCCAGCTTTTCGGCCAGCGGCCCCTGGTAAGGATTGTGATAGAGGTTTGAAAGATGGATCGCCCGGCCCGCTTCCCGGCGGATCACTTTCACGAGGCGCGGGTGCGCGTGTCCCAGGGCGTTCACGGCGATTCCCGCCAGAAAATCCAGATACTCGCGCCCCTCGGAGTCATAGACACGGCAACCGCGCCCGTGCGTGATCACAAATGCGGGCCGCTTGTAAGTGTTCATCAGGTGGCGGGACTCCGCAGCGAGGCTCCTCGCCACGGAAAGCTTGGGCGAGGATGCGCCGGAGCGCGAACCCGCCGCCGCGGGCTTCTTTGGCGTTCTTCTCAGCGATTTTTTGCGGCTGGCCATTTTCAGCAGGGCGCCTCTTGCGAGGCCGCGGCTCGCAGAGCCTTGGCGGAGGGGAGCGGCACGGGAAGGACGCGCGTTCCCGGGCCGCGCGTGCCGCGCACAGCCTGCTGCAGCGATTTCGGCAGGGTGCCTCCGACGATGCGGACTTCGGCGACTCCGCCGGCCAAAGCGCGCTTGGCGGCTTCGAGCTTCAGAATCATTCCGCCGGACACTTTGTTTTGGCGGATCAAATCCTCCACCTCGCCGCCATGAACGACGCGCAGGACTTTTTCGCCGTCGAGGACGCCGGCAACGTCGGTGAGAAAAATCAACCGGTCGGCATGAACGAATTCCGCCGCGGCGGCAGCCATGTGGTCGGCATTGATGTTGTAAAGCTCGCCATCGGCGCCGAGCCCCAGGCAAGCGGCCACGGGGACGATTCCGGCGCGCCACTGCGCGGTAAGAAAGTCCAGATTCACTTCCGTCAGGTAGCCGACGAATCCGAGCCCGCCTTCCCGCTCATCGACCTGCATGGGCTCGGCGAGGAAGCATGCGGCGTCCGACGCGCAGATTCCGACGGCCGGCTGGCCCGCCAGGGAGATCGCACCGGCGAGTTTCTTGTTGAGCAAGCCGGCAAAAACCATCACGGCCGCGTCGCGAGTCGCGCGGTCCGTCACGCGCAATCCGTTGACAAAACGGCTTTCGATTCCCATCCGCGCGAGCGTGGACGTGAAAATTCTTCCGCCGCCGTGAATGACCAGCAGCTCGTGGCCGGCCCGGGCCAGCTCCGTAATCTGCCGCGCCAGCGCCTGCACCGTCTCGTCTTTTTCGAGCAGCGCTCCTGCAATTTTCACCACGTATCTCATATCAACCCCGCCGTTTCCGGGTAGCCTTGCATCCCGTTCCAGTTTTGTACCGCTTGTCCCGCCGCGCCCTTGCCCAGATTGTCGAGGCACGACACCACTACGAGCCGCTCGCCCGCTTCATCGAGCGCGAATCCGATGTCGCAGAAATTCGTGCGCGCGACGTGCTGCAATTGAGGAAGCTCTCCCGCCGGCGAAATCCGGACCAGAGGCTTGCCGGCGTAGAATTTCCGAAATAGCGATTCCACATCGTCCGGCTTCCGCGCCGGCGAAAGCCAGGCGTAAAGCGTCGACAGGATTCCGCGGTCGACCGGCAGCAGATGCGTGCTGAACACGAAATCGCCGGCCGCCAAACCGAGATGGTCGCTCACCTCCGGCGTGTGCCGGTGCGAGAACACGCCGTAGGCGTGGAAATTTTCGTTCACTTCGACGAAATGCGTGTCGCGCCTCGGGTCTTTTCCCGCGCCGGTGACGCCGGACTTGCAGTCGCAGACGATTCCGCGCGAGCGATCGACCCATCCCGCTTCCAAAAGCGGCTTCAAACCCAAAATCACCGACGTCGGATAGCATCCGGGATTGGCAACCAGGCGCGCCGACGGCAATTGGCCGGCATAGAGCTCCGGCAGGCCGTAGACAACGGACGCGAGCGAATCCGCGTCGGGCGAAGGCAGCTTGTACCACTTCGCGAATGTCTCCGCAGAGCGAAAACGAAAGGCGCCGCTCAAATCCACCAGACGCATTTTCGGGTTCGCTTTCAGCAGAGCCGGAACGATTTCAAGCGAAGCTTCGTGAGGCGTCGAAAGAAAGGCGACGTCGGCGCCGCTTTCCGCGACAGCCTCGACGGAAAGTGGTTTGCAGGGCGCGTCGCCCCACCCGCGAAGCTGAGGGAAAAGCTCGCTCAGGCAGTGCGCCCTGGCGTGGGCGTCGCGCAGATAGAACGTGGGAGTTTCGACGTAAGGGTGCCGGAGGAGGAGACGGGCCAGCTCGAATCCCGCGTAGCCCGTAACCCCGATCACGGCGGCCCGTGACCGGATGCTCATCGCAGGACTTCCTCCATCCGCTTTTGAATGGCGGCGCGGGCTTTGGTGGAGGTGGAAATCAACAGGACGGTGTCGTCACCCGCCAGCGTGCCCGCGATTTCCTTCCAGCGCTCGGCGTCGAGCGCGGCGGCCAGCGGCTGGGCGCCGCCCGGCGGGGTCTTGAGCACGAGCATGTTTTGCGCGGGTCGAATATCCAAAAGAAATTCCTTGAGGGCGCGAGCGAGGGTCGGCTGGGATGCGGCCTCTTCCTGGGCCGCGGCGGTCAAGGGACGGTACCCGCCGGTGGTCTTGACAAGCTTGAGCTCGCGCAAGTCGCGCGAGAGGGTGGCTTGCGTGACGCGCATTCCGAGATGCCCGAGCCGGCGGCGAAGCTCGTCCTGATTTGCCACGGGCTGCCCCGTGACGATCTTGAGAATTTGTCCTTGCCGGTAGCGCTTCTGTACGCCCATGTTCCTCGAATGCTTAAATATGCATTCCTATGCATAACCATACAGCAACCGGCGCGCGTGTCAAGGATTTCCGCTCGCACATTTTGCGCGAGGCGCAATTTTTCTTCCGCGCGATGGAGGCATATTGTTCGGAGGCGCGGCTGCACGCCGGCCATCGTTGGAAGAATCAGGTGATCGAGGCGGGTTGGCGGCGGGCGTCACTGTTGCTCGTTTGGGAGCGCCGAGCGTTTTGCGAAAACCCCGAAACACAGGTAGAAAATTTGGCAGGACGAAAAATGGTAGGCCCGCTCTAGCCAATCTTTGCAGCGATCAATCCGGCGATCATCTTCGCCGATTTCCACTGCTTTATTTCGATCTCGCGGCGGCGCGCGTCCGCAAGCAGTTCGAAGGTCTCCTGATACACCAGCTCCCAGGGTCCTCGACCGCGCGTTGCCAGGCTGTGACCGCGGAGATGTTCCTTCAGACGCCTACGCAAGCCGTTGGTCGAGCCGATGTAGAAACGCGCAGTCGCTTTGCTCTGCAGAATGTATACCGTCGCCATGGCGGGATCGAAGGATGGTAGGCCCGTGCGGGCTCGAACCGCAGACCTCCACCGTGTCAACCTACACATACTAACAAATACAACGAAGTACAGCGTACAGAGGACCGTCTTCCAACGTTCTGTCATTCGTTGCCGGTAGGGTTCACAGGTAGGAATCGCGGGTATGCTGACTGTGTACACTTATGGGGCGTAACGGGGATTTTAGCGTTGTCCCAAACCGTATCCACATAAACTACTCTTTACAATGCCGATCCACCGGCCTTTCACGGAAGAAGAGCTCACCGTTGAGCGCACTTGCGCCGTCTGCGGGTCGCGCTACGCCTTAGCGTACGCTTCTGATCATTACTTCAGGGAGCCATACAATTACTACAACGGTTGTGCCGCAACCTGCTTGACGTGCTGGTTGGGATGCGGGCCGGATTCCGACGACTCTCTGACAGGCAACGTACTCAGAGAATTGGCTCCGAATTTAGGACCTGACACTCACCTTATAGTGATGCCCATTTATCGCTTAATGCTTTCAGAACCCATCAGATTCCAAAGTAAGTCGATTGTCTATCCGCACCGGATGGCAAAACTACAGGATTTGAGTCTGGTTTTGACTGACGAAGTTTCGAACTCTCTCGCCGTTTTTCAGTCACGTTCGACTTTCATTGATACAGGGGTATTCTCACAGACTCCAACGATCGCGTTTACGTACCCCTTCGACTGGGATGACCTCTGGCACATCAGGCACAAGGACCAAATGGAGTACCTCAGATTGTTCTCTCAAATTGCTGATATAAAATGTCTCAACTGGATCAGATATCGGCTGTGTGAGATTGGTGTTCCCGACACGCTTCCCAGTCGTGCCGGACAGATTGAGAAAAACGCGATGGTTTCTGCAGCGCTGGTCTATAACGCGTTTCGGCGCGAAGGCGGAATAATCGCTGGAGACGCTTTTAGTTCAGCGTTCACCAAAGGCTTGGGACTGCCCATAGATGAGGAGGATCTGCCGTACAACGAGTTTCCAGAACAAGACGGGGAAGTTGGAGTTATCGCCCTATACGCTCTAGACCTTTATTCGACAATGTTGCAGGCAGAATACCCTACAGCACAGTTCACGCAGCTAATGGCTCTCCTGGAGTTTCTGGTTGATCCATTCGACTACACAAAGGCTGAGGATGTTGGGAAACTCATAGGGCGTTATGTAGCGAAGAATGCCATCGAGTACGAGAGATTCAAGGCAAGACATCGTGAGCTGTCGGGGGAAAAGAATTCTGCTACTGGAGAATACACAGGATATAGAACTCGCATTGTCCACATGGGGGCAAGGCTGGAGACCATTCTGCCGCCCGGACCGCGAAACGAACTTCTAAAAGAACTGGACGGCTACGTACGAACCGTCCTCGACCACATGATTGAGCGTTCATCCTGGACTTGGGTTTCATACATAGACGCTCGATCGGCAATGACACCATTCCTGCAACGTGCCCAATAGACGCCCATATTTGCCAGATCACACGGATGCAACACCATCCCTTCGTGCCACTGAATGAGTCGCACTTTCGCACTTCAAAATCCCATGCCGTGTCCGTGAGCCTGCTCGCGCTCTACTTGCGAATGCTGGGCCTGATGCGGCCCGTCCTGCTTTTCGTTCGCATGTTCCTCGCTTCGGTTCGCGCCGGAACTCGACTCAAGCTCAAGCGCAGACGCCTTCGAAACTTCCCTGCTGAACGCGTCGCTAAGCCTACCTGCGTCGTTTGTAAAGATGTGGGCATCATCGCGGGCGCGTGAAACCGATACGTATGCAAGGCGCGTGTTAATCAGATTCTCGTGCGCGGCCTCAGTATCGACGTGCACCAGCACGCGGTCGGCAGTGAGCCCTTGGCTGCTGTGGCTTGTTACCGCATATCCGTAATCCAAGTGTGGGTGGTCGTCCACGCTGAACTGAACATCGCGACCTGAATCGAGGCGAATCTGAAGATTTCCCTGAGAGTCGATCCGTTCCACCGTTCCTAGTTCCCGGTTGGCGATGCCCTCTTCACGATATGGGGCCGTGAACTGGACACGGTCACCTTCTGAAAAGTCGCGCACGTCTTCGTTGTACACAGTGACACCGTGCAGCCGCCTCGGGTCATACGTGAGCTGTTCACCGTCCGACTTTTCGACTGTCAGCAAATTCTGATCGGAGTCAACCGCACGAACGGTGACATATTCTCCAGCTTCGATTCCTACGGCTCCGCTTCCTCGGCTGTAGCGCACGATATCACCGACCTCGTACTGCGCGGCCCACTGCCGATCCGCTCCTGTCATCTCTTGGCGCGAAACGAGCACCCTAAGGCTATGTTCTTCGTCCGCGAGTTCGCTCCCGGTTTGCAGCTCGCGATGAATCGCCTCATTAAGCTCGCGGCGCGATTTGTTATCCGGGGAGACGACCAGCGTTCCCTCAGACCGTTCGACGTAAGCCTTCGCCACTGCAGCTATGCGTTCCTGAGGGTCGGCTATCTCATGGACGCGGCCCTGCTTTTGCAAGTCGGCCAGGGCTTCTTGAACCTCGCCGCGTGCGAGCTGCTCCACCGCATGTTTGAGTGCAGGATCTCTTTGGCGCACGATTTCATCCAAATAAGCGGTCCGCATCCCGGCTTCCTGGAGCTGCTCGAAGGGCCGTCCTGCTTCAACCCCCTGATGCTGGCGTACGTCACCTACGAGCAATACACGGTCATCTTCTTTCAGGCGATGCAAGAAATCGTGCATCTGCTTGGTGCTCGCGAGACTCGATTCGTCGAGCACGTAGAGATGTCTTTGCCCTTGCTCCGACTGCTTGCCGCGAACAAGATGCCGCTGCAACGTGCTCGATTCAATCCCTGCTTCTCCGAGTTTCTGTGCGGCGCGGGAGGTCGGCGCGAAGCCGCGTACTTGGTAGCCTTCTTGCTCGGCTGCTTCTCGAATCACGGCCAATGAAGTTGTTTTCCCCGCGCCAGCAACACCGTCAAGCGCGGTAATTTGATCGCGACTTGATAGGACTTGGTCAACCGCTTTCCGCTGGCTTTCGCTCAAGCGTGAATGGTTGTCTTCGATCCCCGAGCGCACCTGGACGCTGGCGATTGCCTCGTGCTGGTCCTGCCCCCGGCGCATCGCATCAATTACGCCGCGCTCGTAAGCCAACATCTCATTTGTGGTGAATGCTCGGCTGGGAATGTCCTTTCTTTGCTCCACTTCGATAAATTCACCTGTCGCGACGCGCTTCTCAAAATCGGCCCTAACGTCTGCCAAGGTCATCTTTCCCATCGAGCGCTTTAGTGCGTCCCTAAGCAGTTCGCGTTCGTCGGCTATCGCCTCGCGCTCCAAGTTGCGGTCCTTTGAGAACGCCATGGCCGATTGCGCCGCTGTGTGCATAGGGTCGCGCTCAATCTGATGCTCTTTCTCTCTGGCCGCCTGGACTACACGCTCGGGCTGGTTGCCGAACTCCTCAGCCAAGGCGCGATGGCGCTCAAACATCTCTTCAGCGCTCAAAGCGCTCTTTGCATCTCGCGTCCGATGGGCCGCGATTTGCGCCGCGCCTGCCCCTCGCAAGCCTTCCTCGGCAAGATGTTCTGTGATCTGCTGGCGGCGAGGACTGGAAGCCTCGATGTATTCCTTCGAGTAGCCTTTGATTTCAGGCTGGCCGCTTCTCCCGCGCTCGATTTCGTAGCCGAGCTCTTGCAGGCGGGCAGCCAGCTCAGCCCGGTACACGGCGGTTGCATACTGCTGTGTGCGGTAAAGCTCCTTTGGTTGCAGGGCGCGTGTCTCGCCGTTTGCCGTTTCAGTGAGATTGAAGAACACAACGTGCGTGTGTAACTGTGGCGCCGCATAGCCGTCTACTGGCCTGGCGCTGTCGTGCTCGAACTTCGCGGCTATCCATTTCCCGGTTGTCTGTGCTGGGTTGTTGCCGCCCATGCGGGCCTGGACATAATTCTCGAGTTCGTCCAGCGCCGTGCGGACGCTCGACTCGTGAGCCTCGCGCACTCGGTCATCTCCGCCAACTAAAGCAGTGAGCGACGCGGTCTTCGGCGCACTGAATGTGGCGTCCCATCCCGCACGGTGCTCCATCGTTCTTATCTTCTCACCATGCTCGTTCGTGTATTCGCGGGGGGTTTGATGGCGGACGAGTTGTTCGCCGGTTATTGGATGTTGGCCTTCACTCAAACGCTGAAACTGCTCTTCCGTCACGCTTCCGTGCAGACCCCACTGCGCGGCTAGTCTGCCGTGCCAGTGGCCGCGGACCTCGCCGTCCTGCGAGTAGTACGCCTGCTCAGCGCTCGTGAATTCTTTCGAGTGGTAAGCCTGCGCTTGGCCAGCGCTTAGCGGTTTGGAAATTGTTAACACTTCAATTGCTCACGTCATTCGAAAATCTCTATGTCCTGCTTAGGTGTTTGGCTCTGATCTTTGTGTTCACCGCTGGCGCTGGACTTTGTGGGATTCGCACTAAATCCTACTACCTTTTCGTTTACTGATAGAGCCTCAAGTTCCGGGAGCGGTCGCGGCAGAAAGCCGGGTTGTTGCATATTCGGCTTCAAATACGGGAAGCTCATCGAGACCACTAGGTCTTGCGACTTCAGAAACCCCGTCAGGTTCCTGAGCCCCGCAATCGTCGACGCCATTACAAGGGGCTCGGTTCGACGCTGCCAGGACAGAGTCTTGCTGTGCTGAAGCGGCGTCAACACGGCAGGGATGCCGTCGGTTCGGCTCTCTTCCAATCGCATGACTTCGACATCGCCGATCGATTTGCTAATCCATTCCGCAGCGTGTGGTTCGCTCGTTCTCAAAAAGACCTTTGTCATGGGCTGGGAAAGCATCGCTTCGGCTTGGACTCCATACAGCCCCTCCAGTTGGCTGCGCCCTTGGAAGCCAAGGACAAGGCACACATTTGCCTTTCGACTTTCGGTGATTACCGTCGGCAGTTGAGGCAGCTGTTGCAGACTTGCCAACTCGTCGAGCATGAACCACACCGGCGGCACGCCCTTGTCCCCGAACTCCATCAATCTGAGGATCAAAGAATCTAACCACATGCTTAGCAAAGGCCTCAGGCTCTCCCTTTGCGTTGGCGTGCTCGGGAGAAAGAGCCAACCCTTCCGTTGTTTCGCCCAGGCTGCGGCACTCCATCTCCCTTTTGATTCGGATTCCCTGGGTAAGAGCTGAAAGGCGGCGGCTGCCTGGTTAAATGTGCCCTGCACCGCTGCTCGTTGCCCCGCCGCGCTCGTGGGAATCATAGCTTCGAGTTCTGTGCCCTTAATTCGACGGTCGACTTCGTCCATGTTCTTCATCCACGCAGTGAGATCCTGAGGCGTGGGCCGATATCGGAGCAGGTGCGCGAAAATCTTCCGGGCAGACTCGGTGAAGAATGTATTCTCATGGGGCTTGTCTGGAAAGAGAGAACCCGCGAGGGCTAGAGCTTCAGCAGGATATTGAACTTCGTCGCTTGGCGTCCAAAAGGGCATACGCCGATCGGTCGGATTCAGAAGAACATCGGATTCTGGATCGAAAAACTGAGGAGTGAATTCCAAGGCGGGATCGTACACAACTGCTGTTTCGCCACGGGCTCGAACCTGAAGAAGGATTTGCCTCATAAGCGAGGACTTGCCCGTACCCGAGTCGCCAGCCACAACGAAATGGCTGTTCTCCTCATGCCGAGGAATTCGGACCATACCCGGTTTGACGCCGGGCGAGAGAAAGCGCCTCAATCCCGTTGCAAGCTCCAAAGTTTCAAACCCAATGCCGTCTGAGCTCTTTTGGCGATTGAATTGATCCCTCGTAACCATGCATGGCCCTCGGATAATCCTTCCGTCCCTGCGTTCTCTATCTGCCTTGCGATCGCGCCGAATCATCCAGGCCCAAATCGCGGCTACGAGAAGCAGGCACGTCAATATTGGGACCCGAGTGAGCTGCCAAGGAGTCTTGCCATCATAGATTCCCTGACGCAACCATTCGGCTGCGGTTGCATTGTCCAGGTCGGGCAGGAACTTCCATTCAAGGGCCGTCCCCCCTGCCTTACGGGCCTCGTCGGATAGGGCAAATAAGCCTAGTTGTCCGGGTTGGAGATCTGCGCGACCAATGACGACATCTTTGCTCAGAGCCATCCGCGAGCCATTTTGGTACCTCACGCAGAGCAGGACGTAACGGCCCTTCCCGTTATAAGCGACGCTCGAAACATAGGCGGGAAAGTAGTGGGCTTGAAGTGGTGTCCAGCGCGCCCCCATGTCGACGCCAATCCAGAACATCGACAGCATCACGGCACCAAGAAGCACTAAGAGTTTTCGCCCCACGGCTCGCGAACCTCCTCAAGGCTTCAATCCTCGCTGCTGGCCCCGGGCCCTTCGGTCCGGCCAATCTGGGAGAGAATCTCGGCCGCGCGTTTCGATTTGGTTCCGTCCGCTCGTTCTATGAAGGCCCGCATCTGCTCGGCAGACACCTTGCCTTCGCTAGTAAACGCGTAGATCAGATTCGCAACGATTGTGCGGAGAGCGATTACCTCGCCTAGGATGGCTTGGTCGCTAGCGGAGCTTTGCCCTGCGTCGGCGGCGGCGAGGAGCGCCTTGCGGGACCATTCACTGATGGAGAGTTTGTTATCGCGAGCGCAGGCTTCCAGATGGCCGTACTCTTCTGCGCTGACCTTCGTCCCAACAGAACGTGTCCGAGAAGGCGTCTTCATGCAAAGGCCCCATTGGAACGGCCGAATCATATCTAGCCGCCGGGTCCACACCGCCTCGTTTCATCAACAAGTTACCCGATAGTAACCCAAATTCTCATGGAGCGGCTTCACTTTCTCGCGTAAGTCTCGTTGACGTAAAAAGTTCGCCGCCGGTAACCAACGGTTACCGCACGGTACCCTTTCAGGGGTGACGTGTCAAAAACCTTCAGCCGGTGCCGCAGGCACCGTGCAGTCGGTTACTGCGATATCAGGTCGAAGCCGACAATCCTGTCGACAGCCGCGGCGCTCTACAGGGTGATTACCGACGATGGCAGGACATATCAACTCCCGACCGCAGAATGCGACAAGATTGGGAACTTCACGCCCCAACAGGTGCTCGATGCCGCGAAGGCCGCCGCGGCTGAGACCGGAAAGGCTTATTCAGTACTTGTGACAGAGGCGATTTCCCGGATGTGGGTCGGCCTTTCTCAGGTTACCGCTCGAGTCCAGTTTCCAACGCTGCGAAGAGTCTGATTGGCGAGCAGGTAACGCTGGGCCAAAACAGGAGCCGACGACGGCCCGAAGGACCAGTTTAGATGGGTGCAAGGGGTCGCCCAATGTCGGCGTGACTGAGAACACTGATACGCCGCATGTCGATCTCGACGTCGCCCTTAATGGCCCTCACCAGGTTCTCTCGTAGCCCCAATTCGTTGGCCGGCCCACCTCCGTACACCAAAAAGATTCCGCGATAATAGTTCGCACGACGGCAGAACCAGGTGAGCTTCCGGAGATCGGCCGCAAATTCTGCCACGGGCCGGCCTGACGGCTTAACCTCTATACAGGCGAGATTCCCATCCATGCTTCCAGGCACATGCACGAGGAGGTCCGGTTTGGCGCGTGCATAAGGCCCGTCTTGGAAATGCGGATGTCCGCCCTTGTCGATTTCTCCGGCCAGGCTGAACGGAAAGCCGTCCCAGAGACACCGGAGCTGATGATAGAGCTCGTAGCAGTAGACCCGCTCGCGGTACACCGCGTCGCCATCGGCCACCGGTAGTTGGAAATACTCGGGTCCGATGCACGCCGAGGCGTCCGCCAGCATTCTTTCAAACATCTGTAGCTCACGCTCCATTGCGTTTTGCCTTTCGCGTCGAATGTTAACCGGAATCTCCCCGTTATGACAGTCTCGTGATAAAAGCTATATCACGCCCGCGACCGCGGCGAGGAGGACACTATCCGCCTTTCCTGGAACGAAATCAGACACCGGGCCACGAAGTTCTCTCAGGATTGGAAGAGCGCCCATTACGAAAAGGGCGAGACGCAGACCTTCTACAACGAGTTTTTCGAGATTTTCGGCATCCAGCGTCGCAAAGTCGCAACCTTCGAGGAGCCCATCAGACGCGCGGGAGGAAAAGCGCCAGGATTCATAGATCTTTTCTGGAAGGGTACCTTGCTCGTTGAGCAGAAAAGCGCCGGCCGCGATCTCACCAAGGCCAAGGAGCAAGCCTTCGATTATTTTCCGGGCATCAAAGATTCCGAACTCCCGCGCTTCGTTCTCGTCTGCGACTTCCAGCTCTTCGAGCTTTACGATCTCGAAAGCCGCGAAGAAACGAAATTCAAGCTGGCCGACCTGCACAAAAACGTCCATGCCTTCGGTTTTATTTTCGGCGGCGCTCCGCGCGTGTTCAAAGACCAGGACCCGGTCAATATCGAAGCCTCAGAACTCATGGGGAAATTGCACGACGCACTTCTCGACTCGGGATACGCCGGACACGAACTGGAGACGTTTCTTGTCCGTCTCGTCTTTTGCCTCTTTGCGGACGACACGGGCATTTTCACGCCAAAAGGTATTTTTCTCGATTTCGTGCGCGACCGGACACGGGAAGACGGCTCCGATCTGGGCCCCCTTCTCGGCCAGCTCTTCGAGGTTCTTAACCGGCCGGCAGACAAGCGGCCAAAAACCCTCGATGAAGATCTGAAACAATTCGAGTACATAAACGGCGACCTTTTCGCGGAACGACTGCCCATGCCCGCATTCGACAGCGGTATGCGGCAGCTTCTGCTCGACGCCTGCTCCTTCGACTGGTCGCCGGTTTCACCGGCCATCTTCGGCGCTCTGTTTCAGAGCGTGATGGACAAGCAGAAACGGCGCGCCATCGGCGCGCATTACACGACCGAGCAGAATATTCTCAAGCTCATCCATCCGCTCTTTCTTGACGACCTCCGCGCTGAACTTGACCGCCTAAAAACCCGCCGCGATACAGGACAGAATGCCGCGCTGCGCGCGTTCCAGAAAAAACTCGCTGACATCCGCTGCTTTGATCCGGCCTGTGGCTGCGGAAATTTCCTAGTTATCGCATATCGGGAGCTACGCGCTCTCGAAACCGAACTCCTCGTGCAGCTTCACACAAACCGCGCACTCGACGTTTCGCAGCTTTCGCAGGTCGATGTGAATCAGTTTTACGGAATTGAGATCGAGGAGTTTCCCGTCCGGATCGCGGAGATTGCACTCTGGATGATGGACCACATCATGAACATGCGTCTCTCAGAGGCGCTTGGCGGCTACTTTCCGCGTATCCCTTTGAAAGCGTCGCCGACCATCAGGAACGCCGACGCACTTGAGATCGACTGGGCGAGCGTCCTCGATCCCGGCACGTGCACTTACGTTCTCGGCAACCCACCGTTCGGCGGAGCCAAGTACCAAAGCGACAAACAGCGTGCCCAGGTGTCCAAGATTGCCGCGCTCCCAAAAAAGCAGGGGACTCTCGACTACGTCACGGCGTGGTTTATGAAAGCGGGAGCCTTCATTCAGGACACGTCGGCCAAGATCGGCTTTGTGGCCACGAATTCCATCACGCAGGGCGAGCAGGTGGCGGAGCTGTGGCCTCTGCTTTTCGACCGCTACAACCTCGAAATCTCATATGCGCACCGCACCTTTGCATGGGGCAGCGAAGCGCGCGGTAAGGCCCATGTGCACGTGGTCATTGTTGGCCTGACGCTGCGGGACCAGGCACCAAGAGATAAGCGATTGTTTGATTATCCGGACTTGAACGGGGCGCCCATCGAGCACATTGTCGGGGCAATATCACCATATCTTTTCGACGCCAGCAATCTTTCAGACCCGCACACAGTCGTCTACGAAACCAGCACTCCGCCCGCCGGCATGCCGCCGATGATTATCGGTTCCAAGCCCATCGACGATGGGAACTACATTTTCACTGACGAAGAACGCGCCGAATTTCTCGCAGATGAGCCGGCGGCTGAGTCTTTTCTGCACCCTTACATCGGTTCAATTGAATTTATCAACGGAGAGCGCCGTTGGATACTTGCCCTCCACGATGCCACGCCCGCACAAATCCGAGCCATGCCCCAAGTCCGCCGAAGGATCGAGGCTGTCCGCGCCTTCCGGGAAAGGAGTAAAAGCGCCCCGACCAGAAAGCTGGCCCTCACGCCAACCCTGTACCATGTCAACGTAATTCCGAGGCAACCCTTTCTCGTTATTCCCGAGGCCAGCTCCGAGCTGCGCGAATATGTTCCCATCGGTAATCTTGAGCCACCGGTCATTCCCAGCAATCTGGTCCGCATCATCGAAAACGCCTCTCCTTCTCTCTTCGGCTTGTTGACCTCACGGATGCACATGGCTTGGCTCCGCTATATCGGCGGCCGGCTCAAGAGCGATTACCGCTATTCAATCGGTATCGTTTACAACCCGTTTCCCTGGCTGGCGCTCTCTGCTGCCGCTGATACTCAAATTGGAAATCTAGCGAGGGGTGTGCTCACGGCGCGGCAGGGCCATCCCGAGTCAACACTCGCCGACCTTTACGACTCGGCCGCGATGCCCGCCGACTTACGCAGGGCCCATCAAGCCCTGGACGCAGCCGTTGACAAGTTATATCGAAAAGAAACCTTCGCCACAGACCGGGAACGAGTCGAATTTCTCCTTGCGCGCTACGAGCGCGAACGCGCGCCGCTCGTCGTCGCCGCGCAACCCGCGAAGAGACGCCGCAGAAGTCGGAGCTGAAAGCCACACGCCTTTATCCTCCCTGGCCGGCCCGTTTCATAGCAGCGGACTTCAGCGCACGCGCCGAAGCTGGAAGACTCGCGCACTGCCGGGCGCGCTCGTGTCCGATCAGGCCCACGACCCAAGCGAGGTGCTGCGGGAAGACTCGCATACGGCCGTGGTAGAGGGCGTTGAAAACCGCGTCGGCGAGCGTTTCGTTTCCCAAAGCATCCCCGACGGCCCGATTAGCGAAAATATCGACGGAACAGGCTAACCTCAGATCGGGGAAAAGTTCGGCGCAAATGCGGTTGGCCTTGGCTTCGTCGATGATCGGAATCCCGCCTCCGGCCAAGGCGTAGGCAATGGTGCCTGCCTCGCCGTCATCCAAGGTCATCCGGCCGGGGCCGACGACAAGTTGCTCGAAATACCGATCGCTGGTCTCGTCCAGGCTGACGATCTCAACATGGCCGGAAGCCGCCAGCTTTTCCAGCAACACAACGTCCTGCCGCTGCCGGTGCCGACCCTCCTCAAGCTCTCCGGGAACGAAATCGACAACCTTCACGCGCCGTGCCAGCGCCTCCAGCACTTTTTCCGCACACCCGCTCGCATTCAGGTTTATGACCGCGCTCGCGTCGGCAATCAGGAGCGTCTGCGCGTCAGTCAGATTCGACAGCGATTCCATCGGCCTCAGTTCCTTCGCCTTCTTGGCTGTCCAGCATCTCGCGCAGTTCGATGCGGTCGAGACACAACAAACGGGCAAGTTGCCCTTCGCTCAGCAGCCCCTGTCTGTGGGCCTCCGCCGCAAGGAGATTCAGGCGCAAGGTCGTCGGCTGGTCGGCCTCTGTCTTTTGCGGATCAGGCGCCGCCATGTCACCGAGAACCTGGCGCGCCTGCTCGTCCGTAATGCCGCCGTTCGCCTGGAACCAATCCCAAGTGCCCGCTTTCAGGAGGCCCAGTTCTTCGAGCCGCCGCACCACAGCTTCACGCGACACGCCAAAGAAATGCGCCAGGATAATGATATGTCGGCGAGTCAGCCGGTCCGATCCGGCCGTCACCTCCTGAAACTTCTGCATCATGCCGCGCGCCGGCATCAAAAACGCCCGGCCGAATGCGTTGGCGTACCGCTCCTCGCGGCTATTCTCTTTTTCGTGCCGATACAGGATTTCGGCGTTCCGTCGCGTGGAGACAAAATGTCCCGTCTCGTGGCTGGCTGATTGCGTGCGCCGTTCGCGCGGGTGGCTCGCATTCAGCAAAATGCAGGGGCCAATCGCGTCGTCGTAGGCGAACAGTCCCGAAATCCCGCTGTCGAGCCGGCGCACATAAACCCGGACGCCCAGTTCCATTTCGAGCAGCGTCAAGATGTCCGGAACAGGCCTGTTTCCGAGACCGAGGCTCTGCCGCAATTGCATGGCATCATTCTCGGCCTGCGTTCGCACATCGCCGGGAAGGATGCGCCGTTCGGGCGGATAATCGCGGACGCGTTCGACACCGAGCAGATTCTCCAGCTCGACTTCCGCCTTCGCCAGTTTCCCGAGCAGATCGGCCGCATCCGCTGCCGCCCCGTCCTTGCTGTCCAACATTTTCCGGAAGCGCGGGACCAGATCGACATGAATGGCTTCGCGCCGCAAGAGCGCGTTCACGGACGTGCCGTAGCCCTTGGCGAGCTTCTGCAGCTCACCGATTCGCACCCGGCGCTGCCCCTGCTCGATTGCCACGATGGTCGTCCGAGCCGCGCCAATCAGCCTCGCGGCGTCCTCCTGCGTTAGCTTCGCGTTCTCGCGCGCGATGCGCAGCCGTTCGCCGACTTCCTGTGGGCTTACTTGTTCAAGGAGATTCATGCCTTCACCTCCCCTGCCCAATCGCCCAAGAATGAACCCTGCCCCAAAGACTCCATGAAATCCTTCCACTCCATTTTGTGTTGAACCAGCAGGCGGTGCAATTTCGCCTGCACATCGGCCTCGGCAAGACCGAGGGACTTGCTGAGATGGAAAGCGGAAAGGCCAAGCATGCCCGCGTTCGCGGGGTCGTCCGCCAAGTCCGCCAGATGATCCAAATGCAGCGCTCCCGCGATGGCATATTCGCGCAGAGCTTTCGTGACCTTCGCTTTGGGGAACGACGCAGCGGCTCCGCTCTCGAACGTGGGCGCGGACAGATTCTCCCAAACATATCTCTCTTTTGGTTCCGCAAACCCCGCCCCGTGGACGCTCAACCGCCTCAATAAGCATGCGGCGCAGATGCCGCACTGGCGTTTCTTTTTGTCGACGCTGACCTGGCGCGTTTGCTGCCAGCACGACCACGTTCCAGCCCACGACTCGCCGTCCGGACATTCACGGACGAATTCTCTCAGAGTCTCGGCCTTCGTTTGCCAAAGCTGCGTGAAACTGAACCGGACCTTGTGATGAAGCAGCGCTTCCAGAAACCTTTCCATCCGCTCCGTGAAAAGAGGATGGCTGCGGTAGTCCTCGTAGCCTTGCCCGACCGTAACCAGCGCGGGTCCGAGCGCTCCCTGGCCGCTCTCCGGCACGATGACCTGGCCAGCCTTCGTCAGATAAGCGGCCAGTCCGCTGATCAAAGCGAACTTGAATCCGCGCGAGCGCGCCGTTGATTCCACGAATGAATGCTCACCTTCCTGAACACGGTAGGGGACGGACGTGAACGGCTGTCTTTGCCGCAGGAGCTTTTTGCCGTCGCAGGTCTTCGACCCGAGTCGGACCCGAATCAACCTATCGCCCATTTCCCGCCCCAACAGGCCTGCGACACAGCGCGAATCCAGACCGTCGCTGAATGGGATCACGGCGCTGATGGCCGCCGGAAGATCGAACCGGCCTTGTGCGGGCGCTTTCAGCGTCTGGCGGCGCTTGTAGAAGGATATCTGCCATCGGTCACCCGTCAGGAAATTCAGAACGTCATGAAGCGCCTCGATCACTCGCCTGTCATTCCACCGATCCGGGTCATGCACCGGAATCATTAACTGCAAATCCCTTCCCCAACTCATGGCCGGCCGCCGTTGCGTCCGGTCTGCGAATTCGACCGCTGCCGCTACCAGCAACGCGTCGTAGACCATCGGGTCCCATTGGGTAATGCAATAGGTCTCCAGCTTTGCGATCGAGAACTCAACATTCCCGCCGATGTGACAGGACAGCCAGCCACTGCGCGTGGACGTGCCCCGCTCCACGACATGCACATCCAGCGCCGGGCGTGAAAACAGCTCGTCCGCGATCTCGATTTGCGCTCTCACAGTTTCACCCCATCATCGAGCCCCTGGTGCTTGGCGGGCGCAGCGGCCGCGCCAGAATCCGATTTCAGAAGCCTTCGCGCAAGACCACCGATGTCCGCCCCACGCATTCCTTGCTCGATTCGTTCGCGCACACGCGTCGCGCGCGTCTTCTTTGACTTTCGATAATAGTGTTCTTCGACTTGGCGCGCGCCGCGCGCTGCACGATCCGCCAGCGCGTGCGTCATGGCTTTCTCGGCGATCTCCTCGCCAGCGTCGCCTCGCGCCGCAGCCTGTATTGCATAGTCCAGGATCACACGACCCAATCCCGCCCCTGCCCGCGGCCTCAATGCTTCGAGAGCGTCGGTATCGTGTCTGAACAGGGAGTCCTGCCGGTCATCGCAGGTACGGCAGAGGGCATCCAGAAAGTCTCGGCTGACTTCACCCCGACAGTCACGCTCCAAGGCAGGTAAGACAGCATCCTGGACCTGCTCGCGCTCAAAGTTTTGGTTGTCGGCGTATTCGGCCAATCGCCTCCACCCCCGACGCATCGGCAAGCTCTTATGGGGACCATCGCTCATCGCCCGCTCCTGATGTCAGGAATTGTAGCATAAAACATGACAATGTCAAATCGTCCGTACCCGAGACAACCCTGCTTTTCGATATGCACTTACATATAGAAATCTGTTTTCAATATAATTCCACAGTTTGACTTGAAGTTCCGCGTCATATGTTGTACTACATGAAACATGCGAGCAAATATAAAAACGCATATCAAGCCTCTGCGTCTGGAAGGCCTTCCGGAAGAGATGCGCCGGGGCCTCAAGATAGCGCGCGAAGATCGCGGCTGGAGCCAGAGGGAGCTTGGAAACCGCGTCGGACTTCCGCAGATGCACGTCTCCGGCATCGAGTCTGGAAAGATCGTGCCGCGCTACGACACGCTGCTTGAAATCGTCCGGATGCTCGACCGTGATCTCATTATGGTTCCACGCGCGCTCGTGCCTGTCGTGCAATCACTCGTGCGCGACCACATGAAGGACCTGCCGGGCGAGGGCGAGGAACGCCCCCTCTACGCCGCCGAACGCGACGAGGACTCCACGCCGGAGCCCCGCGATGAAGTTTGACCCGAAAAAACTCAACGCGCTTTCGGTGCGCCTGTACGGCAAGCAGATCGGCGTCATTACCCGCCTTGCGGGTGACCGCCAGCTTTTCGCGTTCGAGCAGAATTACGTAGATGATGAAAACCGCCCGACGCTGAGCCTTTCCTTCAAGGGCAGCACCGGCGGACTCGTGGCGAATTTTAGCCCGGTGGGTCGCCGCGTCCCCCCTTTTTTCTCGAACCTCTTGCCCGAAGGTCACCTGCGCGACTATCTCGCCAAGCGCGCGGGCGTGAATCCCGAGCGTGAATTCTTCCTCCTCGCCGTCCTCGGCGCCGACCTTCCCGGCGCGCTCGTCGTGGAGCCGCTCGAAGGCGATGCGCAACCGTCTGACTCTCATCACGGTGGTGATAGCCGTGACGAAGGTCCCGGTGAAGAGGATCCCCTGCGCTTTTCTCTTGCGGGCGTGCAGTTGAAATTCTCCGCCGTCATGGAAGCCGCCGGCAGCCTGACCGTCCCGGTTGGCGGCATGGGCGGATCGTGGATCGTCAAGCTTCCCTCCGGCCGCTACAAGGCGGTCCCGGAAAATGAGTTCGCCATGCTCGAACTGGCCCGCCGCATCGGCATCTCCGTCCCCGAAAACAGGCTCGTCGACGTATCAAAGATCAAAGGCCTGCCCGAACAGGCCCACACGGTCGAAGGCAAGGCTCTCGCCGTGAAGCGCTTCGACCGCCTGACGGACGGCACGCCCGTCCACATGGAGGATTTTGCACAAGTCTTCGGGCAATTCCCGAACGACAAGTACAAACACCGCAGCTCCGCCAACATCGCCGCCGTGCTGTGGGCGGAAATCGGCGAAGGCGCCGTGATCGAATTCGTTCGCCGGCTTGTATTTTCCGTCGCCATCGGCAACGCCGACATGCACCTCAAGAACTGGTCCCTGCTCTACCCCGACCGGCGCAAGCCCGTGCTGTCGCCGGGCTACGATTTTGTCGCCACACTGCCCTACATTCCGGGCGACAAGCTGGCCCTGAGTTTGGGCGGCAGCCGCAGCCTTTCCGAAATCACCAGGGACCAGATGCGCCGCTTCGCCGACACGGCTCGGATTCCGGCAAGCCCGCTGTGGCAGGTCGTGATAGAGACGGCCGAACGAGCCGCCGCGGCCTGGGACAGACTCCCGGAGGCCGACGTCTTGCCGAAAGCCATGCGCGCCGACATAGGAGAGCACATCCATGCCGTCGAAAAGGCGATCCGGAAGAACAATGCCTGACTCTTGTGCCGGAAATTGGCGATCAGACGATCTCTCCCTCGCCTTCGAGAACCTCCGTGATTATCTCGGCGACGGCCTCACGACGCGCATTGCGCTCCTGGAAAGCCATTTCAGTGGCGGGAAAGTCGGAACCCTCGCCGATCTTCTGCAGCGGCAGAAGCTCACGGCGGAACTGCTGCAGCACGCCCAAGCCATCAAGCGTGCCACCGGGCAGATTCACGTCGTCGTTCACGCCCTTGGCATATTGCTGTCCCTGCCCTCGGTCCTTGAGAAAGACGAAATAGTCGAGCAGCTCTCCCTCGGCGCGGGAAATGCCCCTGACCGGCGCTACGACCTCGAAACCAATCTCCGCGTGGCGGAATTCACCTTCATTGACTGGAAGGGACGCGACAGCGCTAGGCAGGACAAGCTCTTCAAGGATTTCTTCCTGCTCGCCGAAGCCGACACGAAAAAGAGGCGCTGTCTCTACGTCAACAGCGCGGACGCCGCAAGGAAGCTCCTCACAGGCGGACGGGCGTGCAAAAGCCTCCTGGGTCGGAATGCAAACGCGCGGCGGCAATTTCTCGCGGCCTACGCGGATGACATGCCCGCCTGTGATTACTACAGGGCGAAAAAACATCTCGTCGAAATCATTCAGCTCCAGACCGCAATTCTTCCGGAGTCGGACGATGACGACCAATGACAGGCTTGAGGCGATCGCGCGTACTTACATCCGGAAGCTGCGCCCGCGCGCGCAGGCCGAAATCGACTGGTTCGCAGACCGGCCCTCGCTTGAGGACGCAATCGAGAAGGCGGCGCTTGCCGTCAACAGTCGCGACAAACGTTACTCGCATCAGCGCCGGCTGAGAAAGAAGGCTCTCAAGCAGGCGCTCGGCGTGCTGCTTGCGGAATCGGCCGCGATCGGCAAAGCGCGCGATTTCGAGGCCCTGCTCAGGATTGTCCGAACGGTCGTAAAGATTATCCCTGGACTCGGTCCTCTCTATGTCTACGATACGTCGCTGCGCATCGGGGCGAGGCTCAACCTGTTTCCCCGCAGGGTCTATCTCCATGCCGGCACGCGGGCGGGAGCCCGTGCGCTCGGCCTGAACTACAAGGCCGACAGTCTTGCCCCATCGGTCCTGCCAAAGGAATTCCGTTCGCTTGAGCCCCACGAGTTGGAGGACATTCTCTGCATCTTCAAGGGGCAATTCAAGGCGCTCGCTCATTTGCGGCCGACGTCCAATGGGGATGTCTCGGCTAAGCGCGCAGGCTAGTCGCAACAATCACAGAGGGCGTCGGTTTCCCGAAGCCCTTTCTGCAAGCGTGCGCGCTAGAGGGGAGCCTCCTCCGGCTGCGCCGGAACCGGCACCGTATCTGGCAAGTGATCCGTGCCAACGCGATTGAGCTTGCGGATCGAATCCGCCTT
>DATJTF010000007.1:0-146134 GCA_035503815.1 Verrucomicrobiia bacterium
CCGGCTTCTGCCTGCTTCAAAACAGCGACGATCTGCTCAACAGTGAATCGCTTCTGCTTCACGGCAAATCTCCCTTCCTGGGTTCTAGATTTTGCCGGAAACTAACCCTCAGAGTGGCTCAAAAATACCGGGGCCGATCACGAACTCGGCCGAGACGGTTGGGTGGATGGTTTCATCGAAGAGCGGAATGCGGTGAAAAGACGCTGACGGAGGAGACCATCTCGCCAAAGCCGCAGACACCGAGCACGCCACAGAAGCCACCTCTTTCCGAGCGCGCGAAAACATACCTTACGCGATATGTCCCATGCGCCCCGAACGGTTTTTGGCTTACTCACTTTTTAGGAGACAAAGAACATACGGAGGGTTTCCTCATCCCAAACGTTTTCGTTCCCGCGGGGGCGGCCGCAAAGTACGGACCATGGGGCGTAGTTTTTGGTGCTACTACTGCGGCGGCCCACGGTTTCTGCACGGCGGTTATCCCCTTTTGTATGGTGTAGACACTCAAAAAAGTTTATGCAAGAATCCCGCCGCTGAGGCGGTCTTGTATGCCCGGAGGGACGGAGGAGCCCTGTGCAGCGGGGTCTTGCCTGGTACCGACTGGTGTTACAAGCAACTGAATCGGGATACCTAACGAAGAGGAGTGTGTACGTTGGCTCGAGAACAGGGTGTGGTGAAGTGGTTCAACGCATCGAAGGGATACGGTTTCATTCAACGCCAGTCGGGAGAAGACGTCTTCGTTCACTTCTCCGCCATCCAAATGGATGGATACAAATCGCTGAACGAAGGCCAGCTTGTGGAATTTGAAGTGAAGCAGGGTCCCAAGGGCTACCAGGCTGAAAACGTCACGAAAGTCTGACCACACGTTGTTCGGGCCCCGTTTCGCGCCCTCGGAACGGGGCCTTTTTTTTTCGCCGCCGGCGGAGAAGCGGGAAGGAAAGCTAGGGGGCGGGCGTGACCTTCGGCTTGATCGAGAGAAGTTCGACGTCGAAGATCAGCGTTTCATTGGGACCGATCGGTCCTTTGCCCTCCGCGCCATAAGCGAGGCTCGCGGGAATGTAAATCTCCCACTTCGATCCCACCGGCATGAGTTGGAGAGCTTCGGTCCAGCCGCGAATGACGCCGCTGACGGGAATCGTCAAAGGCTCGCCGCGTTTGTAGGAGCTGTCGAATTCGGTTCCGTCCACGAGAGTGCCGCGGTAGTTGCAGACGACGGTGTCCGACGCGACGGGCTTCGGCCCGGTTCCCTGGGTCAGCACTTTGTATTGCAATCCGTCGGGAAGCGCCTGGACGCCGGCTTTCGATTTGTTGGCCGCGAGAAAAGCTTCGCCTTCTTTGGCGTTGGAAGCCGCGAGAGCTTCTCTTTGCTCGATGCCCTTTTGGCGGACCTGGGATTGCAAGGCGGTGAGAGTGGCCTTGGCTTCGTCGTCGGTAAGGAGAGTCTTGTGGCCGAGCATTTCGTCGCGCAAGCCGCGGGCGACGAGAGTCGGGTCCACGTCCACGGGCTGGCTGTGCAGGCCTTTTCCAATGCTCATCCCGATGGCGTAGCTCTGCTTTTCTTTGTCGGTCTTCAAGACGAGCGGCTCGGTTTTCCTGGCCGAAGGATGGTGGGCCGCGGCGGCGGGCTTGGCCGCGGGCGTCTGAGTGGCGTTCTGGGGAGGCGCCTGCTGAGCCCGAGCGCTCGCGCCGAAACAAATTCCCGCAGAAACGATGGCTACTCCAATCCAATTTGCAGTTCGCATGGACCTATTGTCCTATCAGGCGGGAGTTTGCGCAAAGGGCAAAGTGCAGGGGTGAGGGGCGGCCGGCGCGCGTGCGTATCGCGGATTTGCGCGGGAATGTGATAACATTTTGCTTTACTTCCTCCACCAGGTGCGCGATTGCCCCAACACATCAGCCGTAAAGAACTAAAGAAGGACGAAATTCGAGAGACCCTGGCGCACGGCGCCGAGGCGGTGCTCACTCACCGCGCCGCGACGATTTACATCGTGTCCGTGGCGGTGATCGTGGCGCTGGCGTTCTTTGGCTGGAAGACGTATTCCGAGCGGCAGACGGTAAAGGCGATGGCGGCGTATGACGTGGCCATGAAGTCGTTCGAAGCGCAGATTCGCACGGCGGGACAACCGCCCGAGCCGGGGCAACTCGTCTTCGCCGACGACAATACAAAGTACGCGGACGCGGCGCAGAAATTCGCGGCTGCCGCGGCGCAATATCCGCGCACTCGACCGGGGCAGCTGGCCAGCTACTACACGGCGCTCTGCTACGAGAAGCTCGACAAGAACAACGAAGCGCGCAAATATCTGCAACAGCTTGCCGACACGGGAGATTTCGACTTCGCTTCGATGGCGCGTTTCGAGCTGGCCAAGCTCGACGACAGGATGGGCCAGGGAGACGCGGCCGCCAAGCTCTACCAGCAACTGCTCGACAAACCCTCGGTGCTCGTCCCCAAGCCTCTGGTGCTGCTCGCCTTCGCGCAGCACTACGCGGCGCAAAATCCGGCCGAGGCGACGCGGCTTTACAACCAGGTCAAGTCCGAATATCCGGATACGCCCGTGGCGGACGAAGCCGATCAACACCTCGCCCTCCTTCCCGGCAAGTCCTGACACCCAGAGCTCGATTGATGAAAGGTTTCGCGGGGAACATTCGCGGCTGACGATGGAATTCGCCGTCAAAAGGACGGGCGCCGCGAGGAAGGCGGCGTCCTGCATTGATGGGACGCAGGACGCCCGCCGGAAAGCGATTTGCAACGCGTGCGAAGCGATAGCGACGCGGAATTCTATTTGAACGTCGCGTTGGTGCGGAGGAGCTCGTCGCGGTGCGCGGAGAAATCCTCCATCGAGCCGAATGCCTGGCCACCGAGCGGGTCGGCCTTGATGGCCGCTTCCACGGCCGCGTCAACTTTGTCGAGTCCATCGGCGTTCGGCGTGACGTAGACGATCATGAAATAACCCGGCGTGGTGGTGTGAATCGCCGCCGTGTCGATTTCGTACTCGACGATGGTTCCATCGGCAAGGAGTTTCTCGAACAGAGGCGCGACCAGGTTCTTGCTGAGGGTGTCCACGGCGTCGTCCGGGGCGTCGGCCTTCAGCTTATAGGCGCCGACGTGGGTATAGGCGCCCTTGTACGAGCCGGATTTCCAGTTGTAATAACGGGTCTCGAGAACTTCGTCCCAGTGCTTTGTAGCCGTGGAGAGAACAGGATTCGTGGCAGATCCCGACTCGTATAGCTGGTCGAGGACTTTCAGGATCCCAGCCATGGAGTTGGAAGACCACCAGCCGTCGTTGGTTTCGCCCTCGACAGTGTGAATCAGGTTTTCGTCGTTGCCGTAGGCGACCAGAGTGCCGTCGGCCATGGCTTTTTCCATGATGGTCGAGTCCGCAGCGTCAACCTTTGCCATTTCGGCCCACTGCGCGCGGGGGAGCGCCCAATTGGCGATGTAGCTGTACATCGGGGTTTTTTCTTTTATTTCGGACGTCTGGGCCTGAGCGGCGAAAACGGAAATTCCCAACACCAAAGCAAAAAGCGCAATTCCACTACAAACTTTTTTCAGCACGGATTGAATCCTCCTTAGAGTGTGTGGCCCGAAATGGAACGAGAGAAAACGCAGCCGAAACACACGAACAAGGGCAGTGAGGCGCGAAAGGAAGGTCTGGGCTGCCCTCCGAGATGTGGCAGGCCGAACTATAGACATTTGACAGCGGATGTCAAGGCGTTCGGCGCGGGAAGGGAGGGGTCAAACGTTCATGTGGCCGGAGGCGGCGGGGCGCCGGTGGAATTCGCGGCGGCGACGATTGAATGGTTGATAAGGCTGTAGAGTTTCTCCGACAATTTTTCGTATCTCTCCTGCTCGGCCCCCTCGAAGAACTGATCGTTCCAGGAACCCATTCCGCCGAACACCCAGGCGGCTTCGGAGGCGCCGATCAGCCGGGCGGCGTCCAAAGAAAGGAAGTCCGCCGGGGCAATGTCGTGGAGATAAAGGCCCTCGAGGGGCGTGGGAGAGACGAGCCGCGACAATCCGTCTTCAAAAAGCCGCGTGAAATTGTCGAGCTTGGTGGACCTCGAGAATTCGGCGATTTCCTCGAGCGACGCTTTCAAGCTCGAAATCAGCGCGGCCAAATCTTCGTCCTGGCGCGCGGGCGGCGCGGGCGTTCGCGCGATCCGAAAATAGGTGACGTTCCAGATTTTTCTGTCGGGGCGATTCCGATCGCCCACCAGCCAGCGCGACTGCCAGAAATCGCACCCGGCGGGCGAGGACGCTTCGAGCAGGCGCCTGCCGCCGCCACCGGCAAATGCCGCGGAGAGCCGGTCGGCGAGGCCCGCTCCTTCGGACGGGAGATAACTCAGGCGAAGCGATGCGACGCCTTCGGAACAGAGCCAGTCGAGCCAATCCCGGGGATCGGCGGCGTAGATTTTTTCGTTTTTCGCTGGAGGCTTTTGAGGAAGCTCGACAAATTGGACAGATGCACAGAACGAGAAACTGTTGTTCGTGTTGAGAAGGTCGAGGCTTCGCGCCTCTCCCCGCCCTTGCAGCACCCAATTGCCGTAAGTGGTGAGCGCCACGATTTGAGAGAATTCGCCCTGCATCTCCGCCTCGGATCAATTTCCGCCGCGCCGCATCGTAGCACCATTCGCGCGGCTGCCTGGATGAAGGATGAAAGCAACGGCGTGGCGTGCGGGCGCGGCGCCGGGCGAGGGAGGCACGAAGGCGCGGAACGGATTTTCGGGTTCAGCGCTTTTGGTTCGCCTTGCGAATGTCATCGGACATCCTGGAGACCCATTCCGGCGGGTTGGGCTCGTCTTGCCAATCGGCCTTTTGTCCGAAGGCCAGCTTCCAGCGGATGAGCCAGGAAAATCCCGCGGGCCCGATGTAACGATCCGGCGTGGCGTAAGCCGGATCGGCCAGCGCCTGGTCGAGCGAAATGAAGCGGTAGCCGCGGTGCTGGAGATTGGTCAGAATCCGGTCGAGGCACTCGGCGGTCAGCTCGCTGTCGTGAATGAGAAGCACTTGAGGAATTTCGCGATGAAAGAGGCTGCGCGAGACGCCTTCGTAATACTCAAAGGCGGTGTTCGTGTAGTCGAGGTAAGAGGCTTTGGTCCGGTCGGCGAGCTTTTGGTTTTTTTGCCGGAGAGCGGCGCCGAGGACGTCGTTGAACTCGTAGTCGTCGTTGTCAATGGTCACCGGAGCGACGAGGTAGCCGCGCTGTTTGAGAAACGCCTCGAAGGCTTGCTTGGCTTCGGGCGTGGGTCCAGTGATGAGGTAAGGATGGCGGAAATATCGTTCCTTCTTCCCTTCGGCGTTCATCAGGGCCTGCGTGACTACTTCACCGCGGATCACTTCGTCCTCATACTGGCCAATCGGCGTGGTCCAGAAGGACGCATGCGTGTAGGTGTGGTTCCCCAGCTCGAGTCCCGCATCGAGCCACGATTGCAGCAGCGCCGCGCGGGCGTCTCGCTGCCCCTGGACCTGCAATTTCCATTCGTTCACGAAACCTATGGCGGGTACGTGGCGCGAGCTTAGGATTTCGGGAATAATGCGATTGATCCTTTGGAGCTCTTGCAGGTCGCCGATGGCGTGGTCCGCTCCCGGAACGGCGCCGGGAAGATCGTCCACAGTGACGGCAACGCTTCTGGAATTCGGTTGGGGCGGGCTTTCGGCGATTTGAGCGCGCCCGCCGCGGGCATCCAACAGGGCGGCAAAGCCGATGGCGAAGAGGGCGAACGTCACGATAAGGGCTCGAATTCGATTCACGGGGACGGTCCTTGGCGCCGCAGGGGCGCGATGGCAATTTGGAGATATCGCATTGTGGCTTAAATCGGGCGTGCGGGGGAGGGCTTCCTTGGCGAGAGCGGCGATGCGCAGCGGGCGTGCTTCATAACGGGCGGGGGTGGCGGGGATTAGAGAAATGCAAAGCGCGCCGATTCTCCTTGAACTTGGGCAAGTGGCGCGTTATCATCTGCTTGCGTTTGATGTCCTTGGCCTTTGGATCAGTTCAGATGGTGTTTTTCCCGCCATCCCGCAGTCGTCAGACTCCTCTTTAGGCGTTCAGGCCCACCAAATAGCTCAAAATGGCTGACTGACCAGTAGCAAACCACGACTCTTTGGAACTGAAGTGAGCCGCTCACATTTGCTCATCCGGCCGGTTCAGCCAAGGAGAAACAATGTACGCACGCAGACTAACCATGCAGTTGAAACCCAACTCCGCAGGTGAATTCACCAAGACCGTCGAGTCCCAGGTCATCCCCACGCTCCGCAAGCAGAAAGGCTTCCGCGACGAGATCGTGTTCGTCGGCCCCAATTCAAATGAGGCGTTTGCCATCAGCCTGTGGGACGCCAAAGAAAACGCCGAAGCCTACAATCGCGATTCCTACCCTGAAATTGCCCGAACGCTGGCGAGAGTTCTCGAAGGCACGCCCCAAATCCACACCTACGAGGTTGTGAGCTCGACGCTTCACGGCAATGCCGCGGGAGCGCGAGCTTAACCAAATCGGGTTCGCGAGGGGGCGGGGATTTCTCCGCCCCCGCGAATCCGGCGCCGAGCGCGGCCGGCCGAGGAAGCGCGGAAAATTCCGCGGCGGCGTCATTTCGGCGGCTTCCAACCCATCCAATCGAGCATCCAGCGCCAGGTGATTTCTTTGGTGCGATTCGCGGGAGGAGCGGGAACCGGCGGCGCGGGATAAATCACAGGCTTGTTTCGATAGGCGGCGGCGAGCCGTTTGAACATCTTGCCCTGTTCTTTAATTTTTCCGTCGTTGGTGAACAGCCCGAGGGTGTATTCGAGCGAATTGAATTCGAACCGGCGGTCCACGTCGTGCGTGTCCCAGTAGGTGAACCAGCTCACGCCCGAGGCGACGGCGGCCTCGACGGCCTTCTCGAGCCATTCCGCCTGCTGCTTTTCGTCGAGCGATTCGATGCAGGTGTTGAACTCTTCCGCCCAGACAGGTTTGCGGGGATCGCCGGCGTAGGCGCGGATGAGCGTGGCCATAGCCGCCAGGAGTTGCGTGCTCGGCGGGTCCATCGGGCCGCCGTATTTCAGAGAACCCGACCAGTAGGGATAGCAGTGCATGACCGGCATGGGGGCGGAAGCGAGCGCCTGCGGCGAGAACGTGTTGACCTCGAACCAGGGGAGTTCGTCCACACCGTTGACGTGAAGGCCCTGCGGCGCCACCGCGTCCATGAGCGCGAACATTTTTTTCATCCAGGCGTCGCCGATGGGCGGATCGGCCCGCCAACAGGTGTTGATCTCGTTTCCGATGTCGAAACCGATTACGTTTGTCTTTCCCGCCATGACGGCGGCAAGCTGGCGGATCAGAAGTTCCTGCGCGGCCCAGATCTTTTCGTCCGTGTAGATTCCGGCGCCGGGTTGATTGAACGGCGGGAGAAAAAACCAGCCGCTCAATTGTCCGGTGAACACCGTCACGACCGCGTCCAGATTGCGTTGACCCATGATAGTGAGGAGCTGATCGAAGCGCTGCAAATGGACGGGGCTCACCCAGTTCAGGTTGGGCTCAAAATAAGGCCAGATGAGAAGAATCCGCAGATGGTCCAGGCCGAGCGAGGCGATGGCGTCCATGTCGCGGTTGATCGGAGCGGGATCCCAATCGTTCCAGCAGAACCACCAATTTTTCGAAGGCGTGTAATTCACGCCAAAGCGGTGCCGGTCGAGGGCAAGGCCGGCCGCGGGGCCTGGGCTCTGCTCCTGAGGCTTATCTGCGCGCAGTTTGAACTGCTGACCGAGAAGGGAAGGGCCGGATGCGAGCGAGCCTGCAATGCCGGCGCGGAGAAAATCCCGTCTATCCATGTTTGCATCCCCCGAGAGCGCCGCAAAGAGCGGGAGCGGGCCGGAAACTCCGCCCGCACCTTCGATGCAATCGAAATTCAGCGGCGATTGTATCCCGAATCGCGCGAGGTCCGGGCAGGCGAAAGCGAACTCGAAGGAGTGCGCCGCCGTGCGGAGCCGCTTGCCGCGGCAGGCGCCAGCAGGGCGCAGTGGAGTAGCAGCCGCGCTGCGGCTGCTCTAAAATAGCGCCGATGCCTCTCGCGCCTTATGCGATGGACGTGCGCCGCACGCTCGGGCGGCGCTATCCCGAACCGCCGCATCCCTACCGCAACGATTACGCGCGCGACCGCGACCGCGTGATCCATGCCCGCGCTTTCCGCCGCCTGGAAGCGAAGACGCAGGTCTTCACCACGCGCTATTCCGACCATTTCCGCAACCGCCTGACGCACACGCTGGAGGTCGCGCAAATTGCCCGGACCGTCGCCGGAGCGCTGGCCCTCAACACCGACCTCGCCGAAGCGCTCGCGCTGGTTCACGACATCGGGCACCCGCCGTTTGGCCACGCCGGCGAGAAACAACTGAACGCTCGAATGGAGGAGCGCGGCGGAAGCTTCAATCACAATCTCCACGCGCTGCGGATCGTCGAACAGTTCGAGCAGCGGTATCTGGATTTTCCGGGGCTGAATCTGACGTTCGAGGTTCGCGAGGGCATCATCAAGCATTCGCGGGACTATTCCGCGGCGGAATGTCCCGGCCTGGCCGAATACCGGCTCGAGGAACGCCCGCCGCTCGAATCCCAGCTCATCGACCTTGTCGACGAAATCGCCTACAACACGGCGGACCTCGACGACGGCTTCGAAGCCCATCTCGTGGATCTCGGCCGGTTGCGGGCCGAAGTTCCGCTCTTCGACGAACACTACACCGCGGTCGAAGCGTCGCATCCGGAGGGCCGCGAGAAATTGAAATTCAACGAAGCGCTGAAACGCGTTCTCGACACGCTGGCCACGGACCTGATTGCCGCCACGCGCGCGCGGGTGCAGCAGGCGCGGATCAGCAGCGTCGAAGATGTTCGCCGCCACCCCGCGCGGCTCGCCGGGTTTTCTCCCGATGTGGCCCGGCACAACGCGGCGCTCAAGCGATATCTGTTCGGCCACGTCTATTCGCAGCCCGCCATCGCCGAGGACCGCGACCGGTCGGTCGCCGCTCTCGATTCTCTCTTCACCTATTTCGCCGGGCATCCGGAGAAAATGCCGCCGTTTTATGCATCCGAAGTCGCGCAGGGCTCCGCGCCGGTCTATCGCGTCGTGTGCGATTACATCGCGGGGATGACCGACCATTTTCTGCTGCGGCAGTGCCACGAACTACTCGGGCTGCCGGAGGCGCGCCCGGCCTGAACGCTCCACTTCGATTTGCCGGAAATTCGCCGCGAGGACGCGAGGCGAAACAGCGCGTTGCGATGTCGGCTGTTTCACTCCCGGTCCGCGCGGAGAATCGCCATGCGGATTGCAGAGGGAAGCGAAACCGGGCTATACGGCGGCTTGAGCGGTCTGGTCGCAGGCGAGGCGGAAATTTTCATACCAGGTTTCCATGAACACGTCGACGAGCCGGGAAACGGGCTTGTCGTCAATCAGCGTGTCCTCGGGGGAAACGTCGCCCCAGGTGTGGATGCGCGTCTTGCCGGAAGGGAGCGGCTCGAATTCCACGCGCTGGCAGATGGTGACGCCCATGGCGCGATCGATCCAGGCGATTTCGCGGGGTTCGTTGCAGACGATAATGAGATGGTCGATCACGACGCGGACCGGGCGAGTGATTTCGATGTCCATGCGGCTGCCGACGTCCCAGGGGCGGCCCTGCGACCATCGAATGTCGCCGTAGACGCTGGCGAAATTGCGCCACTGGGTCCAATCGGTGAAGAGTTGCCAGGCCCGGAGCGGGCCGGCGTGGGTGACGACGTCATACTCGAAGTGATGCATAAGGCTCGTTGCGTCTCCTTTGAAGCGCACAGATAACCTGCCAGGGCAGGCGGAACCGGGCCGGGTGAGCTTTAATAACTTATACAACGTTTGTTTAACGTTGTCAAATATATTTATGCTACAATGTCCGCGTTGTTCCGGAGGTGGCGCCATGCCCCGCAAACCCGACGCCCGGCTGGAAGGCCGCATTCTCGACGCCGCGTACCACCTGTGGACGAAAGGCGGAGAAGACGCGCTGACCATGCGGGCCGTCGCCCGGGCCGCGCGCACCACTACGCCCACGCTCTATCAGCGATTCCGCGACAAGGACATTTTGCTGAAACTGCTGCGGGCGCACGCCGTGGACAAACTGGTTTGCGCCCTGGAACCGGCGGACACGGCGGCGGGAACCTGCCGGCTGTTCCTGGAATTCGCGCAACGCCACCCGAACGAATACCGCCTGCTGGTGGCCGATTGGGCCGTGCGCCTGTCGCGGAAAGACCGCAAGCCCTCTTTTGAGCTGATCAAAAGCCGGCTGGCGAAGGACCTGGGCGGGGCGCCCGCGCAGCACACCCGGCTGGCGCTCTCGCTGGGAGAAATTCTGCATGGAACGGCGACGATGCTGCTGGCCGAAGGCGTTCACGAAAGAGTGGCGAAGGAATTGCGGGATGCGTGCCTGGGGGCCTGCGAATCGATGATCGAGCACGCTTCGCGCGAGCCCGCGCGGTGGAAATCCACTGACATCGAGGGGATGCAGGATTGAGACCGCGCGAAAATTCTTATCGAGTCTCTCATTGCCCCTTTGGTGTCAGGCAAACACCATTCGCCGCCGCTTTCTTGACATGCATCGCGCGCGACATATAATGAGCTTTCAGGTGAAAAAGCACGGATAAGGGAATGTTCCTCGACGTCAACGAACTCGCGCTACGGAAAGTACGAATCCGGAAGAGCTACGCTCCCGGCACGCTCGATTTCAATTCCGGCGAATTCCGCCAGGTCGAGCCGCTGGAGGTGCGCGCCACGGCCGAACTCCTGGACGGGCAAATCCGGATCTACGGCAACCTGCACACGCGGGTGGAGCTGGTGTGCGCGCGGTGCCTGGACACGGTGGTCGAGGAAATCTCCCGCGATTTCGACCTGTTCTACCGCCCGATGACTTCGATCGCCGTCGAGGAAGAGGTGCACCTCGATACGGAAGACACGGAGATCGGATTTTTCGAGGGCGACGGCCTGTTTCTCGCCGATGTGCTGGCCGAACAGATCAATCTGGCGCTTCCGATGAAGGTCATCTGCCGCAGCGATTGCCGCGGCCTTTGCCCCCATTGCGGGGCGAATCTGAACAACGAGGAATGCCGGTGCGAGAAGCACTCCTCGGACCCTCGCCTTGCCCCCTTGGCACGCCTCAGGCAGGACTGGTTCAAAAAGCAATAAGACGCTACACTAATGGTTTCCATTACGGCCCCCGTCAGGTGCGGCCTGTCAAGAGGAGCAGCAATGCCCAATCCAAAACGACGTCATTCGAAGCGCCGCACCTCCAACCGCCGGGCGCACGACCATCTGACGCCATTGTCACTCGCCGAATGTCCCCACTGCCATGAAAAGAAGCTGCCCCATCGGGTGTGCCCGAAGTGCGGCTACTATAAGGGACGCGAAGTGATTGACACTTCGGCGAAGTCGGCCTAACTTTCCTCCACCTCTCCGCGGCAAGCGGTTGCCGGCTGGTACATTCATGACCACCATAGCACTGGATGCGATGGGAGGCGACCACGCGCCTCGCGCCGAAGTCGAAGGCGCCGTTCTCGCCGCGCGCGAGTATGGCACCCGCATATTGCTCGTGGGCGTGGAAGGCCCGATCAAAGCGGAGCTGAACCGGCATCGGCTCCGGGGATTGTCCATCGAGATCGTTCCGGCGAGCGAAGTGATCACGATGAACGACTCGCCGTCGCACGCGTTCCGGAGGAAGAAGGAGAGCTCGCTGCATGTGGCCTCGCGGCTGGTGCGCGACGCCAAGGCCGACGGCCTGGTGAGCGCGGGGAACACCGGGGCGGTGATGACGGTCGCGCGGTTCGTGATCGGGACGCTTCCGTCGGTGGACCGGCCGGCGCTGGCCGCGGCGTTTCCGAACATGAAAGAGAAGGTCACGGTCATTCTCGACGTGGGCGCCAACGTGGATTCGAAGCCGGTGCACATCGAACAGTTCGCCGTGATGGGCGAGATTTATTACCGGGCGCTGTGGGGCGTGAAACGGCCCCGCGTGGCGCTGCTCTCGATCGGCGAGGAGGAAATGAAGGGCAACGAGCTGACGCGCGAGGCCGCCGCGCTGCTGAAGCAGACGTCGCTGAATTTCGTGGGGAACGTCGAGGGCCGCGACGTGTTTCGGGGAGACGTGGACGTCATCGTCTGCGACGGCTTCATCGGCAACATCGCGCTGAAGATCAGCGAGGGGCTGGTGGAGCATGTGGGCGGAATGCTGAAGAAGGCGATCAAGAGCAGCCTGACCTCGCAGCTCGGCTACGCTCTCTCGAAGCGCGCGTTCGACAGTTTTCGCAAGCGCACCGACTACTCGGAATACGGCGGGGCGCCACTGCTGGGAGTTCGCGGCATCACCATCATCGGCCACGGGCGCTCGAATCCGAACGCCGTGAAAAACGCGATCCGCGTGGCCAACGAGCTCTGCCGTTTGCGCGTCAACGAAAAAATCGAACAGGAGCTTTCCGCCGCTTCCGTGGCTGCCCGCGGATGAACCCGGCGAAAAACCAGCGCGCCCCATGGACAAGACAGCCTTTTTGTTTCCCGGACAAGCCTCGCAATACGCGGGAATGGGCCGCGACCTGGCCGAGCATTTCCCCGAATCCCGGCAGGTGTTTGAAGAAGCGGACGCGGCTCTCGGATTCCCGCTCTCGAAGCTGTGCTTCGAGGGGCCCGAAGACGCGCTGAAGCTGACCGAAAACACGCAGCCGGCGATCCTCACGGTTTCCGTCGCCGCTTTTCGCGCCATCGAAAAGCGCGGCGTGCTTCCGGATTTTGTCGCGGGGCACAGCCTGGGAGAATATTCCGCGCTGGTTGCGGCGGGCTCGCTTGAATTCTCGGCCGCGGTGAAGCTGGTTCGGGCCCGGGGCCAGTATATGCAGGAAGCGGTGCCTGCAGGCGAAGGGGCGATGGCCGCGATTCTGGGCATGTCGCCCGCGGACGTCGCCGAAGTTTGCCGCAAAGCCGCGGGTGGAGACGTCGTCTCGCCGGCGAATCTGAATTCGCCGGAGCAGGTGGTGATCTCGGGCGCGGCTGCCGGCGTGAAGCGCGCCATCGAGATCGCGTCGCAATCGGGAGCGAAGCGCGCCGTGATGCTTCCGGTGTCGGCTCCGTTCCATTGCGCGCTGATGGCGCCCGCCCAGGAGCGTCTCGAGCCCGACCTTCGCGCCGCCGCTTTCGGCCCGCTGCGCTTCCCGCTGGTCACCAATGTGGATGCTTCCGAAGTGAAATCCGGCGAAGAAGCGCGCAACGCCCTGGTTCGGCAGGTGACCGCGCCGGTGCGGTGGCTCGATTCGATGCGCGAGATGCTCGATGAAGGCGTAAACGTGTTCGTGGAAGTCGGCCCGGGAAAGGTTCTCTGCGGATTGCTGCGCCAGATTGACCGTTCGGTGCGCTGCTTGAACGTCGAGGATTCCGCGAGCCTGCAAGGCACGCTCGACAAAATCGCCCAGGCCCGCTCCGACGCGGCGGAGACCTAAGCAAGGTCGCGAAGCCGGCGGCGCTGGGCCATATAAATGAGGTGCAGACTCCTTCATGTTCTCTCTGAAAGATAAAATTGCTCTGGTCACCGGGGCGTCGCAGGGAATCGGCCGCGCGACGTCGCTGGCGCTGGCCGAGTCCAGCGCGAAGGTCGCGGTGGCCGCGCGGAACGCGGAAAAGCTGGCGTCGCTCGTCTCTGAAATTCAGGCGAAGGGCGGGGAAGCGCTCGCCATCCCTCTGGACGTTTCCGACGCCGCGCAGATCCGCCCGGCGTTTCAGGAAGCGCTCGGGAAATTCGGGCGACTCGACATACTGGTCAACAACGCCGCGATCACACGAGACACGCTCGCGCTGCGGATGAAGCTCGAAGACTGGGAGGCCGTGCTGCGGACCAACCTGACTGGCGCGCACCTGTGCATGCAACAGGCTCTGGGAGCCATGCTGAAGCAGCGCTCGGGCCGCATCATTAACATCAGCTCCGTGGTGGCGGAAACGGGGAATCCCGGCCAGGCGAATTATGTTGCATCGAAGGCGGGCCTCATTGGCCTGACGCGGTCTGTGGCCGCCGAAGTCGCCTCGCGGTCGATCACCGTCAACGCCATCGCTCCCGGCTTCATCGAGACGCCGATGACGGATCCGCTGCCCGCGGAGCTGAAGGAAAAAATGAAGTCGCTGATCCCGCTCGGGAGGTTCGGCACGGACCGCGACGTGGCCGCCGCCGTCGTGTTTCTGGCGAGCGATGAGGCGTCGTACATCACGGGGCAAGTGCTGGGGGTCAATGGCGGCCTGCACATGGGTTAGAAACGGCGCCCGGGAGAATCGTGGAACTTCATTTCGAGCGGAACTTGCGAGCCAATCGTCACGTTGCGGGAAGCGGCGCGGACTTGCGCCCTCGAGTCACGCGCCGTGGCGGATTTCGCGCGTGCGGGTGCAACGGTCTCGCAGATGGGAATCGCGTGCGCCGGACGGCTGCCTAGCGGCTCGAGGCGAGACGCCGCATGGACCGCGCAAAGGTTGACCCGGCACTACGCCACGCATAGAATGGGCAAGTTGTCCGGATGGCTCAAACCCTCCCGTGGGCTCAGCCCCGGGTTCTCAGAACGCCCAAAATCGGAGGAACATTCAGAATGGCCAGTGTGGAAGAGCGCGTAAAGCAGATCATTGTCGAGCAGCTCGGAGTGGATGAAGCCGAAGTCACACCCACCGCATCCTTTGTGGACGATCTGGGCGCCGATTCGCTCGATACGGTCGAGCTCGTCATGGCCTTCGAAGAGGCGTTCGGCATCGAAATTCCCGACGAGGACGCGGAGAAAATCGCCACGGTGAAGGACGCCGTCGACTACATCGAAAAGCATTCCAAGGGCAAGTAAGCCCTCCCGCGGCTTCCCAATCCGGACAGGAGAGTTTTTCATTTGAACCGTCGTGTTGTTGTCACCGGCGTCGGCTTGATTTGCGGCTGCGGCATTGGCACCGAGGAATCCTGGGCCAATCTTCTCGCGGGCAAGAGCGGGATTGGTCCCATCACGCATTTTGACGCCGCGAATTTCGATTGCCGCATCGCCGGAGAAGTCCGCAATTTCGACCCCCTTCTGTGGGTCGAGAAAAAAGAACTGAAAAAAACGGGGCGCTTCATCCAGCTGGCCATGGCCGCGGCGGATTTCGCGATGCGCATGTCCGGCCTGGAAATCAGCGCCGAGCTGGCGCCGGCGACGGGCGTTTACATCGGGTCGGGCATCGGCGGATTCGACGTCATCGAGCGCGAGCATTCGAAATATCTGGCGGGCGGCCCCGGCAAGATCTCTCCCTTTTTCATTCCCGCTTCGATCGTCAACCTCGCTTCCGGTTTCGTTTCCATCCGGTACGGCGCGAAAGGGCCGAATTCCGCAACGGCCACGGCTTGCTCGGCCTCGGCTCACGCCATCGGCGACGCGTTCAAGATCATCCAGCGGGGGGCTGCCGACGTGATGATTGCCGGCGGCACGGAAGCGGCCATCACGCCGATGGGCGTTGGCGGATTCGCCGCGATGCGCGCGCTTTCGACGCGCAACGACGAGCCGACACGCGCCAGCCGGCCGTTCGAAGCCGACCGAGACGGATTTGTGGTGGGCGAAGGCTCGGGCGTGCTGATTTTGGAAGCACTGGAAATCGCGCAGAAACGCGGCGCGAAAATCATCGCCGAAATTGTCGGCTACGGGATGTCGGGCGACGCGTTTCACATCACACAGCCCGCCGAAGAAGGCGACGGAGGCTATCGAGTGACGCTCGCCGCGCTCAAGGACGCGGGCATCACGCCCGGCGACGTGAGCTATGTGAACGCGCACGGCACTTCCACTCCGATCGGCGACGCCCTCGAAACCACCGCTCTGCGGCACGTCTTCGGCGACCGCGCCAAAAAAGTTCCCATCAGCTCGACCAAGTCCATGACCGGACATTTGCTCGGCGGCGCCGGGGGGCTCGAGGCGGGCATCAGCGTTCTCGCGCTGCGCGACCAGATTTTGCCGCCGACGATCAATTACGAGAAGCCCGATCCGGAATGCGATCTCGATTACGTTCCGAATCACGCCCGCAAGGCCGAAGTCGTCTACGTCGTGTCGAATTCCTTCGGCTTCGGCGGCACCAACGCTTCGCTCGTCTTCCGCCGCTGGGACGGAAACTAAGCTCGTTCCTCTGATTCATTCCGGATCTGCTGGAGGCCCGCGTGAAAATTGGAGTCTGCATCAAGCAAGTTCCCGCCAAAGACGCGCCGCTTGCCATCGCCGAGGGCGGCGCGTGGATTCGCGAATCCGACATCGGCTTCGAAACCAACGAGCCCGATAGCTTCGCTCTCGAAGAGGCGCTGCGGCTGAAGGAAAAGCACGGCGGCGAAGTGGTGGCCATCTCGATGGGCCCGGAGCGCGCGAAGCAAACCATCAAGGAAGCGCTCGCCAAGGGCGCCGACCGCGGCATTCACTTGGCCGACGACAAATTCTTCCAGCTCGATCCGCTGGCCGCGGCGCGTTCGTTGGCGAAGGCGATCGAAGCGGAGAATTTCGACCTCATCCTCACCGGACTGCAGAGCGACGACCAGGGCTTCGGCCAGACCGGCGTGCTGCTGGCGGAGCTGCTGAACCGCCCGCACGCCACGATCATCATGGCCATCGAAGTCGAAGGCGCGAAGATGAAGCTCAAGCGCGAGCTCGAAGCGGGATGGTTCCAGTGGGTCGAGCTGCCGCTGCCCGCCGTGCTCTCGATTCAGTCGGGCATCAATAAAGTCCGCTACGCGACGCTCAAGGGTATCATGGCGGCGAAGAAAAAAGAGATTGCGACGGTCAACCGCGCGTCGCTCGGCGTGCCCGACGCGCCGACCGAGCGCGTCGAGAAAATCTACGTGCCGCAAAAAACCAAGAAGACGGAGTTCATCACCGGCCAGCCCAAGGAAATCGCCGCAAAGCTGGTGGAAAAGCTGCGCCACGAAGCCAGAGTGATTTGATCGTTCGAGGAAAGCCAACTCATGAAAATTCTTTTGATCACCGAGCAGCGGGAAGGGAAGTGGAACAAAGTCAGCTTTGAGACTCTGGCCGCCGCGCAACAAATCGCGCAGCAAACAGGCGGGAGCGTTTCCGGCGCGGTCATCGGCAAGGGCGTCGCCGCGCTCGCCGACGAGCTTGCCGGCTACCAGCTCGGCGAAGTCTTGCTCGCCGAGCACGATCTCCTCGAAAAATACACGCCCGACGGATTCACGCTGGCTCTCAAGCAAATCATCGCGGCGGAAAAGCCGGACTTCGTTTTGCTGCCGCACACGTATCAGGTGCGCGATTTCGCGCCGAAGCTCGCCGCGTCGCTCGGCAAGGGCATGATCGGCGATTGCATCGCATACCGTCACGAGGCCGGTAAATTAATTTTTGTCCGCCAGATGTTTCAGGGCCGAACCGTGGCCGACGTTGTTTTTCTCGGCGACCCGCCGTGGATCGCCACGTTTCAAGCCGGAGCTTTCCGCGCCGACCTCGCGGCGAAGCACGCGAGCGGCAAGGCTCCCGTCCGCGCGGCAAATGTGGAGTTGAAGCCTGATCAGATCCGCACCACGCCGCTCGAGCTTTTCCGCGAAGCGAAGCAAGCCGTCGACTTGACGCAAGCGCCGATTCTCGTCTCGGTCGGCCGGGGCATCAAGGCGCCCGAAAATATTCCGCTCGCTGAAAAACTCGCGAAAGCGATTGGAGGCGAAATCTGCGCCTCGCGCCCCATTTGCGACGAAGGCTGGCTCCCGATGGACCGCCAGATCGGCAGCTCGGGCCAGACGGTGGCGCCGAAACTTTACCTCGCGCTCGGCATCAGCGGCGCCATCCAGCACGTGGTCGGAATGAAGGGCTCGCGCACCATCGCCGCCATCAATAAAGACGCGAACGCTCCCATCTTCGAAGTCGCCGATTACGGCGTCGTTGGCGACCTCTTCGAAATCGTCCCCGCCCTTATCGAGGAGCTCGAAAAGCCGCACTAGCTCCCGAAGCGTTCTGTTTTCCCGCAGGATCGCTTAAAAGGCCCCGAGCGCTGCGCCGCTGATGGGTAGCCCCCGCCGCTGCGTGCGGCTGTTTTCCGCCTTCCACGCCTTCGCCTGCGCGATGCAAATCACATGAATCATTGTGAAGAGCGGAACAAAAAAGGTGGGAATCAGACTCAGGGGCAGCTGGGTGACGAGCAGCATCGTTGGGCCGCTGGGACTGATTAGGCGGGCCGTCGTGCCCAAGCTCACCGCCGTCACCAAATCCAGTATTCCAAGCAACTGCCAAAGAATAAAGACGCCGCGACGCTCTGGATTCGCAAATTTCCAGGCCACAAACGAAGCGGTAGCTCCAATCGCAATGTCGCCATATCCGGCGGGCAGCGCAAACACAGCCGGCAGGGCCCGGTGCGCCTCGAGCACCACGAAAACCAGCCCGATGATTCTCCAGGTCTGCAGAGCCGTCAGAGTGCCGGGGTTGAGCGAGAAGACAAACTTGCGAAAGCTCGGCGAGAGTCCAAACCACGCGAAAAACAACAGGATGGGGATAAGCGCGGCGATTCCGACCGTTACGCCCACGCCGTGCAATGGGTTCACAAACGCGCCCCGCGCCGCGGCGACGAGCGCGAGAAAAAACCAAACCATCAGCAGGCCCAGTGCCAGTTTTCCAGAACGATTCATGACAATCCTCCTTGGCTCTTCGCCATTTCGGTTGCTTTGTTGGCCAGATTGAAAAGAGCTTTCCAGCGCTTCTTGCCCAATTGCCGCGCGAGCCGCGTTTGCAGTTTTTCCCACACCGGCAAGGCGCGCTGCAGCAGAGCTTTTCCGCCTGGCGCCAGGCTCAACCGCCGCTCGCGCCGGTCCTTGCCGCGCCGCTCGGCCACCCATCCTCGCCGGCGCATGATATCGAGAGTGCGACTCAGAGAGGTGCTGTCCATCGCCAGGATTTCGCCCATTTGCCGCTGGGTGATTCCGCCCGCGCGCATGAGCACCTGGAGAATGGTGAGCTGAGTCGTGCGCAGCCCGAGGGGCCGCAGCGAGTCTTCGTAAAGCTGGGTCAGGGCCCGCGCGGTCCGGCGTAAGGTTCCGCAGAGGCAGATGAGATCGGGTAGCGATGAGCGTCTCATGCCAAAGTAGATGCATATACATCTATTTGGGATGCAACTGATTTGCGGCCTTGGCGCGGAAGATCAGGTCCCCGCCGGAAGATTACGCGCAGCCTTTCTTCCCCCGACCGGCAGGTAACCCCGGGGCGCGGGCGAACGTCTGCTTTAGTAGACAGGCGCCTGGATGACATTCGCATACCGCCATCGGCTTGCCGCCGGTTTTTCCGCTCTTCTGATTGCCACGCCGCTCTTTGCCTACGTCTATCCGCTTACGCCCGGCCAGATTCGCGACGCTTATCTCGCCGGCAGTGAGACCGGCGCCTCCGCGGATGGGTTTTTCGCGTCATACGGGCGGGAAATTCCCGAGCTTCAGGTGGACGGCTACGTTTCCCGAATCAGGATTTCCACTCCGTATGCGGAAATTGCGCGGGCCGCCCAAGGCAACGTGAACCACGATGTGCCCGCGGCCGTTTCCGAATATTTCGGAAAGAACATGAAGTTCCGCGTCGACGCCCTGATTTTCTACCTCGAGCCGCAATCCGGCTCGCCGGACGTCCGCATTTCCGTCTTTCAAAAGGGCAAGGAGATCCGGATGGAGGAAGAAAAAGAGCGCGAACCGCAAATGCCCTATGACTCGCCGCCGAGCGGATACGTCGCCGGCACGTCGGCCGGGGAAGAGGTTTTTCTCGCTTGCGAGGCCTCGAAAATTTCCTCCGACCCGCTCAAGATCGTCATCGACACTCCCGCAGGGCGTCCCGTCGGCTATGCGCAGCTTCTCGACGCGGGATCGCCCGTCGCAACGGGCCTGCACGCGGAGATTACGTTCGACCTCTCCAGGCTGAAATAGCGCCGCGCGAGCGGCGCCCCTGTCCGCCTTTACATGTCTCTCTCCCAGCGCTTCGTGAACGTTTTTCCATCAGGGCTTTACACACGATTCACGGGGCAGCAAACCTCTTTTTTCACGCGCGTGCGAATATTCTGCCGCCTAGGAGGGCAACTTGTGTGAAAAAATCTCGAAGTCTTAAATTATTGGCGATTGCCGCCGCTTTGGGTTTGTCCGCCGCAACATTATTCGCAACACATTCCTTCGCTGACGACCATAGCTTTGGCCGTTTCCACTTTCTCCCGGATACAATCGTGCTCAGCCGAAGCGTTTATGTCGGCACTGCCTCGACGGTGACGATTGGCGAGACCCTGCCTCTGGGGTGCGCCGGCGGTCCCAATGGCAGCACGAACGTAAACGTTCCAACCACCACGACTGGCCAAACGACGAGCGTAACCGTGACCTGCGGAGTCGCCACCGACAACGGCGAGTTCCCCAACTTGAGGGACTCCCATAACGTCTGGAACAACGCCAATTCCGACGGGAGCTTTGGCGTCACTTCTCCGATCTTCCTCGACGACCTGACCGACGACGGCTGGCTGATCGGCTCCCTCGCTATCCCGAGCAACCAGATTGTCACCAGCTTCAGCTCCAAATCCGAACTCGCCCTAAACCGCTCCGTCGACGGAAAGTCTTTGACGTTCATGGCCTATCAAGGTGGCCCGGGTTGCGGAGGATATGCTGATTCTCCGACCGCGCCGAACCTGCTCGACGTTTCCGCCTCGAACACGCCCGGTGTCTGCGACCCCACAAATCCCGTCATCACAACTTATCAAAGCGGCTCAATCGTTCCCGCGGCGTACTACCGGGCGGTCGCGGAAGTTGATGCGGATGGCGACCTGACAGTCACCGACGGCAACGCCTACAGCGGCGACAATGGTCGTGCAGCCAAAAAAGGCGCGAATGGCCTCTACTATATGGTCGGCAACGACAACAGCGGCAACCTATCGAAAAAGCAGATCTCAATCACTCCCGATGGCATCGATCTTGTCAGCGCCACCGGCGCAGAACTCCTTGTGCCCGGCCAGACACCACCCGTCCCACCCAACGTCGCCATGATCGGACGCTTGGAGTTCGGGTCCGACAAACCCGGAAAGGACACCAATTTCCGCGGCCTCACCATCTTCAACAACACGGTTTACATCAGCAAAGGCAGCGGCAGCAATGGCGTCAACACCGTTTACCAGGTGGGCGCGGCCGGCAGCTTGCCGACGGGCGACGCAACGACTTTGGCCGGCGTTCCAATCACGATTTTGCCCGGATTTCCCAACACCGCCGCCAGCACCTCCACTGCGTTTCCCTTCGGACTATGGTTCGCCGACGCGAACACCCTCTACGTTTGCGACGAAGGCGACGGGGCGCTCGTAACGCCCCCGGTCAACGGCAATGTTGCCGACGCGCAAAGCCTGGCCACCGCCGGTCTCCAGAAATGGAGTCTCGTGAACGGAACGTGGACGATGTTGTATGTCATCCAGAACGGCTTGAACATCGGCGTGCCATACGGCGTCCCGAATTATCCGACCTCGCTCAATCCCGCAACCGGCGGTTGCCGCAATATCACCGGCCGGCACAATCCGGACGGGACCGTGACCATCTTCGCGATCACTTCGACCATCAGCACCAATGGTGATCAAGGCGCGGATCCCAACAAACTCGTCAAGGTGACGGATCTTGTGAGCGCCACTTCACTTCCAACAAGCGGCGGCAACAAATACACCGCCCCTTGGCTGGACCATTTCGTGACGATTCGGTCGGCTCGAGCCGGGGAAGTCTTCCGCGGAGTGGCTCTGGCCCCAACCGACCGGGGCGACTATGGCGGCAACAATTTCGGAAGCCGCTAGCCACTGACGCAACCGCATCATCCTCAAGACCTCCCCGGGGCGCTTCCGATCCCGGGGAGGTTTTTTCGTTCAGATCGAATCTGATTTTCCCTCCCGCCGGTGATTCATCGTCCGCTGTCCGGTTTCGCGACGCTCACTTCCCGCAACCGGGCACCCTCCCCGGGCCGGCGATTCCCGATGCCGTGCAACTCACTCATCCAAAACGCCTTGCAGTACCGCGTATTGGCACGGAACCTGCCGGAATTTTTTGCGTACTTCCTTTCAAGGCGCCGCAAAGCGCAGCAAGTCTTTGGCCGCCGGGTGAGAAATGAGCACGCTGCTGCAGGACATTCGCTACGCCATCCGCCTTCTCACGAAGTCACCCGGCTTCACGGCCATCGTCGTTCTCACGCTGGCGCTCGGAATCGGTGCGAACACAGCGATTTTTTCGGTCGTAAACGGAGTCCTGCTCAATCCGCTCCCCTATCCTCATCCCAACCAACTGGTGACGGTGGCAAGTTCGAGCGAAGACTTCAGCGAAGGCTCCATTTCCTATCCCGATTATCTGGATTGGGTTCGCGACAACCGCACTTTTTCTTCGCTGGCCGCCTACCGGTCGTACAAGAGTTTCAACCTGATCGGCCAGGGCGAACCGGAGCGCGTGAGGGCCGTGGAAGTCTCGGCGAATTTCTTTCCGACTCTGGGCGTCGCGCCGCAATTGGGACGGAACTTTTCCGCGGCGGAGGACCAGCCGGACGGCACGCCGGTGGCAATCCTGAGCGACGGCTTCTGGAAATCGAAATTCGCTTCTTTGCCGAGCATCGTCGGAAAGACCCTGAACCTCGACGGCACGGACTACACCATCATCGGCGTGCTGCCGGCGAGCTACTACTTCTGCTGCCGGTCGATCAACTACGAGCCCGGCGACGTCTTCGTTCCGCTGGCGCAGGAAAAAAATCCGTGGATGAAGGACCGGAGAATCCATCCGGGGATTTTCGCTCTCGGGCGGGTCCGCGATGGCGTGACGCTGGCGCAGGCGCGCGCGGACATGGCAAGCCTCGCAAACCACTTGGCCGCGGAATATCCGGACGCGGACAAGGACCGCGGCATCGGCGTCACGCCGCTGAAACAGGAAATGGTGAAGCAGATACGGCCGTTCCTCCTGGTTCTGCTGGCCGCTGTGGGATTCGTCCTGCTGATTGCTTGCGTCAACGTCGCCAACCTCCTGCTGGCGCGGTCGACCGCGCGGTCGCGCGAGTTCGCCATTCGCGCCGCGCTGGGCGCAAGCCAGCCCCGCCTCGTCCGGCAATTGCTCACCGAAAGCCTGCTTCTTGCCATCGCCGGAGGAGCGCTCGGGCTCGCCCTTGCCGCTTGGGGCACCGCGGCCGGGCTCTCGATTCTGCCGAGCAATCTGCCGCGCTCGGGGGATGTGCGCATTGATCCGCGGGTTCTGCTCTTCACGCTCGGAGTCTCTCTGCTCGCGGGAACCCTCTTCGGGCTCGCTCCGGCGCTCAAAGCCTTCCGGCCGGGGTTGCAGGGAACGCTGCAGGAATCCGGCCGCGGCGGCAGCGGGACGCGTTATCGGACGCAGGGAATTTTTGTCATCGTCGAAATGGCGCTGGCCGTCGTTTTGCTCATCGCCTCCGGGCTGTCCATACGCACGCTCTTCACGCTCTGGAGCGTAAAACCCGGCTTCGACCCGCACAACGTGCTCACCTTCGGCGTGGGATTTCCGGCGTCGGTCTCCAAGGCCAGCGCGACGCAAATCCGGGCGAGCCTGGTTCAGCTCACGGACAAAATCGGAGCCGTGCCGGGCGTTCGCGCCGTTTCCCTCATGGACGGAGCTTTCCCGATGGACGGCGAATCGGATTTGGCGTTCTGGCTCGACGGAGAGCCGAAGCCCGCGCACGAAAACGGCATGCACGACGCGATCTGGTATCTGGTGGGGCCGGGCTACCTGGATGCGATGCATATTCCGCTGCTGCGCGGGCGATTCTTCACCCGCGGCGACACGGCGAATTCGGTCCCCGTCTGCGTGATCGACGAGAATTTCGCGCGGAAGTATTTCCCGAACGAGGACCCCATCGGAAAGCATCTTCATTTCGATGTCATCTACGACCAGCTGGAGATCGTCGGCGTGGTGGGGCACGTGAAGCAGTTCGGCCTCGACGAGAGCCCGAGGTCGCCGATTCTGACGCAGTTCTACGCGCCCCAGATTCAGTTGTCGGACACGCTCATGCAGACTTTTTCGAGCGCCTCATCGGTGGTCGTGCGCACCGGCGGCCCGCCGGCAGCGTTCATCGGGGCGATCCGCAAGGCCGTCGAGCGGTTCAACGGCGAAACCGTCGTTTTCGACGACCTGTCCATGGACGACGTCGTTTCGCAGTCGCTCGCCGCCCAGCGTTTCGCCATGATTCTTCTCGCGGTGTTCGCGGGCCTGGCTCTGCTCCTCGCCGGCATCGGCATCTACGGCGTGATTTCCTACGTCGTCGGCCAGCGCACGCGCGAAATCGGAATTCGCATGGCGCTCGGGGCGCAGAGGCAGGACGTGCTGAAGCTGGTTCTCGGCGAAGGGGCGAAAATGGCTCTGGCCGGAGTGGCCATAGGGCTGGCCGGAGCGTTGGCGCTGACGCGCTTGATGGCGTCAATTCTTTACGGCGTGAGCGCCACCGACCCGATTACGTTCGCGGGCGTCGCCGTCTTGCTCGGCGGCGTGGCGCTGGCGGCCTGCTATCTTCCCGCGCGGCGCGCGGTGCGCATAGATCCCATGGTGGCCTTGCGGTACGAATGAGAGTGAAGTAACAGAGGAGAACGAATGGGCGCCTTTCTTCAAGATCTTCGCTACGCGATTCGCCAGGTCACCAAGTCTCCCGGCTTCACTTTGGTCGCCATCCTCACTCTGGCTCTGGGGATCGGCGCGAATACCGCGATTTTTCAGCTCATCGACGCGGTTCGCCTTCGCACCATTCCCGTAAGAGATCCGCAGACCCTCGCCACGATTTTCGTCAACATGCACGATTGGGGGATGGGCAGTTTCTCCGGCGATTACGCGCAAATGACCTTTCCCATGTGGCAGCAGATTTCCCAGCGCCAGCAGGCATTTTCTTCCGCCGCGGTCTGGAGCGGCGAGGATTTGAACCTGGCGACCGGCGGCGAGGCGGACATGGCGAAGACGATCTGGATTAGCGGCGAATTTTTTCGGGCGCTCGACGTTCAGCCGCTTTTCGGGCGTCTCATTACTCCCGCCGACGATCAGGCGGGCTGCGGGGGCGGCGTCGACATCAGCTACTCGTTCTGGCAGCGCCGCTACGGAGGCTCGGCCTCGGTGATCGGCAGGCAATTGACCCTCGAGGGCCACCCTTTTCCGATTTTGGGAGTTACGCCGCCGGGATTCGAAGGGATCGCCATCGGCGAGCGCTTTGACGTCGCCGCCCCCATCTGCGCTGAGCCCCTGGTTCACACCGAGAATTCGCACGTCTCGGGCGCGAATGCGCGCGAGACGTACTGGCTCGCGGCGATCGGCAGGCTGAAGCCCGGCTGGAATTTGGCGCGCGCCACGGCCCAGCTTCAATCCATCACATCCGCCGTCTTGCATGAGACGATTCCGCCGGAGTACGACGCCGACGGCGTGAAACACTATCTGGCGTATCAATTTGAAGCGCGTCCCGCGGCCAACGGTTTTTCGGAGCTTCGCAAGAACACTTCCTCGCCGCTGGCCTTGCTGCTCGGGCTCTCGGGAGTGGTGCTGCTGATCGCCTGCGCAAACCTGGCGAACCTGATGCTGGCTCGGGCGAATTCGCGCGAGCGCGAAATCGCCGTGCGCCGTGCTCTTGGGGCTTCGCCCGCGCGGTTGATTCGGCAGCTTCTTTCGGAAAGCGCGATGCTGGCGATTGCGGGCACGGTCTGCGGCGCATTCCTGGCGAAGACGCTCAGCGGCTCTCTTGTGGCGTTCATGAGCACACCGCACGATCCGATATTTCTCGATATACCCACCGACTGGCGCGTTCTAGGCTTTGCCGCCGGCCTCGCCATATTGACGACCACTCTCTTCGGGCTGCTTCCCGCACTGCGGGCGGCGAAAGTGCCGCCGGGTTCCGCGCTGAGGTCGGGCGGCCGGGGAATGACGGCGGGGCGCGACCGTTTCCGGTTGCAGCGCATTCTGGTGACGTCGCAAGTGGCGTTGTCTCTGGTGCTCCTGGCGGGAGCGCTGCTGTTTGCCCGCAGCCTTCGCAACCTGCTCACTTTGAACCCCGGTTTCGAGGAGAACGGCGTGCTGATCGCCAACGTGGATTTCACGCACCTCCATCTTCCCTCCGGGCAGCGCTACTCTTTCGAACGCGACCTGCTCGATCGCATCCGCGCGCTCCCCGGAGTCGAATCGGCGGCGAGCGCCATGCGGTCGCCCCTGGGAAACTGGAACACGAACAACGAAGTTCTAAGCAACAATTCGAACGACAGCCGAGGCGTGGCCTGGCAGGACGAAGTCAGCCCGGGCTATTTTCACGCCATGCGAATTCCGATGCTCGAGGGGCGCGATTTTGACGCGTCGGACACGGCGACATCGCCGAAAGTGGCCATCGTCAACCGGAAATTCGCGGACAAATTTGCGGGCGGGAAGAGCGCCATCGGCCAGCGCTTCCGCCTGTGGACTCCGCCGGGGAAGCCCGTGATTTTCTACACCATCGTCGGGGTCGTCGGCGACTCCACATACCGCGACCTGCACGAGCCCTTCCCGCCCATCACCTATATGCCGCGAGCGCAGGATGACGAGCCGACCGCGGGGACCGTCTATCTGATCCGCTCGCGCGGGGGGCTTACCGGCACGTCCGATGCGGTGAAGGACACGCTGGCGAGCGTAAATCCGGAGATCGACATCGAGTTCCGCGTTCTGCGGGCCCAGTTGCACGAATCGCTGCGGCAGGACGAATTGATGGCCACGCTGTGCGGATTTTTCGGCGCTCTGGCCGTGCTGCTGGCGGCCATCGGGCTCTACGGCGTGATTTCCTACACGATCTCGCAACGCACCAACGAAATCGGAGTGCGCATGGCGCTGGGCGCGCAGCGCGGCGACGTGATTCGCATGATCCTTCGCGAAGTTTCCGCGCTGATTGCGATCGGCGTGGCGGCGGGTGTCGCCTTCACTCTGGCCGCGGGCAAGGCCGCCGGAGCGCTGCTGTTCGATCTGAAGCCGCGCGATCCGGTGACTCTCGCGCTTGCGGTGATTTTGCTGGCCGCCATCGGTTTTGCCGCGAGTTTCGTTCCGGCCCGCCGCGCGTCGCGCCTCGATCCCATGGCGGCCCTGCGCTACGAGTGATGCCCAAGGAGGGTGAAAATAAATGAGCGCGCTGCTGCAAGATCTCCGCTACGGCGTCCGCCTTCTCGCCAAATCCCCCGGCTTCGCCCTGGCCATCATCCTCACACTGGCGCTCGGCATCGGCGCGAATACGGCCATTTTCACGCTGATCAACAGCCTGCTCCTCCATCCTTCGGGCATCGGCCATCCGGACCGGGTCGCGGCCATCCGCGTCCACTACTACAAACTCAATTTGAAGAGCATCAGCGTATCGGCTCCCGATTTCGCCCTGGTTCGCGACAGCTACTCCGTCTTCGCGTCCGCGGCCATGTCCGATAGCGTAGATTTCAATTTCGCCGAGAACGGTTTCCCCGTCCGGCTCCGCGGCTCGAGAGTCTCCTCGCAATGGTTCGACGTCTTCGAAGTGAAGCCTCTTCTCGGCCGCGTCTTCACGCCCGAGGAAAATCAGCCGGGCGCCGAGCACGAAGCCGTCCTCTCCTATTCCGCGTGGCGGGAATATTTCGGCGGCGATCCTTCGGCCGTCGGCAGCACGGCCCTCTTCAATGGCCTGCCCTACAAAATCGTCGGGGTAATGCCCGGCGCGTTCGATTGGCCGCCCTCGACCGATGTTTGGGCGCCTCTCGCTTTGCCGGCCAGCGCCTACGCTCCCGACAATTTTTTCAACGAAAGCTATTTCGGCGTCGCTCGCACGCAGCCCGGCGTCTCTATTGCGCAGGCCCTGGCCTATACCGGCGTTCTCAGCCAGCGGGTTATCGCCGACCCGCGTATGAAGGGATTTCCCGGTTCGGCCGGGTGGGGAATCTTTTCCGTCCCCATTACCACGTTTTTGTACGGCAGCCTGCGCGCGCCCCTTCTGATCCTCTTCGGGGCTGTCGCGCTGGTCTTGCTCATCGCCTGCGCCAATGTGGCGGGGCTTTCGCTGGTTCGCGCTTCCGTCCGCGCGCGCGAATTCGCGGTCCGGTCCGCTCTCGGAGCCTCGCGCTGGCGCCTCGCGCGGCAGATGCTCGGCGAAAGCTTTCTGTTGTCGCTCGGCGGAACGGCTCTCGGCCTGCTGATCGCCTCGGGCGCGATTCGCGGGCTCCTGCTGTTCGCTCCCGGAAATTTGTCCGGCTCGTTGAGCGTCTCGCTCGATTTCCGCGTCTTGCTCTTCACCGCCGCCGTCGGCACGCTCGCTGCGCTGATATTCGGAGCGGCTCCCGCTTGGTACATTTCCAGCCTCGATCCGCAGAACAATCTCCGGGACGCGCGCGGCTCGCTGGCCGCGGGACGCACACGCCATCTTTTCCGCAATTTCCTGGTCGCGTCGCAACTCGCTCTCGCCCTCGTCCTGCTCGCGGGCACTGGCGTTTTTCTTCGCAGCCTTTCTAATCTTCAGGAGGTGAACGTCGGATTCCGCCCGCACGGCTTGATGACCGGCGCTCTCGAACTGCCCCAGACCTCCTATGCCACTCCCGCCAAACAAATTGAATTTTTCCGCACTGTCCTCGACCGCCTTTCCGCTTCTCCCGGCGTGATTTCCGCCGCGGCCGCCTCCCCTCTGCCGTTCAGCGGCTTTGACGGCTCCGGCTCCTTTCATATCGAGGGCCGGCCCGAACTTCCCGGCGATCCCGGCCCGCACGCCGAGGACCGTGTCGTCACCCCGGCCTACTTCGCGACGATGGGGATTCCCATTCTCCGCGGCCGCGCCTTCACCGCCGAAGACTCCGCCGATTCGCAGGCCGTCGCCATCATTGACACGACTCTTGCCCGCCTCTACTGGCCCGGTCAGGATCCCGTCGGCCGGCACATCCGCCACGGCAATGACGAACCATGGGCGACCATCGTGGGCGTGGTCGGCGCCGTCCGCCATTCGCAGGTTGTGGGTATGGAAGCCAATGTCGGCGGGGACGTCACTTTCGACAAAGGCGTTTATTACTCGCCCATGTTTCACGACGGTGCCGGCGCGGCATTTCTCGTCGCTCGCGGCCGTGGTGACGCCGCCTCGCTCGCTCCGGCGCTTCGCGAGGCTGTCCGCTCCGTGGATTCGAGCCAGCCCGTTTCCGACCTCAGGACCATGGACGAGCGGATTCTGGTGTCGCTCGGCCCTCGCCGGTCCGCCGTGGCGCTGCTCACCGTCTTCGCCGGGATCGCTCTGCTTCTGGCCGCCATCGGGCTTTTCGGGCTTGTCCGTTTCGGCGTGGCCCAGCGCACTCAGGAAATCGGCGTGCGCATGACCCTCGGCGCCCAGCGCAAGGACATTTTCTTTATGGTGATCGGCGAAGCCGCGCGCCTCGCTCTCGCCGGAATCGCCGCGGGCCTTGCTCTCGCTTTCGTTTTCACGCGGGTGCTGCGCAGCCTGCTGTATCACGTGAGCCCCACGGATCCGCTCACATTCGCCGGCGTCGCGATCCTGCTGGCCGGCGTCGCGCTGCTCGCCTGCTATCTCCCCGCGCGGCGCGCCACGCGCATTGATCCCATGGTCGCATTGCGCTACGAATGACCAGAAGCGGCGAAACGCAGGCGGCAATCTTTGCAACGGAGGAAGGATCGCGGCGCGCACAAAACCGCCGCCGCGATGTTCTCAGCACGCGCGGCCCCGCTAAAGCGTAACGCGAAAGCGTTCACCCGCCTGCTCGACCAGAGCGTTGTCAATCAGCCGCGTGCCTCCCACGACCGCCGCGAGCAGGACGTAACAATCCGCCCGCAGCGTGCCCGCGCGCTCGAAGCTATCCGCCTCGACGAGTTCCGCGTAATCGAGCGCCACTCGCGGCTCGGCTGCAACCACGCCGCGCACCGCTCCCAAAATCCGCTCCGCGTCCCGCTCGCCCGCCTCGATCTCTCTTCTCCCGGCTTCGAGCGACCCGTAGAGCGCCGTCGCGGCTTTTCTGTCTTCCCCATCGAGATAGCGATTGCGCGACGATAGCGCCAACCCGTCCTCTTCGCGCACGATCGGGCAGGCCACAATCTCCGCATCCAGATTCAAATCCTGCGCCATCCGCCGGATGATTCGCTCCTGCTGCGCGTCCTTGCGCCCGAAGAAAGCAAAATCCGGCCGCGCGATTTCCAAGAGCTTCAGCACGACCGTCGTCACGCCGCGAAAATGCCCCGGCCGCGACCGCCCCTCGAGTATCCCGCTCAGCCCCGCCGCTTCCACCGCCGTCGAAAATCCGCGCGGGTACATTTCCTCGACGCTGGGCGCAAACAGATACTCCACTCCCATTTTTTCCAGAGCCTCGCGGTCCGCTTCAAACGGCCGCGGATATTTCGCCAGGTCCTCGTGCGGGCCGAACTGCGTGGGGTTCACGAAAATGGTGGCGGCCACGGAGGCGCACTTCTCTTGCGCCCGGCGGATGAGCGAAAAATGCCCCGCGTGCAGCGCGCCCATCGTCGGCACCAGCCCGGTGACGCGCCCCGCGGAGCGTGCCGCGCGGCTCGCCCGCTTCATTCCTTCAATTGTGCGGATGATTTCCATCGGAGCGGAGCTCTCGCGCCGCGGGGATGCGCGCGATCAGGGCTTCGACCAAGCGGGCAGCCCTTCGAGCGCCAGCCGGGGCGCGTGGAAAGACTCCGCATCGGAAGGAAACGCGCCGGAGCGCACGTCGCCGCAAAACGCGGCCGCGGCCTGTGAAATCTCCGCCGCCAGATTCACGTACTGGCGCGCGAATTTCGGCGTGTGCCCGAAGGTCAGCCCAACCATATCGTGAAACACCAGCACCTGGCCGTCGCAATCGGGGCCCGCGCCGATTCCGATGGTCGGGATGCGCAGCGATTCCGTGATTCGCGCCGCGAGTTCGCGCGGCACCGATTCCAGCACCACGGCAAACGCCCCAGCCGCTTCCACGGCGCGCGCGTCGCGCTCGATCTGCCGCGCGTCCTCGGCCGATTTTCCCTGCACGTGAAATCCGCCCATCGCGTGCAGCGACTGCGGCGTCAATCCCACGTGCCCCATCACCGGAATCTCCGCTTCCACCAGCCGCGCGATCAATTCAATCCGCCGCCCGCCCTCCACTTTCACCGCTTCCGCTCCGCCTTCTTTCACCAGCCGGACCGCGTTGCGGATCGACTCCTCGATCGAGACGTGATAGCTGCCGAACGGCATGTCCGCCACCAGCAGCGCCCGCCGCGTCCCTCGCCGCGCCGCCCGCACGTACATCAGCACTTCCTCGAGCGTCACGGGAAGCGTGTTGTCGCAGCCCTGCACCACCATCCCGGCCGAATCGCCCACCAGGAGCACGTCTACTCCCGCCTCGTCCAGCAGGCGCGCGGTCGGATAGTCGTAGGCCGTCAGGCAGGTGATTCGAGAGTTTGGTTCTGTGGAATTGCGGCCGGAAACTGACTTGCGGGAAAGAATCTCGGGCACGGTCACTTTTCCGCTGCCCATACGCGGTGCAACGCTCATATTCGCCTCCGGTGCCGTTCCCAAGCTTCGGGATACAGCCCGATACAATCCCCATCTTACCAGAATGGAGCCGGATTCGCTGCCCAGGATGCTTCCGCGTTGCGATACTCGATCCGCCGCGGCTCCCGCACGCGCGGTTGAATCAGGAAACCGCCGGGTCGCTCCGGGGCTCGTCCTTCCACGCCATGAACCGCGCCAGGTTCAGCCCCGCAATCGCCAGCCAGAGGCTGCTCAACGCTTCGCCCGGAAGCGTGGGATAGAGCACGTAGGGATAGATTCGGGCGTCGAGCCCGGGCGCGAGAAACGTCAATAAGCCGTGCGTAAAATACGCGAATCCCGAAAGCGCCAGCAGGATTCCCAACAGGCGCGGCAAAAATCCCGACCGGAACCACAGGAATCCCGTGGCGAATTCGTCGATCCCGTAGAACACCCAGGAGAGGAGAAGGCCCGCCTCCTGCAACTCCCCCGCGAGACGCGCGAAGGCGTGCATCTGGTCCGGACTGAAGGCGCTCAGCCCGCTTCCCGCAATCGCCAGCTTCAGCGGCACGTAGGCGAAAATCAGGTCGGCGGCCTCGACCGCGATTCCGATGAACCCGCATCCCAGCGCGATCGCCGCGATAATTCCGTTCACTCGCTTGAACAACGCGTAGCTGATGATCTCGCCGGGAATGTTCAGCGCCAGCTCGAGGAGATGAGCCGAAAATCCCAATCGGAACAGCGTCTCGTGCGTCAGGATATTCTGAAGCGTCGCCGCGGGATTTCCCGCCACGTTCAGGCTGCTCTGCACGTACCCGATATCGAACGCGCCCGTCAGGATTCCCGCGATGCCGATAAAGCCCAGAATCCTCGCCAGGAGAACCGGCGAGCGCCGTCGCGGGATCGAACTGGTCGCCATGAATTCCCCCTGTCCTCGGGCGGTTCGCTCGTCTCCCATCCGCGCGTCCCGCCTTCGCATAGCCCCATTGTTCTTCGGGAAGAAATTTGGTGTGCCGAACTCTACCACGGATGAAACGCGCCATGGACGCCAAGAAACCGAATGGGGCGCGCCGGCGGCTTCGCTTCCGAGACGCGCGCTTTGAAGACTCTTTTGCGCCTCCTCTCCGCCGCTGGGCGCCTCGCGCTCTCCTCTGAGATTCACCAATCCTCATCTCGCAAAAGTCCACACGCGCCGTGATTTGATTTCCCCCGCGCAATCTGCTAAGTTGAATTTCGTGGACAAGCTGTAGTTCACGACCCCTCTTTTGACCACCCGGTCACCCCCAAAAATTCAATTGGAGGAGCATCCATGTCCGCACCCCGTTGCGACTCTCTCTCATTGCCGGCCATCGAAACCGCCGCGGCGCGCTTCGGCCGCGCCGCCGAATTCGAAGCCGCCGATTCACCCGAAAAACTCGCCGATCTCACCGCCTCGGTCATCGATCAGCTCGAGGCATCGTCCTCGCCGTCTTTTCCTCCCGCCGGAACCGGCAAACCCCGCAAGCCGCTCTCCGGCCCCGTTGACCCCGGCCGCCACCGGCGTCTCTGCGCCGTCTGCCGCCATCCCGAGCGCGAGGCCATCGAGGAAGCCTTTCTCCAGTGGCGCAATCTTTACTGGGTCGCCAATAAATTCGGCCTTCCCGACCGCTCGTCCATCTACCGTCACGCGCACGCGTCCGGACTTTTTCCCCGGCGCAAGGCGAATCTCTGCTTTGCCCTCGAGCACATCATCGAGGAATCCGAACGCGTCCGGCCCACCGTCTCGGGCATCGTCGAAGCCGTCCGCGCCTACGCCCACATTGACGATTCCGGCCGCTGGATCGAATCGCCCACCACGCATTTCGTCGTCCCCGCGGCCGCGCCTCGTCCGCCCCTGCGGCGAGCTCCTAATCGCAACACGCTCGGAGATAGAAAATGACGCATCTCCTTGAAAATAAACGCCCGGACTCCGTTCTAATCGCCACGGAATCCGCCCCCGCGTTTCGCGCCTTCCCCGGCGCGTTTCGCCTCCCTCATCGGCCCGTCCGGATAATTTTTGATACTATGAGCGCGACATGACCGGAACCATCGAACGCGAACAACTGGAAGCCGACGTCCTCATCATCGGCGCGGGGCCGGGCGGGCTCTCCTGCGCGCTGCACCTCGCGAACCTCATCGAGCGGCACAACGCGGCGAAAAAACAGCCGGCGCTTTCGGCGGAAAACATCTACGTCCTCGAGAAGGCCCGCGAAATCGGCGCGCACCAGCTTTCCGGAGCGATCCTCGACCCGCGCGCCCTCCGCGAGCTGGTCCCCGAATTCGAAAAAACCGCGCCGCTCGATACTCGGGTCACCGGCGACGCCGCGTATTACTTCACCGAAAAATCCGCTCGCAAGCTGCCGATCACTCCGCCGCCGCTCCAGAATCACGGCAACTACGTCGTTTCGCTCAGCAAGCTCGTCAAATGGCTCGGCGGGCTCGTCGAAAAAAAAGGCGTGAACCTGTTCACTCAATTTGACGGCAGCGAGCTCCTGTACGACAAGGGCGGCATCGCCGGGGTGCTCACCGACGACAAGGGCGTGGACAAAAACGGCAAGCCCAAGGACAACTACACGCCCGGCTACGAACTCCGCGCCAAGGTCACCGTGCTGGCCGAAGGCCCGCGCGGCTCTCTCACCAAAGACCTTGTCGCGAAGCTCAAGCTCGACGGCCTCAATCCCCAGGTTTACGGCATCGGCATCAAGGAACTCTGGGAAGTTTCGCCGGGGCGAATCGAGACGGGCTACGTGGCGCACACGCTCGGCTGGCCGCTCACGTCCGATCTCTACGGCGGCTGCTGGATCTATGGCATGTCCGGCTCGCCAAGCGAGCCGGGGATGAAAGGCAACCGCGTTTCGCTCGGCATGATCGTCTCGCTCGAATACAAAGACCCGCTCTTCGATCCACACGCCGCGTTTCAAAAATTCAAGACGCATCCCTACGTCAGAAAAATTCTCGAGGGCGGGAAGCTCGTCCGCTACGGCGCGAAGACGGTTCCTTACGGCGGCTGGTATTCCATGCCCCGCCCATATGTGGACGGCGGCCTGATCATCGGCGATTCCGCGAGCCTGCTCAATTCCCAGCGCCTCAAGGGTATCCACACCGCCATGAAAAGCGGGATGCTGGCCGCCGAAGCGATTTACGAGGCTCTCTGCGCCGGGGATTATTCCGCCGGCTTTTTGGCGCGCTACCAGAAGAAGCTCGACGAAAGCTGGCTGAAAAAAGAATTGTACGCCGTGCGGAATTTTCACCAGGCGTTTCACGGTGGATTGTGGAAGGGACTGTTTCTTTCCGGTATTCAGTTTTTCACCGGCGGCCGCGGCCTGGTCGACCCGATGCGCACCGGTCCCGGCTACAAAAATTACGAAAATCTTCATCGCGAGCGCGTGCTCGTGGACCAATCCACGCGTTTCAAGGGCGACGGCAAGCTCACTTTCGACCGCCTCACCGACGTCTATCATTCCGGCACGCGCCACGAGGAAGACCAACCGTGCCACCTCGTCGTCCTCGAGCCCAACATTTGCGGCGACCGCTGCGTCCGCGAGTTCGGCAATCCCTGCCAGTATTTTTGTCCCGCGGCGGTCTACGAAATGGCGAACGACAAAGACGGCCCCAGGCTCAAAATCAACGCCGCGAACTGCGTTCACTGCAAGACGTGCGACATCGCCGATCCTTACCAGATTATTCAGTGGGTTCCGCCCGAGGGAGGCGGCGGGCCGAATTACGAAGGGATGTAGGCCGCATGAGCGGAGCGGCGAAAGCGGAATTTCTTGCGCTCGCGCCGGCGCATTCCGCGGATCGGCGGGGATTACTCCTGGTCCGGCGAGTTGCCCACGAAGATTTTTTTCAGCGAGGCCCAGAATCCGCCCTTCTTTTTCGGCTTTTGTTCCGGCGCAGCCGCCGGTTGCCCCGCGCTCTGCGAGCCTGCCGCTCCGCCCGCCGGCTTTTCCCCCAGCGCATTCTGCATGGCCGACGCGAATCCCGGCGAGACCTCTCCATGGAACTCGTATTCGCTCTGCACATGCGCTTGCGTCACCAGCAGCAGCGTCTCGACCGACGGTTCCGTGGGAGCCATTCCCGACGGCGCCGAATAGCTCAGCGCCGGCCGCGTCACGTGGTACACCGACGGATTTGCGGCCTCTTCCGGCGCTCGCGGCGGAGTGGCGGGCGGAGCTTCCTTGGCGCTCGCCGCAGGTTTGGGCGTCACATCCGGCGCCGGGACCGGGACGGCATACGTCACAGTTGGCGCTTCGGCCGCGGTCGCGGTATGGGTTTCCTGCGGCATCGTCTGCCCTGGCTTGGGCGGAGGGAGGGGAATCGGTTTTGTGGACTCCGCGGCAACGGCGGGCGTCACCGGCTCCGGCGCGGCGGCAGCCACCGGTGCCGTACACTGGCAGCTTCCTGGAGTCCCCGGCACCGGCGCCAGCTTTCCTCCGGCGAGGAAAAATTCGGAGTTCTCGGGCACGATGATTTTTTCGCCGGTGAATTGGCTTTCAAGCTGCAAGGCGCCCGTGGCGGGATGAACGCACATGGAATCTTGCAAGTCGAGCCCGACGGTCACGTCCCGCGCGCCGCCGCCTATTTCGAGAGGCGTGGCGATAATCGTAGGCGCGTAAATCCGCAGCAAGATCGCGGCCGGAAGCTGGATGTGCATCTTTCCGAAATTGAGCGCCACGGTCAGCGCACCATTGGCGTCCAGAAGCGTGAATTTTGCTGGACCGCAGATGTCGAGCCGGCCGCCGCGGAAAAGAGTCAATTGCGCCTGGCCGGAATGCACCGTCACCACGCTTCCCGGCAAGACGTAAATCGATGGCGCCGAGGAAGGCAGCCCGGTCGAAGCCGCCGAGCCGCTTTCAACCGTCAGATCCGGCCCCGTGATTCGTCCGATCGAGTTCGGGGGCGCTTCCTGCGCTCGCGCTCCCGCCGCGCATGCGAGAAACACCATTCCCCACATCGTCAGAGCCGCGATCGCGATTCGCGCGGGGCTCCCTGGTTTGCGGGATTCGCATTGAGCCGGATGAGACATTGCAGCGTTCGCCTATACTATACCGGAGTGAATCCTCCCACGACACCGGCGGCGCTGCAGGCCCCTCGGCTCCCTTTTTTTCGCCGCCTGCAAATTCCGATCCTCGGCTCGCTCGTGTACTGGATCATCCGCCTGATTGGGCCCACACTGCGCCTTGAAATTCTCGGCATTCAAAACGCCATCCAGATTCCCAACGCCGGCGAGCCGGGCATCGGAGCCTTCTGGCACCGCTGCATTTTTCCCGCGGCTTGGGTGTGGCGCGGCCGCGGCATCGTGATTCTCAACACGGTGAATTTCGACGGGCAATGGACCCGCCGCGTCATCGAGCGGCTGGGGTTCGGCACGGCGCAGGGCAGCTCTTCGCGCGGAGGCATCGAGGGACTCGCGGCGATGGCCGAATGCCTCGAGCGCGGCCGGCACGTCGGATTCACGATCGACGGGCCTCGCGGCCCGCGCTACGTCGCCAAGCCCGGGCCCGTGATTCTAGCCCGAAGGACGGGCAAGGCCATTTCCGTGTTTCACATCGGCGTGGAGCGCGGCTACACGCTGCAGAAATCCTGGGACCTGTTTCGCATTCCCTTTCCGTTTTCGCGCACGGTGATGTTTGTCGCACCGCCTATCCGCGTGCCGGAGCGCGCGGGAGGGGAAATCATGAAAGAGAAGCAGGAGGAAATGCAGCGCGGGCTCGAGCGCGTCCGCGATTGCGCCGAAGCCTGGTTCGGCTTAAGCGAGGAAGAAAAAGACCGGCTTCGAGATGAATGGAGCGTGCGCGGTTCGGGCGGCGCGAGTCCGGCCGCTCTGCCGAAATCCGTTCGCAACGGGAATGTTGAGGAAGGAAATGGCGCCTAGCCGGCCGCGCCCGGCTTTTCTCCGCTCGCGATGCGCACGGGCGGGAAAATCCAGAAGATGGGTCCGCTGACCCGAGCGCCGGGGAGTCCGAAGGCCCGCAAATCGGCGGCATAATCGCCCACGCATTTGAAATCCATCAGCGCCACGCGGCCGCCGGGCTTCAGCACGCGCGCAATTTCAGCGATGGCCTGGCGGCGGCCTTCGCGCGACGGCACATTGTGAATGGCGAGATTCGCCATCACCACGTCGAAGCTCGCGTCGGCGAAAGGCATTTTGCGCATATCGCCGGTCTGGACTTCGACGCGATCGGCCACGCCTTCGAGAGCGGCATTGCGCAGAGTCGCTTCCTTCGAATTGCTGCCCTGATCCACTTGCGACCACAGGTCGACGCCCGTGACGCGGCCATTCGGGAGGCGTTTCGCTGCGCCGATCAGCAGAAGTCCGTGGCCGCATCCCACGTCGAGCGCCGCCTCATGCCCGGTGAGCCGCAGCCCATCCAGCAGACGGTCTCTCGCGCGGAATTTTCCATAATAGCTGCTAGCCATCAACAGGAAGGATTCGAGGAACAGAGCGAGTCCGGTCCAGAAAAGCGCCATCCCCGTCGAAATCGGCACGGCGCGAAAGGCGACGCGCTGCGCCGTGAAGCCCCATCGCGAGAGCAGGTAGCCCCCGGCCATCATCGCCGCGCCTCCCAGCAAAAAACCGCGGACGAGCCCGGGCGCGTCGAGACCGTAATCGGGCTTCGGGTGCGTCATCGAAATGGATTTCTCTTCGGGTGAAATGAGCCGCTCATCCTTCGCCCAGCTTGACCGGGACGTTCATCTTTTTGCCGTCGCGCACGATCGTGAGCGTGACGCTGTTTCCCGGCGCGTCGCGGTTGAGCAGCAGGTTCAAATCCACTTGGGAAGCGGTCGCTTTTCCGTCAATGGCGATCAGCACGTCCCCGCCGACGCGAATTTCCTGGAGACCGGCCAGCACGGAGCGCGTTCCCCCGCGAATTCCGGCTTGAGCCGCGGGTCCGCCGGGCGCCACCCGCTCGATCAAGATCCCCTGCTGCACGGGAAGATTCAGCGCTTCGGCCAGGCCCGGCCAGAGCGGCCGCCCTTCCATGCCGAGAGACGCCCGGCGCACGCGCCCCGTCTTGATCAAATCCTCCGCCACGCGCTTCGCCGTGTTGATGGGGATGGCGAATCCGATTCCCGCCGTAGTCCCGGTGGGCGCATAAATCGCCGTGTTGATTCCGATGACATCGCCGTGCGAATCGAGCAGAGGCCCGCCGGAATTCCCGCGGTTAATCGCGGCGTCGGTCTGAATCGCATCGTCAATAAAAGTTGTTTCGCTGGTCTGCACTGTGCGCCCGAGAGAGCTGACGATACCGGTCGTCAGCGTTCCCGAAAATCCGAAGGGGTTGCCGATAGCCAGCACGCGCTGGCCCACTTGCAGATTCCTGGAGTCGCCGAGCGGAAGCGGGGCAATTTTCTTTCCCTTCGGATCGATTTGAATGAGGGCGATGTCGTTGCGCGTGTCCTCGCCGATGAGTTTCGCCTTGTAGCGCGATTGATCGCCGAGCGTGACTTCGATCGTCTGGGCGCCTTCGACCACGTGGTAATTGGTCAGGATGTGCCCGTCGGTATCAATCAGAAATCCCGATCCCGCGCCTTCCACCGGCACGGGATTAAGAAAAAAATCGTACTCGACGGTGCGGGTCACGATATTCGCCACGGCCGGGGAACACAGTTTATAGATGCGAACGTTTTCCGCTTCCGTGGGATCGAGCCCCGGAGCGACAGCGCCGCCCGAAGAGGAAGGAAAAGCGCCGACGCGGGAAGGCCCGCGCGTTCCCCACCGGGAGCCGATCCAATAGGCGCCGAGGCCGATGATCAAACCGATGGTCAACAGCCGGATGGATCGCCTGTAATTGCCGCCGTATGCCATAAAAACGCTTCCTTCCTGACTAATTCGCGGGTTCGCGGAGCCGTGCCAGAGCCTGTTCGACCTGCCGTTCGGTTTCGCCGAACGAGACCGAGCAATCGATCACCTCGTCCGCGCGTCTTCTTTTTTCGTCGATGGGCATTTGCGAGGCGATCCGCATTTCGGCTTCGTGCTGCGTCAAACCGCGCGCGCGCAGTCGCTCGATCTGTTGCCGCGGGCTGCACCAGCAGACGACCACTTTGTCGAGTTCCTTGTCGAAACCCGCCTCGAGAATCAGCGCCGCCTCGACAAACGCCAGCGGGGGACCGCCCATCCTGTCGAGAGCGCCGAACCAGGTGCGAATCACCTGCAAAATCGGTGGGTGGAGGATCTGGTTGATGCGAGCAAGCTTCACCGGGTCGGAAAAGACAATCGCTCCGAGCTTTGCCCGGTCCACGAGTCCGCCGGCCATCAGAATCTCCGTCCCAAATTCGCGGACGACCTCGGCGTAGGGCTGCTGGCCCGGCTCGAGGAATTCGTGACCCAGCGGATCGGCCTCGAGGACGAGGCAGTCCCTCGCGCGCAGCATGCTTGCCACCGTGGATTTTCCCGATGCGATCCCGCCGGTCAATCCCACGCGGCGCATCAGGATTTTGCCGCCTGCGTGCCGGAAGGCACGGCGTGGGCGCCGCGGGAAGCAGACGCAGTTTCGTGAACGGGCACGCCGGTCGCGGTCGCAGCCGCCCCGCGCCGGAGGCGCGCCGCACGGACAGTGTTGCTCATCAGCATCGCGATAGTCAGAGGTCCGACTCCTCCCGGAACCGGCGTGAACGCTCCTGCCGTTTGAACCACGTCCGGATGGCAATCGCCGACCAAGACGCTTCCCTTGGCGCGGAAGGATTCGAGTTTTTCGGGAAAATTCCTGAAAATGTTTTCGGCCGCGGCCGCGGACGTCACTACGTTCTGCCCCACGTCAATGACCGCCGCGCCTGGCTGAATGAAATCGGGCGTGACCATTGCCGGGCGTCCGATGGCGGCAACGACGATGTCCGCGCGCCGGACGGTGGCGGGCAAATCGCGCGTCTTCGAATGGCAAATCGTCACCGTCGCGTTCGCGTGCAACAGCAGGAGCGCCATGGGCTTGCCAACGATGTCGCTACGTCCCACGACGACGGCGTTCGCGCCTTCCACCGGAATTTCGCTGCGACGCAGAATTTCCATCACGCCCGCGGGAGTGCAAGCGACGAGGCTCGGGCGGCCGGCGACAAGTTTTCCGACGTTCACGGGATGAAAGCCGTCAACGTCTTTCGAGGGGTCAACGGCCTCGAGAATTTTCTTGGAGTCAATCTGGGGCGGCAGCGGCATCTGCACGAGAATTCCGTCCACGTCGCCGCGCTCGTTCAATTCCTTAATAATCCGGAGAAGCTCTTCGGTGGAAATCGCCGCCGGGGGAGTGATGAAGAAGCTCTCGAGACCCAGCTTCCTGCACGCCGCGATTTTGCTGTTCACATACAACTTCGAGGCCGGATTGTCGCCGACCAGGACCGCGGCGAGTCCCGGGCGAATCCCCGCGGCTCCGAGCGAAGAGATCTGATGCTCGAGTTCCGCATAAATCTGGTCGCGTATCGCGTTTCCATTCAAAATGCGAGCGCTCAATCCGGCTCTCCTCGGCATCCGGCGGTGAATCCGCCTATGTGGCCATGATAACAAAATCGGCGGGAGACCACTCAGGCGAGAATCATCGGGACCTTCGGGCCTCCGCCATGACGAGAGCGCAGGAGAAGCAGCGACAGCGGCGAGGCTTTTACGTTTCTGTCATCGTCGGAGAAGGATTTCAGGAGGGGGAATCCGCGTTCGCCCGGCAAACGAGCCCGGAGAAAAAAAAGAGCCGCCCGCCGCGAACATCGGGGCTGGCGAGCGGCTCCCACTCACGCGGAAAAACCCGGGTGGGGACTTTCCGCGGTTTCACTGCATCTCGACAAACCTGAAATTTGTTCAAGCCACCTCGATGGCCTCCACGTGAATCGTCTTGGTGGAAAGATCGAGCGTCCCAATGACCTTTACGCGCCTCCCGTTGTACTTTCTGGCGCTTTCCTGATCGTCGAGCTGAAAGGATGTATTGGTGGAGTCGTCCTGGAGAACGTAAAGGTCGCCGCTTCTTGCGACGGTTCCAGTGAACGTTTGAACCTTCGTTGTCACCGTTTTGCCCGCGGAACTTGGTTGTGTCACGGGCGCGGCCGCACGACCGCCAGCGAAAACGGAAGAGGGAGGCGCCCCGATGGCCGGCGCCGCGATAAACAGAAACAAGACGGCGAGCGCCATGATCCAAAGCGTTTTCATGGTCAACCTCGGCAGGAAAATGTAGCTGGGTCGGCAAGAATGACGGCACATCGCGTGCCAATGCCGCTGTGTAACTATTCCGCGTGATATGAGCGACTTACGCCGAGCGGAATCCACTCGATTGCGAAAATTCGACCTCCGCCGCGAACTATTTGCACGGGGGCGACCCGCGCCACGGCGGGGATGGCCGGCCTCGCCCGGAGCGCCGAAAAAAATCCGCTGTTGTACAATGAGAGCCGCGAGGAATCGCGGATTTTCCGAGGATTTGAAAACGATGTTCGCCGAAATCACGGAACGCAAGCGCCTGGAACGCGAAATGCGCGAGGCAGGGCGACTCCCTCCGGGACAGTCGCTGACTTTGAAATGGCCCGTGCTTCACGAAGGGAGCGTGCCGCGTTTCGATCCCGCGACCTGGGATTTTCGGATCACGGGCCTCGTCGAAAAACCGGTACGGCTCACCTGGGACGAGTTTTCGCGGCTTCCGATGACGAGCGTCACCGCCGACATGCACTGCGTTACGCGGTGGAGCCGATTCGACGTGAGGTGGGAAGGCGTGGCGTTCGGCGAAGTGATGAAGATGGCCGGCGCCAAGCCCGAAGCGAAATACGTGATGGTTGAAGCCGAGCAGGGATACACCTCGAACGTGCCGCTGGCGGACCTGATGCGGCCGACAACGCTATTTGCTCTCAAGCACAATGGCGAGGCGTTGCCGCCCGAGCACGGATATCCCGTGCGCCTGGTGGTTCCGAACCTCTACGCGTGGAAGAGCGTGAAATGGGTGCGCGGGATCGAATTCATGGCCGAGGACCGGCCGGGGTTCTGGGAGGAGAACGGCTACCACATCTACGGCGATCCATTCCTCGAGGAAAGGTTCAGCGGCTGATTTCCCGGCCAAGCGCGGCCACAGACGCCTTGCGCCGCGGACGCTCGGCCGGCACTTCCGCGAATGAGCCCGGCGTTTGATGAGACTCGCAGCTCAGGAAGGGGACTCGAGAGTGTAGTCGAAAGTATAAAAGTGCTTTCCAGCGGCGATTTCAATCGACATTTTCCCCGCGAGCCCGCTCAACTCGCCCGTCCCCGAACCCGGCACAACCGTGACGGAAAGTTCCAGCATGCCGCGATGCATCGTGCCGCTGTGTTGCAGGACGAAGCTCCCGGCGCGCCCGCCGAGCGTTCCCGCGACTTTCTCGATCGCGACATATCCCGCCGAACCCTTCATGGGTGCGCCGGCGCCCAACATGAGTCCCTTGCTCGCCGCCTCGAGCGCCCCGTGGAACTCCTTCACAATCGCCATGCTTGAAAGTTCAGGCTCGCCGGCGATGGCGGCCGATTCCACAGGTGTAACCTTGACTTCAAATGTGCCCTCGCCGTGATGTTGGTTCACGTGTTTCTCCTTGTCCTTCAGCCCAACTGCGGCAGCTTTTTTTGCCGCTGGGGGGATGCGAGAGTGCCTTTGAATCGCCGGCAAACTGTATTAGTTGGCCGGGCTCCGCACAAGAGAATCGTTTCGAACGAGAATCGCCGCGGCCGCAAAAACCGGATTTGCAAAAGGAGGAGGTTTTCTCTTTCGCGGGTTACCAGGAATTTTCGAGGATCAGGTTTACGGACAGGGCGTACATAACAGAGATCTTCAGTGCGAAGCTTTACAACGCGGCCTTGGGCCTAAACTTGCCGAGGATGAACTCCTTCATCAGAGTGTCGGCCATGCGAGCGCCGAGGCTGACGAGAGCGCCCTGGAACACGAGCGCGGCGCCGCGATCCGCCGCCGGATAGTAGAGGTTCGAAATCGCGCTCGACGCCAGGTCGCCGCCGATGCTCGAATAGTTCGGTTGCCAGCGGCCGTTGTCCCCCTTGCAAATGAACGGGCTCAAGAGAGCATGGACCATGCGCGACCTCGTCGTGCCCGTGCCCTGGTAGAAGTAGCGCGGGTCCTGATGCAGCAACGAAGGAAGGACAGCGCCACCGATCAGAATGTTCGTGAAACCGTTGGCGTAGACGGCGCCGACACGCTCGCCGTATCCCGCGGCGCCCTGAGAGTACTTGGGAGTGTCGAGGGCCTGATTGATGCCGCCGAGAAAGGCGGAGCCAAAGAAAGTGAAGGGATCGACAGAGGTTCTGAGGGCGAGCTTGAATTTCAGCGACGAAGTGAGTGGCGCGGCGCCTTCGTGATCGTAGACGACGTAAAAGGCGGGGATGACGCCGAAAACGCGCTGCTTTTCCTCGACGCGAACCTGCTCGACGGCGGGATTGTCGGAATTGACGGCGACGACCGTTGTCATGACGGTTGCGATCTGAAGATGGACGTCGGTCAAGTCGAGAAGCTGGCCCGGCTCGAGAACAATCTCGCGCGAAGTCCACTCCGAGAAGCCGCTAGCGGTGACGGCGATATGATAAGGCGTTCCGGGATTGAGGTCCTTAAGCTGGAAGAATCCGTAATCGTTCGTCACGACCGAGCGGCGGTCAGCCTGGGAAGCGCCCTGGAGGACGACGGTGGCGATGGCCACGGCGTCGCCATTGAGATCGGTGACGCTGCCGAAGATGGTTCCCAACTGGGCTTCGGGAGCGGAATTCGGGGGGGCGAGCGCGGGGGTCGGCATCGCCGGGGCGACGGTGGGCTGGGCGGGAAGCAAGTCGTTGGGAGAAAGCGTCAATCCTTGCGAGACGATTGCGCGAGGGGCATCCCCGGAGTGGGCTCCGCCGGCCGTGAGCGCAGACTGGGCCGCTTGGGGGACCGCCGGCTTCGCCGGGGTATCCGCGGCAAGGCCGGGCAGCGCCACAGCGCCGAACATGGCCGCCAGAAAGGCGGCTCGAACCGGTAAAGTCGTCACTTGAGTTCCTCCGTCGGCGGTCGGACTTGCGTGTAAATCCACGTTAGCAGACGGGGGAAGATCCTGTCGGAACACGGGGGAACAGGTGAGTCGCAAGAAGAACCTGTACTAAAGGGCTAGTCGGAAATGAGGGGGCGGGCGCGTATTCCGCGAGCGACTCGAGGCATCAGTTCGCCGCGGCTACATCACTCGTCCCGTCCGACCAGTGGCCGAGCGGAACCATGAAGACGGTGAGGCGGTCCAAAGGGTCGTCCGTCGCGAGAACGGGAGAATCGGGGAGATTCGCGCCCCATGACGCCGCGTCCGTTTCAGGGGCGAAAAACATCAGGTGTGGATGCCAGTGTCCGGCGGTATCGTTCAAGTAGCCTTCCTTCGACATCATGTAGCACATCGCTCCGGGCTCGATCGCGGGGAGTTCCTTTTTATCGAACGCGGCTTTGATGCCGGCGGCGATTTGCGTCGCGGAATTTCCCGCGAGAGCGAGCTGGGTCTTCATGATGGTGATGGGAAGGTAGGTCCGGGCGGCGGCGGCATTGAGGCAAAGGGGGGCCCGGAGCTTCGGGTTCCAAAATTCGGGATCGTCGGTTCCGGCCGTCCACGAGCGTTCGACGATGCAGACGAAACCGTTCTTGCCTTTGGCTCCGTTTTCATAGCCATGCCTTCCAAGGACCAACACGTCGGCATCGCGAGAGATGGAGTCGGGCGCCGCGGTCCGCGCGAGGGCAATTTCGGCGTCCCGATTCGCGATGAGGTATTGCTCGATTGGAGCCATGGCCGGATACGGCGCTTTGGCATCCTGAGCGTGGCCCGGCGCCGCGGCGGCGAACCCGACGGCGAACGCGACGACGGCGGCCGCCATTTTCCCTACGATCTCTCGTTTCATGATTTTTCTCCCAGCGCGCAGAAATCTCCGCGTGATGCGGGCCCGAGCGGCAAGCGATTGTCCGGGTTGCCGTTTGGCAAGATACGTTGATATCAATATAATCGGTGCATGTCAATGTCCGTGAATCCTCCCTATGAGACCACGCTGCTGGTCCGCGACTCCTGCCTTTGCCTGCACGTGCAGCGGGCCGCGAGGGCGCTCGCGCGCCGGTTTGACGAAGTTCTCCGCCCGCTGGGCCTGACCAACGGGCAATTCTCGCTGCTGATGTCGCTGAACCGCCCAGAGCCGCCGGTGATGGCGGCGGTTGCATCGCTGCTGGCGATGGACCGGACGACGCTCACGGCCGCTCTCAAGCCGTTGCGGCGCCGGGGCCTCGTTCAGGTCAAGGCGGGGGCGAATGACCGGCGCAGCCGAGTGATGACGCTGACGCCAAGAGGGCGAAGATTGCTGGTGCGCGCCGTTCCGATCTGGCGGCGAACTCACCGCAAAATCGAGGCGCTGCTTGGTCCGAGCGAGCCCGAGCGACTGCGGAAGAATTTGCGGACACTCTCCTGAACCCTTCGCAGGGCTTCGATGCATATTTTCCGATCCGTTGCGGAATCGCCGGCAGTTTACGAAGCGCGGATACGATCTGCAAGGCTTGCGTGACGCCACATTCCGGTTGGAGGCGATTGCGGGCGCGGTGTACCCTGATTCTCGAATGAAAATTTTGATATCCGGCGCGGGAATCGCAGGACCGACGCTCGCGTATTGGCTGGCCCATTACGGCCTGGAGCCGACGATCGTCGAGAAAGCGCCGAAGTTGCGAACCGGCGGATACATCATTGATTTTTGGGGGCTGGGGTACGAAATCGCGGATCGAATGGGATTGCTGCCTGATATTCGCGAAAAGGGATACATGGTCCGGGAGGTGAGGGTCGTGGGCCGGAATGGACGGCGCGTCGCGGGATTCCCCGCCGCGGCGTTTGCGCGGCTAGCTCAGGGCCGCTATGTAAGCCTGGCTCGAGGGGACCTCGCCGCGTGCATCTTCGGCAAAATCGAAGGCAAGGTAGAAACGATATTCGACGACAGCGTCGGTCGAATCGAACAGACGGCAGAAGGCGTACGCGTGAACTTCGAACGGGGAACGGTGCGCGATTTCGATCTCGTGGTCGGGGCAGACGGCCTTCATTCCAAGCTGCGGGAGATCGTTTATGGCCCGCAAGAACGGTTTGAGAAGTATTTGGGATACAAAGTCGCGGCGTTCGAGGTGAAGGGCTACAGACCAAGAGACGAGCTCGTCTACGTGATGTATACGCAAGTGGGCCAGCAGGTGGGGCGATTCGCGATGCGCGGGGATCGAACCATGTTCCTCTTCATTTTCGCCGACGAGGAAATCGACGGAGCGGCGGGGGGCGACGTCGCGGCGCAAAAGGAGCTGCTTCGAAAGAGGTTCGGACAAAGCGGGTGGGAATGTCCGCAGATTCTGGAGGCGCTCGACGCCGCGAAGGAGCTCTATTTTGACCGACTGAGCCAGGTGAATATGGGCGCCGAGACGGGGTCGTGGACCCGCGGCCGGGTCACCTTGGTTGGAGATGCAGCCTTCTGCGTGTCGCTGCTCGCGGGGCAAGGTTCGGCGCTGGCGATGGTGGCGGCCTACCTACTTGCGGGCGAACTTTACACCGCGAGGAGCGACTACGCGACGGCGCTAGCGCGATATCAGGAACGATTCGAACCTTTTGTTCTGAAGAAGCAGAAAGGGGCGATGCGTTTTGCGGGCACATTTGCGCCGAAATCGAAGGTTTCGATGTTTTTGCGCAATCAGGTGATGAACCTGATGAGAATTCCATGGGTTGCAGACGCGGCCGCCGGCAGCGATCTGGCGGACGAGCTCGCGCTCCCCGAATATATGTAAAGGGGACCGGCGCGCGCGCAACTGAAGAGCCGCCTGGAAAATTCCGAGTCGTGTAGCGACGGGAAACGCGGATGGATGGGCCGAGCCGCGTTCACGGAATTTGCCCTTTGACACGATTGGGCGCGGTGGGTATCGTACCGGTAATTCCGTTTCCCTAGGCGCATTCCAATTCAGGAGTAAACGACATGGCCCGACGCAATTTCTTGTCGCAGTTGCTGGGTCTCCCCATTCTGGCGCTCGGAACAAAGGCGCAAGAATCGAAAAAAATTCTGCGAATCATGATGAGGAGTTCCTGGGGCACGGACGACCCAACCAGAGCGTCGTTTGTGTTCGCCCACGCCTTGGCGCTGGCGGACGCCGGGCACGAAGTTCAGATTTTCCTGACCGCCGACGCGAATTATCTGATGCGCAAGGCCACCTCGGACGCGGTGATCCCGATCGGATGGCCGCCGCTGAGCGAGCTGCGCGAGAAGGTAGTCGCGAAACGCATTCCCGTGTTTGCTTGAGGAGCTTGCTCCCGGGCCCGTGGGGTCACGGAAAGCGATCTAGCGAATTGGAACGCAAAATTCGGGAATCCCGCCGTTTTCGTTTCTCTCGTGGAATGGGCCGACCACATCATCACGGAATAGCTTTCGATCGGCCGGCGAAGCTGAGTTCAACGGTTGGCTGAGGTTGTCCGCGGCTTTCGTCGCCCCGAAATAAAAACGTCCCGGCGGATTTTTCCGCCGGGACGTTTCGTCGAGGAATTCGCTTCGTGACGCTAGTAGATGTCGTACTGCTCCCAATGGAGAGTCGGATCCGACTGGATGATCACGCTCTTTTTCGTCCAGCGTTCGAGCTCTTCGATCAGGACGGATTCGCGCGTCTTGAGAGCCTTGGATATTTCGGGATGGACGCGGAGGGTGATACTCGCCGAATCCATCTCGGGGGCCATCTTTTTGGCCTCGGCCTGGATTTCGTAGCACAGAGTGGGGATGGACTTCACCATGCCCGACCCGGTGCAATAGGGGCAGGGCTGGCAGAGCGTGCGTTCGAGGGCCTGCTTGGTGCGCTTGCGGGTGATGGCCACGAGGCCGAATTCGTTGAAGCGCAGGACTTTCGAAGGGGCGCGGTCGGCGCGGAGAGCGTCCTCGAGCGCCGCCATCACTTTCTCGCGGTTGCGCCGCTCTTCCATGTCGATGAAGTCGATGATGATAATCCCGCCGAGATCGCGGAGACGCATCTGGCGGACGATTTCCTTCACGGCTTCGAGGTTGGTCCGGACGATGGTGTCTTCGAGGCGGGTTGAGCCCTTGCCGACGAATTTACCGGTGTTGACGTCAATCGCCACGAGGGCTTCGGTGTGGTTGATGACGATGTAGCCGCCCGATTTCAGCCAGACTTTCGGACGGAGCCCCTTGTCGATTTCCTGCTGGATTCCGAACTCTTCGAAGACCGGCGTTTCTTTGGTGTAGAGCTTGACGCGGCTGACGAGCTGCGATTGAAAGCGGCTCACGAAGTCCACAACTTTTGTGTACTCTTCCTCGGAATCGACCCAGATGGCGGTGAAATCCGGGGTGAGGTGGTCGCGGAGAATTCTCTCGACCAGGTTGAGGTCGCGGTGAAGCAAGGAAGGGGCTTTGCGCTGCTCGGAGCGCGCCTTGGTGTCCGCCCAAGCCTTGGTGAGGAATTCGACGTCCGCGCGGATGTCTTCGGGAGGCGCGGAGGCTGCCGCGGTGCGAACGATGAATCCGCCGCCGGCGGAGCCCTTCGCTTCGTTGACCAGATGGCGGAGGCGCGAGCGGGTTTCCGCCGAGGCGATTTTTCTGGAGACGCCCGTATGGTCAAGGGTGGGCATGTAGACGAGATAGCGCCCGGGAAGCGCGATGTGACTGGTGATTCGCGCGCCCTTTTTGCCGAGCGGTTCCTTGGCGATCTGGACGATGATTTCCTGCCCCTGTTTCAGCATGTCGCCGATCAGCTGCGGGCGGCGCTGTTGCGGGCGGTGATGCCCGCCGTGGGGCCCGTGTTGCGGCCGGCGGCCGCGGTCACGATCCCGGCCGCGGTCCCTCCCGCCCCGGCGCGCCGGATGCTGCATACGAGCGCGGAAATCGTGGCGGACGCTGGCCCGCCAGGGTTGCGAATCCTCGGCGGCAGAAGGCGCCGACGCGGCCATCGCTTCGCTGTTATCGCCCGGAGCAGAGGCTTCCGCGGGGATCTCGGCCACGTTGCCGTTTTCCTCCGGAGGAGCGAGCATCCCTTCGGTTTCAGCGTCGGCTTCCTCGGCTTCGAGCTCCGCATCTTCTTCGGAGTGCGAACCATCGGCCGATTCGTGTTCCTGGGCGTGCTCGGCGATGCGAGCGTCGCGGCTCGCTTCGTCGGCCTGGGCCTCGGCGATGTGCTCGGCCACGTGCTGCGCCTCTTCCGGCGTCAAGCCTGCGGCCCGGGCTTCCTCGGAAATACTGGGCGCGTCGAAAGGCTCTTCCTCGACCTCGTGCAATTCGAAGTGCGCGCCCGATTCCGGCGCATGGTCGAGGAGCTCATCGTGATGCGGGAGCTCTTCGTGAAGATCCGCGAAGGAGGCTTCGTCCGCGGCGTGGATCGAGTCAGAAATTTCCGGAGATTCCGGAGCGGGTACAAAGCGCTCCTCCGCTTCACCGGCGTGAGAGCGGTATTTGGCGATTGATTCGCCGGGCAGGGAAACGGAAGCGGATGAAGAGGGAGCGATTTCCTCTCGTGTGAATGCGGTTGGCGGAGGCGCGGACCGCTCGGAATAGCCGGTTTCCGCGGCCGCCTCGTTTGCGGGCTCGGGATGAGAGCCCGCTTCCCAGGAGTTTGCCGGAGATTCCGTGACTTCTGGCGCGGCGGTTTCACCGGCGGCTTGCGGCGGGCGTTCGCGATACTTCGCGAACGACTCACCCGGGAGAATGACAGGAACGTACCCTTCGGCTGCGGGTTCGCTGGGAGAGGATTCGTAGGGGCGAGGCGAAGCGTATTTCGAAGAAGGCAATTCGCGGTTGAACGGGCGGTTGCCTTCGCGGCCTCCGCGTCGGCCGCCATGGCGCCCACCGCGTCCTCCGCGGCGGTCAAACCGGCCGCGTCCACCGCGGTCAAATCTTCCGCGATCGCGCGACGGGGGTCCCGAGTGCCGGGAATACGGAGCGGAAGACGAACCACCCTCGGAGGAGGAAGGATCCGCGGAGTTGCCCGGAGTGAATGTCTCGCCGGGAAGCGGCGTGAGGACGTGGCCGCCGGCGGGAGCGGGGTGTTCTGCCGGCTCAAAGCGGCCGAGGGATTCAAGGCGGCCGGTAATAAGAGAGGCGTCGGCCGCGGGGGAGTGGCGCGTGTTTTCGACATCCGCGGGTTCGATCACCGGCGCGGCAGCGCCTGGAGAGGGAAGGACGTCGCCGCCCTGGTCCTCCATTTTTTGAACTTTTTCCTCGACGGTGGTGACGATGTGATCGAGCTCTTCGATTTCTTCGAGGAAATCGCTGACGTAGAGGAAAGCGTCGCTATCGAGGCCAATGTCAACGAAGGCGGACTGCATGCCGGGAAGGACGCGGGTGACGCGGCCTTTGTAAACGCTGCCGACGAGGGCGAATTCCTTTTCGCGTTCGACGTAAAACTCACATAGCTGGCCTTCTTCCAAAATGGCTACCCGCGTTTCGTGCGGCGTCGCCGATATCACCAATTCCTTTGCCATATTGCGAACTCCTCAAGTGTCGTCGGGGCGCGCCGGAACACACCTGCGCGAAGGAAGGGAGCGTCTGGCGCAAGGCCGAAGCTGCGCATGGCCAGTACGGGCCGTCCGGGAAAATTGCCCGAAGTTGCGGGATGGCTTTCCTCACCCGAAGCACTTCTTCATCAAGTCGGGATTCCGGCCCCGAATCAAAGCGGGGCGCGGTGAAAAACAAAAAAGCTGCTCAGAAAAAGCGTTAATTGACGAAACGCCGCATGCGGACGTTCATCACCAAGCCTAAAGCCATAAACACAAACGCGGTGGCGGACCCACCATAGCTCATCAGAGGCAGAGGGATACCGGTGACCGGCATATAGCCGATCACCATGGAAGCGTTGACCAGAACGTGGAAGCCCAGGATGGCGGTCACTCCCATGACCATAAACATTCCCGCCCGATCTTTCGCCTTCTGCGCGTTGTCCACCAGCCGCAGAATCAAACCCAAATACAACAACATGACAACGCAAACGCCGATAAATCCCTGCTCTTCCGCCAACGCGGCCAGAATAAAATCCGAGTAGCGGACCGGGATAAACCCCAATTGGCTTTGGGTGCCTTTTCCAAAGCCCATACCCCAAAAGCCGCCGGAGCCGACAGCAATTTCGGATTGCGAAACCTGGTATCCGGCGCCCCGCTGATCTTCCTCGGGATGGAGGAAGGTCTGGATGCGTTGCTGCTGATACGGCTTCAAATGGGTACGCATGTGCCAGCCGAAGGGGATGAGAAGAGCCAAGAGAATCGCGCCAACGATAATGTGGCGAAACTCAACCCCTGCGAGGAAGATTCCCACCAGAGCCACGGGAACCAGAACCATCGCCGTACCCAAATCCGGCTGCTTCAATATTAATGCAACTGGAACCAAGGTCAACAGGCCAACCTTCACCAGGTCCCGCAAGGTGAGGTGGTCCGTCTGGACGTCGCTGAAAAAGCGGGCCAGCACAATGATTATAATCAACTTCATCAATTCTGAGGCCTGGAAACTGAAACCGCCGCCGAGAGCGATCCAGCGCTTGGCGCCGAGGTGCGTGGAGCCGATGACGAGGACGATGATAAGCATTGCAATTCCAGAGAGATAGAGGGCGGGGGCCTGATCGAGGAGGGTGTGGTAATCGAGCCGGGAGATTATGAACATTCCGAGCACGCCGACGCCGATCCAGATGAGCTGCCTCCACTGCATGCCCGCCATAGCGCTGGCATGGGTGGCGGAGTAGATCTCGCCGACACCGATGGCGGAAATCGCGGCGACAATCGCGAGCAAGGGCCAGTCGAAGTCTTGGATGCGAGGACGGTCTTTCATGGGCGAGGCGCTCCGACGGTGGCAACCAAGGGGCGGCCAGACGAGGCGGAATTCTGCGCGGTGGAAGTGGCCTCGGGAAGCACGCCGTTCTTTTTATCGAAATAGGCTTTGACGATATCGCGGACCACCGGGCCGGCCGCCTCGCCGCCGTGCTCCTCGGTATTCTGAACGATGGCGGCGACGACGATATCGGGATTGCGGCGGGGAGCAAAGCCGACGAACCAGGCGTCCATGTTTTTGGTGCCGATGCGGTCGGAGGCGTTGTAGCTCATCAACTGCGCGGTGCCGGATTTTCCGCAGAAATCGACGTTCTGGAGGCGGAGATGATAGGCCGTGCCGCCGCCTTCATTGACGACGCCGTAGAGCCCTTCGGTGACCAAGTCCACAGTGGTGTCGGACAAGGGAAAACGAGTGAGTTTCACGCTCGGATCGTTTTTGAGCAGGTGCGGTTGAACCAAGTTGCCGCCGCTGGCGACAGCCGCAGCCATGCGGGCGAGTTGAATCGGCGTGACGGTAATCGCGCCCTGGCCGATGGCCACGGAAATCGTCTCGCCGGCATACCATTTGTGATGAAAGACGCGTTCGACCCAATCTTCCGAAGGCATGAGTCCGGGCTCTTCGCCGGGAAGATCGATGCCGGTCTTGCGGCCCAGGCCCAATCCCGTGGCGTACTGGTTGATGACGTCGATTCCCAGAAGCTTGCCCACGTTGTAGAAGAAGACATCGCAGGACTGGACGAGAGCTTTGTGGAGGTCGACTTCGCCGTGGCCGGCGGGACGCCAGCAGTGAAAGGTGCGGCCGTAAAACGTGGCGTAGCCGGGGCAATAGACCGTGTAATCGGCGGGAACGAGTTTTGATTCGAGCATGGCCGTGGCCATGACAATTTTGAAAACGGAGCCGGGGGCCAACTGCGCTTGGATGGCGCGATTGAGAAGGGGAGTGTGCGGGTCGGAATTGAGCTTCTGCCACTCCTGCGGAGAGATGCGGACGGCGAAATCGTCGGGATTGAAGGTGGGGCGGCTGACCATGGCGAGGATTTCGCCGGTGCGGGCATCCATGGCGACGACGGCGCCAGTCTTGTCCGCCATGTCGGCATCGGCGATGGCCTGGAGATCGTAATCAATGGTGAGCTGAATGGGTTTGCCGGGGATGGCTTCGACGTTGTCGAGAGTGCGGACAACTTTGCCGACGCTGTTGACGACGACGCGGCGCATGCCGTCGACGCCGACAATCTGATCGTTATATTCCTTTTCGAGGCCCGTCTTGCCGACGATGTCGCCGGGGCGGTATTTGTCGGGATTTTTCTCGAGATCCTGGGCGGAAATTTCACCGACGTAACCGATGGTATTGGCCAGCATCTCGCCATGCGGATAGCGGCGGCGCTGGACCATCATCAGGTCGAGAACGGGCAAATCGGAGCGGTGAGATTCGACAAAAGCGATATCGGCGAGGGATGCGGCGGGCTTGATGACGATGGGCATGAACTTGGGTTCATTGCGGGCCGCTTCCAACTGGCTGTGCAGATCGTCCATGCTGATGCCCAAGCCGTCGGAAATTCCCTGCAAGTCGCGCTGAACCGTCTTGGGATCGTCGCGAAGGAGAAGAATGCTGAAGGAAGGGTAGCTATCGACGAGAACGCGGCCTTCGCGATCGAGCATCGCGCCGCGGGGAGCGATGATGGGAATGGCGCGGATGCGATTGCGTTCGGCGAGGTCGGCGAAGTGGCCGGTCTGAACGACCTGCAATTTCCAAAAGCCGACAAGGAGCAAAACGATGAAGACGACGGAAAGGTAGGAGAACAGCGCCAGACGGCCCTGAGGAATTTTTTGATCGTTAGCGCGCCAAGATGCCAACCGAACTCCTGCCGAAAGGGGTGGGAATTGCTCACCAGCGCCAAAGCGCACGAGTTCGATTGAACTCGGAGCAAGCCATAACGCTAGCACCGCGTTGGGCAGGCCGCAACCGGAGCATGTCGTTATTGTCAACGGCGCAGAAGAGGTTCGCTGGGTGTTCGACGGGAGAAGAGAACGAGGCAGGAAAAGCCGGGTGCGGTCAGGAAGGCTTGCGGAGTTTATCGAGAAGGGAGAAGAGGAGGACGCCGAAGGCGGAGCTGACGAGAGAGTCAATCAAGAGGCGGAGAGTAAAAAATGGAGAGGGATGATTGAGGAGAGCGCGCTGGGTGACAGTGAGGATGGCTTGATGAAAATGGAAGAAGAAAAAGATGAGAGCGAATCGGCTGAGGGGATGCTCGGTGTCGATGCGGCCGCCGATCGAGGCGGCGACAAATCCGACGATACTCTTGGCGATGCCGTACATGCCGATGGGGCTGTCGTGGCCCAGGCCGTCCTGGAGAAGACCGATGGCCGTGCCGAGAAACATTCCGGAAACAGGGTTGCGGCGGCTGAGGCTGAAATAGACGGTGACGAGAAGAGGGAGATCGAGAAGCTCGGCGAGGCGGCCGTATTTGTGAAGAAAAGCCTGAAGAACCAGAGCCAGAAAAGCGACAACGAGAATCGAGCCGCCATAAAATTTGTGGACTTCGATATTGCCTTCGGACTGCGCGCCGGGATTGAGCATGAGCGACATAATCAGTTGGGAGAAGCCGCGGGCTGAGCCGCAGGAGGCGGATTGGGAGGCGGTTGTGAAGGCGAAGACGGCGAGGCTTGCGGATGGGCAGGGCGCGGCTTGGACACGGCGGTTTGAGACGCCGATTTATGGGAATTCGCCGATTCCGAAGAGGAAGATTTCTGCGATGGACCGGCGGAAGATTCGGCCGCGGGAGGCTGCGAGGCGCCTTCGGATGCGGCGGCGACAGCCGGCTCTTTCTTCATCTGGATTTCCTGCATGGAAAGCAGGATGAGAACGTCTTCCAGGCGATCGAGGCGAACGGCGGGCTTCACCTTGATGATCTGAAACGGATTTCCCGGAGCGGCGCTTTCGACGGTGCCGATGGGAATGCCCTTGGGGAAGATGCGGTCGAGGCCGGACGTGACGATTTGATCGCCGGGCTGGACCTTTTCATCGTTGGAGACGTAATCCATGCGCGGATCCGAGTCGCCCATGCCCTTGACGATTCCCTGGGTGCGGGAGACGAGGAAGAGAGCGCCGACGGCACCTTCGCGGTCGTTGATGAGCAAGACCTGGGAAGCGGAAGGAAAGACTTCGACAATTTTTCCGACGGCGCCATCGGGAGTGATGACGGCCTGATTTCGGCGGACGTGATCGCGTTCACCGCGATTGAGAAAAAGGGTGTGGGAAGTGGGGTCGGCGCTGGCGCCAATCACCTGGGCCGCGAGCATGGGGACCGAGGAGTGGGCGTCGCGGAAATTGAGAAGGAGTTCGAGACGCTGGGCTTCGGCAGCCTGGGTTTCGAGGTCGCGATTGCGGATGCGAAGCTGGTCAAGGTCGGTTTTAAGGGTTTCGTTTTCGGAGTGGGCGGCGCGAAGATCAACGTAACCGGACCAGACGCCTCCGACTTTCGAGAAGGTCCAAGTGCCGGCGCGCTCGACGGGAGTCATGAGCTCGACAGCCCAATAACGGATGAGACGGACATCGTGTTCGCGCTTGATTTGAAAGGCGAGAAGAAGGACCTGGCAGAGGACGACAGCGGCCAGGAGAGCGAACGGTCGATGGCGTGAGTAAATGTCGAGCATATTCGGGTGCGATCAGTCGATCGAAACCAGGCGCAGGAGGCGAAAATCGCTGAGCATTTTTCCGGTGCCGAGGACGACGGAAGCCAGGGGATCGTCGGCGACGGAAACGGGCAAGCCGGTCTCTTCGCGGATGCGCTTATCGAGATTTTTAATCAAGGCGCCGCCGCCGGTGAGAACAATGCCGCGGTCGCTGATATCGGCGGAGAGCTCGGGCGGCGTACGTTCGAGAGCGACGCGGATGGCGTTGAGGATGGTGGAGATGCACTCGGAGAGAGCCTCGCGAATTTCGCTGTCGTCAATGGTGACGGTGCGGGGAACGCCTTCGATCAAGTTGCGTCCCTTGACTTCGAGGGTGAGAGGCTTTTCGAGCGGATAGGCGGAGCCGATTTCGATTTTGATTTGTTCGGCGGTGCGTTCGCCGACGAGGAGATTGTATTTGCGCTTCAGGTAGTGCATGACGGCTTCGTCCATTTCATTGCCGGCCACGCGGACGGAACGGGAATAGACGATGCCGCTCATGGAAATGACGGCAATGTCGGTCGTCCCGCCGCCGATGTCCACGACCATATTGCCGGAAGGCTCCTCGATGGGGAGACCGGCGCCGATGGCGGCGGCCATGGCCTGCTCGACGAGATAAACTTCGCTGGCGCGGGCGCGATAGGCGGAGTCTTGGACGGCGCGCTTTTCGACGGGAGTGATTTCGCTGGGAACGCCGATGACGATGCGCGGATGAACGAGGACGCGGCGGTTGTGCGCCTTCTGGATGAAATAGGTGAGCATCTTCTCGGTGACTTTAAAGTCGGCGATGACACCGTCTTTCATGGGCTTGATGGCGACGACGTTGCCGGGAGTGCGTCCGAGCATTTCCTTGGCTTCGCGGCCGACGGCGACGACTTCGCCGTTGTTTTTGTTGATAGCGACGATGGAGGGCTCGTTGACGACGATGCCCTTTCCGCGCGCGAAGACGAGGGTATTAGCGGTGCCGAGGTCAATGGCGAGGTCGGATGAAAACAGACTAAAGACCGACCGCATGTTGTAGCCGTTCTTGGTCACGTGTTACTTCCCCCCAGATTCTGCTTGAGCCCGGTCGTTGAAGATCGGTCCAGCCAGAAAGAACTTGAGTTACGGAATCACGACTTCCTTGCGAACGATGGCCGTGCCGCCGCGGCGATTTTGGCCGGTGATGACGATTTCATGGCTGCCACGCGTCATCGGCTGGGTGAAATAGCGGAAGCGGCCGTCGGAAGAAATGTCGGCGACCTGTTCCCCGTTGATAATAAGGGCGGCGCCGGGCTCGGTGCGGCCGCTGACCTCGACGACGCTGCCCTCGATTTGAGTGTCGTCCACTTCGAGAAGCATCTCCTGCTCTTTGCCCTGAGCGACGAGAGTGAACTTGAAAGCGTCGCTGGGGTCGCTGAGCTCGCCTTTGGCGTCAATGGCGCGGACACGCCAAAAATATTCTCCGGGGACGAGGCCGGTGATATCGACGCTGTCGTCGGCGGTTCGTTTCTGAGCGACGAGGCGATTGAACATGGCCGTGGCGCTGACCTGAAAATCATAGGTGGTCGCGGTGACCACGGATTTCCAGGAGAAATGAACCGGATCGCGCTTGGGATCGGCGACGATAATCGGCGCCAAATTCAACGGCTGATCGAGCTCAGGAGGGGCCAGGACCTGCGTTTTAACGATCGGGGCGGAGGGAGTGACAGTCGCGCGCTCCCACTGTCCGATATCCAGATGCTCATTGCCGCGCGTCAATTCCGCACTGCCGGAATCAACGGTAATTTCATCCTCGTTGGTCGTCGGGTCGCTGGTGATGGCCGCGCGGCTATTGGCGCGAAGCGAAGCGACGGCATTTTCAAACGAAACCTCAGCCTTGGAACCCGGGATTTCCCAGGAGCCGGTGTTCAAGTCCACTTGTCCGGAATTGATGTGGACCGCGACGTTGGACGCCTGGTTCTGAGCGACAAAATTTTCCTCGACGTAAACGAGAGTGTCGCCCTTGACAGTATACGTCGTGCCGTCGGCGAAAGCGATGCGGGCCACACCGTCGGGACCGGTCTGAACGAGATCGCCTTTATCGAGAGTGATTTGATAATCGGCGGTGGACCAGGTGACGGAGTTGGCTTTTTTGACCTGCACTTTTCCATCGAGATTGACGAAGCGGGCCTGACGAGCCGAAATTTTGGCGACGCCGTTGTCCGCCGGGGCGATGGCCTCGGAAACTTTCTGAAGGAGCGAGGCGGAGGTTTCCGGAAAAACGAGATAGACAGCCGCGAGGACAATCGCGGAGATGATGATGATGTACAGAGCGACGGTGCGGTAGGTGACGGTGTGCCAATACACTTCGACGCGTGAAATTTTTGGCTTGGCAACGGCGGTGGATTTTGAGTCGCTCATGGCCGGAAAAAGTGGTCAATTTTGAAATCTAGCACACGGGTATATGCCTTTCAACAAAGGGAGGAACAAGTTGCGAAACCGCTAACAGCTTATTATCAACAAGTTTCTGGGGGTGGGGAGGAAGCCGAGAGGGGTGGAAGGGCACACGTTCCGGCGACCAAATTGGTCCCGAGAATTGGGGGTTGCGGCGGGCAGAAGTGTTGACCTCTTCGGGCATAATTAGGGAGACTAGACGCCGAATAGCCGCCACCCCGCGTCTCCGGGAGGGGCAGGGCGCGCGCCGGGGATGAAACGCAGCGCGCGAACGCTCCGGGAGAGGAGAAATGATCATGGGAGAAAGACTGGGCGAACTCGTTCCACCGAACCGCATTCTGCTGACGCCCGGACCGTCTTGCATGGACCCGCGCGTGTATAAGGCGATGTGCGCGCCGCTGGTGGGGCATTTGGACCCGTGGTTCATGGGGATGATGGGCGAAGTGCAGGAGCTGCTGCGGCAAGTCTTTCAGACGGGAAACCGGATGACCTACCCGATTTCGGCGTCGGGATCGGGGGGAATCGAAGCGTCGGTCTTGAACCTGCTGGAAGAAGGCGACGAGTGCATCGTGTGCTCGAACGGAATGTTTTCGGAGCGAATGGCGGTGATCGCCGAGCGGGCGACGCGGAACGTGATTCGAGTGACGGCGGAGCATGGGCGGCCGGTGGATCCCGAAGACGTGCGAAAAGCGGGCCGAGGGAGGAAGATCAAGTTCGTGGGGCTGGCGCACGGAGAAACTTCGACGGCCGTGGCGCACCGGCTGGAAGATTTCCGGAAAGTGGCGGATGAATTGGGAGCGCTGCTGGTGGTGGACGCCGTGGCGACATTGGCAGGCGTTCCGGTGGACGTGGACCGGCAAAGAATCGACATCTGCTTCAGCGGGACGCAGAAGGCGATTAGCGCGCCACCGGGGATGGCGCCGATCACGGTGAACGGCCGGGTGGAAGACACGGTGCGGGCGCGAAAGAAAGCGGTGCAGAGCTGGTATTTCGATTTTGTGCCGATCATGAATTACTGGGGCAAGGAACGGACGTATCATCACACACCGCCCATTCCGCTGATTTACGGGCTGCGCGAAGCGCTGCGGCTGGTGATGGAGGAAACGCTGGAAGCGCGGTGGGAACGCCACGCGCAGAACCAGGCAGCCCTGGTGGCGGGGCTGGAGGCGATGGAGCTGGAAATGTTCGTGGCAAATCCGGCAGACCGCCTGGTGACCGTGACGGGAGTGAAGATTCCGGCGGGGGTCGAGGATCAGCGGCTGCGGCACCAGTTGCTCGATGAGTTCAATATCGAGATCGCGGGAGGAATCGGACCGACGAAAGGGCAGATCTGGCGGATCGGGCTGATGGGATATTCGAGCCAAAAGAGCAACGTGCTGCTGGCGCTGGGGGCGCTCGAGAAAGCGCTGCTGGACCAGGGGCGGCGGGTGCCGGCGGGAGCCGGAGTGGGAGCGGCGGTACGAATCTACCAGCAATACTCGCAACCGGCAGTGGCGGGAGCGAGAAAATAGGAGCGGCGATGGCGCAGATACCGGTGGCAACGATTCCGAATGCGGGAGCAATGAACGAATTCGTGGCGCCGTTCGACGTGGCGTCGAAAGTGACGGACTTCGTGTATCGCTGCCGTTTTTCGCACTGTTGGAACGGGATTGCGACGCGGCACAGTGACACGATGGACTGCAAATTTTTCGTGGATGGGAAAGGCGCAGTGCTGGGATTGGCGCATCCGGGATTCGTGACGTTTCGGGAACGAACGAAGCGCGACCTGACGGACAGCGAGGCGAGCCACATCGCGGCGCAGTATTTGCGCGAGCGGCTGGAGCAAGAAGACGAACACACGCTCTACGACGTGTCGGCCGCGGATGTGCTCCGCATCATCGAAAAGCTCAAAATTCGCTGAGAAATCCGGCGCGGGCTATTTGGCCGCCGAAGATTCCTTCTTGGCGAGCGAGCGAATGTAGTTGACGATTTCCCAGGTTTCCGCGGGCTTCAGACGGTCACCCTCCGCAGGCATGTCACCCTTGCCATTTTTGATGATGTAGTAGATTTCGCCATCGGTGAGGTCTTTTAAGGTGGCGGGATCCCGAAAGTCGGCGAGGGAGAGCTTCATGTCGACGGCCAGGTCGCCCTTGCCGTCGCCGTTGGCGCCGTGGCACATGGTGCATTCCGTTCCGTACTGCTTCTTGCCCTCCGCAATTGAATCGGGAGAAGACTTGATGGGATTGGCTTGTTTCTTGGCCGGGTCGGGAATTTTGTATTCGGCGGGAGGCGGATTTTGGGCCGGTTTCGCCGCTTCCTGCGCGGCGACGCTAAAAGCGGAGAGTCCGATCAGCAGAAGTATAGGCGCACTCATATTCATGAGCACCTCCCAGGTGTGAGGGAAAGAAAGAAGCTTCTCGCGCGGATTCTACTCCGCGATGGAAAACAACTAAAGATTTCTTTTGGCAAGTGTGACGGAGGTCACGCGTCGGAAAGGGATTCGCCGAAAGGAGGAGGAGGCTCGATTTCACCCTTTTCGAGAAGAGCGCCGCAATCGAGGCATTCAACGAATTGCGCGTCGTCGTCTTTGGCGATCAAGCGGGTGCGTTGATGCGGGCATGGCGGCGCGGGAGCGGGCGATGAATCCACGGCAAGAGGGAATTATAGCACTGGGGCACGTACGAGCCGGCCGAGGAAGCGCCCAGCGATGGGAGTGTTCGCGCGCCTCGGAGGCGGCGCGAGGGGCCGGTGCGCAAGGGCCGGCAAGCGGGAGTTGACAAACCGGCGGAATGACACTATGTGTCTCCTTGCCTCGATGAGAAAGCGAGAGTCCCAGTGACGGAAGCGGCATCTCAAAAGCGGGTAGGGGCGGCGCTGTTCTATGCCATCGTGGCCCTGCTGGCGTATTTGGCGTACCTGATTTTCCGGCCATTCCTGGCGTCGATTGTGTGGGCGGCGGTGCTGGTGGTGGTCTCGCATCCGGTGAACGCGTGGCTGGCGGAGCGGCGCGGGCGGACAATGGCGGCGATGATCACGACGCTGGGAGCGATGCTGATCCTGATCCTGCCGGCGCTGCTGATCATGAGCGCGTTCGTGCAACAAGGGCTGGACGCCGGCCGGTCGATCCAAGCCGGAATCGCGAGCGGAAAATTCGACTGGGTGAACCACGTCTGGGCGAATTTGCACGCGAGGTTTCCGGACGCGGTGCCGGGAGATCTGGCCACGCTGCTGCACCGGTACGCGGACCGAGTGGCGGGATATCTGGCGGGGAGCCTGGGAGCGATCCTGAAGAACACCGCGGCGTTTGTGTTTCACTTGTGCGTGACGCTGCTGGTAATGTTTTACCTCTACCGTGACGGCGAAGAGATTCTGGAACGGCTGAGGGAAATCCTGCCGTTTGACGAGGCGCACCGCGACCGGATGATCCGGGACGCGCGGGATTTGATCGTGGCCAGCGTGACGTCGAGCCTGGTGGCGGCGGCGATTCACGGAGCGTTTGGAGCTGTGGCGTTCGCGGTGACGGGACTATCGGCCCCGATCTTCTGGGGCGTGATGATCGCGTTTTGTTCGTTCATACCGGTGGTGGGGTCGGCGCTGATCTGGTTGCCGGCGGCCGCGGCCCTGTTCCTGCAGGGGCACCATGTGGGAGCGATCGGGCTGGTTGTGATTTGCGGCGGGGTGGTGAACGTGCTGGAGAACCTGGTGCGTCCGTGGCTGATCAGCGGGCGCGCGGAGATGAGCGGATTGGTGGTGTTCATCAGCGTGCTGGGGGGAATCACGGTATTCGGATTGCTGGGGGTGGTGCTGGGCCCGACGATCGTGGCGATGGCGGCGAGCGTGCTGGATCTTTACTCGCCCGCCGGCGGGAAAGCAGGGACGAAACCGGGAGTGCATGGGAGGAAGGCCAAAGCCGTGCTAGAGTAGCGCGCTTTCACGCCGAGAGATGCCGAAGAAATCGAATTCAAATCACAGCGGACTGACGCCCGACAAGCTGAGGTGGACGTGCGATCCGAGGAGCCTGCCGTTCGAAACGACGGCGGAGATCGAGCCGGCTTCGGGCGACCTGGGACAGGAGCGGGCCTTGCGGGCGCTGCGGATGGGCGTGGAGATGCGGGCTTCGGGATACAACCTGTTCGTATGCGGGCTTTCGGGAACGAGCCGCGGGGGAATGATCGTCCGGATGATCGAGGAGATGAAGCTCGACACGGAACCGGCGCCGGACCGATGCTACGTGAACCACTTCAAATATCCGGACCGGCCGCGGCTGCTGACCCTGCCGCGAGGGCAAGCAAACGCGTTCCGAAAAGAGATGGAATCGGGAATCGATTTCCTGCGGCGGCGGATTCCGCAAGTGTTCGAGGGCGAGCCGTTCCAGAGACAGAAGACGAGGATCGTGGAGCGATTCACGCTGCGGGAAAAAGAGCTGATGGACGATTTCACGCGGCGAATCGCGCGGGAACAGTTTGCGCTGGGGCGGATGCAGGTGGGAGCGGTGGCGCTGCCGGAAATATTTCCGGTGCTGGAAGGGCAGATGGTGCCGATCGAGGAAATCCCGAAGATGGTGCAGGACGGGAAGCTGGAGGCGGCGGCGGCCGAGGAGTTGGAGCGGAAATACGATCATTTCCGGCAGGAATTCACGGTGGTGTACCGGAAAACGCTGTCGCTTTCGCGCGAGCTGGCAAGCGAGATGAGTTATCTGGAGCAGGAGGCCGCTTCGGTGCTGGTGGACGGCGTGATCGAGGAATTGAAGGAAAAATATCCGGCAGCGGCGATCGGGGAATATCTGGAGGAAGTGCGGCACCACATACTGGACAATCTCGATCCGTTCAAAGAGCGCGAGGGAGAAGAAGAGCAGCCGCCATCGGAGGGAGGGGGCCTGAGGGCGGAGCGGCCGGAACGGGATCCCTTCCGCGTGTACGGCGTGAACGTGATCCTGGCGCACGGGGAGGATGAAAAGGTGCCGGTGATTTTCGAGACGGTGCCCACGTACGCGAACCTGTTCGGGACGATACACCGGAGCTACGACACGCGCGGGGGATGGAATTCGGATTTCATGGATTTGCGGGGCGGATCGCTGCTGCGGGCGGACGGCGGATACCTGGTGATGTACGCGCTGGACGCGATCACGGAACAGGGAGTGTGGCGGACGCTGAAGCGAACGCTGAACCACGGAAAGCTGGAGATTCAGCCGGTGGACATGTTTTTTCCGTTCAGCGCGGCGGCGCAGAAACCCGAATCCATCGACGTGCACGTGAAAATTATCCTGATCGGGGACCGGGAAATGTACGAGCTGTTTTACGACTACGAGGACGATTTCAAGAAGATATTCAAGGTGCGAGTGGAATTCGACGAGGAGATGACCTGGAGCGAGACGGTGATGTGGCAGTACGCCGGGCGGCTGCGAAAGCTGTCCGACGACGAGAAGCTCAATCCCTTCGACCGGACGGCGGTGGCTTCGATCCTGGAATACGGAGTGCGGCAGGCGGGGCGGCGGGGAAAAATCACGACCCGATTTTTCGATCTGGCGGACCTGGCGCGCGAGGCGGATTACATCGCGAGGCACGAGCAAAAAACCGTGGTGACGGGAGAGCACGTCCGGCAGGCGCTGAAAGCAAAAATCGAGCGGCACAACCTGACGGAAACGAAGATTCGCGAGCTGGTGGAGCAGAACGTGGTGTTCATCGACACCACGGGCGCCCGGACGGGACAGGTGAACGGGCTGAGCGTTCTCGAGATCGGAGGGTATTCGTTCGGCAAGCCGGTGCGAATCACGGCTTCGGTGGCGCTGGGGAAAACGGGAATCATCAACATCGAGCGGGAATCGAATTTGAGCGGAAGATTTCACGACAAGGGCGTGCAGATCATCGCCGGGTATCTTCGCGGAATCTTCGCGCAGGACAAGCCGATGTCGCTATCGGGGAGCGTATGCTTCGAGCAGTCGTATTCGGGCGTGGACGGGGACAGCGCCAGCTCGACGGAGGTCTACGCGCTGCTGTCGGCGCTGGCCGAGCTGCCGATCCGACAGGATCTGGCTGTGACGGGTTCGGTGAATCAACGGGGAGACGTGCAGCCGATCGGCGGCGTGAACGAAAAGATCGAAGGGTTTTACGACGTTTGCAAGCTGAAGGGGATGACGGGCAAGCAAGGAGTGCTGATTCCGGCGGAGAACGTGGAAGACCTGATGCTGAAGAGCGAAGTGATCGAAGCAGTGGCCAAAGGGGAATTTCACATCTATCCGGTGAAAACGATCACGGAAGGCATCGAGATCCTGACGGGCGTGCGGGCCGGGGCGCGAGGAGCGAAAGGAAAATTCGAGCCGGGAAGCGTGTTTGCGCGAGCGGACGCGCGGCTGCAAGAGATGGCTCGCATGCTGCACCGATTCGAATAGCCGCGAGGAACGAGTGGGAGCGCGCCGCGGCGTGCGGCAAATCCGGCCGCGGCAAACCGGGGAGCTGATTTCCGCCGGCCCTATCCACCGCTTTTGTGAGCCTCTCAAATCAAAAGTTCAAATTAATCGCTTGGTTTGAAAATTCACGGTCAAGGTCTGTCCCTTGCGTTCGATCAGGACCTTGTATTTCATTTCGATCTGGCCGAAAAGATCCTGGATTTGATCGAGAGTGAGGTCGGCGGCGGGCTCGTCGTTGATTCCGGCGATGACGTCGCCTTGCTGAACACCGGCCTGGGCAGCGGGTGAACCGGGAACGACAAGAGCAACGTCGAACGTCTTGAGATTGGGGCCGCGAGCGAGAAGCGAGATGCCGGTCATGCCGACGTCGTCGCGGTCAACAAAATTGATATTGGGCTGGAAGATGATCTGCTGATGCGGGAGGTCGAAAATGAGGACGAAGCGGCGGAGATAGGCGGCGCCGATGAGACCGGCGGCGGAGGGGTTGGATTCGTCCTCCATCGGCGCGTGAGGAAACGTGGCGATCATGCTGGGCGAGCCGAATTTTTCGATGGCAAAGGAATTCAAGCGGCCGATGGCGGCAGGGACTTCGCCGCTCTCTTCGCCGTACAAGCCGGGAATGGTCTTGAGGTGCTCGAAATTGCGAGAGTGAGAGGAAACGTAGCGGTCACGAAAGACAATGCCGGCGGCCTGGGCGGAATCGACGAGGAAAGGAGCGGTGGTGGTACGCTCGCCGCGGACGCTGAATTTGCAGGAAACATAAGGGAGGCCGCTGGTCCAACGAACCGGCTGGATCAGCTTCTTATCGGGAGGCGTGTAAGCATCGGGAGCGAAGATTTGGACGGAATGACGGGAGTAGTCAATCGTGACGACGACGCGGCTGAGGAAATCGAGGCCGAGAGTGCCCTGATAATGTCTTCCGATCAGCGGCGAGAAACCTTCCCTGGACTGCAAAGGAAGCGAGGGCACCACCCAACCGACTCCCGGCAGCGTCAAAAAGACATCGTGAAGGGCGCCGGAAGAGGAGGCGTCGGTGAAGCCGAGCGCGGCGGCCCGGCTGGGATCGATCGAAGAGGTCGGCGCGGTGGAATCGAGGAGAAAGAGGGATGGCTCGCCCTGATTGATGGTGACGGGGACGAAGACGAGATTGTTGACGAATTTCGCGGGGATTTGCGCGACGTTGCCGCCGTAGGCGAAGCGAATTTGCGACGCGTCCTGAGGATTGGGAGGGGGCGGAGGAACGCGCGGGAGGGGCGAACCGGATTGAGCGCCGGCGGATGCGGCCAGGAGAGAACAGACGAAGAGGGTGCAAAGGGCCTTGAGGTTCAAGAATCCTCCATATTTTGTCCGGCGCGCAGCTTAAAAGGGACAATGAAAAGATGCAAGAGGCAGAGCGGGCGATGGATGGATCTGTGTTTGGGAGGGCGTGGCTTGGGTTCGAGGACTTAGGTTCGCAGAGAGAGAGGGCGATGGTCCGGCGGGCATTTGCGTCTGCGATTTTCTTGCACACCGAGGGGCAGGCCGATCGTGAGAGCGGCTGGCGAAGACAGATGCCTTGTGCCGGGAGCGCGCAAAGGCGATGATGCTCGGGCCGATACGGCGGGTCGTGGAATCTTTCAGGCGTCATGCAGCAAATAGAAGGCACTCATCGTGGAGGGTGTGGATGGCGAGGAAGGGTGTACGCGCGGGCCTGGCGATTGCTGGGATTTTCTGGCTGGCGGCGTTTTCGCAGAATTTTCGTTCGCCGCTGATCCTGGCTCCGTATTCGCTCGACTTTGGACGGGTCTTAATGGGCAAAAGCAGCGAACCGCAAACGGTGACGGTCTTCAACAATGGCACATCCGCGCAGGAGATCAGCGGGATCGCGATTACGGGCGACTTTATTGAAACAGACGACTGTCCGAAACCGCCCGAGACGCTGGCATCCGGAGCGGATTGCGAGGTGCACGTGGCGTTCAAGCCCTCGGCGATGGCGAACCACACGGGAACGCTCACGATTTCCGAGGCGCCAAGCGGGGTTCAAATTACGGTGGGGTTGAGAGGGACGGGAACGGCGGGACGACCGACGGCCGCGATTTCGCCCGCGTCCTTAGCATTCGGAGAACAGCCGATAGGAGTGACGAGCGCGGCGCAAACGGTGATTGTGAAAAACACGGGAACGGAAATGCTGTCGGTTTCCAACGTCGAGATGAAGGGAGACTTCATGGTGCTGCCTGCGTCCACCTGTGCGAACCGGACGGCGCCGCTCGGCCCGAACGCGACATGCACGATTGAGATCGTGTTTGTTCCTCTCGGTGCGGGGACAAGGAACGGAGAAGTGCTGGTGGTGGACAACGCGGAGGACAGCCCGCAAAAGGTGCAGCTAAGCGGCACCGGCAAGTGAGCAGCGGGATCAAGGGAGAGAAGCGGTCAAACTACTGCGCGGGAGCGAGATAGCCGGAGCGAGCGTAGATGGTGAAAGCCGGGGAACGGCGCTTGTCTTTTTTCTGGTCGCCGGGGGGAGCGGAGCGAAGTTCGACGGAAATCGCGTGGTATTTTCCGTCGTGAAGCGGCGCGATGCCGAGAAGATATTGATGGCGAAGGGCCGAAGCAATCTCGCGATAGTCGGGGATAAACTCAGCGGCGGAAGCGGGAAAATAGGCGCGGCCGCCGGTGGCTTCAGCGATCGATTTCAAGGCGACATTGGCTTTCGCGAAACTTAGAGGATTTGAGGAATCGGAGGGCGGGGAGTCTCCCTCGCTATCCGCCTGGTCTTTCTTCTTGTGCGACTTTTTCTTGCCTGTATAGCCTCGCAACGAGCCACCCAAAGCGACGGGATAGATTACCGTGTCGGTGGCGCGCAGTTTTTGGAGAAGCTCAGGCCAGAGAGAGGGTTGCGAGGAGTCGAGGCCGGTGGTGAGAAGCACGGCGGCTTTTTTGCCTTCGATGGAGGACTCCCAGTCGAGAACCTGGACGAGAGAGCCGTAAAAATTGAGCTGGCCGGAGCCGAGATTGTACTGGATGGTTCCGAGGGCCTGGGCGAACATGCCTTTGTCGGCAGTGAAGGAGAGGATGCCGTGGGCGGCGGAGTCGTAGGTGAAAAGAGCGACTTGATCTCCGGCCGATAGGCCGTCGAGGAGGGCGTAGGCGGCGGCGAGATATTGAGTCTGGATCAGGTAAACGGCGGGGCTGACCTCGACGAGAACGAGGATGCGGGCCGGCTCTTCGGCGGGAGTGAAAAAGACGATGGGAATATCCACGCCATCCACAAGGACTCGAAAATCGGATTGCTGGAGCCCGCCCACATAGGTGCCGTGAGAATCGGAAACGCTGGCGTCAATTTTTACGAGTTCAGAGGAAACGCGAAGGGGCGATTGGGTCTGCGCCGAGGGAGGGGAGTCCTGCGGCGAGGCCGAGGAAGGGGCCTGAGAAGGGGCCGGGGATTGCGCGGAGGCCGCCGGCGGATGGATGAGGAGCAAGCCGAGAAATATTGCGGAAAGTGAAATCAGGGCGCTCGAACGGGCAATGAGCCGCGAGGCCCGGCGAAAGGAACGGCGCTTCGAACGGGCAGCGGCCGGAGCGCGAGGGAAGAGTGAGCGAGCCATCGCGGAGCCCGCCCACGCGATCAATTGGAGTGCGGCGAACCGGCCGTGGAAGACGGAACGGACGGAGGCGCCGCCGTGGGGCTCTTGGGAGTGCTGAGGTAGCCCTTGGCGGTGTTCTTTCCGACGTCGAAGACGACGATCTCGTAGGGAGCGCGGGCGCCGCTGACGTAGAACTGAACGGGCTCGCCGACGGTCTTGTCTTTCTTCTCGATGGTTTTGTCATCCACGACGACGTTCATGGTGTAGCGATAGTGCTTGGGGTCGACTTTACGAAGCTGCACGAGAATCGGGCCGACGTGCTCGGGATGCTTCGACTTGGAGAGGGAGAATTCGTAGATGTCGCGCTCGCCGAGACGCTTCAATTCCTCGACTTCGTCGTGGTTGCGGGCGATCAGGCCGCTTTCAACGCCCAGATCTCCGATGGTGCTCTGCAGTTTGTTTTTCGTGGCTTCGAGATCGGCCTTGGTGGCAGCGACATCGCTTTTGGTGCCGCTGAGATCGGTGGCCATCTGGCCGAATTTCTGGGTGGTGTCGGTCTGGACTTCGCCGATTTGGGCGCGCAACTGCGCGTCGCTCTTCTGCTGGCTCTCCTTAATTTGCTGCGCCAAGCTGCGGGCGTGAGCGAGCTCATCCTCGGTGAGGCCGAGTTTGTTGGACATCACGTCGAGCTGGCCCTTGAGCTCGGCGAGCCTCGAGTTGGTCTTGTCGAGCTCGAGGCCGAGCGCCTGCTCGCGCTTGGCTCCGTCATCGAAGCTCTTGTGAAAAGCCTGGCGGTCGGAATAGCCCGCATAAAGAAGGTAAGCGACGAACGCAAAAGCGATGGCAAAAAGCAAAACGACCCAGCGCGGCGTGGAAGCAACCTCCACCGTTGAGGGTTCCGACGGCACATTGGGCGTCAAACTCATAAGGCCTCCTCCGAAAAGGGCACAGGGTCTGGACCGCCGGAATTATGGCCGAGGCGGTGGCGGAAGTCTAGTTGAGCGGGGAAAAAGTGTCCTGAGCGAGCACGGACGGGGAGCGGGGAGGGACGGCGCGGATTATGAGGCGAGGTCGCCGAGGCCGCAGCGGGGCTCACGCTTTCGTGACCAGCGGATGAATGAAAGTTGCCGGGAAAGTTACATTTTAGTATTCTTCCGCCACGAAGGTTACCAGGGTGACCTCGGAAAATGATCTGCCCTCAATGCCGAAGCGCGGATTGTTTGCGTTCCCACCGGCGCGGCCTGACCGACATCGTCTTCGGATTCAGCGGAATTTTGCCGTGGCGTTGCCGAGCGTGCGACAAGCGGTTTTACGCGCGACGAGTGGCGCTGACGTTTCTGAAGTACGCGCACTGCCCGCGCTGCGGGAATTTCGATCTGGAGAGAATTTCCCGGGAGCGGGTGGAAGACGGAGCGCTGGTGGGGCTGTGGCGATTTCTGGGGCTTCCGGCATACCGCTGCGATCCTTGCCGGACGAGATTTTTTTCGGTGCGGCGGCACCGCAAGATTTTGCCTTCGATGATTTATCTTTCGGGCGAAGAAAAAGTCGCTCAGTGAGAGCGATGCGACTCCGGCGCGAGGCGGCCGTGCCGCGTTCCCCCTGCTAATTCCCCGCTCCGCTATTCTCGCTTTTTTGATTCCCCGGCTTAATCAAGGCTTCCGCCGCAAGAAGTTTCTGCACGGAGGGAGCGACCATCAGAAGAAGGTCCGCCTGAGGCTTCTGCGACTGGGCCAGTAGCGGCGCCCATTGCTGCATCTGCGCCTGCGAGAGAGGCTCGCGACGGGCGGCGGCGTCGAGGGCGGCAAGTCCGGCTGTGCCCAGACCGGACAACTGCGCCGACAGCGGAGAAAGCTCTTTTAGCAGGAAAGAGCTCGAGAGCAAGGGTTCGAGGCGGGCGTCGTTTGCTTGCCAGGATTGCAGCAGAACGCGGATGCGCGATGCGGCGGCGGCATCCGAGAAGCCGCCGGCAATCAAAGCGTCAACATCCATAGCGAATTCCCGCGCCGCTTCGCTCTCCGGAGGAATGGCGTCCACCAGACGATTGAGCGGGTCAGAGCTGGTCTGCTTGATCCCCGCTTTCGCGGCAATTTCCTCGCGCGAGTAGCCCTTCACGGGTTCGACAACGCCGGCCAGAATTTGCAGGGAAGCAGAGCCGCCGGGCCCGGCCAGGCGGTCCATCATGAGCGCGTTTGCGGTGAGCTGCTGCGATCCCATCAAGCTGAGACGCCAATTTTCGCGGAGCAGGCGCCGGTACATCGAAGGGACATCTTGAACGGATTGGGGCGACCAGAGGCGCTCGGCGATGGCGGCGGTGCGCGGCCAGATGCGGGAGTCAACGTTTTCAGGCGAGACGAACTCCGACCAGAGGCACGCTTCGCCGCCGAGGATGCGAGCGGAGTCTTCGGGCGAAAGATTCGCGGCGCCATCGGCGAGCGGGTCCACGGCATAGTGCTGCGAGGCGGGCCACATGAGATCGAGGTAGTAGCCGGAGGAAAGAATGCCCCGGTAGCCGAGGCGGGCGGCTTGGGCGAGGGAATCCTGCCCGCGCCAGGATTGAATGACCGTTTCCTTGGAGAGGCCAGGGGCGAGAATCTCGTCCCAGCCGATCATGACTTTGTGGTCCTTCTCGAGAATTTTTTCGACGTGGGCGTTGAAATAGTGCTGGAGGGCGAGATTGTCATTCAATCCGTGAGCCTTCATGAAGGTTTGGATGGCCGGGTTCGCGGCCCACTGCTTTCCGTTCACTTCGTCGCCGCCGATATGGAAAAAAGCGTCGGGGAAAAGGCGCGTCATCTCCGCGAGAAGTTTGTCGAGAAATTTGTAAGTGGATTCGCGCGTGGGATCCATCGCCGGATCGAAAATGCCCCACTGGCGTTCGATGGAGTAAGGGCCGGGCCCGCTGGCGAGCTGGGGATAGCCGACGAACCAAGCGGTGGCGTGGCCGGGCATGTCGAATTCAGGAACGACGCGAATCCCGCGGTCACGAGCGTAGGCGATTACCTCGCGCACCTGGTCCTGCGTGTAGTAGAGGTCGTCGGAGCCGAGCTCCTGAAGTTTGGGGAAAGTCTTGCTCTCGACGCGAAAGCCTTGATTGTCGGAGAGGTGCCAGTGAAACACATTGAGCTTTACGGCTTCCATCGCGTCGAGATTTCTTTCGACGGCGTCGAGGGGAATGAAGTGGCGGCTGGCATCAATCATCAATCCGCGCCAGGGGAATCGCGGCTTGTCGTCAACGCGGACCGCGGGGACGAAATAGCCGTCGGGAGTAACGTGGACGAGTTGGAGGAAAGTTTGGAGGCCATGGAGAGCGCCAAGAGTATTGGGCGCGGTCAAGCGAGCTTGCGAGGAATCAACGTCGAGAACGTAGGATTCATCGTCGCCCAATTGAAGAACCGGTCTGGCTGGTTCGCGGGCTTCGACGACGAGAGTGGCTTTCGATGGGGCGGAGGTCTCGACCGGGAACGGCATTCCGGTGAGCTGCGAGAGATGGCTAAAAAAACGAGTGAGGGCGCGATCCAGCACGGGGTCGCGGCGTCCGGCAATCGCGACGGAGAAATTTTGAGTAACGGCAAGCCGGCCGGAATTCAATTGGACGCTGGAGGGAACGGGCATCAGCCCCAAATTATCGTCCAGCGCGGCGGAAGCGGACGGAGAGCTTTCTTGCGCGCGCGCGGAGAGGATAGGTGCGGCGGCCAAGACCAGCGTGAAGAAAAATGCGGCGAGCGCGACGGGGAAAACGTCCCGGCTAGAGGGATTCAGAGGATTGCGTTCGCGAGTGTCGCTATGCAGGGCCAAAGGTTCCTTCCAAAAACGAATGGTGGAAAAAATGCATATCTGCTATATAGCTGTACCATATCGCCAGACGAATGAAAACACATCACATCGGCCGGAAGCAATATGCCGGCGCGCCGGCAAGGGGCGAAAAGCAGTCTGGAATTTGGCGATGACCTTTCCTTTTCCCGATTCAAGGGCCATTCTTATGCGGGTTGGCGTCGCGCTTTGGATGCCGCTTTGCTTTTTGACCGCAAGAGAAAAGCGCAGGCGGGGCAAGGAAGAGCCGCTGGGATTGCGGGAGAGTTTTCCGGCCCGTAGAGGAAAGGCAGTGCAGAGAAGCCCGCGATGACGAAACTCGATTCGAGCACGTACAACCGATTGCTGCTGCTGGTGGCAGGACTGGGCGGGCTGCTGTACGGCGTGGACGTGGGCATCATCGCCGGCGCGGTACCTTATCTGGAGGCGACGTCGGGGTTGAATGCGGGGCAACTGTCGATCGTGGTGGCGGCCGTGCTGATGGGCACAGTGATTTCGACGCTTTTCGCGGGGCTGTTGTCGGACCGGATGGGACGGAAGCCGGTGATGATTCTGAGCGGGGTGCTGTTTGCCGCGAGCATTCCGATCATCGCGCTGTCGCACGGGTACGAGCCATTGATCCTGGGGCGATTGTGCCAGGGAATCAGCGCGGGGTTGATTGGGGTGGTGGTGCCGCTGTACCTGGCGGAATGCCTGGTGCCGGAGCAGCGCGGGCAGGGAACGGCGATGTTTCAATGGCTGCTCACGATCGGAATCGTAGCGGCGGCGGCGGTGGGGATGTATTTCAGCCTGCGCGTGGACGAAGTCGCAAAAACGGAGAACGCGCGGCTTCTCTTTGCATTCAAGGATCACGCGTGGCGGGGAATTTTCTGGGTTTCGTTGCCGCCGGGAGTGCTGTTTGTGATCGGGAGTTTCTGGGTGGCGGAGTCGCCGAGGTGGCTCTTCCGGCGAGGGAGAAGCGAGCGGGCGATGGAAGCCCTTCTGCGGTCGCGGCCGCCGGAAGGGGCGCGGATCGAACTGGAGGAAATGGAGCGCAACCGGGAGACGGAAACCGCCGGAGGGCGGCAAGCGAGAGAATCGCTGCTGAAGAGGAAGTACGTGATTCCGTTCCTGCTGGCCTGCATGATTCTGGCGCTGAATCAGACGACGGGAATCAATTCGATCATCGGATACAACACGGCGATTCTGATTCAGAGCGGACTGTCGGACGTGCAGGCGCACTGGGGGTACCTGCTGTTCACGGTGATGAACGCGCTGGCGACGATGATCGGAGTGATGCTGGTGGACCGGCGAGGGAGAAAATTTCTGCTTTCGGTGGGGACGGCGGGCGTGGTGGCGTCGATGCTGCTGACGGCAGCGCTGTTTCATACCAGCGAAAAAAACCGCGTGGACGTGCCCGGTGCGTTGCAGACGCTGGCGGACGGGCAAGCGAGCTTGCGATTCCATTTCGATCCGGCGGAACAGCAGCAGTGGGTGAGCCAGGCGGGGCGGGGGGATCTGGCGGGGCGTCCGGCTGCGCTGACCATCATTTATTCGTACGGCGATTTCAGCGCGTCGACGCCGGTGGTGCGGTCGAACCAGCCGGAAGCGACGATGGTGACGCTCGACCGGGCCAATTGCATCCCGGCGAACCGCGTGCTGGCGTTTTTCTCGAATCCGTTCGGGAGTTTGAGCGCGGCGCGAAACGCACCGCTGCGGATCGAGCATGCTCTGATCACGCCGCTGCCCGGCGAGGCAAACGGATGGCTGGTGGCCGCGAGCCTGTTTTTGTTCGTCGCATTCTACGCGATGGGGCCGGGGATTTGCGTGTGGCTGGCATTGTCGGAACTGATGCCGACGAGGATCCGCTCGAACGGGATGAGCATCGCCCTGCTGATCAACGAAGCGATCGCAAGTTTTCTGGCCGCGATTTTCCTGCCGACGGTGGGACATTACGGATACACCCTGATGTTTTTGGCGTTTGCGGGATTCACGGCGGTCTATTTCGTGACCGTGACATTTTTTCTGCCGGAGACGAAGGGCAAGACGCTCGAAGAAATCGAGAGCTATTTTTCCGCTTCGTCCCAGGCCTGAAACGGCTGATTTGCGAAGGAAAAGTTCGATTTTTCACACGAGCCGGCGAATTTGAAGCAAAATCCCAAAGAAAACATGGCCACGCGAAAGAAACAGTTGCCAACCGTTCTGGCGATCGACATCGGCGGAACAAAAGTGGCGGCGGGATTCGTCGATTCGAGGGGGCGAATCCTGGCGGAGACGCGCGCGCCGATGACGGCGCGGCGGAGCGCACAGGAGGGGCTGCGATCCGTCTTCCAGGCGGTTGATAGCTTGCGGAAGCAATTTCCAGGCGCCAAACCGCGCTGCATCGGAGTCGGCGTGGCGGGTTGGGTGGATCCGGCGCGGGGCGTGCTGATCGGAGCGACAAACATTCCCTGCTGGAAGAATTTTCCGCTGGCGGAGGCGTTGCGCAAGCGCTACGGAATTACTGCTTTGCTTTCGAACGACGCCAATGCGGCGGCGCTGGCCGAAGCCGTGTGGGGCGTTGGGAAAGGACACTCCAGCTTTTTTCACGTGACGCTCGGGACCGGCGTAGGAACGGGAATCATCCTGAACGGAAAAGTTTTGACAGGATGGTCGGGAGCGGCGGGAGAGGGAGGGCACGTCACGATCAATTTTCAGGGGCCGCTGTGCGATTGCGGCAAGCGAGGATGCATCGAAGCCTATTCTTCGGGGACGGGAATCGCGCGGCGCGCGCGAGAGAGGCTCAAGGAAGAGCCGCGGCGGAGCTCGCGAATGCGGGAGCTGGCGGGAGGGAAAACAGAGCAGGTGACGTCGAAAATCGTGAGCGAAGCGGCGAGGAAGGGAGACTCCCTCGCGCAAGAAATCCTGGAAGAAGCAGCGGACCACCTGGGAATCTGGATGGGAACGGTGGTGGACATGATCGAGCCGGAGATGTTCGTCATCGGCGGGGGCATGGGACACCTGATGATGAAGTATCGAGGGCGGATGAGGCGACAACTGAAGAAGTGGGCGATCACGCCGCAGAGAATGAGGATCCCCATCGTGGAAGCGCGATTTGGAGCGGGATCGGAACTCGCCGGAGCGGCAGCCCTGTGTTTTGCGAGCCTGGAGGCAAGGCGGAGGTAAGAGGCTTCGCTCCGGGGGCAACGGGCGTCGGACCGCAAAGGCCACGAAGCATTGGGGCGGAAATGCGCGCGGCCGGACTCGGATTCAGCGGAAGCGGCGAATCATGAGAGTGTGGCGGCCGGAGCGGTACAATCCCACGACGTAAATAACCGCTTTGCCCTTCGAAGAAAAAATAAGCTGGCGGATGCGCAAGAGAGGAGAGCCGCGCGGCATGGCGAGGTGCTCGGCCATGCGCATGTCGGCGGCGATCGAATCGATCTCTTCATCGGCATAAGCGAGTTCGACGCCGTACTCATTCTCAAGCGTGGAAAAAAGGGAAGCGCGTTCGAGGACTCCCGCGCTCAATCCGGGAAACTCGTCGGCGGAGAGATAGCAAGTTTCGAGAGCAAAGGGTTCGTCGCTGGCGAGGCGCACGCGGACAATCTCAAACAATTGAGCCGAAGCGGGCAGGGACAGGCGGGCGGCAATTTCCGCTTCGTCGGTGACGATCCCGCTCATGACGACGCGGGATGTGGCGGAGAGGCCGCGGCTGGCCATTTGTTCGGTGTAGCTCATCAATTTGTTGAAGTGAATTTTGGGAGGAGCGACGAAGGTGCCGGCGCCGTGGCGGCGCTCGACCAAGCCTTCGCGAGCGAGATCGGCAAGGGCGTGGCGGGCGGTCATCAAGCTGACTTTGTGGATGCGGGCGAGTTCGCGTTCGGATTCGACCAGATCGCCGGGCTTAAGCTGAGTGGTCTCGATGCGGCCGCGGATGGCGGCCTGGATGCGCCGGTAGGCGGGTTCACCATTGCGGCTGAAGCGGTGCTTGGATTTCATGAGTTCTCCAGGCCAATCTGCCCGAAATTAGAAGCAGGACGCGGGGAAGAAGTCGAGCCCCAGCGCCAACCTCGAGGTGCTGAAAGAGCCGCGTGCTATAGAGCGGTCCATTCGAAAAATCTCTGGAACATATAATCCTAATTTTTTTCGCTTGACAAGAGGAAGTTTGAGCTATATAGCTCTTCACCGTGCTATATAGCTGTAGGCGCTTCACAGGGGTGGGTGCATGCAGCTTTTCCTTCGGGATTTCTTTCAGGAGGCATTTGTGAACTCGAAGCGACTTGGATTTTCCATGGGGATGATTTTCGCGTTGTGTTTGGCTGCGGCGTTCTTGTTGGCGGGGCTACCCGCCTGGGGGCAAGAAACAACCGCGTCCATTACCGGAACTGTGTCAGACCCGAGCGGGGGAGCCGTGGCAAACGCCACAGTGACCGCTAAGGACGTTGACCGCGGAACTACGTTTACGGCCAAAACGAACGCGAGCGGGCTGTACTCGATTCCCAGGATACCGGTAGGCAATTACACGCTGAAGGTCGAGGCGGCCGGATTTCAGACATCGGAATTTCCGGTGTTTACGCTGGTGCTGAACCAAGTCGCGCGAGTTGACGCCACGTTGAAAGTCGGCACGGTGAGTCAAGTGGTCGAGGTGACCGCCGCCGCGCCGGTCCTGCAGACGCAGACGACCGAAGTGAGCACAATCGTCGATTCAGCGACAAACGACAACCTGCCCCTTGCCACGCGGAACCCCACCCAGTTGACGCTTCTGGCGCCGGGAGCGGTCTCGGTTGACGTTGCCAGCTTCAATCTCGGATCCAACACGGCGGAAGGCGGCGGGAGGCCCTACATCAATGGAAACCGAGAACAGGCGAACAATTTCCTCCTGGATGGCGTGGATAACAACCAAGTCTCCGAAAATATTCTAGGCCTGACGCCGTCGCCCGACGCGATTCAGGAATTTAACCTGATCACACAAAATGCTCCCGCAGAGTTCGGTAACTTCGAGGGCGGAGTCGTCAACACGACGATCAAGTCCGGGACAAACCACTTCCACGGCGATGCGTTTGAATTTTTCCGGAACAACGTCTTGAATGCGAATCAGTGGGTAAACGGGCTGACCGGATTTCCGACGCCGGCGATGCGGTGGAACATGTTTGGCGCCACGCTGGGCGGGCCGATTCTGAAGAATAAACTGTTCTTTTTCATTGATTACCAGGGCGGGCGGTTTGACTTTCCCTCGACCTCGGGCAACATCACGGTATTGAGCAACGACGAGCGGCAAGGAAACTTCGGCGAGCTGCTCTCGCTGGCGCAGCCCATTCAGCTCTACAACCCCTGCCAGGCGGGTACGGGAGTCAGCGGGAGTCCGTGCGTTCTGGTGGCGCAAAGCGCGCGACAAACCTTTGGCGGCAACATTATCCCGACGAATATGCTGGACCCCATATTCACGAAACTGACGAGTTCGAGCCTGTATCCCACGGCGACATCGCTTTCGGGGAACGGGTTCGCTTATGCGACGAACGTCACCGGGCAGCAATACAACACCGACCAGGGAGATTTGAAACTGGACTGGGTGCTCACGGATAAAGACCGGATTTCATTCCGGTATTCGCAAGGCTACCAGTTTGACCCGGCGAGCAATTCGGTGGCACTGCTGGGCAGCACGGTGAATCTGGCCCACCTTTACAATTACACGGGGCAGTGGACGCATTCGCTTAGCCCCTCCTTGATCAACGAATTCCGATTCGGAGTGAACCGGATCACGTTCACGAACGGCGCCACAACATTTCCGAGCTCGGTGGGAAACCTGGGAACGACGCTCGGAATCAACGATGCGAACCCCAATGGCGTCGCGGGACTTTTGGAGCTCGCTTTTGCCGGCGGGACGATCACAGACATAAACACGAGCACACCTACGGCGCTGGGAAGCGCACTGGTGGTGGAGAACTTCGGATCTACGGTCGTCCAATTCGACGACGGGCTGATCATCAACCACGGAGCCCACACTTTCAAAGTGGGGTTCCAGCTGAATCGTTACCGGATCGACGCTTTCTATAGCGGCAATGGCGGCGAGCTGGGCGCGATTCTATACAGCGGCGCATATACGCAAGGACCGACTCCGTCTGTGCCCAACCAAGGCGGCAATGGCTCGGCCGACTTCGCACTCGGACTTCCCGGGTACGTGGGGCGCGGCGTGAGCGCCGGATCCGGGTGGCACCAGAGAGACTGGCTCATCGCGGGCTATGCCCAAGACGACTGGAGAGCGACGAGCAACCTGACTTTCAATCTTGGTGTTCGCTATGAGGCAAGGACGCCCTGGATCGAGACGAACAATCAGCAATCCAACGTGAATATTCTCACCGGCGAAGTGGAACTCGCGGGAGTGGACGGCAACAGCCGCGGATTGTACAGCTCGACATACGGCTGGCCGGACATCCAGCCTCGACTTGGCTTCGCGTGGACGCCCCGGGCGCTGGGCGACAACACCGTCATCCGCGGCGCTTACACGGTTTCCTCTTACCTGGAAGGAACGGGGACCAACCTTCGGCTGACGCAGAATCCTCCGTTCACTCCGGCACAAAGCGAGGGATCCAATACGTTTGCGACCGGCGATACGCCATTCACGACGGCGGCAGGATCGATTGCCGCATCGTCGCCTCCCGGCGGGAATCCATATCAGGATGCAACCATGCTGGCGTGGTATGGCACCGTACAGCCGGCAATCGCCCAACAATGGAACCTATCGATTCAGCGGCAGCTGGCGAACAACACGACGTTGCAGATCGGATACGTCGGGCAGAAGGGAACGCACATGATGGTTCCCCAATGGCTCTCCCAAGGTATTTTGCAACCGGATGGAACGGTGCTTCCGACACCATATCTGGGAGGGCAGTTCGCGCCAGGACTGAACCCGAATTGTCCGACGGATACCAACACCACCTACGGGCCGAACTGTTTCGGAGCCGTAAAGGACACCGTATCGGACGGTAAGATGAACTACAACGCCTTGCAAGCTGTCTTGCAAAAGCGATTCAGCCAGGGGCTCGAGGGCCAGGTGGCTTACACGTATTCGAAGTGCATGACGAACAGCAGCGGATATTACGGGACGTGGAGCGACACGACGCAGACAACGCCTGCCTCTCCGTATTGGCAGAACCTGTACAACCCGAACGCAGAGTGGTCGCAGTGCTACTACGACGTGAAGCACATGATCAGCGCCTACGCGGTGTATGAGCTCCCCTACGGGCACGGAAAGAGGTATGGGAACGACGCCTCCGCGGTCATGAACCAAGCGCTGGGCGGATGGTCGGTAAACCCGATCGTCTCCTGGCACACCGGGATGCCGTTTGCGCTGTACTCACCAAGCGATACGTCTGGGACAGGTTCACAGGGCGCACGGCCCAATTGCAACGGATACCCGATTTACGAGAAGACGGTCAACGTGGCGAGCCAAGGCCTGCAATGGGTCAGCCCGGCCACTTTCTCGGTTCCTGTAGCCGGGACGTTCGGAAATTGTCCCGCGCAGGGGCCGGTGATCGGACCGGGATATTCGGATTGGGATATCAGCCTCCAAAAGAACTTCACGCTGGGAGAAACGCGAAGGCTCCAGTTCCGGGCTGATTTCCTGAATGCGTTCAATCATCCCAACTTCTCGAAAATGGACAATACCGTGACCGACACGAATTTTGGATTGATCACGGACACTCAGTCACCTCGCAACATCCAGTTTGCATTGAAGTTCTACTTCTAGTTCTCCCACCCACGGTAGAATGGGGCAGGCAGCGGTATCGCCTGCCCCAGTCTTTATGTCCAGGCCGCAGACAACCAGGGTCTCCGCAGCGTTGCTGGCCGCAGCAATGCTGAGCACGCCCGCCACGGCGCAGAAAGCCAAACCGGCTCATACCATCGAGCCCACGGAGGCAGCGCAGCAAGGCGTGGCGCTGGCGCAGAAGGGCCAGTGCGCGCAGGCTCTTCCACTGCTAAAAAAGGGCGCCCACGTAGAGGACAAGGACCTCAAGCGGAGGGTGGGGCTGGGCACGGTCCGTTGCGCCATGATGATGGACCAGCCGGAGACGGCGGTGGACGCGGTGTTGATGTTGAACCGCGAGTTCCCGCACGACCCGGAAGTGCTCTACGTGACGACGCACGCCTATTCCGACCTTTCGACGCGCGCTTCGCTCGAACTCGCCCAGATGGCGCCCTCAAGCTACCAGGCGCATGAACTGAATGCGGAAGCGCTGGAACAGCAGGGCAAATGGGATCAAGCCGAGAAGGAGTACGAGACGATCCTGGAGAAGAATCCGAATCTGCCGGGCATCCACTTCCGGCTGGCCCGGGTGATCCTTTCGATGCCCGCCTCGCCGACAACGGCGGAGGACGCGAGAAAAGAGCTCGAAGCCGAACTGAAGATCGATCCGGACAATGCCGACGCGGAGTATGTGCTGGGGGAATTGGCGCGGGAGCAACAGCAGTTTGACGTAGCGATCGTGCATTTTGACCGCGCCACGAAGCTGGATCCGGGTTTTCCGGATGCGCTGCGGGGGCTGGGAATGTCGCTGAACGCCGCGGGAAAATTTGCCGAGGCCGTCTCGCCGCTCGAACGCTACGTCAAGCTGCGGCCGGGAGATCCGGCGGGGCATTACCAGCTGGCGATCGCCTGCGCGAGGTCCGGGCGCAGGGAGGAAGCGGAGCAGCAGATGAAGCTGCAACAGGAAGCGGATGAAGCGGTACGGAGAGCGCAAGGACAGGCCGGAACTCCGGGCCAGCCGGCCACCTCACAGCCCTGAGCCGGCTTTCGCGGCGAGGCGCGAAGGGTTAAGGAAGATTCTGAGTGCCGGGATAAACCTTGATCCAGTGATCGCGAATGTGCGCGCTGACCTGGCGGCCGTTGTCGTCGGAAACGATCAAGTGGGAGTCCTGCACGGGCATGTGGCAATCGATGCAGTGGGAAGCGATTTTCTCGCCTAGTTTTGGGTACATTCCGCAGCTCCGGACAGTGTGGCAGGTCAAACAGCGCGGCGTGTAGGAATCCGCGGAGAGCTCGCGCGCGTGCTCGTCGTGGCACGTCCAGCAAGTCATCGAGGCAGACGACAAATAGCACTTGCTGCGCTGGAGCAGCGCCACTTGATTGCCGTGAACGTCAACACGTTCCTCCGGTGCGGGCTTCTGAAGCTCGAGGTATTTTTCGAGCGGCTCGCCGGGGATGTAGGTGAAGGCGGGCGCAAGCGACTTTCCGAGCCCGCCGTGGCATTGGGCACAGACTCCCAGCGCGATATCGCGAGGGAGCTTTGAAGGATTGACGATTTTGGCGTCGGCGACCGCGGCGTGAGGCGATTGGAACATTTCCACATGCGCCCGGCCCGGGCCGTGGCAGCGCTCGCAGGAAATGCCGAGGACGTATCCGGTCTTTTCGTAGCGGTACTCGTTGGGCGACGGAGAGAGCGCCTGGATATAAGTGGCGTGGCATTCAAAGCAGCGGGGAACGATGGGGCGGTCGAAGTCGGCGATTCCATCCAGATAGCCGGGGCTATTGACCCATTGGCCGAGCTCGGTCCAGTAGGAAACGGGCAGCTCGAATAATTGATTGCCGCGCCAGTAGAGATAGGTCTGGCCCTTGCCGCCGGAACCGATCACGAAATCGATCCGCTCGCGGCGCGTGGAGACTTTTGGAGGCTCGCCGGTCACGGCGATTTCGTAGAAGCTTCCGTCCTTCTGCTCCATGTGGAATGAGAGGAGGGGGTTGATGGTGGTGAGGACGTTGGAGCCAGGAGTGAATTTTCCGGCGATGGTTTCGGCACTGGGTTCCTGCGAAGTGAGATGATGGGCTGTGTGCTGGTAGGAATCGAATTGAGCGGCGTGGCAGGGGCGGCAAGCGGAGTCGCCGACGAAGCCGCTACGGGAGGGGGATCTGGCCACGGAGGCCGCCTGCCGGGCCAGCCGAGGGGCGGGGGCGGAGGAGTGAGCGAGCCCAAAGAGAGTGGCGGCTAACAACGCGGCAATAACAGTTCGCATCAAGAGCATTCGATTCCGGAAGCGAGTTGCACGACGATGAATGGTTGCAAAATTGGAGCTGGTTCGCAATGAAAAGACGGCAGAAAAGACGCCGGGAAAAGGCGGAAGTCGCGAACGCCGAGGGGGCGGGAGCCGGAGGAAGATTCTCGAATCTCCTTCCGCGGCGGCGCCTGCTGCAAATCTTGGGTGGCGCTGGGCTGGCGGCGCCTGGGTTCGGAGGATTGCGCGCGGCGGGGCTCGGGGCAAGCGGTTTGCCCGCGTTCGAAGAAATTCCTCCGGCGTCGAGCGGCATCCATTGGAGGCATTTCAACGGACGGTCGGCGGAGATGTATCTGCCCGAGACGGTGGGAGCGGGATGCGGGTTTTTGGATTACGACAACGACGGGTGGATGGACATTTATCTGGTGAACAGCGGTCCCTGCGATTTCTACAAGCCCGACCGGCCGATGAGAAACGCCCTGTACCACAACAACCGCGACGGGACATTTACGGACGTGACGGAGAAGGCGGGAGTCGGGGGAAATGCCTACGGAATGGGAGTGGCGGCGGGGGATTACGACGGAGACGGCTATCCGGATTTGTATGTGACGCAGTACGCGCGGAGCATCCTCTATCACAACAACGGCGATGGGACATTCACGGACGTGACGGCAAAAGCGGGAGTGGAAGCGCCGGGATGGGGAACGAGCTCGGTGTGGTTCGACTACGACAACGATGGGAAGCTGGATCTGTTTGTCGGGCGGTTCGTCGATTTCAACAAATCGAAGAACAAGTTCTGCGGAAACCTGCAAACCAAGGAAAGGTGGTATTGCATCCCGAGCGTTTACGACCCCAAGCCATGCTGGCTATTTCACAACAACGGGGACGGGACGTTCACCGACGTGAGCAAGGAGTCCGGGATCGCGCAATCGATGGCGAAAGCCTGGGGAGCGGTGGCGGCGGACGTCAACAACGACGGGCGCATCGATTTGTTCGTCAGCAACGACACGGTGGCGAATTTTCTTTTTATCAACCAAGGGAACGGGCGGTTTGAAGAAAACGGATTGCTGGCGGGAGTGGGGTACAGCGCGTTCGGCCGGACGCGGTCGGGAATGGGAGTGGACGCGGCGGACTACGACCAGGACGGGTGGATCGACCTATTTGTCGCCAACGTGGACCACGAAATGTATTCGCTCTATCACAACAACAAGGACGGGACGTTCACGGACATGGCGCAGGAGACAGGGATCGCATCCACGACGCGGCTGATGAGCGGATGGGGACTGAAATTCTTCGATTACGACAATGACGGGGAACTCGACCTCCTGCTTTGCGACGGACATCCGGATGACCGGATCGAGGGACGCATATTCGGCGTGAAATATCTGGAGCCGATGCTGCTGTTCCGCAACACGGGGAAGACGTTTGAAAACGTGAGCGCGCAGAGCGGGCCGATCTTCTCGCGGGCCATCGCGGGGCGGGGAATGGCGCTGGGAGACTTCGACAACGACGGCTCGGTGGACGTCCTCGTGGCGGTCAACAACGACGCGCCGATTCTGCTGCGGAATAATGCGGGGCGGGGAAACCACTGGCTGGGAGTCAAGCTGGTGGGGAAAAAAGCCAATCGGGACGCAGTGGGAGCGGAGATCGTCTATCAGTCGGGAGATTTGAAGCGGAGCCGCACAAAAGTGGGCGGAGGAAGCTATCTTTCTTCGCACGATCCGCGGGTGGTGCTGGGGATCGGCGCGCGAACCCAAATGGATTGGATCGAAGTGCATTGGCCGGAGCCGAGCGGCAGGGTGGAGAGACTCGCGAACCCGCCGATCGATCGGTACATTACGATTGTCGAGGGCGAGGGAATCTCAAAATCCTGAGCCGAGAGCGAACCGGAAGTTGTTCTGCGGGTGCGCTTTTCCGGAAGTTACCCCACTGGGCGGATCAGCCCTGCTTTTTTATGTCCTTGAAGTCCTGGCGGACCTCGTCAATATGCTCGCGGTAGGCGGAAGCATTTCCGTAGGGAAGAAAGTGCGAATAGCGGGAGTGAGGCGCGAGATTGCGATGGGCATGCTTGACGGGGCACCAGTGCTGCTCGGTGCGGCCGGCGACTTCCACGACGTAAGCGAGCAAGCCATTGGCGTAGGCGCAGTACTGGCAATTGAGGCGTTCGAGAAAATTCAGATAGCACAATTTTCCGCGGTCGAACATCAGGTAGTCCGAGCGGACGACTTTGGGGATCCCGTAAATGGGAAACGAAAACGCCTGGTACAGCGTGACGAAAATGTCGAGCAGAAAGAACGGAACGACGCAACCGTAAATCAGGGGAGAGGTGAGAGCGACGAAGAATCGCGAGTGGCGGATGTAATGCCACAACGACGATTTCAGGCGGCGGTGCTCGCGCCGCATCTCCTCGGAGAACCAGACGACCCGGCCGCGCAGCTCGTAAAACGGCGAGGTTTCACCGGCGGCGGAATCGTCCGCGTGCGAAATGTGGACGAGCGGATCGGAATCGCTGGGATTGCGATGTGCCATGTTTCACCTCGTGAGTTGCCGGACCGGCTCTGGCCGAGACCGGCAAGGGGGAATAGTACAGGAGAGAGGCGCGGCGGGGAGGATCTGTTCAAGAATTATTGGGGACGCTGAATTTTGGGGGAAATGCTGGTAGCGGTACCGGGAATCGAACCCGGGTTTCCAGATTGAGAATCTGGCGTCCTAACCCCTAGACGATACCGCCGCTGGCCACAAGACGCGCAAGCGAGAAGGGTGCATCGGGAATTTTCGCACGGCAGGAAGGAGTTCGCAAGGCGGGGCGGCCGCCCTGTTTTTCGAATTTGGATTTGTGCTAGGTTTAGGGGGCTGATACCGAGCGGGGAGGAAGAGAAGCAATGATCACGGATCGAATGAAAGCGTTTGTTTGCATCTCGGCGACGCTAGCGCTGGGGATGTGCCTATTCGTTCCGCGCGCGCGCAGCGCGGACGACAAGGGAGCCAAACTGTTTCACGACAAATGCGCGGTTTGCCATGGCGACGACGGGCGCGGAACGGACGTGGGAAAGGACCTGGGCGTGGTGGACCTGCACTCTGCCGCCGTGCAGAGCCAGAGCGACGCTCAGCTGATCGATGCGGTGACGAACGGCAAGGGGAAGATGCCGCCGAACAAGTCGAGGCTTACGGCCGAGCAAATCAAGATGGTGGTCGCGCACGTCCGGGAGTTCGGCAAAAAGAAGTAGTTCCTTCGGGACTGGCGTGCGGGGACAGCGCGAATGCGTGCAGCCCGCGGATTTTGCATGCGGCGAAGGGGCTTCCGAACCGGCGTAGATCCGCGGCGCTTTTCACGTGAATCGTCTTAACGGCGCGGCCAATCGTAGCGAAAGCCGAAGCGAGCGGTGATCGGAAGGCCCAGCTGCGTAATCGGGGTGGCGGCTGTGGCGTATTTTTCATTCAGCAGATTTTCCGCGGCTCCGAAAACCGAGATTCCCCTGCCAATTTCGCGCGAAGCCATCGCGCCGAGAACGAAGAACCCGCCGAGCGGATACTGATTCTGATCGTCGTCGAATTGTTTGCCGACCATCCGCCCGCTCACGGTGAAGCTGATGCGCGAGGGATTCGAGTAGCGCGCTTGGAACGTCAGGACGTTTCGCGGTACTTGCGCGACCCATAGGCCGACGAGGCCGGGGTTGGCGGGAGCGCTGAGCACGGTGGCGGCCACGAATTGATATCCACCGGAAAGATCGAATCGAGGGAACGCCTTCCAATCGGCGTCCACTTCAAATCCCGGAGCTTGGGTGCGGCCGAGATTTTGGCGCTGGCGGACGATTAAAGTGGAAGTTGACAGAGGCGTGCAAGGCGGGGGATTGGGAGGCTCGCTGCACGTCACGTTGAAGATCGGGTCGACAATCTCGTTGAAGAAAAACGTTCCGCGCAACTGGAGGCGATCCCGCCAGCCATTGACGGCGACGGCCGCCTCGGCGCCGGTCAAACGTTCGGCGCGCAGAGCGGCGTTGGATTGCGTCAGGGTGTTGCCCTGGCGGAATTGGCGGTAGAGTTCGTTGAGAGTGGGGGCGCGGAAGGCGCGGTAGGCCGAGGCGGAAAATTTCACGTGCGAATTCAGCGAATATAGAAGGCCGAGCCGGGGATCGAAGGCATTTTCGCTGCGGTCCGCATATGGCGTGATCACGGGCGGGCCGGGCGGGGCGAGAGGCGTGCGGACCGTTTCGGAATCGAAATTGCGCCAGTCGTCGAATCGAGCGCTCGCCGTCACCATGAACTTCGAAGTGACTTCAATCAAGTCCTCGCCGAAGACCCCCGCATCGCGCTGCCTCCCTCCGGCGTCCTGGTAAGCGGAGGGAAGACTCATTGAGAAGAGTTCCTCATTGCTGCCGCCAATGACTTCGTGCAGATCGAACCCCGCGACGAGAGTCTGGCGCTTTCCCGCCTGTCGCGACCAGAGCGCCGAGCCTCCCACGCCCTGCGAAGGAACGGTCTGAATGTCCGTCAAGGTTTCGGAGTCGCGATTGGAAGCGACGGCGGAAAAATTCTGGTGATAGGTTTGCGCTTCGCCATAGAAGCGCAGCGTCAGGGAACCCACCGCGCCAAGCTGCAGATTGGCGCCGAGCGCGCCTTGACCGAGAATCGTGCGATTGGTTTGCAGAGGCGTGCCATTGTCGCGTTGTTCCTGAAGAAACCATCCACGGGCGAAAACTTCGCCGGAAGTTCCGATCTTCCGGCCAATCAAGAGGTCGGCGGTTCCGTCGCTTACGCCCGCCTTGGTGTCCACGGCGCCGCGTTCGGATTCGGGAGTCAGGATGTAGCCGTCGGTGTGAAAGACGTCGCCGGCGAGGGCGGCTTCCCACGGGCCCTTTGTCCCGCCGGCCCAGAGCGAAAAATCCGGCGAGTTCTGATTGCCGTACGACGTCTCGAGCGAAATTCCGCTCTGCGAGGGAGAGCGCGTAATGAACTGGACGACTCCGCCGAGAGCGTCGCTGCCGTACAGACTGGAAGCGCCTTCCTGGACGACTTCGACGCTGGCGATGGATTCGGGCGGGAGGCGGTCCCAATACACCCAGGCGCCAAAGGGATCATTGAGAGGGATGCCGTCTTCGAGGACGAGGGCGCGGCTGGCGCCGCTGGCTCCCAAGCCACGCAGCGAAACTCCCTGCGTGGTCGGATTCGCGGTGCGGCTGCTGGACCGGCGAAACAGGCTGAAGCCGGGAATCTGGCGCAGTTTATCGTCAATATTGAGAGCGGGAGTGGATTGGAGGTCGGTCTGGGTCAGCTGCACGACGGAGACGGGCGTCTCGCCAATGTCGGTGGGGGTGAGGGCCGCGGAGACGACCACGCGCTGCGAGGAGGAGACGACGGCGAGCTGGATATCGAGCTCGACGGGCGCGGCGCCAGAGGATGTCCAACTTCTTTCAGCGCGCTCAAATCCTGAAGCGGTAACAATGACCGAACCCGTAACCGTCGCGTCCGTCGCCGAGAGGAATCGCCCGGGAACCGCGGCGAACGAAAAATGGCCGTCGGGAGTGGTGAGAACCGCCTCCGAATACGAGCGGCAGCAATGAAGCTCGACTCGCGCTCCAGCCACGGCCGCTCCGCTGGAATCGAGGACCCTTCCTTCGACGACAATCGAGCGAGGCGATTGAGCGAGAGCGCAGGGAGCGGAAAGCAGCGCCAATAGAGCCAGCGCGGCCAGAGCCACGGCGACTGTTTGCAGCGGTCGTGAAAAGCGGGGCATCCGGAACTCTCCGCCTGCATCTGGGGCTTGTGATTCCGTATGGCTGCCCCTCAGGGTCTCATATTTCCGTGGATTCGGAGGGCCAAGGTAACCCTAAAGTTGAGGAACAGGGAACATGGTTGCGCCGGACAAACGAAGACGCAATCCGGTATGCTATGTTTTCACGCGGGCCGTTCAAAGGTTCGAGGAGGGCCGGAATGTCGTCGCCATCGCTCCGACGCACGGATCGAGTCTCGCTGACGCTGTTGCTGGAAGTTTCGGGAAAAGACGCCGGCGGGCGCGATTTCAAGGAGGCTGCCAAGACGCTGCTGATCAACGCCTCGGGCGGCGTGGTCATATTGGGAAAGGAACTGGCGAACGACCAGGTGATTCGCATCCGGCGGCAAGCTCCGGCGGAGGCGCACCGCGAAGCGGACGTCCGGGTGGTGGGGCAATTCGGGCAGCAAAAGGACGGCTACCTTTACGCGGTCGAGATACTCGATTCGAAAAACGATTTGTGGGGCGTCGAGTTTCCTCCCGTCGCCGAATCCGAAGAAGCGGTGGCGCGGATGCTGCTGGAATGCACCTACTGCCGGAGCCGCGAGGTGAGCTACCTGAACGAACTCGATTTGCGCGGGTTCGAGACGAACCGGGGAATCGCCCGGCATTGCAAATCTTGCGGCGTGCCGAGCATCTGGGTGCAGGCGCCGCATGAGGATGAAAAAAAGATCTCCGGACGCAGCACGCGGAGGCGCGCCGAGCCTCCCACACCCGTGCTGGCCGAAGGCGAACAGCGCGAGCGCGAGCGGATGAGGATTCAAACGCGGCTGACGGCTTGCATCCGCCAAGCCGGCGCGGACGACGAACTGGCGGTTTGCGAAGATATCTCGCCGATTGGCATGTGTTTTCGGAGCAAGCGCCGCTACGAGCCGAACACGCCGATTCAGGTGGCGGTGCCGTACGCTCCGAATGCAGCGAATATTTTTCTGCCGGCGCGGGTGGTCTATTCGGAAGAAATTCCGAAGGCGGGTCTTTTCCGGCACGGGACGGAATACCGGCGGGTGGGGCCGCGAGCCCACTGAGGCTGACGGGGCACGCGGTCAGGAAACGGGGACGGCGCTGCGTTCCTTGGTGCGGCGCGTGTGGTACTCCATCGAAATGTTCAAGTGGACGGTTCCTTGCGCGGTTTCAAAGCTGAGAATCGTCGCCTCGGAATCGAAACCCGCTTTTTCCACTTGCTCGGCAGTCAAGATTTCCGGCGGGAAGACCTTGAATTGGAAGCCGCGGTCGTTGAGTTGCGTGACGGCGTTGCCGATCACCATGTTCGCAAGCTCGCACACCGTTTCGGGAACGATGGATTCGGCCGAGGTCACTTCTTCGCCGGACAAATAGCCGGCGACGTGAGCCGCGGCGGCCGGATCCATGTCGAGAATCACCCACCCCTCGATTTGTCCGCGAAAAGCGACGGAAGCGGCCAAACCTTTGCGGCGGTAGCCCTCTTCTTCCATGTTGAGGTCCACGATTTTCGCGGGCGCCTTCATCATTTCCGCCAGGACGGCGTCGAGCGAGTCGATAAACGGCTGGATTAGATCCATCCTCATCGGTTTTTCTCCCCTCCCGCGGCCACGGGAGCAGTCACACCGTCGTCCTGAAGGACGTAGCGGATGATTTCGTAAAGCGCGTCGGGCTTGACGGGCTTCTGGACAAAATGGCGGGCGCCCTTCTGGAGTGCGGCCAGGATATTGTCCTGGTAGCCGACGGAGGAGACCATGACGATGCGGGCTTCGGGGTGGTCTCGGACGATGCGCTCGACGGCTTCGATGCCCTCCATCTGCGGCATGGTGATATCCATGAGAACGATGTCGGGCTTGGAGCGGGCGTATTCGGTGATGGCGGTGTAGCCGTCGCCGGCCTCGCCGACAATTTGCCCCCCAAAGGATTCCACCATTTTGGCCAGGCTTTTCCGAGCGAAGACGGAATCGTCCACGACGAGATAGCGCACGGCCTGGTTGTCTTTTTTCCTGGTCAAAGCCTCGAACTGTTTCATGACTCTCTCCTTCGGAACCCAGAATTGTGAGCGGCCGCGGGAACGGGTTGCTCCGTTGAGACCGGTCCGGCCGGCGGTTTTTCGGGTGAAGATTTCGACATCAGAATGCTGGCAAGGTTGGGAAGCGAGACGACGCGAGAAGCGAACCCGCGATCGATGGCGGCGCGGGGCATGCTGTCAACGACGCAGGATTCGGGGCTCTGAGCGAGAGTCGAGCCACCGGCATCGAGAACCATTTTCATTCCGGCGACGCCGTCGTCTCCCATCCCGGTCATGAGAACGGCGATAGCGGACTTTCCGAATTCCTGCGCGACGGATTCGAACAAGACATCCACGGAAGGGCGGTGGCCGTTGACGCGCGGCTGGTCCACGAGCACGGCGATGTCACCATGCGCCATACGGCGGACTTTGAGATGGCGGTTGCCGGGACAGATGAGGACGCGGCCGGCGAGCAGCAAGTCTCCGGATTGGGCTTCCTTTATTTCGAGAGCCGAAGCTTCATTCAATCGCTGCGCGAACATCTCCGTGAACCCCTCGGGCATGTGCTGGACGACGAGAATCACGCCGGGAAAATCCTCGGGAAATTGGGAAAGAAGATAGTGCAGGGCGTTGGGCCCGCCGGTGGAGATGCCGATGGCGACGACTTTCGTGGGCTTGCGCTGCTGGCTGGCGTCGCGGGGCGGCTTTCTTCGCGCGGTGGGAATGGTGATGATCATTTTCGGCGCGCCGGAGGCGGCCGCGACCTTGATTTTGATGGCCAGCTCCGCGGCGATTTCCTCGATGCGGCCGGAAGCGGCTTCCTCGGGCTTGGTGACGAAATCGAAAGCGCCGAGAGCGAGGGCCTTCAGAGTGACGGCCGCGCTTTGCTTGGTGTGCGCGCTGAAGACGATGACAGGGGTGTGATGCTTCCGGGTGATCTGGCGAAGCATCTCAATGCCGTCCATGCGCGGCATGTCGAGGTCGAGCGTGACGACATTGGGCCGCAACTCCTCGATTTTTTTGAGGCCGATCGAACCGTCCATCGCCGTGCCCACAACTTCGATGCAAGTATCGCGCCGCAGAACCTGGGGGATGAGTTTTCGCATGAGAGCGGAATCGTCGACCACCAGGACTCGAATCTTTTCGCTCATGCCGTGGCCCCCACCGCTGGGATTCGCGAAAGATGCGCGAGTACCGCAGGAACGTTGAGAATTAGGACCACCGTGCCGTCGCCGAGAATCGAAGCGCCGCTGACCAGAGGAGACGTGATCAAGTGATCTTCGAGCGCCTTGATTACCAGCTCTTCTTCGCCGATCAGGCTGTCGACCGCCAAGCCGAATTTCCGGGCGCCGGCGGCGATCACCACGACAAAGATGCGGCGGGTGCGCTTCGAATCGCCGTTTGCTTCCAGCTTGTTGAGGCGCACAAGATTGAGGACCTGATCGCGCAGTTGGAAGACCTCGCGTTCGTTGACGCGGTGGATTTCGTCCTCTGTCACACGCGTGATTTCCACGACGGAAGCCAGCGGCACGGCGTAGAGGCGAGTGGCGACGCGGAACAAGAGAGCCTGAATGCTGGCCAGAGTGAGCGGCATCATCAGGCGAAAAGTGGTTCCCTTGCCGGGGTCGGTGCGGAGCCCCACGGAACCTTTCAGGCTTTCAAGCGCGTTTTTCACCACGTCGAGCCCCACGCCGCGGCCGGAGATTTCCGTCACTTCATCGGCGGTGCTGAGCCCGGGAGCGAAAATCAACTGGAGCGCTTCGGCTTCATTCAAGCGGGAAGCCTCGGCGGGAGTGGCGATGCCGCGTTCGATGGCTTTGCGCACGATTTTGTCGCGGTCGAGGCCGCGGCCATCGTCCGAAACCTCGATCACGACCTGGTCGCCTTCGTGATAGGCGTTCAGGCGAATCGTTCCGCGGGCGGGCTTGCCGGCTGCCTCGCGGTCCGCCTGCGATTCGATGCCGTGATCGGCGGCGTTGCGCACCAAATGGGCGAGAGGCTCGGCGAGGGAATCGAGAATGCCCTTGTCGAGGTCCGTGTTCTGCCCGGCAATTTCGAGGGCGATGTCTTTGTTGCGCTGCTTGGCGACGTCGCGCACGACGCGTGGAAAACGCCGGAAAAGCTGCTCGACAGGAACCATGCGAATTTTCATCACCGATTTCTGCAGCTCGCCGAGGATGCGAGATTGAAAGGAGAGCGCATCGGAAAACCTGGCGCGCAGGAGGTCGCGCGGATGGCGGCGGTCGAATTCCGCGATGGTTCGCTGCAACATGGACTTGCCGATAATCAGCTCGCCCACCAGATTCATCACCGTGTCAATGCGGCCGGCATCGACGCGCAAAGTATTTTCAGTGACGTGCGGCAGGGCGGCGGAGCCGGCCGGGCCTCCATGTTCGTCGGCCTGGGCTCCGGCGGATTCGGGGTGGCCGCCGGCGATTCCAGCGGCGACGGCGGCCGCCTCGGATTCGAGAAGAATATCGAGCAAATCGCGAGGAGACTCGTCGCGCGAGGAAAGGGGCTCGACTGAAATCCTGCCGACGACGGAGGGAACGTGGCAGCGCTTTCGAATCCACTCCGCGGCCTGATCGCTCGAGACCGCCGCCTCGATGAGGCCTCCGGCCTCGAGAGGGGCGCCGTCTTCCGGATGCAGGGCGAGGATTTGGCCGGTGGATTCGAGCGCCTTTTTCACGAGTTCGTGCGCCGCGGCGGGCAGCAGGGAATCGGGATCGAGGTGCAGGGCCACCTGGTAGACCTTTGCGCCTTGTTCCAACGTCTGATTGATGAGCAGGCGCTCGTATTCCGTCCACGCAAATTTGGCGTCGCGCGAAGCAGTGCGCGGTTTTGGTCCCGGCTGGCGCAAAAGGCGCTGGATGTGCTCGCGCAAAGCGCCGCCGTCGGGAGGCTGCAGATTGCCGCGGTAGGCGGCAAGCATTTCATGGAAAGTGTCCGCGGCGGCGAGGACGACATCGGGCAGCAGGCCGGCGTTTTCCGCCGCGAGCTCCGGCGTGAGAACGTCCTCGAGCTCATGCGCCAGCTCGCTCAGGACACGATAGCCGCACGCGGCCGAATCGCCCTTGAGAGTGTGAACGGCGCGGCGCACGCGGCGGAGGCTTTCGAGATCGCCGGGACGGACCTCGAGCGCCAGGCCGGCTTCGTTCATGGCCTGGAGAATCTCCGCGGAGCTTTCGAAGAAGAGCTCGCGAAGCTCGGAACTGCGCTCGTCGGGCGTCAAGCTCACGGCGCCCCCTCGACGCGCTGATAAACCGTGGCGTTGTTCTGATGGATCATGTGGTATTTCGTGGTGAGGCCGAAGAGGCTTTCGGCGTGCCCCACGAAGAGATAGCCTTCCGGATTCAAGCAGCGATAAAACTTTTCGATCAGCCTTTTTTGCTCGGCTTCGTCGAAATAGATCATCACGTTGCGGCAGAAAATCGCATCGTTGCGCTGGGGCAGATATTCGGTCTTCAAATTGTGGAAGTCGAACTGGACGAGGTTCTTGAGCGCGGGCTTGACCGCGTATTTATCGCCGATCTTGTCGAAATACCGCAGCCGGCAGGTGTAATCCACAGTCTCCATCTGCGCCTCGGTGTAGATGCCCTGCTGCGAGGTGAGAAGGGCGGAATAGTTGATGTCCGAGGCGAGAATCTCCACTTTCCACGGCGGGGGGATCAGCGGCTTGGGCGTGGGCATGTCGAACGGGAGCGGATTCCGGAGGTAGTAGTAGGCGAGCGCGTCGCAAATCAGGATGGCCAGAGTGTAGGGCTCCTGGCCGGTGGAACATCCGGCGCTCCAGATGCGAAGCGACCAATCGCGGCGCTCCTGCTTGCGCTTCAACAGGTCCTCGAGAACGAATTTCTGAAAGAGCTCGAGCTGCGGGCGGATCCGGAAGAAGCTGGTTTCGTTGACCGTCAAGTTTTCGAGCAGCGCGGAAAGCTCCTGCTTTCCCTCGCGGCTGGTGAGCAGACGGTAGTAGCTGTAAAAGGAGTCGAGCTGGCAGGCTTTGAGGCGGCGTTGCAAGCGGTCGCGCAGGAAATGCGTGCGGCGTTCATCGAAATACATTCCGCATTCCTGATAGACGAGCGTCTGAAGAAGCTTGAGTTCCGCCTCGGTCAGCGGGACCTGCGTGGTCAGTGTGGACATTCGTCCCCCGTCGTGTTGTTCACCGGGTTCGGCTTAGAAATCTCTGGCCGTGATGCCGGCGGGTACCGCGGCGTTTTCGGCCGCTTCCTGCAACTGTCCAAGCTCACCGCGCTGGAGGATACGGCTCAAATCGAGAAGGATCACCAGGCGGCCATTCAGTTTTCCCACTCCGGTGATGTAATCGAGCTCGCCTTCGCGAAAGACGTTGTTGGGCGATTCGATCTGCGAGGGCGGCAGCCGGAGCACTTCGGACGCGGAATTCACCAGGAGGCCGATCATCCGGCCCTCGACTTCGGCCACCACGATCCTGTTTTTCTTGCTCGGCTCGGGCACCTTTTCGCCAAAACGCTTGCGGAGATCCACGACGGGAATAATCCGGCCGCGAAGATTGATGACTCCCTCGATATAGTCGGGGGCGTTGGGGACGGAGGTGATTTCCGGCACGCGAACGATTTCCCGGACAATCGAGATGGGAAGGCCGAACGTCTCGCGTCCGATGCGCAACCCGACGATCTGTTGTTCCTTGTCCATGGGTTCCAGAGCTTTCCTAGGAACGAACGAGTTCCGCGTACTCCTGCTGCTGGCCGAATCCGCGATCGGCGGAGCCGGATTGGCGGCGCCCGCCGAGCTTGCGGCCGTCGCCGCCTCCGTCGTCCAGAACAAACTTGTCCATGGAGTCGACGAGGGCGCGGGAGAGCTTGGTCATCTGCTCGGCTGCGGCGGCGAGTTGAGTGGAGCTCGAAGTGGACTGCTGCACGAGCTCGCGCATCTTTTCCATGGCGCGAACAACGGCTTGCGCGCCGGACGCCTGTTCTTCGACCGAAGAAGTGATTTCCTGGGTGATTTCGGTCAGGCGGTTGGTGGCCTTGGCGATTTGCGAAGAGCCGTTGGATTGCTCCATGGTGGCGGCGCCGATTTCCTGCGAGAACTTGTAGACTTCGGAGACGACCTCGGAAATCTTTTCAAGGGCCGAGCTGAGATCTTTGTTGAGCAGAAGGCCTTCCTGCACCATCGAAGTGCTCTTTTCCATGTTCTCGACGGCTTCGCGGGCTTCTTTCTGTATGCCCTGGATCAACTCGGAGATTTCCTTCGTGGATTGGGTGGATTTTTCGGCGAGTTTGCGGACTTCCTCGGCGACGACGGCGAATCCGAGACCGTGCTCTCCGGCGCGGGCGGCTTCGATGGCGGCGTTCAAGGCCAGGAGGTTGGTCTGCTCGGCGAGATCGTCGATGACCTCGATGATCTTGCCGATGTCGTCGGCGCGGCGTCCGAGCACGTCGATAATTTCCGCGGAAGCCTGAATGGCGTGGCTGGTGCGGTTCAGCCCTTCGCTGGCTTTCTCCATCGTGTCGGTGCCGGTCAGGACTTCCTCGCGCGAGCGGTGCGAAATATCCACGAGCAGCTTCGCCGTATCGGCGACGCGCTGGATGGAGGTGACCATCTGATCGATCGAGGCGGAAGTTTCGGCGACGCTGGAAGCCTGCACCTGAGTGTTCTTGACCACGTTTTGGACGTTGATGCTCATCTCGTGCATCGTGCTGGTGACTTCGTCGATCGCCGACGCCGCCTGCACGCTGACTTTGGCGGATTCATCGGAAGCGGTAGCCATCTGTCCGGCGCCGCTGGCGACCTGCGAAGCGCTGTCGCGAACCTGGCGGACGATGTCGCGCAGGCCCTGGGTCATGCGGGCGAAGGCGCGAGCCATCGTGTCTTGGGCCGAGCGCGGATGGACGGTCACCTGGAGCTGGCCTTCGGCAATCGCCGCGGAAACGTCGGCCATTTCCTTCAAGTGGATGACCATCTTGCTGAAATTGTTCGCGAGAGCGCCGACCTCGTCGTCGCGATGAATGTCAATCGACTGATCGAGATCTCCGGTCTCGCCGATGCGGCGGGCGACGTCGATCAAGTGATACAAGGGAGCCTTGATCGAGGACGCGGTCTTGACGGCGATGAACACGCCGAGAATGATTGCCAGGAAAGTTCCGAACGTGGTGATGATGGCGCTCCAGGTGGTGGCCGAGGCGGCCGAACCTGACGATTCGTCGTAGGAGCGGCGCACCTCACGGTCCGCTTCATCGAGAACTTCGGCGGATTTGTTCGTCCAGGAAACCGGGTCGTGCTGGAGATAGAAGATCTGAAGATCGGAAACGGTGATGTCTCCGGCGTCCACCTGGTGGCGCTTGGCGATCATCGGCTTGGCAAAATTTTCGGTCCAATTGTGTTCGTTATCGGCCACCTGTCCCAGGGCGTTTTGGAAGACGGGGCTCGAGGCGGCTTTCTGCTGGTCTAATTTGACCTCTTCGAGGAGGTCGGCCATTCCGTGGTTGGTCTTGTCTTCGTCGCGCAGATCGCCGCTGAGCAGATAGTCGCCAAGGTTGAGGCGGTTTTCCATCATCTGAAAACGGATGTCTTCGATGGTCTGGACGTCCTGGAGAGTGGCGCTGGCCGCGGTACTCGCTTTGTGCTGGTAGATTACAGCGAACAGATTGATGATCAAAAGAAATAGCATCACAAACAGGATGATGCCGAAACCCAGATTGAGCTGCTTGCTAATCGTCATATGCCATTGCCTCCCCCACACGCCCTTCCGCACATTTCCCATGCCAGTTGTCTTTCAGTTCTGACCGTTGAAATCAAATTCGATAATCTCAATGCTTTCTTTCGGAGCTGGCTCGAAGCGCCATTTCTTGAGAGCGTCGACCGCGGCGGAAACCAGCAGCGGACTTCCCCCCACTGTTTTCGTCGAGGTGACGTGGCCGTCGGCGGAAATGGTGGCTTCAATCTTCACTTTTCCGGTCACTTCCAATTGCTTTGCGAGTGTCGGATATTCCGGGACAACCCTCGTGCGCACTTTGCGCTGCTTGGTGGCGTCCGGCGTCGCCTCCTGAGTCATAGCGCGGGGGGGCAGCGTCACGGCGGTCCCCATTAGAAGCGTCATTCCCACCACTGCCTTTGCCCATCCCTTTCCGAGTCTCATGGATCTGGCCCTCCCGCGGTTGGCGAAAACTCCCCGGCGAAGAGATTGCACGGTCGTTGCCATGTCGGGGCGAGAGATGAAGCATGTGTCGCGCGAGGCTTCGAGGCGGGATAAGTGGCGGATAATCATGCAGATTTGCAACGGCGCGAGGGGAAATTCAGAACGCAGCACGGGCCGAGACCGTCTCAAACGATGCGTCGCACTCCGTGTCGCGTCTCAGGATGCGACGTCTCCCGATTGCCCCTTTCGGCACCTAGTCCGCCGGTTCCATTGACTCAAGTTGAGATGAGACCGTACCGTGCTAGTTGAACGGTAGCTTAGCGCGCAGCCCCCAAACCTCCATGCGTGCCCTAAAGCCAAATCGTGCCGTACTTTCTCGTCTCGACGACTCGTTTGAGACGCTCTTGGCGCTTTTCTCCGCCGCCACGCTTGAGATCAATCCTTCCTTGGGCGCATCCGAATTCGCACAACGGTTAACCAGCCGCGCCACCGAAATGTTCGGCGCGCGGGCGGCTACTCTTGTGATTCCGTTTAGCACCGCATGGCAGGTGGCGGCGCTTACCGGACCGGCCCAGCGTTGGGACGCTCCGGTGAAGGCGGCGCTGGCGCGCGCGGTGTCGCAACAAGCGCCCGTTCCGGTCGCCGGCCTGCGGCCGGCGCCCGCCGGGGGCATCCTGGGACGTGAATTGGCGAACGCGCTGGCCTGGCGGTCTCTGCTTCCCGTGAAATTAAAAGGGAGCGACGAGTCCGTGCTTGGAATTCTGGTTCTGGTGGATTTGCCGGGCGATCTTTCGTCGATTGAAATGCAGCTGCTGGAAGCGCTGGTGAGCCACGCGTCGGTGGCGCTGGAAAACGCGCGGCTTTTCTCGCGGATCGAGCAGTCGCGGCGCCAATGGGTGCAAGACTTCGACGCCATCACGGACTACATCGTGGTGCACGACTCCGAGAACCGCGTCTTGCGGCTGAACCGCGCCCTGGCGGACCTGCTGAAATTGCGGCTGGTGGATGCGGCAGGGCATCCGATGGACTCGCTGGAAATTCTGGGCGCGAGGGCCCAGCCGGGATGCTGCCCGTTCTGCCGCGCTTCGGAATCGGAACGGGAAGAATTTGTGCATGAATCGGGGGAGCGCTACTTTCTGGTTTCCGCTTCGCGGATTCGCGGCCGTGGAGAAGAGGGCTCTCGCACGATCCACATCTTGAAAGACATCACCGACCGGCGCGAAGCCGAACGCCGATTCCGGCGCGAGCGGGACTTCAACAAAAACATTCTGAACAACACGCAGAGCATGATTTTGGTCCTCGATACGGCCGGGCTCGTGAGTTACGCGAACCGCCGCTGCTTCGAGGCAGGGTATGCCGAGAAGGACTTGCTGGGGCTTCCGCTGGCGGACAAAGTGCCGCCGGCGCGGCGGCCGCTGTTCGTCGAAGCATTGAAGCGGGCTCTCGATGGGACGCCGGAAGACAATCTCGAGGTCCCGTTGGCGAGCCCGGGGGGGCTTACGCGCCTGTTTTCCGTCAGCCTGAGTCCCATGAGAGACGACCAGGGGGAAATCATCAGCATCGTCGTGGTGATGACCGACATAACCGGAGCCGCGGATTTGCAGGCGCGATTGATGCACACAGAGAAAATGGCGGCGCTCGGACAGCTCGTCTCGGGAGTGGCTCACGAAGTGAACAACCCGCTCGCCGCGATCGTCGGATTCACCGACCTGCTGCTCGAAAATTCCGAAGTCCCGGAACCGGCGAAGGAAGAGCTGCGCGTGATATTGCAGGAAGCGCAGCGGACGCGGCTGATCGTCCAGAATTTGCTCAGCTTCGCGCGCCAGATGCCCCCGCAGCGCGAGCCGATTCAGGTGAGCGACGTGATCCGCCAGACTTTGAAGCTTCGCGCCTACGATTTTTCGAACCATGGTGTGGAAGTTTGCGAGCGCTATCCGGACGACCTGCCGCTGGTGGTTGGAGACCCGCACCAGCTGCAACAGGTCTTCCTGAACATCTTGAACAACGCGTACGACGCGGTGCAGGAGACGCGCCGCACCGGCCGGATCGAAATTGACGCGCGGCTTCGCGACGGCTTTCTCGAAATATCATTCCGCGACAACGGACCGGGAATCGCGCAACCCGACCGGATCTTCGATCCGTTTTTCACCACGAAGGGAGTGGGGAAAGGAACCGGCCTCGGATTGAGCATTTGCTACGGGATCGTCCGCGCTCATTCGGGCGAAATCGCGGTGCGGAACAACGAACAAGGGCCCGGATGCACCTTCCAGGTGAAGTTGCCGGTGGCGGCGGCCGCGGCGGAAAAAATCGACGAGGTGCTCAAATGACCGCGCCGGCCACGGCGGGAATTCAGCCGCGAGCGCGGATCCTGCTGATCGAGGACGAGCCTTCGGTTTCCGCGTTCCTCCGGATCGCGCTCGAAAGGCGCGGCTATGAAGTGGTTCATTCTTCCTCGGCCGTCGACGGCCTGCAGTGGCTCGCTTCCCATGATTTTTCCGGCATCATCTCCGATTTCCGGACTCCCGGCGGAATCACCGGCGCGGACGTTCACGACTGGCTGACGCGTCATCGCCCGGAGATGGCCTCGCGGATCGTCTTCATTACCGGGGATACGGCGAGCGATGAAACGCTCACGCTGCTGGCGCGCGCCGGAACGCCGTGCGTGACAAAACCCTTCCGCGTCCACGACCTGCTGGCCGCGGTCGAGAAAACGATTGGAATGCCATGACTCCCGAACCTCGACTTCGCTTTCTGATTGTGGACGACGAGCAAAGCATACGCCGGCTCTGCGTGACGGTGGGGCAAGGGCTCGCACTGGACTGCTCCGAAGCTGCCTCCGCCGAAGCAGCGCTCGAATCCTTCGAATCGATCCCTCCGGATGTGGTGGTCACCGATCTGAAGCTTCCGAGCCTTTCCGGCACCGATCTGCTCCGGAAAATCAAGGAGCAGTGGCCGCGCGCGGAGGTCGCCATCATGACGGGGCACGGGTCGATCGAATCGGCGGTGGAAGCGATGCGGCTGGGCGCCTACGATTACATCGAAAAGCCGTTCCGCGTCGAGAAACTGCGGCAACTCCTGCAGCGGATGGCGGAAAAGGTGCGGCTGGTGGCGGAGAACCAGTTTCTGCGCGAGCGAGTGGATGCCAGCGAGAATTTTTACGGCATGGTCGGCGCTTCGCCGAAAATTCAGGACGTGCTTCGGATGATTTCGCGCTTGAAGGAAGCGCGCACACCCGTATTGATCACCGGCGAGAGCGGAACGGGCAAGGAACTGGTGGCGCGGGCGATTCATTTTGGGGGGCCACTGGCGCAGATGCCGTTTATCGCCGTGGATTGCGGCTCGCTTGTTCCCACGCTGATGGAGAGCGAACTTTTCGGGCATGAGAAAGGCTCTTTTACGGGGGCGCTGAAGTCGAAGCCCGGATTGTTCCAGGCCGCCGATGGGGGAACGATCTTTCTCGACGAGATCGGTGAATTGCCGCTCGAATTGCAGGCCAAGCTGCTGCGCGTGTTGCAGGAGAAGGAAGTGCGGCCGGTAGGCAGCAACGAAAAGATTCCCGTGGATGTCCGCGTAATCGCGGCAACGAACCGGGATCTCGAAGCCGCGTATCGCTCGGGGGCCTTCCGCAAGGACCTTTTCTTCCGGCTGAACGTCGTGGCGGTTCACTTGCCCAGTTTGCGCGAGCGGCGCTCCGATATTCCCCAGCTCGTGCATTTCTTTCTCGACCGCTACGCTCCCGGCGAGCATATCCAGATCACGCCCGCCGCGATGAAAGGATTCCTTCAATACGATTGGCCGGGCAACGTGCGCGAGCTGGAAAACTGCATCGCGCGCGCCGTGGCTCTGGGAGACCACCGCACGATTGACGCCGCCGATCTGCCTCCGGCGATCCAGGCTTCGCGGGAAGCCCTTTCAGCGACGCCGGAATCGGCTTCGCTATCCACTACGGCGTTGTCCGATCTCGAGCGGATGACCATCCTCCGCGTTTTCGAACAAGCGGGCGGCGACAAAGTGATGGCCGGGAAGATGCTGGGGATCAGCCGCGCGACACTTTACAGGAAATTGAAGAGGTATCAGATTCCGCTGCGCGCGTCGCACAAGGAAAAAGACAAAGAAGCTGTGCCGGTGGGGAGCTGAAATCCTGCGAGAAAGCCTGAGACGGTTTCGTTTCAGGCTGAGACGCGTTTGAGACGGCAGCGCATTGCCCCCGCCGCAAGCTCCCGCATTTCAGTCACTTAAAATCACCCGCGGCTTTCAGCCCTTTGGCGCTGTTCGTGCAATCGTTCCCCTGGGTGTCTTTGCGTCCGCCTCTAGGGGTTTGCGCGCAGGTTTGCCAGCGGATGGCGGGCCTCTGCGAGGACGGAAGGAACGAGGGTCCAGTGCCGTTTGAAACAGAGACCGCGCCGGTTTCACGGGCGCAGAGTTGCGTGGAAAAGCTGGCTCAGTTGTTTCCGGGCGCGAGTCCGGTGCGGATTCCCGTGCAGGTCGTCTCGCTCGGGAGCGCCCGGCCTCGGCTCAACGAACACACCGTAATTGAATTTGGGACCCCGGCGGAAGTTCTGTTCAGTTCCGCGCTGCCGCTGGAATTTGAAGATCACATTCGCGTGTCGAATTCCGACGGCTCGCTCGACGCTAAGGCGACCGTCGTGGCGGTTCGCTACCACGAAGGGCGCAAGGCGGTGGCGGCACGATTCAACGACCAAGTGGGTAACTGGATCATCAAACCATGACCTCAAAAACTCGCATACCCGTGAAGTCGCTCGGTTCGCCTCTCGATTCGTCCCCCAAGCCGCAGGACCATGCGGCGATTTGGGGAGAAGCGATTCAGGCTTACCCGCTGTATTCGGCGCTGGCCGCGCAATTCAAGCTGGCAGCGTTGCCGCATCCGGAAGGGGAATTGCCGCCGGCCCGGCCGACGCGCGAAATCTTCGACGCCGATCTGAAATGGCTTGACGGCGTCGACGAGACGGTTCGCGCCTACCAGATTCGACAGCTTCCTTCGGAAATCCTCAACGCCAGCAGCGACGCGCTTCGCGCGTTCATCCACCGCCAGCTGAGAAAATCCGACAAAACCACCGCGGACCGCGACAAGATCGATCTTCTCCTGGTGCAATATTTCGCTCTTTGCGCGCCGGAAAGTCTTTACCGGAGCGAAATCAACCTCGAAGACGTCGCGCAAGTTCTGCAGCCGGTGCTCGCGGAAGCGGACGCCACGCCGCTGGAATGGTGCGAGCCTCTCGACTCGATGCTATCCACCGTGGACCACTGCCAGAGCCTTCGCGACTTGCTGGAGCAGGGAGTGCTCGAGAAGGGCCGCATGTTGAAAGAATCCGCCGGAGCGATGTTCTACGATCCGGCGGCACTCGTCGCGTTTTGCCGGTTCAATTTTCTCGTCCGGCGCGCATTTATCCGCCTGCTTCACGCCGACCTGGCCGCCGTCATGCACGCGATCGACGCGCTGGACGCGGGAGGAGTGAAGACCGTGGATTGCCGCCGCGCCGGCTTTTCGGCGGCGGAGACGACGTCGCAGCTTCGCTACTACGCGGAAAACTGGCGACAGCCGTTTCACAAGGACTACACCGAAAGCTCAGTATCACACGCCTTCGAGCAGCTTCTTGCACTGCGCGCGGACCTGGAAGACGCCGTGACGCGGTTTCTTCCGGCGAGCGCGGACCCGCGCTTCGGCGCGCTCATTCCCACGGAATCCACTGCGGGGGAGCGCGGCAAATCGACCGGCGAGGCCCCTGTTCCGTTTGCGCCGTCGTTTCCCGGAGCCAGCGAATTCTTCGCGAAATCACCCGAGGCGCCCGCATCCTCCCAGCCAACGCCGGCCGCGGCGACACCTCCGGCAGCGCCGCCCGCGGCGAGCGCGCCGCAGGAATCTTCGGCGGCGGGGAATAGTCTTGAAGCGGAGAAGTGCCTGGAGACGATTTGGGAGCAGCTGATTGCCGCGCCGCCATCGCGAGGCCGCTCGATGTCCACGGTGGTGCTGCGCGATACGAAGGTTTTGCTGTCTTCCTGGGAAGTGGCTGCCTTCGTCAGCGAAGGCGACCAGGAAGCGGAGGATTTGCGCCGCGCCGTGGTGGCGCGGGCCTTGCTGGCCGTCGCGATGGACGGACGCAAGCGCTCGGGCGATCTCGCCGAGCTGGCTTCCTCTATTACGCTGGCCCGTACCGAGGTTTCCTATTTCCAGGGGCGCGTCGAAGCCGCGAAGCGATCGAAGAATACCGAAGCCGCCGTCAATCTCGGCATCAGCACGAAGCGTCTGCTCTCCGTTCTCGAGGAAGCAGAGAAGTTGCAACCCTGAGCGCGACCGGTTCTGGGGGACATGTGAATCCACTGGGCGTCCTGATCGTCTCGGACGATACCGAATTTGCGCGCGCGATCGTGGCGCGCTGGCAGACGGAGCGCCACGTTCCCGACATCACGGTGCTCACCAGCGACCTTTGGACGCGCGGCATTCCCGCCGGCAACAGCCTTGTCATTCTGGGTCCCGTACGCGGCACGGATCCGCAGAGTTTGCTCGCCTCGTTGAACGCCAATTCCGGCCTGGCCATCGTTTACTTTGCCGCGGAGGAGCGGGAGGCCCTCGCCGTGCGCGCCAGCCATCCCGGCATTCTTTCGCTTGCGCCCCAGGACGGATGGACGAACACGCTCGTCCTGATCGCTTCGGAAGCTCTCCGGCGAATTGAGGCGGTGAGCCGGGCCCAGCGCGCCGAACGCGCGGCGCTTGAATGCCACGGGCAAGCGACATTGGGGCGTTACATGGCGGAGATGCGCCCGAGCGTGAGCAACGCGCTAACGTCAATCCTGGGCAATGCCGACCTTCTGCTGCTCGATCCCGGACGGGCGGACGGGGAGTCCCGGGAGCAGATTCAAACGATACATTCCATGGCTTTGCGCCTGCACGAAATCATGCAGCGATTCTCATCGCTCTCGACCGAGTTGCGCATCGCTGAGAAAGAGTCTCAGGGTGAGACGCCGGTATCGTCTCACGGTTTGGCGCTGCGCTCTTAGAGCGCCGGGGAAGGGTGCCAACCGGAAGAAAGGAAAGAAGTTTCAGGATTGGTCGCAAAACGCGATAGAGCTGCGCAGGTGGCTGTCAATTTGCAGTCTTGTATGTGGATTATTCCGTGGAGGGTTTGCCGTGGTCACAAAAATTCTTATCGTAGACGATTCCCAGGCGGAAGTCCGGTTGATGCAGGGCTTCCTCCAGCAAGCCGGATTTCACTCCGTAGGCATCTCCGATCCCACGCGGGTGGAAGAGGCGATCGAGGAGGAGCATCCGAGCGTGATTCTCCTCGACGTGGTAATGCCGCAGCGCAATGGGTTCCAGGTTTGCCGCGACTTGAAATCGCAACCTTCGCACTCATCCATTCCCGTAATTCTCGTCACTTCGAAAACCGCGCCCAGCGACCGCTACTGGGGGGAACAACAGGGCGCCAACGGATATGTCGCGAAGCCGTTCACGCCTGAGGAGCTGATTACGGCGGTGAAAAGGTTCTCCTGATGTCGGGTGAGCTGCACAATTCGACGGCGGCGCCGGATTTCGAAGGCGCGGAATTCATTGAAGGCGAAGCGCCGGCGGAAAGCCGCCTGCCCGAGCGGCAATATTGCGTATTCCGCGCGGGGCGCGAGCGGTTCTGCCTGTCCGTGCTCGAAGTCGAGGAAGTGGTGGATTGGCCGCTGGTGACGCGAATTCCGCTGTCTCCCGCGTTCCTGATGGGAGTGTTCAACTTGCGCGGAACGATCGTTCCGCTGATTGACATCGCGTTCACAGAGGGCCGCCGCCCGGGACTTTTACCGAAGCACGTGGTGGTGGCGACGTTCAAGGAAGACCCGAGCCGCGAGGATTTGCGCCTGGGCATTGCGGCGGACGAAGTGATTGGAACATTTTCGGCGACCGAAGACGCCTTGTTGGACCAGGCGCCGAATGATGTGCCGCATTGCCGCGGCCTGCTGCGGCATGAGGACCGTTTGGCGCTGGTGGTGGACCTCCGCCGTCTCGTGGATGTCTATCCCGTGCCGGTGATTTGATATTTCGAAGGCGAAGACGTTGGTGGATTTCGGGATTGCGTTAATGGCTTGCGGTGCCGGCGTGGAGCCGGGAGATTTCGCGGTGATGCAGTGATCGGGACCAGGGGTCGGCGGGTGGCGCCGGTGGGCGCACAAGTTCTTGGGAGGAAGTCATGAAAGCTCGATTGAGTTCCACAATCTGGTTGCTCGTCTTAGGCACCAGCGGCGCGCTGTTCGGCGTTCTCTGGCTGGCCTATCAGGCCGGAAAGAATTCCGGCGGCCAGGGCCTTGCGGAGGCGGGCTCGCTGCCCGGAAGCTCGACGACGCCATTATTCTTCGCCGTGGGACTCGCTGTCTTCGCGGCGCTGCTGATGGTCTACGTGCTGTCGAAGCGCGTGCTGACCCCGGTCGGCGAGCTGGCGAAATTTTCCGAGCGGCTGGTGGCCGGGGATTCCCGGGCGAGAGCCGAGGTGGACGCATCGGATGAATTCGGCTTCATCGCGGAAAATTTCAACCGCAGCGCAGCCAAGGTGGCCCAGGCCGTCACCAACCAGCAAGCGCAGGAATCGCTGCAGCGCAGCATCACGGACTTGCTGAACATGATCAACCAGGTGGCGCGAGGCGACCTGACCGTGCGCGGGAAGGTGACGAATGACGCGCTCGGCAATGTGGTGGACTCCGTCAACTTCATGCTCGACAACTTCGTCAAGCTCCTCGAGCGCGTCCGCAAGGCCGCCATCGACGTTAGCGCCAGCGCGGGCGGGATTCTGGAAGCCGCCGACGACATGGCGGCGGGCGCGACCCAGCAGGACCAGGAAATCACGAACACGTCTTCGGCCGTGGAAGAGCTGACGGTGTCGATGAAGCAGGTGTCGAACAACGCGGAAGCGAGCGCGGAAGCGGCGCGGCGCGCCCTGGACGCGGCGGAGCAGGGCAACCGGGCGGTGCGCGACACGCTCGACGGCATGCAGCGCATCCGGGCTTCCGTGCAAGCCTCGTCGAAAAAGATCAAGTCCCTCGGCGACCGCTCGCTGGAAATTTCGGAAATCATCAACGTGATCAACGACATCACCGAGCAGACCAACCTGCTCGCCCTCAACGCCGCCATCGAGGCCGCGCGCGCCGGAGAGGCCGGGCGGGGTTTTGCCGTGGTCGCCGACGAGGTCCGCAAGCTGGCCGAGCACTCCCGCAGCGCGACGAAAGATATCGCCGCTCTGATCAAGGCCATTCAGGCGGAGACGAACGAAGCGGTGGTGGTGATGGAGGAGGGCACGCGCGAAGTGGAATCCGGCGCGGGCCTCGCCGACCAGGCCGGAAAAGCGCTCGAAGCGATTTCCAGCGTCGTGCGCCAGTCCGCCGAGCTCGTGCAGGAAATTTCGCTGGCATCGAAGCAGCAAGTACGAGGGACGGAAGGCGTCGCCAACGCGATGCAGATCATTTCCGGTATCACGCGCCAGACCACGCAGGGCGCCCGGCAGACCGCGTCCACCGTAGGCCTGATGGTGAAGCTCTCTGAGCAGCTGAACGAAGCCCTGGCGCAATTCCGCTCCTCCGGTTCCCGGACGCAGGAGCCCGCGGAGGTGTCGCATCCGGCAGCGCCCGTCGGGGCGTCCCGCTGACGGACAGCGCCGGTCACAGGCCGGAGCCATCGAGGAATGCGGGGCTCCGCCGGTGAAGAATGCCGCCTATGAGAGCGCATCCCATCACGACGGCGAAGCTCAGCGAGTCTGAGCTGGACCACATCCGCGCGCTGATCGAGCAGAGATCCGCGATCTTTCTCGATTCTTCGCGCGAGCGTTTTTTCTCGACGCGAGTGCGGGAATATCTCGAGGAAAAGGAACTGCCCGGCGGAGCGGAGCTGCTCAACCGCATCCGCTCGTCCAGCGTCGAATACGAAGCGTTTCTCGAGACGCTGCTCACCCAGGAAACATCTTTCTTCCGCTACCCCGCCGTTTTTGAAGCGCTCGAGACCAAGATTCTTCCCGAGGTGCAAGCGCGGAAATTCTGGCAGACGCCGCGGACGCTGCGCATCTGGAGCGCCGGATGCTCGACCGGCGAAGAGCCCTACTCCATCGCCATCACGCTGTGCGACGCGCTGAAATTCGTCGAAGCGTGGGAAATCGAAATTCTCGCCACGGATATCAGCCGGCGGGCGCTGCGCCACGCCGAGAGAGCTCTCTATTCCAAACGGAGCGTGCAGAACGCGTCTCTGCGGCAGGCCGACGCGTACTTCAGCCCCGTGAAGCAGGGGTTTCAGGTGCGGCCGCGCGTGCGCAACATGGTGTCCTTCGCGCAAATGAACCTGGCCGAATCCGTTTACGTCGGAAAATTCGACTGCATCTTCTGCATGAACGTCCTGATGTATTTCTCGGACGACCGGCGGCTGACGATTCTTCGGCGGTTTTTCGACGCGCTTGAACCGGGCGGATACTTTCTTCTCGGCCATGCCGAGACGCTGACCAACGTTCCGGTGAAATTCGAGCCATTGGTGATCGGCGATTGCCGAATTTACCGCAAGCCCGCCACGGCGACGGCGCTGTCCGCGACGGCTCCCACGGAGGCGGCCCTGTGAACGGCCCGAACCAGGAATCGGTCGAGCTGTTCCTCCAGGAGGCGTCCGAGCACCTCCAGTACTTGAGGGAATACTCCGGGATGCTGCAGGAGGCCCAGACCAATCCCGAAGAGCTCGAAAAGCTCTATATCGCGGCGCACACGCTTGCGGGAACGTCGGCAAGCTATGGCTTTCCGCTGTTCTCCGAAGTGTCCGCAAAAATGGCGCACATTTTTCACTATGCGATGCATGCGACGCTAACGCCGGAAATGCACGGGCCGCTGACGGAATTCGTATCCGACGCGATTTCGGTGCTCGAATTCGATCTTCTGGAAATCAGCGAGTCGGCGCTCGAAACCACCTCCGATATCGCCACGTTCAAGCAGAGGTACGCCTTCGCATTTCCCGCGCCACCGGGCGCCGAGCCGCCGGCTCCCGAGCCCGCGCCGTACGACGAAACGGCGGCTCGCGCCGCCGGCGATTTGGATGCGGCGTCTTATTCCGTTACTTTGCCGGATGACGCCGAAGTTCCCGACGAAGTCCTGGAATTTTTCATTCCCGAAGCCGAAGAACATTTGCAGGTGGTCACCGAATGTCTGCTGGCCATCGAAGCCAGCCCGAACCCAGAGGAGATTCACCGGTTGTTCCGGTCGATGCACACGATCAAGGGGTCCGCGGCGCAGGTCGGCTTGCACCGGCTTTCCGCCATCGCGCATCGTGTGGAAGACTTGATCGGACAGCTCCGCGACGGTCTTCTGCAGCCCTCGCCGGAAATCATTGACATCTGCCTGCAATCGGTGGACGTCCTGAAAAAATTCTTGCACCGCCAGTGGTCGAGCGACGCGGAAATGCACGCCGCCGTCGGGCCTCTGCTCGCGCGCATTTCGGAATTGGCGCCCGAGGAAGCGTCCGAGGAAGCCTCGGGAGCCGCGGCAGGGTCGGCTGAATCCGCGCACGAACCAGGCGCCGCTTCCGGAGGCGCCACGCGGGCGTCCGCCACGCGCCAGGCTTCAGGGCAAGCCGCGCCGCAAGCCAAATCCGTGCGTATTTCTCTCGACCGGCTTGACCGAATGATGAACGCGGTCGGCGAACTCGTGATCAATCGCACGCGGATGCTCGGGCGGCTTTCCGAGCTGGCAAAGCTGGTTGAAGTCCTCAATTTCTCAAAGGCGCGCCTGACGGGCAAGGTCGCCGACTTCCAAGACAAACACGAATTCAGCCGGTTGCAAGTTCCTCTGGTTCCCGGGAGCCAGCCGCCACAGATGGACACTTTCCGGGGGCACCTCGCCGCACTCACGCCGTTGACCTCCAGCGACCTTCTGGAATTCAGCGATCTCGAGATGGATCGGTACGACGATTTCAACATCCTTTCACGTTCGTTGACCGAAATTTCCGCCGACGTCACCGAGGTCCTGACGCAGCTGGAAGGGTTCATGGGGCGCGTCGAGGCCGACATCGACGAGTTCACGAAACTCGCGCACCACTTGCAGGATGAAATCACGGCCGCCCGCATGGTTCCCATCGGGAATCTCTATACGCGGCTATCGCGGACGGTTCGCGACGCGTCCAAGGCCGTCGGCAAGCCGGTCGAATTGCAACTCGAAGGCGCGGAAACGGAACTCGACAACAACATCATTCAGCACATTTCGGACCCGCTCATTCATCTGGTTCGCAACGCAGTGGCGCACGGCATCGAAGATCCCTTTGTGCGGCGGCAGGCCGGCAAACCGGAAGAAGGCAGCATCAGCGTCCGCGCCTATCACCGCGGCAATCATATTTATATCGAAGTGGAAGACGACGGGCGCGGCATTGACTACGATCGCGTCCGCCGGGGAGTGATCGAGTCCGGCGCGGCCTCTCCCGTCGCTGCGGCGGAGCTTTCCGAACGCGAACTCCGGGAATATCTTTTCCGCCCGGGATTTTCGACAGCCAGCTCGCGGACCGAACTTGCGGGGCGAGGCGTGGGACTCGACGTCGTGCGGTCCAACGTCCATGCGCTAAACGGCGAGATTGACGTGCGTTCGGAGCTGGGCCGCGGCGCGTGCTTCACGGTGAAAGTGCCGCTCACGCTGATCATTTCCCAGGCGCTGTTCGTCCGCTGCGGAAAATCCACGTACGCGCTGCCGCTCACATTCGTCGAGGAAATCCGCAGGCTGCGGCCCGAGGAAATCGAGGATGTGGGTGGAAAACTGCTGACTCGTGTGCGCGGCGTGGTGACGGATATCGTGAGGCTCGACTTGCAGCTGGGGTTGCCGCCGCTCGAGCCGCAAAACGGCTATTTCCATATGGTGATCGTGAAGGTCGCGGGAAAACACGTGGGAGTGGTGGTGGAGGAAGTGCTGGGGAAGGACGAAATCGTCATCAAGCACCTGGGAGATTACCTGCGCCGGGTGAAGCTTTTCCCCGGAACCACGATCGCGCCGGACGGCAGCCTGATTTTGCTGATCGATTTGAACCGCCTGATTTTCGCGGATTCGTCGGACCGCAACGCCTTGCCGGCCTCCTCCCCGGCGGCGCGCGTGTTCGCGCCGGGCGCGGAAGCGGTGGCCGCGGGAACGATTCCGGCCGAAGCGGTGGATCAAGTGCTGAACGAACGCGTGGTCGTGGTCGCGGACGATTCGATCAGCGTCCGAAAATTCGTGGGGCGCATGCTCGAGAAGGCGGGGTATCGCGTGAAGCTCGCTTCCGACGGCTTGGAAGCCTCGGAAATCGTCGCGCAGTCCGGATGCCACCTGGTGGTCACCGACCTCGAAATGCCGCGGATGAATGGATATGAATTGATGGCGCATCTGCGGCAGGATCCCGCAACGCGGCGCATTCCCGTGCTCGTGGTCACCTCGCGGGCAGGCGCAAAGCATCGCGACCGGGCCATGAAGGAAGGCGCGGTCGCGTTTCTCACCAAGCCCGTGCAAGAAGATCAACTCGTGGCCACGGTCGAGGGTTTGATCGGGTCCGATGTGCCGAAGGGGCGCCCGGCGCCTCGCGTTTCGATAACGCAGGACTAAGGCTTGAAGATATGAAGTCCGCGGAAAACAAAATTCGAGTGCTGGTGGTTGACGACTCCGCGTACATGTGCCGCGTGCTGCAGGGGATCATCAACGCCGACCCGCAATTGGAAGTCGTGGGGCTGGGGCGCGACGGGCGCGACGCCGTGCAACTGGCCGAATCGCTGCGTCCAGACGTGATCACGCTGGACATCAACATGCCCCACGTGGACGGCCTGCAGGCCACCGAACTCATCATGTCGCAGCATCCGCGGCCGATTGTGATCGTCAGCTCGGAATCGCGCGAAGGGACGGACAGCACGCTGCGGGCGCTGGAGCTGGGCGCCATCGATTTCGTTCCCAAGCCATCGAGCGGCGTGGACCTCGACATGCGGAGCGTCAGCGAGGATTTGACGCGCAAAATCCGGATGGCGGCAAAAGTTCGCGTGGTGCGAACAGCGACGCGATCGAAAGTCGGTGACGCCCAGCCACCGCTTTCGGCCGCGGCGCGTCCACCGCGAACGCCGCCGAACCCGTCCCCCAACGGGGGGAAATTTCCCCTGGTGGTCATTGCCGCTTCCACGGGAGGGCCCGCGGCCGTCTTTCGGGTCGTCTCGGCGCTGCCGAAGGATTTGCCCGCGGCTGTATTTCTGGTGCTGCACATGCCGGCTGCGTTTACGTCGCAATTCGCATTGCAACTGGCGGAAATTTCGCAACTGCCGGTCAAGGAAGCCGAAGCCAACGAATCCGCCCAGCCCGGCACGATCTACCTTTGCCCCGGGTCGCATCATCTGCGCCTTTCGTCCACGGGAAAAATTCTGCTGGATTCGGGGGCGCGGATTGACGGCTACCGTCCTTGCGCCGATGTTGCGCTCGAGACGGTGGCGGCCTACGCGCGGCCGTTGACGCTCGCCGTGGTCTTAACGGGCATGGGGAGCGATTCGGCCAAGGGAGTGAAGGCGGTGAAGAGCGTGGGCGGCCACGTCATCGCTCAGGACGAAGCCACTTCGATGATTTTCGGAATGCCCGCCGAGGCGATCAAGACGGGCGCTGTGGACGAAATTCTTCCTCTCGACGAAATCGGCCCCGCGATTGAAAAACGAGTCGCGAAAATCAGCCGCTCGTCTCCCGTGGGTGTTCGATGAGAATCGCCGCCCAGGATTCCGTGAAGCCGCGTCGCGCCCGGGCGTCCGAGTCGATGATTCTTTTCAGCGTAGGCCGGCAGATGTTTCTGGTGGCGGCGGAATCCGTTCAGGAAATTCGTAGCACGGACGGGCTGGCCTCGGCGGCGGTCGAAATCAGCCTGGTGGATTTTCCGAAGGTGAGCCATTTTTTCGAGCGGCGGCAGCGGCACTGGTTCATCGTCAACGCCTGCTCGCATTTTCATTTGCCGGTCAGCCGTCCGACGCTGGTGTTGATTCTGCGCCAGGCGCGGGCGGCTCTGCTGGTGGACCACATCGTGCGCATGGCGGAAGTCTCCTCGGTTTACGCCCTGCCGCACGCCTTTTCGGGCAACGAACGCCGGTGGTTTCGCGGGCTCGCCTACATCGAGGATCAAGTGATTCCCGTGCTCGATCCCGCGGGAGTTCTGACGCGCGAGGAGATCGCCCGGCTCGATTCGCTCTCCGCAACGCTCATCGCGGAAAACGAGTGGCAGGGAGCCGCGCAATCATGACCGCGCCCGCCGCCAACGCCGCTGGGTCGTTTGTTCTTTTGCAGGTGGGGAACCGCCGGTTCGCGCTATCCGCGGAACACGTCGCGGAACTCGCGCCGCCGGTGCGGCTGCATACGTTTCCGCACGAATCGCCCCTGGTGATTGGAGTGATTGTCCGGCGCGGGCGGATCGTTCCGGTGTACGACGTCGCGCCGATTCTCATCGGGCGAGCTTCGGGCACGCACCGGTTCTATCTGATCGCCGGCCGCATGTTCGGGCGGGTGGCAGAGCCCAGCGCGATTCCTCTGCACGGCGAATGCGAGTTGGCCACGGGAGAAACCGGGCCGCCCGAGGCCGGTTCTCCGGCATACATTTCGGGAAGCCTTTCGGTGGGAGAGGCGCGCGTTCCGGTGCTCGATCTCGAGGCGCTTGTGACGTTCCGCGCCGCCTCCGCTTCGCCAAACGGTTCGCCGAGCGCCGCGCCGGGGAGGCCGCGATGAGCGCGAATCCACAGCTCCCGCGCGTCTTGCTGATCGACAGCAACGTTTATTTTGCCAAGCGGCTGGGCGACGCCCTGAAGCAACAGGGCTTCGACGTGGTTCCCTGCACGCAAGGCGCCTACGCGCTGACCATGATCGAATACAACGCGCCGACCGCGATCCTCTGCGCCACGAATTTGCGCGAAATGGGGGCGTACGAAATCGCGCCAATCCTCCGCGCCGATCCCAAAACGGCTAACATCGCGCTGATCGCCATTGGCGCGGGCGGCGATCAGGCGCTGCTCGAATCCTATCGCGTGGGCTGCGACGATTACATTGACCGGCGCCGGCCGCCCGCCGATCTTGCCGCGCACATCCGCAGCTTTCTTCTCAGCCGCCAGGACGGTTTTCAGCCGACCCAGATGCTGTCGAGCGCGGATACGGACTTGAGCGGCAGCCTTTCGCATCTGGACCTGCCCGGCGTGATTCAAATGCTCGAGCAGGCGCGCCAATCCGGCGGGCTGCACATCAACGCGGGCGTAACGGACGGAATTATTTTTTTCGAGGGCGGGCAAATCGCCCACGCCGAGTGCGGCAGCCTTTTCGGCGACGAGGCCGTCCTGCAAATCGTGAAGGCCTGCCAGGGGGCGGCGCACGGCGTGTACAAATTCGTTTACGGCGCGGCGGCCCCGCAGCGGACCGTGCTGCGTTCGGCCACTGACCTGATGCTGGACGCCATGCGCGAATTCGATGAGCATCACCGCGATGAAGATGAAGTCGAAAAGGAGTCGACATGAGCGACACGCCCACTCCCGCCGCACCCCGCACTCCCACCGTCTATTTCATCGACGACTCCGCCACGATGCGCGAAGTGATGAAGATCGCTTTCCGCAAGGAGAGCATCCAGGTGATCACGTGCGCGGACGCCGCTTCGGCGCTGGCCCAGTTCGAGGTCACGGCGCCCGACGCCGTCATTTCCGACGTCATCATGCCCGACAAGGACGGCTACGAAGTCTGCGACTTCATCAAGAATCACGAGCGGTTTGGCGCGACGCCGGTGCTTCTGATGTCCGGAGTGGTGAATCGGACAGTGGCCGAAAAAGCGATGGCCGTGAAGGCCGACGAGCTGATCCGCAAGCCTTTCCAGCCGCACGACCTGATCCTGCGCGTAAAGAAACTTCTGTATCCCGGAGCGTTGAAGCCTGCCGATACTGCGGCAGATGGCGCCTCGTGGTCCGGCGCCGATGGAGCCGCCGCAAATCCGTTGTCCACCCTTTTCGCTTCCGGCTCCGCCAGCGCGGGGGGCTCATTCGCGCCGACGGCAACGTTGCAAGCGCCCGTAACTGTTGCGCCCCCGCGAACCGCTGCCGCGCCGCCGCCCGCCCCAGTCTATCGTCCGGCGCCCGCGCCGTCTGCAGCTTCCGCGGAGCTCTTGAAATTGCGCAACGAGGTTCGCCGGCTCGAGCTGCTCGTCAAGAAACTTCAAGCCGAGCTCGAAGCCGCGCGACAGTACTCCACGGCTCTCGAGGCGCATTTTCAGTCCTCCCAAAGTTCCGAATAAGTTCCCGCCGGTTGTATCGAGGGTAAGCCCTTGGGATGTGGGGCCCCCAATTTCCCACAGAATTTCGCGTTTCCGATGAATCCTTTTCCGCCCTGTAATTGTCTTATTATCGGAATGGAGTATCATTTCCCGGCTTGATTGGAGGCGGAATATGAAATACGCAATGCCAGGGACCGCTCTTGTCATTCTTCTCGCACTGGCCGCTCTTCCCGCGGCTTTCCGGACTCCCGCGGCACCGGACTCGTCGGCCGCTCCCTCACGAAGCTTTGAGCTTACTTATGTTGTGCACGTCCCCGCGCTGCCCGCGGGAGCGAAAGAGCTTCGCCTGTGGATACCGCTTCCTTATCACGAGAAGTATCAGGTCATCTCGCACGAGAGAATTGAATCTCCGGTCTCCTACCACGTCTATAGCGATTCCGAATATCACAACCGGTACGCCTATGTGGCGGTGAACGCGGCTAATGGCGACCAACCCTTCGATATTACGGTCTCTCTTCACGCGCGGCGGTTTGAGCGCCGGGTCGCGCTGGTTCAATCCGACCGGCCTTCCGGCGTGGCGATGTATAACAAGGCGCGATTCCTTCAACCCGACCGCCTCGTTCCTTCGAACCCCCAAATCACCGCGATTTCCGACCAAGTTACGCAGGGCACGACCGGCCAAGTGCAGAAAGCCCGCGAGCTCTACAATTACGTGATCGCCCACATGCACTACGATCACGACGGCACGGAGTGGGGCCGGGGCGACGCCGTGTGGGCCTGCGATTCGCACCATGGCAATTGCACCGATTTTCACTCCCTTTTCATCGCCCTCGCGCGCGCGCAATCGATCCCGGCGGCGTTTGAAATCGGATTTCCTCTTCCCGCGGATAAGCATGAAGGCGCCATCACGAGCTATCACTGCTGGGCGCTGTTCTACGCCAACGGAATTGGATGGGTGCCGATTGACGCCTCCGAAGCGTGGAAACACAAGGACAAAGAGGATTATTTCTTCGGGGCGATCGATCCGAACCGGATCAAGATGTCTCTCGGGCGCGACATCGAGCTTACGCCCGCGCAGAAGGGGGCGCCGCTCAATTACTTCGTCAATCCCTACGCCGAACTCGACGGACAGCCCTACAAGGATGTGAAAACCGACTACTCGTTCCGGGACGAGCCGGCGCCCGCCGCAGCGGCGACCGCCAACGGCTCGGACTAGAGCTGCCGCCCCTTATTTTAAAAGGCAGACGTTCCGTCTCTCACATAAGAAGTTGTCGGACTGCATTCGGTCATTCCAGCCCGTTTGCGCACAGGAACTCCCGCGCCACCACGCTTGCGTCGCGGTGCTCTCCATCCACCTCGTAATTCATCTTGCGCATTTCGGCGTCGGAAATTTTGTCCGCCAGTCCGGCAATGGCCGCGGCCAAGTCCGGATGCGAGGCGAGCGCCTGATCCCTTACCACCGGCACGGCTTCGTAAGGCGGGAAGTAATGCAGGTTGTCTTCGAGGACCGTCAAATCACGCGCCGAGAGCAGGCCGTCGGTGGAGTTTCCCGCGACGATATCGACATTTTTGTCGAGGAGCGCCCGGTAGAGAAGCCCCAGGTCCATGATCTGCGGAGACTCCCGGAAATGCAGGCCGTAGACGCGGGCCAATCCCGCGTAGCCGTCGGGGCGCTCCATAAATTCGTAGCCGAAACCCGCGCGCCACTGGGGCGCGTAACGCGCCGCGTCGGAGATGGTATGCAGATTGAGCCGCCGCGCGTCCTCACCGCGGACGACCATGGCGAACGTGTTGTTGAATCCGAAGGGCGGCATCACTTCAAAATGAAATCGGCTCTCGTACTCTCTCTTCACCCGGTCGTAGACCGCTTGCCGGTCCCGCTCGATGGGATCGTGCAATATCGCCGTAAGCGCAGTTCCCGTGTATTCAGCGTAGACGTCGATCCGCCCCGCCAGCATCGCCTGCTGGCAGATGAACGATCCCGCCAGATAAAACCGCCGCTCGACATGCAGATGGGTCTTATTTTCGATTTGCTGCGCCAGGATTTCTCCGAGCAGCGCCGACTCCGTGAAATTCTTCGACCCGACGATAATTTCGTGATTTCTTCCGGGCCCGCATCCGGCCGTCAGGAGCGCCGCGCCCGCCAGCCACGCCGCAATCCGCCGGATCCGCAGCTTCATCTTCCCGCCGGACGCAGCCGCCGTTCGAGTATCCCCAGGAAAAGATCCGCGGCGATGGCCAGCAAGGCGGCGGGGATGGCGCCCGCGAGGATCAGCTGATTATTGACCATCGCGAGGCCGCGAAAAATGAATTCGCCGAGCCCACCCGCTCCCACGGCCGCGGCGATCGTGGCGATGCCGATGGTCAGCACGGTTGCGATGCGGACACCTGCGAGGAGCGTCGAGAGGGAGAGAGGGAGCTCCACCTGGAAGAGTATTTGACGCGGCGTCATCCCCATCGCTTTCGCGGATTCCCGGACTGCGGGGTCAATCGACAGGATGCCGGTCGCCGTGTTTCGAATGATCGGCAGGAGGGCATACAAGGCCAGTGCGGCAATTGCCAGCCGGTCGGAGCGCTCGCCCAGCCAGGGCACCGGCAATAGGAATCCGAACAGCGCGAGGCTCGGGATGGTTTCCGCGATATTCGCGCCGCCGAGAATTCCCTTTGCGAAGCCCGGGCGCCGCGCCGACAGGATTCCCAGCGGAACGCCGACTGCCACCGCCAGCGCCATGGCTGCCGTCGTCAGCCAGATGTGCTCGAGCGTCGCTTCTCCAATCTCGTTGGCGTGCCTCGAGAAAAAGTCCAACAGTCCCATCGATCCTCCCTTGCCGGCCCATCTCGCGCCGCTCGATTTGGCTGAGTCGCGCCCTGGTCCGCGCTACGTCTCCAAGTCCGCCGGCGCACGGATTTCCTTCCGGTACGCCGCGATTTCCGGCTCCTCCGAGCGCAGGAATTCCCGCGGAGAATAGACGCCTTTCACGCGGCCGCCGTCAAAAACCGCGATCCTGGTGCCAAGCATAATTGCTCCCGGCACATCGTGCGTCACCATCACCACCGTCTTGCGAATCCGTTTCTCGAGCGATAAAAATTCGTCGCGCACGTCCGCGCGCGTCACCGGATCGAGCTCTCCAAAGGGCTCGTCCATTAGCAGGATGGGCGGGTCGGCCGCCAGCGCCCGCGCCAGGCCCACGCGCTGCCTTTGCCCGCCCGATAATTCGTGCGGGTATCTCCCGCGAAATTCGCCCGCCGGCAAGCCCACCAGCTCCAGCAGCTCGCCGACGCGCGCTTTCACTCGTTGTTCTTCCCATCCCTCGAGCCGGGGCACGACCGCGATATTCTTTTCAATCGTGAAGTGTGGGAAGAGTCCCGTCTCTTGGATGACGTAACCGATTCTTCGCCGCAGCGCGATGGCGTCCCATTCGACCGTGCTCCGTCCCTCGACGCGCACCTCTCCTTCGCTCGGCTCGAGCATTCGGTTGATCAGTTTCAGCGTCGTGGTTTTTCCCGCGCCGCTTCGCCCCAGCAGGATCAGCACCTCGCCCTGGCGGACTTCCAGATGCACGTCGTCGAGAAGCCGTGTTCCGTTCGGCAGACGGTACCCCGCGTGCACGAATTCAATGACGTTCCGGCCGTCGGCTTCGGGAGTCATGAGGGAAAGGCGCTGTCCCCGCGCCTCGGGCGGCCCTGCGGCCGCTTCCCGCGCAGGCTATCAACCGCCCGCGCCGGTGTCAAAGTCAATCCGTTCGCTGCGCCGCACAGGCGAATGCAAATCATTCAGAGAAACGTCTTGCCCAGGAATCCGAGACGCGGTATAAGCCGCAGATTCAATTCGCAACTGATTCTGCGCTACACGCGAGATGACCGACTCCGCTTCCCAAGCCGCTGCAAACCATTCCACCGCCGGGCCTGCGGCTTCGCGCCTCTGGAACGAAGATCTTGCCCCTATTCCCCGCGACCGCCGCACCTGGGGCACCTACAACTACGCCGCGCTCTGGGTCGCCATGAGCATCAACATTCCCACATATATGCTTGCGGGCGCGATGATTGCCGGGGGGATGAACTGGAAGCAAGCGCTTCTGACGATTTTTCTCGGAAACCTCATCGTGCTGGTTCCCATGCTTCTCAATGCGCACGCCGGAGCGGAGTACGGCATTCCATTTCCTGTTTTCGCCCGCGCCTCGTTCGGTGTTCTGGGCGCCAACGTCCCGGCGCTTCTGCGCGCGCTGGTCGCCTGCGGATGGTTCGGCATTCAGACGTGGATCGGCGGCGAAGCCATCAATTCGCTTCTGGCCGCTCTCATCCGCGGCTGGAACTATCCGTGGCTCTGCTTTCTTCTCTTCTGGCTGCTTCATGCCATCATCATTCTTCGCGGGATCGAGACGATTCGTTTTTTGCAGAGCGTCACGGGGCCGATTCTTCTGGCTCTCGGACTGGCGATGCTCGGGTGGGCGTACGTGCACGCCCACGGGCTCGGTCCCATGCTCTCCGCCCCGTCGCAGTTCCACTCGCGCGGCGAATTTCTCGCATTCTTCGTTCCGTCGCTCACCGGCGTAGTCGCCTTTTGGGCTTCGGTGGCGCTGAATATTCCGGATTTCACGCGCTATGCCCGCAGCCAGCGCGACCAGATACTTGGGCAGGCTCTCGGCCTCCCGACCACGATGACGTTTTATTCGTTCGTGGGGATTGCGGTGACGTCCGCGACGGTCGTGATTTTCGGCGCGCCTGTCTGGGACCCTGTGGTGGTTCTCAGCCGGCTGGGGAACCCGGTTGCGGTCGTGATCGCGATGCTCGCGGTTCTGCTCGCCACTCTCAACGTCAACATCGCGGCCAACGTCGTCTCTCCCGCCAACGATTTCTCGAACCTGTGGCCCCGGCGCATCCGGTTCAAGACCGGCGGGCTCATTACGTGCGTGGTCGGCCTGCTGATGCAGCCCTGGCGGTGGCTTTCGAGCCACGGCAGCTTTGTGATGGGATGGCTCGTTGGCTATTCGAGTTTTCTCGGGCCCATCGCGGGAATCCTGATCGCGGACTACTTTGTGCTCCGCCGGCGGATCCTGAGTTCGCCGGATTTATTCGAGCGCGGCGGACAGTACGAATATTCGCGCGGAGTCAATTGGCGCGCGATGATCGCGCTGGGCGCCGGAATTTTCGTCGCTCTGATCGGGTTGAAAGTTTCCGCGCTCCATTTCCTCTACCAATACGCCTGGTTCGTGGGCTTCGGCGTCTCCTTCGCGCTGTATTGGGCGCTCACGCCGCGGCGGCCTCGAGACGTTTCTCGACCGGCTTAAGCTGATGCTAGATACTCTTCGCTTTGCATGGCGTGCGAAGCGTGAGCAGCGCCGAAAATCGCGAGAGAAAAAGTCGCCGTATCCATCTGCAATGTGCGCGGTGGGAATTTCCAGCGGGGCAGGGAACCGCGGAAAAAACAACGGCACGGCCTGCCCATGACGCAAGCCGTGCCTTTTTTGCTTCACAACAAAAGCCGCTAATTAAGCCCTGGTTCGATCAATTGCCCGGCGCCGCGCCACCTTGCGGGTTGCTGGGGGCATTGGGCGCGGGCGCAGCGCCCGGACCCGGCCCGCGCTGGCCGCCTCGCCTGCCTCCATGAGGCCCGCGCTGCCAGCGTCCGCCTTCGCCGCGGTCGCGCGACCAGCGGTCCCGCATGAGTTCGCGGATTTTGTCGCGCTGCGCGGGGGTGATCTCATCGCGCAGCGTCAACCGGTAATCGACCGCCGATTTCTCCATGGCCAGTCTCGATGTGCTGATGTCCTGCAGTTTGCTGTCAATCGCCGCGCGATCCGGCTTCTCCGCCGCCAGCAAATCCCGCAAATCAATTCGCTGTACGGCGACGTTCGCGCGGTCCTGAATCTCCTTTTTCATGAAATCGGAGGTCTGTTGCCGGATCTTGGCCGCTTCTTCGTCCGTGACGCCCACCTGCTGGCGTATCGCCGGGTCATTCAAGAGGCGGACAAATCCAAATTCGCGGCCTCCCATTCGATCCTCGCGATTCCAACCGCCGCGCCTGTGGCCCCAGCCACCGCCCTGGCCCCAGCCGCCTCCATTGTGGCCCGACCACATCGGGCCTCCTGGTCCGCCGCCGGGCCCGTCCGGAGTTTCGGGCTGTGCCGGAGGGGGGTCCTGTGGATCGCCTTGGGCCAGCGCCGGAACGCAACTCAGCGTCAAGGCCAGCAGACCAAGGGCCGCCTTCGAATAAATGTTCATTGTTTCTTCTCCCGTTCGCGCTGTTCGTGATTCATACCCTAGATTCCATCCAGGCCCGGAAAAAGTTCCCGAAAGCGAGGGGCGCGTCCCAGCGCAAAAATAAAGGCCGGAGCAACCCCCTTGTCAACGGGGTTGCTCCGGCCTGCGCTTTCTGGTTCCGGTTCCGCTAGGAGTGATGCCCTTCCTCGCAGCAACTCGCGGCCGGCTTTTTCGTCTCCTGGTCCTTGGTCAAAGCCTCGGTCGAGGGCCAATAGGGACGGTCCGAGTCGGCCAGCAGTCCGCTCTCATACCGGTCGTGATGCCGCAGCCAGGCCATGGTGAACGGAAGCCCGTCCTCGTCGCGCCCCTTCGGCACGAGGTCGAGAAACTGGTAAGTTCCGGCCGTGGCTTCTGTTCCCCGCGCATAGGTCGAATACGTGTGAAAGATGTTTCCCGCTTCGTCCTTGTAAAACACGCTCAAGCCGGGACCTTCCGCGCTCGGGAATTGCCCGATTTCGTAGTTGTAGTCCGCTTTTTCTTTGTCGTCGAAGGAAGCGTGGAAGTCGTAATTGAAGTCGGTTCCATAGGACGATACCCATTTGAATTTCCATCCCATCCGCTTCTTGAATGCGTCAATTTTGGCGAACGGGGCCCGGGAAACTGCGCGGAAGGAAACGTCTCGCTGCGCCAGGTGTACGAGCGCACCGTCCGTGTGATCCATCAGGAACGAGCAGCTCGGGCAGCCTTCCTCCCAGTCCGGGCCGAACATGAAATGGTAGATGATGAGCTGGCTCTTGTTTTCGAAAAGGTCCGCCAGCGTCGCTTTCCCGTTCGGGCCTTCAAAGACGTACTGCTTTTCGATCTTCACCCACGGCAGATTTCGCCGCTCGGCTGAAATGGCGTCCTTTTGTTTCGTGAACGCTTTTTCTTTTGCCAGCAGCTGCTTTCGCGCCGCCAGCCACTCGTCCCTCGATACCACCTTGTGCTTTATTGCCGTTGCGCTTGCCATGTCCGTCCCTCCTTGTTTTCGCCCCAAAGAAACTCTTCTGGCCGCAGCGCCCCGGCCCGCGGCCGGAGAACGCAGGTCCGTCCTATTGCGGCCGATTATTTCGAAGCGGTCTGCGATTTCAGCGCGGCTCGTCCCTGGGCCAGCACTTGGCGCGTGGCTTCATTCGACCCTGGAGCGCGCTTCTCTCGCCACGCCTCCAGCCGGCGGCACTGTTCCTCGAGGTTGGCGAGGAATTTCGGATTGCTGAACATTTGTCGCCAGGCAGGAAGGACCGGCTTGATCTGTTCCCACACGACCCACTGCTCGCCGGCCGATTCGAAGAAGAAGTCCTCGTCGATCAGACCGCGATTGACGATGCTTGCCACCATTTCCCAATATCCGAGCACCATTCGCATGTACGTGTTTTCCTGGCTTCCGGGAGGGCTCACGCGCGCCACATCCTCTGGAGCCGTCACGTGAAAATTCGCCGCGAACCAATCGCGGGCATCCCGGAGCTTTGACTCGCGCCGCATTTCAAACAAGCGCAACATCAAATTGACTTGCTCGTGCGTCACTTCGCCCATACTTCCTCCTTGTGGTTTGTCTTCCTAAAACTTTGGCCCGTGGCCGGTTTTTTCCGCAGGAGTTTGCGGACCAGCGCGCTGAATCCTCCGCCGGAAGCGGCGCTTGCCGCGACCACCGCCGCCGCTGAAATGCAAGCCGGACATATCATCATCCTCTCCCTGCCTCTCGAATTTTACCCCCCGCACGGCCCGCCGGGGTTACTGCACCCTTTTTCCGCCCGTCTTCTCGGCGCGCTCGCGCGTGCAATTCATCATGTGCGTCCATCCCCTGATCACCCCCGCCTTATGCTCCTCCTCCATGAATCCCAGCGCCGTATGCCGGAACTTAATCAGGGTGCCACCCTCGACTTCGCTCAGGCGGTACTGCAAATTCGAAACGAGCGGGTAGGACGCAAAAAGAGGCCCGCAAAATTCCAGAAGCGACGGCCGCTTGATCGCCTGCACGGTCGCCCAGAAATGCCCGTTTCCATCTCCCAGGTCCCTGTACCATCGCCCGCCAGGCCAGGCTTCGAGCTTCATCTCGAGCGATCTGCCTTCAGGCGTCTCGTTGTAAGGACCGATCTGCTCGAGTAACGCCGCGAACGTCACGTCAATCGGCGCTTTAACGAGAGTGTCGAGCGTGAGATTCAGCGTGAAATCCTCCATTTTCGGCGTGCCTGTTGCCATCTTTCCTCCTCCGGTCCGTTGGATTGTCAGAAAGCCATCCGTGCTTGAGATCAGCGATTCCGCCAGAAGCTTCGCGCTTCATCGGCGCCTGGCCCGAAGCCGGCGCGCGGCTGGAATGCGAGTTGACCCAGTTCAATGAGACGAATCCGGTTCGCTCATCTTGGCTTCCGCTCGCGCCTTCACCAGATCCAGCTGGTGGCGCCAGAAACGCTCAAAGGTGCCGGTCCATTCGTGCAGGGGCCGAAATGCTTCGCCATTGATCCGATAGATCACTTGTCGTCCCTCCCGCCGGGCTTCCACTAACCCGACGTCATGCAGCACGCGCAGGTGTTTTGAAACCGACGGCTGTTCCAGCCCCAGGGCGTCTACGATGTCGCCCACGGAGCGTTCGCGCAGCGACAGATAGTTCAAAATCTCGCGCCGCCGGGGTTCGGCCACGGCATTGAATGCGTCTGAGGTTGTTGCCGCGCGTGGCATGGGTCCAATATATTCCTATATGAGAATATGTCAAGACCTTTTTTACGCCTTCCTCTTCTGCCGCCAAGGGTGGATTTCAGCTTGAAATTTTCGGGGCCTGCAGATATGCGGGGTCCGTCACACGGCTTGGCGAAAGCGTGGAGCTACGCATGCAACCTTACCTTGCCGTCCGCCAGGCTTGCCGCGCCCACCATCGCTGGGCGCGGCAAGCATTCGCTGGCAAGGCAGCGATTCAGCCGAACCAGGCGTCAACCGGATTGATTCGCCTACGACGTCCAGTTCGCGTTGTAGACCGGCGTATCGCCGCGCCTATTCGCCGCCACGGTGATTTGCTCGGATTCGTCGATCTGGCGTTCAAGCCGGGGCGAGTAGATGAATTCATGGCCCGTTAGCGTGCCGGGGTAGAACCAATCCACCAAGCGGATCGGCGTTCCCCGCGACGATTTGGAAAATGTGAGAACCGTTCTCGCACTTATGTTTGGGCGGTCGACGGAGACGGTCTGCAGGAAGATGTCCAGAGGCTGTTCAGCGAAGTTGTACACCTGGATAAGATTCACGTTCGGGTCGTTGCCATTGTCTATGCGCGAGAAGTAGTACGTGCCTGGAGTGAGGACCACTCCTGGAATTTCCACGGGTTCGAAAAACGTCATTTTCGTGAGCTGGCTTTGCTGACCGGCGTGCGCGAGTGGCGCCATCCCCGCAGTCGCAAGCAAAGCGCCGGCAAGCAGGCCGGCTATTTTTCCGATTTTCATGGTGCAAGTCCTTCCCGGCGGTGTTGATCGCCTTAAAAATATGCCCACTAAGTGGGATGCTCGAGGCCGCCGGACGGTGGCCAAATTTTCATGGCGGTCGGCTAAGTCCTTACGGCGCGCAGCGTTCCGCTCTTGCGTTCGCTTTCCGATTCACCCTGTTTCTCTTTCAGAGGGGATGAGAACCCGCAGTCGAGGAGCGGCGCGACGCAATTCAATTTCTTTAGGATTGCCCCCAGTAGCGGAGAGTGCACGCGCGCTCGCGGAATGACGGCCATGTTACTCACGGAGAATTACATTCAGAAGGGAGCGGCGGATCCGGAGCTCGCCGTTGTAATCGATGAAGCCTAATTTCCTGAATTTGTTCATGAAGTAATTCACGCGGGTGCGCGTGGTCCCGATCATTTCCGCGAGCGTTTGTTGGGAAACTTTCGGGATGTGCGTTTCGTGGTCCACGTGGCGGCCGTAGCGGGCCAGCCGGAGCAGCGCCCGAGCCAGGCGCTTTTCAGTGGAATTGAATAGCTGGTCGATCAGGTCTTCCTCGATGCGCACGGTCCGCGCAAGCAGATAGGAGATGAAACGGTCGGAAAGCGAGTGCTCGGTGTGAAGCGCCCTAAGCATTTCGTCCCGGCTGATGACCACGATCGTGGTCGGCTCCATCGCCGTGGCTGTGGCGATGCAGACCGGGCGTTCGGAAAGGCACCACTCGCCGAAGAAATCCCCCGCGCCCAAAATTCCCACCACGGCTTCACGGCCCGAGCGCGAGACCACCGTGCGTTTCACCCGTCCTTTCCGGATGAACCGCACATCCACGGCCGGATCCCCCTGCGAAAAAATCACCTGATTCCTTCGGTACAGCTTCACCTCCCTGAGGATGCCAAGTGAATCGAGGAACGTTTCAACGCCAAACGCAGCCCGCTTCTCCGGTTTCATCGACTGGGCGCCTCTTCGCCGGTAACTCGAAGCATCACAACAATTTTGGGACGCTGCGAGAGGCGCGGGCGGTTGTATCGGCGGCGGTTGCAATCGGGAGGCATCCGCAAGTCATTCGCATCCTCCGGATTGAATGCGCAGACCGTCTCGCGCCCTCCGGATGTCTCCTTTTGGACAGACTTTTTTCAATTTCTGGAACAAAAATTTAGGGTGAAGAGGATTTTCACCAGCCTCTCGCGGCTTTAAGAAAGTCCGGCGGTTCCCCAGAATCGTTTCGCCGGCCGCGAAAATCGAAAAGGAGAAGGCCATGCGTCACGCCACAGGAAACAAAAACGAATTTTCCACAGAATCCGCAAAATTTGATCCCAAGCGCAAGTCCGCCGAGGAAGAGATCCGGTTTCGCGCTTACCAGCTGTATCTCGCCCGCAACCGCGCCCCCGGCCGGGCTCTCGAGGATTGGCTGCAAGCCGAGCGCGAGCTCCACTCGCAAAATTGACGTGACGCGCCTGTTGCAGGCGCCGCGCTACGCCGCCTCATTCCAGTTCATATCTTAGAAGTGTGTTTGGGTCTCGACGGAAGGATTGAAAAGGAGAGATAAGAACGATGTTAACAAGACATCATATTCGGTTCGCTGTCCTAATGTTCATTGTCGTTGCATTCGTTTCCCTTCCTGCATCCGCACAGAGCAGCATCGAGATGGGCCAGTTGAAGATTCACGTCAGTCCCAAACAAGCCTACGTCTTCGTGGACGGCAGAGCGATCCGCGACGGCAGCCAGACGATTGAATTATCGGAAGGGACTCACAGAGTGGGGGTAGAGAATTACGGCTACGTCCCCAAGATTCAGGAAGTCCACATCGGCGCGGGCGAGGTCACGCACCTTTCCGTCGCGCTTCAATCTTCGGGCGACATGGTTTCCGGTCCCTTCGCTGATATCGAACTCAAAGGACACCCGCGCGACGCGGTCCTGCTGAATGGGACCACACCGGCCTATTTCGTCGGCCACGTCGATGAGTTCGACAATAATTTTATTTGGCACCAGTGGCTCCTCGTCCAACCCGGCAAATATCAGGTCACGGTCACGCGGCACGGAAACACGGTTTGGCAGGGTCCGGTGGATGTCAAGGCCGGGCAGCGCGTGGTCGTGTACCTCAACCATGACGGCAAAATGAAGACGAAGAATTTCGGACGCGGGCTCACGCTCGGGCCCCAGCCGCGATTCGATGCGGGCATCGCCAGCGCCAGGGTCGCCGTGGCGCCGGTCTCTCTGCACCTCCACGCGCAAAACACCAATCTTACTTGCGGCGAATCCACGGACTTGAGTTGGAGAGCCGCCAACGCCGTGAACACCTCCATCACGACTCTTGGCAACGTTCCTGAAACCGGCAACCGCTCGTTGAGCCCCACGCACACCATCACGTATCAGATCACGGCAAAGGGGCCGGGAGGAACGGTCACGAAAACGGTGGCCGTCAACGTCGAATCCGAGCCCACAGCCAGCGTCAGCCTGAGCAACACGGAAGTGCATTTCCGCAAGGTTGGCGACAAGGTCGTCGAGGATCAGCCGACCACTTTGACATGGTCCGCGTCCAACGCCGATAAAGTCACTATCGCGCCCCTCGGTGCCGAGCCGATGAGCGGAAGCGAGACGATCAGTCCCAAGCCCATTCAAACGGCTGACGGTCCGGTCAACGAAGACTATGGCTACACGATTAAGGCGACCAACGCCTGCGGCGGCACCGTGATGAAGACGGCGCTTCTGCACATCGTTGGTTCCATCAATCCGCCTCCGTCCGTGCGGCTCGCCAGCCTCTTTTATCCCACGAACTATCCCACCGCCCGGCATCCGAAGGTCGGCCTCATCGGGACCGAGCGGGAAACTCTCGATCAGATCGCCAAAAACTTTGAAAATTACCGCCAGTACAACGAAAAGGCGAGCCTCCTGATCGTCGGGCACACGGACGTTAGGCGCTCCGAGGCCTACAACATGGCCCTGAGCGTCCGCCGCGACAACCTGGTGAAATCCTACCTCCTCGCGCAAGGCGTTCCCTCGAGTGACATCCAGAGCCGGCCCGTGGGAAAGGAACATGAGATGCCCGTTTCGATGGTCGAAAAACTCCAGACGAAGGATCCGCAGAAGCCGGAGAGTTTCGCCAAGCGCTCGGTCCGCGACACTTGGCTGGCCTACAACCGCCGGGTGGATGTGATTCTCGAGCCCGCGGGCGAGAAACCGGCCGTCGCCTATCCAAACGATTCCGCAGATGCAGCAATTTTGTGGGAGCCGGCGCAGCCCAGCTTGCAGAAAGTTGAGAGCGCCGGGAAATTGCCGGCGGCGTCCGGTTCGACGAACGCCGGGCTGAACGGCGATTAGCAAAAGTGGTATGAGCCCTACACGAGCGCGCCGCGGTCGATGGCGAAGGAGCGTTGAGGACATGGGACCCTCCCGCCGCGGGCCACGGCGCGCATCGTGTTTGCGCAAGAATTTTGAAAGGGGAAAGGTGATGTGGTTTAGGCCGGCGCTGGCGGGTGTGATTGTGGCTTGCGTTCTCGCCTTTCCCGCCTGGGCCGCGCCGGATAAGGCAGGCCGCAAGGACAACGAATATGAGTCTCGGACGGTGAGTGGAACGGTCTTCACCGCCCATTCCAGGCCGGCGCGCTCCGCCGTTGTCTACTTGTATGACGAACGCAACAAATCCGTCCGTACTTACATCACAAATCAGACGGGCCATTACCGTTTCAGCGGGCTTTTCGATTCAGACGACTATGAGGTGTACGCCGCGCGATCCGGGTGGACGTCGAAGACTCGCACGATTTCGAACTTCAGCAACCGGCAGGAGTTCGTCATCAACTTAAAAATTTTCCGGCGGGCATAGGGCGCGAGCGCAGCGCCCGGGAGATTCGGTCGCCGAGTTTTTTGCCGGTTGTAAATGGGGGGCACGATGCAATCCAATTCGCCGGCACTGCCGTCCAACGGGCACGCCAATCTAAAATGGCTTTGGCTCCTGGCGCCTGCGATCGCCATTCTCGCGGCGCTTCGCAACTTTGTCGCGCTTCAATTTCTTTCGGCGCTGCTCCTGTTTGCGGCGGCCTTCCTGATTTTGGCGGCGCTGGTCGCGGGTTTTTTGTTGTTTCTCGACGGCGTGGACCATTTCTATCTCTGGAGTCTGTTACGGCTCGCCTCGCGCATCCGGCCGTCCGGGCGAGCGCCGCAGCATGCGGAGTTTTCGCGGCTGGCCCCGCAAAATTCATTTTCGGGCCGACGCCTCGCGCGTGCGTGGGTATCGTGGTTTTTTCAACCGATTCGGCCGATGTCGCGCTGGAAACGAACCCGCCGCTAGAGCGAGAAAAAATTCCGAGAAGTTCAGATTGAGGAGCGGCCGGTGAGCGGCACGCGGCGAGTTTTTCCGAACCGCTCGGACTGACGCTCCGGCCCTCGTGCTAGACTCCACTTTGCGTGGCTCGCCTGCTTGAAAGCCTAGGCCGCGCCTTCTGTATCTCTCCAACCGGAGACCCGATTGGTCCGCGAGAGCGAACCCCGACTTCTGGCCGAGGCTGCCGCCATGGGAGTCGTGGGGGCGCTGGCGGCCCAACTGTTTGCCTGGGCGCTCCGGCTGTGCGACCGCCTCTTTCTCGTCTGGTTCGCCGGTTATCATCAGCCCGGCATTCCGGCTGAGGGTGGCGTTCTCCACCAAAGCATAGGCCCGCACGGCCTCTGGTTGATCCCCGTGGCGACGACCGTCGGCGGTCTGCTGTCGGGCCTCTTGGTTTACACCTTCGCGCCCGAAGCTGAAGGCCACGGCACCGATACCGTCGTAAAGGCTTTCCACCGCGCGGGAGGATTTATCCGCGCGCGCGTCGCGCCGTTGAAGCTCGTCGCTTCGGCAATCACCATCGGCTCGGGAGGGTCGGCCGGGCGCGAAGGGCCGACGGCGCTGATTGGCGCGGGCGTCGGCTCGATTTACGCGACGCTCGGGCATCGCAACGACCAGGAAAGAGGCTATCTCGTACTCATGGGAATGGCGGCCGGCCTGTCCGCGATTTTCCGATCGCCGATTGGCGCCGCCTTTTTTGCCGTCGAGGTTCTCTACTCGAACATGGAGTTTGAAGCCTCCGCGTTGCTGTACACGATGCTCGCCGGAGTGGTCGCCTACGGAGTCAACGGGCTCTTCGTCGGCTGGAAACCTCTGTTTTTCTTTCCGGCCGGACAATCGCCGCTCAGCGCGCCCAGCTATGCGTGGTTTGGCGTGCTTGGAGTCGCCGGAGGACTCGTCGCCACGTTGCTCCCCGTCGTCTTCTATCGCATTCGCGACCTTTTTCGCGCTCTCCCCATACCCGCGGCTCTCAATCCGGCGATTGGAGGGCTCGGAGTGGGCTTGCTGGCGTTGAAATTTCCCCAGATCCTGGGCGGCGGCTACGGATGGATTCAAGAAGCGATCTATGGGAGCATCGCGGTCAAGCTTCTGCTCATTCTGATTTTCCTGAAAATTCTGGCGTTCGCCCTCACGGTCTCTTCCGGCGGTTCCGGCGGCGTTTTCGCGCCCACGCTTTTTGTGGGGGCGATGCTCGGCGGATTTCTCGCCTCGCTCGTCCACTTGCCGGCAGCGGCTTTCGTCATCGTGGGGATGCTCGCAGTTTTCGGCGCGGCCGCCCGAGTTCCGATCGCCTCTCTGGTGATGGTCACGGAAATGACGGGAGGCTACCAATTGCTGCCGGCCGCGGCGTTTGCCGTGTTGGTGAGCTACCTGGTGCAAACGCGGCTTTCCGCGCGCCTTAAATACCATAGCCTCTACGAAGCGCAGGTGCTCGGAAGGTCGCAGTCTCCCGCGCGCTACGTGGAAAATGTCGAGCTCGCGCTGCGCCTTCTCGGCACGCGCAAAATACCCAAGGCCGCCGCCGTGGGGCACCTCGATCTCGTCGCGCTGCTCGATTCGGGAGTTCCCGTAAAAATGCCGGGGCGGAAGGAGCTGAATCTGGGCGTGCTGCGGCCGGAGAGCGCACTGGTGGGGAAAACGATTCAGGATTGTTACAACGAGGCGGGCATGGCCGCTCTCGAAATCATCGGCATCGTTCGCGGCGGTGAAATCATTTTTCCCGCGCGAGAGACAGTCCTGCAGCCCAACGACCGCCTGGTCATCATCGGTTCGCCCCAGGCGCGAGCCAGCATTTCGCAGCACGTTGCGGCGTTCGAGCCGCCCAAGACGCGGCAGCCCGCACCGCCGCCGGGTTGACAGAATGCATGTCGCGGGCCGATTGAAATTATTTTCGGGGAATCGCGCGTTTACTTGACCGAAGTCCAATACGGCGCCGAACCGTAGTGTTTGTGAAGCTGAATTTCGTAGCTGCGGCTCAGCGGTTGGCGCGCGTCCCACGCCGGACTCTTTCCCACGAGCTCCCGGGACAAATTGACGTAAATCATCCGGTTCTTCCAGCTGACCCGTTTGATCCATTGCGGGTGGATCAGCACACGCTTGCCTCCCCACCAATTCTTGGTATCCACAATGGCGTAGCGGATCTCCCAGGTCTTGTCGTCGAAAAGAAAATCCTCGACGTGGCCAACTTCACCGCCGATGGCGGAGACATGATATCCCGCGACCTCCCGCGTGCTTCGCAAATGGGCATCCGCCGAGGAATTCTTTTGCGGCGCGTTCTTTTTCTTGCGCGCGTCTTTTGCCAGCGCCGCCGGATGCGTCCGCGAGCCCCACAATCCTGCTCCGGGCCAGTAATAGGGCCATCCGTAATGATCGTGCTGCTCGATTTCGCGTTGGCGCGAGATGGGCTTGTGCAGGTCCACGCTCGGGCTGCTCTCCACTTGTTGCCAGGTGAGCTTTGCCCAGATGTGCAGCGGGCTCCACGCCCGGTCTTGCAGCGCCGTAGGAGATATCAGGACTTTGCGGCCGGCGAGAATCTCGCCCGTTTCCACCACGATGTACCGGATCGTCCACTTTTGGTCGTCGAAATAAAAATCGTGGACGCGCCCAATGTCGGTGTCGATCGCGGCGATCGTGTAGTCGAACAGATCCTTCGTTCTTCGCAGACGCATTCGTCTCGGCTCTTTATCTGTTGTTGCGTGAAACTCCCAAAACGAATCGAGTATATCGCAACTGATTCAGCCGGGAAGCGCCGCCTTCACCCGCTTATTCCGGCCGCTTTCCAAGATAGCCCGCCAGAGGAACCCGCAGGGAGCCCACCTTGCTGTTGCCTTCGTCATACACGATCACGCGCAACTCCGTGGCGTTCGTGGGCATCGGCACTTCCCTCGTGATGTTAAACCCCGTCTTCACAAGATTCTCGTAAGTCTCGGCATCAAGCTCAAATGGGAGCGGTAGCACGGTCGTCTGCAGGGCGCGGTGGCCGGCATCCATGGCGATGAAGGCCACATCCACGGCGTCCTTCAATTCCCCATTGCGCGGTGCGAATCCAAGCTGCGAAGGGTCGAACGAGAGCGAAAGGGAGAGCTTGTTCTCAGCGTCGGCGCCGACGGGCGCGACGTGCAGGTCAAACCGCACGCCCGTCGCGTCCATTTCGCTTTCCGCGGCTTGGTCGATCAAACCACGAACCATTTCAGGCGTGAGGCTTGGTTCGGCCAGCGCATAGTAGCCGTCCCGCGCCTCCACGTGCGCATCCCGCCGGTTCACCTTCACCTGAATCTTGTGAAAGCCACCGTCCCACTTGACGTTGTCCGGGTAGAATCCAAGTTGATAGGTGACGCGTGAACCGTCAATCGTCCGCCGGATGGAACTCGCGATTCCGTTGGTATCGCGATACGTGAGGCCTCCGGTTCGCCGCGCCAGTACTTCCATATTCGCAGTCGTGGCCATGTCAGCTTCTTCCGCCGACAGGCTTTTTGCGGCGATGTCCGCTGGGCCTCCTCCCAGCAGTCCCCGAGCGTCGATCGGATACACGGCGATGTGCGCGTTCGTCAGCGCCCGCACCAGCAAGTCGGTCTCCGTCGTGTACTCGAGCCTTTTTCCGTCAGGTTGCCGCTCGATATTATTGGATTCGAGATAGAAAGGGAATTCGGCCGATATCCATATCAAATTCTTGCGGCCGGGCAGGTAACTGACGTGGTTGGCGATGCTTCGAATCGCTTCCGCCGTCGCCGCCACTCGAGTCTGCGTGAGCTGCTCGCCTTGCACCGCCACGTTATTGGTCGCGAGACCTTCCATCTGGTGATTCACGGCATTGGCTTGCGCTGGTTGCACCACGTCGATATCCTGCAGTTCGTTGTCCTTGTCATCTTTCAGCGCGGCCAGCAGGCTCGATGAGTCCCCCGTGAAATCGTGCAGCACGCGCAGCCGCGTCCCCAGCGCATAGAGCGCGACCCGGTCCCCCGGCTCGAGCGTGAGCAGCAGCTTCTTCACCTGGTTGCGCGGATACGGCCGGTTCAGGAAATCCGTGTTTAGAGAATCGAGCAGTATGATCGTCAGGTTCGACGGTGTTCCTTCGCGCAGCCCGATTTCGTTCGAATACGTGTCGGGGGGAAGCGCCTTTTCCACGGGCGGCGTGAACGCGGTTTTCTCCATCGAAAAAACTTGGATCGGCTGCGGCTTCTTGTCGTCCAGCAGCGCGAAATCGTCTTTCGTCAAATCCGTGACAGCTTCCCCGTGCTTATCGCGAACGATCACGCTCACGGTGACAAGGCTCGAAGTCACGCGAATCGCGCTCGGCGCCGGATTCGCTTCCTGCTGCGCCGGGTCGGCTGCGCCGGCCGCGCCTCCCGCCCACGCAAGTTCCGAATGGTTCGTGCCGGCAAATTTCTGATCGCTTGCGCGCAAAAATGTCTGCTCGTTCGCCCAAACCAATCCTGCGCCTGCTGCCAGGCCCGCCAGCAGTCCGAATCCCGCCATCCATCTCAGTTTCACGAAATTCCTAACTCCTCCAATTTGCCATGAGACTTAGTTGTTTTTGATTCGAATAGGCGGGCGGCCCTTCTTCTTCACAATCTATTCAGGCTTGATCGGCAACCCAAGCTGATAATACCACGCCGCGCGCAGCGCCTTCCCGGGCCTTGCCGTTCACTTCAAATTTTAGATTTGCGATTTAAAATTCCGCCCCCCGCAACATACTCCTATGCCATGCGAAGTCGAACTCGGCCCCGCAGGCGGCCCTCTCCGCCGTAGCCTGCCATTGGGTAAGGCAGGTGCCTCATCCTTCACGCACCAAAGGGTGGGTGGCTTTCCGGTCCCCGGTGAAAGCGTCGCCCTGGTCTTCCCGTCGTGCCCGCGCCCCTATCCGGCACCAATCCCGAGCGACGGTGTCCAACTTCAAGACGAACGAGCGCGCTGCCTTCACGGTTGCTGAGTTTGCACGGACCTGCGACGTGCGGCGGCGTGCGCAATCAGGGAGCCACGATCATGGGAATCGCTATAGGCGGAAATAAAAACGGCCCGGTTTCGGATCCGAACATCGTTCCGTTGATCGACGTCCTGCTGGTTCTAATCATCATCTTCATGGTGATCACGCCAACGATCCCCGCCGGATTGCCCACACTCGTCCCTCAGCCTCCGCCGAAATCGCAGCCCCACTCACCCGAGCCCGATACGATTGTCGTGCAGGTGCTGCAAGGTGGGAAGCTCCTGATCAATCAGGAGCCAAGCGGCTGGAACGATCTGGGCCCGCGCCTCTCCGAAATTTTCAAGGAGCGCGCGGACAAGGTCGCGTTTGTGAAGGGCGCCGAAGAAGTCCCTTTCGCCCAAGTCGCCCGCGCCATCGACATCTTGCGCGCCTCAGGCGCAAACCACGTCGGCCTGCTATCCGAAGCTGTCCATTAGCAGACTCGGTCCCGCCTGCATTCTGTGGCCTGTGCTCGGACTTGGCGGATGACGCACTCTTTGTGCGGCAAACGGCGCCAGCGCCTAAATTCCCGCGACATTATCCACACGATGCGCCTCTTCGGTACCCGCGTGCGGTTGCCACAATTCACAATCACGCCTGCCTGCAGCAGGCAGGCGTCACGGCCTTTCTCGCCGCTAGCCGCTTGCCGCGAGGTAACGTGAGATTTCGCGAAACACATTCTTAATCATTTTCTCCGTCAGCTTTCCTGTAAACGTGTTTTGCTGGCTCGGATGGTACGACGCGAAGAGCCGCGGCAAATTTCCCGGCAATTGATAACTCGCGCCGTGGCGGAAGGGATAGCCCGCGAGACTCGCGATCTCGCCGCTTTCCTTCAGCAGCGCGAGATATGCGCGCATCGCAATCGCTCCCAGCGCGAGCACCGCGCGCGGCCTCAAAATGGCGAGTTCGCGTTCGAAATACGGCCGGCAATTCGCCAACTCCTGCGGCAGCGGCTTGTTCGCCGGGGGAGCGCAGCGGAGAGTCGCCGAAATGTAGGCGCCGTCGAGTTTCAATCCGTCGCCGCGATGCGTCGAATTTTCCTGGTTCGCGAATCCCGCGCGATAGAGCGCCCGGTACAAGAAATCTCCCGAACGGTCGCCGGTGAACACTCGCCCCGTGCGATTCCCGCCGTGCGCCGCGGGTGCCAATCCCAAGATCAGCAGCCGCGCATTCGGGTCGCCGAATCCCGGCACGGGCTTGCCCCAATATTCCCACTCGCGAAACGCGCGGCGCTTTTCCCGCGCCACTTCCTCGCGGTATTTCACCAGGCGAGGACATTTCCTGCACGCCACGATCTCGCGATTTATTTTTTCGAGCGAGTCCGCCACTTCACGTCACTCCATGGATGAGAATTTCCGGGCGCGATGATATCACCGCGCCGAATCGCGCCGCGCGGTTTCCGCGCCGAAATGCGCGCAGACAGCGGCGCGGCGAATCGGCTCGATATCGATCTGCGGCCGAATTAGCGCCACGAATCCCGTCTTTTTTCATCTTGCTTTGATTTGAAGCGACAAGCCAAGAATGTTAGGGTGAGGGAGGAGGCGAAGCGAACGATGGCCGCCAGCCCGGAACGAGTCGTAGCAGCCTCGCCCGACGCCGTCTTAGGCGAGAGCATTCGCAATTCTTTCGAGGCGGCCGGGTACTCGGTAGCCGTATTTGCTTCGGCGCCCGAGGCGATCGACGACATCCGCCGCTCAGGCGCCGACCTGCTTCTCGTTGACGCGCCCGCCGGGGCCGCCTCCGTTCACGAATCCATTGCCGCGATTCGCGGCTCGGCCTCGACCGAAGCCGTGCGAATCGTCCTGATCGTTCCGGCCTCTCCCGGCGACCGGACGGCGGCTCTCGATTTGGGCGCCGATGATGCCCTGTCGAAACCCTTTGATTCCGGTGAACTCGTGGCGCGAGTGCGCGCGCAATTGCGGGCGCGACGCGCCGGCGCGCAACTGCTCGACAAAGTACGCCTCGCCGAAGAGGGGCAGCAGATCGCGCACACGGCGTTTGAGGCGCTGGCGGTGACGGAAAAAATGACGAGCGACGCATTCTCGCTCGACCGGCGGCTCAAAATCGGGGTCGGCGTTTTTTTCGCCATCGCCATCGCGATGGCCGGGATCTATTTTCTGTTCGCGGGCAACGCGCGGAAACAAACCCAGGTGAACAACGCGCTGATCACGCGCCTGGAGACGGGGTTGCGCCACCAGCAGGATTTCATCGCTCAGGTCCGCAAGATTCGCAGCGAGGAAGAATCCTCCAGCACGGGCGCGGCCGGAAAAGAGCAGCTGCAGAAACAGGCCGCGGAATTGAAGGCGCAGATGTCGGATGCCGACGCCGGCGAAGTCGCTTCCTTGCAGAAGGAATTGGAGGAAACCGACGCGCGCTTGAAACGTGTCGAGCAGCAGGACGACGCGGCGGAAACGCTGATTTCCGCGGACGTGAAAAGCGTGTGCCTGCTGCACGTGGTGGTGGCGTTTCGCAACGTCGAAGCGGGCAAACGCCTGCGCTATGCCGGCCTGAATCCCAAGGGAGAGCCGCTGCAGGATAGCGACGGAAATCCCGTGCTGACGCTCGAAGGAAACGGCCCCGAAGTCACGCTCGACGTTTTCGGCACGGGTTTTCTGGTCTCTCCCGCCGGACGCGTCCTGACCAACCGTCACGTCGCCGAGCCGTGGTGGAAAAACGACGACATCTCGACGCTGACGAACCAGGGATTTCAGGCGGAAATCTCCTCAATTCACGCTTATTTTCCCGGCGACCCGCGCGCGTTTCACGCCGAAATTCAGCAGATCTCGCAGGACGCCGATCTGGCCACGATGCAGGTGGACATGCAGGACCTGCAGCGAGCGATTTTGAAGACCGATCCTGGGGCGACGGCCGCCGTTTCAGGCGAGCCCATTGTGGCCATGGGCTACGCCACGGGGCTCGCGGCCATCCTCGCCAGGACGGACGAAGACACCGCGCAGAAAATCGTGGATGCCAGCAACGGCGACGTTTCCGAGGTACTCACGGAACTCGCCAAGCGGAACTTGATTCGCCCGCTGATCACGCAGGGCCACATTGGCGACGTGCTGCCGGACAAAATCGTTTTCGACGCGCAGACGACATCAGGCGGATCGGGCGGACCCCTTTTCAATCACGAAGGAAAGGTGATCGGCGTGACGGTCGCCGTGCTGAAGGGATTCGAGGGGTCGAATTTTGGGATTCCGATCAAATTTTCGAAGCCCCTGCTGGGAAATTGAAGCGCCCGTCCCCGGAGCTCCGGAAACCGCCGCTGAATTGACATTGTTCGGACCCGGCGAATAGCATAGTTGCGGGCGATTCCTCCCACAGGAGACGCGCAGGACGGCCTGCCCGATTCGCGGCCAGGATGGCGCACCAGCACATGGAAATGCAAGGCAATTCGGGGAATATTCTGGAGCGGATCGTGGAGGCGAGGCGCGAAGCCATCGCCCACCGGAAGCGTGTGCTCCCGGAAGTGGCGCTGAAGATCGCCATCGAGAAAAAGACGCCGCCGGCCCGGGATTTTTTCGGAGCGCTTTCAAGGGGCGGGATCAACATCATTGCGGAACTCAAGAAAGCGTCGCCGTCGCTCGGGCTGATTCGCGAGGATTACGATCCGCCATCACTGGCGAAGCGGCTGGAAGCCGCCGGGGCGGCGGCGCTATCGGTGCTGACCGAAGAAGATTTTTTTCGCGGATCGCTGGCGCATTTGAAGGAAGCGACGCAAGTGACGGCGATTCCCGTGCTCCGCAAGGATTTCATCGTCGACCCGTGGCAGGTGTGGGAGGCGCGCGCGGCGCGGGCGGATGCGTTTTTGCTGATCGCCGCGATTCTTGACGACCAAACGCTCCGGGAATTGCTGCAATTGGGGCGGTCGCTCGGGATGGAGGCTCTCGTGGAGGTCCACTCGCGCGAAGAAGCGGAACGGGCGGCGAACGCGGGCGCGCGGATTATCGGCGTCAACAATCGCGACCTGCGGAATTTTCAAGTCCGGCTCGAAACTTCACTCGAGCTGGCGGAGGCGATTCCGGAGGAGTGCCTGGCGGTGAGCGAGTCCGGAATTCATATTCCGGAGCACATCGCGCGGCTGCGCGCGGCGGGTTTCGACGCATTTCTGATTGGCGAGCGGCTGATGAAGCAGGCGGACCCGGCCGCGGAGCTGCGGGAGCTGCTCACGCCGGTGGGAGAGGCGAAAGGCGCGTGAGCCGCCGGGCCGAAGCGTGATGGTGAAGACGAAGGTCAAGACAAAGATCTGCGGGATTACAAACGCAAGAGATGCGAAGCGGGCCATTTCGGCGGGCGCCGAATTTCTCGGCTTCAATTTTTACGAGAAAAGTCCTCGCTACATTCGCCCGGCGGCGGCGGGGCGGATCGCTCGCGGTTTGCCCAGGCGCGTGAAGAAGGTGGGTGTGTTCGTCAACGAGGCCGAAGAAACCGTTGTGGCGATCGCACGGCAGGTGCCGTTGAATTTCGTGCAGCTTCACGGCGACGAGACCCCCGCATTCGCGGCGCGCGTAGCGCGAAAAGTGCGGGTGATCAAGGCGCTGCGCGTAAAGCGGGGATTTCGCGCGGCCGAGCTCAGAAGTTTTCGCGTCGCCACGGCGATTCTTTTGGACGGGTTTGATCCCACGCGGCGCGGGGGGACAGGGAAAACTTTCGACTGGAGCGTCGCGGCGCGCGCGGCAAAGCGGAAGCGGATCTTTCTCGCGGGCGGATTGACTCCCGAAAACATCGGCGAGGCCATCCGGCAGGTGCGGCCCTTTGCCGTGGACGTATGCAGCGGAGTGGAGAGCCGGCCGGGCAAGAAGAGCGCGGCGCGCTTGGCGGCTCTGAAGCGAGCCGTCGCCGAGGTTCGAGGAAGAAAAAAATGAGTGCGACGACGAAAACGGTGCCGGACACACGCGGAAGATTCGGGGCGTTCGGCGGGCGATACGTCCCGGAAACTCTGGTGGCGCCGCTCGAGGAGCTCGAGAAGGCGTATCTGGAGGCGCGCGAGGACGCCAAATTTCAGACGGAGCTGGATGCGCTGCTGCGGAATTTTGCGGGGCGGCCGACGCCGCTGCAGTTCGCTTCGCGGCTGAGCGAGCATTATGCCGGGCCGCGAATCTATTTGAAGCGCGAAGATCTGCTGCACACCGGCGCGCACAAAATCAATAACGCTCTCGGGCAGGGATTGCTTGCCGTGCGGATGGGAAAGAGGCGCGTGATCGCGGAAACGGGCGCCGGGCAGCACGGCGTGGCGACGGCGACGGTGGCGGCGCGGTTGGGGCTCGAGTGCACGGTCTACATGGGCACGGAAGACATGGAGCGGCAGCGGCTGAACGTTTTCCGGATGAAGCTCCTGGGCGCGGAAGTGGTCGGAGTGGACGCGGGCAGCCGGACGCTGAAGGACGCGATCAACGAAGCGATGCGCGATTGGGTGACGAACGTGCAATCCTCGCATTATCTGCTCGGCTCAGCCCTGGGTGCGCATCCCTACCCCATGATGGTCCGCGATTTTCACAAAGTGATTGGCGAAGAGGCCCGCGAGCAGATTCTGAGCGCGGAAAAACGCCTGCCGGATTATTTGTACGCCTGCGTGGGTGGCGGATCGAACGCCATCGGCCTGTTCCATGCGTTCTTGGGCGATGCGGGCGTGAAAATGGTGGGCGTGGAGGCGGGCGGGCGCGGAAAGGGGCTGGGCGAGCACGCCGCGCGGCTCGCGGCCGCCAGCGGATTTTCGGGAGCGCGTCCGGGCGTCCTGCAGGGAACTTACACGTACGTCCTGCAAACCGAAGACGGGCAGATCGCGCTGACGCATTCCGTCTCGGCGGGGCTTGATTATCCTGCGGTGGGGCCGGAACACGCATGGCTGGCCGAGCAGGGGCGCGCCGAATACACGGCGGTGAGCGACGAAGAGGCCGTTGAATCGGTGAAGAGACTGGCGCGGCTGGAAGGAATCATACCGGCGCTGGAATCGGCGCACGCGCTCGCGGAGCTCGACCGGCGGGCGGCGAAGATGAAAAAGAATGAGATTGTGATCGTTAACGTTTCCGGCCGCGGCGACAAAGACATGGAGATGCTGGCGCGCCATGTCTGATTCCGCCGCTTTCAGGCCCGCCGCGGGCGCCGCGCCGGGTCGCATCGGGCAGAAATTCCGCTCGCTCGGGGAAGCGGGCGAGCTGGGAATTGTGGCCTACATCACCGCCGGCGATCCCACGCTTGCCGCTACCGAAAAAATCGTGCTGGCGGCGGCAGAGGCGGGCGCGGATGTAGTCGAGCTGGGCGTGCCGTTCAGCGACCCGGTGGCCGACGGTCCCACGATTCAGCGGGCGAGCGAACGCGCGCTGCGCAGCGGAACGACGCTGGCGGGCGTGATCGAGCTGGTCCGGAGGATACGCCGGCATTTGCAGGCGCCGCTGGTCTTGTTCAGCTATTTCAATCCGATCTTGCAAATGGGCCTCGGGAATTTCGCGAAGCAAGCGGCGGAAGCCGGCGCGGATGGAGTGCTGGCCACGGATTTGACGCCGGAAGAGGCGGGAGAATATCGCGGCATCTTGCGCGGGAACGGCCTGGACACGATATTTCTGGCGGCTCCGACTTCGACGGATGCCCGATTGAAGGAAATTTCGGCGGCGTCCAGCGGATTTCTGTACCTCGTGTCGAGGATGGGGGTGACGGGCGCGCGCGAAGCTTTGCCGGAGGATTTGCCCGCGTTGGCCCGTCGCGTGCGGCGATTCACGCCGCTTCCCGTCGCCGTGGGATTCGGAATTTCGCAGCCGTCGCACGTGACGCTGCTGGGGGGTATCGCGGATGCGGCGGTGGTGGGTTCGGCGCTGATGGCGGAGATCGAGAAATCGAAGAGCGTGGACGAAGCTGTGGAATCGGTCGCGGCGCTGGTGCGGAGATTGAAGAGAGCGGCGCGCAGCGGCATCAGCCGGCGCGGCAATCCCGATGAGTGAGCCATCGAAGTTCCGGCGTGTGGCCGTGTTGGGAACGGGACTCATCGGCGGATCGTTCGCGCTGGCGGTGAAGCGGCAAATTCCCGGAGTCGTTGTGGCGGGATACGACCGGCCGGAGGAACTGCAAAAGGCTCGATCGCGCGGGGCGATCGACGAAGCTTGCGCCGACATCCCCGGCGCCGTCGGCGGCGCGGCCCTGGTTTACATTGCGCTGCCCATCGTCGCCGCTATCCGGTCGCTCGGCGAGGTTGCCGCGGCGGCCGAAACCGGCGCGCTGGTGACCGATGCCTGCAGCACGAAGGCGGCCATCTGCCGGGAAGCTGCCGAACAGTTTCGAGCGAACCTCGGAGCGAAATTTCTGGGCGGCCACCCCATGGCGGGGAGAGAAGCTTCAGGGATTGAGAATGCGGACGCCACGCTGCTTCACGGCGCGCGGTACGTCCTGGTGGGTGTCGAGCCCGGGGACAAGCTGCCTGAAGACGCGCGCGTGGAAGCCTTTGTCGGCTTGCTGGAAAAAATGGGAGCCGAGCCGGTGTGGTTCGATGCGGAAACGCACGACTGGGCGGCGGGAATCGTCTCGCATTTGCCTCAGCTCGTCTCCATCGCACTCGGGCGGGTAATCGAGGATGAGACGGACGAGACGGGGTTGCCCGTGTCGCTCGCGGGAGGCGGCTTGCGCGACGCGCTGCGGCTGGCGGCAAGCCCCTATAGCGTTTGGCGCGATATTTGTCTGACGAATACGGAGAATGTTCGCCGCGCGCTCGACCGCATGGAGCAAGCGGTGGAATATCTTCGGACGCATTTGACGAGCCGCGAGCTGGAAAAGGAATTTCGCGCGGCCAATGAAGCGTACAAGGCGCTGCAAAAGGGACAGTGAAGTTCGCGAAGGCGGTCTACTGAGGCGCGGCCGGCGCCGGACTTCAAATACCCGGAGGAGATCAGGGGAATGGATAAGCGAGTGGCGGGAGCGGACGCCGCAATTGCGGGGATCAAGGACGGCGCGACGATCCTGCTGGGCGGTTTTGGATTGTGCGGAGTGCCGGAGAATTTGATCGCGGCTCTCGTCAGGAAGGGCGCGAAGAATTTGACGCTGGTGTCGAACAACGCCGGCAGCGACGATTTCGGAATTGGACAACTGTTGAAGACGAAGCAGGTGCGCAAAATGATTGCGAGCTACGTCGGAGAGAACAAGACGTTTGAGCAGCTGGCGCTCAAAAAGGAAATCGACGTGGAGTTGAATCCTCAGGGGACCCTGGCCGAGCGGATTCGCTGCGGCGGCGCCGGGATTCCCGCGTTTTACACGCCGACGGGTTTCGGTACGCAGGCGGCGGAGGGAAAAGAGGTCAGGGAGTTCGGTGGGCGGCCGTACATCCTGGTGCCGGCGCTGCGCGGCGATTTTGCGTTCGTCAAGGCGTGGAAAGGCGACCGCTGGGGCAATTTGGTTTTTCGGAAAACGGCGCGGAATTTCAACGCCGTGATGGCGACGGCTGCCGGCTTCGTGATTGCGGAAGTCGAGGAGATCGTCGAGCTGGGAACACTCGATCCGAACTTCGTCCACACGCCGGGTATTTTCGTGGACGCGATTTTTCAAGGGAAGAATTATCAGAAGAGAATCGAGCGGCGCACGGTGAGAAAGAGGGCCTGAGCATGCGCCGCCCGAAGGAGCCACCGGCGCTAGGCCCGGCTCCTTTGTGGAATGTGAAGGCCGCGCCTGAAGGCGCGACCCACAGAGCAGCGCGAGATCAAGCGGGCGATTTAGAGGAGTGCAGCGATGGCGGAGATGGACAAGCGGGAAATCGTGGCTCGGCGTGTGGCCCAGGAGATGCGCGACGGCTATTACGTGAACCTGGGGATTGGTTTGCCGACGCTGGTGCCGAATTTCATACCGGCGGGCATCGAAGTGGTGCTGCAATCGGAGAACGGAATGCTGGGTGTGGGAGCCTATCCGTGGGAAGGCGAGGAAGACGCAGACCTGATCAACGCCGGTAAAGAAACGGTGACGGAAATTCCCGGAAGCAGCTTTTTTTCGAGCGCGGAATCGTTTGCGATGATTCGCGGCGGACACGTGGACATCACGGTGCTGGGCGCGCTGCAAGTGGACGAAAAAGGCAATCTCGCGAACTGGGCGATCCCCGGGAAAATGCTGAAGGGGATGGGCGGGGCGATGGACCTGGTGGCGGGCGCGAAGCGCGTGATCATTGCGATGGAGCACACCACGAAAGACGGCGAAGCGAAAATCGTGCGCGAATGTTCGCTGCCGCTGACCGGCGTGGGCGTTGTGAAGCAGATCGTCACGGAGCTGGCGGTGATTGACGTGACGCCGGAGGGGCTGATGCTGCGCGAGGTGGCGCCGGGCGTCACGCCGGACCAAGTGCAGAAAGCGACGGAAGCAAAGCTTAGGATAGCCGCTGATTTGAAGACGATGACAGTGTGAGGGGCGGCCGATTTAGGCCACCCCTGCGGGGCCGCATGCGGGTGCGGTGGATTTCAACGGCCGGGCAGCTGCCGCAGGATGGTGCGCCGCGTGATGTTGGGCCGCGCTTCGCGGGTTTGGCGAAGCTTTTGGGAAATTACGAAACGCGATGCGGGAATGACCGCTGCATCTTTTAAACCGCGCATGGATTCTGCGATTTGAGCCGCTCTAAAAAACAATAACCTCTCCCGCTAGGAAGGATGCAGTTGTCCCTTTCCTCGCGAAGATGATTTGCTCTTCGAAAGCTTCCGGAACGAGAAACAAATCACCAGAAGCCCGCTTCCGAAAAGAGCCAGGGAGGATGGCTCTGGCGCCGGAAAGAGAGACTCCTGCCCGGGAAACTGATCGACCGGAATCCAGCGCCTCCGCGTCACGCCGAAGCCTGATCCGTACTGAGTTCCGGTATCACCGTCGAGGGAATTTGGAGAACCAGGATCGAGCGTCCAGGCCCATGTCGATGCTGGCCCATTCGACATCGGCGAAAGACCTGCCGCCGCCGAGCCATAGCATGCGAAGTAACCAATGCTTGCCGTCGCGCCGCACACTGGTTGTACGTCACTCGCGCTATTGCCGGCGTCATCCGAGAAAGCACCGCCAGGAAATGACGGCGCCCACGCCAATAGTGGATTTGAAACTTGAACGGCGGTTGTGAGGCTGGCCCCGGCGAGACGCGACGGATCATTCGCCGGGTTGAACGCTCCGCGATTGATGATTGGCTGGATGGCGGATGTGCCAGTGAGCGTGAATGGGTAGGTTGCGTTTGGACAAGCCAGCTCAGCGCCACAGCCGGCATTCGAGGACGACGCGGGGTAGACCGGATCCGAATCTGATTTCACTACTTGAACGAAGAAAAGCACCAGCACGATTAGAAGGCTCGTGCAAATCATCCATCGCTTCATTTGGATTATTCCCCCTGGGGCAAATCGCCCTGGTTTTACCGGCAATTCGCGGTCCAAGTGAAGCGGGGTGAATACCCGATCCGTGAAACTCAGGCAATAAAATCACATATCGAAAATGGCCTAGAGCGCGTTCGTCAATTAAGAACGCGCTTGCACACAACTGAACTTCCGGTTCCGAGTGAAGGCGCCTCATTTTCCCGTCGCCTGCGCGCGCGAGAAAAACGCGGCGAATCGCAGCGGAATCGGCACACGTGAAATACCCGAGCGGCTGAATCGGGTATTCACCGGAGCCGAAAAACAAACGGAAAGAAATCGCGACGCGGCGCGAGTCGGCTCCCTGGTCCCGCGCGGAGAAATCCATCCGGTGACGAGCCCTTTGGGAACGAGGAGAGGTGCGATAGTATCCAATGGCGGAGAGAGAAAAAGGACTATGCAGACGCATTCGATCGTTGTGATCAATCTTCACAGCCCCAAGGAAAAATTGTGGGGCGAGTTGGTGGAAATGAATGCCGCGGGAGTGACGCTACGGGGCATCGATCTCGGCTCGTTCGACGATTTCATCATCCAGGTGCTGCATCCGGAGGGCGACCGCGTGGGTTTGCCGACGCTCTTCTTTCCCATGCTGCGGATCGAGCGCATCGCGCTCGATGAAGCGCGCGGGTCCGTGCCCTCCATGGCGGAGCTGTTCGAGAAGAAGACGGGCAGGACGATTACCGAATACCTGGCGCAATTCGCCTAATCCGCGATCATGCCCAAACCCCACGAGATTGTCGACAAAATCTCCAGCAAGACGCGCATCCTCACGGTACCGAACCAGCTGACCTTCCTGCGGCTGGCGTTCCTTCCTTTTTTTCTGATTGCGATCGAATACGAGCGGTACGACTGGGCGCTGGGTATCCTGATCCTGGCGGGGCTCAGCGACGGGCTGGACGGCCTGCTGGCGCGCGGATTGAACCAGCGAACGCCGCTGGGCGCGTACTTGGATCCGCTGGCGGACAAGCTGTTGCTGTCGTCTTCCTATTTCATGCTGGCGCTGAAGGCCAAAGTCGCGTGGTGGCTGACGATTCTGGTGCTGGGGCGCGACGTGCTGCTGCTGACGGCTTCGGCTGTGATTTTGATCACCGTGGGGTACCGGCCGCTTCCGCCGAGCATTTGGGGGAAGGCCACCACGTTTTTCGAGATCCTGCTGATCGTGATGGTGCTCGTTCTGGCGCTATGGCACAACGATTGGCTGCACCTGGCGAGGCACTATTGCGGTTTTATTGTGGCCGGCCTGGTCTGCTTTTCCGGATTGCACTATTCCATCGTGGTATCGAGGCGATTGCACGTGGGCGGGTAAGCGCGGCGGCGGAAGCCTGGCCTGGGCCGCCAGCCAAGTCAGCGAAAATGGATGAAGCTGCGAAACGCCATGAAGAGGCTGGCGGCGACGACAAGCCCGGCGGCAAGACCCATCCAATTGGCGCGCTTGCGCTCTTCGGGCGACGCGGGAGCGTGATCGGCCATAACTTTTCCGAGCAGGAAGCCGCAAGCCAGTCCGCCAAAGTGGGCCGAATTGTCGATTCCCGGAAAAACGAACCCCAAGATTGCGATGTAAACCAGCCAACGGACCAGCTGGCCCCGCAACATTTGCATGCCGGAGGACCGCCGATTCATCGTCATCGCGAGCAGAATTCCGATCAATCCCAACAACGCTCCGGAGCCCCCAATGCTGAAGTGGCCCAGAAAGCTGCTCAACAGGTAGCCGCCGATCCCCGTCACCACATAGATGAAGAAGTAGCGCCCGGAGCCGAAAGCTTCCTCGACGAGAGGTCCGATATCCATGAGCACCCACATGTTGAAGCCGATATGAAGCAGGCTGCCGTGGAGGAAGACGGCCATGACGAATCGCCAAGGCTGAGCGAGATTGACGTATAAAGGAAGCGAGGCGCCGAGGATTTGCAGTACGCGCGGGTCGACCGCGCCGAGGTTGAAAAGCGCGGAAAATCCGCTGCCGGCGGGTTGTCCGCCGCCGGACCGCAGCGTGAGCATGTAGCTGAAGACGTACATGATGCAGCTGAGGCCGAGGATCAAGTAGGTGGCCGGAGACGTGGTGGGCAGGAGACGCGAGAAGGAGCGACTGAGCGCGGCGAGAGAGAACGTCATGCTGGCGCCGCATTGATGGCAGCGCGTGGCCGTGGCGCCGACCAGAGTTCCGCAGGCGGGGCAGAGGCGCGGGCGGGAGTCTTCCTTGCGAGCGCCGAAGATCGAGGAAAGCTGCTCGCGAAAACGATCGAGTTTCCAGCGGAGGCGGGGGGAAAGGGGCAATGGGTTACCTTGCGAGAATGTGCATGCGTTTCTATAATACCGGATTCATGAGAAAAGAAGAGATGCGGAATCGGGTTGCGTCCTAGTTTGGGCGCGGGCAAATCAAAAGCTCGCGGGAAATGCGCCGCGAAAGGTGGGCGCTTGCGCGCCATCTATACCCACCGCTTCCGCGGTGGGCTACGTTTTTCCGCGCCTACGGCGCTGATCGCGGTGACGCTGCTGGCGGCGAGTTGCGCGCGGCGTCCGGTGACGGTGCCGCCACCTGCGAGCACGCCAATTCCGCAACCCGCGCCGCCTCCGGCCTCGCAGCCGTCGGGGCCGCCTCCGGCGGTGGAGCGGCAGCCGGCCGTTCCCGGGCAGTATGTGGAAGAGGGAGTGGCGTCGTGGTACGGAGTGCCGTTCGACGGGCACCGCACATCCAACGGCGAAATTTACAACATGCACGATTTCACGGCGGCGCACCGCACGCTGCCGTTCGGATCGGTGGTGCACGTGACGAATCTGCGCAACGGGAAGCAGACGGACGTGCGGATCAACGACCGCGGACCT
>DATJTF010000008.1:0-77316 GCA_035503815.1 Verrucomicrobiia bacterium
GGACTATAATTCGGGAATGGCATCCGCGGGGCAGAGTACCGAGCAGTCTCGGCAGGCGCAAGAAGTTGACGCCATTCCTACTCTGGCGTGGTCCGCTCGGGCCTTGTACTACGACGGCGCGTATGGTCCGTTTGGCGAGCCATATGCGCAGTCAGGAACCACCGACGTGTCGTTCACAGGGATGAACCAAGATACGGTTGTGAACCTATACGATTTTCCCGCTCGTGAATACGGCATTCAGGGCCGCTGGCCTTCCCCTGATCCAGCTGGAATTTCGTCTGTCAGCATAAAAGACCCTCAGACTCTGAATCGTTACGCCTATGTGCGCAACAGTCCACTCAACAATCTCGATCCGACTGGGATGTACTGCGACGTACAAGACGCAAGTGAGGGCTGTGGCGAAGGCGATGGCAGCGAGGGTGAAGACGTTGGTGTTGGTGTCGGAGACGGCGACGATGGAAGCGGCGGTTACGGAAACATCGGGGATTGCTACGAATCTTATGGTGCAGCGTGTGATGGCTCTTTACCGGACAATATTAATGATGACCCATGCACGGGCAATCCAGGGCTTTGCGATCCAGGAGACCCGTGCTCCAATCCCTATTCTGCGGCTTGTTCAGACCCCTTCGGCGGTTCTGGGCCTGTCGGCTGGGGAAATGGGACTAGCAATCTAAATAGCGGTGGCGATCCGTGCGCTTATCTGAATGATTCCGGCACTGGCGTTGAATCGACTGATAATAATAGCAGCCCTAGCGAATGCCAGAGCACTGGAGGCGTCTGGTATCCCGACGGTGGTGGAATCTCGATTGCTCAGGACGGCACGAACGTAACGGTTTACTCGGCCACCCAATTGGCACTCGCTCAAGCTTCCAGAGCTGCCTGGCACACGATGATTCTTGGGCAAGCGGTTGGTACTGTCGCAGGGTGCGGAATAGGTGTGCTCGTGGCATCTGGAGCTACTGCAGTGACCGAAACGTATCCCTTAGCCGGTCAGACACTCCCTGAGGGGTGTATCGGGGGAGCAGCAATCGGGTTCTTTGAGGCTCTTCCATACTCGATGATCACTGCAATCGCAGAATTTGGCTGGGTTTATGCGACTCAATAACTATACAAGTATATAACTAACGGGTATTCTAGAGGCTGGCATGAATGAAGTGCGTCGAAGTTTTGACTGGTTGGCATTTTTAGTACGCGTCCTCGTCATCGCCGCGCTGGCAACGTGCTTGCTGGTCGAAAGGATGAACCGACATGATCGGGTCGGAGTTGCATTAGTTATTGGTATTGGGTACGTTATTTTGCCCGCCGTAGCCTACCTGCATACTCGTTTCTATAATTCGATATTTATGGTCAGGATCATTGCGGCAGTGAAAAGAATTTCCGGGCGGGTGGCCAAGCCTTGATTCCGCTCCGTTGCTTCCGCGATCACAGCCGAAGACATACTAGGGACGAGAGATGCAGGCATCGCCTTTCGCCCAGAAAAATTCCAATAGCATCGTGGTCCTCGACTGATGGCGCAGCATCTGCAATTTCTATTTGCCAGCAATTCCTTCCGTCTCGCCTTCGTCCGCTTGCACGAAGCCGACCAGATTCCGCTCTCGCCCAGTCATCTGGGACGACCCTGCGAAATTCTGGGCTCTCCCGCCCGGAGAATCACTGCGAATGAAATTGTGACCAATTTGGACTGGAGGAGCAAGTCGAGGCCGCCGCTTCATTGTCGAATAACTTTAACGCCTTTGTGAATGCTGGCTACAGCGCAAATGAGGCTTTTGCGGCCACGATTAGGAGCTACAATGCTGGTCTGGCTGGCACACTCAGTAGCCTTAGTACTCCGGGACTTGGAATGGTTAGCCTGGATGCAGGAACGAATCCGCCGAATGAAAACTACGTGAGTGGCGTCCTTAACATCTGGGCCAACTGCTTCGGAGGTAGTGCGTTTGACAACCTGATTTGGCCCACCTTTGATACTTTCATTTGGCCCACCCCTGGCCATAAGTTCCTTACCGCCCCACTCTAGGTTTGAAGCCGGGATGGGGTTGCAGGGGAAGGGGCGGCGTCTGAGCCCCTTCCTCTGCCCCATCCCTGGAGAAGCCCAACTGTTCCTTACGAGGCTTTCTTCTTCTGCCTTCCCTCCACTGTGCGCCGGAAGCGATACGACTCCGTTCCGGTTTCGATGATATGCGCCCGGTCGGTGACGCGGTCCAACAGCGCCTTGCACAAGCGTGGATTCGGAAACACCTGCGTCCACTCCGAGAACGGCAAGTTCGTGGTCACAATGAGCGTGGCCCGTTCCGCCCGCTCGGCGATCACCTGGAACAGGAACTCCGCGCCGATCTCCCCCGCCAAAAGTCCACACATTTGCGCGCCCCGATTTGCAATTTTTCTCCCAATGTGCAAGATGGATGTATGCGTCTTTTGACGCAGCGGCGCCCTGCCCGGCCCTCCGCCATCCCGGCGGAGCGAAACACCCTCCCCCGCACATTTTCTAATCGCCACAGTCCGGAAATAGATCTGCTGCATCTAAAGAGCTTAAGGCTTCCTAATCGCAACACTTTTGGGGCCTGCTTCGGCGCTCGCCTAAGTTCCGCTAAGCCCCGCGAATCCGCCGAAGTTCAACGTAAGGAGTAGCTTGTGGCAAACATCGAAAATCCCGTCATCTTATCCGCCGTCCGAACTCCCATCGGAAAATTTATGGGCGGCCTCGCGCCTCTCCAGGCCACCGAACTCGGCGCCAAAGTTGTCGCCGAATCCGTCCGCCGCGCGGACATTGACCCCGCCGCCGTGGACGAAGCCATCCTCGGCAACGTCGTCCAGGCCGGCCTCGGCCAGAATCCCGCCCGCCAAGCCGCTCTCAAAGGCGGCCTCGATCCGCGCGTCGCCGCCATGACCATCAACAAAGTTTGCGGCTCGGGCCTTAAAGCGGTCGCTCTCGCCGCGCAAGCCGTCGCGCTTGGCGAATCCGAAATCGTCGTCGCCGGCGGCATGGAGTCCATGTCCAACTGCCCCTATCTGCTCAAAAACGCGCGCACCGGATTTCGCCTGGGCAATCAGAATCTCATCGACTCGATGATCCAAGACGGCCTCTGGGACGCCTACGAAGATTTTCACATGGGCGTCACCGGCGAGCTTGTCGCCGAAAAATACAAAATCACGCGCGAGGAGCAGGACAAATTCGCGCTCGCCAGCCATCAGAAGGCCGTGCGCGCCATCAAGTCGTGCTTTTTCGGCGCGCAGATCGTGCCCGTCGAGATTCCGCAAAAGAAAGGCGACGCCGTCGTCATCAAGACCGACGAATCGCCGCGCGAAGACACTTCGCTCGAAGCGCTCGCGAAGCTCAAGCCCGCGTTCAAAAAAGACGGCACGGTGACGGCGGGCAACGCGCCGGGCACGAACGACGGCGCCGCCGCCGTCGTTGTCACCAGCGAACGCCGCGCGCGCGAACTCGGCAAGCGGCCGATGGCGCGCATCGTTGCGCAAGCCGTCAGCGGCGTCGAGCCCAAGTGGGTGATGATGGCGCCGGTGGACGCCGTCGAAAAACTCCTCGCGAAAACCGGCTGGGACCGCGACAAGGACGTGGACCTCTTCGAGCTGAACGAAGCGTTTGCTGTCGCCGCGATTGCCGTCACGCGCGTTCTGCGCCTCAATCCCGAAAAAGTGAATGTGAACGGCGGCGCGGTCGCGCTCGGACATCCCATCGGCGCTTCTGGCGCGCGCGTTCTCGTCACTCTGCTCTACGAGCTCGAGCGCCGCAACCTGCAGTGCGGCGTCGCTGCGCTCTGCCTCGGCGGCGGCAACGCTGTCGCCCTCGCCGTCGAGCGCTTTTAATCCGAGCTCCTCGAGCGAGGACGTTGGATGATTTGTGGGTCTGAGCTTTAGCTCCGACACTAGCCCGCCGGCTAAACTTGGGCTTTAGCCCCTGAAGAATTTCTTTCAGCGGTTGCGACGGTGCAAAGCGCGCGCCGCTGGCCTTGGTTTTATCTCACTCTGCGCTGCGAAAAATTTGTGAGCGAAGGCGATGGGAAAATTCGTGTCTGGCGAGGCGACGACCCCGTTGTGTTCGGTCGCATTCTCGCGGCTCTTGAATTGGCCGGATTGGCTTTCGACCCTCTTACGGACTTTTCACATCTCAGCTATTTCCCCGATCAACGCCGCCCCGGCTATTCGATCGCAATAGCGCCGAAGGATTACGGCCGCGCCGCGGAGATCATCGAGAAAATTCTCGCGCAACCACCCACGGAATAATCCGGCAAGATCGCGGATGGGTACTTTCCTTGCCTCATCCTTTTCCGCTACCATCGTCATCCGCCATGACACACGAACACATCAAGACCATCGCCGTGCTCGGCTCCGGGACGATGGGCAACGGCATCGCCCACGTCTTCGCGCGCTCGGGCTATACCGTCATCTTGCGCGACGTCGAGCAGCGCTTTCTCGACCGCGCGCTCGAAACCATCTCGAAAAATCTCGACCGCGAAATCAAAAAAGGGAAGCTCGCCGAAGCCGCCAAGCCCGAAGTGCTCGCGCGCATCCGCGCCACCACTGACGCCGCCGCGCTCGCCTCCGCCGATCTCGCCGTCGAAGCCGTTCCCGAGCAGCGCGAATTGAAGCTCCGCGTGCTGAAAGAAGCCGACGCGCTCTTGAAGCCCGGCGCGATCCTCGCTTCCAACACTTCCTCGATTTCCATCACGGAGCTGGCCGCGCACACTTCGCGCCCCGAACAATTCATCGGCATGCACTTCATGAATCCCGTCCCGGTGATGCAGCTCGTCGAAGTGATTCGCGGGCTCGCCACTTCGGACGAAACGTTCGCCGCGATCATGTCGCTCTGCGAGCGCCTGGAAAAAAAGCCCGTCGCCGTCAACGACGCGCCCGGCTTCGTCTCCAACCGCGTTCTCATGCCGCTCATCAACGAAGCCGTTTTTGCCGTCATGGAGGGCGTCGCCACGCCCGAAGCCGTCGATGCCGTCATGAAGCTCGGCATGAATCATCCCATGGGCCCGCTCGAGCTCGCCGATTTCATCGGCCTCGACGTCTGCGCCGACATTCTCGACGTCCTCTATAAGGGTTTCGGCGACCCGAAATACCGCGCCTGCCCGCTCCTGCGCAAATACGTCGCCGCCGGCTGGCTCGGCCGCAAATCCGGCCGTGGCTTCTACAAATATTGACTCGTCTCCGCCGCGCGCCGGGCGGCGAAATGCCGGCGCGTCGCTCCGGCGTTTCATCTTCGCGCGGCTATTTGCCTGCCTCCCCCGCGAGGTAATCGCGCAGCCAGCCCAGCACCCGCTCCCAATGTTCCGCGTTGCCGTACGCCGCTTCGCTTCGCCCGACAAATCCTTCGTCGCGCACCGTGACTCGCGTCCCGCCCGGAACCGGTTCCATTCGAAACGTGATCGTCGTCTCGCGTGTCCCGAGCAGCGGATGCCTCTCGAATTTTCGCGTCATCACAATCTTCCGCGGCGCTTCAATTTCCGCGAACTCTCCGCTGCCGCCGTTGGTTTCGCCGTTCGCGAACCGCACGACAACGCTCCACGCCCCGCACACGCGCACGTCCGCCTTCCAATCCGTCATCTGGTAAAACTCCGGATGCCCCCACCAGCGCTCGACCTCGTTCGTCGTCAGCGCGCGAAACACGCGCTCCGGCGCCGCCGCCACTTCCGCCGTCGCGAGGATCGTTCCTCCTCCGCCGTCGGCCACCGCGCGCGGCGCCGCCCATTTCGAAGCCGTCGGCAACCGGAAATCCGTTTTTGTTTCGGCCGTCATTTCGCCTCCAGGTAATCCCGCAGCAGGGCCACGATCAGCGGCCATCCGCTGTTCCGTTTCCGCAGCGCCTCCGTCGCCAGGCCCGAATGCGTCACGCGCACTCGCGTCACGCCATTTCTTTCTTCCTCCAGTTCCCACCGCACCAGCGTTTCCACCGCGTCTTCCTGCTCGCGAATCCACGTGAATTCGAGCAGCCGCGGCCTTTCAATCCGCCGGTACTCGCCCGTGACGATGTTCATCCCTCCGCCCGCCCCGCGTACGTGCATCCGCCACTTTCCTCCCGGCCGAAGCTCGCACTCCGCATACGCCGTTTTGAATCTCCCCTCCGCGCCCCACCATTTCATCAACTTTTCGGGCCGCGTGAGCGCGTCGAAGATCCGCTCCGCCGTCCCGCGAATCGCAATCTCTTCGACGATCGCATCGCCGCTTCGCTCTCCGCTTTTCATCGCCGCTCCTCGATGTAATCCCTCAGGCCGCGCAGCGTCACCCGCCAGAAGTTCCGGTAATCCTCGAGCCACTCGTTCACTCCTCGCAGCGGCCGCGCGTTCAGCCCGCAGCGCGTGGACGTTCCCTCCTGCCGCGTCACGATCAGCCCCGCCCGCCGCAGTTGCCGCAGATGCTTCGACACAGCCGGTCGGCTCATCCGGAAATTTCGGGCGATCTCGCCGACCGTCTGCGGCCCGCCGCGGAGCAGCCCGAGGATTTGCCGCCGCGTCGGATCCGCAATCGCGCGGAACACCGCGTTTCTTTGTTGCGCCCGGCTTTCGCGGGAATTCCGGGCTGCGCTCGCCGCGCCTCGCCGCTCCGTTCGGTTCATCATGCTTCGCTCGCTCCCGCTTCATTAGTAACCATTCGGTTCCCATTAATGTAACCAAATGGTTTCCATCTGTCAAGCGCGCTCTTTGCTCCTCCCCGCCACTATCGCGTGTGGAGCGCGGAGTGGCGCGGCAACGCGCATCCTGGCTCTCGCTTTTTGGAAGAGCGAGAAACCGCCGGGTGGTTTACACTCTTCTTCGAGCCTTCTGGATGATGCGGCCCGAGTCTGGCGGCCGTGCTCTTCGCCCGGCGCTTTGTGCTTCCTCGCTCGGGCTTTCGCTCGCTGCGCGCGTTTTGCCGCCGGAATCGGCTTGGGCTTCGCGTTGCGCAGCGAATTCATTCCGCGGCGAGGTATTCCGATGAAAGCAGCGTGGTACGAAAAACCGGGGCCGGCTCGCGACGTCCTCGTCGTCGGCGAGATGCCCAATCCCGCTCCCGCCGCCGGGGAAGTCCGCATTCGCATCGCTGCGTCCGGGATCAATCCCGGCGACACTAAAAAGCGCGGCGACGCCTTCGGCCTCGGCATGCCCTACCCCCGCGTGATTCCGCACAGCGACGGCGCCGGGCGTGTGGATCAGCTTGGCGCCGGCGTTTCCCCCGAATGGCTGGGCCGCTCGGTGTGGTGCTACGGAGCGCAATCCTATCGCCCCTTCGGAACAGCCGCCGAGTTCACGTGCGTCCCTGTGGATAAAGTCGCTCCTCTCCCGAAAAATGTCTCGATGGAGCAGGGCGCCTGCCTCGGCATTCCCGGAATTACCGCGCACCGGGCCGTTCACGTCGCCGGCCCCGTGAAGGGACGCACTGTTTTGGTGCAGGGCGCGGCTGGCTCCGTCGGTCTTTGCGCCGTTCAACTGGCGCGATTCGCCGGCGCGCGCGTCATCGGAACGGTACGGTCATCTTCCGACCAGGCCGCGGCAAAAAGCGCGGGCGCCCATGAAGTAGTCCTGACCGGCGCGGATTTGCCCGCCCGCGTCCGCGCCGTCGCTCCCGAGGGCATTGACCACGTCGTCGAGGTGGCCTTCGCCGCGAATATCGACGCCGATGTCGAGCTGCTGAACCAGGCCGGCTCGGTGGCCAGCTACGCCACCGACAGCGCCGCTCCGAAAATTCCTTTCTGGCAAATGGTGTTCAAGAACATCGGCGTTTTCTGTCTCGGCAGCGACGATTTTTCGAAGGAAGCAAAAATGCAGGCAGCGCGCGATTTGAACGCCGCGCTCGAGGCGGGCTGGCCCGGCTTCGAAATCGCCGAACGCCTCCCGCTCGCGGAGATCGCTCGCGCCCATGAGCTCGTGGATCACCCCGCCCGCCCCGGCCGCGTCGTCCTGGTCCTCTGACGTTCCCGGCCGCTTGCGCAGTTTTCTTGCGCAACTCATTCCGAGGAAGTTTCAGAAAGCGGACAGCCAATCCACTTCGCCAACCGCCCCGCCGCCGGCGGCATCGAAACTAAAGGAGGCCAATTTTATGGAAGTCGAAAGGATCGTGCACCGCTTCGCAATTGTTGTCTTTGCGGCCGCTCTAATCTCCCCGCTGATCACCGTGGCGGGAGAGACGGGCGCCGGTCAAAATTCCAAAATGCCGCTCGGCAAGAATTTCATTGCCGCGGCGGCGAAAATCAACCTCGCCGAGGTAGAACTCGGCAAGCTTGCCGAGCAAAAGGGAGACAACCAGGCCGTCAAGGATTTCGGGAAGCGCATGGTTGCCGATCACACGCAATTGGAGAGCGAGCTTCAGGACCTAGCCAAAGCGGCGGACGTCACTTTGCCGAGCGCGCCGGGAACGAACGCATCCGACCTGCGGAATCAGCTTTCCGCCGACTCCGCGTCAAAATTTGATCAGGCTTACATCCAGCACATGCTGGCGGGCCACAAACAGGCGATCGCAATGTTCGAGAACGAAATCGAGCACGGCCAGAACGCCCAGTTCAAATCCTACGCCGAAACGGCTCTGCCCGTTATTCAAGACCACATTCGCATCGCCGAAGACGTAGCCGGCAAAATGGAACTCTCCGGCAAGCTGGGCCTGTCGGCGCCGAACAAAGCGATCAGCGCCTCTGCCAGGCCGGCATAAAATCTCGCGGGCGGAATTATCAGGCGCCAAGCCCGCCTGCCGGAAGCAAGCCCGCCTGCCGAAGGCAGGCCTGGCTGCTGTAGTAAGGCCTGCCATAGGCGGGCGAGCCTTCGTTTTGTAGGCTGCGGCTTCAGCCGCGGCAAAAAAGCGGGCGAACGGCTCCCACGGCTTGCGCAGTTTTCTTGCGCAACTCTTCGCATTATCTTTTGAGAACCGCGTTGTTGCTAATTCCATAATGAATTACCCGATAGTGCAACCCTGTCCTTCCGGTCAGGCTGGCATCGGCTCGAAACCTGCTAACCTGCTCCAGGAGCCAGGAGGCTCATTCCGTGCAGAATCGGAGAACTGCCACAGGTTGGGCCATTCATCTTCGAAGGCTCCGTCTCGCTCTAATCCTCTCCGCTGCCTTTGCGTTCGGCACTTCTACGGCTCACGCGGCACCGCTCTCCGACCTGTGTAGCGTGCAAGCACTCCCCTCGCAAGTGCATGCAGTTCTCGCTCGAGATTTCGCCCCTTGGAAAATCCAGGATCCGGAAAGTCTCAGCGAATCAGCTCGAAGGACGTGGGAAAGCAAGAAGCCCCAGGGGTGTCCGGGAATCGCTGTCGGCTCATTTCAAGACGCCAAGTTCTTGTCTTACGCGCTGCTTCTTGTGCCTTCGGATCATCCTGACTCCGGTTACAAGTTGTTGATCCTGAGCCGCCGGGATAATCAGTCTTCGTTCGAATCGACGGTCGTCGAGCATTACAAAGGGGACGGGAGCTCCAACTATTTCATTTGCAGAGCAAAGGCGCAGGACTTCTTCGACGCTTCCTCCAAAGCAAAATGTCAGCCTCAAGCTCCCGACGTCATCTTGATGATCGATTCAGGAAAGCAAGAATACGAATCAGATATCTTGTTCTGGTCAAACGGTCGCATCCGTCAGGAGCCCGTCGACGATTAGGAGTCCGAACCACCACTGCGATTTCTTGGAGTGGAAAAGGGAGAGGCGAACTATGTCCCGACGCAAGTGGATGTTTCCCGCCCTGCTTAGGGCGAGCTTTGTCTCCCGGCCCTCTCCCTTCCTTGCGCTGCTCTCCCTGCTTCTCGCCGGGGTCACGACGAGGGCGCAACCACCCATGGACCCTTGCGAAATGCCTCCAGGCGTAAGCGCTGTCGCCCACGCTCGATTTCCGGCTTCGAAAATCATCGCTGTCTCGGACCTAAGCGCCGATGACAGAAATCTCTACGAGAAAAAACATCCCGGTGCGTGTCCCGGTCTTGCGAGCGTGAATTTCTATGGCGACCACAAACCCACACTTGCGCTCGCGCTGGCCTCCAAACGAAAAAACGACCTTTTGACCAGGCTCGTCATTGCGCATCTCGAGGAAGGGAAGTGGACACTCACGGTTTTGACCAAGACGAACGGTCCGGCGCCCGTCCTGTGGGCCGAACCGCCTGGAGAATATAAGGACCTCTACGGCGTAAAAAAGATTCGCGCCACCAATCCGGTCGTCGTTTTCTGCGGTTACTATTCCTGGGCCGTCGTTTACGCTTGGATCAACAATCGCGTTTCCACAATCTGGCTCCAGGATTAGCGGTCACGAAGCGGATTCGACCATGACAAATTTCCTCCCGGACCGGTCCTGTCGCACTCGTAAGCACGCCGAAACCTCGCTCTTCACCCTGGTCGCGGCCCCAAAGGGAGGACTCCTTGGCAATTGCTTCCGTCTGAATAGTTCATCCTTTGCGGATCTTCCGAAGTGGCGAAAGCCCGTCGTCGTCTTCGGCCTTGCTGCCGCCCTCCTCCGGCATGGATAGCGACCGCGGTCGAACTGCGTATCTACTCCTCGGCACCGTCAAAGCTCTACCCAGCCGCTGGCCAAACACATAAGGTCCGCGTAATGCATGGTTCTGTGCGATACATCTCGGCAGAGAGAAGGGAATCTCTCTTCTTTTGGCGCGAGTCTGTCCTTCCCCTGGCCGGCCTCCCCCTCCTGATCGCGTTCGTGACCTTGATAACGGCTCCAAAACCGAACCATCTTCTCTCGGCGACCAGTTGCGATGACCCCCGGGCCTAAATCTGTCTCACTAAGCACTTTTTTCCTTCTTGGACTGACCCTTTCATTCACTGCTCCGCGGTTGCAAGCGCGCTTTTTCCTCAGTTTTCCCCGCTCCACGCGCCACGGTCCGATCCTCCGACAGTTGCCCTCTACTTCCTCCACCTCCTTTATTTCCTCTGCCTCCGTTTTCAAAAGTCCACAAGCGTTCGCGTTTGACGCGGATGATAAAATGGGGTTCAGGACAGATTTTCGCCATGCGGCTCTTGCGATTGCAGCGCCCATCCAACCAAATCGCGTCACTCAGCTCTCACCCAGCTTTCCGTTTCGCCTCTGTGCTGCCAGCAAAGCTCTTGGCAAGCCGAGAGAGAGGCTCGCGCGCCTCGGCCGCTTTGAATTCCGAGCGGGAGATGCGAAGCACCGGTCGCGATCCGGCGAGCGTGGCATTGCGGTTCGCAACACACCCGGAAACCGGATTCGCTGTAACTGATTCAAAACAAAGGACCGGGAACCTTTCTAATCGCTACACTTTGGGGGATGCGGTTTGCGCGCGTTCTTGCGGGCGCCATGGGTGGCGTCGTTCGGGCGGAGCATTTTTTGGGACTGAGGGCGCAGAAGGTAATTATCCCTTGACAACAAGTACGCTCTTTTGCTAAGATTCACACATTATGAGCGACAACGGTAAAGTCAAACAGCACATCAAGAAAGAGCTTCGTTACAGCGTGCGGGATTTCGACAACGAATTCCCCAATGATTCCGCGTGCCTTGAATACATCAAAGAGCAGCGCTGGCCCGGCGGAATGGCCAAGTGCGATAAGTGCGGCAAGGAAACAAAGCATCACCGCGTGGGGAACCGGACCGCATATGCTTGCCAGTTCTGCGGCACCCACATCTATCCGCTCGCAGGGACAATCTTCGAGAAGTCCAGCACATCGCTCAAGACTTGGTTCTACGCAATGTACCTCATGGGCTCAACTCGTTGCGGAATCTCAGCGAAGCAAGTTCAACGCGAGACTGGCGTCACCTACAAAACTGCATGGCGCATCTTCAAGCAGATTCGGAGCCTGCTATCCGATGGCGATCTGCAAATGGAGGGACCAACGGTCGAGGTAGATGAAACCTACATGGGCGGGAAGCGCAAAGGCTCGCATGGCCGTCCACTCTCGGGTGACAAGACCAAGGTTCCGGTTGTAGGCATTGTACAGCGCAACGGACTCGCCATCGCGCGGCACGTCAAGAACGTGAAAGCGAAGACTCTGAATCGTCTAATCCGCAAGCACGTTACTCCGGGCAGCTTGGTCTATACCGATGAATTCCCTGCGTATAACACTCTCTCGAAAGGACGGCGCTATATTCATCGGCGTATCAAGCACCGCGCTGGAATATACGTCAAGAACGACATCCACACTAATTCGGTTGAGGGACTTTGGAGCTTAATCAAGCGGGGAATCGGTGGCGTCTATCACCACGTTGACCCGGACTACTTGCAGAGCTATTTGGATGAGTACTGCTTCCGGTACAACCGCAGACACAAGGGCAATCAACAGTTCAAGGCTATTTTGGAGAGGGCTTCGCGGCTTTCTTAAGCAGAGCATGGAATTGCGTTCGCGTCATGCCCCGCATCTTCTTGAGCGTTTCTTCCCTTGGCGCAGGTTTCTTTGGCGTGTCAGACATAGGGTCAGTCTACCACGCAAAGTACAAGCTACCGCCGGTGTGCTAGGCTTGAACTATTCCGCCCGGCAGTACCCGGACAGAAAGGAGGCCGTTGCCCAAGCGACAATCCAGTGAAATTATCAATGAAAGTAGAACTAGAAATCCCGGTCCTAACGCTGACCGAGATTTTCTCCCTACTCAGTGTGCTCATCGCTCTGTTGCGGCGGTAGCTTGTAGGTTACGGCAGCAAGGACTGCCGTTGGCGTTAAACCCTTCCGGTCAGCTCGCGCTGGCCGGGAGGAATTTCCCTTTTCGCGCGTTTGCTTCCACGTCGTCAACAATCATTTGAAATGTTTTTCTCGCCCCCTCTGCCGTCAGCCAATATCCAGCAGGGCAGGGAAGCTGAAATTGTTCTCCATGAATCGGACGACACCAAAGGTCTTTCTTGCTTCCGTTTTCGTTGAAATGCTTTCCCAGGGCAAACGCCAAATAATCCGCTGGTTCAAGCAGCGCATTCTTCTCAACGTACTCTATGCTTGATAAGTACGGGCGACTCGGATTTTGTCCTGCCAAATAACGATAAATCCTGAAGAGACGCTTTGCCCCGACCTCAAATTCATGCTGCGCCTCGCAAACAATCTTGATCGACTCGTGGCCCGCGACGGTTTCCATGAGTAAAGTAAAAGCGGCAGCGAGACAGACGATATATCCCATTACCTTTTGTTTAAAAATCGTCTCGTTTGCCATGAGGTCGTAGTAATCGTTTACGCGCACGCCACCATAAACCGGAATAAGTCCACATTCGTAGGGAATCGGCCCGAGTCTTTCAAGAAGAGGCTTCACTCTATTTTCTGAATGCTGTCCGCCCCATCTCAAATCCTTCATGTGGAGCGATGCTCTTTTCCCTAGCGCACCCTTCCATGCGGGAATGAACTTATTCCACTGGTCCTCCGTACCACGGAAACCGGCCACAAACGCAAAGTCGCGCGGCTCGGAATGCCGGGTCTCGTCAAGATAAACCGTAATCATAAATAGATGCTTCGGAGGGTGATCGTGCGGAGTTTCAAAAAACGGATGCACGTTTTCCCTAAGCGATATACAGTCTATCATGATTATGACCTACTTGCTCTCAAGGGATAATCACCGCGCAGAAAAAGCTTTTGCTTTTTCTTCGCCTGTGCTAATCTCCCTCCTGCAATTGATTCTTCCGGGGTGGCGGCTCTCTGCTACACTCGCCAGTCCTGAGAGCTTGCCGGTGGCAAGTTCGAAGGCACGCGCTTCCATCCCCCGGGAGCAGAATCGAAACCCTTTCGAGGTGCGCCATGGCCGATGAGAAATCCAAGAATCTTGATCTCGCAATCTCCCAGATAGAGAAGGACTACGGCAAAGGCTCGATCATGCGCCTGGGCAGCCGCGACGTCCTCGTCCCCGTCAGCGTGATTCCCACCGGTTCCATCTCGATTGACGCCGCCTTGGGGGTCGGCGGCTTTCCCCGCGGAAGAGTCTGCGAAATCTACGGCCCGGAATCGGGTGGCAAGACAACTCTCACTCTTCACGTGATCGCGGAGGCGCAGCGCATGGGCGGCCAAGCCGCGTTTATTGACGCCGAGCACGCGCTCGATCCGGTCTACGCCCGCAATCTCGGCGTGGATGTGGACAATCTTCTCGTTTCCCAGCCCGACAACGGGGAACAGGCGCTGGCGATTGCCGAGACGCTGATCCGCTCGAACGCCGTGGATATCGTCGTGATCGACTCGGTCGCGGCGCTGGTTCCCAAGGCCGAGCTCGAGGGCGAAATGGGCGAGCCGCAAATGGGATTGCAGGCTCGGTTGATGTCGCAGGCGCTGCGCAAGCTGACCGCCATCGTGTCGAAATCGAAGACTTGCCTGATCTTCATCAACCAGATCCGCGAGAAGATCGGGGTGATGTTCGGCAATCCGGAAACCACCACCGGCGGGCGGGCGCTGAAATTCTACGCCTCGATCCGCGTGGATATTCGCCGCATTCAGTCCATCAAGGAAGGCGACCGGGTGGTCGGGTCGCGCACGCGCGCCAAAATCGTGAAAAACAAAATCGCCGCGCCGTTCCGCGAAGCCGAATTCGACATCATCTACGGCGAGGGCGTCTCGCGCGAAGGCGATCTGCTCGACCTCGGCGTCGCGAAAAACATCATCGAAAAATCCGGCACCTGGATTTCGTACAAGGGCGAGCGCATCGGCCAGGGCCGCGAGAACGCCCGCATGTTCCTCAAGGAGCACGCCGACGTGCGCGCCAAAATCGATCACGAACTCCGCAAAGCCCTCGGGTTGCTTGCCGCCGGGCCGGCGGTTGTCGAGGAAGCCGGCAAAAATTCCGAAGGCGAGGCCCACAAGACGGGACTGAAAGCCGTCGCGGCCACGCAGGGCGGGCGCGCCGCGCGCTAGCTAGCCGCAAACCTTCGCTCGCATTGATGCGGATTTTGCGCGGGGCTTCGAGCCCTCCTCCTCGGAGCCCCGCGCGGGTGTGAAATTCCCGTCCCGGTACATCCGCTGCTGTTCCGCGCTGTGTCAGTTTAAAAAACCTGTCCGTGATTCCAGTTGCGCCGCCGTGCAACATTTCCTTACACTGGTTGACGTAACTTTTAAGAAGGACTTATAACGGCCGATTCATAAAGCCATGGGACGAACTCCAGCCATCCAGCAGCTTTTCTCTCTCGTTTGCCTGTTTCTCGTCGCGGCAGCCGGCATTTCCGCGGCAACCCAATCTCACCACAGATATCACCGCAGGTATCGCGGCGTTCCCACCTACGCGGATCCCACGCAAGGGGACGAAGCCGCGTACGACGACCCCGTGGTCCGGCAGATCGCGGTGGACGCTCTCGGCCATGCGAACGGGTCGGTGGTCGCGGTGGATCCGGAAACCGGGCGCATTCTGACGATCGTCAATCAGAAGCTGGCATTTTCCCCGGGCTTCGAACCGTGCTCGACGATCAAGCCCGTCATCGCGCTGGCGGCGATTCAGGAGGGAGTGATTACAAGCGGGACGATGATCCGCGTCGCTCCGCGGCACTACATGGACTTGACGGAAGCGATGGCCCACTCGAACAACAAATATTTCGAGGAGGTGGGAACGCGGCTGGGATTCGACAGCATCATCAAGTACGCGCGGCTGGTCGGGCTGGGGCAGCGCGTGGGCCTGGATATTTCGGGTGAGCCGTCGGGAGCGCTGCCGAGCGCGCCGCCGGTTCTGGGCGGAGTCGCGCGGATGTCGAGTTTCGGGGCGGGCATTCGCATCACGCCGTTTCAATTGGCATCGCTGGTGGCGACCTACGCAAACGGCGGGACACAATATTATCTGCAGTATCCGCGCACGGCGAAGGGGCTGGAGGATTTTACGCCGCGCGTGCGGCAGCACCTGAATATCGCCGCAGCGCTGCCCGATATTCGCGAGGGAATGCTCGCGGCGGTGCTGTACGGAACAGCGAAGCAGAGCTACGACCCCGATGGGGAGCAGGCGCTTGGCAAGACGGGAACGTGCGACGACGAAGATCTGGGCGGGCGGATCGGATGGTTCGCGTCGTACGCCGACCAGTCGCATCCCAAGATCGTTCTCGTGATTCTCATTCGAGGCGGGAGCCGCTACGTGACAGGCCCGCACGCATCGGAAATCGCCGGCCGGATCTACCGCACGCTTCACGACCGAAATTATTTCGCCACCGAACCCGAGCGCGGCTCGGAGACCTACGCGACGGCCGCCGGCGCGTCACACTAGAAAACCTGTTGGTTGAAAACTTCCAGGCAGAATCGGACGACGGTGCCTTTCTTGCAACGCATTCGCGGATTTCCGCTTTTTTCGGGCTTGCGCCCTGAGTTATGCTGCAAGCCGCTGCGGCATTCGAGGCAGCGGGGGATATGGGGATTCGAAGACTGATTTTTTGGAGCGCGGTGGCGCTCGCCAGCGCCGCCTGCTTGACAGCATCGTACGCCCACCTGGCCGCCGTGGAGCGCGAGCTTCCCGCGGAGGCGGCGGCAGCGCGCGCCGACGCGCAGCGGATTCAGCAAACCGCAATTCTGTACACGAAAACAATTGTACCGGCGCGAACGCCATTCAGCGCGGTCTTGAAAGAGATGGGAATCGCATCGGGCACAGTGGCGCGCGTGACGGCGTCCGCTCAACCCGTTTTCGATCTGCGGCATCTTCGCGCGGGGAATCAACTGGCGGTGGGACGCTCCGTGGTGGGCGATCTTCGCGAAATCCGATACGAGATCGACTCAGACAACAACCTGGTGATCCATCCGGACGGGGCGGATTTTCATTCGGAGATTCAGACGATACCTTCGAAAACGGAAACCGCGGGAGTGGCGGGCGAAATTCACGGGTCGCTTTTCGAATCGATCGTTGACGCAGGAGAAAAGCCGGAACTGGCCATGCGGCTGGCGGAGATTTTCGGGTACGACCTGGATTTCTACACCGATCCACGTCCGGGCGACACGTTTCGCCTGGTGGTGGAAAAGAGAGTTCTGGACAACGGAACCCTCGTGTCCTACGGGCGGATCCTGGCCGCGGAATACCGTAGCGGGAAGCGATCGTACAGCGCCGTCCTGTTTCACGACCCCGCGGGCAATCCCGCGTATTACACCGTGGACGGGAAATCGATGAAGAGAGAGTTTCTGCACTCTCCGCTGAAATACGCCGCTCCGATCACTTCACATTTCAGCCTGAGCCGATTTCACCCGATTCTGAAACGCTACCGGCCGCACCTGGGAATTGATTATGGAGCGCCGATCGGTACGCCGGTGCAAACGATTGGAGACGGGCGCGTGATTTACGCGGGACGAAAGGGCGGAGCGGGCAACCTGGTGGAAATCCAGCACGCGAATGGATACAACACGTATTACATGCACCTTTCGCGTATTCTGGTGCACGACGGAGAACGCGTGGAGCAGGGGCAGCGAATCGGGCTGGTCGGCATGACGGGACTTGCGACGGGCCCGCATCTAGATTTCCGGATCCAGCATCACGGGCAATTCCTGAATTTCGAGCGGCTGGCGCTCCCGCCTTCAGACCCGATTTCGAGGCGAAATTTCGCGGCATTTGCGGCCGCGCGCGACCGCGCGTATGCGGATATGCCGCCGGTTCCCGCCGCCGGAGGAAACGCGGTGGCCAGCAACGTGGCGCCCGCCTCTCCTGCGGCTCCCGCACACCCGTAAGTCAATCGCGTGAAGGCCTGAGCGCAGATTTCCGCGACGCGCCGCCAGAGCAGGCGTAACGAGTTTCGCAGCGGGCAACCGTGGTAAAGGCAAAGTGCGAGGGTCCGCTTCCGGCGGTAGATTCGTCTCAATACTTATACGCAGGAACGTCACAGCCGGCAGCGAGCCCATCGCTCTCCTAATATGAAGCGTTAATCGCAGCTTCCGCGATCGAGGGCGGGCATGCTGTACGGCGAGGAATTTCAGCGCGGACAACGATTCGGCAGCCTGCGAGTTCAAAATCCCTTCCTGTAGGCAGTTCAACCCAATTGATTGAAATGGGCATAAAAAAAGCAGAAGGCTATTGCTTTACTTCCCAGGTGTCGCCGGCGCGGAGGAGCTTGGCGAGGTCGCCCTTGCCCCGCCGCGCCTGCACTTCGCTGATCTGCGCGGCCACCAAATCCTCATAGCGAGGAGCGTCAACGGAGCGGAGCACACCGATGGGAGTGGGGAATCCTTCGAGAGTGTCCATGCGGGAGAGAAGAAAGGCGTAAGCGGGATTCGGATTCGTTTCGTCGTGGGCGACCAGATCGTGTTCGGCGACGCCGTTTCCGAGAGTGACGACTTCGAGCTCGAGGCCCTTGCGGCGAATGCCTTTGTCGCGATTCTTTCCGAAGATGAGCGGCTTGCCGTGCTCGAGTTGAATCACGTGCTCGCTGCGAGCGTCGCGCTCGGTGAGGTTCGTCCAAGCGCCGTCATTGAAGATGTTGCAGTTCTGGAGGATTTCGACGTAGGCAGAGCCGCGGTGAGCGGCGGCGCGTTTCAGAGTGTCTTTCAGATGCGCCTGGAAAACGTCAACGGAGCGAGCGACAAACGTGGCTTCGACGCCGATGGCCAGCGACATGGGATTGAACGGGCGGTCGAGCGAGCCGAAAGGAGTGGATTTCGCCTTTTTCCCGATTTCCGAGGTGGGGGAGTATTGGCCCTTGGTGAGGCCGTAAATCCGGTTGTTGAACATGAGAACTTTGAGCCCGACGTTGCGGCGGAGCATGTGAATGGTGTGGTTCCCGCCGATGGAAAGGGAATCGCCGTCGCCGGTGACGACCCAGACGTCCAATTCCGGACGCGTCAATTTCAAACCGGTGGCAACGGCCGGGGCGCGGCCGTGGATGGTATGAAAGCCGAATGTGTTCATGTAATAGGGAAAGCGGCTGGAACAGCCGATGCCGGAAATAATCGCGAATTTTTCGCGGGGGACACCGAGATCCGCGAAGACGGTTTGAACAGCGGACAAAATCGCATAGTCGCCGCAACCGGGGCACCAGCGGATCTCCTGGTCGGTTTGAAAGTCTTTTTTGTTGTAGAGCGGGAGAGTTTCGGTTGCCATTTGCTTCTCCAGACTTCCTGCTTCAGGGGCTAAAGCCCAAATTTTTTTCGCGCTTCACGTCGCGGCTGAAGCCGCGACCCGCAAACACCCTCGCGTTCGTGTTCAATTTTGCCCTAGAACCTCTTCGATCCTGGCCTCGATTTCCGACTGTTTAAACGGTTTGCCCTGAATTTTGTTGTAACCCTGAGCGTCCACCAGATACTTCGCGCGCAAAATCCACAGCAACTGGCCCATGTTCATCTCGGGGACCAGCACTTTGTCATAGCGGGCGAGGAGCGCGCCCAAATTTTTCGGCAGGGGATTGAGGTGGCGCAGATGGACATGGCCGATGCGGCGCCCCTTGGCGCGAGCCGTCTTGAGGGCCGCGGTAATAGGGCCGTGCGTCGAGCCCCAGGCCACGATCAACAGATCTCCGGAAGGGTCGCCCGCTGGGACAACGTCGGGAATATCGTTGGCAATGGCCTCGACCTTCGCGGCGCGCAAGCGGACCATTCGCTCGTGATTCAAAGGCTCGTAATTGACGTTGCCGGTGACATCCTGTTTTTCGAGACCGCCGATGCGGTGCTCGAGGCCCGGGGTGCCGGGAACGGCCCACGGGCGAGCCAAAGTTTTCGGATCGCGCTTGTAGGGCTCGAACCCCTCGGGATTGGACTCGAACGTGACGGGGAATTTGGGCAGCTCCGCGAGGTCGGGAATTTTCCAGGGCTCGGCGCCGTTGGCGAGATATCCGTCGGAGAGCAAAATCACGGGGACCATGTATTTCACGGCAATGCGCGCGGCTTCGAGAGCGACCCAGAAACAGTCGCCGGAAGTCGAAGGAGCGAGGACGGGAACGGGAGCCTCGGAATTGCGGCCGAAAAGAGCTTGGAGAAGATCGGCCTGCTCGGTCTTGGTCGGCAAACCCGTGGAAGGGCCGCCGCGCTGAATGTCGCAAACGACGAGGGGCAACTCGACGGCGATGGCGAGGCCGATGGCCTCAGTTTTGAGAGCCATGCCCGGGCCCGAAGTGGTGGTGATGCCGAGCGAACCGCCGTAAGCCGCGCCGATGGCCGCGGTGACAGCGGCAATTTCGTCTTCGGCCTGAAACGTGATGACGCCGAAATCCTTGTAACTCGAGAGCTCATGCAAAATGTCGGAAGCCGGGGTGATGGGATAAGAGCCGAGAAAGAGAGGAAGCCCGGATTGACGCGAGGCGGCGACGAAACCCATGGCGAGAGCGGTGTTGCCGCTGATGTTGCGGTACAGACCGGGAGCGAGCTTGGCGGGAGGAATTTCGTAGCTGATTTGAAAGGCTTCGGTGGCCTCGCAATAGGAGTAGCCGGCCTGCATGGCCAGGCGGTTGGCGGCGACGAGTTGGGGCTTGTTCTTGAATTTTTCCTGGAGCCAGCGGAGCGTGGGTTCCATGGAGCGGTTGTAGAGCCAATAGCACATGCCGAGGGCGAAGAAATTCTTGCAGCGGTCCATGCTCTTGGCATCGAGGCCGAGGTCTTTCAGAGCGGCGCGAGTGAGCTTGGTCAACTGGACGGAGAAGAGGCGATAGCCGTCGAGGGAGTGATCTTCGAGGGGGTTTGAAGCCATCTGCGCCTTGCGCAGATCGGTTTCCTGGAAATCATCGAGATTGACGATGAGGATGCCGTTGGGTTTCAAGTCGGCAAGATTGGTTTTCAGCGCGGCGGGATTCATGGCCACGAGGGCGTCGACGGCGTCGCCCGGGGTGTAGACGTCGTTGGAGGCGAATTGCACCTGGAATCCGCTGACGCCGGGAAGAGTGCCGGCGGGGGCGCGAATCTCGGCCGGGAAGTCGGGGAAGGTCGCCAGATCATTGCCGTAGAGCGCGACGGTGTTGGTGAATTGGCTACCGGTGATCTGCATGCCGTCGCCGGAATCCCCGCAAAAGCGAATCACGGCCCGGTCAATGACTTCCCGCTTGCGATGAAGCAATTCACTGGTGGTTGACATATTGTTTCAGCGGCGCCCGTCCCTGCGGAATTCCGAAACTTTTTTCTCCTGCCCCAACAGAAAAGGATAGCACCCTGCCCGCGCGAAACAAACGAAATTGCAGAGCGGGCTTGACGGATTGAACGCCGGGGCGGGGTCGCGGGCGAATCGAGGACTCCAGCGAGTGCTATACTTTTTTCACCCTTCCAGAGCTGCAAATCCCAAGCCAGCGATTGCCCGGGCGAGCATTCGACCGGCGGAGCGACAAATGATTTCGCTCGTATACGTGAGCCGGGCCGCCGCGCCTTTTTCGAATCTCCAATTGGTCGAACTGCTGGAGAAGTGCCGCGAAAACAACGAAAGCTTCGGCGTAACCGGCATACTCCTTTACAAGGACGGACGATTCATGCAGGCGCTGGAAGGCGACGAGGACGCGGTGAGGAGCGTGATGGCGAAAATTTCGGCCGACCCGCGCCACGGCGACATCGCGATTCTGGTGATGGAGCCAGCGCTCGAGCGCGAATTTGCGGAGTGGTCCATGGGCTTCGCGAATCTCCATTCTCCCGGAGTTCTCTCCATCCCCGGCTATTCGAAGTTTCTTGAAACGCCGCTTTCACGTGAAGGGTTCAAGCCGAATCCCGCCGGAGCCAAGGAGGTGCTGCTGCTGTTCCGGAAGGCCAAGATGTGAAGACGCGCGCCGCGATGGAAATTCCTTTGCGGAAATTCCCGTCCGGAATCGAGGCATTCGCGGCTTTTCGCAAATCGCGGAAAGGCTGGTAAATTGAGGGAGAGACAGCGGCAGACCAGTGCGCGAATTCAGGAAGGCCAATCGAAACGCTCATGTTCCACCAAACGGAAGATCTTCGAATCAAATGGACCAAGGTGGTGCTTCCTCCGATTTTTCTGGAGGAAGAGCTGCCCGCAACGGAGAAAACGTCGGAGACGATTTTTCAAGCTCGCCAGGCCATTCGCGGGATTCTCGCCGGTGAGGACCGCCGGCTGCTGGTCGTGGTGGGCCCGTGCTCGATTCACGACACGAAGGCGGCGCGCGAATACGCGGGTCTGCTGAAGACGGCGATCAACGAGCTGTCTTCGGAACTTCACATCGTGATGCGGGTGTATTTTGAAAAGCCGCGGACGACGATCGGCTGGAAAGGGCTGATCAACGACCCGCATCTCGACGAGTCGTTCAAAATCAACGACGGTCTGCGGCTGGCGCGCCATCTGCTGCTCGACCTCGCCGAAATGGGAGTGCCGGCAGGGAGCGAATTTCTGGATATGATTTCGCCGCAGTACGTGGCGGGCCTGGTGAGTTGGGGAGCGATCGGAGCGCGGACGACGGAGAGCCAGGTGCACCGGCAACTGGTCTCCGGACTATCCTGCCCGGTGGGATTCAAGAACGGGACATCGGGGGACGTTCAAGTGGCGATTCAGGCGATCGTATCGGCCGCGCAGCCGCACACGTTTTTGGGGCACACGAAACACGGGCAATCGGCGATATTCGTTACAACGGGGAATCCGGACTGCCACCTGACACTACGCGGGGGAAGGAACATGGTGAACTACACGGCAGAGGCCGTGGCCGAGGTGTGCCGGCAACTGAGCGAAGCGGGGCTAGCGCCGCGGGTGATGGTGGATTGCAGCCATGCCAACAGCAACAAGGACCACAAGCGGCAGGGCGTGGTCTGCCGCGACGTTGCCGCGCAGGTCGCCACCGGAACGCGGAATATTCTTGGAGTAATGCTCGAGAGCAATTTGGTGGCAGGAGCGCAACGACTGGTTCCTGGCCAACCGCTGGTCTACGGGCAGAGCATCACGGACGCGTGCATCGGGTGGGAAGAGACGCTCGAGCTGCTGCGCGAACTTGCGTCGGCGGTGCGAACGGGACGGCCGAGACGCTAAGCGGGCGGAATGGATGGCCCGCAAAGAGTACGCGGCTTTTTGGCTAGGGCATTCTCGGCATTTTAAATTTGCATTAACCGGGGATTGACATGCGGGGGAGAAGCTCGCAAGTCTTCATTCGAAGCTGCGTTTGAATCCAGCGGACTCAAAGGGTGAGCGTCCGCAAAGATCGGAAGCGGGACCCAGTTGAAAAAGCTGTTCTTCATCGTGGTATTGATTTTAGGTTTTGGACCGTGCCGTCCAGGCCTACGCGCGCAGCAAGCCTCGACAAATAGTTGCAGCCGCCCATCTCCGGGGAGCGCTGTGCCAGAGCCCGCGGATTTGCGGAGCCATGACGGAGTTCTGAAGGTCAACCTGACAATTTACGATTATAAGGACGCCGGCGGAACGATACGCTACTGCTACGTGGACGACAAGGGCGATCAATCTCCAAATCTAAGGCTGAAACCAGGCGATCTGCTGATCCTTCATTTGAAAGACGACTTGAAGGAACTCGAGCCCGCCGCGGGGAGCGCGCCGCAATCCGGGATGAAGATGGTGATCGGCCAGGGGCCGTGCATCAGCGGCCCAATGACGGACACATCGACGAACCTGCATTTCCATGGATTGACAATTCCTCCGGTATGCCATCAGGACGATGTGCTGAAAACGATCGTGAATTCGGGCGATCCGCCATTCGAATACCGTTTTCACATTCCCGAGAACGAGCCTCCCGGATTGTATTGGTACCATCCGCATGTGCACGGATTCACGACGCCACAGGTGCTGGGCGGAGCGTCGGGAGCGTTGATCGTGGAAGGAATCGAGCGCGCGAACCGGACGGTGGCAGGAATGCCGGAAAGAGTGCTGGTGATTCGCGACCAGGATTTGATGAACCCCAACGCTCCGCCGTCAAAATCGGAGCCGGTGGTTCCCCGGTTGCTGATCGATCGCGACGGGGACGCGGCGAACAATGGGACAGGGTTCGGCAAGCCGGCGAAGGACCTCTCGATCAATTTTGTGCCCGTTCCGTATCCCGATTACCCGCCGGCGATCATACGGATGAAACCGGGGGAGAAGCAGTTGTGGCGAGTCTTGAACGCCTCGGCGATCACGTACCTGAACCTGGCGGTTCTGTTCAATCGAGTGCCGCAGCCGCTGGGGCTGGTGGCGCTCGACGGAGTGCCGCTGAACGAGGTTGGAACGCTGGGAAATTTCGTTGACTGGCGGACTAACCTGGGAATCCCGCCGGGATCGCGGATGGAATTCATCGTTCAAGGGCCTCCAGCGGGCGTGAATGGACTTCTGGTGACGCGGACGGTGGACACGGGGATGGGCGGAGAGAACGATCCCAACCGGACGCTGGCGGAAATCGAGCCCTCGGCGGACGCGCCGGAGCCGCGGTCAATTCTGGACGCATCGCCCAAGCCGCTGCCGCCGCCGACGCTGCCGTGGCTGGGAAGCGTCAAGCCCGTGAGGACGCGAAGGCTGTATTTTTCGGAGAAGCTGCTCAATCCGAACGACCCCAACAGCGCGACGGAGTTCTACATAACGGTGGAAGGGCAAACGCCCAAAGCGTTCGACCCGAGTTCGCGGATTCCCAACATCGTGGTGAAGCAAGGAGACGTAGAGGATTGGATCATCGAGAACCGGTCGACAGAGCTGCATGCATTTCATATACATCAACTGCATTTTTTGCTGCTGGATTATCTGGGAGTGCCGGTGAACGAACCGTTTCTGCGAGATACAGTCAACGTGCCGTATTTTAACGGACGGACGCTGACGTATCCGAGCGTGAAGATCCGGCTGGATTTTCGCGATCCGAATATCGTGGGCACATTCGTGTACCACTGCCACATTCTGGAACACGAAGACGGGGGAATGATGGGAGTCATCCGCGTGGAACCAGCGGGGAAAACGGCGAATTCGGCGGCAAGCCATCCGGCAACGAAGCCGCCCGTTCCCACAGCAGGGCACCCGGGCGGAGCGGGAACCGGTTCCGATAGCGGCAAATAATTCAGAAGGTCTCGAGGCATTCCCAGAGCGCGCAATTTCAAAAGAATATAAGAGTGGACCAATTTCTTCCGGCCGCCCGCGGAGCGAGTTCGTGCAAGGGGACGGAATCGTGGTGAGTCTGCGCACTCGTGCAGAGACACGTGCGCCGAAACGACCTCCGGGCCGGGAATTTCCGGAATTATTATTTCCTTCACACAGGGCAAACTTGCTGGAAACAGAAACGAATTATTAACTGAACGCTCAGCCTCAAAACCACTTGAGAAGCAAACGGAGGGTAAATGTCTTTGAAGCATGTTGCATCGAATGCGTTGCAATGCATGCGCATAGGGCTGGCGTCCCTGGCGCTATTTCAGTTCGTGATCGGCGCGTCCACGGTAAACGCAGCCCCGGCACAAGCTCAAACGCACTCTGAAAACAACGACGGCGACACGCGCACACCCATCAAGCACGTCATCGTAATCATCGGTGAGAACCGCAGCTTCGACCACGTCTTCGCGACATACAAACCGAGAAACGGGCAGACGGTGATGAACCTGCTTTCGGAAGGGATCATCAAGGCGGACGGCACACCGGGCCCCAATTTCGAGAAGACGCAACAGACGGCGGCATTGGATCAGGCTCCCGACGCCTTTCTGCTGAGCCCGCAGAAGACGTCGTTTCCAAATTCCGTGTTGCCCGCGCCGCTGGTGGGAGGGCCCAAAGTTTCCTACATTCCCAACGGATGCTCGGCCGGGACGCCGGAACCGCAGTGCGCGGCAAGCCTTCAGTTCGCGAAAGATTCCGAAAACGGACTTCCCGCGAGCTACGTCCCGCTGCTGCTGACGGGAGGGTCGGGACAGTCGAGCTACACACCGGACGACCGCATTTCGAACGTCAACACACTTCCGCCGGGCCCGTTTCAGATCACGAACGGAAGCACATTCGTGTATGACGACTACGCGGCCAGCCCGGTTCACCGGTTCTATCAGATGTGGCAGCAGCTGGATTGCAGCGCGCAGCGTGCGACGTATTGGAATCCTTCCGGGTGCGATGCGCGTTTGTTCCCGTGGGTAGAAGTGACGGAAGGAGCAGGTTCGAACGGGATTCTTCCGCCGTCGAACTTCAGCACCGAATATTCTCCGAACGCGTACACGACGGGCGAGGGCTCGACGTCGATGGCGTTTTACAACGTGCAGAAAGGCGACGTGCCGTATTTCAAGAGCCTCGCGGACACGTATGCAATGAGCGACAACTTCCACCAGTCCGTGGATGGCGGCACCGGCGCAAACCACATCATGCTCGGCCATGGCGACATGATCTGGTTCAGCGACGGCAATGGCCACGCGATGCAGCCACCGCATAATTCGATGGTGGATCAAGGCTCGCCGAACCAGGGGACAGTGGACGAGGTCGAAAACCCGAATCCCGCGACGGGAACGAACAACTGGTACACGGAAGACGGGTACGGCGGAGGCTCTTACGGTTCCGCTTCTTACGGCGGAGGATCCTACAGCGATTGTTCCGATCCCACGCAGCCCGGCGTCGGCCCGATCCTGGCTTACCTCAAGTCCGTGCATATCAATCCGCGTTGCCAGGCCGGCCACTACTACATTCTGAACAACTACAACCCGGGATATTTCGGCCAAGGCGAAAACGCCTACGCGGATGAAAGCGGGCTCAACACAGTCTTCACCGTTCCGCCTTCGTCGACGCCGAGCATCGGCGACGACCTGCTGGCGCACAACATTTCCTGGAAGTATTACGGCGACCAGTGGAATGACTACGCGGGGAACGCGCAACTGAACATTCCGGAAGACAAGTACCAGATCAACTACGGGGCCGTAGGCTCGATGAATGAGCTCGGCAGCGGGTTGATCACTCACGCGGACGAATATTGCAACATTTGCAATCCGTTCCAATACGACACATCGATCATGGCCAACGCGACGATTCGCAACGCTCATATTCAGGACACGACGAACCTGTACAACGACATCGCCAACGGAACGCTTCCGGCGGTTTCGTTCGTGAAGCCCAGCGGTTTCGTGGACGGCCACCCGTCTTCCTCGAAGCTGGATCTGTTCGAAGGGTTCACGCAGAAAATCGTGACGGAGATCCAAAACAGCCCGTATTGGAAGAACACGGCGATCTTCATCACCTTCGACGAAGGCGGCGGGTACTACGACTCCGGCTACGTACAGCCGCTGGATTTCTTCGGCGACGGGACGCGGATTCCGTTGATCGTGGTGTCGGCGTACTCCGAAGGCGGGCGAATCACGCACAACTATTCGGACCATGTCTCGATTCTGAAGTTCATCGAGCGGAACTGGAATTTGCCTCCGGTGACGAACCGCAGCCGGGACAATTTTCCGAACCCGATCGCGGAATGGGGAAATCCGTACGTACCAGTGAATGGTCCGGCGATCAGCGACCTGTTTGAGCTGTTCAACTTCGGACCCCAGTACGGAGGCGGAGGCCGGTAACACGCCGGACGGCGCGGGCTGAGAAAGCCGGCGCCGACCGTACTTGGAAAGAATTAGCGAGCCTCGGGGCGTTTCGAACGAGGCTGCAGGGGATTGCCCGCGCGCCGGAGCCGCATAAAAGCGGTTTCGGCGCGTTGGCGCTTGTGGGCCCTGCCGGGTTGGAGCTCACGGAGTGCCGTTTCGCGCTTGGGTGCGGCCATGAAGACGAGGAGAAGCGGACAGAGCCGTCCAATCAAATTCACATCCACTTGTCTTTTTAGCTGCGAGGATGCGGGGAAGCGCTTGCACGCATTCTGACGCACCTATATGGTGAAAATGGATCGAGGATGCCGCGCAGGCGCGTCCGCCTCCCGATCCGTCACGAGGCGAATGGCACGACTGCCGTCGAGACATTGCGGAGCCTGCGGACCCAACTTGCCATCAACCTTCAATATCGCCGGCGTGCCGCAGGGCTCGCTTCACAAATACTGGAAAGCAGCCCAATCCGGCGCGGAAAAGGCCGTGCGTGACCTGCAAGGCCAGGGAGTAACGGTCAATTTCCTGTGGAAAGCGCCGTTGCGGGAAGATGACCGCCAGGAGCAAGCCAAAATTCTCGAATCCGTCATTCGGCAAGGCGCCGACGGAGTCGTGCTGGCCCCGTTCGACAGCACCACGCTGGTTCCCTTGGTAGAAGCGGCGGCGTCGGACGGAATTCCGTTTGTCATTATCGATTCCGCGCTCGATTCACCGAAGATTTTGAGTTTTATTGCCACGGACAATCTGAAAGCGGGCGCGCTGGCCGCCGACCGAATGGCGGAGGTTCTGCTGGGGAAAGGGAAGGTCCTGCTCCTGAGGTATCAGGAAGGCTCGGACAGCACCGAACAGCGCGAGGAAGGGTTTCGGTCGCGGCTGCGGCGGTTTCCGGATATTGAGTTGATCGTCTCGGACCAATTTGCGGGAGCCACGCGCGTCACGGCGAAATTAGCCGCGGAAACGCTGCTGGGCCGGCACGGCGCGCAGCTGGCGGGCGTTTTTACTCCCAATGAATCCTCGACCGCCGGGATGGTGATGGCGCTGGTGGGCCTGAACCTCGCATCGCGGATCGTCCACATCGGGTTCGACACGTCCGACCTGTATTTGGACATGCTGCGGACGCAGCGCATACAAGGCCTGGTGGTTCAGGATCCGTATCGAATGGGCGAACTCGCCGTAAAAACGCTGGTAGACCATCTGGAGGGCAAGCCGGTGGCCAAGCGGATAGACACCGGCGCGACCATGGTCACCTCGGCGAACATGGATAGCCCAGAAATCGCGCGCCTGCTAGAACACTCCGCCGTAACCAAGTAATTCCGACCGTCAGCAACAGAAAGATTCGAAAGCGCCCCCTTGCGCCGCCAGTTACTCTCATTTGGCGGCGTTGCCGCTTGCGGCTCGCGGTGTGGTGATTGCAGGGCGGGGTTTGGCCCGTCTTGATGTATCTTTTCGGGTTCGCCGGCGGATTCGCATTTCGAACCGGCGGGGACGCTGATCTTTGCGCGGGGGTGCCATTGTGAGCTCACGTTCGATAGTCCCGGTGATGGAGAAGGCGCTGAAGAAGTGGGCGTACAACGTTCAGGACTACACGCTGCTCGCCGTCGAAGCGCTCCGAGACGTGCTGACGACGACGCACTATTTCCGCGACATGGTCGTGCAGATGGACTTGATCGGCGTGGGCTCGATCGTGATCGTGGCGCTGGCGCTTCTGTGCGTCGGCGGCGTGGTGGTCCTAAATGCGGCCTCGCAATTCAGCCGGTTCGGAGAGAAGGCATTGACGGGGGACGCGCTTTCGCTGGCGCTGCTGCGCGAACTCGGCCCAGTATTTACGGCGCTGCTGGTGGCGGGCCGCAACGCGACGGGGATCGCCTCGGAGCTCGGGTCGATGGTAGTTACGGAACAGGTAGACGCGATGCGGGGACTCGGCATCGACCCGATTCGTAAGCTGGTGACGCCGCGAGTGCTGGCGATGGTGATCACACTCCCGCTGCTGGTCGCGGTGGGGGACTGCGCCGGGCTGTTCGGCGGATTCATCGTGGCCACGATTACACTGCATCTGGATCCCGAACAGTTTTGGACACGCGCCATCAAAGCGCTGGTTCCGGCGGACCTTTTCATCGGCTTCTCGAAACCCCTGGTTTTTGCATTCATCATCGCCACGATGGGCTGTTACCAAGGATTCCGTGTAAAGGGTGGAACGGCGGGAGTGGGCCGGGCGACGATCACGGCGTTTGTGGCGTCGTCGGTGCTTGTTCTCGTAGCCGACCTGTTCCTGACGAGATTCCTGCTATACGTATTTCACCTGTGAATTTCGCCGGCAAATTCGCCTGCTTCCCGCACGGGCGGGCGGTGAGGTGACTCTATTCGGCAACCGGCAGAATGACCCACGACCTGTCCCTGGGTAGTGGGTCAGTTTGAATTAAGGTAAAACTAGAAAGTTTACGGTCTGGCATTCAACGTGTGTATAATCCCGCCACTATCACATGGCGATATTCCTACTCTGGATTCTCTTCTCAGCCCTTGTCGCAGCCTATGCGTCGAAGAAAGGCCGGAGCGGTGCAGGATTCTTCTTCCTGGCGCTATTCCTGAGTCCGGTTATTGCGTTCATTGTCGCTCTCGCCAGCAAGCCCGACCGCGAAGCGGCTGCAAGGAAATCTGGCCTCAAGAAATGTCCGCGCTGCGCTGAATACGTTCAGTCAGAGGCTCAAGTCTGTCGCTTCTGCGGGAATGAGTTTCACGCCCCAACGGAAGTCGGCGGAATCGTTCTTAAGGAATAAGTCAGGAAGGGGGATCAAAAACCGGTAAAATGCCACGCTACAAAGTCGCACACGTAAAAGAACAGGGCGTGGATTTAATCATCGTCCCATTGGATGCTCACTACGGCCTAGAAGCACAGAATCAACAAGAAGAGATTAGAGACCACCTGCAATTACGCGCCAATGCCGCTGGACTGGTTGGCACGGTGGTTCCTGTGTGGAAAGACGCCTTTGGAACAATGCTGTTTCTGGCACCCCCAAATTGGCACCCGTTTTTCAAGAGTCTCACATACGAACAAGTCATCGGAAATCTGAATAAAGAAATTTTCTGGGACTAGCCCTATGCAATTGAGACACCGACAACCCACTTGCAAGTAGTGGGATTAAGTTTAGGCAGCTTTGGCCTCTTTCTTGTCGAGTAGCCCGACAATCTCGCCGACGCTCCACACATGGTCCGCGATTCCCGCTTCCATTGCCGGGGTGACTCTGAGCGTCTGGTGGACGCGGCAGAAGTTGTAGTGCATGAAGTGGAGCGCGACCGCGTGCCGGAGATTCTGGACTTTTTTTGAGAATGCATTCGTCAGCCTCGTGAATCGGCGCATCCCCATGCGCATCGAAAGATTTTGCCGCTCAGCATAACTGGTCGAAATGTGCTTCTTTTCGGGCTTGCCAATCAGGGGAATCGTCCGGCAGCTTACGAAGTCTGGTGGACTATAACGGACCTCGCCCTTGCCACGGTCGGAGCTATAAAGCTTGACCAGCATCGCATAGTCAATCTCTGTCCCAAACGCCAGATCAACGGCCTCTAGGTAAACGCGATGGCCGTCTGTGGTCAGTTGCACGCGATTCGTAAGACGCGCAGCCAAGTCGTACATGAAATTCTGCGCCGTCCACGCATCGCGCTTTCCTACGCGCCACGCTGCGATTAGTTTCGTATCGGCACAAATGGCCGTCCACGTCCAGACATCGCCAAAGCCAAACTTGCCGCGAAGCTCTTCCGGCACGTTCTTTTCTTTCGCGTAGCAGAATCCCCACATCTCATCGCACTGGATTCGCTTGCAGGGGAGGTTACGCAGGGCCTTGTCTTGATACTCCGTGCACACGGTTCCGATTTCCGCTAGCAGCTTGACGATTGTATTCTTCGCCACGCCCGTCATGCGGACGGTCGCACGAATTGAATTGCCCTCTACCAGCGCTGCAATTACTTGGACTCTCTCGGTTTGGCTCAAGCGGTTCATGGCGTCTCTCTTTCTTTTCCAACTGACGCCATTCTATGCTTGAGCGGTCAGGCATGTCAAGGACTTTCTTACTAAAACCCTTGTATAGATAAGGCTACCGCCCACGTGCTAGGCTGAGATCTGATGAAAAACAAAATCACCGTCCGGGTCAAACCGGACGGGACCATCGAAATCGTCATTGAGCCAATATTAGGACGCAAGGATTGGTTCAATAAACCTTCGATGGTCAGGGTTCCTGCCTAGCAATAGGCGGTAGCCTTCGGGCAGATCGCGGACATAGCGCTGCCCGAGCAAGGCCCTCCCGCAAGACCTAACTTACGGGAGGGATTCTTATTTATTGAGAATAAAGGGCTTACAACTTCGACTTATGACTTGGACTTCTCAGCCGCTTTCCAGCGTGCTTCGGCTGCTTTCTTGGCAATCTTCCGGCGCTTGGCGGGGGTTAGCTTCTTGGCTCGCGCTGGGCCACCCTTTAGGCCACCCCGACGCCCCAGCGCTACCGCCGCCGGGTTCCTGCCGTCCAGAGGCTCCCCGGCAAGCTGGGCGATGATACTGGCGGCGATTTGGTTCACGTCTGGGTTTCTTGGGTGGCTGCTTGAGCGGTTTGGCATGACTACACCCTACCACAAAACCCTAGCAGGACAAAAGCCGGTTTTTTCAAACTGACCCACTACCTGTCCCTGGGTACTATTGACTTTCGCTTTTAATTCGCCTATAGTCGGCGGGCCAGAATCGAGGGGGTTCTGAAAAATGGCTTTAACCAAGCGGCAAAAGGAAGTGCTGAACTACCTGGTGGGATTTCTCAATAAAAACGGCTATTCGCCGAGCTTTGAGGAGATTGCGCACGCCCTGAAGCTGACCTCGCTGGCGACCGTGCACAAGCACCTCTCGACGCTAGAGAAGAAGGGGTTCATCCGCCGGGGATACAACCAGAGCCGCTCAATCGAAGTGACACAGCTTCCCAAGCCTGTCCGCGAAGAGATTCTCGATCGCCACGTCGTGGAGCTTCCGCTGGCGGGGCGGATCGCCGCCGGGCGTCCTCTGGAGGCCGTGGAGGACCGCGAAACGATCTCGCTGGCCGATTTTGCGCGCGGGCAGAACACATTCGTGCTGCAGGTGAAGGGCGAATCGATGCGCGAGGACCACATCCTCGACGGCGATTTCATCGTGGTGGAGCAGACGCAGGTGGCCAACCCCGGCGAAATTGTCGTCGCGCTGGTGGGCGAGGACGAAGCGACGGTCAAACGGTTTTATCGCGAGCCGGGCGGGAAAATCCGGCTCCAGCCGGCCAATTCGAGCATGTCGCCCATCCTCGTGCCGGCCGACGAAGTGCGAGTGCAGGGCCGCGTGGTCGGAGTCCTTCGGAAATACTAGCCGCGCTGAGGATTTGCGAGGCGGAAGCGGCTCAGCTTGTAAACGTCTCTTATAGCGGAGAGCCGATGGTCCGCCTTGTCTCGGCTCCGCTTCGTGGCGGGACGTTTCGTTGACGTAAGGAAATACAAAAAGCGCAATTCTTGGTACCTCAACAGGAGTTCCTCACCTCCTCGATTCATAGGTTGATGGCGCCGGCGACAGATCTGGCGGCAGCGCCGAGCCCTCTCGGAATATTTATTTCTGCGCCGCCCGCAGTCTGCTATTCTCTTCGCCCCGCCCTTCGTACAGGTAGCTGACCGGGCACATCTGTTCCATTTTGAATTTGGTTCGTTGTCGCCCCGGCGCTACATTGAATTCCCCGGTCCAAATTTTTTGACGCTGGTTCCGGCGTTTCAGGGCCCAAGGAGGGCAAATGTGGGGAGGGAAGAAACCGGAGTATCCTTCGCGGAGCCCGCTCCCGCAACATCAACCATCTTCGTCGCAGCCGACGTATCAGCCGCAGCCAAGATCAACAGCATCAACCGCACCGGCGTCGCCGAGTGCATCAACTTATCCTGGGGAGGTTAAAACGATGGCACCATTGGATAGCTATCCGACGACGACGCCCTCGGCCAGCGGAACCGCGCGGCTGGGAGCTAGTCTGCATGTGAAGGGCGAAATCACGGGGAACGAAGATCTTTTGATCGACGGCAGCGTGGAAGGGTTGGTGCAGCTCGAGGAGCGGAAGCTCACGATCGGCGCCAGCGCCCGCGTCACCGCCGACGTGATTGCCCGCGAAGTCGTGGTCTACGGAAACGTGAAGGGCAACCTTCGCGCGCGCGACCGTATCGAGATCAAGAAGGACGGCTCGGTGGTCGGCGACCTGACGACCGCGCGGATCATGATCGAAGACGGGGCGTACTTCAAGGGCTCGATTGAAATCGACAAGGCGGGCGAAGGCTCGAGCGACGACGACAAGCCGTCGTACACGCGGTCGGCGCGCGCATCCTTGGCGACTTCGACCACTTCGGCGTCGTAAAGGACTCTTTTTCGTCCCCGCATTGAAGACAGGCTCGCGGGTCCCGTCGCTGGGACTCGCGAGCGAAACTTTGTCTCCCGCCCGCGTTCCACGTCTGGACCAACTTTCCCTGTCTGCACCAAACTTCCCTCGAACTTCCAGTTCAAACGGCGAGCGAATCGTCGTAGCCTGTTGGAGCGCGTTCCCCCGGGCAGCGAATTCGCCGGGGCCTATCGAAGCGCCCAAAGAGCCACGATGAATCGTCCCGCTCAATTCCGGAACCTGGTCGTGGTTGCGATTATCGCGATTGGGTTTTCCGGCTGTGGAAAAAGCCTGGCGAATTCGGGGACGCCGGAGCTCAAGGTTTCTCCTGCAGCGCTGCATTTTTCCGCCGCACCTTCGCAGACGAGCGATCCTCCGCCCGCCCCGATTGCCATCGCCAATGCGGGGTCGGGAAGCTTGACGTTTTCCGCTTCGACCGACGCGTCCTGGCTCGCCGTGACTCCCAACGGCGGCAGCGCGCCCGAATCGGTCGAGGTTTCGGCGATGATCGGCGCGCTCGCGCCCGGGACGTATACCGGCCACGTGATCGTCAAATCCGACGGCGTAGAGGGCTCACCTGCATCGGTGGAAGTAACATTCACGATCGCGAAGTCCGAGCCGCAGAAGCGCGGCTGAAATTCCAGTGCCTGTTCGCCGTTCTGGCAGGAGTCATTTCGGAAGCATTCCGATCGTACCCAGCCGCGCCTCGACGAATTGAGGCCAGGCGATAATCGGAAATTCCGTGCCCCGCAGGCGGAACGCGTGGCCGGCCGCCGCATCACACGCTTGAAAAGTCTACGCGGCGTCATCGCTTGCACTTCGGCGGAATTTCAATAAGATGGATGCGTGTATATTTTTTGCCAGGGCGACGCAAAGCCTTCCCTCGGGGATTTAGCCCTCGAGAATTCTTCCGCCTTCTGCGTTTCAATCGCTGGACCGGGAAAACCAAGAATCGGCGCGGTTTACAGGAAGCAAAAGACGGCGGCGTCTTTCAATCGGCACGCTTTTCCGGCCTGGGCGATCTCGGGCGCAGCGCATGGCCACTCCTCCAATATCCCGGCGACACCGGCCGATCCTGAAAGGAAACCGCTCCGCCGATGCACGATGTAGCTCAATGGGCAATTGAAACGGCGAAACGCCGCGGCGCTACGTATGCCGACGCGCGTGTGATGGACATTCGACACAGAGAAATCTCGACTAAAAATGGCGAAGTCGGAACGCTGGCCGAGGACGAATCGCTGGGCATCGGCATTCGCGTGATCGTTTCCGGAGCGTGGGGATTTGCCGCCACCGACCGGCTCAGCCGGGAGGGAGTCCAAGCGTGCGCCGCCGAGGCCGTGGCCATAGCCAAGGCATCGGCGCTGGCCAAGCGCGGCAACGTAGTACTGGCGCCCGAACAAGCCTACGTGGACACCTGGCAGAATCCGTTTCTGAAAGATCCCTTCCGCATACCTGTGGAGCGCCAAATCGATGTGCTGCTCGCGGCCGATCGCGAGATGCGCAGGGTGAAGGGGATCACGGTGGCGGAAGGGTCGATGTCCTTCCGGCGAATCGAGCAGTTCTTCGTTTCCAGCATCGGCTCCTCGATCCACCAGATCAAAATGCAATCGGGCGCGGGGATCGTCGCGACTTCGTTCGCGGGGTCAGAAATTCAAAAGCGGTCCTACCCGAGCAGCTTCGGAGGGCAGCACGCGCTGGAGGGCTACGAACTGGTGGAGCGGTTCGATCTGCCGGGACACGCGCAGCGAATCGCCGAGGAGTGCGTCGCGCTGCATTCGGCCGCGCAGTGTCCCGAGGGAACGGGGACGATTCTTCTCGAAGGTTCGCAGCTCGGGCTGCAAATTCATGAATCCATCGGCCACCCGATCGAACTCGACCGGGTTCTGGGGATGGAGGCGAACTTTGCGGGAATGAGCTTTCTGACGCTGGAAAAACTGGACAAGCTGAAATATGGGTCGGAAATCGTCAACGTAGTGGCCGACGCGCGGCTGGAGCACGGCCCGGGGCTCGGAACGTTCGCCTACGACGACGAAGGCGTTCCGGCGCAGTGCACGCCAATTATCTCGAACGGTCTGTTTACGGGGTATTTGAGCAATCGAGAGACGGCCGCGTCGATCGGGCTCAAGCGTTCGAGCGGGACGATGCGGACGGAAAACTGGAGCCGCCTGCCGATCATACGAATGACCAACGTCAGCCTCAACCCCGGCACGTGGAAATACGAAGACCTGATAGCGGACACAGACGACGCGATACTCATGGAAACGAACCGTTCGTGGTCCATTGACGACCGGAGGTACCATTTTCAGTTCTCGACGGAGATCGGCTGGGAAATCAAGGGCGGCAAAAAGGGGCGGATGATAAAAAATCCCAGCTACAGCGGGATCACCACCGAATTCTGGAACAGTTGCGACGCGATATGTTCGCGGGACTATTGGACGCTGTGGGGCACGCCGAATTGCGGAAAGGGGCAGCCCATGCAGACCATGGGCACGGGCCACGGGGCCGCTCCCGCGCGCTTCCGCAACGTCAAAATCGGCGTGGCGTTCTCGAAATAACCATGGCCAACCGAAAAAAAACCAGCCGCGCCTCCGCGACAGGCGCGGGCCACGTTTCCGCGGCCGATCTCCGGCGGATCGCCGAGCGGATCCTAAAATTCAGCCGCGCCGAAGAGACCGAAGTCGCCGTGCAGTTGTCCACCGACGCGCTCACGCGATTCGCTAACAACACGATTCACCAAAACGTGGCCGAGCAAGGGCTCGACATATCGGTCCGCGCCGTTGCCGACGGCCGGACGGCTCGCGCCTCCACCAACAAGCACGATGACGAGTCGCTTCGCCGAGTCGCGGAGACGGCTCTCAGCCTGGCTCTCAACCAGCCGAAGAATCCCGACTTATTGCGGATGGCCGGCCCGCAAAAATATGCGAAGGTGTCGCGATTTTTCGGTGCCACGGCGGAGTGCTCGCCGCAGGACCGGGCCAAGGGCGTCACGCGGGTGTGCAAGATGGCCGAAAGGAGAAAGCAGACGGCCGCCGGAATTTTCTCTTCCGGCGCGGTTCACGAGCTTCTCGCCAATTCGCGCGGACTATACGCGGAACACCGGCAGACGCGATCGGAATTTTCCGTCACGATTCTCGAGGAAGATAGCTCGGGATGGGCCAAGGCCAATTCGCCCGACGTCCGGACAATTGACCCGGATGCGCTGGCGGAATCGGCGAGCCGCAAGGCGGCGGAATCGCGCCATCCGCGGGAATTGGCTCCCGGGCGCTACACGGCCATCCTGGAGCCCGCCGCGGTTCTCGATCTGCTTGGGTTTCTTTTTTACGATTTCGCGGGCACGGCCGTGCGGGACAAACGATCGTGTTTCACGGGACGAATAGGAAAGAAGATCCTGGGCGAGAATATTTCGTTGTGGGACGACGTGTATCATCCTCTGCAGACCGGCGCACCGTTTGACGGCGAAGGAGTGCCAAGGCAGAGAGTGGCCCTGGTGCAGAGCGGGGCGCCGAAAGGCCTGGTGTATTCGCGAGCGACGGCGAAAAAAATGAAAGCAAAGCCCACGGGCCACGGATTTGCGCTGCCGAACGATTACGGCGAGGCGCCGATGAATCTCGTTTTTGCGGGGGGAGCGGATTCCGTAGAAAAAATGGTATCCACGACGGAGCGAGGCGTCCTAGTGACCCGGCTGTGGTACATCCGCGAGGTCGATCCCTACGAAAAGGTCCTGACGGGCATGACGCGGGACGGAACGTTTCTGGTGGAGAACGGGAAATTGGCGGGCGGGATACGGAACTTCCGATTCAATCAAAGCGTTTTGGAGCTGCTGGCCAACGTGGAAATGCTCAGTCCAGCCGTGCGCGCGGCGGGAGAGGAATCGTTCGAAATGGTGGTTCCGGCGATGAAGGTTCGCGGGTTCCATTTCAGCGAGGTCACGAAATTCTGAAGAAGGGAAGAGAAGCGGCGCGCAAGTGCCTGGGAGTAGCGCGCCGGGGAGCTAAGGAAGCCCGGGATCAGCGCGGTTTGTGCGAGCGTTGGAAGTATTGAAATTTGTCCATTCCCGCGGGAACCGCCACATCGAAGAACCCCACCATCATTTCGTCGGTGGTCTGATCGCCCCAACGCACGGAAGCATCGGGATCGGGATTGTGGGGATTGTTCCGCGAGTTGTCGTACCAGGCGACGGCCTGGAGTTCCGTACCTGCTTTCAACCGCATCGGCTGCGCCAGCCGGTAACTCAACTGCCAGAAGAAATTCCAGTTCACGCGGAGCAACGTCTCGACGTCCCCGCCGGGATGGACGATGTTGTACTCGAAGCGCTTCCCGCGCAGATGCATGTGCGGGAAGAAGCTGAGCAGAGTGGCGTCATTCGGAAGCGTGCCATGGACTTCCACGCGGAAATCGTCCACGCCGGGAGGAATCACAAAGCTGCTGTTCGTGAGCTGCAGGGTCAAAACACGCTGCGCCGGAGGATGCTTTGCGAAGACTAAGCCGATCTTGGCGCGGTCGGCGGTGGCGTGACCGTTGGTGGTGTAGTGCATTTGAAAGACGAGATCGGAGCCCGCGGGGATGAATTTCGCCATGCCGACGGGCCAGCGGTCCGGCAGGCTTCCCGGCGCGTAGACGAGAACGATGTCGGCCTTGGTGGTATGCGTATCGAGGCGGTCCTGCTCGTCGGTCATGTCGTCGGCGGTGAAGGGAACGCCGACCGGCGCGTGTCGCAGCCATTTCGAATCGGGAGGACGGACGTAAACGACGGCGTGGTGCACATTGGCGCGGCTCGACGGGCGAATTTCGGACATCTGGACCCATTTTCCTTCGGTGAAGCGAGTGGGAACGATTTCGTAGGTGTACTCGACTTGCCCGTGGGCGGGAAGATCCACGGCTTGCGGCATTTCGAACACGGCATCGGGCTCGGGAATATTCCAGCCATTCACCCAGTGCGGAGGCGGGGGAGCGTCTTCCGGATTTCCAGCGGGGGCTCCGGATTTGACCCATGCGGAAATCGTCGCAATCTGCTTCACCGTGAGTGAAGGATCGTTGGAGAAATGGCCGAAGCGGGGATCGGCGAACCACGGCGGCATAGCTCTGTCCTGGACGGCCGAGGCAATGGCGCCGGCGTGGCGGCGCGTGGCGTCGTACGTTTCCAACGGGAATGGCCCGATTTCACCGGGGCGGTGACATCCCTGGCAGCGTTGTTGGAGGATTGGGAGCACATCGCGGTAGAAAGTCGGGGGCGGGGCAGGCTGAGCCGCGGCAGATGCATAGGCGAAGGGCGCGGAGCGCCGGGGCGCGAGCAGTAGAAAGGCGGCGCAAACCAGGGCTGCGGAGATCGGCAGAATATTTTTCACAAGCACGATAAGTTAGTTACGCGAAAATGCGGGTGGGTTGCAAGGGGAGAAAGAACGGAGGGCTATTGGCGGGTGAATTCCAGGCTTTCGATGGCGCGAGAAATCACGTTCTCCTGGATTTGAACGAGGTCGTTGTCGGCAAGCGTCATACCAAAAATCGTGTAGAGGTGTGCCCCGCGGGGAATAAAAACGACGATGCCGGACCAATCGTGACTATCCACGCTGCCGCGGAATTTGCGTTCGACGGCGGGAAGGCCGGCGATCGTGGTTTTCGTTTCACCGAGGGGCCGGAAATCATCGAGGGTGTCGCGAAGGCGCTGCTCGGTGGAGTCCATATCGGACGCCAAAGATTTTCCGACGGGATTTTGTCCAATTAGAAGATAGGTGGTTTGGTCTTCGGTCCCCATGGCGGTAATCGCGCCGGGAAGGACGGCGCGCGCGCCCTGAATCACGTCCCAGTCGGGCGGTTTGTACATGCGGAAGCCATAGGTCTGGTTCCAGTAGGAATTGCCGGTGACTTCTTCCCGAATGGGCGCGGGAGCCGGCGGAGGGGCGGGAGGAGGAGGCGGCGAAGGGATGCGGCTGGCCGCGGGCTGGGCATTCATAGCCGTCAAAGGCGGAGCCGAAGATTCTTTAGGAACAGGCGCGGGAGTTGGAGCGGGTGAAGCCGGGCGCGCCGCGGCGGATTCCTTGGCAGCAAGAGGGAGCGCCGGAGGCAGATCCGGTTTCGGCGTCTTGGCGGGCTTAACCTCGGGTGGAGGTTTTACCGCCGCATCCGAAATGGAAATCGAAACGACTTGGTCTTTTTGGACTTCAGCGTACCCGTAGCTCGTCTTAACTTTGAACGAATTTGCTTCAAAGCCGACGATGACGCCGGTGATCTTCGTGCCATCTTTGAGCTTCAATTCGTCGCCGCGGAGCGAGGGCGCCAAGGCAAACGACGCGAGAAGCAGGGCAGCGAGGGCTGCGCCAGCGGCGGTCGTGGGCGTCGAATGCACCTTGCCGGACATACTCCGAGTATGGCTCCGGCGAAGGGGGCACAGCAAGCGGGCGCGCGAGATTCGTGCTGGTTTAGTCAGCAGAGACCGGGGGCGAAAGGCGGCGGCCCGAAAAATCAATGGCGGGGAATGCGCCGCTTGTGCCCCGAAGTGAGCTGAAAGCTTCCGCCTTGGGATTTCCGACTACGGAGCGCTCGCGCTCAGCTTCAAATCGCGGGATGAGGGTCCGACTTCGACTTCGCGCGGGCCCAGCCGGACCCAATGGTTTCCGGCGACCGACCAGTATTCGAAGCTGCGCGGCGAGATGTGCATCGTGACTTCCTTCGTTTCTCCAGGGCGAAGCGTGAGGCGATCGAAGGCGGCAAGAGTGCGGACGGCAAACTGGACGCCTGCTGGACGGTCCTTGGGCATATCCAAATAGACCTGAGGAACGTCGTCGCCGGAAACGGCGCCGGTGTTCTTGATGCGGACGGAGACGTCCGCACCACCGTCCGGCGTCGAGACGACGCGAAGGCCGGAGTAGCTGAACGTGGTGTAAGAGAGGCCAAATCCAAAGGGAAATAGAGGCGCAATCTTTTCTTTGTCGAACCAGCGATAGCCGATGTCCACGCCTTCCGAGTAGGTGGTCTTGCCGTCAACCCCTTGCTGGGAGCGCTCCGGGTGAGACGGGTCAGTGGCGGCGTAATCCTGGAGTCGCTTAGCCCAGGTGAACGGGAGACGGCCGGCGGGATCGGCCTTGCCGAGGAGAACATTGGCCGTGGCCCATCCGCCTTCGTCGCCGGGCCACCACATTTGGAGAACGGCTTTGACTTTGCCGAGCCAAGGCATGGCGATGGGCTGGCTGACGTTGAGGACGACAATGGTGTTGGGATTGACGGCGGAAACATCGTCAACGAGCTTGTCCTGCTCGCCCGGAAGGCCAAAGACGGGCTTGCCGCGAGTCCAAAGAAAGACGACGGCGGTGTGAGCGTTCCTGGCGGCTTCGATCGCCGCCTCGTGGTCGCGGAGGCGGTGTTCGGGAGTCATCCAGTTAAGGCGGATCTGTTCGGGAGCGTTCGAAGTATCTCCGGTGGCGGTGACGGCAATTGCGTGCGGCCCGGCGGTGAGTTGAACGGCGCGTCGGACATTGTCGAGTCCATCGACGGTGGGGAAGGCGTTGTCCTGCGTCGCGTATTGTATATTGCCGTGGACGGCGCCTTCGACAGCTCCGGTTCGGCCGACCTCTTTACCGTCAATCGTGAAAACGCCGCGAGCGCCGAGAACCTGGAGATAAATCCAGTAATCGCCAGCGGCAGGGACGGTGAGAGTTCCCTTCCAGGCAAAGGTTCCGTTCGGCGGAAGGGACTGATTGTTGGTGTGTGTGAAATTGAGTTGCGCGTCGATGGAGGTTTTTCCCTCCGCGTCGGTGCGCAGGAGGCCGGGCTTGCCATCGTGCGAAAACATGGACGCGCCGATCGGAGTGCCCGTCATGTCGTCATCCACGGCAAAGGTGATGTGCGCCTGGGGAGCAAATTTTTTCAAGGCGGCGAGCGGGCCGACCTCAAGACTAGTAATTCCTCCAGAGCGTTCCCCAAAAGTGCCAATTGAGTCCACTTGGGCGGCGCCGGGCCCAATGAGAGCAAGCGAATCGAGGTCGTTTTGCTTCAAAGGAAGGGCATCGCCTTCATTTTTGAGCAGAACGGCGGAATCCTCGGCGGTCTTTTGGATCACGCGAGCATTTGTTTCGATATCCTGAGTCGTAATGGAGTGCTTCTGCTTGCCGTCGAGATATCCGAAGCGGTCCATTTCGTAAAGGACGCGTCGAGCGGCGGAGGTGATGGTGGCTTCCAAGACGGTTCCATTCTTGAGCTCCTCGCGCATCGTGGAGTGGTCGGTATCGCGGGGAAAAGTCGAGAACTCGTGAAGATTGGGCCGTGGCTCTTCCGGGATCGTGCCTCCGAGGAGGCCGGCAAGAACGGAGAGACTGAGCGGAGGAGGTTGAGGACCGCTGGGCGGAACGGTCTCAAAAAAGTTGAATGTGAGCCCGGAGAGCGGGCTGTCCGCTGGCAGTTTTCCGGGCATCTCCATGTCGAGCCCATCGTTGATGAAGGAAGCGCTATGCACGCCGCCCCAGTCGGAAGTCACAAAGCCCTTGAATCCGAGCTCACCCCTGAGAATGGTCTTGAGGGTGTCGGGATTGCCGCAGGAAAACAAGCCGTTGATGCGGTTATAGGAGCACATGATCGAGGCGACACCCGCCTTCACGGCTTGCGCAAAAGGGGCGGCATAGACTTCGTGGAGCGTTTGCTGATCCACGAAGACGTTATAGGAGTTGGAGGCGTACGCAATGTAGTGCTTGGCCTGCGCCATCACGTCCTGCGACTGGATGCCGCGAATCTCGGCGGCTCCCATCGCACCCGTGAGGTAGGGATCTTCGCCGAAAGTGTTGTAGCCGCGGGCAAAAGTGATGTCGCGGTCGAGGTTGATGAAGGGCTGCAAGACAACGTCAATTCCGAGCGAGCGCGCCTGGCGGCCGATAACGGCGCCGTTCGCTTCGGCGTCCTTGACGCTGAAAGTGGCGGCGACACCCATCGTTGCGGTTTCGGCTTGCGCGGGAACACGAGTGAGGACGCCCGGAGGCCCGTCGGCAAGGCGAAGAGAAGGGATATGGAGCCTGGGGACGCCGGGGAGATAGCCGGCTTGTCCCTGGTTTGTGGATGGGTCTTCCGTTGCACCGCGGATCAGGTTCATTTTTTCTTCAAGGGTCATCTGGCGCAGAAGGGAATCAATGCGGGATTCTTCGGCCTTTTGCGGAGGAACGGCCTGGCCCATACAGATAGCACTGAGAATACCGAGGGATAAAATAGCGGCAAAAGATTGCCTGCCAAGCATGGACATGCGGACACGTCCTTTCACTTTGAAATTGTGAGCGCAAATACTTTTTGCGGGGAGCCGACCGGAGTGGAGAGGTTCAGCTGGCTGGAGAAATTATCGAAGTGGCGCTCCCGCTATGTTTGTACCACGTTCTGGCGGGTGGCGGGGGACAGTGTTGTGCGAGTGTCGACGAACGGAGCGAGGGAGAGGAAGGGGGAGAAAGCGTCGCGGAGAAGAGAGAGGTATTTGGCGCGGTCGTAACCGTGGAAACCCTCCCAAAGGGAGTAGGCGCGGACACGGTCGTTGAGGACGCGCGAAGCGGCGTCAGTGATGATGTATTCGATGGTCTGGCCGGGACGCAGGCGGACGCCGGAGCCGAACAGTTGCTGGGCGGCGATGGCCGCATGGCTGCCTTTTTTGTAGTCGCGAGGCTCGCGGGTGAGCCGTTTGCAGATGATGAGGTCCTCGACGCGGACTTCGCCGCTCCAGAGACGGTCTTCGTAGCGGCGGACAAGGGCGACAGCTTCGGCGAGGCGGCGGCAATACGTGTCGTAATCGTGGGCTTCGGCGAGCAGAGCCAAAACTTCCTTTTGCATGCGGACGATGAGAGGAGGCGTGTCATGGCGGCGGCATTCGAGGCCGCGAACTTTCAGCTCGCCGTCTTCGCTGACCGCAAAAAACCGGTTGGGAACGGGCACACCTTCGAACTGGCGAGACGGGAAGAAAGCGACGTAACGGTAGAGAGCTTCGATGGAGAGAGGGAGATGAGTGCGTTCGGAAATGAGGCGGGCGAGTTCTTCATAGTCTTCGCGAGTGGCGCCGTCCTTGCGGACGTAGAGAGAATCGACGAGAGCGTGAAGAAGATCGAAACCGCGCTCTTCGGCCATCTCCTTGGCGACGAGAAGAGTCTCGCGGGCGTAGGCATTGATGGCTTCGTGGGCCTCGATTTTTCCGAAGCGGGCATTTTTGTAGCCGGTATAGCCGAAACAGCAGACGAGGAGCCATTTGAGGGAGTCGCGCTGCAATTTGTAGCGGAACGCGAGATCGGGGGAGACGCGCGGCAGGCGGCGCTTCCATTCCGAGCGCTTGGCGATGAGACGTTCGACGACGCGGCTGGTGATGCCGCGGCGTTTCTGGCAGACACGGTAGCCAAGCTCGGGCACGCGGGGCGCATCGGAACAGCAAGGGCAGTTGACAGTTTCGGGCGAAACATTGAAATGCGCCATGATGCTGGGATATTCGCTGACGAAATCGAGTTCGGCGACGCCGGGAAAAAAACCGAGCTTGGGAACGAAGACGAGGCCGCCGCGATCGGCGACGAGAAGCTCGCCGGGAGATTTCGGATCCTCGGGCTCGGCTTTTTGCTCGGGAATGAGAATGCCGTCGCGGTGGGCGAGCTCCATCTGCATGTAGGAGATGCCGGTGCCGGTGGTGGTGCGAGCGGCGTATTGCACGGGAAGCTTGGTGACGCGGACAAGCTCCCAAAGGCCGTGCAGCTCGCATTTATCGGCGATGAAGGAATTCTGCGTATCCACATGGAGGCGGCCGAAGAGAGTGGTGGAACTGTTCTTGAAGAGGATGCGGCCGTAGCTCATGTAGCTGCGGCCGCGGCTTTGGTGGACCGGGACATCGGGATCGCGATTGAGAGGCAGAGAGACGCGGAGGTGTTCGGCCTGCCGGCGGACGCGCGGAAGTATGTGAGAGTCGCCCCAATCGGTGAGGATCAGGTCGGGATCGTGCTGCAGGATCAAGCGATGGAGGGCGATGGCGGCGGGATCGTTGGACTCTTCGAGCTCGAACGTGCGGCCGTCCACCTCGACTTCGACGGGGGTCTGGCGGCCATGAGCGGGATCAACGGATGAGAGACCGCCGAGGCGGATGTGCATGATTTCGAAAGGAGGAAGGTCGTAATCGAGGGCCCATTCGTCGTCGCGGCAGGCGATTTCGCGGATGCGATTTTCCTCATCGGCCTCGATTTCGACGAAAGCGAGGGGAAAGACGCGGCGGCGCCAGCAGTACATCGAAGCGAGCATGAGGTCGCTGTCGTAGAGGCGGAGGCGAGAATCGAAGCGGTGAACCCAGCGGGCCCAGGCGGCGAAATCGCTGGGGCGCTCGACGGAGATTTCGAGGACTTCGAGCGGATCGCGCTCCCAGATGTCAATGCGCTCGGTGAAGCGCGCGGAGACGCCGCGGGCGCGCGACGAGAGGGCGGACTGAAGGTGCTCGAGAGAGACGCGCGCACCGGAAGCGTAAAAAGAGGGCGCAAAGGAATCAATCAGAAGATGGCGCGTCTTCTCCGGCGTAATCAGCCACAGCTTCATCCCCAGCAGCGACGGGTAGAGATCGAAGATCCAGCCCTGAAGTTTCATGAAGGTCCTCTGGTTTTCGCCCGAGAGCGCGTTCGAGAGCGTCAATGCGTTTTTCCTGATCGAGAGCGATGGAGAGCAGAACGGCTTCCATCGGATTGTCATGGCACTGATACGTGGCGGCCTGGGTGTAGCAGCGGGCGCGCTGGAAAAGGCGGTCGAAAAACGGCTGATCCTCGCGGCGGAGGGCGCGGCGGAATTTGGCCCAGCGCGCGGTGGCGTCGCGGATCAGCTGAACAAATGTGGGAACGGTGCGGCCCACTTCAATTCTCCTTCAGCCAAGAAACGAGACGCCCCGCCGGAAGACGGACGCTACAATGCCGCGCCGAGCGCGGGCGAATTTGACGCGAGAGCAAGACGCCCCTCCTGTTCGATAAATTGCGAGACGGAATCGGATTGAGCGACGAGCTGAGCGAAAAAAGCGCGGCGCGGCGTCTGGAAAGAAGCGGCGTCGGTGAAAACGGCAGTGACGACAGGGAGCGAGCGCAGAACGGCAAGCGCCTCGAGAGCGCGGCGGAAGGAGGAGCCAGCCTGATGCTCGCGGACATCCTCGTCGAAATAGAGATCGGGCAGAGCGGTGACGACGACGGCTTGCGCGGGAAATTTCGCAAGCAGGCGCGGGGCGCGCGCGAGGAGTTCGGTCAACTGGAAACAGGTGAAGGCGCGGGCGACGCGGATGCGGCTGTTGAAGACCGCGGCGTCGAGGCCGCGTTCGCGGGAGAAGCGCGCGATGAGCAGAGGATCGAAGCGATTGGCGCCATCGAGACAGAGAACGGATTGTCCGCGGGCGATGAGGCGGGGAAGAAAATAATGGAACAGGCGGGGGGCGTCGGGATGCCCGTGGAAGACGGCGAGCCCCCGGCCGGGAAGCGCCCACAATTTCGGCGAAACGGATGGAGCGGCCGCCGGAACGATGGAAACAGAGTCAGACATAAGGAACCTCGAAGGGGTTCTGAAAAGCGAAAGATGCACCTCAGGGGCTAAAGCCCCGAAGCGGTGCAAGACTCATGTCGGAGCTAAAGCTCCGACCCCCTGAAAAGCACAAGTCCTTCAACAAACTGAAAGAGCGGAAGAGCTCTTCGGAGAGGAGAAAAAACGGGAAGGGAAGAGGAGGCGGAAACGAAGCGGGCGAGCCGCGAACCGTGAGAGCCGGGTTGATCCCGCGAGGGAGGAACCCTGAACGGCAATGGGCCGGGGCGTCGCCCGCTTTCCCGTTACCTCTACCGGAGAAGAGTATAGGCGAAGAAAAAGCGAAAGTCAACTCGAGGAAGAGAGATCGCAAATCGGAAATATGAAATGGGGAGAGCCGGCGCGGAGGGCCGGACTGTTTCGCCTCTAGGGGGCGGATCGCGTCAGTGAAGGGCTGCGACCGCTTCCACTCCGAGACAGGAATGCAAGTGCACGCAGTTTCTTCGAAAGGGTCAGGCGATGGCGAGTTCGAAGCCGAGAGCGATGAGGGCCGAGGGCGCGAATTCGACATGGAGAACGCGGCGGGGAGAGTTGGAGCGAGATTTGGAGGAAGCGTGGAGGAGCAGCGGGCGCATGGCGAGAACTCCGCCTTGGGGAACCGGACATTCGACAGCGGGGGTTTCGGCGGTGAGCTGGCGAATGCGATCCTCGCTGAGGACCCCAAGAGTATGCGTGGCGGGTAGGACGCGGAGCGAGCCATTCAGCGAAGTGGAATCGTCGAGAGAAATGCGCAGAGCGAGAACGCGGGCGAGAGCCCTGGCCGGCGCATGAGCGTACAAGATATCCTGTTTAGCAGACCAAGGTCCCCAATCCGGATCGTTGGACCATTCGCGGAGCGGCAGAGCGGTATCCTGATGCCAAGCGACGAGCCAATTCGCTTCCGGCGACTTTTCAAAGAGCGAAGCGCGAAACGGCAGGGCGCCCGGCCCTAGAATTTCCCGCGCCATTCCCATGATCTCTTCCCGGTGAACGAAGTCGGCGACCGCGGAGCAGGCGAGAGCGTGACGGATACCCGCCCGGGTGCGGCGGATGGGAATATGCTGGAGTGTTTCGAGGAACTCCAGAACCACCCGCCGCGAGAGCACTTCGGGAACGACTGCAAATCCTTGTTCGTTTACCTGCTGAGACCAGGCCGGATTCATGTTATTGCTCCCGTGAATTCGAATCAGAAGAAACCTGATTTTGGGAGTCCGACGAAGAATCATCATCAGAGGGCGCCTGAACCTGAACTTCCGGAACGAACTCGACTGCCGAGGATGAAGCAATCCGGACGCTCTGGGACGAGATGGCGCGGGGAGAGAGATGGTTCAGCAAACGGGGCATGAGAGGAGAATGAGCGACGGGAGTCTGCACGTGCTGGAACGGAGCGTCGGTGCCGGCATCGCCAGAGCAGGGGCCAGCGACGACGAAATAGGTGACGTAGACCTGCGAAGGCCACGCGGGGCTGAGCGCGTTGCCGTTTTGATCGGTGGCGCTGGCGACGAAGCCGACGACGTCGCCGCTATTGTCAGAGGCGTAGAAAATCAGGTTATCGCCGGTGGCAAGGCTCTGGCCATAGACCTGAGCCGCGGTTCCGTTGATGGTCAGATTCGCCATGCAGGACTTGTTGCTGGATTGCACGCTGCCGGTGACGGCAAAGGAAGAGCTGGTGCTGAGAGTCATGGTTACGTTGATGGTGTTGGTGTTGACGTAGGACTCGATGGTTCCGGAGAAGCTGCCTTGCAGCGCCGAATAGAGAGTGGCCGTAAATTTGCCGCTGTCGGACTGGGTGCAGCCGCCGCCAGAGGAAGTGAAGGTGCCGGAGAACTGCGAGGAGCTGCTGTTGGAGGCCGAGAAGGTGACAGTCTGGTTGTTGTCGAGAGTGATGACCATTGTGGTTTTCTTATTGGAATAAGAAACCGTGAAATTGACGGGCTGGCCGGAAGCCGAGCACGCCGAATTGGTGAACGTGGCGGCCAGCAAAGGCGAGATCGTAGTCGTGTTCTTGCTGGTGGTTGTCGTCCAGTCCGTCGTAAATTGAAGGGCGGCGCCGTCGACGGTGTTGGAATTCGATTCGCTGGTGGCGACGATGTCCCACTGACCCGTGGAGGGTGTTTGGGCAAAAGAAGCGATTGCTGAGATCAGAATCGCCAGGAAGAGCGTTGCGGTTTTCATCTTTGACTCCGTTCTGCTTTAAGTTCCGCTCAGGGCCAATTCACTGACGCGGTTCGGAACAGAGATATGCACGCAGGGTCCCGTTTCACGACAGTGGCCCAAAATCGCCGGAAAATCCTTCTAATTTGTTTTATTGCAGGTGTTTACAAGCGGGGGTAGGAGGCGACTGGAAATGACTGGAAGTCATAAATGGCCTCGAAACATCGAAAAGTGACAAAAAGCGCCGACAGTATTTGACTCGGAGGGTCAACTCGATATTTCGACGGAAATTCAGCGATTTGGAGGTAAGCGACGGGAAGAAGGCCCGCGCCGCCTTCCCTGAACCGAGGCTTTAGGGAGAAAAGCCAGGAGATTGCGATTAAGCTGGTCGAATTCCTCGCGCAGAACGCGAAATTCCGCGGCAGCACCCTTCAAATTTCGAGCGCGACCCATGGATTCAAGAGCGCGGGCAGCGGCGACCGACTTCTGGGCGTTGAAAATCGCGATTGCGCCCTTGAAGGAGTGGGCGGCTGAGGCCAGTCGATCCGAATCTTTCCGGGAAATAGCGCGGCGGATGGCGGAAAGCTTCTTGGGCGCGTCGTCAAGAAAGCTGGAAACGAGGGAGCGAAGAAGATTGTCGTTGCCGCCGGTGATGCTAGCGAGATGCGAAGCAAGATCTCCATCCTCAACCGCGGAAACATGGGAATCAGGCACCGAAGCGGGGGAGGCGAGGGAAGAGTCCGGCCGTGATTCGACGGGAGAGGCGGCCTGAGGAGCTGGGGCAGACGCAGGAGCAACGGAGGATTCAACAATCTGGTAAAGCGCGCTGCGTTCGAAGGGTTTGGGGAGGAGAGCGTCGAAACCAGCGTCGAGGGAGCGGCGAGTATCCTCCGCCGAAGTATTTCCCGAAAGATTGACCAGCAGAGAATGGGGAGCGCCGGATTGTTTTTCCCTCTCGCGGATGGCTTGAGCGGCTTCAAGGCCGTTCATGCGCGGCATTTCCTGGTCGAGGAGGACAACGTCGAATTTTTGCTTTTCAAAAGCGGCCAGGGCGGCCCGACCGTCGGACACGGGGGTGACGGAATGTCCACGAGCACGCAGGAGTTCGACGGAAAGCTCCAAGATGGTGTCGTTGTCATCGGCAACGAGGATGCGGAGTTGTTTCGCCGGGGCGCGAGAGGGCTTCGACGGCGGAGGGGCCGGGGCTGAAGGCAGAGAAGATGTTTGGTCTGGAGATTCAGGAGAGGCAGAAGAGTTCCTGACGGCGCGAAGAAGGCGGAACCAAAATCGGGAACCGCCGCCGGGACGATTGTCGGCGCCGATGATGCCGCCCCAGCGTTCAACCGTCATCTTGCAGAAATAGAGGCCAAGCCCGGCCTTGCCCGGGCGATCCTTGCCTTTCGAGAAAAGCGCAAAAATGCGGTCGGAGGAGGCGTCTTTGGGAAGGCCGGGGCCCTCGTCGTCAACGAAGGCGAGGATGGAGGAACCGCGATCTTCGAGACCGAGGGTGACGGTAGAGCCGCGAGGGGAATAGCGAAGTGCATTTTCGAGGAGGTTACCGAGAATGCGCTCGATCCGCGGAACATCGCCGATGGCGTGCCAGTCGAGAGAGAAGTCGAGACGGCGATCGACGACGAGATGAACGCCGCGCTCCTCAAAGGCAGGAGAGAACTGTTCGACCGCATTCTTGGCGGAGGATGCCAAGTCGGGAGGCCCGGCGGAATCCTTGCCGGGAGATTGCTGAGAAGACAGATCGGCGGCGAAGGCCTCGAGAATGCCGCGGATCATTTGCTCCTGGCGTAAGGATTCGCGGTGGCCGATGTTGACGAACTTGGCGATGTTGGGAGGAAGAGTCTCGACGAGAAGAAGGTCGAAACAACCGCGCATGGCGGTGAGCGGCTGAGAGAGATCGTGAACGATGCAGTGGAGGAGGATTTCTTTCTTCTGAATTTCGCGGATCAGGCGTTCGTGAGCGAGAAGAGAGTCGCGAGCCGTCTGATAGACCTGGCGCCGGGAGGCGAATCCCGAGCCAAGATGGCGCACGACCAGGATTCGTTTTCCCGCAACCCAATGAGCGGAAGCTTCGAGATGAAACTCTCTCGCCCTGGAATCCTGCTCGGTCCAGATGCCGGATTGCGGAGGATCGCCGTCGTGAGAATCCCAGAACTTGCCGGCCTCGACGAGAAAATTTTCAAGAAAAGGAGATTTAGAAGCGAGGGGAAGGCGCTTTCCGGAGGCGGCTTTCCAAAGCGATTTGGTCCACTCGGGAGGCTCGCCTATGGGAATAAAATCACCGCCCGGAAGCGAGTCAAAAAGAGCCATGTCCTGCTGAAGGAGGAAGGATTCGGAAATAGAGTGGCGCGGCATAGGGCACGGGCAAGAGTCAGGCTGGGGACTTTAGCATAGCCTGCGCGAGGAGCGAGAATGCCTCTTCGACGCCCTCACCCGTCTTGGCGCTGGTGCGAAGGACGAGCTGGCCGAGGCTTTGGAGTTGGGGGACGCGGTCTGGATCAATTTCCCAGTCGTCGAGGAGGTCGCATTTGTTAAGTAAGAGAACTGATGCGACATCCCCATTTGCCTGGACGACGCGCTGCTGCAAATCAAGAGCGTCTTCAAGGGTTTGGCGGCGGGTGGGATCAACGACAAGAAGATAGCCGGACATGCCGTTGAGGTAGCTCATCTGGACTTTCTGAAATCGATCCTCTCCATAGATATCCCAAAGCAGAAGTTTGAGATCTTCGCCGTCGACCTTCAGGTCTTTATTGTCGATTTTCACGCCGATGTTGGTTTGATACGCCTCGTCGAAGAAACCGCTCACAAAACGGCGGACGAGGCTCGTCTTGCCGACGGAGAATGACCCGAGCATGCAAATCTTCTTCTGGAGCATGGCGGAACGGGCCTAGTGTACCGGAGAAGGCGGCGCGAAGTGGACGAGAAAAGTGACGCTCCGATTGAGGTGGCGGCCCTCTTCGTTATCTTCCGGGCGGAGCGGCTGGGAGGGCCCGACGCCGCGAGGCTCGATGGCGCTATTGGGAACCCCGGCGCGCAGGAGAAGAGCGGCAACGCGGTCGGCGCGCTGGCGGCTGAGGACCAGATTATTGCCTTCCACGCCGGTGGAATCGGTGTGACCGATGAGGGAGACGGCGACAGGTCTACCCGTCGTTGCAGCCAAATCGAGGAGAGACTGAATTTTCCTTTGAGCGAGCGCGATTGAGGGATCCTGTCCGGGGTCCAGATCGGCGCGGCCGAGCGGGAACGTGAGAATGATGGACTCGAGAGAGGAGGCGTCGGAGTTGCGAAGCCGGGAGGAGTCAACCGTCGAGATACCGGGAATCCAAGGAGCACGGTCGTGGAGCTTCGCGATCCAGGACGAAGGAGCGGAGCCGAGAGCGGCGAGAGAACCATCATGAAGCGTCAACTGGACTGATTCGGGAGGCGAGAGCACACGATTCGCGCGGCGGAGGACGATGGCGCCATCGAGAGAATAAAAAGGAGCCAGATCGAAGGAAGCGCTTTGCGGGGCCAGGTGATTGCGCGCAAGCTCGCCGGCAGGGTCTTCGGCCAGCGGATCGCGAAAGCCGCGAATGTGCCAGAGGCCGCCGGATTTTTCCATTCCCGTGACGACAATTCCGGGGTGCGAAGCAATGTCCCGTGAAAACGCCTCCCAGCGGCTCGATTCATAGGTGGAATAGCCGAACCAAGTAAGGGCCAGAACAAGGAGAACAATACCGGCCGCAATGGCGAGGCGGGGTTTTTTCGCGGATTCCTGCTTTTCGCGATACTCGGTTTCAAGCAACCGGTGAAGCCGCTCAGAAGCGGCACGGAATGGGCCGGAGTCCCCTTGAAAGGAGGCGAGCGCGGCGGCGAAGTCTCCTTCGATAATTTCGAGATTTTCCTTCAAGGCAAGGCGGTAGGAGGCGGGAGCATGACCACGAATGACGGCGGCGAGAACGGCGTGAGGACCCTGCTCGACCCAGACCTCCAATTCGCCGACGGTGAGGCTGCCCAGCGAGTCGTCCTGGGGCGAATCGAAAGAGTCGTGGACAAATTGCTGAATCGCGGAAAGCATGCCGGCGACCAAAGTGGGATCCTGCGTGGCAACGGCCGGCGCGACGACGTGGTTGAGGACCAATCCAGTCTTGCGGTGAATCAGGAAAAGCTGTTCGACGCGATAGACGAGGCTGTGCATGACGACAATTTCGGCGAAGGATTTTCCGGTGCGAAGGGATTCGATTCGCCAGCGAATGCCGCGCCAAGACAAGCTGTGCTCGAGAGCTTCGTTAAAAGATTCGAGCATGGAGCGAAGAGTCTCGGCGATGGACTTTCGGATGGCGGGCCCCATGACGGGAAACAGAGCGTCGGCGAGATCGTGGGGGTCTTTGCGGACGGATTCGCGAAGGGTCTCGCGAACGGTAGGAGCAAGGGCGTCAGCGAGAGCGGCATCATCGCCGTCGCGGCGGCGCAGATGAATGGCCTCGGCGACGACGGAGCTGAGATCCTCGGCGCGGCGACGCGGGTCATCGAGGCGATGGCGAATTTCGGCGAGGCCGCGCTGCTCGGGGCCGACGATGAGCTGGCGGAGTTCTTCGAACGCTTCCTCGCCGCGCGAGGGAGAATCCACGGGCTGCACGGCAGGGGCGCGTCGTTGAGCTTGCTCAGGCATGGTGAAAGGTGACTGTTATGCGCGGCCCGGCCGGAGGATCGAAGACCGGACAGGGGCGCGCAGCGACTATTCTTCGGGCAACGAGAAATCGTTCTTCAAGCGCAAAGAAAATTCAGCCAAAAGATCGGCGAGGGCGGCGCGATCGGTTTTGTCGTGGCGGAGCGCCTGAACCTCGCGATCGAGGGCCGCGGACATCTCGCGGCGAAGCTTTTCGATATCGCTCGAAAAATTCTTGGATTGTTCGAGGAGCTTGGCGCGAAGCTCGGATTGGCCGTCGGCAAGCCGCTCGTCGAGGTGAGAGACCTTGTGGTCGAGAAGTTTGTCAGCGTCCTTGGATTCGCGGGAAAGTTCCTTGATGTGTTCAGCGCGCTCGGATTTTTCGGTCTTGATGCGCTGGCTGAGAGATTCGACTTCCTGCTGGACGAAGCCGCTGAGAGTGTCGAGGCGCTTGGTGGTGTCGTCGCGCAAAGTGTCGAGGGCTTTGGAGAGAGTCTCCTCGAGGCGGGCAAAGCGCTTCTCGTAGTCGCGCATTTGCGAGCCAAAGAGAATGTCGCGAATTTTATCGACGTTCGCGCCTTCTTTTTCAGTTGCGGACGTGTTGAGTTTTGCGTCGGCCGGGGATGCCATGTGTCTAGCTCTCCTTCAAAGGTGGTCTACGCCCTTCCGGGGCCATTAGCAACGCTGGGGGCGAGGTTGTTCCGGACACTACTACGAAAGTGCGGGGTCTCGCAACTGTTGCGATAGTGAGGGAGGATGAGATGAAAAGCAATCCAACCTTTTCCCCATACGTAATGGTACGGGGCCAGAGAATATATCGTTTAGAAAGAGAGACCTGGAGATTTTTCGGGGAAATGCGCGTGGAGGAAGCAGGCGCTGGGGAAGCTAGCGGTCCAGGAAAGCGCGGAGGCGGGAATAGCCGGAGCGGCTGACGGGGACCTGAGCGCCGCTATGCAGGACGGCGACATGAGAGTCCTTGGCATAGGGCTCAATGCGGGCGACACGGTTGAGGTTGATGATGTAAGAGCGATGAACGCGAAGAAAGTGAGCGGGGTCGAGGGCTGCTTCCAGGCTGGCAATCGTTTGCTGCTTGAGGTGCTGTTTTCCTTCGACGGCTAGGGCGACGTAGTCGTCCTGGGCTTCGGCGTAGTCGAGCTTTGAAACAGGGATAATGGTCACGCGCGCGCCGTCACGGACGACGAGACGATCGAGGAATTCGTCCGGGCGGCGAGCGGCGGTGGCAAGGTCAGCGGCGGGCGTTACGGGCGAGGGATTTTTGCCGGCGAGACGTTCCTTGGCACGGACGAGGGCAGCGTCGAAGCGATCCGAGCTGAAAGGCTTGAGCAGATAGTCTACGGCGTGGACTTCGAAGGCTCGGATTGCATATGCGTCGTAAGCCGTGACGAAGACAACGGCCATGCCCCCGCCGAGAAGTTCCAGAACCTCAAAGCCATCGAGCTTCGGCATTTGGATGTCGAGGAAGAGAAGATCGGGTTTGGATTCGGAGGCGATTTTCACGGCGTCAAAGCCGTTGGCGCATTCGGCGACGATCTCGATTTCGGGATGCGAAGAGAGGTACTCGCGGAGAATTTGGCGAGCGAGATCTTCGTCATCGACGAGGACGGCGCGGATTTTCTTTTCAGGGTTGCGAGTCATGGCGCGGCAGCCTCTCTTTCTGCGGGCAGGGAGATGGAGACCCGAAATAGATCTCCCGAGGGGCCCGCTTGAAAATTGGCGCGATTGCCGTAACGGGTGAGGAGGCGCTGGCGGACGTTGGCCAGACCGACGCCGCCCTTGCGGCGGGGCGGGGCTTCCGGATCGAAAGAGTTTTCCACGAGAATCGCCAAGTTGCCGTCGCGCGGGGCGACGGAAAGGCGGATCGAGCCTCCGGCAACGAGATTGGCGATGCCGTGGACGACGGCATTTTCGATGAGAGGCTGAAGAAGGAGAGGAGGGAGCAAGACGTCGAGCGCGGAATCGTCAACGGTCTCCGTCATTTGAACGCGAGAGCCGAACCGGACCTTTTCGACGGCGAGAAAAGAGTGGATGAGCGAGAGCTCTTCCTGGAGGGGAATCGCGGATTTTTCACCCAAGCCGAGGGTGCGGCGGAGAAATTCTCCAAGCAGAATGCACATTTCGCGGGCGCGAGAGGGATCCGAGGCGGTTAGGGCGCTGACGGAATTGAGACTGTTGAACAGGAAATGAGGGTTTACCTGGGCTTTCAGGGCCTTGAGCTCGGCTTCGCGAGCGAGCAGGCCCGCTTGCAAGACGCGAGCCTCGGCCTCGCGGGAAGCTTCGATGGCGATCACCACGTAGTAGAAGGCAACCCAAAAGAGATAAAGAAGAATCCCGGCGGCGAATACAAGAGGGTAATCGGGAACGATCCTCTGGTGAAGATGAGGAAAATAAGGCGTGTGTCCAAGCTCATAGGTGCCGAGCTCGATTGCCAGCAGCCAGAGTCCCGAGGCCGCGAGCGCGCCGATGAAGTGCTCGGAAAGAATGCGAGAAGCGGGGAGCTTGTCGATCGGGCGGGTGCGGCAGGTGTACCAGGGAGTGAGGCAGATGAAGGCATAAAGGAGAGAGAGAGGAAGCGAAAGAAAGATAGCCTCGCGCCAGGAAAGAGTGCGCGGGACGGCGAGAAGGACCGCAAACAGCGCGGCGAACGGGATCCAGGAAAGTAGGTAAAGGGCCAGGCGGCGATACTGGCTGAGGATGGGATGCATGGATTCAGTTCTTCACAACGACGCCGCCGAAGACGACAACGCCTTTGACAATTAACCGCTTCTGCGTCGCACCAGGAGGTGGAGCTTCCTGCGCGGTTTCGTCGGTATAGCCGCCGAGAACGGCGGTGCCGCGCATGTCGACAATCCAAGTGTCCGGAACGCGAATTTGTCCGCCGCCCATGAAAGCACTGGCGTCAATCACGGCGGATTCGCCCTCAATGTCGGCGCGGCGAAAATCGAGGTCGAACCCGCCGCAAAGAGCCATCAGATTGCCACCGCGAAAATTCTTGGAATAGATCCGCTGGTTGACGCCTCCGAAAATCGCCAGGTAATCGAACTGGGCTTCGGAGGAGGCGTTTTCATCGGAGGCAAGCGGCCGGTCCCATCGCCACCGCTGCCACGATTCCGGCCAAAAACCGAGGCGCAGGAAAGATCGCGCAACCAGAACGATGCCGGCAAAAATAATGAGGCAGGGCCAAATATCCTGGGGGCGAAGGAAACGGAAGCCGAGCTGCGAACCGAGGAGCAGGACGCCGAAAATCAGGAAAATCCATCCCCAGATGCGCCGGTTACGCGTAGTGCAGAAGAACAGGTTTTCGACGCCCAAAAAAATAAAAATCGAAGGCCAGAAGTAAAAGAAAACACGATCGGCGGAGATAATTCCTTCCTGGTCCAAAAGAAGAATTATGCCGACGGACAGAATCGCGAGGCCGACGAACAAGCCGCGCTGTGGGCGAGGGGAGTCACTCCTCATGCGTTGCTCCGGTGCGGGCCACGGCGGATGCGCTGAGGCCGCCATTTGAATTCCGGGTGAGAACGGAGGCCACGCCGAGGCAGATGAGCAAGAGGGGCCAAAAGTGCGTCAATTCCTGCACTCCAGGAGCGCCAACGCGAACGGCGATAAGATTCCAAATGCTCGTGACGAACATGGAGACAAGCCAGAAATTCTCAGGGCGGATGTGACCATAGCCGAATTCGCTCAATTGGAACACGATTCCGAGAAGAATCAAAAGGATTGCTCCAGTGAGGTTCAGAGTGGCGGAGCGGCGGGCGGAATTACTGCGGGATTGCGAGTTCGTGGTCGTCATGTCATCACCCCGATCTGATCTATTGCTGCTCACGAATGGAGGGTATGCGAGCAGGGAGGGGGTGTCGCGTGATTTTCGGCGAACGGAGGCTCATTACCGGCGAATGGAGGAAGCGAAGAATCGAGCGCGGACCTTGGAGGCCGGGAAAGCGGAATCAGGATAGACGGAAAAGGAAGACAAAGACGGCCGTTAGGAGTCCTACGAAGAGGATCATGACCCGAATGCGATTTTTGCGCATGGCCGCGACCATCACGGCCATGACGCAGAGGACAAAGCCGAGCTCGGGCCAAAAGAGCTTGGGGACAAACGAGCCTTCGGCGGAACTGCCGGCGTCCTGGAGCCAGAAAGAGGCGAAGGAGGCGGCACCCGTCAGAAGGGCAGCGACGACTCCGGCCAAAGCCGTGCCTCTCGCCCAGTCGGGCAGCACCCAGTCCTTATTGGAGTCGCGGAAATCAACCCAAGTCAGTGCGACAATGATTCCCACAACGAGCAGAACGAACAGCGCCACGTCCCCCCTCCCAAGCAGGCGCCCTGTCCCCGCTGAATCTATGATGCAGCTGAAGGTCCGGAGATTCTCCGCGCGATTACCTCTCGCCTTGTCCTCTACCGGATGCCCATCCAACCGGGGATTGCGCCGGGGTTCAATCCATCGAGCTGAGATTCAGGGCCGCGCCGCCATTGCCTTGGGCGAAGCGGCCGAGCCGACGGATTCTTCCAGCCGTTGCTGCCTATACTCTTCTTCTTCCTTTGCGAGGCGGGCGAGCATGGTCTGAATCACGATGCTGCCGCCGCGTGAAGTGGAAGCCCTATCGTTCTCCATGCGTGTGTCCGGGCCCTTATACTGAAATCGGTGACGTGACGCCAGCGATTTCGCGATTGAGGAGAGCTGGCCGGATCGTGGAGTGGAGATCGCCAAGACCACGAAGGGCTCGCATCAGCCTCTGAGAGCATAAGGAATAGGGCAATCCAGAGGCCAAACAGGGAGATGTAGCAAAGGGGGAAGATGGGTCGCAGAAAAGGCCACAAATTGGGGTGAAAGAGAGGGCATGTTCCGATTCGAAGCAGTTTGAAGCAGGTGAGTGCGAAACTTGCGCGCGTGGAGAATGAACAACTCCGGCAAGAAATTGGAGAAGATGAGAAGTTGGTTTCATCAGCGAGATTAGAGGAGAAGAGGTTGCGTTCCGGCCCTACCAGTACTCGATGCTAGACTTGCGAGGAATTGCGCCGGTGCAAGCCGGGGATTGAGAAGCGAATCGGAGAGAGGGATGAGCGAACTCAAGAACTTTCATATGTCGCCAGACGAATTCCGGAAGCACGGAAAAGCCCTGGTGGATTGGATCGCGGATTACCACGAACAGATAGAGAAATTTCCGGTACTGTCGCAGGCAAAGCCGGGAGGGATCCGAGCTGTGTTGCCGCCGGCGGCTCCGGAGAGCGGGGAGCCGTTCGAGGCAATGTTGAAAGACGTGGAGGAAAAGATTCTTCCGGGCGTGACGCACTGGCAGTCACCGAATTTCTTCGCTTACTTCCCGTCGAACAATTCGTTCCCTTCGATTTTGGGAGAGATGCTTTCAGCGGGACTCGGCGTGCAGGGAATGCTGTGGGCGACAAGCCCGGCGTGCACGGAGCTTGAAACGCAGGTTCTCGACTGGCTGGTGAAACTGCTGGGACTGCCCGAGAACTTTTCCTCGAAGGGAAACGGCGGAGGAGTCATCCAAGATACGGCCTCGAGTTCGGCACTGTGCGCTTTGCTGGCAGCCCGGGAAAGGGCCACGGGGTTTGCCGCAAACGAGCGCGGCTGCGACGGGAAGCTGGTGGCGTACACCTCATCGCAGGCGCATTCGTCGATCGAAAAAGCTGTGAAGATCGCGGGGATGGGAAGCGCGAATTTACGCGCGATCGAGGTGGACGAAAAATTCGCGATGAAGCCGGAGTCGTTGCGCGTCCAGATTGAAAAAGACAAAAAAGCGGGGCGGGTGCCTTGCTTTGCGAGCGCGACCGTGGGAACGACGTCGTCCACGGCGATGGACCCGGTGCGCGAGATCGGGGAAATCTGCCGGAAGGAAGGAATCTGGCTGCATGTGGACGCGGCTATGTCGGGAACGGCGGCGCTTTGCCCGGAATTGCGCTGGATCCAGGACGGAGTGGAACTGGCGGACAGCTATTGCTTCAACCCCCACAAATGGATGTTCACGAATTTCGATTGCGATTGCTTCTACGTGGCGGACCGCGCTGAATTGATCCGCACGCTGAGCGTGCTGCCGGAATATCTGAAGAACCAAGCTACGGAATCGGGGGCGGTGATCGACTATCGCGACTGGCACATCCCGCTCGGGCGAAGGTTCCGTTCGCTGAAGCTGTGGTTCGTCCTGCGGCATTACGGGGCGGAAGGATTGCGACATCACGTACGGATGCACGTAGAGCTGGCGCAGGAGTTTGCGAGATGGGTCGAGGCGGACGCGAGATTCGAACTGGCGGCGCCGGCGCCGCTCAATCTGGTGTGCTTTCGACACCGGGGCGGAGACAAAATCAATCAGGGCATCATGGATAGGCTGAACCAGAGCGGCGACCTCTATTTGACGCACACGAAGCTGGGGGGAAAGCTGACGCTGCGGATGAGCATCGGCCAGACCAAGACGGAGCTCTCTCACGTTGAGCGTGCCTGGAAGCGGATTCGCGAAGAGGCCGGGCGCGCCGAAAAATGAGGATTTGGAGATCAGGTGCCGCAGAAACCAGAGAAGCGGGGCCGCCGAGGGACGAAAGTTGCGGTTCACACAACGCCGCTCACAGAGCGGCGCGGGAAGAGAGAAATTCTCTGCTAGGATGAATACCGCCATGCGAGAGCCTTGGGTCATCGCGCATCGGGGAGCATCGGGGTCGGCGCCGGAGAACACCATGTCGGCGTTTCAGAGGGCCGTGGAATTAGGCGCGGGCTTCATCGAGACGGACCTGCACCTGACGAGGGACGCGCGGTTCATCGCCATTCACGACACCACCCTGGACCGCACGACGAACGGGCACGGAGCCGTGCGGGAGATGACGCTGTCGCAATTGAGGGAGTTGGACGCGGGGAAATGGTTTGACCGCGGCTTCATGGACGAACGGATTCCAACGCTTGAGGAGATTCTGGAGTTCGCGAAATCACGCGACGTGGTGTTTTACCTGGAACTGAAATATGACTCCGCCTGGGGAATGCATCACGCGCTGGTGGGGGCGCTCCGGGGAGTGGACAATGCGTCGCGAACGGTGGTGATTTCTTTCGACCGGGCGCAGATTGAGGCAGTGAGGAAGCTCGATCCCGGCATCATGACGGGCTGGCTGGTGGAAGTGATTGACGGAGATCCGGTGAGAGAAGCGATCAACGTGGGAGCAAGGCAACTGTGCCCGCGAGCCGATCTCATTACGCCGGAACTGGTGGACCGGGCGCATCGCGAAGATTTGCTGGTGGCTACATGGACGGTGGATGAACCGGAGGAAATGCGCCGCGTGATCGCGGCCGGAGTGGATGGCGTGATGTCGAATTTCCCCGATCGGCTTCGCAGCGTGGTTTCTTCTCTCTAGGATTCCAAGCCAAGTCAGGAAGCTCGCATTTCCCGGATGAATTGTCCGCGACCGCGGCAGCCATTCAAGACAACATAGAAAATAGAGCCGCGAATTGCGGAAGCGAGATTTGTTCGGCGCGGGCATCCGCAGGAAGATTGGCGGAAGCGAAGGACTGCCGGATGCGGTCCTCGGAGACGAGGGCGCGCAGATTGTTGCGAAGAGTCTTGCGTTTTTGCGCAAAGCAGCGCTGAAGGAATTGGAGGAAAAGCGCGTCGTCGCGGATTGCGAGAGACACTCGGGCGCCCGGGAGGGACATGGCGACGAGCGCGGAGTCAACCTTGGGCGCAGGTTCAAAAGCGCCGGGGGGGATGCGGAGCTCGATGGATGGATGCCCGTAGAACTGGCAAAGAGTGGAAAGGTACCCGTAGTCTCGGGAGCCGGGGCGAGCGACAATTCGTTCCGCGACCTCGAGCTGAATGACGACGAAAATCGAGGAGAGGTGCGAGGCGGAGTCAAACAGGCGGCGAAAGATCGGCGAGGTGATGTAGTAGGGAAGATTGCCGTACACGCGAATGCGGCCTGCGCCGAGTAGCGAGGTCAGGTCGAGAGTTAGAACGTCGCCGGCTACTATTTGAACGTTCGGCCATTCCAAGTTGGCGCGGTGTTGAAGAGATGGGAGGAGACGTTCGTCCGTCTCGACGGCCAGGAGGCGGCCAACCCTGGGAGCGAGCAATTCCGTCATTTCGCCGTGGCCCGCGCCAATTTCGAGCCAAGTGTCGCCGGCGTTCAACGGAAGGCGTTGCAGGATCCGGTGACGCCAGGCGGTGTTTTTCAGGAAGTGCTGGCCGAGCCGTTGACGCGCCATTGACGAGTGAGTGTAGCAACGGGGAAGGAAGCGCACAAACGGGAGTCTCCTTGACGCGCGGCAGGGGTTCCGCTACCGTTTTTTGGTGGCCTAAAAAATGAAGATTCTATTCGTAGCCGCGGAAGCGCTGCCGTACTCAAAAACGGGCGGGTTGGCCGACGTGACGGAAGCGCTGCCGAAGGCGCTGGCGGCCGCCGGGCACGAAGTCTGCGTGTTCGTGCCGAGGTACCGAGGAAACAAGATCGTGTCGACGCTGGTGTCGAGCGTGACGGTGGCGATGGGGACGCGATTGCGATTCCCAGCAATAACGGAAGCGGCGCCGGTAGACCGGGTGCGATATTTTTTTTCGGATGATGCGGAATATTTCGATCGCGACGGATTGTACGGAGACAAAAAAGGAGAATTTCCGGACAACGCCGACCGGTTTGCCGAATTCGCGCGGACGGCGATCGAGTTCGTGAAGCGGGTGTGGCTGCCGGATGTAGTGCATTGTCACGACTGGCAGGCGGGGATGGTTCCCGTCCTTTTGAGGACGCAACACGCCAAGGATCCGGCGGTGCGTTCGCTTCCCGTCGTATTCACGATCCACAACCTGGCGTACCAGGGACTGTTTCCCGCGCAAGCGTTGGATGAGATTGGACTGCCCCGGGAACTGTTCACTATGGATGGGATGGAGTTTTATGGAAAGTTGAACTTCCTGAAGGGCGGGATTGTCTATTCGGATTATTTGACGACGGTGAGCCGGCGCTACGCGCGGGAAATCCAGACGGCGGAATATGGAGCGGGGCTTGAAGGCGTGATTCGCACCCGGGCGGACCGTCTGGTAGGAATCCTGAACGGAGCGGATTACTCGATCTGGAGCCCCGAAGCGGACCGGTTCATCGCGCAAAACTATTCCGTTCACAATCCGGAGGGGAAGAAGGCGTGTAAGAAGAGCCTGCTGGAGGCTTTCGGCCTGCCGCAGGAAAACATGGAAAGGCCGCTCGTTGGAATCGTCTCGCGATTTGTCAATCAGAAGGGATTCGACTTGATTGCCTCGACAGCCGATGAATTGTTGAGAGAGAACCTGGCGATGGTTGCGCTCGGGACGGGAGACCGCGATTACGAGCAGTTTTTTGCCACGCTGGCTTCCAAGTACGGGACGCGCGTGGGGCTGAAAATCGGATTCGACGAAAAGCTGGCGCACAAGGTGGAAGCGGGAGCGGACTTGTTCTTGATGCCTTCGCGATACGAGCCTTGCGGGTTGAACCAGATTTACAGCTTGCGGTATGGTACGGTGCCGATTGTGCGGGCGACAGGAGGCCTGGACGATACGGTGGAGAACTATGACCCGAAGTCGAAACAGGGCACGGGATTCAAATTCGAGGCGTACGACGGCCAGGCCCTTTTAAACAGCGTGCGGGAAGCGCTGAAAATCTATCGCGAACCGAACGTCTGGCGGAGTATCATGTCGCACGGGATGGCGAAGGATTTTTCCTGGAAGACCTCCGCGACGGCCTATCTGGCGTTATATGAACAAGCTAGAAGACTGCGAATCCCCAAGTTGACTGGAACATCTAAGAGAGTAACCAGCGAGGGCCCGGGAACAAAGGCCCCGCACTAAGGGATAAAATGGCAGATAACATTCAAGCGGTAACCGACGCGAACTTTCAGAACGACGTAATCGAAGCGAGCAAGGCTCAGCCTGTGGTCGTTGACTTCTGGGCCGAATGGTGCGGCCCGTGCCGCGCGCTTTCTCCAACGGTGGAAGAAATTGCGCGGGAGCATGCAGGGAAATTGAAGGTTGTGAAGCTCAATGTGGACGAGAACATGAACTCCGCAGGGAAGTTCAACATTCGAGGAATCCCCACGCTGCTGGTATTCAAGGGCGGACAAGTAGCCGACCAGATTGTCGGCGCCGTGCCCAAGGATCAAATCGAGAAGGTCATTCAGCGCCACATCGCCGGATAACAGCCCCGAAAGGGCGCGCTAATGAAGGCAATCCATCGTCCGGTGAAGCGCTGTCACTGGGCGAAATCCCCACTCATGATCGAGTACCACGATCAGGAATGGGGTGTGCCTGTGCACGATGACAAGAGGCTTTTCGAATTTCTGATTCTGGAGGGAGCGCAGGCCGGGTTGAGCTGGGAAACGATCCTCAACAAGCGCGAGAACTACAGGCGCGCGTTTGACGGTTTTGACCCGGCCAAGATCGCGGGATACGGCAAAGCGAAAGTACGCGAGCTTCTGCGGGACGCCGGGATCGTCCGCAACCGTTTGAAGATTGGAGCCGCGATTTCAAACGCCCAGGCGTTTCTGGCGGCACGCGAAGAGTTTGGAAGTTTCGACAAGTACGTCTGGCAGTTTGCGCCCCCGGTTGCTGCGCGTAAGAGGTTGAGAGCTGTGGATCATTTGCCGGCGAGCACGCCGGAGTCAGACGCGATGAGCGAAGACCTAAAGAAGCGTGGGTTCCGGTTTGTGGGCTCGACGATTTGTTATGCGTTCATGCAAGCCACCGGGATGGTCAACGACCACCTGGCAGGGTGCTTCCGCTCGCGCAAGTTGCGGTAGTCTCCCTTTCCTGTTTTTCACCGAGCACTATTTTCCCTAATCTAATCGGATGCTCGAAAATCGAGTCTCCGGAAAGATTTCCTCCGGTGTTCGGAGAATCCATGGCAGTTTTCCGCCGCTTGCTTTGGCCCAAAGCCGGGCGTAGCATGGAAATTCGGTTTTGCCGCGATTACCCTCCTGTAGCGCATCCGTAGGCAATGCGACCGGAGAAATTGTGGCCAGAAGCGCGCGGGGTGACGGGGAAAATGACCAAAGGAAAAGCGGTGGCGGTGGTCGGCGCGCAGTGGGGCGACGAAGGCAAAGGAAAGGTTGTCGACTATCTGGCGTCGTCGTTTGACTACACGGCACGGTATGCGGGGGGACACAACGCCGGGCATACCGTGATATTCGACGGGCGGAAGTTCGTATTGCAGCTGATTCCGAGCGGAATCCTGCGGGCGGGGAAAAAGGCGGTAATCGGCGCGGGGACGGTGGTGGATCCGGCGGCACTGGTAACAGAGCTTGAAAATCTGCGCCGGGCCGAAATTGACGTCCGCGGACGACTCTTCCTGAGCAATCGGGCCCACCTGATTTTCACCTATCACCGCGAAATGGATAAAGCCGCGGAAAAGGCCCGCGGCGCGGCGGCGATTGGAACGACGTCTCGCGGAATCGGGCCGGCATACGAAGACAAGATGGCGCGGCGGGGTATTCGCGTCTGCGACTTGCTGGACCCTGAGGGGCTTCGCGAAAAGCTGGAACGCGTGATCGCGGAGAAGGATGCGATCAGCCGGGCAACGTTCGGGCACCCGCTCGAAACGCAGGGACTGCTCGAACATTATCTGGAGCTGACGGCGCACATCCGTGGCCTGATCGCCGACACGGCGGTTCTGCTCAACCGCGCGCTGGACCGTGGCGAATCGGTGTTGTTGGAAGGGGCGCAGGGAACGATGCTGGACATCGATCACGGGACATATCCGTATGTGACGTCATCGAGCGCAACATCAGGAGGAGCCGCGACGGGACTCGGAATCGCACCGACGCGAATCAGCGGAGTTGTTGGAGTCACGAAGGCCTACACGACGCGCGTGGGCAGCGGACCATTCCCCACGGAAATGCCGGATTTAGACGCCAAAGAAGTGCGCGAGCGCGGAAACGAATTCGGCGCGGTGACGGGACGCCCGCGACGCTGCGGTTGGCTCGACCTGGTGGTGTTGCGGTACGCCAAAATGCTGAACGGAATCGATTCGCTGGTGGTGACAAAGCTGGATGTGTTCGATTCGCAGAGCGAAATCAAGATCTGCACCGGATACAGTTACAAAGGCTCCTTGCTGACCGAAATGCCGGCCGAAGTGGAAATCCTCTCGGAAATTGTGCCGGAATACCAGACATTGAAGGGGTGGCAACAACCGACGCCGGGGATCCGTGAAGTGAAGGATTTGCCGACCCCCGCAAAGGACTACCTCAATTTCATCTCCGACCAGCTGGAAACCGAAATCGGAATGATTTCGACCGGACCCGAAAGAGACGCCACGATCATTCCGAAAGGAACAAAGCTCTCCGGCTGGCTTTAATCTACATGCTCTCCTTCGAAGCAGCCCGCGCCAAAGTGATAGAAACGGTACGCGGGAGAATGGCTGCGGGGATTATTCCATCTCGTGACAACGAAACCATCGAATTCGCATCCGATCCCTCGCGGGCTCTAGGCCGCGTCGTCGCCGAGATTGTCGTGGCGGACCGGGAATATCCGCCGTTTGACCGGGCGATGCGGGACGGGTTCGCGCTGAAATCGGCGGACGCTAACCGTGAAGGCGCGGAGTTGCGCCTGATCGGCGAGAGCCGCGCCGGTATGCCATTTTCGGGCGAGGTTAGACCCGGCGATTGCGTGCAGATTATGACTGGGGCGCCCGTTCCCGCAGGGGCAGACGCCGTGGTGATGGTGGAGTACACCAAGGCGGAAGGCGACTTGGTTATTTTCGAGAAGCCCGCCACCACGGGACAAAATATCGTACGCAAGGGAACGGAGAATCACGAGGGAGACGCCGTGCTCCGGCCCGGAACGCGGCTGGGATACGCCGAGCTGGCGATGGCAACACAAGTGGGCAGGACGAAAATTGAGGTCCGGCCCAAGCCGAGGGTGGCGATTCTTTCGACCGGCGACGAGATTGTGATTGCGGGCGAGGCGCCGGGACCATTTCAGATTCGCAACAGCAACAGCGTGTCTCTGATGGCCCAGGCGGCTTTGGCCGGCGCCGAGCCGAAAGCGCTGGGGAACGCCGCGGATGATGCCACGGCGATTCGGGCGGCCATCGAAAAGGGTTTGCAGGCCGAGCTGCTGGTCCTTAGCGGTGGAGTCTCAGCGGGAAAATATGACCTGGTAGAACCGGTGCTTAGGGAACTGAGCGCGGAATTTCTTTTCGACGCGGTGGCGATTCGGCCAGGGCGTCCCGTGGTATTCGCGATTTGCCGGGACAAACCTGTCTTCGGGCTGCCGGGAAACCCCGTTTCCACGATGGTGACTTTCGAATTGTTCGTGCAACCGGCAATCGAGATTCTTTCGGGGCTCGGGGCGCTGCCGCTTCCCGTGTTGCGGGCCAAGTTGCGCCATGGGATGGATTTGAAGCCCCCGCTGACACATTTTGTGGGAGCGCGATTGAGTTGGCCGGAAGGCGAGCCGTGGGTTGAAGTGCTGCCGGCAGACAGCTCGGGAGACATTGGAAAGATTGCGCGCGGGAATTGCTATATGGTGGTTCACGAGGCGAAGAGGAAACTGGAGGCGGGTGAATGGGTGGACGTCCTGCCACGGCGGGGAGCGTTCTAGAACAGGCGAAGGAATGAAAGAGCTTTCACATTACGACGGAACGGGTCGCGTGCGCATGGTGGACGTCACGGAAAAGAAAGAGACGCCTCGCGAGGCGACGGCGCACGCATTTGTCAGAATGAAGCGAGCGACGGTAGAGAAGATCCGGCGGGTGAAATCGCCGAAAGGGAATCCACTGGAAGTGGCGCGGATTGCAGGAATTACAGCAGCGAAGAGGACGGCGGAGTTGATACCGCTTTGTCACCCTCTGTCGTTGACGCACGTGGATGTGAGGACCAAGCTGTGCCAAAATGGAGTTGAGATTGTATCGGAGGCCAAGACGCTGGGGCCTACCGGGGTGGAGATGGAAGCACTGGTGGCCGTTTCCGTGGCAGCGCTGACGGTGTACGACATGTGCAAGGCGCTGGAGCGGGGAATGGAAATCGGCGAGGTGCATGTCCTGAGCAAGACGGGTGGGCGAAGCGGGACCTACCGGCGGACGGGGAAGCGCGTGAAAAAATGACGCCGATGAAAGATGTAAAAGTGCTGGTGGTGGATGACAACGCGCTCATCCTCGACCTGCTGATGAAGGGGCTGATGCCGCACTGCGATGCGAAAGCGGCGGCCGACGGCGCGGACGCGCTGCTGCGAATTGTCGACGATCCGCCGGATCTGGTGGTTTGCGATTACAAAATGCCGGGCCTGGACGGGCGGCAGCTGTACGAGAAGCTGCGCGCGAGACAGCAGACGAAATCCATACCGTTCATTTTCCTGGCCAGCCGGGGCGACATCGAAGAAAAGCTGCGCCCAATGGTGGAAGGCGTTGAAGAGTTCATTCCCAAACCGTTTTTCCTGAAGGATATGGTGCGCCGGACGAAGAAGGTGATCGACCGGCTGCATCTGGAAAAATTGCAGAACCGGGCGGTCCGCCCCGGCGTGATTCAAGGGCGGCTGGAGGAAATGAGCATCCTCGACCTGATGCAGTCGCTAGAAATGGGGCAAAAATCGTGCGCGCTAACGATCCGGCGCGGCAACGAGACCTGCCAGCTCTTCTTTTCTTCCGGGCAGTGCACGGACGCCAAATTGGGGGCGACGGACGGCGAAGCGGCCGTGTTTCAGGCTGTGAAATGGGCCGAGGGAGAATTCGAGATCGACTTCAACTCCGGGCCGGCGCGCTCGACGATCGCGCGAACCACGACGGGGCTGCTGATGGAGGCGCTTCGTCTGGTAGATGAAGAGCAGCGCGACGGCGACGATGCAACTCCTGCCGAAGCACACCGGGCGGAAGGCTGAGATTTTCCCCGACCACGATGCGCGTCAGCGTCCTGACAATCAGCGATTCGGTTTCCTCCGGGAAGGCGGAAGACCGTTCCGGACCGGCCGTGGTAAAGCGATGCCAGGACCTGGGGTGGAGGGTGACTTCAACGCGAGTGCTGGCTGACGACCGGGCGGCGATCGAAGGCGAATTGAAACGGCTGGCGGACAGTGGGGAGTTTGACCTGATATTGACGACGGGAGGAACCGGACTGGGACCCCGCGACGTGACTCCCGAGGCGACACAAGCGGCCGCGGAGCGGCAGATTCCGGGCTTCGCCGAGAAGATGCGCGCCGAAGGATTGAAAAAGACGAGCCGGGCGATTCTCTCGCGGGGAATTGCGGGAATTCGCGCCACGGTGATCATCGTGAATCTTCCCGGCAGCCCCGTGGGGGCGGTGGATTCATTCAACGCGATCGCGGACCTGCTGCCACACGCCATTGACATCGTCCACGGCGCGCGGCATTGATATGCCAAGCGTTTCCCGCGAAAGTCTCCCCGTAAGAGCGATGCGATATGACAGATCCCAGTCTTAATTTCGGCAGGAAGACCGGGCAGACCTTGACTCAGCTGGCCTTGATCATCGAACTGCCCGTAACGCTCGTTGCCGGAGTACTCGTGTTCGGGGGGATCGGCTATTTTGTCGATCGCTGGCTGAAGACTGGCCCTGTGTTTTTGCTTGTGCTGGGAGCGGCAGGGTTCGGGCTCGGGCTGTGGAAGATTCTGCAAAAGCTTTCGAGAATGGAAAAGGATGATGGCGGCCGATCCTGAAGCCTACTACGAAGCGGCTGAGCGCCGAATTGAAGGCCTGACGCTAATTGTCGGAGCCGCGGGTTCATTGGTGGCGGCAAGTGTCTGGGGGTATCGCCATGGCGCCGCCGTCTCGGTGGGAGCAGTGATTTCGTGGCTAAATTTCAGATGGATGCGGCAGGGAGTGAACACGCTGGCAAGGCTGGCGACGGCGCAGGAAGGGGCCGAGAAGATTAGAATTCCGAAGGCGGCTTACATCAAGTTCGCGGGCCGCTATGCATTGTTGGTGCTAGGCGCCTATGTTATCCTTCATTACTTCGGTTTACCGGCTTTGAGCCTTCTTGCCGGATTCCTTTCGGTTGTCGTAGCTGTCTTAGCGGAATTAATAGGGATGCTGTTCCGGTACGGTCTCAAGCCGCACGCCGGCCTGTGAAGAGGTAGTGATGGAACATCCAATGTGGGTGGCGGTGATCGTCAACCGGCTGTTCGGCGGAGTCGCGCTCGCCGTGCTTTCCTATCTTCATATCGATCCGGTGAACCTTCGATACCCGATTCCCACACACGTATGCATGGAAATCTTTGTTTTTGTGATCGCGGCTGCCTTTTTCCTTTGGCTTCGGGGGCGAATTTCGGCGGAAAAGCCGGGGGCAACGCAGCAGGTGATGGAAATGCTGCTTCACAACCCCATGGGGGTTGGGGTGTCGGACCTTCTGGAGGAAAGCATCGGACATGGCAGCGAGAAGTACCTGCCCATGATCGGCGCGGTGGGCATCTGGGTGCTGTTTTGCAATCTTGTAAGCGTTTTTCCGACCCTGGAGTCACCGACGGCGCAGGTATCCGTTCCCCTGGGATGCGCCGCTGTGGTGTTTCTCTATTACAACTGGACCGGCATAGTCAAAAATGGGCCGATCGGGCACGGAAAGCACTTTCTCGGCCCTGACATGCCCCTGCCGGTGTTTCCCAAGTGGCTAATCAAAGTCGGGTTGTTGCTGCCTATCGAAACGATAAGCCATTCGGCGCGGCTGCTCTCGTTGACGGTCCGTCTCTGGGTCAACATGCTGGTGAGCGAATTGCTTTATGCAATCTTCCTCGGGCTGCTTTTGGAATTCTCGTTGTTTCTCGGGAAGATCAACGTGGCAGGCAACGTGGCATTCGCGCTTCCGCTGCTCATTCCAGTTCTGTTCATCCTACTGCATATCTTTGTGGCAATCTTGCAAGCTTTCGTGTTCACGATTCTGCCCATCATTTATGTGGCGGGCTCAGTGGTTGAAGAGCATTAAACTCGAATTTTCATATGGCATCATCGCCGCTCCAGTGTGAGACCCCGTGCCTCCCAAGGCAGGAAGGTAACCACCTCCTGGCGGCTAATTCATCTGGAGGAGGAAGCAAAATGAAAAGACTTGGGCTGTTTTTGTTGGCGGCCATCGCCATCAGCCTTTTCGCGCCTGCGGTTTTTGCGGCTCAGGGAGCCCCAACAGCCGGCGGAACGAACTGGGTGGCGATCACAGCAGGTTTCAGCATGGCGATCGCCTCGGCCGGTTGCGGCATCGCGCAAGGCATAGCGACCGCCGGCGCTTGCGAAGCTCTGGCGCGCAACCCCGGAGCTACTGCGGCGATTCGCTTCGCGCTCATCCTGGCGCTCGTATTGATCGAATCGATGGCTCTTTACACCTTTGCGACAATGTTTATCCGTGTGAAGTAGGGCATTTCGCGCTGGAAATCCGGCCCGGGAGCGCTTGGCTTCATCAAGCGTTCCCGGGCTTTTTCTTTTGGCTCGGGGAAGAAAGCGACTGCGCGCAAGACTCAGAGCGATTGGTGAAGCCTGCGCCAAGGCCGACAGATGACGGCAGGAGAAATGAGGAGAAACAGAGGCGCAGGGAAGGGAAGCTAACGGGCGAGCAAGGAGACGGCAGCAGCACGAGCCAAATCCAGAACGCGAGCAGGGAGAATTCCAAGGTATAGCGTGCCAGCGGCGGCGACAGTCAAAGCGAAAACGAGTGTTGGCGCCACAGGGGAAGGCGTGTAGTCCTTTGACGGTTCCCAGAAGTACATAGCCACGATGACGCGGAGATAGTAGTAAGAGCCGATGACGCTGTTGATCGCGGCAATCACAACAAGCCAGACGATTTTCGATTCAAGAGCCGCGCGGAAAGCGAAGAATTTCCCCAAAAACCCTCCGGTGGCGGGAAGGCCCAAAAGAGAAAAGAGAAAGAGCGAGAAACAGGCGGCGAGAACGGGTTGGCGCAGACCCAGGCCGGCATAGTCCTTGATGTCAAGTTTGCGCTCGTCCAGCTGGCCAAGGTGGGTGACGACGAGGAACGCGCCGACCTTCATCAGGGCGTAAGCCGCGAGGTAGAAAAGTACGGCGGCGACGCCAAACTCGGTCGAAGCGGCGAAGGCCACCAGGATATATCCGGCATGCGCGATGGAAGAGTAGGCGAGCATGCGCTTCACGTTGTTCTGCACGAGGGCGGCAAAGTTTCCGATGCACATCGTGAGCACGGCGGAAATCCAAACTGCCCAGAACCAGAAATTCCCCGAAGTGCCGAAGGACACATAAAAGATGCGCAGCATGAGGGCAAACGTGGCCGCTTTGGGGGCCGAGGCGAGGAAAGCCGTGACGGGCGTCGGAGAGCCCTCGTAAACGTCTGGGGCGTAAGTCTGGAAAGGCGCAATCACAACCTTGAAGCCCAAGCCGACAAATATCAAACCCAAGCCCAGAATGGCGAGCGAGGAAGGACGGCCATCGGAGATAAAGGAGGTCGCAAGCGCCTCGTGGATTCCATCAATGTACGTGGTTCCCGTGGCGCCATAGACCATAGCGATGCCGTAAAGAAAAAAAGCGGTGGCGAAGGAGCCGAGAAGAAAATACTTCATGGAAGCTTCGTTGGACTTGGGCGACCGTTTGCGGAAACCCGCGAGGATATAGCTGGAAATCGAGCTCATCTCGAGGCCAATGAAGGAAATGACGAGTTCGTTTGCACCCGCCATGATGCCCATTCCGGCGGCGGCGAAGAGGATCAGGGCGTAATATTCGCCGCGCTGGATGCCTTCGTTCTCGAGATAGTCGATCGAACCCAAGATACAAAGCCCGACAGCCGCCAACACCACGACATGGACGAAGATGCTGAAGGCGTCAACGCGAATCAAGCCGCTGTAAGCCGTAGTTCCCGTATCGGCCACAACGGAATGAACCGCCGCCAGCGCGCCAAGAACTCCTAGAAAGCCGATCCATCCGAGCCAGCGCCTCTGCAGACGCGGCGTAAAAGGGTCGACAATCATGATGAGAATGCCGACAACGCAGAGAACGATCTCCGGGCTCAGGCGATGGAGATTCGAGAGCTGTTCCGCAAGAAAGGGAGTCATGGGCGCACTCCCTGGGCGAGCCCGGGTGCGATCAAAACCGAAGGGGAAGTCCCCGAAGCAGCGGCAGGAGGCAGTGCGTACACAGCGCGGGCCGAATCATTTCGCGCCGGAGCGCGGCGCGAAGCGGCCTCGACTCCATTCATCTGATCCACCACGGCGCTGGCGGAGGCTTCCATGCGGTGTGTGAAGTAAGGCGAAGCCACGCCCATGAGGATGATCATGACGGCCATCGTGGCGAGGATGAGCTTTTCACGGGCGGAAGCGTCTGGCAGGGTCTTGTTCTTTTCCACCGTAACATCGCCGAGCGCAACTCGCTGATAGGCCCAAAGCAAATAAATGGCGGAAAGAATAGCGGCCGTGGCGGCCCAGGACGCCCAAGCGTGGTGCGCCTGATAGGTGCCGATGAGGATGATGAATTCGCCGATAAAACCATTCAAGGGAGGCAGGGCGAGAGAAGAGAGACAGATGAACAGGAAATAGGACATCAAAATGGGCATGGGAGTGGCGAGACCGCCGAATTCCTTGATCTCGAAAGTATGCCGGCGGTCATAGAGCATGCCAACCGCCAGGAAGAGCGCCCCTGTTGAAATGCCGTGATTCAGCATTTGATAGATCGCACCTTCAATCGAAACGGTGCTGAAAGCAAACAGGCCAAGAACGACGAATCCCAGATGGCTGACGGAGGTGTAGGCGACCAGGCGCTTCAAATCCGTCTGCACAGCCGCCACGAGAGCGCCATAGATGATCCCGATGATCGCTAGGACGGCGATCAGGGGAGCCATACGCGCGGCCGCGTGAGGAAACAGCGGCAAGCAAAACCGCAAGATGCCGTATGTACCGAGCTTCAGCATGACCCCGGCCAGGATGACGGAGCCGGCAGTTGGAGCCTCCGTGTGCGCGTCGGGTAGCCAGGTGTGCAGAGGAAACAGGGGAACCTTGATTGCAAAAGCCAGGAAGAACGCGCCGAAAAGCAGAAGCTCAGTGCGCGGGGCGAGCGACATATGAGCGAGGGCAGGCTGAATTTCCTTGAAGTCGAACGATCCGGTGAGGTTATAGAGCCAAAGGATGGCGACCAGCATGAGGATGGAGCCGAACATCGTGAAGAGGATGAATTTCAGGGCGGCATAGATCCGGCGGCCGTGCCCCCAAACACCGATGAGAAAATACATCGGGATAAGCGTGAGTTCCCAGAAAACGAAGAAAAGAAAGAGGTCGAGGGAAAGGAAAACGCCGATCATCGCCGTCTCGATCACGAGGAGAGCGATGAAGAATTCCTTCACGCGGTCTTGAATCGAGCTCCAGGAGCAGAGGATGGAAATGGGAGTCAGAAACGTGGTGAGAAGGACAAGGAAAAGGCTGATGCCGTCCACACCGAGGTGATAGTGGATGCTGGCGATCGGAATCCAATCGCGCATTTCTTCGAACTGGAAGCCCGCTTTGGTCGCAGAGAAGCCGGGAAGGAGGAGCAAGGAGATGACAAATTCGATCAGGGACACGGCAAGAGCGGCGCGGCGAATCCATACGTGGTCGGTGCCGCGAAGGACGAGCAGCGCCGGAACTCCCAGCAAGGGGAAGAACGTGATGATCGTAAGCAAATGAGATGATGGCATAGACACGCTATCGCACCTTCAACCAGAGGCCGAGAAGCAGGGCCGTAAACCCGACGGCGCCGACGACGACCCACGTGGCGTAGCTGCGGGTGTTGCCGGACTGCAATTCGCGCAATTCACCGCCTGCCTGGCGGGCGAGATGGGCCGATCCGTTCACGGCGCCGTCGATAATGCCCACGTCAACCGCCTGCCAAAGGACGTGGGTGGAAATCCAAAGCAGCGGGCGAATGATCAGCGCAAGATATATCTCATCGACGTAGTATTTGTTGAGCAGAAGCGTATAGAGGCCGTGCAGGCTGGCGGCAAGGCGCTTCGGCGCCTCGGTGTTCTTGATATAAAACCACCAAGCGAGCAGCAGGCCAAGAACCCCCACAATCACCGGCCAGCCGGTCAGCGCGTGGAATAGAATCACGCCGCCGCTTGAGGAGGATTCCGCGGCCGCTTCCGCGCCGAAGGGAGAATAGACGGAGAAGACGGGGTGGAGGAATTTTTCAAAATAGTCGGTGCCTCCGACGAAGTGAGGGGCGGCGACCCAGCCGCCGAAGGTCGAAAGGAATGCCAGGATCATCAGCGGAATCGTCATGTTCTTCGGGGATTCGTGAACGTGAACTTTGTGCTCGTCGAACCGCGATTTGCCGAAGAAGGTGAGGAAGATGAGACGGAACATGTAGAACGAGGTGAGAGCGGCTCCGGAGACACCGAGGAGCCATAGCGCCATATTGGCATGCGGGCCCGACCGTGCGGCCTCGAGAATCTCGTCCTTGCTGAAAAATCCCGCGAAGCCGGGAATTCCGGCGATGGCCAAAGTGGCGATCAGCATCGTCCAGTACGTGATGGGAATTTGCTTGCGCAGTCCTCCCATCTTCATCATGTCCTGTTCGCCGCCCATGGCGTGAATCACGCTGCCGGCGGCGAGAAAGAGCAGGCCTTTGAAGAAGGCGTGGGTCATCAGGTGGAAGATCCCGGCCGCGTAAGCGCCGACGCCGCATCCAAGAAACATATAGCCGAGCTGCGAGACAGTGGAATAAGCGAGAACTTTCTTGATGTCGGTCTGGACCAGGCCGATCGTCGCGGCATAAAAGGCCGTGAGTGCGCCGATCAAAGCGACGACAAACATGGCATCCGGAGCGCGCGAATACAGGGGATTCATCCGCGCGACCATGTAAACTCCCGCGGTAACCATCGTGGCGGCGTGAATGAGGGCGCTGACAGGCGTGGGACCTTCCATCGCGTCGGGAAGCCAAACATAAATGGGGATCTGTGCGGACTTTCCAACCGCGCCGGCGAAAAGAAGCAATGCGATGGCCGTCAGAGTGCCTGTGGAGAAAGAGCCGTTGGCGAATTGGTCGAACATTCCTTTAAATTCGACGGTGTTGAATGTCCAGAACGCCAGGAGGATGCCGATCGTGAAGCCGAAGTCGCCGATGCGCGTGGTGATGAAGGCTTTCTTGCCGGCGTCCGCGGCCGATTTCTTCAGGAACCAGAAGCCGATCAGCAGGTAGCTGCAGAGGCCCACGCCTTCCCATCCGACGAACATCACGATGAGGTTCGCGGCGAGCACCAGCGTGAGCATGAAGAACATGAAGAGGTTGAGATAGCTGAAGAAGCGGTAGTAGCCGCCCTCGTGCGCCATGTAGCCGGTGGAATAGATGTGGATCAGCATGCCCACGAAGGAGACCGTCAGCAGCATGACGACCGTGAGCTGGTCGACTTGCAAAGAGAAATCGACGCGGAACGGGCCGGCGACGATCCAGGTGAAATAGTCGCCGACGTAAGGAATCTGGCCCGGGGAGAGCTGCCAAAACTCGCGGACGAGCTCCGCGACGGCGAGAAAGGCGAGCGATACGGAGCCGATGGCGACCGAATTGACGGCGGACTTCGGCCAATGCTTGCCCAAGAGGCCGTTGATCGCCGCCCCGGCAAGCGGCAACGCGAGAATGATCCAGAGATGGCTGAGTATAGGCATCAGAACTTGAGCAGATTCACGCGTTCGACGTTGAGCGATTCACGGTTGCGCGCGAGCATGATGATGATGGCCAGGCCCACGGCCGCTTCGGCGGCCGCGACCACAATCACGAAAAAGACGAAGACCAGGCCGTCGAGCTGATTGTGCGCGCGCGCGAAGGCGACGAACGCCAGATTCACGGCGTTGAGCATCAGCTCGATCGACATGAAAACCGTGATGACGTTGCGCTTGAACACGAACGCGACGACGCCCAGACCGAACAGAATGGCGCTCAGCACCAGATAGTACGAAACGGGAACGATCACTCTTCTTTCCTCGCAAGAACCAGCGCGCCCAGGATCGCGATCAGAATCAGGATCGAGGTCGCTTCAAACGGGAGCAGGTACGGCCTGAAAAGCTGCTTCGACAACTCGACAGTCGAAAAGGCGGTTGCCGGCTCAGGGCCATTGGCAATCGCCGCGCCAATCTGGGAGTGGAACATCCAGTGGGCGATTTCGAGCAAGAGAACGAATCCAAGCGGCATGCCGGCATATTTCGCGAGCTTGCTGAAATCGGTGCGTTCCTCGAGGCCCATATTGAGCAGCATGATGACGAAGACGAACAGAACCATGACCGCGCCCGCGTAGACGATGATCTGGACGGCAGCGATGAATTCGGCGCCGAGCAGGAGATAAATGACGGCGAGCGAGATCATCACGAGGATCAAGGCGAGCGCGCTGTGAATCGGCTCGCGCGCGAGAATCAGCATCACCGCGCCCGCCACCGCGAGCAGGGCGAAGACGAAAAAGAGAATGAAGGGAAGGTTCATCCGGGACCCTTCATCATAAAGTAAAGAACGACGGCGCTTGTGACGACCAGATTCGCGAGCGACACCGGGAGCAAGAGTTTCCAGCCGAAAGACATCAGCTGATCGTAGCGGAAGCGGGGCAGCGTGCCGCGCATCCAGATGTAAAAGAACAGAATTGCCAAAATTTTCGTGGTGAACCAGAAAACGCCCTGAATTCCAGCGTTCACCGCGACGATCCACGGCGCCGGGCTGTGCAACGAAGCGGCCGCCGGAGCGAGCACGAGCAGGCCGCCGCCGAGGCAGAGCAGCGTGACCACGGCGAATTGCAGCCGGGCGATGCCGCGCATCGTGGTGACCGTATCAACCAGGCAATAGATGCCGAGCGCGACCAAGCCCACGCCGGGCAGGAAAAGCTGCCACTTCCAGCTATCGGGGAAGGGCGAGAGCCAGCCGCCGAGAAAGAGGATGGTCGCCAGGCAGGAGACGGTGATCATGTTCGCGTATTCGGCCATGAAGAACATCGCGAACTTGAAGCTCGAATATTCGGTGTGGAAACCGGCGACGAGTTCTGTTTCGGCTTCCGGCAGATCGAAGGGGATGCGGTTCGTTTCCGCGATGGCGGCGGTGAGGTAGCAGAGGAATCCGATAATCTGCGGAAAGATATGCCAGCGCGGAATGAAATGCAGGTAGTAGCCGCTTTGTCCCGCGATGAGGTCGTTGAAATTCAGCGTGCCGGCAAGCAGGAGCACGCCGACCACCGAAATCGTGAGCGAAACTTCGTAGCTGATCATCTGCGCGGAGCTGCGCAGACCGCCCATGAGGGGATATTTGCTATTGGAAGACCATCCCGCGAGCGCCACGCCATACACGCCCATGGACGTGATCGCGAAAAGGAACAGGAAACCGATATTGATATTCGCCACGACCAAAACGGGCTGGCCGAGAACGGTGACGCTTGGCGGGCCGAACGGAATCAACGCGATCGCGGTGAGCGCGAGCGAAAGAGCGAGAAACGGCGCGAGCGTGTAGACGAGACGGTCCGACACGGG
>DATJTF010000009.1:0-156587 GCA_035503815.1 Verrucomicrobiia bacterium
ACGAGAGTCGGCCTCACAGAGCTCTCGGGGAGAGGACACCCAACGAATTCGCCAATGAAATCGCGGCTAGCCGCAATTTCATTGGGATGCAAGCAGCTGGAAACTCACCCTAGAGCTGGTACAAAAAAGCCAGTCCGATCAAACCAACCGAAAACTCGCCTTAGCTTTGGTACAAAAAACCAGGTCCCATCAATACGCCGATACCCCATCGGCTTCTACATCTCCTGTCTCCCCTTTGGGGTTACACCCTCCGGTTTAGACAGTGAGTCAGTGAGTGAGTCCTGCCCGCCTGCTGCGCCTCCCTCCTCCGAAAAAGCCGAGCAAGCCCTGAAAGCTTTGTATCCGAAGACGAGACCCGACATGAACGGGAAACTGGGGGAGCTTGAGGCTCTCGTGTCGCGCTATCCCGAGATGGACTGGGAGGCGCTGCTAAAGTGGAACCGCACCCACAAGCCCGGTAACCTCGTGCACCGCTCCCTCGCCCAGTTCCTCAAGGGCGCGGAATACAGCCTCAACGACCTCGCCTCGCACGACAAGTCAAAGTGCCCGAAGTGCAAGCCGAAGGGCGGCCATGCGGGCATATCATGCTTTAGCGTCTGCCAACAACCAGCCGGGGCATTACGTAGGTTTCATGTCTAAATTTGCTGCCGCACTTGGAAACTGGGTCGTTCGCTGTTAGATCCTTCAGATCCTCTGCTTTCTCCACTTCGACGACTCCTATCCCATAGGAACCCGCAGGGTCGAGCACCGGGCCAAAAATTAGCGCGACGCCTTTCTCAGCGAGATCGCTCCAATATTCAACGTGCCGCTGCATCAGTCGCCTCTCTTCATCGCTCATGTCGAGAGCGAAGGACGTTCTGGGCGGAATCAACTTGACCAGGAAATGCGCGCTCATTTCTACCCTGCCTTTCAGCCTGCGCCGAGCGAAGCTCACGACATGCTGTGAAGGCCGATCTTATTGCCCTCGCTGTCGGCAAAGTAAGCGATGTGACCGGCTTCTTTTGAGAGAAACGTTTTCTTCAACAGCACTTTTCCACCTGCCTTCTCCACGCGCCCCAGAACGGGCGACAGATCATCACCGCCATTCAGGTAAAGGACCACGCCCTGCATGCTCGGAAAATATCCATTGCCCTTTACCAGGCACCCCGTATTGAAGCGGTCTTTAAGTTCGAACAGAGCGTAGTCATTCCCGCCCATCGGCATTTCGTTTAGCCCTACACCCAGCAATTCCCCGTAAAACCTCTTCGCCCGTTTCATGTCCGCTACCGGTATTTCCACCCAATTTGCAAGATGATCCATAAATTGCCTCCAGTCTCTCTCGGGATCAAATACTGCCAATTCGCTGGGCCTTTGTATTGTAAAAATGGGAAGAACTATTTCACGGTGATGCGCCGACCAAACTCGTTGGAAACCTGGCGGGTGTATTCGCGCGGAGAGTAGCCTGTCATTCTCTTGAACTCCCTCGTGAAATGAGCCTGGTCGTAGTAATAATCCTCAAATTCTTGCTTTAGAACCTCATACGACTGCCCCCGAGCCCACTTCCGGTAGAACTTGTGGAAGCGAAAGATTCGTGCCAGGGCTTTAGGGGAAAGGCCAACGTACTTCTCAAAAAGGAGGTCAAGGTAGCGTCGACTGTACCCAGTTTGTCGTTCCAGTTCCTTGATAGCTATCTGTCCATCGCTAACCCTGAGGGACTTAATGCAGTAATCGACAACGCCATTCTCCGCTGGACCTTTTCTCAATCGACCGACCAACTGATTCTGGATGAAATCCAGCTTTTGGCCCGCCATTTCCAGGTTGCTTAGGGACTCCCGCGTGTCTCGGCCCCAGTGCCCGAAAACAACATCCGCGTCAAACAATCCGTTTGCCGCCTCAGACATGGGTACCCCGAAGACAGGGTACGCACCCTGAGGCGCAAATTCGATTACGATAAAGCCGGTCTTCTGCGCCGTCGAGTGGATAACAGTGGATGTGTCTCTGTTTCCCACGAAATAGAGCCCCTGTTCGCGACTTACTCGACTTCGTCCCCCCGCTGTTGACACCAACGAATTTTCGTAGGGAATGACGAGTTTCGGGCAGCCGTTTGGTGCCGCCATGCTCATGTCAGACGGAGGCATTCCAACGGCGCTTTCGAAGACCCACAGGCTTTCTATACACTGTCGTAATTCCGGCCGTGGTTGTATGAACGAGACTCTCATTTTTAATGGCCGTCGGGTGGGCCAGCCTTTCCCAATTGGTAAATTTTCTCACTTGACATCGGGGCGCACGCGCATCATAACACACCAAGTTGAACGCAAAGCGGGAACTGACCCCGAGGGGGGTGCCGCAGCCCTCTGTCCCCGCCTCCAGCGGACATTCGCCCCAAACAACCGAGTGACGCCTTCCGTCCGCGCTGCCACCCCTCAACCCCCGCAGTCTCGGTGTATTTCTATTGAACAAAACTACAACAGCGCAGCCGACCAGATTAACGGTAAATCGTAGACTCGTTTCTGGGCAGCGATCTGTTAGGTGGCGTTGGTGGAGGAGTGCTTGGGGCGGGCGGCGGTGGCGGCGTCGCACCCTTGTACGACGAATCGCGCAGTGAATACAACACTCCTACCAAGAACGCGACAAACCTGTGGAACGCTGCGGGCTTTTCGGGTAACTTGCAGCCAAGATTTCCGTAATTTGAAGGGACGCCGATGGCGAAAATGAAGAAATGGCTATACTTGCTTCTGTGCGTGCCTGGCTGGGCCGGTCTCTACAGATTCTTTTTGCATCTCGAATCCGATGTGGAACCTGTCATATTTGCTAACGGTCAATAAGGCCACTGGTGGATCATAGTGTTCCTGTACTGGGTCGCTGACACGGCGCTCGTGCTCAGTATCGCTCGGATTGTCGCAAGACCTTTTGGTCTCCGCATGCCGCTGGGGTTTCCGTTTTTTCAATTTGGCGGTGACGTGGCAGTACTCGTGCTCCTCGTGCACATTGCTTGGGCGTGTACCGACCAATATCTTTTTGCCAGCCTCAGCGCTGTAGGGTTAGGAGGCTTGCCTCAGCTGTTTATTTTCCTCGGGTTCGCATGGACGGTCGTAGCTCTGATGAAGTACAGACAACTGGCTGAGCTCGTGCGCCGCCTACCACAGGGGCCGTGATTGTTAACAGGAGATGCAGCCGCAAACAACGGGCCCCAGCAGCCCAAATCCCCAGCGCGCCAGCAGTGTGAGCAAAAGGCACAGCAACAGTTTCAACAAGCGAAGTCCGCTGCGGCTACCAACGCTTGGAACGGTTTCAAGATAGGCTTCTTCACAACCAGCGCCGTCAACGTGGCAGCGGGCTGCGCGATCGGTGGGGGAGTCGGCGCAGCTTTAGGTACTGACCTGCCCCCTATTTCCACACATGTCATGATACGTCCTCCGTGGGTCTAAGAAAATAAGTCCCACTGCGGATTCCCAACCACAACCTCCGATCGCTCCCGGCCCCGCGAAACCCAAAACCACATTTTCACTGCATCGAAAACCTTCTGGAAGCCCCTGTTTATGGGCCTTCCCGCAAATCGCAAAGTCCACGCGCGTTTGTATTCACCCTCCGATAGTGCTAGCGTCATAGAAGTGATTTATGCCGGACGCTCGCTCGGCCCAGCCGCCCTCCGGGGCATTGAGCCACTCGTTCGTTCTCCCCTCCCTTGAATCCTTTCCGTTTTCCGCACGATCCACTACCCGCCCTTCCCGCCGCTTGGCGAGTGGATTTCGGCTTGCGTGTGCCTCCATCTTCTCGCGTCTTCCTCGCAATTTGGTCCCGCCGGCGGTGCCCAATGCGCCATTTCCGTCACTCCTATTCGCAACACACCCGGAAATAGAAAACGCCGTAAGTCATAGAAAATACAAGGTCGCGCTCATTTCTAATCGCAACACTTCCGGCTACCAGGATTGGGTCGCCGCCGCGCCTGCTCCGCGGCGTCAATTCAACGAAATTGTGAAAGGGAACTGTTACGCGTTCAAATCTATGCCGCGGCTGGACGCGATTCTGGAGGAATTGGATATTTTCGACCCGGAAAAAAGGTACGCGTTTCGCGTGTGGACGATCGGCCGGCCCGCGCCGCCGGCCTCGCTCAAAACAATTTTCTGCTCCGCGAAATTTTGGAGGCGGGGGGAGTCGAACCCCCGTCCGAGAAGCCTTACCGCTCGAAGACTACATGCGTATCCCGTTCCATTCGCAGCTTACCGCTCAGGGCAAGCCGCAGTTTCGCCGCTGACGCTTAGAGCGGGCAAGACGCGCTCACGGCTAGTCCGATGGTCTCGCCGGCGCGTTACGGACCGAAACGCACCGGCCAGCCTACTGTGTGACGCCTCATCCCAACCGCGCAGGCGACGCTTGGGGAGACGCGCTACCTAAGTTTGTTTAGGCAGCGAGAGCCAACTGTGAGTTGCCAGTTGTGTTGTTCCACCCGATAGCGGGCAGGTGGCGCCCGGCATGCCTTCGAGCAGCGACAGCTTCCGTCGAAACCGTGTCGCCCCCGTTGGAGCAAATAGAATAACACTTCGGCGTAACCATCGACAAATTTGGCGGTTTTAGTAACTAGGGAAAGCTGCGTCAGCGGGTGAGAGACACGATGGGCTCGCGGTGCTGCGGGAATTGAGCGAGCAAATCCTCGCGCCGGCCGGATTCGTAGTCGGCGTAATCGAACCCGGGAGACATCGTCGTGCCGAGAAGAGCGAAAGAGCCTCCCGCAACGAGACGCGAGCCTTGCCAGACCCCGCCCGGAACGACGTGCTGGAGCAACATGCCGGAAGCAATGTCGTGGCCAAGGAGGACAGTGTGCGACGTGCCATCGGGCCGCAGAAGAAAAGTTTCCACGGGATCACCCAGATAGAAGTGGAACATTTCATCGCCGGGAAGTCGGTGAATGGCGGAAAAAGTTTCGGGAGTGAGGAGATAAAAAATCGCGGTGGCGGCGAGGCGTTCGCCGGAGTAACCGGGCGGAAGCGCGGAGGAGGGAAGAGCGAATTCGGAGCGATAGGTCTCGACGAAATATCCGCCTTCGATGGGATGAGGGCGAAGCCGGAGAAGTTCGCGGATCTTTTCGGCCGTGAGCATGAAAATAGCCGCTGCCGGAGAATGGCGCGGAATTCGCGTCTGGAAGATACGAACGGAAAGCAGCAAAGGCAAGCGAAGAGTTGCGAAGAGGACAGGCGAGGAGAGAAAGAAGGAGTGAATTTCCGGGGGCGCGCCCGGCGAGGAATTCGATATACAATGTGGAGACCGATTTTCTCTGTTTCTGATGAAATATTCGGGCATCCGATTGCGTAATTCCAAATGGAGAAGCTCATCCTCACGATCCAACGCCCATGGCACCGACTCCCAACAATCCGAAGCCCGATCTCGGCTCGCTAAAAATTGACGATGCACGGCGGAAGTCGGGTTCGTCGGGGAAGCGCATCTGGATTCTGATCGCCATCCTCGTCGCGGCCGTGGTTTTGACCGGCGCGTTTTTCGCGTTCCGGGATCAGCGGCCGGTGGTGGAGACGAGCGTCGCGCAGGAGGCGACATCGGACCGCCCGGCGCTTTTGAACGCCAGCGGATACGTGACGCCGCGGAGGCGGGCGACCGTGGCGGCGAAAATCACGGGCCGCGTGACGGGAGTGTTTTTCGACGAGGGGATGCACGTGCACGCCGGGCAGGTGCTGGCGACGCTGGACGATTCCGACGCGCGGCGGGCGCTCGATTCGGCGAAGGCGGACCGCAACGCGACGCAAGCGGGGCTCGAGGATTTGCAAGTGCAGCTGAAAAACGCCGAACTCGAGCTGCACCGCGCGCAGGAACTGAAAGCAGACGGGGTGGAAAGCCAGGAAGAGCTCGACAACGCGCGAACGGCGGCCGACAGCCTGAGAGCCAAAATTTATCTGACGAAAGCGGAAGTGGCGGCCGGCGACGCGCGCATTCAGGAGGCGCAGCAAGGAGTGGACAACTGCACGATACGGGCGCCGTTTGACGGGATCGTGGTGTCGAAGGACGCGCAGATCGGCGAGATGGTGTCGCCCGTGTCGGCCGGCGGAGGATTCACGCGCACAGGAATCGCGACGATCGTGGACATGAACTCGAACGAGATTGAAGTGGACGTAAACGAAGCGTTCATATCCCGGGTGGTTCCCGGCCAGCCGGTGACGGCGGTGCTGGACGCGTATCCGGACTGGCAGATCCCGTCGAAGGTGCGGACGGTGATTCCGACGGCGGACCGCGAGAAGGCGACGGTGAAGGTGCGCATATCGTTTTTGAAGCTGGACCCGCGCATTTTGCCGGACATGGGCGTGAAGGTGACGTTCCTGGGCCAGCAGCCGAAGGAGAAAAACGGAGCGGCGGCGCCGGTGGCGCTGATTCCACAAGGCGCGGTGCGGGACGACGGCGGAAGGAAGATCGTGTTTTTGTTGAAGGGCGATCACGTCGAGCGGCGCGCGATTTCGCTGGCGGGGACCAACGGGAGCGACGCGCAGGTGCTGGCCGGCGTAAGTTCCGGCGACGTGGTGGTGGTGAACGGCCCGGCGAATTTGCGGGATGGCGAAGCGGTCGCCGTGAAGAGATAGTTCCAGAGGAAGCGAGCCGGCGGAGTCCGACCGAATGCGGCGCTGCCGCGTTCGCAGGCGAGACGGAATTACCAGGAGCATTCGACATGGTGCGAGTGGACGGGAGAGAGGGAAAGGACAGCCTGATTCAGGTGCGCGGGCTCGACAAGAAATACCGCCGCGGCGGAGAAGACATCGACGTGCTGCAAGGGCTGAACCTGGATGTGGACAAGGGCGATTTCGTGGCGTTCATGGGGCCGAGCGGATCGGGAAAGACGACACTGCTGAATCTGCTCGGCGGTTTGGACGTGCCCACGCGCGGAAGCATTACGGTGGATGGGGACGAGATCACGCACATGTCGGGCAGCAAGCTGACGCACTGGCGGGCGCGGCACGTGGGATTCATTTTTCAGATGTACAACCTGCTGCCGGTGCTGACGGCCTTTCAAAACGTGGAGCTGCCGCTGCTGCTGACGAAGCTTTCGCGGGCCGAGCGGCGGAAACACGTGGAAACGGCGCTGGGGATCGTGGGGCTGCCGGACCGGATGAACCACTATCCGAGGCAGCTGTCGGGCGGGCAGGAGCAAAGGGTAGCGATCGCGCGGGCGCTGGTGGCCGATCCGACATTCCTGCTGTGCGACGAGCCGACGGGCGACCTGGACCGGAAAAGCGCGGATGAGATCCTGGAACTGGTGACACGGCTATCGAAGGAGCACGGGAAAACGATCCTGATGGTGACGCACGACCCGATGGCCGCGGAGCGCGCGGACACCACGCTGCATTTGAACAAAGGCGTGCTGGTGGAGGGCGTGCAGACGGGGAGCGTGGCGTGAAATATTTGTCGCTGATCTTCGCCAACCTGGGCAGAAAAAAGCTGCGCACGGCGCTGACGGTGGGGTCGTTCGCCGTGGCGCTGTTTCTGTTCGGCTTGCTGGTGGCGATCAAGGTGGCCTTCGATCAAGGGTCGAATATCGCGGGGACAGACCGGCTGATCACGATCAACAAGGTGTCGATCATCCAGCCGTTGCCGATTTCGTACGAGGACCGGATCGCGCGGATTCCGGGCGTGAAGCACATCACATTCGACGTGTGGTTCGGAGGAATTTACCAGGATCCGAAAAACTTTTTTCCGAGCTTCGCGATCGATCCCGTGGGACAGCGCGAGGTCTACACCGAACTCGTGGTGCCGGACGATCAGTGGAAGAAATTCCTCGGCGACCGCGAAGGCGCGATCGTGGGAGAACCATTGGCCAAAAGGTTCGGGTGGAAGGTGGGAGACCGGGTTCCGCTGATGGCGCCGATCTACGGGACCGATGCGTGGGAATTCAATATCGACGGAATTTTCCACACGACGCGCCAGGACGAGGCGCAGCAGTTCTGGCTGCAGTACAGCTACCTGGACGAACGCCGGAAATTCGGGAAGGGGCAAATCGGGTGGTACGCCGTGCAGTTGGAGAGTTCCGACGACGCGGTGCGCGTGGAAAAGACGATTGACGCGATGTTCGCGAACTCGCCCTACGAAACAAAAACGGACACGGAAAAAGCGTTTGCGGCCTCCTGGGCCAAGCAGGCGGGGAACATCGAATTTTTGATCCTGGCGATCGGTGGCGTCGTGTTCTTCACCCTGCTGCTAGTGAGCGGCAACACGATGGCCATCACGGTGCGGGAGCGCGTGGGAGAGCTGGCCGTGCTGAAGGCGGTGGGATTCAGCGACGCCACCGTGATGATTTTCGTGCTGGCGGAATCGCTGATGATCGCGCTGATTGGCGGCGTTCTTGGACTGGCGCTGTGCGTGGCGGTGATACCGGGCGTCGCGGAAGCGCTGCAGGGTTTTTTGCCGACGATGGAGCTGCCGGTTTGGACACTGGCGCCCGGGCTGGCATTCGCGCTGCTCATTGGGGCCCTGGCGGGAATTTTGCCCGCGCTTTCGGCGATGAGGCTGCGGGTGGTAGACGCGCTGCGGAGGGTGTGAGATGGCAATTCCGATTGCATACAATATCCGCAGCGTGAAAGCCCGCTGGGTCTCGGCGATCGTCGCCGTGCTGGGAATTGCGGGGACGGTGGGAGTATTCGTGGCCATGCTGGCGCTGGCGCACGGATTCAAGGCGACGCTGGTTTCCTCGGGAGCGGTGGACAACGCGATTGTAAGGCGCGCGGGAGCGACGGGCGAAATTGACGGTGCCGTGAACCTGGATCAGGTGCGAGTCATCGAGGATGCGCCGGGCGTGGCGCATTACGGCGGCCAGCCGCTGGTAAGCCCCGAAGTGGTGGTGCTGGCGGCGTTTCCCCTGAAGTCCACAGGGACGGACGCGAACGTGCAGGTCCGGGGAGTATCTCCCGTAGTCCTGAAAGTGCGCACGAACGTAAAAATGATCGAAGGGCGGTTTTTCCAACCCGGACTGACGGAATTGATCATAGGGAAGTATGCGGCGCAGAGCTACGCCGGATTTGGGCTGGGGAACACGGTGAAGTTCGGGGGCGGGACTTGGAAAGTCGTGGGCGTTTTCGACGCGGGCGGAAGCGCTTTCGACTCCGAAATTTGGTGCGATGGCGCGGTGCTCAACCAGACCTACAACCGGCCCGTGAATCTCTTTCAATCGGTCACGTTGAAGATGACCTCGGCGGACGCTTTTCAAGGGCTGAAAGATTCCTTGACGTCGGACCCGCGGCTGACCGTCCAGGTGGATCGCGAGCGGGATTTTTACGACCGGGAGTCTCAGGCGCTGACGACGATCATCACCGTGCTGGGATTTTTGGTGGCAGGCGTGATGGGGGTCGGGGCGGTGTTTGGGGCGCTGAATACGATGTACTCGATGATCTCGGAGCGTTCGCGGGAAATTGCGACGATGAGAGCGATTGGGTTCGGGAGCGGAAGCGTGACGCTGTCGTTTATCTTCGAAGCCCTCTTTATCGCGTTTCTCGGCGGGATTGTGGGTTGTTTGCTGGTCCTTCCTGTGAATGGAGTTACGACGGGGGCGCTGAATTGGCAGACTTTTTCCCATGTGGCCTTCGCCTTCAGCATTACTCCGGCGCTGATTGTGGGGGGGCTGATATTCGCGCTGCTGATGGGATTGGTGGGCGGGGTGCCTCCGGCGGTCCGTGCCGCTACGCGTCCGGTGGCGGGCGCCCTCCGCGAGATGTAACCGCAGTCTTGTCCGTGGTTTCCGCTGGTACTGCATAGTCAGGAACTCCCTGCCGGAATGTCCGTTGACACCCCTCCCGGGCGTTTTCATAATCAAAATGAGGCTGACAATCCTTGGTCGACCGAAAAAAGCCACTCGAAGACGCGCTGGAAGAGGCGATTTCCCGAGCGGTGCGCGACAATCTGGCGCCGCTGCAGCGGACCGCGGACGAGCTGCACCAGGCCTACGCCGATCTGGTGGCGGCGTGCGGTTCCACGCGTCCGAGTAACGCTCTGCCGGCGATGCTCCGGGCCCAAACCTCGGCGGCGGCCCTTGCCGCCGGTCTTTCCGTCCTATCCAACTTTATTGCGGTCGCACTGAATCCAAGAGAAAAGCCGGAGTTGCATGGCATGTCCGCCCGGGGGGTGGCCGAGGCGGAGCAGGATTGGGAAGAATCCGCCAAAGCCGTGCAAGAGGAAGCGCCTGCCGCGGCGGACTCACGGGCCATCGAAGAGACAATCGTGGCCATCCCGGAAAGCCCGGCCGAGGTTTCGGCCGAGGCGGTGGCCCAGGCGGAGACTCCGACATTCGACATCGCCAGGTTGCCGGGGCCGCAACAGGATTTGCACCGACGCGCAAATCGAGTAGCCAAAGTGGCCATGCAAGACATTAAACTATTGCGGCCGCAAGACGTGAGGCTGGGGCGCGAGCAAAAGGATCTTTGTCAGCGACTGCGAAATGATTTGGACAAGGCCCGAAAAGAATATGACCGGCGCTTCCGCGCCATCCTGGACCACCCGGTGGATTATTTCCACCATTGGATGGTGGAGATTCTCGCCGAAGGCGACACCGAAGCGCTGGGAGAATATCCCTACCCCTCACCCGTTCTGCGCCGCTAAGAAACGGATGAAATTGGCGGTCCGGCTGGCCGTTGCTTCCGGAACGCTACTTCTCGCATGCCTGGGAACGCGCGCCGATGTCGTGCGCCACCCGTCGGCGAATGCGTCCCGCAAAGCAATCCCCCGCAAGAGCATCACCGAAGAACAATTGAGCACGCTCGCGCGCGGCTTGAAGGACAAAAACGCAGCGACGGCGTATGCCAGGCTTGGCGAAGTGGCGCGAAGGAGATCGAACGGCGTGTATGCGGAGCGCGCGGCGCTGGCGCTCGGCTATTACGACTATTCGAAGGGAAACTACGACAAAGCGGTGAAGTGGTTCGAGCGAGCGCAGGGCGACACTCTGCTGGGAGATTACACGCTCTATTGGATGGGCGAAGCCAATCTTGCGCTGGGGAAGAACGGGGACGCGCTGACGGATCTTCAGCAGCTGCGCGCGGCGTATCCGAATTCGGTGATGACCGAACAGGCGCTGGAGTCGCTGGGAGTCGCGGCGCTGGCGCTGCATCAGGCGCCCGCGATTCTCACGGCTTTGGCGGGATATCCGCAGACGACGGAGAAGCCGGGACTCCTGCTGCTTCGCGGAGAAGCGCGGGAGATGAACGGGCAGGCGGCCGAGGCGGCGGCGGACTATGAAGCGGTGTACCTGGGGTATCCACTGAGCGACGAATCGCGCCAAGCCGAAGAAAAGTTTCAGATGCTGCAGAGCGTGCCGGCAAACGCCATTCCGGATATCCCTCTGGACAAGCAATTGGCGCATGCGGACGCCCTGTTTACGGCGAAATTGTGGAGCGACGCAAGGTCCGAATATTCGAATCTGCTGATGAAACTGAACGGAGCGGAGCGCGAGCGCGCGGAATTGAGAGTTCTCGAGTGCGGGCTCGAGCTGGGAGCGAGCCCGACGGAAATGATCAATTTGCCGCTCACGGATCCGGATGTGATGGCCGAACGGTCGTATACGCTGGCCAGCTACTACCGGAACGCGCGGGTGGAAGCGCCGATGGCGGCGCAAGTGGAGGCGGCGGCCAGCGAAGCTCCCCAAAGCCGCTGGGCGGAGCAAGCCCTCTTTCTCGCGGGAAACTACTACTGGGTTCAACTGGAGCGGGAGCAAGCTGCCGCCTATTATCAGAGGCTGGTAAACAGTTTTCCGACATGGCCGGAGGCCGATCCCGCCGATTGGCGAATCACTTGGACAGCCGTCCTGCAGAGAAAGCCGGAAGCGGCGGCGCTGCTCGCGAACCATTTGCAGAAATATCCGGGTTCGATATTTACGCCGGACGCGCTTTACTGGCTGGGACGCCTGGCGGAGGATGCGGGGAACGACGGGCTGGCGCGAAGCTATTACGAAAAGCTTCTGGAAAGATTTCCCGAGAATTATTTTTCGGAACAAGCGGCAAGGCGCATGGGGAAGTTGAAGAAGGACGATCCCGCAGTGACGCCCGATGTGCTGGCGGTGATACCGCCGGCGCCGCCCGTCGAGCCGCTGGGGGCAACGATTCCGGCGGCGGCCGAGGAGCGGCAAGCGAGGGCGAACGCGCTGTCGAGCATCGGATTCGACTCCTCGGCGGAACTGGAGCTGAAAGCGGGGTACGCGGAGACGGGCGAGCCGCGGTTGCTGCTGGAGGCGGCGGAAGCGGCGGCGGCCGGGGGGAATTACGGCGGGTCGATCGTGACGGTCCGCCAGATTGTGCCCGAACTCGAATCGCGGGCGTTTGCGGACGTTCCGCGGGACGTGTGGAAGGCGGCGTACCCGCTGCCCTTTCAGGGCTCGATTTTCCAGTGGTCGGGGAGAGCGGGCGTGGATCCGATGCTGACGCTGGGGCTGATCAAGCAGGAGTCGGCGTTTTCTCCCGAGGCGCGTTCAGGAGCGAACGCGATGGGATTGATGCAGCTGCTGCCGAAGACGGCGCGGCGAATGGCGAGGCAGGCGAGATTGCGATATGCGAGAAGGCGGCTGTTCGAGGCGGACTACAATATCCGCCTGGGGACGATTTATCTTTCCGGACTGCTAAAAGGGTTTGGCGGAGTGGAAGCGGCGCTGGCCGCCTACAATGCGGGAGAAGATCACGTGGCGGCGTGGACCTCGGGGCAGAATTACCGGGAGCCGGCCGAGTTCGTGGATTCGATTCCGTTTACGGAGACGCGCGAATACGTGGAGATTGTGACGCGCAACGCGGAAATCTACCGAAAGCTTTATGGGGAAGGAAATGAGCGCACGGGAACAACAACGAGCCGGGGCCGGTAGAGCGGCGGCGAAAGCCAAGCCGCGCCTATCGGACAAGGCGGCGCGATTCACCGAGTCTGTGATCCGGGAGATGACGCGGCTCTCGATCGAGCACAAGGCGGTGAACCTGTCGCAGGGTTTTCCGGATTTTCCGGCGCCGGCGGAAATCAAGCGGGCGGCGCAGCAGGCCATCGCGGAAGACATCAATCAGTATGCGATCACGTGGGGAGCGAAATCGCTGCGCAACGCGATTGCGGCGAAATTTCAGGCGACGCAGGGGATTGCGGCCGACCCCGAGCGCGAAATTACGGTTTGCTGCGGATCCACGGAAGCGATGATCTCTTCGATGATGGCGATCATCAATCCCGGCGACGAAGTGGTGGTCTTCGAGCCGTTCTACGAAAACTACGGCCCGGACGCAATACTTTCAGGCGCGACGCCGCGGTTTGTGAAGCTGCGCCCGCCGGGGTGGGAATTCGATCCGCAGGAGCTGGCGGCGGCGTTCGGGCCGGCGACGAAGGCGATCATATTGAACACGCCGAACAATCCCACGGGCAAAGTGTTCACGCGAAGCGAACTCGAAACGATCCGGGATCTCTGCGAGCGTTGGAACTCGTACGCGATTACGGACGAGATTTACGAGCACATGGTGTACGACGGCAGCGAGCACGTCTCGATGGCGGCGATCGAGGGAATGCGCGACCGCACGATCACCATCAACGCGCTCTCGAAAACGTACAGCGTGACCGGATGGCGCGTGGGATGGGCGATTGCGAGCCCCGAGGTGACCTCGGCGATTCGCAAGGTGCACGACTTCATGACCGTGGGAGCAGCGGCGCCTTTGCAGGAAGCGGGCGCACAGGCGCTGCGTTTTCCGCAGGAGTATTACGACACGCTGGCGCGGGAATATCACGAGAGGCGCGAACGTCTGCTGGGAATTCTGACGAGCGCCGGTTTTCGATGCTTCAAGCCGCGCGGGGCGTACTACATCATGACGGACATTTCCGCGTTCGGCTTTCCCGACGACGTAGCCTTCGCCAAATATCTGGTGAAAGAAATCGGCGTGGCGGGAGTGCCGGGATCGAGTTTCTACAACGATCCCGCCGACGGGAAAAATCATCTGCGGTTTACGTTCTGCAAGACGGAAAAGACGTTTCAAGCCGCGGCGGAACGCCTGGCCAAATTAAAGCCTGTTTCGACAACTTAGAGTTGGGTTAATCGGCTGAGCTTGATCCCCTGAAATGCTTCCCTAGCGCGAGAAGAAGAGGAGGCAGGGAACCGTTGTGGGGTTTCGGGGTGGCGGCCCCCTGCCTTAATGGTGCCTGTAATAGATTAGACGGTGAAAAAACAAAAAAGGATTCATGGTCCACAGAGCGAAGGGGCGAATCCGCGTTCCACAGCACAATCGGCAGCATCCCTAAGAAAGCTCAACCGTTTGCAGGTAAGCCGGGATGGTGGCGGGCCAGTGGAATTGGGCGGCAACGGCGTCGCGCAAGCCGTTCAAGCCGGACGGCTCGCCGTGAACGAGGAACGTCTGGCGAGGCGCGGATTTGAATCCGGAAAGCCAGCGAAGAAGTTCGCTCTTCCCTGCGTGAGCCGATAGCTGGCCAACATCAACGATTTCCGCGCGAACAGGAACCTGAATGCCGTGGATGCGCGCCTCGGTGGCGTGGTCCAGCAGCACTCTGCCGAGAGTGCCTTCACCCTGATACCCGACAAAGACGACGGAGTTGCGGGAGTCGGGAAGGCGCCGGGCGAGGTGATGAAGAATGCGCCCGCCGGTGGCCATTCCGCTGGCGGAGATGATGATGCAGGGAGAATCAACGGCGTTGATCTTCTTGGAATCGTCCACGGTGCGAGCCATGCGGACATCGTGAAGGTCGAGAGGATCGCGAAGCCCCGTCTGCTCGGCCTGGCTGAATTGGGGGCGGTGGTCTTCGTGATGCTTCACATAGAGGGACGTGGCGTTGATGGCCATCGGGCTATCGAGAAAGACGGGCAAGCGAGGAATGCGGTTCTGATCCGAAAGAAGGCGCAGGTAATAAAGCAGATCCTGGCTGCGATCCACGGCGAAAGAGGGGATGACGACGGCGCCGCCGCGCTTGCAAGTGCGGTTGACAACGTCGGCCAAAGCGGCGGCGGGATCTCCCGAGGGATGGTCGCGATCGCCGTAGGTGGATTCGCAGAGAAGATAATCGGCGCGGGAGGGTGGCTCAGGGTCGTTGAGGATGGGATTGGAGTAGCGGCCGAGGTCGCCGGAAAAGATGACGAGCGTCTGCTTCCCGCCTTCGGTGATGTCGGCTTCGAGCCACGTGGAACCGAGGATGTGCCCGGCGTCGTGCGCCCGGAAGGAAAATTCCGGGCTCACGGTGAAGGGGCCCGAACGCGGGATTTCGCGGAAGAGCCCGAGAGCGGTCTGGGCGTCTTCCACGGTATAAAGAGGGAGCGGCGGTTTGTGGCGGCTGTAGCCCTTCTTCGCGGCATACTTCGCGTCTTCTTCCTGGAGGTGAGCCGAATCGGGGAGAAGAAGCTGGCAGAGCTCGTGGGTGGCCGCGTTGGCAAAAATAGGGCCGCGATAACCGTTGCGGACGAGCAAGGGAAGATAACCGGTGTGGTCAATGTGCGCATGGGTCAGCACGACCCAGTCAATGGAGGATGGATCCACGGAGAGCCTTTGCCAGTTGCGCTCGCGCAATTCCCGCGAGCCTTCGAAAAGGCCACAATCGAGAAGAAGCCGCTTTCCGCCCGCCTCGACGAGATATTTCGATCCCGTAACCGTGCCCGCCGCGCCGAGAAAAGTGATTTTTGGCATAGAGCGATATTTTAGACGGTTTTGCCGCTGATTTTCCCCTGCGGCGAAAACTTTCCTGCCCGGCACGAGACCGAAAACAATGTGGAATGCGAATCGACGGCTTGACCCGAATCGCTCCCTGACATACGCTTTGCGCTCGGCAACGCGGAAATGCGAACTTTGCGTGTTCCGCGGCATAGAGGAGCTTCCTTCAGAGGAGATCCGCGGAAACAATGAGACGATCCGCTCTTATTTTTTTGTTGTTCGCGGTTTGCACAACCGCGAGCGCGCAGGACAGGCTCGGAAGCGCCACCGCGCCTTCGGACTCCGAGGGAAGCGGGGCGTGGACCGCACCGGCGGACTTTTCCTCCAATTCGGCGCCGGACATTGCCGCGACGGAAAGCGCGTCGACGGGCTCGCTCGCGGCGATTGGAGCGCCCGGGGACAATTCCGACGGCGATTATGTCCACGAGACGCTAAAGCGAGGGAGATGGCAGCTGGGACTCGTCGGGGGCGGCGGAGACGGCCTGGGGAAATCGGACAACACGCAGTACATGTACGCGGGCGGACGCGTGGGAATCGTCCTGACCGGGGAGCATTTGCCGGGCTGGCTGCGCGGGGATTTCGAGTGGGCGGGGGACGTGCTGCCAATCTTCACGGTGTTTCCGCCGAACAGCGCGGTGTACGGCGGGAGCATCCGGCCGGTGATCTGGCAATGGAATTTCACGAGCAGGAAAAAAGTGGCTCCGTATTTTGCGGCCCAAGGCGGAATCATCTTTACGCGAGAGAATGTTCCGCCGGGGGACACGTCGCAGGTGAATTTTTCTTCGGGAGCGGCATTTGGAGCGAACATCTTCACGAAGAGGCGGCGGGCGCTGCTGGTGGAAATGTCCATTCTTCACATCTCGAACGCGAGCCTGGGAAATCACAATCCCGGATACAACGGCTCGATTTTCTTCACGGTTGGCTACAGCTGGTTCCGGGGCGGCCGCTGAGCCCATGCTTCCCGGGCCCGCGGAAAATTACCTCGAGGAAACTCAAAAATGAAAAGAAGAACACTGCTGGCCGGATTGCTGTCGCTTCCCGTGGCGCGAGGCGCCGCGGGCGGCAGAACGGCGGGAAGTCCCTGGAAGCTGACTCCCGAATCGGAAGCTCTGGTGCCGGACGCCAAGCTGCGCGGCCAAATGTTCAAGGCCCTGGACGCGGCGAAGGACGGGGGAACGGATCCTTCCATTTCGCATTTTCGAGTGCGCGCCGCGACGGTGCTGGAGCACGAAGGCGAGGAGCGGACCGTGCTCGGAGGAAACACGGAGTATGAAATCCCCGAGGCGATTCACGGGGAGAGTTCACTGTTGAACCACGTCACCACGCTGTACGGCCCGGAAGCGACCCGGCAGAAGGTGAGGTTCGTGGCGTACTACAACGAAAAGTGCGGCGGGAGCGGCAGCTGCGGCGATTGCCGCGATTATCAGATGGCCACGACGGACTACATGAACTTGTTGGTCGCTTGCGGGCAGGCATCGGACCATACGGTGCGGGTGACGCGGTTCCGCGACCAATTGGTGTCCGAGCGCGATTTCCCCGAGGTGAATGCATCGAAGGTTCCGCTGGAAAAGGCGGAGCTCGACCGGCTGGTGGCATCCGCGCAGGAGGCGCGCGAAGGCGGGGTGACGCTGTTTATTTCGACGCGGCACACGGGCGCGGCCGGAATTTCCTTCCGCGGAAAAGAGTATCGCGCGGCGGGAGCGGACGACGCCGCATTTCATTACCGGTATCCGATTGGCGGGCTGTTGCAGCAAGCCGCCACCGAGCGGGATTACCTGCTGCGCGCGATCGTAGTCGCTGGAGAAAAGGGGCATTGGCCCGCCGTAAATTACCGCGACCGGCAGTACGGGTTCGAGGCGAGCACGTTCAATCAGAAGGAAGGAAAGCCGGTGGCGGCGCTGATCCTGACGGACGGGCAGGGACGATACCGAATGACGACGTTTGCGGATGCGCTGCCGCGCGCGTTCAGCACGGCGCAATTCATGCCGCAAGCCGTGACGAATTTTCTGGAGAGCCATCAAAAAGGGCAATAAAGGGAACAAGGGCAAGCACGGGCAACCGCAATCGGCTCCAGCCAGCATTCCTGACGGCTTCACGCAAGGAAGATTCGATTTCTTTCAGGCTGGAATTGCGGCCGCAGGCCCGGGAAGGCCGACGCGCCGCAAGAGATCCTGGAATCGGGGATCGGCGCGCAAATCGTCCATGCCCGGGTCGATGTGAAGATAGATCGTCCAGTGGGAGTGCTCTTCGAAGGATTTCTCCAGAAATTCAATCGCGCGGGCATATTCCCCCAATCCGATGTGGATTCCGGCGAAAAAATGAGGAGCGACGTATTTGTGAGCGCCGAGCTTCGTCAGGTCATCGAGGATTCGCTCTGCCTCTTTTGATCTTCCCGCCTTTCCGTAAGAACGCGCGAGCGCCGCGAGCATCAAAGGACTCCCGCCTGACAGGTTGACGGCCTTCTCTCCTTCGGTGACAGCGAGTTCGTGGCGGCCCATGGCGCTATAGACCAAGCCGAGAACCCAGTAAGTAACGGGATAGTTCGGATCGAGTTCGACGGTTTGGAGAAGCTGTTCGAGAGCTTCGGCATGACGCCGGGCCATATAGGAGGCCCAGCCGATGGCGACGTTGATGATGAGAGACAACGGATCGAGCGACTGGCTTTTTTTCATTCTGGCGATGGCTTCGGCCTGGCGGCCCATGGTCATCACAAACTCAGCGTACCAATGATTGGCGGTCGGGTAAGTGGGATTGAGGCCGAGGCTGCGGCTGAATTCGTCCTGCGCCTCCCGCCATTTCCAGTCGAAAAGCCACAAAACCGCGGCCAGAGCCGTGTGGGCCTCGCCGAGATCGGGGTCAAATTGAAGGGAAGTCAACGCGGCGGCTTTGCCCTGGGGGAAGACGTCTTTCGGCGGCAGATAGCCGTTCCATCCGAGGAGGACGTAGGAATCGGCGAGGCCGGCGTAAGCGAGAGCGTATCCGGGATCTTTTTCGACCGCTTTTTGAAAGTAGTCGATCGCCTTGTAAAAGCCTTCCTCGGTCCAGCGGTTCCAGTGGTGACGCCCCTTCAGATAGATTCGGTAGGCTTCGGGATCTTCGGTGTGATGCCTCGAGAGGCGTTTTTTCTGCGCCCGGGTCAACTGCAACCGCAGCTTCCCGGAAATCTCGCTGGAAATTTCGTCTTGAATTGCGAAGATGTCGCCGGGTTTGCGGTCGAATTGGGCGCCCCACAATCGGGAGCCCGTGGAAACGTCCACGAGTTCGGCTCCGATTCGCAGCGATCCGCCGCTTTGGATCACGCGGCCGGTGAGGACGGCGCGGACATTGAGATCGCGGCCGGCGGCTTGCGGGTCGATCTCGCGATTCTTGTACCGAAATACCGTGCTCTGGGCCATCACGCGCAATTGCGGGACGGTGGCCAGATTGTTGATCAGGCTGCCGGTGATGCCGTCGCTCAGGTATTCGTTCTCGGGGTCGCGGCTCGCGTTTTCGAAAGGCAAAACGGCGACGGAGTCTATGGTTCTTGAAACGCGCGACGGACGCGCCGCGGAATCGGCCGTTGAAGAAGCTCGTGCGACGCGGCTATCCGTTGACGCCGGACGGCCTATCTTTGTCCGAACGGCTGAGCCGGAAAGATTCTCCCCGGCGCCAACTCCCGATTCCATTTCCCGCTTGAGGCTTTGCAGTTCATCCCGCATGTCGGCCGCGAGCTGGTATCGCTGGCCTCTATCCTTGTTCAAAGCTTTGTTGACGATCGCTTCCAAGCGCGGAGGGATATCCGGGTTGATGCTGCGCATGGGAACAGGAGGCCGGGTCAAGACGGCTTCGATAATCGCGCCCCCCGTGCCGCCTCCGAACGCCTGGCGCCCTGTCGCCATTTCATAGAGCACCAAACCGAGCGAAAAAATATCCGTGCGCGGATCGAGAGGGTCTCCGCGCACCTGCTCCGGCGACATATAAGAAGGGGTGCCGCTGATGATGCCGACGATGGAATTGGAATCCTGCGAGTCGCCGCCGGAGTCATCGTCCGCATTTCCGACGCCTTTGGGAACGAGCTTTGCGAGGCCGAAATCGAGCACCTTTGCGCGTCCGCGCCGGGTGACGAAGATATTGGCGGGCTTGATGTCGCGGTGAATGATTCCTTCCGAGTGCGCCGCCTCGAGAGCGTCGGCGATTTGAATGGCGAGGTCGAGCAGTTCTTCAAGAGGAAGCGGCTTCCCGTGGATGTGGCTCCGGAGGCTTTCGCCGTCGATGAACTCCATGGCGATGAACGCCCGGCCGTCTTGCTCGCCGATGTCGTAGATGGTGCAGATTCCGGGATGATTCAGGGCGGATGCCGCGCGAGCTTCGCGGCGGAACCGCTCGAGCGCTTGCGGCTCTTGGGCGGCCTTTTCAGGAAGAAATTTCAGGGCGACCGCGCGGTCCAGCCGGGTGTCCTGGGCTTTGAATACAACCCCCATGCCGCCGGCGCCGATCTGCTCCACGATCCGATAGTGCGATATCGTCTGGCCAATCATGGCAGGCAAGGCTTCCGACGCGGGTCAACCTACGCTACATGGTCGGATCGTCGGGTCCAGCTTCGCTGAAAGATTTTCCTCTTTCCATCTTGGGCGGTTTGGGCGATCCAATCAGACTGAGAATGTGCGAGCCTTCGCCGAATTTGTCCGCAGCCGCGAGAGATTCCTGTTCGAGGGTGACGTTTTTATTGCAGACAGTACAGACAAGAGCCGCGTAGGCGCCGCCATTCGCCTGCCTGAACATATTGCAGCGCATGACGCGACCGCAACATACCGGGACCCACATCGTGGAAGCTTGATCCGGAGCCATGAGCCTCCTCGCGGGAAGCGAACGCGCGCGATTATACACTGGAACCGTTCGGGGGGATTCAGATCCGTGAGGATTTCACCGGCAACGCGGAGTGGCCGGGCCGTGCCCCATCGTTCATTTGTATTTGAATTTTCTCTTCGCCCTGCGCACATTTGGCACAGCGGGATGGATGCGCACAGGCGGAGGCGTGTTTTTCTGTCGTGGAGACGGACAAAAGGGGCACGGGGTAGTGGCAGCGCAAGGCGCTGGTTTGACCGAAGTTTTCCAAGATGCTATAAATGTTGGTTATCGGTGGGGCCGTGGCGCAGTTGGGAGCGCGCCTCGATGGCATCGAGGAGGTCGTGGGTTCGAATCCCATCGGCTCCACCAAGTTCCGAGATTCCGCCTCGCGTGGACTGCCTGGGTGAAAATGGTCCGGCTGGTAAGCACTTAAAAATCATATCGTTGGGAGCGCCGGAGGAGAAGCCTGCCTAGTACGGAAGGCACATGCCGCTCCCGTCGTTTTTTGCTATCCTGGCAACATCCCGGCCCGCGTTGGTGTCTAAACATTTAAGTGATGTGGCCGGAGGGAGCGGCGGCGCGAAGCATGTCCGATCTGGCTCAAACTTTACCTTGGGTCCGCGATGAAGCGAAGCTGGTGACGGAGCTTCAGGCAGGGTCCGACGCGGCGTTTGACTGGCTGGTGACGTTCTACCACCGCAATGTGTACAACCTTGTGTACGGGATTCTAGGCGACGCCGCCGATGCGGCGGACGTCACCCAGGAAGTTTTTCTCCACGCGTTTCGCGGGATTCACGGATTTCGCAGTGGGAGTTCGCTCAAGACCTGGCTTTACCGGATTTCGATTCGCCAGGCGCTGAACCACCGTCGCTGGTGCTGGCGGCATCACCGGGGGCAAGTCTCGATTGATGCGGGTGAAGAGGGAAAGTCGCCGGCGCTTGAATTGAAGGACGGAGAAGCATCCCCGTTCGACCTCTACTCGACGCAGGAAGTCCAGAACGCCGTGCGGGCCGCCCTGTTGCAAGTTCCGGCGCTGTTTCGCGGCGCGGTGATCCTGAGAGACCTTGAAGGGCTGTCCTACGAAGAGGTGTCGGAAGTCATGGAAGTCTCCGTGGGAACCGTCAAATCGAGAATTCTCCGCGGCCGAAGGCTCTTGAAGGAAATCCTCGATCCGATTCTGCACGCGGGGAAAGAAACGCCGGCAACCGCGGGGCAGCGTAACGGCCAGCCAAGCGCAATCGACAAGAGGTCCAGTGCGAGAGCGGCCAGCGATGTCGCCGACGGGATGCCGCGGGGTCTGACTTTGTTTCGAGCCAAAGCTGTGGGAGGTGGGCGATGAATTGCCGCGAAGCGCAGCGACGCCTGCCCGGTTACCTGGACGGGGCGATGCATTCGAGCGAGCACGCCGCCGTGCGCGGGCACATGGAAGGCTGCGCGGAGTGCAGGGAACAATTGGAGCGATTCCGGCGATTGATGATTTGCCTGGGCCGGGTCAATCCGGTGCAGCCACCGGCGGATTTGGCGACGCGCATCCGCGTGCAAGCTGCGCAGATGCATCCGCGTTGGACGCTGGCTCACCGCGCCTGGGGAAGAATGAGGATGTTCTTCGAAGATATTCTGGAGCCACTGGCGGTCCCGGCGACCGGAGGAATTCTGACGGCCCTCGCTGTCTTCGTCCTGCTGGTTCAGAACGTTCTGGTGGGCGTGCCGCTCACGGGCGTGGTGCCGAACGACCTGCCATTGAATCTGGTGCAACCCGCGCGCCTCGAAAGCCTGGCTCCGTTTCCCGTGCCCAACCTTCCGGCGACGGGAGACGCGAATTCCACCGGCCTTTTGCTGGAAGCGACGTTGAACGCGCAGGGAGAAGTCGTGAACTACAAGATATTGTCCGGGCCCAGCAACGCAGCCGTGGAGCACCAACTGGACCAGGTGCTGCTGTTCTCGCGGTTTCGGCCGCTGGTGAGCTTCGGGCTGCCGATGAATGGCGGGCACGTGCTGCTGAATTTCAGCCAGGTTCGCGTCCACGGATAGAATCGTTTCGGAAGGCTCCCCCCAGAGAACCGCCTTCGGATTCCTTGACTGGACTTCAACCGCTCGCTAAAGTCATAGCTGAGACGCTGAGTGGGACGACGTGAAAGGCGCGGCAACAGCCGCTCTCGCCCGAAAAAGAGCATCCAAACATCAATGAACCGGCTCGAACAATTTTCAAGCAGCAAATCCGACGTCTTCTCACTGCCAAAAGGTCTTCTGATTTTTCTTCTCGTGCTGGCGGGCGCCGCGCTGGCACCGCGCCGCGGCCTGCGGGCCGCCGCGCCGCCGCAGGGACAGACGTCGAGCTACACAGGCATCTCGGTCGAGTACAGCCAGCAACTCTTCGCCACCATGTGCGCGCTGGATGCGGCGGGATTTCAATCCGACGAATCAACGCTGTCGGAAATGCCGGCGAGACTTGCCCTGCGCGACCGGCTGCTCAAGATGCAGGGCCCGGCGACGGACGCGGTGCGCAAGTTCTATCACGATCACGAAATGGGCGATCCCAGCCAGACACTTTCGCAATACATGACGTTCGCCATGGTGGCCGGACCTCCGCCCACTTTCCGCTTCCGGATGGATCAGGAGGCCCTGCCACCGGACGTGCTTGCGATTCAAGATTTTCAAGACGTGCTGGCGAATTTCTATGAGGAGGCGCATCTCGAATCGCAGTGGATCGCCGTGGAACCGGAGTACGAACGCGCGGTGGTGCGCGACGAGGCGGCGGTCCGTTCGATCGTGGAGGTTTCGAACGCTTATTTGCGGGAGATCACGCGGCCGCTGACCGGACGGACGTTCACGGTGTACGTCGAACCGCTGGTGGGCAACATGGCGAATTTCCGGAACTTCGGCAATAACTATTCGATCGTCATCGGGACGGGCTCGCAATTTCCCGAGCATGACGTGCGTCACGCCTACCTGCATTTCGTGCTCGACCCATTGCCCCTGCAGTACCGGCGACTGGTGGAGACGAAGAGCGCGCTGCTCAACGTGGCCGCGCACGCGCCCCGGCTCGCCCCGGAGTATCAGAACGATTTTTTGGCTTTTGCGGATGAATGCCTGATCCGGGCGGTTGAGCTGCGCGTGGCGAACACACCGCCGGCCCAACTCGAGAAAGTGCTGGCCGACGACGACGCTTCCGGGTACATCCTGGTCCGGCCGTTCGTGCAGCAGCTCATGAAATTCGAGAAGTCGGAGCCGGCGATGACGTATTATTTCCCCGACTTGATTTCGGGAATCGACGTCGCCGCCGAGCAAAAAAGGCTGGAATCCGTAAAATTCGCTCCGGTGCAAACCCAGGCGGAAGCGGCGGCGTCGAGTTCGCTGACCGAATCGCGGACATCGGCTCTGGATGCCGAGCTGGCCGAGGGGGACCGTGACATCGCCCTGCGCAACGGCGAAGCCGCGGCGGACAAATTCCAGGACATTCTTTCCCGGAATCCCGGAGAGCCGCGAGCCGTGTATGGATTGGCGGTCGCGTCCGTGCTGATGCGAAAAGTGGATCAAGCAAAGGCGCTGTTCGAGCAGGTTGTGACTCTCTCGCAGCAAGGCGGGAAGGATGCAAAGGCGGCTTCGGTCGATCCGGGAATTCTTTCCTGGTCGCACGTCTATTTGGCGCGAATATTCGAGCTGGAGCAGGATGAGGACAACGCGCTGACGGAATTTCACGCCGCTCTGAGCGTGACGGGAGCGCCGGAAGCGGCCCGGGTCGCGGCCCAGAAGGGAATCGATTCCGCCGCTGCCGCGCCGGCGCCGGCCGGAGATTCGGACGGGGCAAAGCCGTAAGCGTCACCTGCGCCGGCAGGGGCGTTCCCAGCTACTTAAAAACGAGGAAGGGGAAATATATGAGCCACCCGCAGATTGCACCCCGGTTCGGATTATCCGCAGCCGCATTTCTTTTCTGCGTCTCGGCTGTTTGGGCGCAGCAGCCCCAGCAATCGCAACCGCCGGCGAGCCAGCAAACGCAGAGCAAGGAAGGCGCCGCCGCTGCAGGCCAGCAGCAACCGGCGCCGCCGAAGATCGATCCCGCCGAAGAAGCCGCGTATAAGGAGATTTACGACACTCCAGACTCGGATGCAGACAAAGTGATTCAGCTTGGAGAGGCCTTCGTGCAGAAGTATCCGACCGGAAAATATACGTCGGAGGTGTACGGCCGGCTGGTGAACGCCTACCTCACCAAAAATGAGCTCGACAAAATGTACGCGGCGGGAGACAAGGCCATCAGCCTGAATCCGGATAACGTCAACGCGCTCGTGACGGTGGGCTGGGTGATTCCGCATTACTACGATCCCAACGACATGGACGCGGACCGCAAGCTCGACAAGGCGGAGCGCTATCTGAAGCACGCGATTGAGGTGTTCGGAACGATGCCCAAGCCGCCGCAAATGACCGACGATCAATTTGCCAAGGCCAAGGCCGGCGGGCTCTCCCAGGCGCACAGCGGACTGGGCTTGGTCTATTTCCGCCGGAACGACAACGCCGATTCGATCACCGAACTCGAGACGGCGGAGAAGCTGGCTTCGACTCCGGATCCCACGGATTTCTACATCCTCGGCATGGATTATGACGCGGAGAAGAAATATCCTGAAGCCGCCGATGCGTTCAACAAATGCGCGGCCCAGCCGGGTGGATTGGTGGGAGCGTGCAAACAGGGCGCGGAGCAAGCCAAGCAGTCCGCCGCAGGCCAGCCGAAGTGATGCCGAAGGGGAAATAACGCCGAAGGCAGGAATGTGATGACCGAAGAGGAACGCGCGCAGGTGGAATCGACAATCGGTCATCACTTCAGCCATCCCGAGATTCTGGAGCGGGCCCTCACCCATCGCTCGCACCGGCAGCATTCGCCGAACGACGACAACGAGCGGCTGGAGTTCCTGGGCGACCGCGTTCTGGGTCTGGTGACCAGCGAACATCTTTGGCGGACGTTTCCCGATTGGGATGCGGGGAAGCTCTCAAAAGGGTTGGCGAGGCTGGTGAGCGCTGCTTCCGTACACGCCGCCGCCCAGCGCCTGGGGCTGGGTCACTTCCTGCGGCTGGGGCCGGGAGAAGAAAAAACCGGCGGGCGAGAGAAGAAGCGCCTGCTGGCGGACGCCTACGAAGCCGTCGCCGCAGCGATCTATCTGGATGCGGGGCTGGCGGCGGCGGATAAATTTTTGCGGCGCACACTTTTGGAGCCGGCGCTTTCGGGACACGATTCCGGCCGGGGGATCGCCACCCCCGATCACAAATCGGCATTGCAGGAATGGCTGCAGCAGCGCAGCCTGGACAAAGCCGAATACCGCTTGGGTCGCGAATCGGGCCCCGATCATCAGAAAATGTTCGAAGTCGAAGTTTGGCAGGGAGGACGGCAACTTTCCTCCTCGAGCGGACGCAGCAAGAAAGAAGCCGAGCAGGATGCCGCGCGCCTGGCTTTGGCCTCGCTCGATGCCGGGCAATAGACGAAGCCAAGGAAATCCTTGAAGTGAAGACCGAAGCAATCGACGACGCCACCGAGATAGCCCCGCCGGCGCGGCCCATCGCGCGTTACTCTTCTTCCTGGAGCGAAATCCTCGAATCGCTCTTGATCACCATTCTTCTGGCGCTCTTCGGAACCACGTTTGTGGCCCAGGCCTATAAAATTCCTTCGGAGTCGATGGAGCCGACGCTGCTGGTGGGCGACCACCTGCTGGTCAACAAGTTCATTTTCGGAGGAAACGGAGCGTGGTACGACAAACTGCTGCCTTACCGTGACATTCGGCGCGGGGACATAATCGTCTTCTTGTATCCCTACAGCGACCACGCCAACTACGTGAAGCGGGTGATTGGACTTCCCGGCGACCATCTGCGGATCGTCCATGCGCGTGTCTACATCAACGGCCAGCCGCTGGTCGAACCCTACGTCACCCATGACCCGCTCTATGCCGATCCATTCGCGGAGAATTTTCCACCGGCGGGCGAATCGTATCTGGCATTCGGCCTCCGAAGCGATTGGGCGCATTACCTGCTGACCCAGGTGAAGAACGGCGAAATCGTGGTGCCGCCCCACAAATATTTCGTGATGGGAGACAATCGGGACCGGAGTTCGGACAGCCGGTATTGGGGATTCGTCGATCGCGACGCCGTGATCGGGCGCCCCATGTTTATCTACTGGTCGGTTCGCGCCTCGGACGAGGATTATGCGAATCGCGGGCTCGCGGCCACGCTCCATGGAATGGAACAAACTCTGGCGCATCTGCCCAGCCGCACGCGGTGGAACCGCATGCTCAAAGAAATTCACTAGAAGAGCCGGCCGGATGCGAGTGCTTTTTCCTTCCTCCCCGAATCAATTTGAATGCTTCGCGCGAGCCGCGGCCAAGCCGCCAGGGTCCGCGAAGTGGATTCTTTCGGCTTGCCACAAACGGGACCGGCGCTTAGTCTCGGCAAGACCTGAAAAGATCGGGGAGCCGCGGCTGCGGCCTGTTCCGGATTGAATCGTGCCTGAAACTCTGCCTGACGCATTGAATATCGCGGAAGCGCCGGCCGCCTCCAATTCGCGGTCTCGCCTGCTGGCGCGCGTGTTTGTGGGAGCTCTGCTCGGTTGGTTGCTCGTTTCACTGATGAACGAAGCGGGCACGCTCCTGATCCGGCACACGCGGCTGGGCCGCTCGATCACTTCCCATCTCGAGACGGCATTCGGCCGATCCGTCGAAGTTGGCAATTACCGGTTCACTCTGTGGGCCGGGCCGGAAGTGGTGGCCGAAGACGTTACGGTTTCCGAAGACCCGCGTTTTGGCAACGAGTATTTCCTCCGCGCCGAATCGCTGAGCGCTCGCATGAGATTGGCGGGACTCCTGCGAGGCCATTTGGTTCTGGGGCGCGTTCTGCTGACTCGTCCCAGCCTCAATTTGGTGCGCAACGAGACGGGCGATTGGAATTTTGAGGAGTGGCTTCCTCGTCCGGAAAATTCGCTCCCGGCGGCCGGATTTTCCGGGCCGGTCACGCGCCGGGTTCCCGGCTTTGTACTCAACCGCATCGAGGTGGACGGCGGCCGCATCAACGTGAAAATCGGCGACGAGAAGCTGCCGTTCGCGCTGATTGACGTAGACGGATTTGTCGAGCCGGACGCGCCCGGCCAGTGGCGGCTCGACTTGACAGCAGCACCGCTTCGCGCTCCGGTTGTATTGCAGCAGCCCGGCGTTCTGCGGCTAGCGGGCGAAGTGGGAGGCACTTCCTCCCGGCTGCGCCCGGCCAACCTGCAGTTCTACTGGTCGGATGCCTCGGTTTCGGATCTTTTGCGGCTTGCGCGCAATGACGACGAGGGAATTCGCGGCATGATGGGCCTCGAAGTCGACGCGAAAGCACTGGAAGACGTTTGGACGATGTCCCTGCATGGGAATGTTTCCGGGTTGCACCGCTGGGACCTCGCAGCGCGCTCCGACAATCCGTCGCTGGCAGTGAGGGCTGAGCTGCGGGCGGACCCGGCGAAATCGTTGTTTCAAATCGCGGATGGTGCCATCGAAGCTCCGCATTCTCATTTGGGTTTCACCGGCGTGGTCGATTGGGCGAGAAAACCCGCTCGCGCAAGATCCCTGCTTGACCCTTCGAGAATGACTGTAGAAGCGAGCGAAATCGGGATGCCCGATATTCTTGCCTGGATTCGCGCGTTTCGGCCGGATGTGGCCTCGGATATCTCTTTGCAGGGAACGGCCCGCGTGCGCATGGAATCGCGAGGCTGGCCGCCGCATTTCGAGCACGCGGTCATCGGCTGGGACCATGGACTTCTGACCGGCCCGCGGCTTCGCGTTCCCATCCATTTAAGCGCAGGAGGGCTGGAAATCGAACCAGGTCGTTGGGGCATTTCGCCGACGGCACTCTCCTTCGGCGATTCCGACGGTTCCCTTCGCATGGAAACCACCCCTCGAGCCGGATCGCGCGGCGACCCGTCCTTGGAAATTTCGGGTCAGATCATGCACGTCCGGGACCTGATCTCCTCGGCGGCGGCGTTCGGTTGGGTCCTCTCGCGCGGCTGGGACTTGGAAGGTCCGCTGCGTTGCGACATGCGCTGGCCGGCGGGAACGCTTCCGTGGCACGCGCACCCGCAGGGATCCGCGGATTGGGGCACCGCCGCCGAGGGAGCGTCGCTTCAGACCCCGTTCCTCAACCAGCCTGTCGAGGGAATCCGCGCTCACGCCGATTGGAAGCCCGATGTGCACACGATTTCGCTGGCTGGGGCCGAAGCGTTTGGAGCGCGCTGGAACGGCACGTTACAGCGCCGTGAGACATGGCCTGAGTGGCAGTTTGATCTTTCGGCCGACCATCTCGCGGCTGCCGACCTCGACCGCTGGCTCGATCCGCGCTGGAAACGAGGGTTTCTCGACCGGTTGCTGCCGTTCCTGAATCCTCTCTCACCCGCGATTGTCATGCCGGAAAATCTCGGCGCCTCCGGCACGCTCGATGTCGCCCAATTCTCTCTCGGCCCTGTTGTCCTCCACAAACTCGAAGGCGGCCTCTCGATCCAGGGCCGCACTCTGGAGCTTTCCGGGGCCCGCGCCCAGATGTATGGCGGCGAGGTGTCGGGCTCACTCCTCGCGGAACTGCGCGGCACTCCGCGATATGCCACAAATGTAAAGCTGGCGCGGGTCGATCTGGGCGCTCTTTCCGCTTCTTTGCCCGGGCAATCGGTGGCCGCGCCGGCCGTTTCCTTTTCCGGAGTGGCTTCGGGCGACCTGACCATGCGCGCCCAGGGCACGGACCGCGCCTCGCTGGCCGCGTCGCTTGGCTGCCAGGGGGCGTGGGACATTCAGGATCCTGAAATTCGGGGCATCAACCTGGGCGATTCCCTAACGGCCGGCACGATTGAGCCCGGCATGAGCTCCTATCGTTCCGCTTCGGTCACGTTTTCGTGCGGAAACGGAAGGATTCGTATTCCCACACTAACGCTCGCCGGCGCCAATCAAGAATTCGAAGTCTCCGGCTCGGTGGATTATTCGCGCAATGCGGCCTTGCGCGTTCGTGTGCTGCCTCTCTCGAAAATGGCGCGCGTTTTGTCGGAAATTTCCGAAGCGGGCCAGGCCGATGCGAAAGCCTTCACGCTGTCCGGGAATTTGTCGACACTCACGGTCCAGCCCGCAACTTCGCCTTCTTCGCCAAAATGAAATGAGGCGGGCACGCCCTTGCCCTGGCAAATTTGTTTCGGGCGGATGCGTGTGCTAGCGTTTTTAAATGGCCTCGCCTCGCCGCTCCGGCTGCAATTACCTGGCGCCTCTATTCGTCGCCGCCTTTTTCGCGGCGGTGAATGCGGCGCCGGCTCACGTCAAATCGGCTCGCATTCACCTGGCGCCGTTGCTCGTCAAGGGGGAGACGATCCGCTACCGCATTGACACGCAGGCGAGCATCGGAGGCGCCACCACGTCTCCGATCATGAATCCCGAGGGGGCGAAGAACGAAGATCGCTCGACAAGCCTGGAAATTCGGCTGGATGTGCTGGACGCGCCTTCTGCCTCCGCCGGCGGCGCCGGTGGGGCGCGGCTCCGCGTCACCTACGATCTGGCCCATGCCGCTTCCTCAAGCGACGCCTACGACCCGGGCGTCACCGCGTTCGATGAGGCTTACGACAAACTGGAAGGGCACTCGATGGAATTTACGATGAGTCCCACGGGCGGGATCAGCGGCGTAAGCGGCCTCGAGGATATTTTCTCGAATCCGTCCGTCGCGCAATCCATGAAGGATTGGATGACCGGGTTCAGCTACTCGGAAGGCGTTCCAAAAGAGGGAATCGAGATCGGCCAAAAATGGTCGCGGGAAATCCCCGCCGAAAATCTTCCATTGCGCGGGCTTTTCTGGCGCGTCGAATCCACATACTTGCGCAACGAATCTTGCTCGCCGCAGCCCGATTTCAGCGGAAATGCACCCGGCGAGAACCCGACCCCGGATGATGCGCGGAAGCCAGACCTGTGCGCCGTCATCCTGACGGAATCAACGCTCGATAGACACGGATCAGCGCACGGCGAGGAAACTCCAGACGATTATCTCCACAACGGGCTGCGGACTTCAGGCACCTGGAATGGCACGGCGGAAAGCCTCGATTCGATTTCGCTCCGCTCCGGATGGATCGTGGTCTCCACCGCCACTGTGTCCGAGAAAATGGACTATGAGATCAAAAGCGTGCAGTCCGGCTCGGCCCTCCATCATACCGGCGCGGTGAATACCCAGACGCACATCGCGATGCTCACGCCGTCATCCGCGCCCTCGCCGTCGCCAGGAAAATAACCGGACGGGTGAAATTCAGCGTTGGTCGGCGTCGTGTTTCCCGAGGCCCGGCGTCACCCGGCGGCTGACAAACTCCTGAAAAACATTGGCGACAGCGACTTCTCCCATCCGGATGCCGGCCGTCGTGAACGCCAACCCCACGCCTCGGCGGTTCGCCGGATAGTACGCATTGGCGATTCCTCCGGCGGCGAGGTTGCCGAGAAACTCCGAATAGTTTGGCTGCCACTTCTCATTGTCGCCTTTGCAAATCACCGAGCTGCGCAGCGCGTACCAGAGGCGCGACCGGAAGCTCCCCGTCCCTTTGTAGAAATATCGCGGATCCTGCTTCATCAGCGACGGCATGATCGCGCTTCCCAAGAACGTTCCGTCCACGACATCCGCATACGTCGCGCCGAACCGTTTTCCGTAGCCTTGCGCGCCCTGCCCGTATTCCTTGAATGAATTCGTCGCTTGCTCGCCGCCGGCAACGGCGGCGACCGCCAATATGGTGATGGGATCCGACGACGATTTCCAGGCAAGCCCGAACTTTTGCTTCCAGGTCAAAGGAACGGCATCCGGCTCGTAGCTGACGAAGAAATTGGGAACGACCCCCAGCACCCGCTGCTTTTCCTGCGCTTTCACCTGCTCCTGCGCCACCTCGGCGCGAGTGAGGACGACATGGATCTCCGTTTTCGCCGTCGCCAGCGCCAGAATTATCTTTGGCAGGATGAAGACTTGTTCGGCTTGCAGAGTTCCGGAAAGCGTTTGGTCGGCGAATCCCGGCGCCGTGATCTTCAGTTCGAAAGGGCCTGGAGCGATATTGACGAAAAAGAATTGCCCGCCCTCATCCGACACCTGTTGCTGGCCGGAAGTCTCGCTGCCTCGCGTGAGCGTGACCACGGCTCCCGAGACGAACGCTCCCGATTGATCGAGGATTGTTCCAGTGATGCTTCCGGACGCCTGCGTTTCGCTTTGCGGTTCTTCAGCGGGGGCGTTGTGCAAATTCGCGCCAGGCACAGACGTTTGCGCCACACTCACGGGCTGCCCTTGCGGGAGTTGGGCGGAGGCGGGTGCGCTGCCAAACAGCAGCGTAAAGGCAAGGCAGAAAACGAACCCAAAGGCCGCCACCGGCGTTGCGCCACTTTCTACCAACCTTCGTAGATCTCGTTTCCGTTTCCCCGTATAACCCTTCATTCCTTGACGACCCTTTCGCCGGTTTTTGAAACACCACATTGCTGCTGTGTCCACTGGGCTTTGGACATCCCCCTTAGCGATTTAGATGCGAATGGACTTTCGCTGGACGCTCTTAATTTTATCTATCGGTTGGATTACCGCGGAACACGCGGATCCCGGCCCTCGTTCCAAGAGCCGCTTTGTGCACCAGTCTATGCCGCTTGCCACATGAGGTATAATAGAAATTTTCAGATGTCCCCGGAAAGCGGACTGAGAGCCCCGATGCCGAACTTCAAGCTTTACAGCGACTATGAGCCCCGCGGCGACCAACCCCAGGCGATCGAGCAGCTCAATCGAGGCCTCGCGGACGGCGAACGGCATCAGGTTCTGCTCGGCGTAACTGGTTCCGGCAAGACCTTCACCGTCGCCAAGCTCATCGAGCAGCAGAACCGGCCCGCGCTGGTTCTGGCGCACAACAAGACTCTCGCCGCGCAGCTCTATCACGAATTTCGCGCATTCTTTCCGCAAAACGCCGTCGAGTATTTCGTCAGCTACTACGATTATTACCAGCCGGAAGCCTACGTTCCTTCGAGCGACACTTACATCGAGAAGGAAGCGACGATCAACGACGAGCTCGACAAGCTGCGCATGAGCGCCACCCGGTCGCTCTTTGAGCGCCGCGACGTCATCATCGTCGCCTCGGTCTCCTGCATTTACGGCCTCGGCTCTCCCGAAGCCTATTACGGCATGATGCTCATGCTCGAAAAGGGCCAGTCCATCGCGCGCGAATCCATACTCCGCAAGCTCGTCGAAATCCAGTACGAGCGCTCCGAGGATTTGCGCCGAGGCACATTCCGCGTTCGCGGCGACAAAATCGAAATCTACCCGCCCTACGACGATCTCGCCGTCCGCGTCGAGATGTGGGGCGACACGGTCGAGACGATCCGGAAAATTGATCTGCTGACCGGGGAAATCCGGGCGCGCGAAGGGGAAGTCACGCGCATGCCCATTTATCCCAAGACGCATTACGTGATGCCCGCCGAGCAGCGCGAGCGCGCCATTCAAAGCATTTACGAAGAACTCGACTGGTGGAAAGGCGAGCTGTCGAAACAGGGGAAGATCGTCGAGGGCCAGCGCATTGTCCAGCGCACTCTTTTCGACATCGAAATGATGCGCTCCATCGGCTATTGCCACGGCATCGAGAACTATTCGCGCCATCTTTCCGGCCGCCTTCCGGGCGAAGCGCCTCCGACTCTTCTCGATTATGTTCCGCAGGACTACCTGCTCTTCGTCGACGAGTCGCACCAGACAATCCCGCAGATCCGCGGGATGTATCACGGCGACCGGGCCCGCAAGGAAACTCTGGTGAAGTACGGCTTCCGCATGCCGTCGGCCCTCGACAATCGCCCGCTCACTTTCGAGGAATTCGAGCACCGCACCAATCAAGTCGTGTACGTTTCCGCCACGCCCGGCCCCTACGAACTCACCAAGACGGGCGGCGTCGTCATCGAACAAGTCATACGCCCTACAGGCCTCGTGGACCCCGAAGTCGAGGTGCGCCCGGTGAAAGGGCAAGTGGACGACTTGCTCGAGCAGATTCGTGTGCGCGCGGAGGCGAACCAGCGCGTCCTGGTGACTACTCTCACCAAGCGCATGGCCGAGGACCTGGCCGAATATTTCTCCGAAGTTGGCGTGCGCTGCCGGTATCTGCATTCGGAGGTCGAGACGCTCGACCGCATTCGCATTTTGCGCGATCTTCGCCGCGGCGAATTCGACGTCCTGATTGGCATCAATTTGCTGCGCGAAGGCCTCGATCTGCCCGAAGTTTCGCTTGTCGCGATTCTCGACGCCGACAAAGAGGGCTACCTCCGCAGCGCCACCTCGCTCATTCAAACGATCGGGCGCTGCGCCCGCCACGTGGACGCGCGCGCTATCCTGTACGCCGACACAATGACCGATTCCATGCGCCAGGCCATCGGCGAGACCAGCCGCCGCCGCGCCAAGCAGGAAGCGTATAACCGCGAGCACAACATCACGCCGTTCTCCATCGTCAAATCCACGGATATGTCCCTGGCAGCGATTGTCGAAGCCGATTATCTGACCGTCCCGGCCGATTCGCCGCTCCCCGGTGAGATTCACTCCGAGGAGGATCTCCGCCGCGCCGTGGCGCAAATGGAGGAGCAGATGCGCGAAGCCGCCCGAAAATTCGAATTCGAGCGGGCCGCCGCTCTCCGCGACAAGGTTCGCGCCCTCAAGCAGCGCGACCTCGGCGCCATTTTCGATTTTCCTCAGACCGATTCACCACCGGCCGCCGCTGCGGCTGTTGCCGCCCAGCCAACAGGCCCGCCGCCGAGCGAACATCCGCCGGCGCGGCCCAAGAAAACCGCATGATATCCCCCGGGCCCGGCCGAATTGCCTCTACGGACACGGCAGGACTTGCGGACGCCTCGCGAGATGCTTTTCGGCGGGCGAACGGGGCCTCAGCCACGTGTTAGCATGGTGTTTGCAAGCGGGCTTTGTCCCCGATCTTTGTTTTTTTGGACGCTCAGAGGAAATTTGACGAAATCACTCGAGATTTTTGATGGAGGAAGAAATTTCTTGCCGAAGACGCGTCGCATCGCAATCCAAAATATCGCTTTCGCGCTTTTCTCTCTCTTTTTCCTTCTTGTGTGTGCCCCTCGGCCCGCATTTTGCCAGCTCTCGATGAACGCCGCGCCCGCCGTTCCCAACAACGAATTCGGCGTCTGGGGCGGCTCCTCTTTCGGCAACCCCCACGTCATCGGCACGACCGGCGACCGCCGCCTCACCGACGTCGGCCTCCGCTACAGCCGCACATTGTGGGAGCCCGGGAACAACGTGTCCCTGCGCTACGCGCTCGATATCATTCCCGTCGAGATTCTCAACCAGCCCGCATACGTCGCTTGCGCCGGCGGCGGATTTTGCCAGAGTGGCCGGGAGACGGTCTATGGCGGCGGCGTGAATCCGCTTGGATTGAAGCTGAATTTCTTCCGCTCCAATCAGTGGCAGCCGTTCATCGCTTCGACGGCCGGCTTTGTCGCCTCGGTCGACCGCATCCCCGTGGACGTCCCCGGAGGCACTCTATTCAATTTCACTTTTGATTTTCAGGCGGGCATTCAGCGCTTCAACTCTTCGCGCACCCGCGCGTGGATGCTCGGCTACAAACTGCAGCACATCTCCAACGCCAATCGCGGCTTGCTGAATCCGGGTGTAGACGCCAACGTCGTCTTCATCGGGTACTCTTTCTTCCGCTAGTCGGGCGCATCGGGATTCCGGTGTTTCGCCAGATGCGAGCTTGGTCGCGCGGCGAATCGCGCGGATTCAGCGCGGCTTTTCTCGCCGATTGCCGGCACGACGCCTACACAACCCCGCGCTTCAAATCGTCCAGCGGATAAAACGTCCCGCGCCACCTGATTCCGCCTTGCCGCAGAGTCACCACTGTGGACCGCCCCAGCATCCACGAAAACAAAATCGCTCCCAATGGATGCGTAAGAGCGTAGACCGGCGAAACTCCAAACTCGATCGCCACCCCGGCCTGCAAGCCGATTCCCAGCGTCATGGAAAGCTCCGCGAATCCGCGCGCCCAGCCATGGACAAACGCCACCGCCGCCCACGGAACTACGCACATCAGCAAGAGTCCGCCAATGTGAAAAATCGTCCGGCCCAAGCTGTACCCCGACGCCGCGAAGAAATTCTTCTCCGTTCCTCGCACCATGTTGCGGATTCCCGCGTGCCAGTGGACGCTGACGGCATTGCCCGCGCGCGCCACGCCCGAGCGGAATCCCGCCTCTTTCACCAATTTCCCCAGTTTCACGTCGTCAATCACTTCCATGGCCAGCCGCCGGTGCGTCCCGCTCGCCTCATACGCCGCGCGGCGAATCAGTTGGAATGCGCCCACGCCCACATAAACGGACGAATTCGGTTTGCTGGCGTTCCACGGCCGCAGCCCCACCAGAAAGCTGAGCCCGAAAAAAGTCATTCCTATTTTTTCGCCCAGGGTGAACATTTTGGGCCGTCCGAGCAGCGGCATGTGATCCCAGCCTTCTCGTTCCGCCAGCGCAATCGCGCGCCGCAGCAGGTCAGGCTCGAAATGCACGTCCGCGTCGGTAAACACCAGCCACTCGCCGCTCGAATGCTCGTACGCCTGTTCAAGCGCGTGCGGCTTCCCGAGCCATCCCGGAGGCAGTTCGTCCACGCGCACTCTTTTCAGCCGTGGATCGCGGGTCGCGGCCCGGGCGAGAATCTCCTCGGTGGCGTCTTCCGACCGGTCGTCCACTGCGACCACCTCGAGCCGCGAGTAGTCGAGCGCCAGCATGGTCTCAAGCGCATCCGGCAATTTCTCCGCTTCGTCGCGAGCCGCGAAGAGCACCGAGACGCTGGGGCATCTGTCGTCCGGCAGCGGCGGGACGTCGAAAATCGAAGGGATAGTCGCGACGCCGCGGGCAATTTGAAACACTCCGCCGGCCCAGCAAATCGCAATTGCCGCGAGCAGTAGCGTCAACGCCGTGTGCACGTTCGCGGTCCTCCCAAAAAACCTGCGTTTCTCATGCTATCACGCGGATGATTTCGTCCCCTTCCGGGTTCCCGGTGCGTGCCCATCCGCGACCCGCTTTGCCGCTCTTTCGCAACCCTCTCCCATTCTCGCGCCAAATGCGGGATAATTCTTGTTTGCACTATGGACGCCGCTCCGGCTCTTGCGTCTCTCCGTGCAAGGAAAGGCTCCTGTGAGCAATCGTCACAATCATCTCCATGTCCCGGTCGAGCACACCACGCTTTCAAACGGTTTGCGCGTCGTGGCCTCTCCCGAACGTTCGGCTCCTGTCGTCACCGTCGGCGTCTATTACCAGATCGGCTTTCGCCTCGAACCCCGCGGCCGCAGCGGCTTTGCCCACCTCTTCGAGCACATGATGTTTCAGGGTTCGGAAAACGCCGGAAAAATGGAGCACATTCGCCTCATTAACTCCTCCGGCGGCCTGCTCAACGGCACCACGAATTTCGATCTTACGAATTATTTCGAAGCCGTGCCCTCCAACGCTCTCGAACGCGTCCTGTGGCTCGAGGCCGACCGTATGCGCGCTCTCAAGGTGGACGACGAAAATCTTCGCAATCAGCGCGACGTGGTAAAGGAAGAAGTCCGCGTCAACGTCCTCAACAAGCCCTACGGCGGTTTTCCCTGGCTCGATTTGCCGCCCGTCGCCTTCCGCAATTGGCCCAACGCTCACAATTTCTACGGCGATTTCGCCGATCTCGACGCCGCCACGCTCGAAGACGTCCGCTCTTTCTTCCGCACCTACTATTCGCCGAACAACGCCGTCCTCCTGATTCTCGGCGATTTCGAGACTCCCGCCGCTTTCGATCTCGCTCGCCGCTATTTTGACGACATTCCCGCCGGGCCGCTTCCGCCCCGCGCCGATGTTTCCGAGCCTCCTCAAACCGAAGAACGCCGCGGCGTCATCGACGAAAAATTCGGCACGCTCCCCGCAATCGCCATCGGCTATCAGGCGCCCGTCCGCAACACTCCCGATTGGTACGCCGCCACCATGCTCGACCGCATCCTTCATGGCGGCCGCGCCGGACGCATCTACCGCCGCCTGGTTCAGGAACGCCAGATCGCCGTTGACGCCGACGGCGGCATCAATCTCAACGGCGGCGACGCCTTCGATTACAACGGCCCCAGCCAGATCGTTACGCGCCTCTTCTACACGCCCGAATACACCTCCGACGCGGCAATCGCGGCCTACGACGAAATCATCGCCGAAATCCAAGAGAAGGGCACCACCCCGGAAGAGCTCGAGCCCGTAAAAGTCAAATTTCGCTCCGATTTCTATTCGAGTCTCGAAGCCGGGATGGGCTCTTACATGCCGCGCTTCGGCCTGATGCATTATCTCGCTTGCTTCACTCTCTTCGACGGCGACCCCAATCGAATCAATTCGGTCCTCGACGGATTTCTCGACGTCACTCCCGAACAGGTTCAGGCTGCCGCGAGAAAAATTCTCGTTCCCGCCAATCGCGCCATTCTCATCCGGCGTCCCGTCGGCCAGCCGGCGGGGAAGGAGATCGTGCAATGAGCACCACCGCCGCCAACGCGCGCATCACGGCTCCGCCGGCGCTCGGTCCCGAACGCCCGGTTTCCTGGCCGCACCGCACCGTCGTCACGCTCGCCAACGGCCTGCAAGTCGTTCTCGCCGAATCGCGCACCTTCCCGAAAATCAACGCCGAGCTTTTCTTCCGCAGCGGCAATGCCTCCGTCGCGCTTCGCTCTCCCGGCCTTGCCGACCTCACCGCCACGGTGGTTCGCAACGGGACCGCCACTCGCTCCAGCCGCCGCATTGACGAAGATCTCCGCCGCATGGGCGCCGACCTCGGTTCGAGCGCCGGCGCCGATTCTTGCGCGATCTCCATCACCGGTTTGTCGGAATTTTCCTCCGGGCTGCTCGAACTCGTCGCCGATCTCGCTCGCAACGCCTCCTTCCCGGACGAAGACCTCGAGCGCGAACGCCGCCGCAAAATCGAATCCCTGCGCGTCGAGCGCACCAATCCTTCCTTCCTCGCTTCCGAGCGGTTCCGCCGCGTCCTTTTCGGGCAGCATCCCTACGCCATCGCCGCGCCCACGGAAGAAGACGTTGCCGGTTACCGTCGCGAGAATCTCGAGGAGTTCTATCGCCATCACTACTCCCCGTCGAACGCCCTTCTCGTCGTCGTCGGCGATTTTTCCTCGCCGGAAATCCTCGGCCAGATCGAAAAAATCTTCGGCGATTGGCAGCCGCACCCTCTTCATCTGCCCGTCTATCCCGCGCCGCCGCGCGCTTCGGGCCGCGGCGTTCATCTGGTCCATCTTCCCGGAACCGTTCAAACGCAAATCATCGCCGGAAACATGGCCATCACTCGCCAGAATCCCGACTGGCACCGCCTCGCTCTCGCCAATTCGATTTACGGCGGCGCGTTTCATTCGCGCCTGGTAATTAATATCCGCGAACAGAAGGGCTACACGTACAGCCCGCGCAGCGCCGTTACCTCCCTCCGCCAGCACGGATTTTTCTCCGTCAGCGCCGCCGTCCGCAATGACGTCGTCGCCGCCTCTCTCACCGAAATTTTCTATGAAATGGACCGCATGCGCTCGCTCGCTGTCCCCACCGAGGAGCTCGATAGCGCCCGCAACTATATGAGCGGCGTGTTTTCGCTCGGCGTCGCCACTCACGACGGGCTTCTCGGACAAATCTCCGCCGTCTATCTCGATCGTTTGGCCGAGGATTACCTCGAGACGTTCCGCGAAAAAATTCGCGCCCTCACTTCCGGTGACGTTCTTGCCGCCGCCCGCCGCTACCTCGATTCCGCCAATTCGCAAATCATCGTCGTCGGCGACCGCGATCAAATCGCCGAGCAGGCCGCGCTCTTCGGACCGCTCGAAACCTACGATGCCCACGGACGCAAAATCTGAAAGCGTCCTCCACGCCAAAATGAAGCGGCTCGCCGCCCTCGCTGCGTTCCTCGCCCTGTTTCTTCCCCGCGCACCTGCGGCTCAGAAATCTCCTCCCGCGAAGCCCCTCGACCTCAATTCCGCCACGGCCGCCCAGCTGCAGCAGGTTCCCGGCATCGGCCCATCCACGGCTCGCGCCATCGTGCAAATGCGCCGGAGCGCTGGCGCGTTCCACCGACTGGAAGACCTCCTCGCGATTCACGGCATCACGAAGCGCCGCCTCGAAAAGATGCGTCCCTACCTCCGCGTTTCCGCTCCTCCTCCTGCGCCTTCGCGCGCGCCGTAGCTCGGCCGGGCCCCAGCCGCCATCGCTCCCCGGCTATTTCGCGCCGGGCATTTGACTCGGCTCGCGCCCCAGCCGCCCCGTGCAGCATTGGCCATCAGGGATTGGACTGGTCCCAAAGCGGCAAACTCCAGGTGCTAGCATGGATTGTCTCGAAAATCTTGGGTGTCTCCTCTAAGGGGGCTATAAGTCAATGGGGTCCTTTTTTCTGGGGCTTTTGCTGCTGTGCGCCAGCACGCTGATGTATGAAGTCATTCTGACGCGCCTCCTCAGCGTCGTATCCTGGTATTACCTCGCCTTCGTCTCCGTCTCGATGGCCATGTTTGGAATGACGGCGGGTGCGCTGTTCGTTCAGCTCCGCCCCGCTCTCTTCAAAGATGAGTTGATCCCCCGCCGGACTTACCAGGCCACGCTGGCCGCGGCGATTTCCATGCCGCTGGTCCTGCTCAATATGCTGGCCATTCCGCTCGACCTCTCCCATTCCTTGCAGACGATTTACAGCTTTCTCCTTTTTTCCACCGTGATTGCCGTTCCGTTTTTCTTTTCCGGAGTCGCTGTTTGCATCTCGCTCACCCGGGCTCCTTTCCCGATGGGCAAGATCTATTTCACGGACCTGGCCGGAGCCGCTCTCGGATGCCTCGCCGCGGTGGGCCTTCTCTGGATCATTGACGCGCCGAGCGCGATGTTCGTGATTTCCGCGCTCCTCTTCCTCAGCGCCGCGGCCTACGCCAACTATGCGAAAGAAACGCAGCATCGCAAGAAATTGCTCTACTCGGCCTTCGCCATGGTCTGCATCGCTACGCTCAACACTTCCACGCTCTACGGCATTCAGCCCATTTGGGCCAAGGGACAGATCGACCGCCGCGCGCATATCCTGATGGAAGTTTGGAATCCCGTTTCCAAAGTGCGCGTTTACAAGCCTGAATTTGGCCCTCCGCTGATGTGGGGACCCAGCCCGCGAATGCCCGGATTCGACGCATGGTCCATCGTTCTCGATATCGACAACGACGCGGCCACGCCCATCACCCTGTTCAAGGGCGACCTGACGCCCTTCAAGTTTCTCCGCTACGACGTGACTTCGCTCGGCGCGGAAATGCGTCCCGGCGGGTCCGCGGCCATTATCGGCGTCGGCGGCGGCCGCGACGCCATGAATGCCGCCGTCAACGGCTTTCACCCGATCGTCGGCATCGAGGTCAACAGCACGATCGTGAATCTGACCTCCGATCGCCTGGTGAATTTTTCCGGCTTCGACAAGATTCCCGGCTTCGAATTGCATCACGACGAAGGCCGCAGCTATCTGACGCGCACCAGCGAACATTTCGACCTGATCCAGGCCTCCCTGGTGGACACTTGGGCCGCCACTTCCGCCGGCGCGATGACGCTGAGCGAAAACGCTCTCTACACCGTGGATGGCTGGCGCGTTTTCTACGATCATCTGAAGCCCGGTGGCATCATCACCTTCAGCCGCTGGTTTTCCGCCGAGAGGGCCAACGAAACGTACCGGCTCTACTCCGTCGCCTGGGCTACTCTCCTCTCCGAAGGCGTCGCCGACCCCTCGAGCCATCTGGCCCTGATCTCATCGGGCAGCGTTGCCACTTTGCTTGCCAGTAATCAGCCGTTCACCCCCACCGACGTCTCGAAATTGAAAACCATCTGCACCGAGATGGATTTCACCCCCATCGTCATCCCGGGAGAAAAAATCGACATTCCCCAGCTCCGCATGATCTCTTCCACGCACACCCTGAAAGAAATGGCCGAGCTGCGCAACCTAAGCGATCTCGACTATTCGCCGACTTTCGATTCCTCCCCGTATTTCTTCAATGCCGTCCACCTCCGCAAACTTCCCTATTTCCTCGCCACCGGCAACCAGGACTCGAATCTCCGCGCGATTCTCTTTCTTCTGGTCTTCATGCTCGCGGCCGTCGTCCTAGTCATTTCGACCATCGTTGTTCCCGCATGGTTTTTGGCAAAGCGCCAGGCGGGCGCCCGCCGCGCCCCTCCCGGCGGCATCGTCTATTTCATCGCCATCGGCCTGGGCTTCATCTTCGTTGAGATTTCCATGATGCAGCAGCTCTCCATCTTTCTGGGCCAGCCCATTTACTCCATGGTTGTGGTTCTCGGCGGGCTGATTCTGGCCGCCGGCTTCGGCAGTCTGGTTTCCGACAAATGGCCTGTGCGCTCCGCCTGGCAGAGCCGCGTCCCCGCCATCGCCGTTTCACTCCTGGTGGTTCTCTACTACCTCGCCGTCCTTCCCGTGATCCACGCGTTCATCGCCGGGCTGCTCTGGCAGCGCATTCTGGTTTCCCTGGCACTGGTGTTTTCCTGCGGATTTTTGCAGGGGTTCTGCTTTCCGGTGGGGATGCGCTGGATGGCGTCTCTATCGCAGGAACGCAACTTGCCCTGGATGTGGGCTTTGAACGGTGCGGCCGGTTCGCTCGCCAGCTTCGTCGCCATCATCATTTCGATGGACACCAGCATTGGAACCTGCGTTTTGACCGGAGCGGCCTGCTATCTCCTCGCCGGCCTGCTTGTCCCCGTGAAAGCTCCGGCGGATTCGCCCCTGCCCGAGCTTGCCACCGAAATTCCCGAACCCGCGTTTGCCGGCCAAGGCAGCGGCCACGATATCGGCTAAAAGCTCCGCAACGTACCCGTGCATCCTGCATGCGGCGCTTTGGGGGATTCCCGGACCAATCCTCGCGATACGCCTCTCTTGTCTCGGCGCCTCGATCATCGCGGACATTCGACTCCGCACCGGCAATTTCCCGAACCTCGGCTGCGCGAAATTGCTATATTCGAAGCCGCCGCCGCGCTGTTTCGCAGTGCCTCGGCGCACGCAATCTTTCCGTTCTTTGATTATGGGGGCCCATCCATGAAAACCGCGGTGCCGGTGCTTGCTCTTCTTTTTTTCGTGTCTTTTTCCGCTTCGGCGCAGCAGCCGAAATCCCTGTTTTACATGACGCGCGACCCCAACTCCGTCCGTTCCTTCCTGGCTCACGCCGACAAAATCGATACCCTCGTTCCCGCCTGGTACATCGTCGACTCCACTGGCCTTGTTTCCGGCGGACCCAATCCTCTGGTCATGGATACCGCGCGGCAGGAACATGTCCCCGTGATGCCCATCGTTGCCGACCAGGGTTTCGTCCAGGACGAATTTCACAAGCTCCTCGCCAATCCAGCGGCCTATCGCCAGATGTTTCAGGAGCTCGTTCGCGCCTGCAAGGACAACGGCTATATCGGCTTTCAGTTCGATTTTGAAAACGTGAATTGGACCGACCGCGACGCACTCTCCGCGATGGTCGCCGAAGCCGCTTCCGTCTTCCACGCCCAGGGCCTCAAACTCACCATCGCGACGGTCCCCAACGCTCCTGGCGCCGCCGGAGAGACCGGCTTTTCCGCCTGGATTTACGAAAATTGGCGCGGCGCTTACGACCTCGCGGCGCTTGCGAAGTCCGTGGACCTCATTTGCCTGATGACCTACGACGAGCACACTCGCTGGACCCCGCCCGGCCCCGTCGCCGGCTGGTCCTGGACGGTCAGCAATCTTGACTACGCTCTCAAATTTGTCCCTCGCGAAAAGCTTTCCCTCGGCATTCCGCTTTACGGTTATCACTGGTTCCCGGGCACTCCCGTCATGCCCGGCGAAAAACCGAACCCCTCCGCCGAATATATTTCGACGGAGGACGCGCTCGATCTCGCCCGCGCCTATGGCGGCAAGGTCGAATGGGATCCCGTGGACCGCACGCCTTGGCTTTATTTTTACCGGGCTGACGAGCGCGAATGGATTTTCTATACCGATGCTCACGCCTTTCAGGAGCGCTACGCCCTCGCCAAAGACCGCGGCCTCGAAGGATTCTGCTCCTGGGTCCTCGGCACTGAAGACCCCGCCATCTGGGACCAGCTCCCGTCGCACCACTAGTTCGATTCGTATGGGGGCACCGCCTGCCTCTCATGCCCCTCGCCACTCCGGCGGCGATCTTCGAGCCGGCCTGCCGCGCGCAGTGACGCGCAAGATTTCGGTTACGCTCTGGCTCGATGATTTCCTGGCTCATTCTTGGGTCCTTGCATTCCTGCTTCATTTTTGCAAAAGTCCACAACCGTTCTGATTTGACCCCAATGTTAAAATGGGTATTAGAACGATGTGCCGACATGACGAAAACGCCGAACTCCCCGATCAACAGACGCCCTAGCCATACACTTCTTTGCCGTCGCTCGCCGTCGGTCGCTCCCCAATCGCTCTTGACTATTCCGCCCTTGCGGCCCTCCAACCTTCGGCCTCTAACGTCGAACTTCCAAAATCTAATCGCTACACACCCGGAGATAGAAATCCTCGTAACTCCTAGAAAACAAATAGTCGAGGTCCTTTCTAATCGCAACACTTTGGCAGCTCCCCCTGGAGGAACTCCTTGAAGAATTTTCTTCGAATTGCCGTCGTCGTATTGGCTTTCGTGGCCTCGTGCCTTCCCGGCGCCTCTCGTTTGCGCGCCTCATCCGCCGCTGAGATATCCGTCGCCACTCCGCCCCTCCCCGCTTTTCCCGGGGCTTCCGGATATCACCTGTTGCGAAAATATTCGCTTCCCGGAGACGGAGGCTGGGACTACCTCGCCTTCGATCCTTCCACGCGAAGGCTTTTCATCTCCCATTCAACGAAAGTGCTGGTGGTGAACGTGGACACCGGAAAGCTTGTCGGAGAAATTGACAACACTCCCGGCGTGCACGGTATCGCCCTCGCCTCCGACCTGAATCGCGGTTTCACGTCCAATGGCGCCGCGGGCACGATCACGATTTTCGATTTGAGCACCCTTCAGGAGCTCGGCACGGTCAAAGCCGGATTGAATCCCGACGCCATCCTTTACGACGGCGGCACGAAGCGCGTGTTTGCCATGAACGGCAGGTCGCATAGCGCCACAGTGCTTGATGCCACGAGCGGCAAAGTCATCGCGACGATCCCACTTCCCGGGCGGCCTGAATTCGCGGTGGCGGACCATGCCGGGCACGTCTTCGTCAACCTCGAGGACAAGAACGAGCAAGCGGAAATTGATTCGCAAGGACTGGTCTTGATTTCCCACTGGTCCATCGCGCCGTGCGAATCTCCCACCGGGCTGGCCATGGACATCGGGCATCGGCGTCTCTTCGCCGGGTGCCGCAACGTCATGCTGGCCGTCGTCAACGCCGATACGCATGCCGTGATATCCACGCAGGCGATTGGAGGGGGAGTGGATGCTGTCCGCTTCGATCCGGCGACGGGCTATGTTTTCTCCTCCAACGGCCACGACGGCAGCCTCACGGTCATCAAGGAGGAATCGCCGGACAATTACACGGTTGTTGAAAATGTTCCCACGCAGGTGAATGCCCGGACCATGGCCCTCGATCCGCGCACCCACGAAATTTTTCTCGTGACCGCCGCTTTCACGCCGCCTGCGCCTGCGACTCAACAGGACCCTCATCCGGCGCGGGAAATCGTTCCGGACTCGTTTGTGCTCTTGGTTTTTGGGAGATAGCGGCGGGCGAGGAACAGACTAAAGCAATTGATGCGTGGTGCGCGCCGGATGAATCGCCAAAGGAATTTGATCGGCGATTTCGAGGCCGTATCCTTCGAGCGCCGCGATCCGCCGAGGGTGATTCGTCAGCAGTCGGATGCGCCGCAATTCGAGATCGATCAGGATCTGAACGCCGATTCCGCTCTCGCGCTGCACGATCGGATGGCCCGCTTCGGGCTGCGACTCTCCCCGCTGGTGAAACAGGATGTGCGGCAGCGGTTCGCCCGCCTCGGTGCGCGAATCGATCTGAAAGCCGCGTCCGGTCTGATGCAGGTAGATGAACACGCCGCGTCCGGCCGCCGCGATGGCTTCGAGCGAGCGGTCGATCGTCTCCCGGCAATCGCACGCCGAGGATTGCAGGACGTCGCCGGTCAGGCAGTGTGAATGCACGCGCACCAGCGGCGGTTCACCGCCCGCCACGTCGCCGCGCACCAGCGCCACGTGCACTTCCTGGTCCACATCGCTCGAGTAGGCGATCATGCGGAACGGCCCAAAGCGCGTGGGCAGGATGGATTCCGCGATGCGCTTCACGTAGCGTTCGTGCCGCATCCGGTAACGGATCAGGTCCGCCACTGTCAGCAACTTCAACCCGTGCTCTCCGCAAAATTCCTTCAGCTCCGGCATCCGCGCCATCGTCCCGTCGTCGTTCATGATTTCGCAAATCACCGCGGAAGGATCGAGCCCGGCAATTCGCGCCAAATCCACGGAAGCTTCCGTCTGTCCCGCGCGGACCAGCACGCCGGCGTTCCGCGCCCGGAGCGTATAGACGTGTCCCGGCCGGGCCAGGTCCTCTGGACGCGTCTCGGGATTGGTGGCCGCGAGAATCGTGTTGGCGCGATCGGCGGCGCTGGTGCCCGTGGTAGTGCCTCGCCGCGCGTCGATCGGTTCGCAGAACGGCGTGCCGAACATCGAAGTGTTGCGCGGGGAAATTGCGTGCAGATCCAGAACGTCGCAGCGCTGTTCCGTCAGAGCCAGGCAAATCAGGCCGCGCCCGAATTTCGCCATGAAGTTGATGGATTCGGGAGTGACCTTCGACGCCGCCATCGCCAAATCGCCTTCGTTTTCGCGGTTTTCGTCATCCACCAGGACGATCATGCGCCCGTTGCGGAATTCTTCGGCGGCTTCCTCGACGGTCGCGTATGGCGGCCTGTTGTCTGTCATGGCTTTCGCCCCTGCTCGAAAAGATGCCGACCGGGTCAAATGATTCGCGCGTTGCCCGGCCCTTCAACCATCATATCGCACTCCGGCGCTCGCCGCAGGCCAGGCGGAAAATTGCTCGTTCGGGCGGCCGAATCGAGCCCTCCTCCCGGGAGCTTTTCCTCGCTTCGGTTCGCTTGACTCTGCTGAGGCCTGATGGCAACATCTCGCCCACGCTTTTAGGCCCGCATCATTAACTCTCACTTATAAGCCATCCAGTCGGCGGTTTGCCGCCGCTCGATGGAGTGTGAAGGCTATTGTCCTCGAGGTGAGGCGTGCGGAACTTCCTCGTCGGGGCTTCTCCAGTCGTTGCGTCCACCCGGCTGTGCACCACTCGAGCATTCAGTGGGAGTACCGGCCTGACTGGGCGGCCGGGAGGCGGGTCGTTTTGGCCGGACAGATGCAGTCCCATTCGCAGGGTAATACGTCTCGAAGAGAACCTTCCAAGGCCGATAACAGGTAAGTGCCATCGGGATAGAGTTTTGCACCGATGAAGAGCGCGAGGGAGTGCGGCGCGTTGCTGAAAGCTGCAAGAAAGACGCAACCTTTTTCACATTTTCGGGAGTGCTTGTCCCGTCGGGGGATGGGGTGTTCCCGTGCCATCGGCCCATGGATACGGTGCCAGGGCGGTGACGCATGTCCACAAAAACCGGCGAGCCCTAGAGGTATCAAAATGCGACGAATTCTAACGGTTGGGATTTTCATGCTGGCAAGCGCCGTTGGCGCGGCTGGGCAAGTGAATACGATCAACACAGTGATGGGAGGCGGGCCGGAAGCCGCGACGGCGGCGAGCGCGTATTTGCCGGAGCCATTCGCGGCAGTGCGCGACGCCAATGGAAACACGTACATTTCCGTGCCCACATTGAACGAAGTTTTTAAGGTGGACACATCGGGAAACCTGACGATTTACGCGGGAACGGGAATCGAGGGATTTTCAGGCGACGGCGGAGCGGCGACGCAAGCGCAACTGGCGTTCCCGGAAGGGCTGGCGATCGACAAGAACGGAAATTTGTTTATCGCGGACATGTACAACGAGCGCATCCGGCGCGTGGACGCGACGACGCATGTCATTACGACGGTTGCGGGGAGCGAGGACCCTTATTTCGGGAGTTATGCGGGCGACGGAGGGGCGGCGACTGATGCGCGGCTGAACGGGCCGGAAGCTGTGGCAGTGGATGCGAACGGCAACCTCTTCATCGCAGACACAAATAACGGTGTGGTACGCCGTGTAGACGCCACGACGGGAAACATCAGCACCTACGCGGGAAACATTTCTGCAACTGCTGCCGGCTGCCCAAGCGGATCCGCCACAGCCACAAGCGTTGGCTTCGGCTACGCGACCGGCGTGGCCGTGGATGCAAGCGGCAACGTCTTCGTGTCCGACGAGGTCGGCGAAACCGTTTGCAAAGTGACAACCAGCCAGACGATTTCCGTTTACGCCGGAACGCTGTTCAGCGCAGGAACTCCCGGGCAATCGAACGGCGACGGAGGGCCGGCAGCTTCGGCGCTGTTGCTGGCGCCGCGGGGTCTGACGACGGACCCGACGGGCAATCTATACATCGTGGATGCGGGAGAACCAAAAATTCGCAAGGTGGATACAACCACCAATCACATTATTACGACCGTAGCCGGCATCGGGCTGATCTGCGGAACCGGGGGGATCACACCGGCAGAGCCAGGCTGTGGGGACGGAGGGGCGGCGACGAGCGCCGCATTCGATTTTCCGGAAAGCGTGTTTTACGACTCGCTGGGCAATTTGGTTGTGACCGACACATACGACATGCGCGTGCGCGTGGTCAGCAGCGGGACGAATCCGACGATTGCGGGGCTGGCGGGCGGGGGAACGGGCGGCGATGGAGGCGGAGGCACGAGCGGGATTATGGGCCTGCCGCAGACTGTGGGCGTGGACGCGAGCGAAAATGTTTACGCGCTGGAAACAAACGGCGAAAGGCTGCGCGAGCTGAACGCTTCCACGGGAAATCTGAGCACGGTCGCGGGGGACGGCTACGGCGGCGCGACTGTCACGTGCAACGGAAGTTCGTGCAGCTCCGGGTCTTCGAATGGGGATGGCGGGACGGCAACGCAGGCGCGATTCGTTTATCCCAACGGTGTGGCAATCGACGGCAGCGGGAACTATTACATTCTGGACGGGACCACAGCGGTGGTACGGATCGTCAACAAGCAAACGAGTGCAATCACCGTGGCCGGCGTGACGATTCAGCCGGGAAATATCGCGACGATTGCAGGGAACGGAGCTTCGTGCGGGTCTTCGGGAAATCCGAATGCCAAGCCAAGCTGCGGCGACGGGGGCGCAGCGACGAGCGCGAGCCTGTATCAGCCGAACGGCATCGCCGTGGATGCCAGCGGAATCGTCTACATTGCGGATTCGGGCCTCAATACAGTTCGCGCAGTGAACACGGGGACGAGCGCGGCGCTGATCGCAGGGGTTCAAATTGCGGCGGGCGATATCGCGACGATCGCGGGGATTTCCGGGAGTTCGTGCGGAACTTATTTGAACGGGGGATGCGGAAATTACGGGATGGCGACGTCGGCGACGCTGAATTCTCCGCTTGGCCTGGTCGCCAGCGGCACGGATTTGTATATCGCGGATGCCGGCGACAACGTCGTCCGGGACTTGGCCCTGGAAACCGGAACGATATCGCCCTACGCGTTCAATGGGCTGCCCACGTTCGGCGGAGACGACGGGAACATGTTTTCCTCGAGCATGGAAGGCCCTTCGCAACTGGCATTGGACAATCGTGGCAACCTGTACATCGGAGGCGGGTATGACAATGTGGTGCAGCGAGTTGACGCGAGCGACGGAACGGTCGTCACAGTGGCGGGCGATGTAAATAACTTAGTCGGGGGGTCCTCCGGCGACGGCGGACCATCCACATCTGCATTGATCGGCAATTATGGACTGGCGATTTTCAACGCGACTTTCACGAATGGCACATCGGGCACCCAAGAGCCCACCGACGACCTGTTCATATCCGACGGGGATGGCAACCGCATCCGCCGCGTGAATCTGGCTCCGGTGACGATCGAAGACGGAAGTTTTTCGGCTTTCGGGCCGTCTTTGGCGGGAAGCCTGACCAATCTTCCCCAATTCGTAGATTTTGCGAACGACGGGTTGGACGATCTGATTCTGACGGCGAAGGTGACGGGCGCGAACGCTTCGGCGTTTACTCTGCCGGCGGCAAACGGACCGAATGGAGCATACGTTTTCCAGGTGTCCCCCGGAAATGCAGGCGAAATCAGCGTAAGCTTCAATCCGCCCGTGGGCGTCTCGGGAACATTGACGGCGACGCTGACGATCACGACGAACGACAAAGCGAACCCGAGTTTCACCTTCTCGCTTACGGGGACGGTCAGCGGCGCCGAAACTCTGAGTGTGAACGTCACGCCGGCACCGGGAAGCGGAGCGGGCGGTAGCGTCACCAGTTCTCCATCGGGCTCACCACAAGGCATTTTCTGCAGTTCCGACTACCCGGCCGGCCCGCCCTACAACTATTGTTCGGCGAGTTTTGCGGCTGGGACGTCCGTGACTCTCTTCGCTTCGCCCGACACCGGGTACGCGTTTTCCGCTTGGAATACGGCCAACGCTCCTGATGCCTCGAGTTGCAATGGAAGCGCTTCGCCCAGTTGCACATTCACGATTACAGGGCCCGACACGGTCAACGCGAGCTTCACGACGTCTTCGACTCTGAACAGCTACACAATCACCGTCGTGGGGTATGGGAATGGGAGCGGGACGGTGACGGGCGGAGTGGTGGGCGGACCGCAGATCAACTGCACGATCACCAACGGCGTGGCGGGAAGCACGGGATGCACGCAGACGTTCTCGAGCACGACCAATCCGAGCGGTGTCACGCTGACTTCAACGGCCTCGACGGGGGGATCTGTTTTTGCCGGTTACCTCGGAACGTGCACAGCGTCCGCGACGAGTGCGTCTCAATGCACGACTCTTCCCATCACTTCATCCGTTGCGGCTGTGTTTAGCGGGCCGCCGGTAGCATTTTCAAGCGGACAAGTGTTTCTGGACTTTGGACCGATGGTGTTCGTTTTGAATCCTTCGACGGGCGGCGTCGTGCAGGTGTTGAACAACTCGCAAAACGGCTATGGCGAGGGGATGACGTTCGATTCCGTCGGAAACCTGTACATTGCGAACGACCAGGGATTCCTCTCGGTCTTCAGCAATAAAGCCGCAGGGCCGACGCAATTCGGAAATTATGGCGGGGATAATGCGGCGACTTCGGTGGTTTTCGATCCATCCGGAGACGCACTCCTCGCCGAGAATTACATCACCGGGGACGATCAAGCGACGCTGCTGGAATATGCGCCGGGGACGGGAGCGAACGGCGCTCCGAGCAATACTTTCTATCCCGCGTTTATCAACGATAGTCCGGCGGCTTACTGGATTGAACTGCTGGACAGCAACGACACGATCGCCTACACGCTGGGCAGCAACACGGCAAAGGTGTATGACCTCGGCGAATCGGTGCAACATCCGGACATCATTCCCAATCCCGCTTTGACGGCGGGGGAATCGCTCTACGCTTTGCGCGAACTCCCCGATGGTTCTCTGCTTGTTGCCGCGGCAGACCGGATCATCCGAATGAATCAGGACGGGACCGTATTGCAGAGCTACCAGCAGAATACGAGCGGAATCTATCAAAATCTGAACCTGGATCCGGATGGCGTCAGCTTCTGGACGAACGATGAACTGACGGGAAAGGTTTATCGCATCAACATTTCGAGCGGCGCGGTGATGAACGGGAGCGGCTTCACGACGAATCTGGGATTCGAATCCGGGATCGTGTTCCAAGGGATCAGCGGAGTCGCGATTTACGGACAGCCGCAATCGGGCGGAGCGGACGTGTCGGTGACGATGACCGCGACGCCGAGTTCAGTCACAACCGGCAACGGTGTGAACTACGCCATCACAGTCACGAACAACGGGCCGCTTGGCGCGACGGGCGTTTCGATGACCGATGCGATTCCGACGACGGCAACGCTTTCAAGCCTATCGGGCACGGGCTGCGAAACGCAGATCAACATCGGGTCCGGGCAAACGACCGTGTTCTGCAACATTGGGGCGCTGCAGAACGGGCAAAAGTCGCAGATTACGTTTACGCTGACGCCCACGCTGACCGGAACGCTGACGAACACCGCGACGGTGGCGGCCGCATCGCCAGCCGATCCGGACCAGACCAACAATACGGCGACGACGAATACGACGGTTACATCGGGAACGCTGGAATCGTTGAACATCGTCATGGCCGGAACAGCCGAGGGAACCGTCACGGACAACCTCGGACAGATCAACTGCCAGGAAACGAACTCGGGCGCCGAGTCCGGAAATTGCACGACGAGCTATCCGTCGGGGACGCAAGTAACGCTGACCGCGACGGCGCTAGGAGCGTTTGGGGGCTTCGGCGGGTCACCCACGGCTTGCACCGGATCAGGGACCACATGCCAGGTGACGGTGACGGCCAACGAGACCGTCACAGCGACATTCAACCCCGGAACATCGACCTTCCCCCTGACGGTGCAGGCTGGATCAACGCATACGGGAGGCGGGACGGTTACGAGTTCGCCCGCAGGAATCAATTGCACGGTGACGGGAACGGCGACGAGCGGGACTTGCTCGGCGAATTTCCCGGTCGGCGAATTCGTGACGATTAGCGCGGCGGCGGCGAGCGGGTCGACATTCTTCGGCTGGACGGGAACTACGCCGACGTGCATCACGAGCAGCAGCGTAAGCTGCCTGGTGGCGATGACCGGGGCAGAAACGGTGGACGCCGGGTTCACGTCGGGAGGCGCAACGGTGTCGGTGACCGTGAACGGCGCCGGAAACGTGGAAGACAAGACGAATCCGACGTCAATCAATTGCACGAATACGGCGGCGGGTCCGCAATCCGGGGCGTGTTCGGCGGGATATTCACTCAGCACCGCCGTGACGCTGACGGAGACTCCGGCGAGCGGAGCGACGTTCGTCTCGTGGGGCGGGGGAGTGTGCGCGAATCCGACTTCAACGACGTGCACGTTCACGGCAAGCACGGCGACGACGTATGCCATAACGGCGACATTCCAGAGCGCCAGCGGGGGCGGGGTGACGTTCACTTCCACGACGCTACCGAGCGGAGCAGTGTCTGTGCCATACGGCGCAGACATTCAGGCGCTGGTGAACGGGGGAACGGGGCCCTACACGATTTCGTTGCAGAGCGGGAGCAGTTTGCCGGCCGGATTCACGTTCGAGACGCCGAGCGCGAGCGGCAACGTCGCCCAAGGCCACATCTATAACGACAGCCCGGCGACGGCGGGAACGTTTACGTTTGGGGTTACGGTGACGGATTCGTCGTCTCCGGCGCAAGTCGCGAACGCGACGCTTTCGGTGACGATCGGGACCTTGCCGAACACGCAGGCCGGATTGCTGACGGGGCAGTATGCAGTGGAGATCGTGGCGTACCCCGATTGCGGGTTCAGCGGCAACAATTGCCCCACAGGAACCAGCTCGACCGAGAGCCTATTCGTGGGCGGCTTGACGTTTGACGGCAAGGGCGGCGTCACGGGAGTGATGGACGCGAGCACGCCCGCTCTCGGAATACAACAAGACGTCGCGGTGACCGGCACGTACACGGTGGGACCGGATAATCGCGGGTATTTGGTGATTCCGCCCGGGGTGGGCAACACGGGGATACATTCGACGTTTTCCGTTGGAACCGTGTATCGCGGATTGGCATACAGCGCCAGGTTTACGGGATTCCGCGACGACGATGGCAACCACGAGATGGGTTCGGGATTCCTGCTGAAGCAGGACCCGACGGCGTTCAGCCAGTCATCGTTCGCAGGAACGTACGTTTACGGAGTAAGCGGGCAGAGTGCGGCAGGGCTGAGAACGGGGTTAGCGGGGCTGATTACGTTTGACAACGCGCTGCACGTGGTTTCCGGTGCCGAGGATGTGAACGAAGGCGGCAGTCTCGGCAGCTACACGAGCATCACGGGCAGCTACACAGCGCCGGATACGAATGGAAGGACGCAGCTGAGCCTGACACTTTCAAACAGCAACAAGTCGTCGAACTCGACGGTCGCCGTGTATATCGTGTCGGCGAACGAAGTGATCCCGATGAATTTGGATCCGCGAGCGAACAACGAGGTCACCACCGGGACTGCGATGCGGCAGGCGAATCCGGGAAGCTTTACGGCGAGTTCTTTGGCCGGGCCGGACGTGGCGAGCTTGGCGGGGGTTTCGAACGGCGGCACCTTTGCAGGTGTGGGCGTCTTCTCGGTTTCGGGAGGCACGCTGACAGTCACGCTGGACCACAACGATGGCGGGACGTTGAGTTTGGGGGATGTGGCCACAGGAACCGCGACGGTGGCGGCGAACGGACGCGTGCCGTTTTCGGTGACCGACAAGACGACGGGAGCTCCCGGGGCGGGTGTTATTTATCTTGCGGGACCGGACAGCGGATACGTGCTGATCGCCGATAGTTCGGTGGCGCTGGGGCCGCTGGCGCTGCAAGTGGGAGGGCCGTTTGCGGGCACGTCGTTTACAGGAAACCTGTACTTTGGGCAGCAGGAGTCCGTGTCGGGAGTAGGGTCTGATTTTTCAGGGGTGAGCACGTCGGTGGCTACCGGGACGTTTAATGCGACGGACGATGAAAGCCACCACGGGGGCGATTTGCTCTACGACGAAAACCTTGGAGCAATCACTTACTCGGTGGATGCGACAGGCCACGTGACGGGGCAAGTATCGGACGGCAGCGGCATCACCGGGTATTTGGTTTCACCTTATGAGCTTGCGATTTTTGACACGACGGGTCCGGCGTCGGATCCAGCACCGTCGTCGCATCCGAACCTCGTATTGTTCCAGACCATCGCCGCGCCGAAGGGGACGCCTTCACCGGCGAGCACAAGCGTGAACTTCTCGACGCCGGTGACAGCGGGAAGCAGCGCGCAGTCCAGCCCGATCACAATCACGAACACGGGACTCGGGCCGCTTGGCATAACGGGCGTGGACGTGGCGAATTCGCCGGACTTCAGCGCATCGGGGGGATGCGTTCCGGCGGGGACCGGAGCCGTGGTTGTGCTCCAGCCGTCAGGGTCCTGCACGTTCACGGTGACGTTCGCGCCGCCCACGACGGCGGCGAGCGGCGCGGTTTCGCAGACGCTGGTCTTGACCACGGACGGCACTTCGAATGTAACGGTTGCAGCGACGGGGACGGTTGGGTCGGGCACAACGTACACGCTTACGGTGACTGATGCCGGAGCCGGCAAGGGAACGGTGACGAGCCAGTCGGGGCTGAGTCCGGCGATTAACTGCACGACGGGGTCGACGACAGGCTGCACGGCGAATTACGCTCCCGCGACGGCGGTGACGCTCACCGCGACGCCGGCGAGCGGCTCGGCCTTTGCGGGGTGGAGCGGAGCGTGCACGAACACCACAGGCACCTGCGCCGTGACCGTGAATGCGGCGGAAAGCGTGACGGCGACGTTCAACCTGGTCCCAGCGCTTTCGATTACAAAGACGCACACTGGAAATTTCATCGTGAGCACGCAGGGAACATACACGGTGACGGTGTCGAACGGAGCGAACGCGGCCCCGACGACGAGTGCAGTGACCGTCACGGAGAATCTGCCGGCCGCATTGGGGCAGGTGGCGAGCATGACGGGCACGGGATGGACTTGCACGACGACGACATGCACGCGCAGCGATGCGCTGGCGGCGGGGGCGAGCTATCCGGCGATTACGGTGACGATCAACGTGGCCGCGACGGCGCCCGGGTCGCAGCAAGCCAACTCGGTGACCGTTTCGGGCGGAGGATCGGCGAGCGCGACCGCGATGGATCCGACAACCGTTCAGACGGCCCCTGCCTTGGCGATCACGAAGACCCATACAGGAAGCTTCGTGCAGGGTTTGACGGGAACGTACACCGTGACGGTGTCGAATGGCGCGGGTTCAGGGCCGACGATCGGCACGGTGACCGTGGCGGAAAACCCACCCTCCGGACTGACGATTGCCACGATGGCAGGGACGGGATGGACGTGCAGCGCGTCGAGCTGCACGCGAAGCGATGCATTGGCCGGCGGAGCGGCCTACCCGGCAATTGCGGTGACGGTGAATGTGGCGACGAGTGCGACGTCACCCCAGGTGAACTCGGTGACCGTGTCGGGAGGAGGGTCTGCGAACGCAACGGCGACGGATTCGACGGCCATCGTGCCTCCCGCGCCGGTGGCGACGTTGAATCCACCGGGCGGAAGCACACTGGCGTTCGGAGGCGAGGGAATTGGCTCGTCAAGCGCGGCGCAGACGGTGACGATCACGAACACCGGAAACGCGAATCTGACGGTTTCGGCGATCGGCATCTCGGAGGACAGCGAGCAAGCGGACTTCACGCAGACGAACAACTGCACGGCGGCGCTCACACCTTCGCCGGGCAGCGGGTCCAGCTGCACGATCAACGTTGTGTTTACACCCACGACCATCGGGCCACTGACAGCAACGCTGAACATTTCCAGCAACGACCCCAACAATCCGAGGGAGTCGCTTACGCTGACGGGGACGGGTTCCACGCTGTCCCTATCCGTCGGGCCGGGCGGCAGCACAACCGTGACGGTGAATCCGGGCGGGACGGCGGTTTACGGCCTGCTATTGAACGCGCCGCCGGGAACCACAGGCACGGCGACGCTCACCTGCTCGAGTCCGGATTCCTCGATCACGTGCCAAGTGGTGCCGACGAACGTCGTGCTGACGGGGAAGCCGGTTCAGACCGCGATTGTCGTGGATACGTATTGCCAGGGGGCTGTGCCGGTGAACACGCCGGCGAACCGGCTGCCGATGGCTCCGATTGGGGCGCTGACGCTGCTTGCGGCGCTCGGCATGGCAGCGGCGCCGAAGGCCCAGCGGCGGAGACTCCGTCTGGCGCTCGCGCCGGCAATCCTGGCGGCGGTCTTGATTGCCAACGCCGCGTGCGGGAACCTGCCCAAGAGCCCAACGGGAGCGGCGACGCCTCCGGGCACTTACACGCTCAACATCACGGCAACGCTGAACAATTCGAGCTTTACGCTGCCGGTAACGTTGATCGTGAAGTAGAGCGCGGGTTCGCGGAAAAAGCTTACCGAATGCGAGGCGGAGGGTCGGGGAGATTCCTCCGTTCTCTGCCGCTGCCTCATCGTGGTCGGTTCTGGAGACACGAGCTAACCTGCTGCGGCAGAAGCGGCCAAGGGTGGATGGTCGGGGGAAAGAAAAAGGGCGCCGCGGTGAATAAGCCGCAGCGCCCTTGCCATGCTGACCGTGATGCGCGGGCGAAAGACGCCGCGCAGCGCGGAGGAGCGGTTTAGTACATTCCGCCCATGCCGCCGGCGCCCGGAGCGCCCGTCGCAGCCTTCTTTTCCTCTTCCTTGATGTCGGCCACCAGCGCTTCGGTGGTGAGCATCAGTCCGGCGATGGAAGCGGCGTTCTGAAGAGCGAGTCGAGTGACCTTGGCGGGATCGATGACGCCCGCCTTGACCAGGTCGATGAACTCTTCGGTATCCGCGTTGAAGCCGAAGTTGTCGTCCTTGGATTCGCGAATGCGGCCGACGATGACAGCGCCTTCCTGACCGGCGTTGAGGGCGATCTGCCGCATGGGTTCCTCGAGGGCGCGCTTCACGATGTTGACGCCGATGGCTTCGTCATCCTGAAGCTTGAGCTTTTCGAGAGCCGCGATGCAGCGAACCAGAGCCACGCCGCCGCCGGGAACGATTCCTTCCTCGACAGCCGCGCGAGTGGCGTGCATGGCGTCCTCGACGCGAGCCTTCTTTTCCTTCAGCTCGGTTTCGGTAGCCGCGCCGACTTTAATGACGGCGACACCGCCGACGAGCTTCGCCAGCCGCTCCTGCAGCTTCTCGCGGTCGTAGTCGGAGGTGGTTTCCTCGACCTGAGCGCGAATCTGCTTGACGCGGCCTTCGATCTCGCTGGGTTTGCCGGCACCTTCGACGATGGTGGTGTTGTCCTTGTCGATGGTGATTTTCTTGGCGCGCCCGAGATCCTCAACCTTCACATTCTCGAGCTTGATGCCGAGGTCCTCGGTGATGGCCTTGCCGCCGGTGAGGGTGGCAATGTCTTCGAGCATGGCCTTGCGGCGATCGCCGAACCCGGGAGCCTTGACGGCGGCGCACTGCAGGGTGCCGCGGAGCTTATTCACGACGAGGGTGGCGAGAGCTTCGCCCTCGACGTCCTCGGCGATGATCAGCAGGGGCTTGCCCATCTTGGCGATCTGCTCGAGAAGGGGAAGCAGGTCCTTCATGGAGCTGATCTTCTTCTCGTGGATGAGAATGCGAACGTCCTCGAGGGCGCACTCCATGCGCTCGGGGTCGGTGACGAAGTAGGGGGAAAGGTAGCCGCGGTCGAACTGCATGCCTTCGACCACTTCGAGGGTCGTCTCCATCGTCTTGGATTCCTCGACGGTGATGACGCCGTCCTTGCCCACCTTCTTCATGGCCTCGGCAATGATGGAGCCGATTTGCTTGTCATTGTTGGCGGAGATGGTGCCGACCTGGGCGATCATGTCGCCCTTGACGTCCTTGTGGAGCTTCTTGACTTCCTCGACGGCCACTTCGACGGCTCTCTCGATGCCGCGCTTGAGGGCCGTGGGGCTGGCGCCGGCGGCGACCGTCTTCACGCCTTCGCGGAAGATGGCCTGAGCCAGAACCGTGGCGGTGGTGGTGCCGTCACCGGCCACGTCGGAAGTCTTGGAAGCGACTTCGCGGACCATCTGGGCGCCCATGTTTTCGAGCGAATCGGGCAGCTCGATTTCCTTGGCCACGGTCACGCCGTCCTTGGTGATGATCGGCGCGCCGAACTTCTTTTCGATTACGGCGTTGCGCCCCTTGGGGCCCAACGTGATCTTCACGGCGTCGGCAAGAGCATTGACGCCGCGGAGAATCGCCTGGCGCGAATTCTCACCAGTCACGATTTGCTTTGGCATATCTCTTTCTCCTCTTCGGATTCTTTGAATTGGTTATCCGGGACGGCCGGCCCTATCGAGAAAGGGCGATGGCCGCGTCCGGGAGTTACTTTTTGCCGCCGGCCGCCTTGGCCGCGCCGCCGATTTTCGCGAGGATCTCGTCTTCCTTGAGAATCAGATATTCCTCATCGTCAATCTTGATGTCGTTGCCGCTGTACTTGCCGAAGAGGATGCGATCTCCGGGCTTCACATCCAGGGGAATCAACTCCCCTTTTTCCCGGCGTCCATTACCGACGGCGATCACTTCACCCTCTTGAGGCTTTTCCTTAGCCGTGTCCGGGATGATAATCCCTCCCTTCACGACTTCCTTCTCTTCCAGCCGCCGGACCAGGACGCGGTCGTGCAGCGGAGTGATATTCAAAGCCATATTTGCAATCCTCCGATGGAATACGGTCGTCTTTGAGGTGAGGAGCCTGTGGTTTAGCACTCCTCAGCTGCGAGTGCTAATATAGCAGAGGCGGCCTTACAGTCAAGTAAAAATCTGACAAAATAACGCTCAATTATTGACCGGACAGAATAATGTAAATAATTTTATTTCTGTACTTTACGAGAATGTAAGGTTTTTCCTGCACTTGGACGTTGAGTTGCAAGTTGCCTCGTCCTAGAATCCCTGGCAGAAAACGAAGAAATGGCAACCATCGTCTACACAAGGCTGGTGGCGCTGACGGCGGGCACTCTGGTGTATCTCTTCCTGCTGGCACTCATCCTCGGCCATCGCCGGCCGCGTCGATTGGAAAGGGTTCTGTTTTTCTTGAGCCTGGCTCTGTTTCTGTTCTACGGCGGAGAGCTTTTGGAAGCGAATACTCAGATTCAGCAAGGAGTGGGTCCGCAGGCGACCGTGACGTTTGCCCAACTCCTGACCGCCTTGGGCCTGCTGTTCCTCCCTCCGCTCATTTGGCACTTCAATTATGAGTACAGGAAAGAATTCCCCTTTAGGGAGACCGGGCGCGCGGCGGCCAAGTTCTGCGCCATTCTGCTCTATTTCGTCGCCGGCGGAGCGTTGGCCTGGGTCGTCTACGCGGTTGCGAGGGGTACGGAATTCAGTGGAGTGTTAAGCCGGCTTTTATCGCGAGAGTTCGCCGTGAGCCTGCTGGTCGCCTCGGGATCCACGGCTTTCCTGGCAATGGATACGCTCAAAAAGGCGGGCAGCGAAACCGAGCGATGGATGGCCAAGTGGATCGGGATTGCCGCGGGGATGACTTTCGTGGTGTCCCTTTTGTCGCTGGCGCGTTTGCCAGGCACGAACGAATTTGGCGGAGCAGCTACGGCAACCGTGATCCTGCTGGGAGTGGTGCCCGGGTCGGTCTTCATCGACGCCGCGTTGCGGCGCAACTTCCTCGAATACGGCGCGCAGAGAAATCTGGTCTACGGGCTTTCGGTGACGTTTCTGGCGCTGCTCTACCTCGCGCTAGTCCGGCGAGTGAGCGGGTGGCTCGAGCCGTATTTTCCTCGCGAGGCAACAGCGGGGTTTCTTTTGTTCATCCTCATTTTTTTGTTTGAGCCGCTGGAACGCTTGATTGGGCCGGCGCTGCACCGGCGCATCCAATCGGGCATGGAGGGGCTGCAGCGGTTGACGGCCGAATTGCAGGAACAGGCGCGGCAGGGAAGCCTGACGAAGTTGCGCGAATTCGCGGAGCGGCGGGTGCGTGAAGAGTTCGGGCTCGCAGCGGTGCGCATCTCGATTCCCGCCGATCCGAACGCGGAGCCGCTCAAATCGCCGGGAGGTCTGGGGCACGTGGCGCGAATCGCCGTGGTGAAGGAGGGAAAACAAATCGGGCTGCTCGAGGCGGCGACGACAGGCGCCTATTTGACGGGCGAAACCAGCGCGGCCTTGGAGTTTCTGGCCGAGCAGTTGCCGGGGCTGGCTGATCTCGCAAAAGCGATCGAGGCGAAGATCGAACTGGAACGGGAACTCGCGGAGAGGGAGCGGCTGGCGCTGCTGGGACAAATGGCGGCGAGCGTGTCGCATAATTTGCGGAATCCGCTCAGCTCGATGAAGACGATCCTGCAAGTCCAGCTCGAGAATCCCGGCCTGCCGTTTGACGCGCGCCACGATTGCGCGCTGGTGGTGGCGGAGATCGACCGGATGAGCGCGAAGCTGACGCAGTTGCTGAAATACTCGAAGCCTTCGGTGAATGGGCGGCGCGTGGGGATTGTGGCGGTGGCGCGGCAAACGGCGGCGCTTCTTGGCCGGGACGCGGAAAAGCGAAATGTCAGGATGGTGTTCGACCAGCCGGCGGGAGAGATCGAGGCAATCGCATCGGAAGAGGCAGTCGGCGAGATTCTGTCGAATCTGCTGGTCAACGCCATCGAAGCGCAGCCGAAGGGTGGAAGCGTGTTGCTCAGGATTTCTCGCCGGGGAGAAAGCGCCGCGATCGAAATCGAGGATGAAGGGCCGGGAATCCCAGCGGAACTCCGTTCCAAAATGTTCCGGCCGTTTTTTACGACGAAGGCCACGGGAACGGGACTGGGGCTCTCGATTGTGGCGCGGCGGGCGGAGGATTTGGGCGGAACGGTGGAATGCGAAAGCCCGGTGCGGGACGGGCGCGGAGCAAAATTTCGAGTGACGTTGCCGGTGGCCGCGGGAGAAGGAAGGATGAGCGATGCAGAAAATCCTGATCGTGGATGACGAAGCTTCGGCGCGGTATGGATTGCGGCGGGCGCTCGAGGGAATCGCGGAGGTCGCCGAAGCCGAATCGGCGAGGGAAGTCCGCGAGATGGCGGCCAAGGGGGAGGTGGACCTCGTGCTGCTTGATATCGTGATGCCCGAGGAGGACGGATTGTCGGTGTTACGGTGGCTGCGGGAGAACGGCCACGATACGCCCGTGCTGATCGTTTCGGCGCTGGACACGGCGCAATCGGCGATCGAGGCATTGCAGTCGGGAGCGGCGGATTACATCACGAAGGGATTCGACATCGAAGAGCTGCGGAGGCGAGTGGCGAACCTTCTGAAAATCTCGGAGCTGGATCGCGAAAACAGGAGATTGCGCAAGGAGTTGGTGGCCGAAGGACAATTCGGGCGAATGATCGGAAAATCAGCGGCGATGCGGCGCGTATTCGAAATGGCGGAGCGGGTGGCGCCATCGGACGCAACCGTGCTGATTTTGGGCGAGAGCGGAACGGGAAAGGATCTCCTGGCGCAAGAAATCCACGCGCGCTCACCGCGGGCGGCGAGGGCGTTTGTGGCCGTCAACTGCGCGGCGCTACCGGAGAATCTAATCGAATCGGAATTGTTCGGCCACGAACGCGGAGCGTTTACGGGGGCGATGCAGCAGCGGAAGGGAAAATTTGAACTGGCGCACGGCGGGACGATCTTTCTGGACGAGATTGGCGACATGAATCCGGTGACGCAGGCGAAAGTGCTGCGCGCAATCGAGAACCGGACGATCGAGAGACTGGGGGGATCCCACCCGATTGAAGTGGACGTGCGGATTATCAGCGCGACGCACCGGGACTTGCGGGAGGAGATCGAAGCGGGGCGTTTTCGCGAGGACCTGTTTTACCGTTTGCGCGTGGTGAGCTTGGATATTCCGGCGTTGCGGGCGCGAAAGGACGATCTGCCGCTTCTGGTGGCGGCGTTTGTGGAACAGCTGGGCGCGCGGCATGGGAGGAAAGTGCGCGTTTCGCCGGAGGCCGTCGAGCAGCTCTTGAGATACGATTGGCCGGGAAACGTGCGGGAACTGCGGAACGTGCTGGAACGCGCCGTGGTGATGAGCGGGAGCGAAGTGTTGTCGCCGCGCGAACTGCCGGAAGAACTCCTGGCGGGGCAAGGGCCAAAGACAGCGGCGGGCAATTCCGGAGCGCCGGAGTTTTTGGACGAGCCCGATTTCCGCGAGGCGAAACGCAAATTTGAAATCGAATTTTTCAGGCGGAAGCTCGAACAGCACCGCTGGAATGTGTCGAAAACCGCGGCGGAGGCCGGACTTCACCGTCAGAGCCTGCAAGACAAGCTGCGCGAGCTGGGCATCCAAAGGCCGGGGAAATAGGCGAAACGACGGCATGACATGGCGGGGTTCCCGGCGGGGCCGCGGAGGAAGGATTGCGACAAACCAAACAGCGGCGGGTGAACGCAATCGACAGAATGTTCGAGGTCACGGCGCGAAAGCGCGTGCCCTTCGAATTTGTGTTGGACGCGCTGGCGCCGGTGTCGCCATGGACTCGGCCCATGTTTGGGTGTCTTGCGGTGTATGTCGAGGAAAGGATCGTATTGATACTCCGCGACAAGCCCCACAAACCCGCGGACAACGGCGTGTGGCTGGCCACTCGGCGGGAACATCATGAAAGCTTGCGGCGAGAGTTTCCATTCATGAGGTCCATCCGGTTGCTGGGAAAGAAGGTGACCGGCTGGCAGGCTCTCCCCGCTACGGCGCCGGATTTCGAGGAAGCGGCATTGCGGGCGTGCGAACTCATCATCAGCGGGGATCCGCGAATTGGAAAAGTGCCAGCGTCACGCCAGAGTCCGCAAAAGAGGACCGGGAAGTGAGCGAGATCGAGACATTCATATTGGCGGGCGGCAAGAGTTCGCGGATGGGGCGGAACAAAGCGCTGCTGGAGCTGGGCGGTGAGCCGCTGATTTTGAGAATGGCGCGGCTGGTGGAGGAAGCAACAGGGAAGCCAACGGTGATCGGGCCGAGCGCCATGTTCCAAGGCTTCGGGCTGAATTCCGTCGAGGATGATTGGCCCGGCGCCGGGCCGCTGGGAGGAATCGCGACGGCGCTGCGAGTATCAAAGGCCGGCTGGAATTTGATTGTGGCCTGCGATCTGCCGCACTTGACGAGGGAATGGCTCCGCTACCTGACGCAGCGGGCGGAAAATTCGCGGGCGGACGCCGTGATCCCGGAAAATGATCTTGGGGCCGAACCTCTGTGCGCATGCTACAGAAAGCGGAACGAAGCCGCGATTCGCGAAGCGCTCGAGCGCGGCGTGAGGAAAGTGACAGAAGGATTGGGAACATTGAACGTTGAGAAAATCGCACTCGGGGAATGGAAACCCTTTGATTCCGACGGCCTCCTGTTCAAGAATATGAATATTCCGGCGGATTACGTGGAAGCCAAAGCGCGCCTGAACGGGCGAACCAATCCATGAGCGAGCATTATTTCGAATTTAAAGGGGTTTCCAAGTCGTTCGACGAAAATGCCGTGTTGAAGAACGTGAGCTTCTTCGTCGAGCGGGGCGAGACGGCCGTGCTGATGGGCAAGAGCGGCGTGGGGAAATCGGTGTCGCTGAAACTCCTGCTCGGCTTTTTAAAGCCGGACGAAGGGCGGATATTGGTGTCGGGAAATGACGTGACCGACTGGAACGAGATCCAATTTTCAGCGGTCCGCAGACGCGCGACAATGGTGTTTCAATCCGGGGCGCTATTCGATTCGCTTACGGTAGCTGAAAACGTCGCCTTTCCGCTTGAGGGCCGCGAGGAGTCCGGAAGCCGGGAGCAAATCGACAGGCGCGTCATGGAGCTGCTGGAGATGCTCGAGGTGGGCGAAGTCGCGGACCGCTTGCCGGCGGATTTGAGCACGGGGACGAAAAGAGCGGTGGCGATCGCGCGGGCCCTGGCCGAGGATCCGGAAGCGATATTGTACGACGAACCAACGACGATGGTGGATCCGTTGATGGCCGCGCACGTGAGCGACCTGATTGTGAAGCTGAAGGAAAAATTCCACAAAACGTCGATTGTGGTGACGCACGACACGCATTTGGCCAGGAAGCTGGCGGACCGCGTCATTTTTCTGCAGGAAGGATCGGTTTCGTTCTTCGGGAAGTGGAGCGATTTCGAGAAATCGTCCGATCCATTCCTTCATAATTTTCTGGCAGAGGACGCCCTGATACCCGCACTGGACGCCACCGCGTGAGCGAAGCGCAACCGAGCGATCCCAAGAAACAACTGCGTCGCGTGATGGGATTCTGGGACGTGATGTTGTTCAACATCGCGACGGTGCTGGGCCCCCGATGGATAGCCGCCGCGGCGCACAACGGTTCTTCTTCCATCAGCCTGTGGGTGCTGGCCGCGCTGTTTTTCTTTCTTCCTTCCTCCTTCGTCATTGTGGAGCTATCGACGCGTTTCCCGAACGAGGGCGGGCTGTATGTGTGGACCAAGGAGGCCTTCGGCGATTTTCACGGCTTCGTGGCCGGATGGACATACTGGGTCTACACCTTTTTTTATTTCCCCGGGCTGCTGATGGCCAGCGCCGCGATGGCCTCGTACATCGGCGGAAACAATACGGCGTATCTGGCCGAGAACCGGACGTTTTTGATGATCGGTTCATTCGGAATTCTAATCATCGCGGTGGTCCTGAACATCATCGGGCTGAACATCGGAAAATGGCTGCAGAATGCGGGAGGAGTTTCGACGTATATCCCGCTGCTGATGCTGGTCGCTCTCGGTTGGTTTATGTGGCATGCACATGGATTTGTGACTCACTTCAGCCTCGGCAGCATGCGCCCGAAATGGGATTTTGCGACGGTGAATTTTTGGCCGCAGATTGCCTTTGCCTTCACCGGCCTGGAACTGTGCTCGGCGATGAGCGAGGAGGTGCGCAATCCTCAAAAAACTTTCCCGCGCGCAATTTTTGCCTCGGGAGCCTTGATCGCCCTGATCTACATCGCGGGGACGTTTGCGGTGCTGGGAATTTTGCCGGCTCAGACGGTGGACCCGAAAAGCGGAGTGTTTCAGGCGCTGTCTTACGGCTCGACGGCGCTCGGGATCGGATTATTTGGGGTGATCGCGGCGCTGCTTGTGACCGTTGGAAATTCGGGCGGAGTGGGCTCGACGGTTGCGGGGGTGGCGCGCGTCCCGTTTGTCGTGGGGATCGATCATTATCTTCCCGCGGCTTTCGGGAAGATCCATCCGAAATGGAAGACGCCGTGGGTTTCCATCCTCGTGCAAGCGGGTATTTCAGGATCTATTTTGCTGCTGGTGCAACTGAATGAGACCGTGAACAGCGCGTATCAGATCGTTGTGGATGCCACGGTGATTTTGTATTTCATTCCGTTTCTGTATATGTACGCGGCGGTAATCAAGCTGTCGAGCCGGAAAGACCGGCGCGCCGATCCCAACTTCGCGCTGATCCCCGGAGGAAAAATCGGAGTGTGGGTGGCGGGCTCGCTGGGATTTCTGGTGGTGCTTGGCGGGATCGCGCTCTCGATGATTCCCCCCGCGGAGGCGACGAACAAGTGGCTGTTTGAAATCAAGCTGCTTGGGTCAACTCTCCTCTCGGTATTATTCGGCCTTGGCTTGTACCTGCGAGGCGCCCGCGAAAAAGCGCGAGAAGGGGCGCAACAGGCCGCTTAGTGAATCGCGCGGCGCTGAACTTCGCCTTTGGATGCCAGCCCGAAGCGCTTCTCGGGCTCGACGCCTTGCGTAACCAGTCGAGCGACGTATTCTCCCAGCGCAGGCCCGTGCTTGAATCCGTGACCTGAGCCGCCTCCGACCAGCCAGACATTTTCGTGCGAGGGATGGCGGTCAATCAGGAAATCGCCGCTCGAAGTGTTCTCGTACTGGCAGACTCGCGATTCGACGAGCGGGGCGTCGCGAAGAGCAGGGAAGCGGCGGGAGAGAAATTCACGAGCGCGGGCGAGCGATTCGGGCGAAGCGGCCCGGGATTGAGAGTCGGGATCGGCGGATGGGCCGTGGCGATCGTCCGCGAGCTTGAAGCCGCGGCCTTCGATGTCCGGCATTCCATAGAACTCGTCTTTCAAGTAAAGCCACGTCGGCGTGGCGGGAGATTGAAAGACGGAATTTCCAGGCGGCGGGCCAAAGAAAAAGACTTCCTGGCGCGAAGGGAAAATGCGGTCGCCGAGAAGTTCTGGAAAAAGCTTTCCGAGCCAGGCGCCGCACGCAAATATGTATGTTCCCGCGGAAATCCGCCGGCCGCTAGCCGTAGCGAATTGCGCAGGGAGGCTTCCGGGCGGAAGCGGAATCACCGCTTCGGGAAGACACTCGACGCCCGCGTATTGGCAGCGTTCGACGAGCGCCTGGACGGCCCGGCGAGCCATCAAGACGCCGCTCCGCGGCTCGAGAATCCCCCAGGCATCATCGTCAAAGGAGAAGTGGGGAAAACGCCGGCGGAGTTCGCCGCCATCCAGCTTTTCGGATTCGACACCGAATTTTGCGAGGGCGCGCGCGGTGGCAAGCGCGTAAGCGTCATTTTCGGGGGCGATCCAAAGGACGCCGGTTTCGCGGAACAGCTCTGGCCGGGCCAACTGGGCGAACAGCTCTTTCCAGAGCGGCAGCGCTCGAATGGCCCACTCCGTGTAAATTTCGTCGGGTCCGTAGCCCTTGCGAATGATGCGCGATTCGCCGCCCGAGCTGGCGCGGCTGTTGGCGGGGCCGTAGGCGTCGAGAAGGGCGACGCGAGCGCCGGCGGCGCGCAGGAAATGCGCGGTCCACGCGCCAAAGACGCCGGCGCCGACGACGGCAAAATCAAACTTCGAGGATGTTTCCGCCGCCACCGGACCTCGCGCCTTTCAGGACTTTAAGTTGCGTCACTTTCAAAACCCTTCCTGCGCGAGCCGCTCGATTGTCAGGGGAGAAGAGCCCGCGGCGGATCTTTTTTCGAGAAGGCTTTCGACGTACTTGGCCAGAATGTCGACTTCGACGTTCACCGCATCATTGGGAACCATGGAGTGAACATTGGTGTGCGAGTAAGTGAAGGGAATGACGGCGATGCCGGCGATGCCATCCTGCCAACGGGCGACTGTGAGGCTGACGCCATCGATAGCGATCGAGCCTTTCTCGACGACGTAGCGGCGAAGGACTTCCGGGATCTGGATCGAGAGCCACCAATTCTCGCCTTCGGGTTTCAGCCGCGTCACGCGTCCAACGGCGTCCACATGCCCCTGCACGAAATGCCCGCCCAGGCGAGCGCCGGCCGCGAGAGGACGCTCGAGATTGACGACATCGCCCGCTTTTTTTTCGCCGAAGGACGTTCTTTGCAGAGTTTCGCCCGAAAGATCCGCGGAGAATCCAAGGTTGGAGAACTCCACGACAGTGAGGCAGCAACCGTTGACCATGATGCTGTCGCCCAGCTTCAGATCCGAGGCGATGCCGGCCGCTTCGTCGAAGGCTACGCGAAGGCGCCCGCCTTCGGAGCCGTGTTCCAGTGAAGCGATTCGTCCAGTGGTTTCAGTGATTCCCGTAAACATCGTGGAAATATCCTTCCATCGAAAAATCGGGGCCGTGCCGGCGAAGCTCCGAGATTTTAAGACTGGGTGATTTCGGGAACCAACGGCAGGGAATCTCGGCCATCGGAATGCCGCCCGTGCCCATAATTTGCGGGGCGTAGAACAGAACCATTTTGTCAACGATGCGCGATTCCAGCGCCGCGCCGTTGAGGCGGGATCCAGCTTCGATCAGCACGCTGAGAATCTGGCGGCCTCCCAGATCCCGAAGAATCTCGCGAAGGTCGAGTCTCCGGCGGCGCGGGGCCACCCGCACGACCTCAGCGCCCGCGCGGACGAGCTCGCGCGCTTTCGACGAGGAGGGGGATTCGAGAGTATAGACGAGCAAGTCGTTCTCGGCGGATTTGACGAGCTTCGATTTCAATGAAAGACGCAGGTGAGTGTCCACGACGACGCGAAGGAGCTTGCGACGCCGGGGAAGGCCGGTGCGATCCGTGAGCCGCGGATTATCAATTAAAACGGTGCCGATACCGGTCATAACCGCGTCGGACGCGTGGCGGAGCGTTTGGACTTCCTTGCGCGAGGCGTCGCTCGTGATCCACGTGGCGCGTTTCACGGGCATGGCAATTTTGCCGTCGAGAGTTAGCGCGGTCTTCAACGTGACGAGCGGCCTGCCGGTGCGGATCCAGCGGGCAAACGCTTCGTTCAGGCGCTGCGCTTCCGCCTCGCGCGCGCCGAGATCGACGCTCACCCCTCCTCTTCGCAACCGTTCAAATCCTCGCCCGGCGACCGTGGGATTTGGGTCGGTCATCGCGGCCACAACGCGGGAAACGCCCGAGGCGAGAATCGCCTCGGTGCAGGGGCCCGTGCGCCCCGTGTGGCAGCAGGGCTCGAGAGAAACGTAAAGAGTGGAGCCGCGAGCGTTCGATCCGGCCGCCGCAAGAGCGCGAATTTCCGCGTGGTCCAATTTTTCGTATTCATGGAAGGCTTCGCCGACGATGCGGCCGTCTTTCACCAGCACCGCGCCCACGACGGGATTCGGGTGAGCCAGGCCGACGCTTTGACGGGCGAGCTCGAGAGCGCGCGCGAGGAACGCGTCGTCTTCAGCGCTAATCGAAGAGCGAATTGACATAAGTTTGCGCGTCAAAAGGCACAAGGTCGTCGATTTTTTCGCCTGTGCCGACAAAGCGGATGGGCAGGTTGAGCTCGCGCGCGATGGCTACGACAATCCCGCCCTTGGCGGTGCCATCGAGCTTGGTCAATACGATTCCCGTCACACCGGCATGGCTCCAGAATTCGCGCGCCTGGTTGAGACCGTTCTGGCCCGTGGTGGCGTCGAGGACGAGCAGCATGTCGTGCGGCGCGCCGGGTACGACTTTGGCGGCCGTGCGCTTCATTTTTTCGAGCTCGGTCATCAAGTTTGCCTTGGTGTGCAGGCGGCCGGCCGTGTCCACGATCACGACGTCCACCTGGCGCGATTTCGCGGCCGAAAGCGCGTCGAAAATCACGGCCGAAGGATCGGCGCCGGATTTTTGCTTGATCACTTCGATGCCGGACCGTCGTCCCCAGACTTCGAGTTGCTCGATGGCCGCGGCGCGGAAAGTGTCCGCCGCGCAAAGGAGGACGCTCGCACCCTCTTGCTTGAGGCGGTTGGAGAGCTTGCCGATCGTGGTCGTCTTGCCCGTCCCGTTCACGCCGACGAGAAAAATCACACGGGGAGAGGCAATCCCGTTGGCGCCGGGGCCGGCGGGAGGCGCGTCCAAAATTTTGCGCACTTGATTTTTCAGCTCTTGGCGGAGTGCCGCGGAGCCTTCGAGCTTATGTTGGTTCACCTGCTCGCGAAGCGCGGCGAGGATTTCCCTGGTCGTCCGGACGCCGATGTCGGCGGAAAGCAAAGCGGATTCGAGCTGGCGAAGGAGTTCCGGGTCAACGGGGCGGTCGCCGGTGAGAATCTGCTCGACGCGCGCGGCAAGTTCCGTCCGCGTTTTGCTGACGGATTCCTTCAGGCGTTCGAGAAGGGTCGGCTCGGGTTTTCCAAACAGGGAGATCATGGGTGGTCGCCGCGCGCGGCGAATCAACCATTCTAGCAGAGGAGCCGAAACGAATTGAATTTGTGGGGGCCGGTGAAAAAGCCGGGTGTGCAGGACCCGGAGTTTGTCAGACTTCGACGAGGGTTGCGCTGAGGCGCAGGCGGCCGGCGTGAATGGCGGATTCGAGCGCCGCGACTACCTTGGGATCGAATTTCGAGACGGCGAGGGAGCGAATCCGCTCCATGGCATAATCGAGATCCATGGCGGATTGATAGGGGCGATTCGTCGTGATGGCGTCGAGAGTATCCGCCACGGCGATGATCCGCGCCATGGTGGGAATCTGATCGCCCGCTAGCCCGTAGGGATATCCGCCGCCGTCCATACGCTCGTGGTGCAGTTCGATGCCGGGAAGAACGTCGTTCAATTGGGCGACGGGGCGCATGATGTTGGCGCCTTTGATGGTGTGCTGCTTCATCAAGTCAAATTCCTCGTCGGTCAGCTTGCCGGGCTTTTTGAGGACGCGGTCATCCACTCCGATTTTTCCCACATCGTGCAAGAGCGCGGAAATGCGCAGGCGGTCGAGTTCTTCGGCGTCAAGGCCCAAAGCCTCGCCGATGATGGAGGAGTATTTCGCCACGCGACCGGAGTGGCCGCGGGTGTAAGGGTCCTTTTCGTCGATGGCCGCGGCGAGCATGCGGATGGAGCCCAGGAAAAGCTCGCGGTTTTCGGCGGCCGCCAGCTTCAGGCGCTCGACGTATTCCTCGATGTGCCCGGCCATCTGATTGAAGGTTTCGGCCAGCTCGCTGATTTCCGCGGCGCCGCTCACCTGCACACGCTCGTGAAATTCCGCGCGGCTGATGGCGCGAGTCGAGGTGACCAGGCCGCGAATCGGGCCGGTTATTCCAACGGCAAACAAGTATCCGAGAATTAGCGCGACGAACGTGACGCCCAAGACGAAGCTCAGAGCCTGTTTCGTCAGCTCCTGCACGCCGGCGTCGATGCGGGCATCGTCCAGGCTGCGCTGCGCGATCACCGCCCAGCGCAATTCGGGAATCGTGCTGTACGTGCCGATCATTTCCACGGGGTGCTTTCCGTTCTTCAGAGTGAAGTGCATGGTTTCCGTGGCGCGGAGGTCGCGCGGCAAATCCTTGAATTGTTTGACCAGCGGGGAAAGCGAAGTCACATCCCTGCCGGGAACAAAGTCGAGGGTATCGGGGTGGGCCACGACGCGACCGTAGACGTCGACGATAAACACCGTGCGGTCGCGGACACTGGCGTCACGCAGGCGGTTCTGGAGCTTGTCGAGGGATATCACCGCCGCCAGCATTCCGGCAAACTGTCCATCGTCGAACAGCGGGACGGACATCACCAAGGCCGGGCGGTTGTTCTGGCCGAGCGCAAAGGGCTCGCTGATCGAATTGAACCCTTCGATGCTCGTGGTGAAGGCGCGTTTGAGCGCCCCATCTACGAAGGGGTCACGATCCGCCGAGAAACTGCCGGCCGACTGCCCCTTGGCCTGGCGGTTGACGGCGGTGACATAAAGAATCGTGGGGTTATTCTCGGCTAAATCCTGGAGGAGGCGCGACACTTGAGCGGCATGCGCGGGGTCATCGGCGTCGTGGATCCATCCCGTCAACGCGAGCACTTGGCGCTGATTCAACAGCTGTTCGTGAAGCGAGGTCTCGAACTGAATGGTTTCGCTGGCGACGGAGCGGGTGATTTCGCTCTGCTGGACGCGTTCGGTGTCCTGCAGCTTCTCCTCACTGAGGCGCAAGACTTGTTGGTGATAGAGCCAGAGGGGAGTGACGCTGACCAGCAGGAGCGCTCCCAGGACGATCCATAGGATGCGCAAGCGGCGCGTCTTCAATTGGTTGAGGTCGAACATACGCTGGGCACTGTCCCTCATTGAAAATGCTAGCGGAGGCGCGGGCGCAGCACAACGGGACGATGGTACCGGCGTAGGCAAGTAGGAAACGTGCCGGTTCGGGCCGTGGGACGGTCCAGAGCGGGCTAAGGGAATTTCAACCGGTTTTCCTCTCCGCGCATCAGGCGTTCCATGTTCGAGCGATGCTTGACGAGAACGAGGAGAACGATGAAGACGGTCCCGAAGGTGACGGTCCGCGGAGGCTCAAAACCAGGCGCGTAGAGGAAAAAAACGAGAACGGGAAGCAGGGCTGCCGCGACGATGGAGCCCAGCGAGGAGTATCTCCAAAAAGCCACGATCAAGATCCAAATGGCCGCCGCGCCCGCCACGGCCATCGGCGCAATCGGAAGGAAGACTCCCAGGCTCGTGGCTACCCCCTTGCCACCCCGAAAGCGAAGCCAAACCGGAAAAACGTGGCCGAGAACGGCGGCGACCCCCGCGGCAATCATCCAACTGGCACTGCCACGGAAGAAATGTCCCGCCAGCCAGACGGCGGCGTAACCCTTCAAAGCGTCCAGAAGCAGGGTGAATATGCCCGCTAGTTTTCCCGCGGTCCGGGTGACATTGGCCGCGCCGATGTTTCCGCTGCCCTTGTCGCGGACGTCGCCGCCGCCCATGGCCTTCACAATCAGGAGGCCAAATGGAATGGAACCGAGCAAATAAGCCGCGGGGAGGATCCACCAGATGGATTTCAAGCCATCTCCTTGGCGAACGGAAAACTAGCGACCCTCTTATACTCCGCTCCGGAGGGTTTCAGGAAGCTCTCTATCAAATAGAACTCAGATTCGCGGGACGCCCCGAATTCCTGAGAAGACAGTTTTTCGGTGGCGCGGACCAGAGCGTCCCACCGCGACGGAGCGGAGAGTCGGGCCAGAGTCAGATGGGGAGCAAAGGGACGCTCTTCGGCGGGAAATCCCATCTGCGAAAGCTCGTGGTCCACTTTTTGCGCTAATTCAGCCAGGTTGGGAGAAGCCTCCACGCCAACCCACAGGACGCGCGGGCGGCGGTCGTTGGGGAAAAATCCGAGGCCGCGAAAGCGAATTTCGACGGGATTCGGTGAATTGATTTTCGCGAGAGCGGTGCGGACGCCCGGCAGTTTTTCCGCGGGCGTCTCACCGAGAAATTTGAGAGTAACGTGCATGCCCTCAGGGCGGACCCAGCGGGCGCGGCCTTCGATTTGCCTCAGCTGCTCGATAAGCCGCGCCAATTCCGCGCGGACCGTCGCAGGGATATCAATGGCGACGAAGAGCCGCAAGCTCAAGACCGCCCGAGGGAAGGAAGCAGGAAATGGCGCCGAATCATATCGAGGGCAGCCTGAGAAGCGAACAGCCGGATGCGGTCACGGTCGCCCGGCGGGAAGCGAAAGGCTCTTTCGCGCGGACCCTTGGCGTCGGCGATTCCGATGTGGACCGTTCCGACGGGCTTTTCGGGCGTCCCGCCACCGGGCCCCGCAATACCGGTGATTCCGACGCCGATGGTGGCTCCCGTCCGGCGGCGAATGCCGTCGGCCAGCGCCAAAGCAACTTCCGGGCTGACCGCGCCCTTGGATTCAATGACTTCCGCGGGCACGTCAACCAGGGAGGTCTTGAGCTGGTTGCTGTAGCAAACCACGCCGCCGAGAAAGTAGTTCGAGCTGCCCGGAACGTTGGTGATTCGCTCGGCGAGCAGTCCACCGGTGCAGCTTTCCGCAGCGGCCACCGTGGCGCGGTTCTCGGTGAGAATACGGCCCACCACGGACTCTAGAGTCTCACCCTGCATCGAGTATAGATTTTCGCCGAGAGCGAGCGACATCCGTTGCGCGATTTCGTCCAGCACTTTCTCGGCGACCGCCGCATCGGACGACCAAATGCGCGGATGCAGCTCGATGCCGCCCGACGCCGCGAGAATCGTCGTTTCAACGTCGGGATAAACGGCGTATAACGGCCGCACCCGCTGCTCGACTTCCGATTCGGGCAGGCCCGTGATTCGCAATTCCCGCGTGTAAAGACGCTCTCGGCCGGCGATCCGCTGAAGACGCGGGCGAACCTCGGCTTCGAACAAGGCGTGCAATTCGCCGGGAGGTCCTGGAAGGAGAACGATGATTTTTTCGCCGGACTCGAGCCACAGGCCGGGCGCCGTTCCGCGCGGATTCGGGAGGAGAGCCGCTCCCTCCGGAACAAGAGCCTGACGCGCGTTAATTTCAGGCATGGCGCGGCCAAAGCGGCGAAACCTCTCCTGGATGCCGCGCAGAACTTCGTCGTTCTGGATCAGCTTGCGGTGAAGGAGTGCGGCCACGGTCTCCCGCGTGCGATCGTCGTCGGTGGGTCCGAGCCCGCCGGTGGAAACAACCAATTCCGCGCGGCTTAAGGCATGCTGAAATGAGGAAATCATCTCCTCGTTTGAATCTCCGACGACGGCTTTATGAACGACGCGAATTCCCAGGCGATTCAGCTCGCCGGTGAGAAACAGGGAATTGGTATCCACCCGGAAAGGAGTGAGGAGTTCGGAGCCAACTGCGATGATCTCCGCCCGCATGGGGCTAGCCGTTCAAGGGAAGCCCCTCGACATCCCAGTCCAAAGAAAAGAGGGCGTTGTTGGTGGTAAGGAGAGCGCGGTGCGAAGGGAGCAGCGCCAAACCCACGATGTTGCCCCCGCTGAGGACAAGTTCGGCCTGGCCTTGCGGCGTGATCCGCACCACGCCGCGCTGCCCGCCGAGCGAGGCGGCCACGTACAGATTTCCCTGGCGATCGAATGCGATGCCCTGGGGCCGGCCAAGTCCTCGATAGAAAACGGTGACCTCACCGTTGGGAGTGATCCGAAAAACGCGGTCGAAGCTCGAGGTGGTCGGCCCGGTCACGTACAGATCTCCGCCGGGTGAAAAGGCCAGATGGTAGGCAGCGACGGAGGGCTCGATGGTTGCAAAAACGAAAACTTCGCGGTCGACGCCGATTTTGAAAATCGTTCCGCTGCGGTCTCCCACGTAGAGGTTTCTGTCCTTGTCAAAGGCGATTCCCGTGGCGATCCCCATGCCTTCCAGCCATTGCATCGCCTTTCCGTCGGGCGTGACGCGATAAATGGTGCCGTCGTGGCGGCAGGAGACGAAAAGCCGCCCTTCGCGGTCCACCGCGAGTCCCGTCGGATTCATCAGCTCAGTGATGAAAGGCTTCACCGCGAAATTGGGGGTGACTTTGTAAAGGGAGACGGGAACGCGCTGGCCTCTCGGACCGCTGAACGTGACGTAGATATTGCCCGCGGCATCTACAGCGGGATTTCCGACGGGATGCAGGTTGTCCGCCACCTGGGCGCCGAGCGCCAGCGGAAACGGCGCGCTTTCGACACCGCCCAGCTTCACGCGGACAGCGCCGCCCGCGGCGCCTTCGGGCACCCGAGCGACCAGGAAATTTTCTCCTGCAATCACCAGGCTGCCGTCCGCGGGGCCGAACTGCACCAGCGGACGCGCGTGATTTCGCATGCCAAATCCACTGCCAAGAATCGAAATTTCTCCGCCGGGCAGCGCCGCATTCGGCTTCACACTTTCAATTTTCGGAATGCCGTTGGTTTTCAAGCTTGCGCTTTCCGATGGCACGAAATTTCCACCCTTGCGATACCGGCGCCCGCCTTGTCACATGCCGAGACGGCGCAACACCAGAAGGACCAGCGCGGAGTAAACTCCCGCGATCCAGTCGTCTGCCATTATGCCCCATCCGCCAGGCAGCGATTCCGCTTGCTTCGCAGGAAAGGGCTTCCAGATATCGAATCCTCGGAAAAGTATAAAACCGACGAGCAAATATATCCAGCCGTGGACGATGGGGCCGGCTGCAAGAATTCCTAAGTAGGCAATGGATTGACCCGAGACCTCGTCGATCACCACCGTTTGCGGATCCTTTTGCCGCCAGTATGCCGACGCACGGTTTGCGGCCCAGATTCCGACAACCATGAGGACAACTGAGGTCCAGATCTGGTTCACGAAGAAATTGGCGATGGCAGACCGGCCGCTCCAAGAGCCGCCCGAGGGGGGAGGGGCGAGCCGAAGGTTCGCATTGGCCACCCAAAGATTCACATACCCAACAACCACTCCGACCAGCGAACCCCAAGTTCCGGGGGCCTTCGGCAAGTAGCCGAGACCTCCGGCGGTCGCGAGGAAGAGCGCGAGGCGCGGCTTGCGCTCGGCGGACGAATCGGCGTTGTCCACCCCGGCGGCGGGATCGCGGCCGCCCTCCGCTCCATCAATTTTTCGATTCATCGTCGGGTTTGATTTCCCGCTCCAGTTGCTCGAAAAGTGTCTCATCGAGCGCGGATTCGCTGACCACGTATTTCTCGCTCGACCAATTTCCCAAGTCGAGCAGGCGGCAGCGCTCGCTGCAGAAGGGAAATTCAAGATCCGTCTCCGAGTCAACGGGCTTGCGGCAGATGGGGCAGGTCATCTTCATTTCAAATGCGAGGATACCCCGAAATCAGGCGCAAATTGTAGTGGAACGCTCAGGAAAGTATGGGGAAGAGAGCGGGGGATTGGGCGTCCGGCCGGGAGGCGGGAGCCTCCCAATCCACGACGCGCGCGATGAGGTCGTAATCCTTGGCTTCCGTGATTTCGGCGGTCGCCAGAGTGCCTGGAGGAGGGAGTTGCGCGGCGTCGGTGACATTCGCGAACTCCGTGATATAGATTTTGCCGTCAATATCGGGCGCCATTCCCTGGTGGCGCGCCTCCCAAACGAGATCGGTATCCTTCGAAGGCCCTTCGATCATCACCTGCATTTTCTCGCCCACGCGGTTGCGAAGCCTTCGCGCCGAGATTTTTTTCTGCAGGGCCATCAGCGTATCCCGGCGCCTGGCGACGGTCTCCGGGTCTACTTTCGCGTCGAAACCGAAGCTGACGGCCTTGTCTTCGTCCGAGTAGGGAAAAACGCCAAGCCAGTCGAATTCCGCAGCGCGGACAAAATCGCAGAGAACGCGAAAATCCTCTTCGGTTTCGCCCGGAAATCCCACGATGAACGAAGTTCGAATCGAGACGCCGGGGATCGTCCGCCGGACGCGTTCGAGCATTTTCAGAAACGCTTCGGCGTGCGAGCCGCGCTTCATGCGCGCCAGGACGCCGCGGCTGGCGTGCTGCAGCGGCACGTCGAGATATTTGGCCAGTCGGGGATGCGCCGCAATGGTTTCGAGCAGCCGGGGCGTGATTCGATTCGGATAGCAGTAAAGAAAACGGACCCAGAGCAAGCCGTCGATCTGCGCCAGACGTTCGAGGAGCGCCGCCAGCCCGTCGCGGAGCCCCAAATCCTCGCCGTAAAAAGTTGTGTCCTGTCCGATCAGCGATAGTTCGCGCACACCGGCGCGGGCCAGGTTTTCCGCTTCGCGAATCACGGACTCAAACCTCCGGCTGCGGAATTTCCCGCGCAGTTGAGGAATCACGCAGAACGTGCAGGGATGGTCGCAGCCTTCGTTGATCTTGATGTACGCCGTATGCCGGGGCGTCGCGAGAATGCGCGGCGTCAAATCGTGATAGAGATAGGAAGGCAGCGCGCCGGAGGAGGATGCGGCGTCGCCCGCGGCAAGTTCGCCGCGACAAACCTCCAGGATTCGTTCGACTTCGCCCGTTCCGACGACAGCGTCCACTTCGGGGATCTGTTCCCGGATTTCATCCCGGAAGCGCTCGACCAGGCATCCGGCGACAATCAGCTTCTGCGCGCGGCCGAATTTTTTGTACTCGGCCATTTCCAGGATCGATTGAACCGATTCCTGCTGCGCTGGAGCTATAAAGCTGCAGGTGTTGACCACGATCACGTCGGCTTCGTCCGCCTTCGGCGTGATTTCATATCCGCCCTGCGCGAGAATCCCCATCATCACCTCGCTATCCACGAGGTTCTTCGGGCATCCCAGGCTTACGAATCCAACCTTCGGCATCTCGGCGGCGTCCTTAGTCTTCACGAAAACAGCCTATTTTAGCATGAGCGGAAGACGCCCGACAGAGGCCGTTTCACGCCTGCGATTCAGCCGAATTGGCCAAACGAGGCATGTTATCGAATCGGGGCGCGCGATGGCGCAGCATGTGCAGAATCCACCAGACGGAGAGCGCGGCCACGAGATGCTTCAACGTGTGGCCGCTGACAATGCCACCCCACGAGAAGATCATCCGGTCGGCGGCTTCGAAGATTTTAGCGATGCCATAGATGCCGAGGGCAATCAGCAGGTCCGCTCCTCGCGTGTATCTTGCCGGGTAAAGGGCCACGAGCAGGACAATCACGAGCAGCGAGCCAAATTGTGCCAGCGCGTAGGGTCGCAGATCTCCATGCCCGCTGGATTGAGTCGTGCTCCAATAAATCACGGTCCCCGCGTCGATCAGCAGCAACGGAAACAGGAGCCGCAGCCCGAGTCGCAAGTTCACCCGCTCGGCAATCGTGGCGGCCAAGAGCGATCCAAATCCAATGGCCATCGGGAGGCGGTCCCAAACCAAAGTCCGATCGTCGGGGTGCCAATGGTAGTACGCTGAGCCGAAGGCCGTGAGAGTGACCCCCAGGAAAAATACGAAATAGGGCAGACGTTCGCGCCGGTCGAGGAACGGCGTTCCTCCCTTGTCCCATTTGTGCGACACGAACCTCATTCCCAGCAAGCCGACGGGAAGGAAGAAAAAATTGGAGACAACGTTGAGGGCATTCGGAATGCCAAGGAATGCTCGCGTATCCGCAAAGCGGTGATACGCCTCCGGCTGAGGGATTGCCGGCAGAAGAAACACGCCGATTCCAACCAAAGCGACAGCCGTGACGACGGCCCAGCCGCGCCAGTTCATTCCTCGGGCCGTTTCTTTCTACGCGCCAGCTCGCGGATCGCGGCAAGCGAAGACGACATCTGTTCGGCGCGAGCCGGGTGGTCTCCGAATCGAGTCGATTGATAAAGTTCGGTCAAATGGGCCACGGGCCCAGAGAATTCAGTGGCGGGAATCGCCGCGGCAAATTCCTGCGCGGTCTGCGAGGGACCCTTCTTCCATCCGCGCTTTTCGAGCAGCCGCAACATCTCTCTGTATTCGAGCGCCGCCAGCGATGCGTCCACGTTCCCCCGGCGATGGGCTATCAGCCCCCAGCGCAAGACGAGATGGGAGAGCATCTCGCGCCCGCGCAGATACACCAGCAGAAGCACGAGAAAAGCCAGCAATGAGGGCAGAAAATAGCGTGAAGATTCCAGGCGGTTGTCTAAAGCCAGCATGAACGCCAGGGTGCGGTCCCGCGCGGTTTCGTACTGGCGCTGCGCCCGGGCGCTCCAATCGCGCGAACTCCTCTGCAAATCCTGAGCCAGCGAAATCTGGTGGCCGAAGTCGTAGTTGATCACCCATTCGCTCCACGTGAATTGGAACCAGTCCCAATACAGTGAAAGCCTGCCGAGCAGCCCCGTAGCCGCGTCGTTGGCGGGCGGGGTGGGGTCGAAAGTGATCCAGCCGTACCGGGGGAAAAACACCTCGACCCAGGCATGCGCGTCGCTGGCGCGGACGATATAGTCGCCGCCGATGTCGTTGTATTCGCCGGGTAAAAAGCCGGTGACGTAGCGTGTCGGAATTCCCTCGGCCCGCAAAAGCACGGTCATCGCCGAGGCAAAATACTCGCAATTGCCGGCTTTTTTCTTAAAAAGAAAATACGCCATCGGATCCGCCGCCGGTGGTCCGGACAAATCGAGCGTATAGGTGTAGCGGGTCTTAAGAATCCGCTCGACAGCTGCGGCTTTGTCGTACGCGTTCTTCGATCCTGCGGTCATTTCATCGGCCAGCTTCTTGATCCGCGGATCGAGCGGCGGAAGCTGCAAATAGATGCTGCTGATTGCATCGGGATAATCCGTAGGCGCGCGGCGCAGATCGCCGGGAGGAACCCGGGGAACGTCGGAAACGCCCTCGTAGCGGGTCTTGATTTCGTTGTGAAAGGGATTGAAGAGCGATCCCGTCTTATCGATCAGCAGGTACCCGAACGTTCGGCCGCCGGGAATCGGCCGCGCTTCGGTGTTGCTGAAATGTCCGAGGATCCTCTCGGGGCGCGGGGCGACGAAAATGGCGTTCGTCCCCATCGGCTCGACCAGAGCCATGTAACGAAGCCGGTAGGACTTGCCAACCAGTGGAAAAGCCTGGTCAAAATTGTATGCGCCGTCGGTCCCGGGAGCGATCACGTCGAGTTCCTGCGCAGGCGTGAACCAGCGCTTTCCGTCGAAATTCGTCAGCACAATCCCGCGCCAGTGAATGTCCTCCGCTCTTTCCGGGTCTCCATCCACGCGGATTCGCATCACTACGGCTTTGTTCTGCTGAATTTTCCCGATTTCCCCGAGCGTGACGTTGTCGGTGAAGCCCGTGGCCAAGTTGGGTTGCAGGTTGATCGCGCCCATATAACCGGCCGTGAATCGCGGAATCAGAAAAAAGAGAATGGTTCCGAGAGCCAGGGTTCCCACGGCCACGAATCCAGACACAGCCCCCAGCGCCCTTTCGAGTTGCTGCGCCAGCGGCGAGCCGGTCTCGATGGGCGGCGAGACCGCGCCCGTGGCGCTGCGGCGAATTTCCAGCGCCACGAAAGTCGAAACCGCCAGCACCAGGAAGATCGCCAGCAGCACGAGAAACGAAGCCTCGACGGTCAAAATTGCCGAGGCCAGCATGCAGGTGAAGGCGAGAACGGCGAGAAATCCGTGGTCGCGGCTCGTCCGCGCGGAAAACATGCGGACAATCACGGCGAAGAGCAGCAAATGAATGGTGGCGAGCAGCGCCGCGTACAGCATGGGATTCGGCGCGCCCACCGACATGCTTCGCGACACGCCCCACATGTCGATGGGGAAAAAAAGAAAGTACGCCAGCACCAGCCAAGTGGCCGCCCGCGCGGAAAGCTCCGGGCCGCGTCCCCGCCAGACGCGAACCCCCTTATAAGCGAGCGCCACGGGCGCCGCGAGCGTTGTGAACAGGTCAAGTTTTCCCGTGATGACAATCGCCAGGATGCCCGTCGCAACGAGCAAATAGAGCGAGATCTCGAAATATCGCTGTACCGCCGGGAGCGGCGGCGCGCTGGCGCGGTCGGCGAAGTCCATGGTCTTTATGATGCTATCACCCGGTTGGACCCCTCAGCCCTCGCCGACGCCAATCGGCTAACGGGTGAGCGCGGCGGAGGCGATTTTGAGAGTGGCGCTGGAAACGGGGAGGCCGCCGAGCCTTTCGAGCGGCACGGCCCGCGCCCGGGCAATTTTCGGAAGGGAGTTCACGCGGGCCAGGAAGGGCAGCAGCGTGATGTTGCGAAACGTCACACCGTGCCGCGCGGCTCGAAGTTCCTCCAGGTGGACGGAACCAAGCCCGAGCGTGTTTCGCAGGAGTCCGGCCAGCTCTTCCCTGGCATCGGCGTTCACCTGAACAGCGGGGAATTGCCACATCCGCGAGAAGAGCACGTGGTCGTGCGCGCCGGGATCTTTTACCAGCAGAGTCCGACCTTGCGGGTCGCTCAAGACAGCCGCCGCGACCGTCATTTCCACCGGCGCCGGTTTCTTCCGGGGCTCGGGAATTTCCTCCGTCAAACCGTCGCGGCGCGCGCGGCAATAGGAAGCAACGGGGCATTCGTCACACCGGGGCGATTTTGGCATGCACACCGTTTCGCCCAATTCCATCAGCGCCTGATTCCAATCCCCCGGCGCGTCTTCTGCGAGCATGGATTGCGCCGCATCCGCGAGCTCTTGCCAACGTTTCGGCCGGCGCAAATCTCCCCGCACCGCTCCCAGGCGCGCCAGGACTCGCGCGACATTGCCGTCGAGAACCGCCAGCGGCGCTTCGTAGGCGATGCTCAGCACCGCTGCCGCCGTATAGCGGCCGATTCCGGGCAGCGCCAGGGCTGCGTTCAAACTTTGCGGGAATTTTCCGTGGTGATTCGCGACGATTTGCCGCGCCGCCTGTCGCAGGTTGCGCGCCCGGCTGTAATAGCCAAGGCCCGACCAGGATTGCAGCACGCCGGCTTCACGTGCACGGGCAAGCGCCCTCACGCTCGGGAAGCGGCGGAGAAAACGCCGGTAATACGGCAGCACCGCGGCGATGCGAGTCTGCTGCAGCATCACTTCGGCCACCCAAATCCGGTACGCGTCGCGGCCGCCCCTCCAGGGCATGTCACGCTTGTGCCGCCGGAACCATTTCAGAAGCCGCGCGCGAAAGGAAGGTAGCCGGGACGCTGGCAGCAGGGATTTCATGCGTGCGTATTCTCGCACGACGGACGCAACTCACAAGTGGTCTATAAAAATGAAATAGGAGGACGACCAAAGCGAGGAGGGTATCGAGCGCTGCTGCCGCGACGTGATGATGATTTTGAACACTTCGTTCTCCGCCGCCATTTCATCCAAGAACGAGCCTCCCGTAGCCGAAAGATCCGGCGCGATGAGCGCGAGCTCCTTCAGCGTGTCGTAGATGATTTCGACGGCCGGCGCCATTTTCGTGGTGAATCGGTCGGTGCGAAACTGGATGACGGAATTAATCTCGTAAAAATGCCAGGCGATCGAGGCGGCCATGGAAACGGCGCGCTCGAATCTCTGGTTGGTTTCATCGGCCGGAGGCGTTGCGGCCGAGCCGGTCGCAGGCCCAATAAACGGATCGAGCACGAGCAGGACGCGGCGCTCGTCTTCCCGCGCGAATTCCCGGACCATCAGCGTCCCGGCGCGCGCCGACACCTTCCAATCCACGAACCGCGCTCCGTCCGACGCCTGGTATTCCCGCAGCGAGTGGAGTTCGTGCCCGCGTCCTCGATAAAAGCTGGCCATTTCGCCGCTCAGCAGCGGAAGCACTTCGAAGAACTGCTCCGAAGGGGCCACTTTCGGGTAAACGACGATCTCCTGCCGGGTCGGCACTTCGCGCGTCTTTTCGAAAAAGCCGAAGGGAAATCGCGTGCGGATTCCGAATGCGTCTTGCCGGTAAACGCCACGCCGGGGAAACAACAGCTCCACCTTTTGCCGAGCCGCGCTCAATCGCGGAATGTAGGGAAAGAAAACTGGCCGCGTCAGGATTTTCGCCGTGTCGCTCCCTTTTTTCGTTTCGCCCACTACGCGCAGGGAAAAGGAGGGAAGCACCTGCTTGTGGTTCGCGAGTTCCATTTCCGCGAGCACCGGCTGTTCCGCGAAGATGTGCTCGGGCAATTCGAATTTCAGATCCACCGCGGTCAGGACCACGCGCGAAAGAATCCCGGAGACCAATATCCCGGCGAGCGAGCACGCGAGAATCATGAACAGGAGATTGTTTCCGGTGTTGACCGCCGCGAGCACCATCACGAACACCGCGCCGAGGTACACGATCCCTTCCCGCGTCAGCCGGTAATCCACCTGATAGACGAGCCAGCGGAGACTGGTGCGCCGTGCCAGCTTGGGGACGATCGTGACGCCCACCCACCCCGCCAGGCCGAGCGCCATGGCCGCCGTTGTCGCCGCGGTCCACGTCCGCCCCTGTTGCGCCACGGCTGCGGAGAAAAGCGAAAGCACCAGCGCCACAGATAGCGCGCCCATGGCGATGGCGAAATTCTTCCAGCCGGGGCGGTCGACCCCGCGCCACCAGCGCGCAACCGGGGAATCTTCCATTAGAGGGGAACGCGAGTGGTTTCGACGATGTCGCGGAGAATCGTTTCCGCCTGTTCCGATTTTTTGGCGGTTGAAACGTAACGAGAGCTGACCACTACCCGGTGCGCGAACACGGGAATGATCAGCCGCTTGAAGTCGTCGGGGAGGCAATAATCCCGGCCTTCCAGAAACGCGCGCGCCTGGGCCGCGCGATGCAGCATCACAGCGCCTCGCGGGCTCACGCCCAGGCTCAAGAGTTCGCTCTGCCGAGTGCGATCCACGATCTCAAGCGCGTAGTCGAGCAGGCTGTCGTCCACCTTCACCCGCGCCACGGTTTCCTGCATCGCCAGCACGTCGGAGGCGTCCATCATCGCGTCCGCCGTGGTTCCCTCCGGCTGGCCAAAATGGTTGCGGATGATTTCTTTCTCGCTCTCGCGCGAAGGATAGCCCATGCGAATCCGCATCAGAAAGCGGTCGAGCTGTGATTCCGGCAGAGGATAGGTCCCGTGATGTTCGATCGGATTTTGTGTGGCCAGCACCAGGAAAGGCTTTGGCAGCGCGTGCGTGTGGTTGTCCACGGTCACTTGCGATTCGCTCATGGCTTCCAGCAGCGCCGATTGCGTCTTTGGTGTCGTGCGGTTGATCTCGTCGGCCACAATCACGTTGGCGAAGATCGGACCCGGCTTGAATTCAAACGCCTGCTTGGACGCGTCGTAGATACTCACGCCGATTACGTCGCTCGGCAGCAGGTCCGACGTGAACTGGATCCGCTGAAACGAGCATTGGAATGAACGTGCCAGCGCCTGCGCCAGCGTCGTCTTCCCCACGCCGGGCACGTCTTCGATCAGCAAATGCCCGCGCGCAAAAAGCGTGGTGAGCGCCAGTTGAATGACGTCTTCCTTGCCCTTGACCACCTGGGCAATGGACCGCTGCAGGCCGGCGAGCCGGCTATTGACGCTACTCGTCGTGGTTTGCAATTCAGCTGGCCTTTTGCTACAAAAATAGCTTCCGTGGGCGACTAGCTCAGTGGTTAGAGCGCTCCCCTCACACGGGAGAGGTCCAAGGTTCAAGTCCTTGGTCGCCCACCATTTCTCCGGTAGCGTGAATGTTCCAGGCTCCCAGAGGATTCCCCAATATGCGGGAACAGCCCACACACGATTTTAGCGGAATCCGCCTGTGACCAATATCCTCCGCTTCGTACAGGTGTTCGCAATAGGCACATGGGTGGGTTCGATCCTCTATTTTGCCTTTGTAGTTGCCCAGAGCATCTTCTCGATCCTCGGCGTCACGGATCAGGCTGGGGCGATCATTGGCCACAGCATCGCGGGGCTGCATCATCTGGGGCTGGTTGCGTCCATTCTGTTTCTCGTGGCGGCGGTGCTGCTGGCGCGCTCGCCGCGGGCGTTGCTGAAACCAGCGTCCCTGCTTGTGATTTTGATGCTCCTGATGGCGGGCGCCTCACAGCACATTGTAATACCCCGGATGGAGGCGCTCCGCCGGCAGATGGGTTCTGTCGTCAACACACCGCACTCAAATCCATTGTGGGTCGAATTCGACCGGCTTCACGGCGTTTCGGTTGATTTGGAAATGGCGACTTTGCTGGCGGGCCTTGTCGCGCTATACCTGACCGCACGCAAAGAGCAGCCCTGACATCCTGTGAGGATTTGCAAGCGCGGCCCGCTCATTGTATCCCGTGTGCTACGAGGCTGGACCATTCAATGTGGGCAACCCGTGAAAACCTCAACCCGGAAGAGGTGAACTAGGTTCGCTTCACGGCCTTCTTCCTGCTCCTGCGCGTTTTCGAAATCTTCCCGGCAGCCCGCCTCTTCTTCGGTCCCGGTTTCTTGATTTTTCGCGCATCCTTGCCAGCGCGTTCCACCGCGCGCCACATGAACCAACTCGCCACGGTCCGGTAGGGCCGCCAGCGCTCGCCGAATTTCAGCAGCTCTTTCGGCTTGGGAATCCTGCGTTTGCCGTAGGCGAGCGCGAATCCCTTCTGCACGCCGTAGTCGTGAATCGGCAGGACGTCGGGGCGGCCCAGCCGGAAGATCAAAAACATTTCGACGGTCCACGCGCCGATCCCGCGCACCAAAATCAGCCGCTCGACCAGCTCTTCGTCGGTCATAGCGCGCGCCTGCTCGAGCGTGGGGACAATGCCATCAATCGTCTTTTGCGCCAGGTCCTTCATCGCCGTGGCCTTCGCGCGGGAAAGCCCCGCGGTGCGAAGCTTCGGAATCCGCGTGGCCAGAATCTCTTTCGGCGTGGGGCAGCGGCCATTCGCGCCCAGCGCCTGGATGCGCTCGAAAATCTTCGCCGCGGCTTTTCCGCTGATGCTTTGGTAGACGATCGCTTCGATCAGCGCCTCGAAGGGCGATTCGCACGGCGTCTGGTCGAGCTGGAATGGCTTTGTCTCCGCGATCAGCCGCGCCAGGCATTCGTCCTGCGCCGCCAGCTCCTCAATCGCTTTTTTATAGTCGAAGGGAATTTCGCTTATCGCCAGCATGGGTGCTCGCCAGGATAGCGAACGCCGCCGCCCCGCGCAATTCTTTGCCCCTGCTCTCGCCTCCGCCATCCGCCTCCCGGTCCTATGCTAGTATCCAGAGCTTATGCAAACAGGAATCATCGGCTTGCCATTGGTAGGGAAGACCAGTCTGTTCCGGATCCTTACGCGCGCCAAGGTGGAATCGCGCAGCGCGCCGAATCAGCCGCACGTCGGCATCGCTCGCGTCCCGGACGCCAGAGTCGCGAAGCTTGCCGATGTGTTTAAGCCCAAGAAAATCACCTACGCCACGATTGAATATGTGGACATCGGCGGCTTGCAGAAGGACCGCGAGAAGAATTCCGCGTCGCTGGTCCCCCTTCGCGAAGCCGACGCTCTCGCCCACGTCGTCCGCCTCTTCGAGGACGCCTCCGTCCCGCACGAGGGGGGCTCGCTCGACGCGCTGCGCGACATCGAAAACGTCGAAATCGAATTGATGCTCACCGATCTCGAACAAGCCTCACGCCGGATCGAGCGCCTGGAAAAGGACCTCAAGAAAAAGAAGGACCCGCATTCCGAAGCCGAGTTACAGCTTCTTCTGCGCTGCCGGCAGGCTCTCGAATCCGAAAAGCCGCTCCGCGAATTGGAGCTGAAGCCCGAGGAAAAGAAACTAATCACCGGCTTCACGTTTCTCTCGCAGAAGCCGATGCTCTACGTTCTCAATCTCGGCGACGATCAAGCGCCCGACATCGGCAACGTCATCGGAAAATTCAAGCTTGAAAAGCTTGCTGCGAAGCCGCGCACCGCCATCGTCCCCTTTTGCGGGAAAATCGAAGCGGAACTCGCCGAACTCGATGACGCCGAGGCTGCCGAGATGATGAAGGCCTATGGGCTGGCCGAATCCGGACGCGACCGCCTGATTCAGGCCAGCTACCAATTGCTCGGCTTGATCTCTTTTCTCACCTGCGGCGAGCCGGAATGCCGCGCCTGGACGATCGAGCGCGGCATGACCGCGCCGCAAGCCGCCGGCGCCATTCACACCGACATCGAGAAGAACTTCATTAAAGCCGAAGTCGTCAATTGGGAGAATCTTCTCAAGGCCGGCAGCTTCGCGGTAGCTCGCGAGCGCGCCCAGGTGCGGCTGGAGGGGAAGGAGTACATCGTGCAAGACGGCGACGTCATTCTATTCCGCCACGGCGGCTGAACCCCATGCTTTCCCCCCTTGCCACTCGCGCCGCCTTTGCGGCCGCCCTGGGCCTGTCGGCGGCGGGAGCAAATCTGCTCGGCGGAACTCTGGTGGCTCACCGCCAGTGGTCGCGTCACTACCTGAAATACTTCATCGCATTGGGCGCGGGGTTCATGCTCGCCACCACCCTGCTCGAGATGATCCCGGAATCGGTGAAGCTTCGCACGGACAACAGCTCGAGGTTTTTTCACAGCTCCTATGCCGTGTTCGTTTTCGTCCTGGCCGGCTATCTGCTCATCCATCTGTTCGAGCACACCATCGCGCCGCATTTTCATTTCGGCGAGGAGACCCATCACGAGGAAGTCTCGCACGCGCACGCCTCCTACGCGGCCGTGCTCGGCCTGGTGATTCACACTTTTTTCGACGGCGTAGCGATTGCTTCCGGCCTTCTGGTTTCCACTTGGCTGGGCGGAATTATTTTCCTGGCGGTTTTTCTGCACAAAATTCCCGAGGGGTTCACCGTCGCCTCGCTCATGATCGCGGGAGGGCAGAGCCGCCGTGCCGCCTTCGTCTCTTCGGCGCTCTTGGGAGCCGCCACGCTTGCCGGCATGGGGTTGCTCTTCCTGATTCGGAGCGCGGTTGCCGACGCCCTCCCGTTTTCGGCCGGCGTCACTCTCTACGTCGCCGCCTCGGACTTGATCCCCGAAGTAAATCGGGAGCCCGCCCCGAGCGTCGCCGTTCTGGTCTTCTTGGGGGTGGCTCTCATGCTCGCCCTGAAGATGATTTTCCACCTTTAAGCGCCTTCGGGTTGACTTTTGGTCAGACGCGCGACTCCCCGTCGAAACCCCAATTAAATCAGCCGGTTGGGCTTTGCCCACCTGGTCCTGCCGGATTCGCGGGGTTGTCCATACGCCACGCGTTACGCCCTGCAACTTTATGGCATCACATGTGTTAGATACACTGTGGATGTCATGACCAGCTCCGACGTCCAACTCATGCTGGACGTGAAGGCCGGCGACGACGCCTCCTTTAACGTTCTGCTGCGGAAGTATCGAACGCCGCTGGTCAACTTTCTCTTTCGTATGGTAAGAGACACTGCAACGGCTGAGGATCTGGCCCAGGAGGTTTTTCTCCGAGTCTACCGCGCCCGGAAGGATTATTCCCCGAGCGCGAAATTTACGACCTGGCTCTTTCGCATCGCCACCAACCTGGCGCTGAATTCGATCCGCGATAACCGGCGGCACGCGCTGGATGTTCCCATTGACGCTCCGGCCGATGAGGACGCGCCTCGGCGGGAGATCCCCGATCGCGAGGCGCGAATTGATGAGCGCCTGATGGAGCGCGATCGCTCCGATATGATTCGCCGCGCCGTAGGTTCGCTGCCCGAAAAACAGCGCGTGGCCGTTTTGCTGCATAAGTACGAAGAGATGGATTACGCGGAAATCGCCAAGATTTTGAATTGCTCGGAAAGCGCTCTGAAATCGCTTCTGTTTCGCGCTTACGAGACTCTGCGGGTGCAACTGGCCCCACTTGTGTCCCAGCCGGTGGCGCATCGCGCAGGGGAAAGAAGGCCAATATGAAGTGCGAAGATGTTTCGAAAGAACTGATTCCTTATCTCGACCGCCGCGCCAACTCCGCTCTGCGGATGGAAGTGGAAGACCACCTTGCAACTTGCCCGGCCTGCCACGCTCGCGCCGAGGAATTTCGCCGCGTCTGGACCACGCTGGACGAAGCCCCGCTCGTCGAGCCTTCCCTGGGATTTGACGCCCGCCTCCGCGAACGCATCGCGGCCGAGCCCGGCCCGCGCTGGTTTCACTGGCTGTTGCCGCAGCCGCGCCTGGCTCTTTCGCTCGCTCTTTTGCTGGCCATGGGATTGTGGGTCGTGAAGTATTCCCCTTCCGCAAGGCAGGAAGACGCCGCCGTTGTGAAGCCCCAGGATTTCGACGCCGTCAAGGATCTGGGCGTCATCGAGAATCTGGACGTTCTCTCCAAGTTCGACGCGCTCTCCGAGCTCGCCCCGGTGGCTTCGGCCCAGCCGCCCGCCCAACCCGATAACTCTCAGCCCTCGCAACCCAACAACGGGGGCGGCGGGGACATGTAATGAGATTTGCCCGGCTGAGCTTCGGGCTGGCTTTGGCTTTTTTGTTGGCCATGATGGCGCAGCCCGCCTCGGCTCAGCGGCGCCGCTTCTACGCACCTCGCTCGCATCCCTTTCGGGCCGCGCGTGCGGCGCGCATGGCGAATCAGAGAGCCGCGCGCAACCCGAACGCCGCTGAGAACCGCGGCAACGCCGCGGCCAATCCAAATCCCAACGCTCCGCGCAACCAGGCCGGCAGGGAACCCGATTCCGGCGCCAATCCCGGCCCCAATCGTCCCGGCGTCGCCGGAGGCGCCGGCTCTCAATCCTTCGGCAATCAGGCTCGAGTTCCTCCCGCCTGGGTGCAACGCCTGGGCGATATGTCGCCGCAGGAGCGCGAACACTTCCTGCAAAACAACCAGAAATTTCAGAATCTATCTCCGCAGCAGCAGCAGCGGATTCGCCAGCGCGCGCAGGCCTGGCACGAACTCTCTCCCGGCGAACAAGAGCGCCTTCGCGACACTTACCGCGACGTCTGGCAAAGGCTGACTCCCGAGCAGCAGCAGCACGTCAAGACCGACCTGCTTCCCAAGTGGCAGCAAATGCCCCAGGACCGCCGCAACATCATCACCGGCAGGCTTCACACGCTGCAGGGAATGACTCCCGAGCAGCGGCAGGCCGCGCTGAACGATCCGAGATTCATGCAGGGGCTCACGCCGGACGAGCAGGGCGTGCTGCGCGACCTCAATTCGCTGCGCAATCCATAAATCTGCTCGCACTCGGTCCGGGCCCTTTACTAGTTCGCTACAAATCGATCGCCCCTCGCGCCTTTTCGCAATTCGTTTGGCTTGTTCCGCGGCGAGCCACCACTAATGGGGGTCGAGTTGTGCCGCAATGGCGCTTCGGCGTCAGCCGCAAGAATTTTTCCGGAAAAATTCCAACATTGTGCTTGACATGCAAACGCGCCTGCGTACAATCGTGGCACAAAGTGGGAGAAAGTGGCGATCGGTGGTAAGAATCTAGAGGGCTCGGTGAGGCGATCAGGCGCGTGATTCCCAGGCTCAACACGCCGGCCATTCTCAACAAAGGTTTTCATGCTCCGCGGCAATTATCAGGCGACCGTCGACGAGAAGGGCCGGGTGAAAATCCCCGCCGATTTTCTGGCCGAATTGCACAAGCTGGGCACGAAGTATTACGTCACCAGCCTCAGGGGCGATCGCACTCACGTCTATCCCATGAAGCGCTGGGAAGAGATCGAGCGGAAGCTGGCGAAGCTTGCGTCGCATAATCGCACGCGCCAGAAATTCCTGGAGCGCACGAATTATTACGGCCAGGTGGTGGAGATGGACGGGCAGGGGCGCATTCTGATTCCCCCCGTTCTCCGGGAGTCGGCGGAAATGAAGGGCGACGTGGATGTTCAGGGCCAGCTGACCTATCTGGTCATCTGGAACCACAGCCGCTTCATCGACAACATGAAGCTGAACCCGCTGACGCCGGATGACGAAAAGTCGCTGGACGATGTAGGCGTCTAGGGTTTGGCTGTTTGGCATACCCCGGTTCTGCTTGCGGAAGTCGTCGAAGCTCTCCGCATCCGGCCGGAAGGCACGTACCTGGACGCGACGCTGGGCACCGCGGGACACGCGGTTGAAATCGCCCGGCGGCTGACGACGGGACGCTTGGTCGGTTTGGATCGCGATCCGCAGGCCATCGCGATCGCGCGTGACCGGCTTGGCGAATTGGAGCCGCGGGAGCGGCGGGTGAATTTGGTGCAAGCGGATTTTTCCAGGATCGGCGAAGTGGCGGCGGAACTCAATCTTCCGCCTCTCGACGGGGTTCTCGCCGATCTCGGGGTTTCCAGCCTCGAGCTGGACACGCCGGAGCGCGGCTTTGCATTCCGTTTTCCCGGGCCTTTGGACATGCGCATGAGCCCGGACGCCGCGCTGACCGCGGATGAGATTGTGAATCGCTGGCCGGAGAGGGAACTCGCCGATCTCCTCTACCGCAAGGCCGAGGAGCACGATTCACGCAGAATCGCCAGGGCGATCGTTCGGTCGCGGCCGATCCGCGACACGCAGCACCTGGCAACGGTTGTGGCAGGGGCTCAAAAGGCAAGGGGAAGGCAGAAACTGCATCCCGCGACAAAAACGTTTCTGGCGCTGCGGATAGCGGTGAATCGAGAAGAGGAGGAACTCGAGCAGTTTCTTTCGTGGGCCCCCGCCACTCTATCTCCGGGAGGGCGCTGCGTCGTCATCAGCTACCACTCCCTCGAAGACCGTCTCGTCAAACACACCTTTCAACGGCTCGCGCGGCAGGGCGAATTCCGCGTGCTCACCAAAAAAGTCATCGCGCCCGGCGCGCAGGAGATCGAGTCCAATCCCCGCGCGCGCAGCGCGAAAATGCGCGTCGCCGAAAAATTGTCGCAGAGCTCGGCCATCGCCGAGGAGGCGCGGTCATGACGGAATACTACACAGTCAAGCATATCGATAATTCGCGCCTCTCCCGGGCCGCTTCTCCCGCTCGCAACCGCGATTTCTGGCAGCGAGTCGCCGCCGGCGCCGCTATCGCCGCTTGCCTGCTCTTTTACGCCTGGCAGCACTTCGAGTGCATTCAGATTCGCTACCAGCTCGAAACAATGGATTCCGTCCGCGCCCAGGCTTTGGAAGAAAATCAGAAGTTGCATCTTACGGCTGACGCTCTGAGCAGCCGCAAGCGCGTCGACCTGATCGCCCGCAACGAGCTCGGCCTCACGGTTTCCACTCCTGCGATTGACACGCCCGTGGAGTCCCCGGGTGAACCCGTCCTGGCACAGGCTCGCGTTCTCGCTGCCCTGGCACGGCCCTGACGCCCATGACCAGCGGTCCCGGCAGGTTCAACTCTCCGTCGGGCGGGAGGGAGCTGGGTTTCGAAAGCCCGCTGCCCTCGGATTCCGTTTCGCCGCCAAAGGTTCGCGTTCGCTGGCTCGTCATATGGATTCTGGCCCTGGTGTGGCTGGTCGCGCTGTTCTTACGGCTGGGAGATCTTCAACTCGTTCACTACTCCGATTATCTGGCCCGGGCGGAGCATCAGCAGGAGCGCTCCTTTGAGGTCAGCCCCGCGCGCGGAACCATTTACGACCGCAACGGGCATGAGCTGGCCGTCAGCACTCCCATGGACTCTTTGTTTGGCGATCCGTCCGACATTCACGACCCGGCGATGGTGGCGCGTCTTGTGGCTCCGATTCTCGGCGTGCCCGCCGGCGATATCGAATCCAAAATCCGCAACGCGCGAACGCCGGTCCGCCTGGCCCGCAAGGTCTCGCCCGACATCGTCAGCCGGATCAGCGCCATGAATCTGCGCGGTGTTTTTTTCGAAGCGGAGAGTCGCCGCGTCTATCCGCAGCATGACCTGGCGGCGCACGTGATCGGCTACGTGGATACCGATGAAAAGGGCGAGGGCGGAGTCGAATACTCACTCGACAAGCTCATCCTCGGCCGTCCCGGGCGCGTCCTGGTGATGGCCGACGGCCACCGCCAGTATTACGACCGCCGTGAAACCGCTCCCGATCCCGGCGCCAGCGTTACTCTCACCATTGATGAGACGATTCAATATATCGCCGAAAAAGAATTGGCCGCCGCGATGGCGGAAACGCACGCGATTGGGGGTTCGGTGCTCGTCCAGGATCCGAATACGGGCGAGCTTCTCGCCGTCGCCAACCAGCCTACGTACGATCCCAACGACCCCGGCAAATTCTCAGCCGAAGATCGTCTCGACCGCGCCGTCAGCTCCGCCTACGAGCCCGGCTCGATCTTCAAGACCATTACCATGACTTCCGCCATTGAACACGGCGTCGCCACTCCCGACGAATTGATCGATTGCCAGATGGGTTCGATTCTCCTTGCCGGCCGCGTCATTCACGATTGGCATCCCTTTGGCATCCTCAGCGTCCGCGATGTTCTCGCCAATTCCAGCGATGTGGGCTCGATCAAAATCGCTCTGCGTCTTGGTGCTCCCAAGTTCTACCAGGCGATCCGCGATTTTGGCATTGGGCAATTGACCGGCATCGCCCTCCCGGCCGAAAACCGCGGGTTGCTCCGCCCGCTCCGTGAGTGGACGCCGAGTTCCATCGGTTCCATCGCTATCGGCCAGGAACTCAGCGTCACGCCGATTCAGATGATCTCCGCTGTCTCGGCGATTGCCAACGGCGGCACTCTCTATCCGCCGCGCATCGTTCGGGAAATTCACGACGCGAATGGCGATATTTCTCCGCCCGCGAGGCCGGGAATCGAAACTCACGTTGTCACCGACCCGCGTACCGCCGCCTCCGTGCGCCAAATGATGGAAACAGTTATCCTGAATGGGACGGGAACGCCCGCGCGCCTCGACGGCTACACGGCGGCGGGCAAATCCGGGACGGCACAAAAAATCGATCCGGCCACAGGCCGCTACTTTGCCAACAAGTACGTCGCCTCGTTCGTCGGCTTCGCTCCCGTTAATAATCCCGCCATCACAGTTCTGGTCGTCCTCGATTCGCCGGAAGGCCAGCACCATGGCGGTGAAGTCGGCGGCCCGGTCTTCAAGCGCGTGGCCCAGCAGGTTCTGGCTTATCTCGATGTTCCGCGCGATGTTCCGATGCCTTCGACGGAAGAGACGGCGAAGAATCCTCCCGTGGCTCCGCATTCCCCGCAGCAATCCTCCGCTACGGAGGCTGCCTTTGAAGCTGCCGTCGCAAAAAGATCCTCCACCCGCGCCCCTTCGGTCCAGACCGTGGCGTTCGGCAGTCCGGAGTCCGTCATCGTGCCCGATTTTTCCGGCCAGACGGTCCGCCAAGTGATCGAAGCGTGTTCGCGCGAGGGTCTGGCGCCCGACCTCATTGGCGATGGAGTTGCTCTCGAACAGTATCCCGTGGCGGGCTCGCACCTCTTGCGCGGCGGGACCGTCACGGTCCGGTTCGGACGCCCGGGAGATTCCGCGTCCCCCAGCCGGAAGGGAGCGCAAAATTGACCGTCGCTTTGGACCGCCGCCGCGGCTCATCCCCTCGCCGCGCGCGCTCCGGGCGCAACGAGATTCGAATGGCATACGGCCCCAAATCGCTCGAGGAAGTACTCGCGGGAATAGAAGGCGCGGCGGGTTCCGGCCCGTCCAACGCGTCCGTTACGTCTGTTGCCTGCGATAGCCGCAAGGTGATCCCCGGCGCGCTCTTCTTCGCGCTTCCCGGCGAGAAAATCGACGGCAACCGTTTCGTCCGGGACGCGCTCGCGGCTGGAGCCACCTCCGTGGCGAGCGCCGAACCGCGTCCTCTTGGCCTGGCTGAGGAAATTTCCTGGATTCAACTCCGAACGGGGCAGGAACGCCGCGCGCTGGCACGCGCGGCGTCGAACTTCTTCGATCATCCATCCGGCGCCTTGAAACTCGTCGGCGTGACGGGAACCAACGGAAAGACGACCACCACGTTTCTCGTCGATTCGATTGTCCGCGCCGCAGGCTTTATTTCCGGTTTGGTCGGGACGACGGGCTACCGCACCCCGCGCGCCACACGCCAGGCTCCCAATACCACTCCCGAATCTCTCGACTTGCAGGAGATGTTCGCCGAAATTCGCGATGCCGGCGGGACGCACGCCGTGCTCGAAGTCAGTTCCCACGCTCTGGCGATGGATCGCGTGTGGGGCTGCCATTTCACCGCCGCCGTATTTACGAACTTGACTCACGACCACCTCAACTTCCACAAGACTTTCGAGGATTACTTTGCCGCAAAACGGCGCTTGTTCGAGGGCACTGGCGCGGGCGCTCCCGATGTCGCCGTCGTCAATTCCGACGATCCCTATGCCGCGCGCCTGCAGGCACTGGCTCCGAGAACGCTCACCTACGGCCTGAAAGGCTCGCCCGATCTCACCACGAAGAAATTCTCGTTGGGTTTCGGCGGCCTGGAATTCGTCGCGCTCACCCCGGCCGGAAAAATTGAAATTCGCTCGCGCCTGGTCGGCCGCATCAATGTCTACAACATTTTGTCCGCCGTTGGCGCCGCGATCGCCCTGGGGATTTCCAACGCAAAAATCGAGCAAGGCGTCGCGGAATTGGAACTGGTTTCCGGACGCTTCCAGCAGATTGATGAAGGCCAGCCCTTCCACGTCGTCGTGGATTACGCCCACGCGGATGACGCTCTCCGCAACCTCATCACCACGGCGCGCGAACTCAACCCCTCCGGACGCATCATCACTCTGTTTGGAGCCGGCGGCGAGCGCGACCGCTCGACCCGTCCGCTGATGGGTGAAGCCGCTGGGTCCTTGAGCGACCTGGTGATTCTCACCGACGACAACCCTCGAAAAGAGGACCCACTGCGCATCATGAATGACGTGGTTGTCGGCTTGCAGAAGGTCAATGCGCGGTACCAAATCGAACCGGACAGGGAGGCGGCTATCGCGAAGGCGGTCGACGAAGCCCAGCCTGGCGATATCCTTCTCTTGGCCGGTAAAGGTCATGAAAACTGTCAGATACTGGCGGATCGGACGCTCGATTTTGATGACAGAGAAGTGGTCAGAGCCATTTTGCGCCGCAAGGGATATTCGAAGCGCACTTGACGGGCAGAAATTTTGGATTGCGTTTTAGCTTAACTCTTTTGTAATCCGAGAGTTGGAGCTTGACCGAAAAGCCCAGCCCATTGGAGACGCGATGCGGTGGACCGTGGTTCAAATTGCTGAAGCTCTGGGTGTCCCGCTTCCCACGGGGCTCGACCCCTTGGCCGGGCTGGCCGGCGTCTCGATTGATTCTCGAGCTATTCCCGCCGGACACTTGTTTGTCGCCATCCGCGGACCGCGTCACGATGGACACGGTTTTGTCCCGGACGCTCTGGCGAAAGGCGCCTCGGCGGCCGTTGTCGAACGAACCCGACTTGCCGAATACCCGGAGTCCATCCGCGCGAACGTCTTTCCCGTGGACGACACGCTCGAGGCTCTCCACCGCTTGGCCGCTCGGGCCGCGGAAAACTGGAGGAAGGCGCACCCGGGGCGTCTTATCGGCGCCGTCGCCGGGTCGGTGGGAAAGACGACCACGAAAGAAATCCTGGCGGCGCTTGTGGCCGCGCGGTTCCGCGTATTGAAGACGCAGGGGAATTTGAACAACGAATATGGACTGCCCTTGACATTGCTTCAGCTCGACGATTCTTATGACGCGGCGGTGGTGGAAATGGGGATGTCTCATCGGGGAGAGTTGGCGCGGCTGGCTCGCATCGCGCCGCCGGATGTCGGTGTGATTACTCGTATTGCCGTCGAGCATCTTGAGTTTTTTGCTTCGATTGATGAAATCGCCCTTGCCGAACGCGAGCTGGTTGAGAACCTGGCTTGGCCCGGCGCGGCCGCCGTCTTAAACGCCGATGACCAAAGAGTGGCAAAATTTGCCGAAGTCGCCCGCGGCCGCATTGTCTGGTTTGGCGGGTCCCCGCAATCGGAGTTTCGGGCGGAAAATATCGAAGACCGCGGCGTCGAGGGCGCCGCGTTCGATTTTGTCTCGCCCGAAGGCCGCGCGCGTCTCGCCCTCCCTTTGATTGGGCGTCACAACGTGATGAACGCCGTCGCGTCCCTGGCCGCCGCGAGTGTCTGGGGAATCGGCGCCGCGGATGCCGCGAAGGTTTTTCCATCGCTTCTCCCCGCGGACAAGCGCGGAGAAGTCGTCCGCTTCGAGCGCGGCTTCACCGTGATCAACGACTCCTACAATTCCAGCCCCACGGCGCTGAACGCGCTTGCGGATATGCTTGCCGCGACGCCGGGGCACCGCCGGAAAATTCTTGCCGCCGGCGAAATGCTCGAATTGGGAGCCTCGGCGGCGGAGTTGCACGCCGAGTCGGGCCGCCATGCAGCCTCTCTGCGAGCGGTCGATTGGATGATCGCCGTGCAGGGTCACGCGCGGGAATTTCTCGACGCGGCAATCGCCGCCGGGCATCCGCGCGATCGCACGCGATTCTTCGATAACTCTTCGGACGCCGGAGCTTTCCTCGCCTCGCTCGTCGAGCCGGGCGATCTGCTGCTGCTCAAGGGCTCGCGCGGCGTGAAAATGGAAAGAATTCTCGAGGCCATCGACGCGGGTCACGCGCGCGCCGTTCTCGCCGGCGCGAATTCCGCTCCTACCGGCGCGGCCAAGGAGCGCGGCTGAAATGCTCTACTACCTCTTTTTCTATGTGCTTCGCCCGCACTTCAGCCCGCTCAACGTGTTTCGTTACATCACGGTGCGCACGGCGGTGGCGAGCATCACGGCGCTTCTTCTCTCCCTGATTCTCGGACCCTGGGTCATCGACCGTTTGCGCGAAATGCAGATCAAGCAGTACATCCGCGAGGAAGGGCCGCAAGCCCATAAAAAGAAAGCTGGAACGCCGACCATGGGCGGCGTATTGATCGTCGCCGCGATTGTGATTCCCACAATCTTGTGGGCCGATCTCCGCAATCCCTATGTCCTCATGGCTCTCGGCTCGACCGTCGCTTTTGGCGCCATCGGCTTCGTGGACGATTACAACAAAGTCGTCCGCAAGCACAACCTGGGACTTCGCCCCGCAGCCAAATTTTCGCTCCAGGTGCTCACCTGCGTTTTAGTCGGCATCGGATTGCTCGCGCTGCAATCGCGCGGCGTTTACTCGACGCAGTTGAGCGTTCCTTTCCTCAAGCGGCTGCACCCCGACCTGGTCGTCGATTCGCTCTTGGGCCATCACTACATCTGGCCGCTGGCGTTCTTGCCGTTCCTCCTGTTTCTGGTGCTGGTGATTGTCGGCTGCTCGAACGCCGTAAACCTCACCGACGGTCTCGACGGCCTCGCGATCGGCTGCGTCCTGGTTTCTTCCGCGGCTCTCACTTTGTTGACCTATCTCACCAGCCATGCGCGCTTCGCCGAATATCTCGATATCCAGAAAATTCCCGACGCCGGCGAGCTCGTCATTTTCTGCGGCTCCGTCGTCGGAGCCTCGCTCGGCTTTCTTTGGTACAACGCGCATCCCGCGGAAATGTTTATGGGCGATGTCGGTTCGCTCGCTCTCGGCGGCGCCATCGGCACGGTGGCTGTCACCATCAAGCAGGAAATTCTGCTGCTTTCGATCGGCGGCGTTTTTGTACTCGAGGCGCTCTCCGTCATCATTCAGGTGGGCTCGTTCAAGCTCACCGGCAAACGCGTTTTTCGCATGGCCCCGCTCCACCATCATTTCGAGTTGCTGGGCTGGAGCGAGTCGAAAATCATTGTTCGTTTTTGGATTACGGCGCTGGTTTTCGCGCTGTTTTCCCTCACGACTTTGAAATTGAGGTAGGGACCCTTGAGACCCGGGATCGATCTGGCCGGAAAGAAAGTTTTGGTGGTGGGCCTGGCCCGCACCGGCGTCGCCGTCTCGCTTTTCAGCGCCGGCTACGGCGCCGTCGTTACGGCGACGGATGAAAAACCGGAATCCGCCCTTGGCGATATTCCCGAAAAGCTGCGGGCCGCCGGCGTCCAGCTCGTTCTCGGCGGCCACGCTCCCGAAATGTTTCTCGACCCCGACCTGATCGTCCTCAGCCCCGGAGTTCCCGCCGGTCTTCCCGGCCTCGCCAAGGCGCGCGCCAAGGGAATTCCGGTCTGGAGCGAAATCGAGTTGGCCTGGCGGTTCCTGCGCGGCAAGCTGGTCGCCATCACCGGCTCGAACGGCAAGACCACCACCACCTCGCTCGTCGCGCATATTTTGAAAGGCGCGGGAATTCCCACGCTGGTCGGCGGAAATATCGGCACGCCGCTCTTGGCCCTCGTCGAGCGCTCCGCGGATTCCAGCGTCACCGTCGCGGAATTGAGCAGCTTTCAGTTGGAGATGATCGAGAGCTTCCGCCCGGAAATCGGCGTTCTCCTCAATCTCACTCCCGATCATCTCGACCGCCACGCTTCCTTCGAGGAGTACGCCGCCGCCAAGCTTCGCCTGTTCGAAAACCAGCTCGACCGGGATGCCGCCGTTCTCAACGCCGATGACCCCGAGGTCACGCGCCGCATGCCCTCGCGTCCCCATGTGTACTGGTTCAGCCGCCAGAAACGCGTGGCCGCCGGCGCTTTCCTTCACGGCGACCAGATTGTTTTCCGCCATGAAGGCGAAGAAACGCCGGTAGCCCGCCGCGATGAAATTCAGCTTCCCGGAGATCACAATCTCGAAAACGTTTTGGCCGCCTGCGCCGCTTCGTATCTCGCCGGCGCCTCTCCCTCCGCCATCTCCGCGGGAGTGAAATCGTTTCAGGGAGTCGAGCACCGCCTGGAATTTGTCGCCGAAATTTCCGGCGTTCGCTATTTCAACGATTCCAAAGCCACCAATGTCGACGCCGCGCTCAAGGCTCTGGCCTCTTTTCCCGGCCCGCTCCTGGTGATTCTTGGCGGCAAGGATAAGGGCAGCCCCTACACTCCGCTGCGCGAACTGCTCGCCGCCCGCGCCCGCCGCGCGATTCTTATCGGCGCGGCCACCGGAAAAATCGCCGCGGACCTCGAGGGCGCCGTTCCTTTGGAGCCTGCCGGAACACTGGATCGAGCCGTCGAAATCGCGGCTTCCCAGGCCAAGCCCGGCGATACCGTTCTCCTCGCTCCCGCCTGTTCGAGTTTCGACCAGTTCGAGAATTACGAGCATCGCGGCCGCGTCTTCAAGCAGCTCGTCGCTTCGCTCGAATCGCGCACTTCCGGCGCTCGCGCCACCCAAGGATAACTGATGCCGCGCACTCTCCAACCCGACCGGCAGTTGCTTGGCGTCACCCTCGCGCTTTGCTTCATCGGCGCCGTCATGGTTTTCAGCGCTTCGGCGCTCACCGCCCGCGAACTCTTCCACAACGGCTACATCTTTCTTATTCGACAGCTAGTCGCCGTGGCCATCGGCCTGGCCGGAATGTTCTGGCTGATGAACGCGGATTACCGGTCGCTTCGCCAGCCCCGCGTCATATTCACGGGCTTGGCCGTTTCCTTCGTTCTTCTGGTCTCCGTATTTTTTCTGGACCGCTCGCATCACACGCACCGCTGGTTCCGCATCTGGGCGTTCAGCTTCCAGCCGTCCGAACTCGCCAAGCTCGCGCTCATCGTCTACCTCGCCTGGTTCCTCGAACTGCGCCGCTCCCCGCGCAATTTCGGCGTCAACGATTCTCTCCGCTCGCTCGCTCCGGCTCTCGGCGTCGTTTGCCTGATGGCCGCCTTGATCGTGCGCGAGCCCGATATGGGCACGGCCTTCATGATTCTGGTCATCGCCATCGTCATGCTCTACGCCGCCGGGCTTCGCTGGGAATACATCGCCGGAGCCGCCCTCGCGGCGCTCCCTGTCTTTTATCTCCTCATTGTCCGTGTTCCGTACCGCCTTGCCCGCTGGAACGCCTTTCTTCATCCCGACGTGGATCCCCAGGGGCACGGCTTCCAGCTGCTCCAATCGCTCATCGCCGTCGGCTCGGGCGGCTTTTCCGGCGTGGGCTTGATGGAGAGCCGCCAGAAACTCTTTTTCCTTCCCGAGGCTCACACCGATTTCATTTTCGCCGTGATTTGCGAGGAACTCGGCTTTATCGGCGCCGTCGTCGTCCTGACCCTCTTCGCCGTGTACGGCTGGCGAGGATTTTGCGCCGCCATGAAGGCTCCCGACGATTTTGGCCGTTTCCTGGCTCTCGGCGTCACCACCATGGTCGTCGGCCAGGCGTTCATCAACCTCAGCGTCGTGCTCGGCCTCTTGCCGACCAAGGGGATTCCACTTCCGTTCATCAGCTATGGCGGCTCGAGTCTGGTGGCCATGCTTTTGGCCACCGGCGTGCTCCTCAATATTAGTCAGCACGCGGACGAGACGTGAACGAGGGCGCTTCAACTCTGCTGATCGCCGGAGGAGGCACCGGCGGCCATGTTTTTCCCGGGCTGGCCGCCGCCCGTGAATGGATCGCGCGGCCTCTAGCGGATGGCTCGGAAGGAAAGAGAAACGTCGTGTTTGTCGGAACCAATCTCGGTCTTGAAGCAAAGCTGGTCCCCGAAGCCGGATTTCCGCTCGAGACCATTCGCGTTGCCGGGTTGAAAGGCATGGGTGGCGCGAAACTGTTGCGCAACCTCGCCAAGCTTCCCGCCGCGCTCTGGGACTCGCAAGCCATTCTTCGGCGTCACCATTTTGCCGCGGCGTTTGGCGTCGGCGGCTACGCTTCCGGCCCGATGATGCTGCTGGCGCGGCTGCACGGCGTCCCAAGCGTCATCTACGAGCCCAATGTCGAGCCCGGCCTCACCAATCGCATCCTGGCCCGCACGGGCGTGAGGATCGCGTGCGGCTTTGAAGAAACGGCCCGCCGCTTCGGGCCCAACGCCGTCGTGACCGGCATTCCGGTTCGCCGCGAGTTTTTCTCCGCGCCCCGCCGCGAGCACGCCGCTCCCTTCCGCCTGCTGATCACCGGCGGCAGCCAGGGCGCTCTTCCCATCAACCGTGCCGTTGTGGACTCCCTCGACCGCTTGGCGGCCCGAAAAAATCAGCTTTTCGTCGTGCATCAAACCGGCGAACGCGACTATAATGCTGTTCGCGTGGCCTATGCGCGGCGCGAATTCAAAGCCGAGGTACTGCCCTTCATCGAGAATATGGCGGAGCGGTTTGCCCTGGCGGACTTGATTGTCTGCCGCTCGGGCGCGACCACCGTGGCGGAACTCGCCGCCTCCGGACGCGCCGCCATCCTCATCCCCTTCGGCGCCGCCGCGGACGCTCACCAGACTCTCAACGCCCGGGCCATGCACTCCGCTGGCGCCGCTCGCCTCCTCCCTCAGGACGAGTTGACGCCCGAGCGGTTGACTTCGGAGATTTTCTCCCTCCTGGACCAGCCCCGGAGAATTACGGAGATGGAAGATTCCGCGCGCACTCTCGCGCGCCCCCGGGCTGTGCAGGATATCGTCGACTTGCTCGACCGTCCTCGCGGCGCGGCCAGGGAGGTTCGGGCATGAACATCAGCTTCCGCAATTTTCAGCGCATTCATCTGGTCGGCATCGGCGGCAGCGGCATGAGCGGTATCGCCGAAGTTCTACTCTCCGCCGGCTACGCCGTTTCCGGCTCGGACTTGAAATATTCGTCGGTCACCGACCGCCTGCGGAATCTCGGCGCGAAAATTTTCGAAGGCCACTCGGTTGAAAATGTTCATGGCGCGCACGTCGTCGTCATCTCCTCGGCGGTTCGTCCGGACAATGTCGAGGTCGTCGAAGCTCATCGCCTGAAAATCCCGGTCATTCCCCGCGCGGAAATGCTCGCCGAGCTCATGCGCTTGAAATACGGCATCGCCGTCGCCGGAGCTCATGGCAAGACCACCACCACTTCCATGGTGGCCTCCGTCCTGGCCGCCGCGGGTCTCGACCCCACGTTTGTCGTCGGCGGGCGTGTCAATCATGCGGGATCGAACGCCCGCGTCGGGCAGAGCCAGTACATGGTCGTCGAGGCGGACGAAAGCGACCGCTCGTTTCTCCTTCTCGCCCCCGTCATCGCCGTGGTCACCACGATCGACCGCGAGCATCTCGACCAGTACGCCTCGCTCGAGGAAATCCAGCATGTGTTTCTCGAATTCGTGAATCGCGTTCCTTTCTACGGTTCCGTGGTTCTTTGCCTCGACGAGCCCAACGTCCAGGCTCTTCTCCCCGGCGTCAAACGCCCGGTCCTGACCTACGGCACTTCGAGCCAGGCCGACCTCGTCATCAGCGACATTCAATTGAAAGGCCTATCGAGTGAATTTCGACTCGCCTATCACGGCGAGGATCTCGGAATCTTTCATCTCCCCTCGCCTCCGGGAATTCACAATGTCCGCAACGCCGCCGCGGCCGCCGCCGTGGCTCTGGCTTTGAACGTTCCCGCCGATCTGATTCGCGCCGGCCTCGAGAAATTTGCCGGCGTCGCCCGCCGCTTCGAAATCAAGGGTGTCTATTCCGGCGTGACTCTGATTGACGATTACGGCCATCATCCCGCCGAAATTCGCGCCACGCTCGATGCCGCCCGCCTCTGCAATTACAAACGCCTCCTCGTTTTCTTCCAGCCGCACCGCTACTCCCGCACGCAAGCCTTGTGGGAGGATTTTCGCCATTCCTTCAACCAGGCGGATATTCTCCTGGTCACTGAAATTTACGCGGCGGGAGAGACGCCCATCCCCGGCGTCACCGCTGAAAAATTGGCCGAGGCGATCAGCTCGGCGGGCCACAAGAATGTCGTCTACACGTCGACCGTGCAGGCCGGGGTCGAGTTCATGCTTCGCGAAGCCCGCCCCGGCGACGCCATCCTGGCCATCGGCGCCGGCAGCATCAATCGCTCTCTCGACCAGCTTTCCATGCTTTTGGGTACAGAGGTATCGCCGCAAAATGCGCGTTGAGGACAATTCGCTGAAGGAACGGTTGCAGGAGCTCGGCGTCGAGATTCGCCCCGGCGTTTCTCTCTCCGACCACACCTCGCTCGGCATCGGCGGCACGACCGATCTCCTCCTCCTGCGGCGTCATGAGACCATTCCGGAAATCATGCGCTTGCTCGACGACGCCGGAATCCGCCATCGCTTCCTGGGCGGCGGCACCAACGTTTTGGTCGACGATGGCGAGCTTTCCTGGGTCGCCTTGCGTCTTCCCACAGTCACTCCCGGCGTCGCCGTCGAGGGCAATTCCGCGTGGGTGGATGCTTCGGCGGATCTCGGCGGCATGGTCACCTTCTGCGCCAAGCGCGACCTGGGCGGAATGGAGGGGCTGATCGGCGTTCCCGGAAGCGTGGGCGGCGCCCTGCGGATGAATGCCGGCGCGTACGGAACGCAGATTGGTTCCTACGTCCGCGAAGTCGAGGTCTATCGCGCGGCCGCCGCCGGAATCGAAAAACTTCGCGGCGAAGCGATTCGCTTCGATTATCGCCACACCTCCTTTGGCCCGGACGACGTCATGCTCCGCGTCCGCCTGGAACTCCCGGCCAAGCCGTTTAAGGAGATTCTCGCGGGCATCAAAGTCTGCAACGAGAAGCGCCGCGCCAGCCAGCCGCTCAATCAGAAAAGCGCCGGCTGCATTTTCAAGAATCCGCAGGGAGCTTCGGCGGGGCGCATGATTGACGAATTGGGCTTGAAAGGTCTCCGCTCCGGCGACGCCATGGTCAGCGACCGCCATGCGAATTTTTTCGTGAACGCGGGTTCGGCGAGTTGCGCCGACATGCTGAAATTGATTGGCGACGTGCGCGAGCGCGTCCACAAAGCGTACGGCATCGAGCTGGAAACCGAGGTGATTGTCTGGCGAAACTGAAAGCCATTGACGCGGATGCGTACCCGCAGGAAGTGCTGACCGACGACGAGCCGAAGTATCTTCGGCGGCAAAAGCCGCTCGAGATCAAGCGGCGCAAATTCGGAGGCCGCGCCTGGAAGAATTATCTGCGGGTGTCGCTCTGGGCCGTCGCCGGACTCGCCGGCGCCGCCGTCGTCCTGGAAGCCGGACATTTTCTGCTGGCCTCGCCCGCCATGGCCCTTCTTCATCCCGGGCAAATCGAGATTTCCGGAAATCACTTTGTTCCGCGCGACGCCGTTCTCGAGATTTTTACGGCGGATCGCGGCCGGAGCGTGCTGCGGATTCCGCTCGACGAGCGCCGCCTCCAAATCGAAGCGATCCCGTGGGTCGAACAAGCCGCGGTTCGCCGCGCGCTTCCCAATCGGATTCAAGTCGAAATCACCGAACGCACTCCCGTCGCCTTTCTCCGTCAGGGAACCGCTCTCTCCCTTATCGACGTTCACGGCGTGATTCTCGGCCGCCCGCTTCAGGGCAATTTTAATTTTCCGGTTGTCACCGGAATTTCCGCGAACACTCCCGCGGACGAACGCGAGCGGCGCATGCAGCTCTTCGCCGGATTTACGCAGCAGGTGCAGATGGTTCGTCCTGGCGCGCTCGATCAAGTGAGCGTGATCGATCTTTCGGACGCCGGCGACCTCGTGGCCACCGTTTCGCAGCTTCAAAACGGCGCCTCCGCTGCCGGAACGTCCCCGGATGCCGCCGGAAATTCGGATGCGACGATCAAAGTTTATTTTGGCAATTCCGATTTTGCCGCGAAATACCGCACGCTCATCGATAAAATCGGAGAGTGGCGCGCGGCCGTCGGCCGCATCGAGTCCGTCGACCTGCGCTTCAATGGCGAAGCGGTCGTCAATCAGGATCCATCGGCGCGCGCTCAGGCCTCGCAGCCTCAGGTCGCCGTGGCGCAAATGGGATCTCCGGCGCGCGGTTCGAAGCGCGGATCCGCTCGCCGCTCGCCCTAGTGCGGCGATGCGGCTCGAGGAAAATGGCGGCGAGTCGAATTCTTATGGGGTGTTGGTAAGGAGCTTCGGAGTTGAATAAGAAAGACCGGTACATTGTGGCGCTCGATATCGGCAGCACGAAAACGTGCGCCTTGATTGGCGAAATGGGAGAAGAAGGCGGCGTGAATTTTGCCGCTTTGGGCGCGGCGGAATCCAAAGGCTGGCGCAAGGGGCAGATCGTCAATCTGGATCTCGCGGTCAGCTCGATCCGGCGCGCGGTGGAAGAAGCGGAAACGGTCGTCGGAGTCCCCGTCGAATCGGCGGTCATCGGCGTCGCCGGCGGCCACGTCCGCGGCCTCAATAGCCGCGGCGGAGTGACCGTGGGAACGCGGCCCCGCGATATTCACCGGGACGACGTACGCCGTGCCATTGATGCCGCTCGAGGCGTCTCGCTGCCCGAAGATCGCGAAGTCCTGCACGTTCTCCCGCAGGAATTTTTTCTCGATTCGCAGGACAGCATTCGCGACGCGATTGGAATGGTCGGCCAGCGTCTCGAAGCCAACGTTCATATCGTCACCGCTTCGGGCACTTCTACGCAAAATATCGTCACGGCCGTCAATCGCGCCGGCGTTCGCGTCGACGACACGGTTCTCGAACCCCTGGCCTCCGCCGAAGCGTGCCTCACCCAGGATGAGCGCGAACTCGGCGTTTGTCTGCTGGATATCGGCGGCGGCACTTCCGAACTCATCATTTTCTCCGGCGGCGTGGTCCGCCACAGCGCGGCGATTCCTGTCGGCGGCGATCATTTCACGAACGATCTTGCCGTGGGCTTGCGCACTCCGATTCCCGAAGCCGAAAAAATCAAGCACGAACATGCGTGCGCCCTGCAGGAGCTCGTCAAGCAGGACACGGCCATCGAAATCGCCAGCGTCGGAGACCGTCCTCCGCGGACCGTCTACACGCGCATGCTCGCTGATATCGTCGAGCCGCGCGCGCAGGAATTGCTCGTCCTCGTCCGCGACGAGCTCCGCCGCAGCGGGCTCGAATCGCAGATTCCCGCCGGGCTCGTTCTCACCGGCGGCGGCGCCCTCTTGCGCGGGTTTCCCGAACACGCCGACCGTGTTTTCAGCCTTCCGGTCCGCGTGGCCATCCCCCGGGGTTTGGGGGAAATGAGCGAACAAGTTTCCCGGTCCGAATACTCGACGGTAGTGGGTTTGGTTCTCTATGCGGCTCGGGCGCGGCGCCAGGCGGCGGCGCGGCCTTCAGGCTGGGTGGGGAAATTGAAGAGCATGTTTGCCGGAGCGTGAAAATTCGAGAAGTTCTGGGGGAGGAAGCATGACGCCAAAGGAAGCAGGATTGCGAGTTTCGTTCAGCGAAGAGCCGGCGAACGGCGCAAAAATAAAAGTCATCGGCGTCGGTGGCGGCGGTTGCAACGCCGTCAACCGCATGATTCGCGCCAAGGTAGAGGGCGTCGAGTTCGTCGCCGCCAACACCGATTTGCAGGCGCTGAAGCTCTCGCAAGCGCCGGTGAAGCTGCAGCTCGGCGCGAAACTCACCAAGGGGCTCGGCGCGGGCGCCAATCCCGAGGTGGGGCGCAAGGCCGCGCTCGAGGACACGGAGAAAATCCTCGAAGCCCTCGACGGCGCCGACATGGTGTTCGTCACATCGGGTCTCGGCGGAGGGACGGGGAGCGGCGCCGCGCCGGTTGTTGCCAACCTCGCGAGCGAATTGGGCGCGCTCACCGTCGCCGTGGTCACCAAGCCGTTCAACTTCGAGGGCAAGCGCCGGATGCTGCAAGCCGAACAGTCGCTCTCTGAATTGATCGGCTGCGTGGACACGGTCATCGTGATTCCCAACGAGCGGTTGCTCGAATGCGTCGAGCACGGCACCAGCTTCTTCGAAGCGTTCCGCATCGCCGACGATATCCTGCGCCAGGCCGTGCAGGGAATCAGCGACATCATCACGATTCCCGGGATCATCAACCGCGACTTCGCCGACGTGAAGACGATCATGTCCGGACAAGGGTACGCCGTGATGGGCACGGCGATCGCTTCCGGTTCGAACCGCGCGGTAGACGCCGCGACGCGCGCGATCAACAGCCCGCTGCTCGAGGACAACTGCATCCAGGGCGCGCAAGGCATTTTGATCAACGTCACCGGCTCGAACAGCCTCAGCCTGCAGGAAGTGCACGAAGCGTCTTCGATCATCCAGAAGGCGGCGCACGAGAACGCCAACATCATCTTCGGCGCCGTGATGGATGACGCGATGAAGGAATCGATCAAGATCACGGTCATCGCCGCGGGGTTCCGAGAAGTGGCGGGGAAGAAGACGCACACGCGTCCCTCGTACTTACCAAAGACTTGGAAGGCGACGCGCGAGCCCGTGAACACGGCTCCCCCGCAAACCAACGTGGTGCAGCAAGTGGCGCGCAACGTCAGCGAAGTGCTGCCCGAAATGGCCGCGGACGATCTCGACGTGCCGACATTCCTCCGCCGCCAGGCGCAGAAGGCCTGACGGCGTCCGCAGGATTTCCGGAGAAGGGCGGAAGAAATTTCGCCCTCCTTTTTCATCCGGAGCACGGGCGACAAATCCGCGCTGCGCCGCGCGGCCGTTTTCCCGCGCCGCCGGTTCGTCGTACACTCGGAAACATGCCGGACGGAATTCGCATCCTGCGCGCCTGCTTGATAACCATCGAAAGCCACGCGGGCGAAAATCCCGCCGTCGAATGCTGCGGGTTGCTGGCCGGGCGCGATGGAACCATCGAGCGGGCGATGCCCGCGCTCAACGCCGCGGGAAATCCCGCGACGGCGTACGAAATCGCTCCCGAAAATATATTTCGCATGCTGCGCGAAATTCGCGCGGAGAGGCTCGAGTTGCTCGGCATTTATCATTCGCACCCGCGCAGCGAAAATGTTCCCTCCCCGCGCGATCTCGAGCTCGCCGGATATCCCGACACGGCGTATTTTATTTTTTCGCCTGCCGTGCCGCGCGAAAAATCGCTGCGCGCGTTTTCGATTCGCGACGGCCGGGCCGCCGAGCTGGCGATCGAGATCGTGTAGGGCATCGCCGCGATTCCCCGCCTTATAAACTCTCCGGAATTTTCAAGACCACCGCGGTGATGTCGTCGTGCCGCGGCGCGCCGCTGGAAAAAAAGCGCAGCTCCTCGAACAGCATGTCGAGAGATTGTTCCGCCGACCAGCCCCGCGAGCCACGCCAGATTTTCCCCAGCTGGCCCCAACTGAAATCCTCGCGCTCGGCGTTGCGCATTTCGTGCAATCCGTCGGTGGCGAAAAGAACTGTGTCGCCCGGCTGCAATTCGACCGTGCAGCGGTCGTAGGCGGAGCCGGGAAAAAGCCCCGAGGGGACCCCACCCTGGCCGAGCGTCACCACCGCTTCGCGGGAGGCGTGCAGCGGATAGGGCAGCCCGGCATTTGAGAGAGTCAGGACGCGGCTCGCGGGGTCATAGACCGCGTATATGGTGGAGCAGTAGTGCGCGGGGACGGGGCGCACCAGAAGGCGCTTATTGAGCAGGGCTAGAACTGCGGCGGTGTCCGTGCCCGTCTTATGAATCCCACGCAGCATGCCCATCACCAGAGCGCCATACATCGCGGCGGGCAATCCCTTGCCGACGACGTCGCCGAGATAAATCCCCACCTTGCCATCGGGGAGAGAGAAGTAGTCGGCGAAATCTCCGCCCACATCGGTGAGGGGAGAGTAGCGGCAAGCGATTTCGTACTTGGCGTGGAGGAGGGTAGCGAGCGGCAGAAGCGACTGCTGGACCGCGCGCGCCTGCTCCCTCTCGATGCTTCGGAACTCGTTGAGTTCGGGATTCTGAATTGTGGCGCTGGATGTCATGGAGGCAGACCCCTCGAGTAGAAAGGGCATGGCAAGCGCGGTGCCAAAGGAGGAATGGGAACCGGGGTGGGAGGTGCAATGGTTGCAAGGCGTTGGAGAGGTAGGTCCGAGAAGCGGGAAACGGGGCAAGAAAAGCCTGTTTCGTTCAGGGACGGTGAAACTGAATTGGAACAGGGGGAAGGCGGGACAGGCTGCCAGCGGCGCCTCAAAGGGGAGAGGGCCACGCGGCGCGGAGGACATTTTTGGCTCAGGTTTGCGCGGTCCGGCTGGAGACGGCGGCCAAGGCGTCCGCCTCCTCGAGGCGGTGCTGGTAAAGAGGGAACTGAGAGGCGAGCGCGGCGACCTGGGCGCGGACGCGGCGTTCGACGGATTCGTCGCCAAGGTGATTGAGAATTTCGCCGATCCACGCGGCGATTTTTTCCATCTCGGGTTCGCGCATTCCGCGGGTGGTGACGGCGGGAGAGCCCATGCGAATTCCACCGGCCTTCATCGGCGGAAGCGGGTCGAAAGGAATGGAATTTTTGTTGACGGTGATTCCGGCGCGGTCGAAGGCGGGCTGGGCGGCGCTGCCGGTGAGCCCGCGGGAGTGAATGTCCACGAGGAAAAGATGATTGTCCGTGCCACCGCTGACAATGCGGAATCCGCGCGCGGCAACCCCGGCGGCGAGCGCCTTGGCGTTGGCGAGGACCTGACGCTGGTATTCGCGGAAGCCGGGCTCGGTGGCTTCCTTCAAGCAGACGGCCTTGGCGGCGATGATGTGCATGAGCGGGCCGCCCTGGTCGCCGGGGAAAACGGTGCGGTCGAGATCCTTGGCGAATTTTTCGCGGCAAAGAATCAAGCCGCCGCGAGGACCGCGGAGAGTCTTGTGCGTGGTGGTGGAGACGAAATCGGCGTGGGGGACGGGGCTGGGATGAACGCCGGCGGCGACGAGGCCGGCGATGTGAGCCATATCGACGAAGAAGAGGGCGCCCACGGACTGGGCGATCCGCGCCATGCGAGGGAAATCGATGATGCGGGAATAGGCGCTGGCGCCGGCGACGATCATCTTCGGCTTGTGTTCTTCGGCGAGCCGCGCGAGCTCGTCATAGTCGATCGTTTCCGTTTCTTTCGAAACGCCGTAGGGAACGAATTTGTAATTTTTGCCGGAAAAATTCAGCGGGTGGCCGTGCGTCAGGTGGCCGCCATGGGCGAGGTTCATGCCGAGAACCGTGTCGCCGGGCTGAAGGACGGCCATGTAGACGGCGATATTGGCTTGCGTGCCGGAGTGCGGCTGGACGTTGGCATGCTCGGCGCCGAAGAGAGACTTGGCGCGATCGATAGCGAGCTGCTCTGCGACATCCACGAATTCGCAGCCGCCGTAATAGCGCTTGCCGGGATAGCCTTCGGCGTATTTATTGGTGAGGACAGAGCCGGCGGCTTCGAGAACGGCGTCTGAGACGAAGTTTTCGGAGGGGATCAGCTCGATGCCGGTGGCCTGGCGGCGGACCTCGTCGCGGAGGACGGCGGCGATTTCCGGATCGACCTCGGAAAGAGGGCGGGACATCCGTTTGAGTTCAGCAGATTCGCGAGTCATTTTGGATCTCTCTTGAAGAATTGAGGGGTCGAAAAGTGTTGCGAACCGGATGGAGCGCCATCCTGTGTTTTCAACAAGTTACGGCAAATCCGGTTTCCGGGTGTGTTGCGAACCGGATTGACGCAGGCGCCCAGAATTCCCCCGCGCGACGCGGGAGCGAAGCATTCGGAGCGCGTTTGCGTCATGGGACGCATACGTCCATCTTGCATATCGCAGGGCAGAAAAGCAAATTTCGATGGCTGTGGACTTTTGAGTTCAGCCGCGAGCCTGCCTGGCGGCAGGCGACGGCGAGAAAAACTTCAGCTGCGGCGGTTGGTGAATTGTGACACTTCACCTGTGGATAGGGAACAGATGCTAGAACTCGCCATAAAGGAGCCGCGACCGGAGCGCCGAGACTAACTAGAGGCGGGGATCGACGGGCTCGGATTCGAGAGCGAGGACTCCGAAGACGCACTCGTGGACACGACGAAGAGGTTCCTGTCGGACAAAACGCTCAAGGGCCTCGACTCCAAGAGCGAATTCGCGCAAGGCGAGAGACCGCTTAGCGCTGACAGAGCGGTTGCGGAGCCGCTCGAGGTTTTCGGTCAAGAGGTACTCGGGGCCGTAAATGATACGGAGATATTCGGGGCCTCGGCATTTCACAGCAGGCTGAACAAGGCCATGGCGACCGCGGACGACGAATTCGAGGGGTTTGACGACCATACCCTCGCCTCCGCGCGCCGTGAGTTCCATCCACCAAGCCGTGGCGGCTTCGAGGGCAGTTGAGTCGGTGACGTCCACGACCTTAAACGGAGTCGCAAGCAGTAGACCTTCGTCAGCCATAGAGAGCCGGGCGACCAGATCCATGTGCCAGACGTGGTCGCGTTGCACGTGAACTTGACCTTCACTCGCGAGAACGTGAAATGGGGCAAGCTTCAGGTCGGACACAGATTGAACGGACCAACAGTACCGACGGTAGGATTCGACGTAGGACTTGGCGGCATCGAGTCGCAGCTTATGACGTTCGAGAAGCAAACGCGCCATTTCGTAATTTGGTGAAGCGGACGATAGCAAGGCCACTGCCTCTCCAAGCGACGTCTGAGCGGCAGCACCGACAGCTGCGTATTGGCGGCGAAGCAGTTCCTGAGCCTTGGCGGACCAGGGCATGAGCTCGGAATCGAGGCAAATCCACTCCGTACGCAATTCCTCCCAAAGGCCTGCAGCGGTGACGGCAGCAGAGACGCGCGCCAGAAATTCACGCTCGACCGCGCGTTGATCAAAGAAGCGCCTGCCTGTGCGGGTGTAGCAGATGCCCAAACCCTCACCTACGACACCGAAGCGGCGGCGGGCGACATCCTCGTCGCGGCATACGACGAGGACAGCGCGCGAGCCCATGTGCTTCTCTTCGCAGATTACATGCGCAACCCCTTCACGGCGGAAATAATCAAAGGCCTCGCTCGGATGTTCCAGAAGGCCCGGGCGAGAAGTCGTCTCGGAGGGAGACATCGTTGGGGGAAGGTAGATGAGCCATTTGGGGTTTGCGGCGAAACGGCTCATGACTTCGAGCGCGGCGAGAGCGTTTTCCTCGCGGATTGTGACATTGTGGTGAAGTCGGGAGGTGACGATCCGTTTCCCAATTACATCGTCAATGTCGAGAAGATCGTCGTGAAACTGCTGAGAGGAGAGCGGCGGCACGGACTCGTTAGATGCAACGAGTGGTTTTATGGGCTGGGCATACGTGGAACCAGCCGGAACGGAGACAAGTTCCTTCTCGGGATATCGAAGAGCGGTTAGGCTGCCGCCGAAGACGCAACCGGTGTCAATATTTATCGTACGATTAAGCCAATCGGGTTGGGGAACAGGGGTGTGGCCGTACACGACCATGGCCCGGCCTCGATATTCGGCGGCCCAATTATAGCGGACGGGTAGGCCGAACTCATCCGTTTCGCCCGTGGTCTCGCCATATAGGGCGAACTCGCGAACCTTAGCAGAGCCCCGGCCCTGCATTTCCTCGCGCATGCCGGCGTGGGCGACGACAAGCTTGCCGTCGTCGAGCGCGTAATGGCTAACCAGGCCATCAAGAAATTCCGTGACGCTGGCTCGGAATTGCGGCGCCTCACTTTCGAGTTGCGCGAGAGATTCCGCAAGGCCGTGAGTGACTTGGACGTCCTTGCCGCGAAGTTTGCGAAGCAGCTTGATATCGTGATTGCCGGGAACGCAGATTGCCACGCCTTTTTCGACCATATGCATGATGAGGCGCAGGACGCCGGGTATTTTCGGACCGCGGTCAACGAGATCGCCGAGAAAAACAGCCTTTCGTCCTGCGGGCGGGGTGACGAGGAAGGAAGGCAAGTTTGCGGCGTCAACCCGGCATTCGACATGGTAGCCAAGGCGGCCGAGAAGTTCGAGCAGTTCATCGAGGCAGCCATGTACATCGCCAATGATGTCGAACGGCCCATGCTCATGCTTGAGGTTGTTCCACAGCGGCTCGCGAACGATCTCGGCGGCGTCGACCTCATCCGGCGAACGGAGGATATGGACACGGCGAAAACCTTCGCGTTCAAGCTGGCGAAGGGCGTTTCGCAGGTGGCGGCTTTGCTGGCGGACGACGTGGGGACCGAAGTCGCGGCCGGGGCGGGAGCGGTTACGTTCGAGACACAGCGCCTCGGGCAGATCGAAAACGATCGCGGTCGGGAGGCAGTGGAATTGGCGAGCGAGGGCGACGATGGGCTTACGCGCCTCCGGCTGAACGTTGGTGGCGTCGATTACGACCAATTTCCCCGCGGAAAGGCGTTTGGAGGCGACGAAGTAGAGAACGTCGAAGGCGTCGTTGGTGGCAGCCTGGCTGTTCTCATCGTCCGAGACGAGACCACGGCAGAAGTCAGAGGAGAGGATCTCGGTGGCGCGGAAATGCTTGCGGGCAAAGGTGGATTTTCCTGAACCAGACGGGCCGACGAGCGCGATTACGGCGAGTTCGGGGATGGCAAGTTTCATGAGCGCGAGAAGATTCCCATTTGCGTCGGGGCGCCTAGCACAGGGTCCTCGGGACCGACGGGAACGAAGCGAACGGAATAAGCAAAGCGGGCGGCAACGGTGTTGGCCCAGGACTGGAATTCGGCACGTGTCCATTCGAAGCGGTGGTCCTTGTGGCGTAGCTTGCCAGCGGGGAGGGATTCGAATTTGACGTTGTATTCGATGTTTGGCGTGGTGAGTACCACGGTTTGGGGGCGCGCGAATTCGAAGAGTACACGCTCGAACGCCGCGAGGCGAGGCGGGTCCTGATGTTCGACGACCTCGACGACGGTTGCGGCGTCAAAACCGGAAAGGCGTTTGTCCCGATAAGTGAGAGAGCCGTGAATCAGGCGGATGCGCTGCTGTTGCAGACGCGGAAGGTTTTCGAGGCGCAGTTTATCCGTAGCGACGTCGAGTGCGCGATGAGAAACGTCGAGGCCGACAATTTCGGCGAACGACTTGTCTTTGAGAAGCTCGCGAAGGAGGCGGCCTTCACCGCAGCCAAGGTCGAGGACGCGTTCGGCACCGGAACTGCGGAGGGCTGCGAGAACGGCGCCGACGCGCTGCTCGGCAAGGCTGATAGGCTTTTCGATACCTGCTTCCTCAAGAGCGCGAGCTTCGACGAGGTCATCCGCGCAGGGTTCCTCTTCTCCGATGAGTTGTCGCAGGGCTTCGCGAGCGAGGTGCCGTTGGTGTTTGAGGTAGCGATTCGTAATGAGCTCGCGTTCGGGGTGACCGCGAAGCCAGCGTTCCCCTCGGCGGAGAAGTTTTTGGACTTCGTCATCGCCGACCCAGTAGTGCTTGTCGTCATCGAGGACGGGAATGAGGACATAGAGGTGGGCCAGAAGATCTCTCAGGAGTAGTTTTGATTTAAGGGTTACACGGAAATAAGGGCTCTCGCCCCAGTCGGGAAATTTTTCGTCGAGGGGGAGGCGAGAGAGCGTGACCTCGTAGCCAAGAGGTTCGAAGAGACGCCGAATCAATTCGTCGCCGCCCCGGGAGGGGAGGGCAGCGATCCGGGCCTCAAAGGGAAGGGGCGTATCGGCGAGGGGTTGGCGTTCCTTGCTGCGCCCGCCCATAGCAGTACCAAAGGTGCGAGCGAGGGCGACGCTCAGGAACGAGGATGCAGCGTAAGGACGGTCGTTTACATATTCCTCAAGCACCCGAGCCTCACCGCTAGGGCCGCGCCGATTGCGGACGAGGCCGATGGGGTCGATTTCGAGGAGGAGCGCCGCAGTGCAGCGATCGGGAGTTGCCTCGGGATAAAAGACGTGAACTTTGCCGAAAGCTTGCTCCGAACTGTGGACGCGGAACGGGGATTTGTGGAGAAGAAAGCCCAGGTCCGTGGCGTGCTCGCCAGAATAGGTGATGGTGAGAAGCATGCTTTGTAGCGCTGGCTTCGCCTGAGAGTGAGGAATGGATCGAAGAGGCGCATACTTATGATAACCGGGGCGGCACATAAATTCAAAGGTACGAGTGCGCCAGCTCGTGAGAGTCGGCTAGGATATCGCGCGGCGGGATTTTTTGCGGGCGGGGGAGCGTTTTTTCGCGCGGGGGTTGAGGAGTTTGAGAGCCGCGCCTTTGTGGATGGCGACGTGCTCGGATTTCTCGCTCTGGATGAGGTATTGAGGATCGTCTTTCGAGGCGTGGTGGATGTAGCCCTTGTAGTTGTATTCGGTGGTGACTTTCTTGAGGATGACGCCGCGGACGCGGCCCGCCTCGGAATTCCATTCAACGTGGTCGCCGCGGTGGAAGGTTTTGGTCATGCGAGTTCAAAGCGAATCATGACACGAGTGACGCCATACGAAAAGCCATGTTGGGAGAAGCGAGGCCGCGAATGAAACGCGCCGGGCGCACGCGAAGCGATGGAATGGTCGAAACGGGAAAAGCTGCCTGCGGGCCGCTTAGAGTTCCGCGGCGGCTCTGAGCCGCTGAGCGAGAAACTCACCGACAGCATCCAACGCCTTTTCGGCGGCGGCCAATTTGCCGACACTGCCCACAAATCCATGGGACATTCCTTCCCAGATATCGAGCCGGGCATTGACGCCGGCGGCGACGGCGCGCTCAAAGTAACGGCGAGAGTCGTCGAGCAAAACTTCGTCATCGCCGACATGGATGCTGATCGGCGGGAGTCCCGCCAGGTTTCCGTAGAGCGGAGAAGCGAGCGGGTTCTTGGGATCGGCGCCGCCGAGATAGGAACGGACCAGCCCTTCAATTTGCGACCTGACAAAGTACGGGTCGGCCTCCGACCGGGTTTCGAAACTTGGGCTTGCGAGGGCCAAATCGGTGACCGGGGAAAGGACCGCCGCTCCGGCCGGGATTGGGCCGCCCGAGGCAGATGCAAGCGAAACGAGCACCAGAGCAAGAATGCCGCCCGCCGAATCTCCGGAGATGGCAATCCTTCGAATGCCGCGCTCGACCAGACCGCGATAGCAAGCCTGAACATCTTCCAACGCGGCGGGGAAGGGATGTTCCGGGGCGAGCCTGAAATCGGGAACGAACGCCTCGGCTCGGGCCCTTGCGGCGATGTGGCCCACGAGATTGCGGTACGCCTGAGCCGATCCCCAGTTGAACCAGCCGCCGTGCAGGTGGAGGATCGCATCGCCGGAACGAGCATCGCTTGGCTTGCACCATAAGCCGGATATGCCGCCAACCGTGCCGGCGTGGAACGCAACGCCCTCCGGCGGCGAAACAGCCTCCATAATTCCGTTGAACGGCTCGCGCGCCGCTATTCCTTGCAGCTTGCCTTTGAAGGGCAGCACCGCGGCACGCATTGCGGTCATAACGGCGGCGTCTTCGGGCGCGATCGTATGCGTCAGGAGCGAGGGCTCACGGACGGGCGCTTTTTTGCTGGCAGCATCGTTCATAGCGGGCTCCTTGGAACAGCTAGGAATTCGATGACGCTGCTTCCTCGAGGGATTCGAAGGCGGAGGGGGCGGCGTCACCGCATTGGTTTATTTCACGGCTGGACGTCGAAGCGCGTGCATCGATTCACGCGAGCCGGAGGTGAAGCGCACAGGCAAAATTCAGCGATGCCGCAGCGGGAAGGCTGCTGTCCGGCGTGAGGCATCAGCGGCGGGCAGACCGCGAGTACAATGGACCGCGAAGGAAAGGGGCAGGACGGGATGGACCAGCGAAGAAGCTGGCGACAACGACGGGTTCGGGAGCGGAGGTGATGAAATTGGCGAAGAGACTAGCGGCGGCACGGGCGATGGGTTGGGCGATGAGTTGTGCGCTGGCGGCGACGGTGCTGGCGGGAAGTGGCGCACGGGCGCAGGAGGCGGAGAAGATCGTATCGCCGGAAGTGATGAAAGGGCAGGTGACGTTCCGGTTTCGGGCGCCGAATGCGAAAGAAGTGTCGGTAGTGATGGAGGGGTACGCGGAGCCGCTCGAGATGACGAAGGACGAAAGTGGCGTGTGGAGCGTGACGACGGAAACGATGGCGCCGGACTATTACGGATATTCGATCGGGATGGCCGGGCAGAAGTTGGTGGATCCGGGGAACTCGCTGCTGGTGCCGAACCTGCTGGGGGCGGGGAGCGCGGTCCACGTGCCGGGGCCGGCGTTACTGCCTTGGGAGGAAAACGAGGCGCCGCACGGCGAGATTCACCGGCACTTTTATCATTCAAATGTGGTGGGCGACGACCGGGATTTTTACGTGTACACGCCGGCGAATTACGATCCGAGAGGGAAGCGGAAATATCCGGTGCTCTATTTGCTGCACGGATACAGCGACGACGCGAGCGCGTGGGTGGCGGTAGGGCACGCGAACGTGATCCTCGACAACCTGATCGCGGAAGGAAAAGCGAGGCCGATGATCGTTGTGATGCCGCTGGGGTATGGCGCGCCGGAAATATTGGCGAAGGGTTGGAACGGGCCGCGGGACAAGACGTTGTGGGAGGAAAACATCGAGAAATTCGGCGAGACGCTGCTCGAGGAAGTGATGCCGCGCGTCGAGAGCGAGTACCGCGTGGAGACCGGGCGGGATTCGCGGGCGATTGCGGGCCTTTCGATGGGAGGAGCGGAGACGCTCCTGGTGGGATTGAATCACCTGGACAAATTCGCCTACCTCGGAGCATTCAGCAGCGGAGGAGTGGGGAAGGATTTTGCGAAAGATTTTCCGAATCTCGATGCCGGGGGAGCCAGGAAGCCGCGGGTTTTTTGGATGTCGTGCGGAAGCGACGACGGACTCCTGGCGCCGAATGAGAAGCTGCACGAATGGCTCGAAGGGAAAGGCGTTCAAGTGGAATGGGTGGAAAGCCCGGGCGCGCACTGGTGGCCGGTGTGGAGAAGGAATCTGGCGGACCTGTTGCCGCAGCTGTTTCAGCCGGAGCGGGCGAGCGATTATTGGACGCAGCAAGTGCAGCGGCAAAGGCCCTAGCGGAATTAATGCGAAGGCAGGCGGATCGCGCGGAGAGATACCAAAAGCAAAAAAACGCCAAGGGCCAGAAGGATAATGGTGGGCGCCCAATAGTTAAAGGGATTTTCGGACCGGTCGTAACCGCCGGGCGGGCAGCCCTTGTAGTAACCCTTTCCCGTGACCAGGGTGTATCCCGCCCAGGACAAGGGGACCAAAGCAAGCAGCAAAAAGATCAAGGCAAGGCTCCTGAACGGCGCGATATGTTACGGGCTTTGCCCGCGCTCGAACGCCCGAAGCGCGGATTGCGGGCCGGAATCTGCGTCTTTACCCGCCGATTGCAAGCAAGTATACCCCGGCTGTTTTGACCTCCCCGATATTTCCCCCGGGATGTTTCGAAAGCGGGCTCCAGCCTGCCGGGTGATGGCGAGCCCGGTAAAAAATTTCAAGGAACATTGCCAACGGCAGATGCGTATCAGGTGGCAAGGCGGCAGAGCCGCGCGCGGAGCAAATCGCGGCAGGAAAGAGGATGCGCCGCCGGGGGAAAAAATGGATACGCTGCTGCAAGACATTCGCTACGGCATGCGCATGATCGCGAAGTCGCCCGGCTTCGCGGCGATCGCAATACTCACGTTGTCGCTGGGAATCGGCGCGAATACGGTGCTGTTTTCGGTGGTGAACGGGGTGCTGCTGAATCCGTTGCCGTACGTGCAGCCCGACCGGCTGGTGGCGATTTATTCGAAAGACCCGCAATTCACGCAGGCCTCGATCTCCTATCCGAATTTTCTGGACTGGGAGCGCGATCAACGCTCCTTTTCGGAGATGGCGGCGTACCGCCAGGATGATTACAACCTGACGGGGGCGGGAGAGCCGGAGCGAGTGAAGGCGGAGATGGTGTCCGCGAACTTTTTTTCTTTGCTGGGAATAAAGCCGTTGGCCGGACGCCTGTTTCAGCGAGCCGAGGATCAAGTGGGGGCGCAGCCGGTGGCGCTGATCAGCGGAGGGTTCTGGAAAAGGAAATTCGGATCGTCGGTGGAAGCGATCGGGAAGACGATGACGCTCAACGGAGTGGGCTACACGATCGTCGGCGTGATTCCCGCGGATTTCCGGTACCAGAGCGGCAATTTTCACGAGAGCGACGTGTACGTGCCGATCGGACAGTGGAACGACTCGACGTTTCGCGACCGGCGGGCGGGCATGGGCACGGACGCGGTCGGGCGGCTCAAGCCGGGCGTGACGGTGGCGGAAGCCCAGGCGGACATGACAGACGTGGGGCAGCGGCTGGCCGAGGCCTATCCGGATGCGGACAAGGGAACGGGAATCACACTGGTTCCGCTGAAGCAGGACGTAGTGGGCGAGATCCGGCCGTTCTTGCTGGTGCTGCTGGCAGCGGTGGGGTTTGTGCTGCTTATCGCATGCGTGAACGTGGCCAATCTGCTTCTGGCGCGCTCGACAGGCCGCACGCGCGAATTTGCGATCCGGTCGGCGATGGGAGCAAGCCAGGTGCGGGTGGTTCGCCAGCTGCTCACCGAGAGCCTGGTGCTTTCCTGCGCCGGGGGCGGCCTGGGGCTGCTGATGGCGGCGTGGGGAACGAAGGCGGCGCTGAAGCTGGTGCCGGACGCATTGCCGCGCGCGCAATCGGTGCACATCGATTCGCGGGTTCTGCTGTTTACGCTTACGGCGTCCGTGCTGGCCGGAATTTTCTTCGGTCTCGCTCCGGCGCTGAAAACCGTGCGCGCGGATATTCACGATACGCTGAAAGAAGGGGGACGCGGTTCGAGCGGGACGCGGCACAGGCTGCAAGGCGTGTTCGTGGTCGTGGAAATGGCGACGGCGCTGGTGCTTCTGATCGGGGCGGGGCTGATGATTCGCAGCCTGGCCAAGCTTTGGGGCGTCAATCCGGGATTCAATCCGCACCACGTAATCACCTTCTCTTTTTCCTATCCCACGACGATGGGCGCGACGCCGGACGCCATTCGCGCGTCCATGACGCAGCTGGAAAATGCGGTGGCGGCTGTGCCGGGGGTGGAGGCGGTGTCGCTGAACGGGACGTCGATGCCGATGACGGGGGATTCGGAGCTACCGTTTTGGATCGAAGGTCAGCCGAAGCCGGCGACCGTGTCGGAAATGAAAACGTCGCTGTTTTACCTAGTTGGACCGGGATATTTGAAGGCGATGGGAATACCGCTGGATCGAGGGAGATTTCTTTCGGATTTTGACAATGCGCAATCTCCGCCGGTCATCGTCATTGACGAGAAATTCGCCAAGATTTATTTCCCGGGCCAGGACCCGATCGGGCAGCACGTGAATTTCGGGATCCTGAACCGGTCGGCGGAGATTGTCGGAATAGCAGGGCACGTGAAGCAGTGGGGCCTGGATGAAAATGCGCAATCTCCGGTTGAAGCTCAGTTCTATATGCCGATTTCACAGATTCCCGACCAGTTCATGCCGCTGCTGGCGCGCGGCGGGGTGTTTGTGGCGAGGACGGAAGGCTCGCCGGAAATCGAAATGGGAGCGATCCGGAAGGCGATCGGAAAGGTCAACAGCCAGATCGTGACGTACGAAACGGAGACGATGGATCAAATCATTTCCGATTCGATGGCGGCGCGGCGATTCTCGATGATTCTGCTGGGAATTTTCGCCGCGCTGGCCCTGGCGCTGTCTTGCGTGGGGATTTACGGCGTCATTTCATACCTGGCGGGGCAAAGGACGCACGAGATCGGGATCCGCATGGCAATCGGAGCGCAGAGGTCCGACGTGCTGCGGCTGATCCTGGGGCAAGGCGCGAAGATGGCGCTGATCGGGGTGGGAGCGGGCCTGGCAGGGTCATTGGCATTGACGCGGCTGATGGCCAGAATGCTCTTCGGAGTGAGCCCGTACGATCCTCTGACGTTTTTCGGCGTGGCGTGCCTTCTGGTGCTGGTGGCCCTGGCCGCGTGTTACATTCCCGCGAGGCGCGCGATGCGCGTCGACCCGATGGTCGCGCTGAGGTACGAATAGCCCGGGAGAAATCAGACTGAATCCGCGTCGAGGGAAGCGGGTGCCGCGGCGAGTGGCCGGAATTCGAGCGAGGGGCGGCCCCGCGATGGGGCTTGCGTTAGAGAGTTTGCGGATTTCAAATCCGACGAGAGTTGCAATTGTAGCGCTTCGAGCTTTCTTTTAGACTTGAGCCGCCGGCAGAGCGGCGTAACGCCTGCCCAATATTCCCCCATGGCTCTCCTTCACTCCGACACAGTGCCAAAGGATTCCCCGCGCCGGGACTTTTCCGTGCGGGAACATGACCCGGGGCGGGAGTACGAGCGCCGGCTGGAAGGGCTGCGCCAATTGGAGGCGCGACAGAAGCGGATGGATGCGGGCCTCGGCTACTTGATGGTCTTTCTGCTGCTGGCCGGCGTGGTTTTCGTGATTTGGATTCTGACGGTGCGTACGCGCCTGATTGCCTGGGTCGCGCTTCCCGCGCTGCTCCTCGTTATTTTCGGGGTGATGCATGAGCGGGTGATCCGTGCCTTGCGAAGGACAGCGCGCGCCATCGCTTTCTACGAGCGGGGGCTAGCGCGCCTCCGCGACCAGTGGGCGGGGAGCGGCGAATCAGGCGAGCGGTTCGCAAATCCAAATCACGTCTACGCGCGCGACCTGGACGTATTCGGCAAAGGGTCGGTGTTCGAGCTACTGTGCAGTTCACGGACCAATTCCGGTCAGGAGACGCTTGCGGAATGGCTGCTCGCGCCCGCGAATCCAGACGAAGTGCGCTTGCGACAAGCGGCGGTAGATGATCTTCGCAATCGCCTGGACTTTCGCGAAGGCCTGGCCGTGGTGGGCGAAGATATCCGCGCCGAAGTGAAGCCGGAATTGCTGGCGGCATGGGGAGAAAAAAAAGCCCAGGCGGTGCCGGGCGCGATGCGGATCGCGGTGTTCGCGCTGGCGGCCTTCTGGGTATTCGGGGTGGCGGCATGGGCCGAGTGGGGCTCCTGGCAGATCTTGCTTCTCGCCACGGTGATCAATTCCGTAGTGTCGTATAAATTTCGCGAGCTGAGCGAGCGAAGCGCAGGGGCCGTTGAAGGTGCAGCCCGCGACTTGAGGTTGCTTTCGCAGGTGTTCGGGAGGCTCGAGCGGGAGCCGTTTTCAGCGCCGAAGCTTTCGGCTCTTCAGGCCGTCTTGCGAAGCGAAGGTTTGCGGGCGTCGGATTGCATCGCGCGGCTGAACCGGCGGGTGGAATTGCTGATTTCGAGCAGAAATCTGATCGTCGAGACGCTGGACCGCTTCGTGCTGTGGAGCTTGCAGTGGTGCCTCAGCATCGAAGCCTGGCGAGAAAAGCACGGATTGTCGGTCAGGAAGTGGCTCGAAGCGTCGGGAGAAATCGAAGCTTTGTCCGACCTGGCGGCTTACGCGTACGAAAATCCCGCGGACCCGTTCCCGGAATTCACGGACGACGCACCGTGTTTTGATGCCGAGGGTTTGGCGCACCCCTTGCTGCCGGAGAGCCGGGCGGTGAGAAACGACTTGAAACTGACCCGGAATTTTCAGCTGATGATGATCAGCGGGCCGAACATGGCGGGGAAGAGCACGCTGGTGCGCGCCGTGGGGGTAAACGCCGTGCTGGCGCAATGCGGCGCACCGGTGCGCGCGAGGCGGCTGCGGATTTCGCGCCTGGCAGTGGGCGCGTCGGTTTGCGTGCTGGACTCGCTGCAAGGCGGAATATCGAGATTCTACGCCGAGATCGCGCGGCTCAAGCTGATCGTGGATATGGCGCGGGGAGGTTCACCGGCGCTATTTCTGCTCGACGAGCTGCTGCAAGGGACGAACTCGCATGACCGGCGGACCGGCGCGGAGGCGATCGCGCGAAGCTTGCTCGAGCGAGGGGCGGCCGGATTGATCACGACGCACGATTTGGCGCTGGCGGAGATTGCGGAATTGCTGCGGCCGAGCGCCGCGAATTTTCACTTCGAGGACCGCCTGGAGAACGGGAAGCTGATATTCGATTACCGGTTGAGTCCTGGTCCGGTTCAGACAAGCAACGCACTGAATTTGATGCGGTCTATTGGCCTGGACGTCTGACAGCAGCCATGTGAAACGAGAGCCTTTGCTTGAGGCTTCAATCGCGCCGGCGTTCTTCCCGGCCAGCCCATTGGTCGATCGTCCTGAAGCTTTTTGTTCGGGTAGGCGGAATCCAAATTAACGGGGCCGAAACGCAGCTTTAACCTGCTTGAAACCGGAAGGGTGCCATACACTCTACTTCCCCTTTTCACAAGCGGCGGAATCTCGCGCCAAGGAGACACACCGATGCTCTCACCGAAGCTGATCCTATCGCCCATCGATTTCAGCGATTTTTCGCTCAGTGCGCTCGAGGTGGCGCAGGACGTCGCGACGAAATACGGCTCGCAGATTTTGCTGGTCAATATCGTTCCCGAGATTCCCAAGCTGCCGAAGGACGTATCCATTTTGAACGAGGGCGAGTACGAGCAGCAGTTAATCGAGAGCGCAAAAAAGCGCCTTGGCGAACTCGCGGAGAAGCTGCAACGCTCCGGTGTGACCGCGCGGATCACGGTGGGGCTGGCGAATGACGCGGCGATGGAGATCGTGCGGGTCGCCGAGAGCGAGAAAGTGGATTTAATTGTCATGGCGACTCACGGGATGACGGGCTGGCGGCAACTGGCATTCGGGTCGATCACCGACAAAGTGGTGCGCACAGCCGATTGTCCGGTGCTGGTGCTGCGAAGCAGAGCGGCGTCCGCGACGGCTTAACAAAAGAGGCGATGGGGTGGCGGGCCTTACCGGGCTAACAGGCTTCCAATCGCGTATTTTCCTGCGCCGGTCGTCAAAAACACAAGATTGATCAGCAGGAGCAGAAGGTCGTAGTGCCAGCCCTGGCTTCCTTTTCCCCAAAATCCCGATTTCCACACAACCATCTTCTTGTAAATCGCCCCCAGCATAACCAGCACAAGCCCAAGCGCGGCAAATTGAATCAAAATGCCCGAGGCGAGGCTGAGCGCGCCGGCCAGTTCCGCAGCTCCAAGAAAAACCGTGAAAGCCTTGGTCATGCCCAGGCTCTGACTTCGCTCGGCCGGATGAGCCAGGTGGCTCCATCCACTGGCTCCAAATATGGCGGCCACCAGCAGGCGAAGTAACAATAGAGCGAGGACGGAATAGCCGGAGAGATGGGACATGAAGCGCTCCTTTTGTGGAGAGAGCAATTCTCTTCCGGGAAAGAACGCGCGGTCAAGAGCCGGGTCCGCTCGGGCGGCGTAGCCGGGCGGACATTCTGGAGGAGGGAGAAGGAAGGCGGATTGTCGGGCCGGCTCTATCGAGGTGCGAATTCCACGAGAAGGTCCGCGATTGCCGTCGCGCCGGGATTGCCGAGCATGATCGTGTAGTGAGTCGTGCCCGGGATTTTGCGATCCTGGATTTGAGGAACAAGAGAGCGGATTTCGTCCACGCGCGCATCGGGGAAAAGCGGCGGCTGCGTGGGAAGGAAGCCGTGTTCGGCGCGAAGCAATAAGACGGGAACGCGGACGGCGCGCAAACGGGAGACGATTTCATCGCGTCCGCGCCCTTCGGAAAGATCGGCGACAACTCCGATTTCGTACGCCTTAGGCTTCACCGGGCCCTCTCCCCCGACTTCGTATTCAAGAAACGCGCGCACCCACGGGGCATGGGCGTCGGGAGGGAAGTGGGGTTTCCTGCGCCAGAGTTCGACGTAGGCTTCTCGGGAAGGATGGCTTTCGCGAAGCTGGGTGACGCGCTCGAGCAGCGCGGCGTTCACGGCCGCGTCGGCGGCGACTCCGGCACTTCTGTCGGGGATGTAGCCTCCATCCACAAGGACGAGGCCTGAAACCAATTCAGGGAATTGAGCGGCCAGAGCGGCGGCGATGAAGGCGCCCATCGAATGTCCGAGGATGACACTCGGACCGAGACCAAAGGCGCGCATGGCGGCGGCGACATCCTTGGCATGTTGCGAGAAGCCGTAAGGCGCCTCGGGCTTGTCGGAATCGCCGCGGCCGCGAAGGTCAAGAGCGAGGAGAGGAAGGCGGCCGGCGAGACGCTCCGCGACGCCGATAAAATTGAGATAAGAGGCGGTAAGGCCGTGCAAAGCGACGACGGGCGCGCCCTTGCCGGGCCAAAAGCCGAAGGCAAGCTCGATGGCGTCTCCGGGGACACGGCCGCGGGATTCCCGGGTGACGCGAATAGCGGACGATTTGTCATCCGTAGTCGGCATCTTCGAATCCGTGCAGCGCAAAAAACGTTTGCGGCTTCGCCGGCGGCGCGAGGGTCCGAAGCGAGCGAAACGAATTATCGCATCGCGCGCTGCGCGAAATCAGAGGAAGCGAATCCCCGGGCGGCATACCGGGCCGCGGCTCGGGGAATTGATACTAGAAACTGAACTTGAGAGCAAACTGAATCACGCGCGGGCCTGTCGTCGTGGCCACGATGTACCCCGGATTTCCACTCTGCAGAATATTCACCGGGTTCGCGAAGCTGACGTTGTTGAAGGCGTTGAAGAATTCGCTGCGAAACTCGAATTGCGAACCCTCCTTCACCGGGAAAAATTTCACGATGGAAATATCCACGTCTTTCTGGTTGGGGCCGACCAGTATGTTCCGGCCGGTGTCGCCGAAGTCGGCCGTGGCTTGGGCAAAACACGCGGTGTTGAAGTAGCCGTCGAGACGGCTCAGAGTTCCGCCGGTCGTGTAAGGATTGCAGGGCGCCGAGCCGGCATAATCCGCGCGGGCTTGAACGAAAGCCGTGGCAGCAGTGAGAACGGAGAAGGGAGTGCCGCTCTGGATGGTGAAAATGCTGGCCAGCTCCCAGCCGTTGGCGGCTTCCTTGGCGAAGAGCGAATCGCCTTTGTAGAACTTGGGGAGATCGTAGATGCCGCTGAAGACGAAGCGGTGACGGCGGTCGAAATCGGAGCTGGCGTAGTTGTCGAGGATCTCCTGGTTGCCGGGCACGACGGTGACGTCGCTCGTTCCGGTTGGATCACCCGAGTAATCATCGAGAGAGTGGCTGTAGGTGTAGGAAGCGAGGAACTGAAGCCCGTAGGAGAAGTGCTTTGTGACGCTCGCCTGGAGCGAGTTGTAGCTCGAGTTCGCTGAACTTTCCATTTCATGGATGCCGAACCCTTGAACCGCGAGGGCGGAAAGCCCGGGGCTGAGGGGACCGGGAGTGTTGGCGATCGGCGCATCGGCCTGATTGATTTCGCGCAGGCGCATCAGCTTGCGGCCGATCGACCCGACATAAGCGACATCGAGAAGCCAGTTCTTGGCGAACTCATCCTGAATCCCAAGGCTGTATTGCTGGACGTAGGGCGTGCGGAAGTCGTGCATGTTCAGGAAAAGTCCATTCGCCGCGACTGGTTGAAAGCCGCCGGGAACAGCCGCGGGGAGAAGAGCCGGCGGTCCCTGGGCAAACGGGAAAATCGCGGGATTATTGAACTGTAGAGGGAAGGCGCTGGGCGGAGGAACGGTGACGAACGGATCACTGATGGGAGTCAGAAAAGCCTGAGCGAGGATGAAATAGGGAAAATCGAGGAGCTGATTGTTGACGATGCGCGAGTTCGGATGGTCGTAGTAGACGCCGTAGCCGCCGCGAACGACCAGCTTGTCGGAATTTGGAAGCGGCTGCCACGCGAACCCGAAACGCGGGGCGAAATCGTTCTTGTCGGGAGGAACAATCGAGTCTTGGACCATCGGGACACCGGCCAGAGGCGTTTTGGCGTTTGCAGCCTGGACGAACCCTCCGGTGATGGCCACGTTGTCGCCGGCAGGGAAACCCGGAATTGTGGTGGTGGTGATGCGGTCGGGATCGAGCCCGACATAGCGGCCGTCGGCTTCGGTAAACGGGCTGAAATATTCGTAGCGGAGGCCAAGGGTCAAGGTGAGGCGGTCCGTGACGCGCCAGTCGTCGTTGACGTACCCAGCCATGTCGTAGGAGCGGATATCACGGTTGTTGACGCCGGAACCCATGATGGAAAGGCCGGTCGTGCCGAAGTAGCCGCCGAGGAAGTCCGTGAAGGGATTGCCGGAAAAACCGAGGAAAAACATCTGGCCCCGGGTATAAAGATTGAAATTTTCCGTGAGGTCGTAATGCTGGTACTCGACGCCGAATTTCAGGCTATGCCGCCCTCTCTGCCAGGTAAGGGAATCGCCGACCGTGTAGTTCGGCTCGGAGGCGCTGTTGTCGGAAAATGGCGAAGCGCCAAGATCGAAATAGTTGGTGACGGAGATTTCGGGCATGCCGGGAAATTGGGAACTCAGTGGAGAAACGATGCCCAGATCGGCGGAAGTGAAAGGCTCCTGGGGCACGGATGTGGTGGTGATGGTGGACCAGCCGAAGCGGAAGTCGTTGAGAAGAGCGGGACTGAAGACGTGCGTGTCGTTGACGGCGAGCACGCGTTGGTTGAAACCTTCGTTGGCTCCGAAACCGGGAACCGGCAGTGCATTGGCCAGGCCGAAGGAATTGAAGAGCGCCTGGGTCTCGGGATTGTTCGCCCAGAAGAATTTTTCGGAGAGCCGGTTGGCGTCGGAAATCTTTACGTCCACGTTGGCGTTGAACTGGTCTTCGCGAAAGCGTGAGATTCCCACGACGGGAGTCGGAACGGAAACCGCTGCGGGGTCGGATCCCGGCGGCGCCGAAGGAATCACGTACTGGCCGTTGGGAAGCTGGGCTTGCAGCAGGTACAGCGCCGTCGGATCGATCACCGGGACGCCGAAAACATTGTTGGCGAGAGCGGTCAGCGTGGGAGTCGAGCGGTCGTCTGTGAGGCCTCCGGGGACGAACGCTTCGCCAATCGAATTCTCGAGAGAAGTGCCGTTGACTTCGCGCGTTCCTTGATAGGAGCCGAAAAACCAGGCGCGGTCTTTTTTGATCGGCCCGCCCAGAGTTCCGCCGAATTGATTCCGCTTGTATGGCGGGCGGGGAATGCTGGCTTCCTTGAGGAAGAAATTGTTGGCGTCCAGGTCGTCATTGCGGAAGAACTCGTAGAGATTGCCGTGAAATTGGTTGGTGCCGGATTTGGTGACGGCCGCAACCACGCTCCCGGCGTTTCTTCCTTGCGAAGCGTCGTACAGGCTGGTCTGGACGATAAATTCCTGCAGCGAGTCGCTCGCGGGGACGGCGAGATTCGGCGTCGAGCCGGTGCCGATCGAGCTGGCGTCCACGCCGTTGATCACCACGGCGTTGGAAAGCGAACGCTGGCCGTTGACGTTGAACACGGTGTCGCCGCGGCCAAGGTCGGAGGAGTTGGGAATGGGCCCGGATGTCCCCGGCGTCAATGTCAGGAGTTGCTGGAAATTGCGCGTGGCCAGCGGCAATTGCCGGATGGTCGTGCTCTGAATGACGTCGCCGCGAGTGGCGTCCTGAGTTTGCACCAGGGAGGGCGTGGCATTCACTTCCACCGTGGCCCTTTGCGTGGCCAGGACGAGATGGACCTCGAGGTCGGTGATTTCCGTGATGCGGACGACGATGCCTTCGAGCGTGGTCGAAGCAAATCCGGGTTTGGTCGCCACAAGCTGGTAGACGCCTGGCGGAAGCAGCGGAAAAATGTAGCGGCCATCGCTCGATGAATCGGTGTCGCGCGTGACGCCCGTGGGGCTGTTCAAAGTGAGCGCGGCCCCGGCCACAACGCCGCCCGTCGGATCCTTCACGGTCCCACTGATTGCTCCGGTTGTGGGCGATTGTGCGCGGCAAAGCCCAGGCAGCAGCAACGACAGGGCCGCCAGAAAAATCCAAGGAAATTTGCGAGTGCTCATACGTCTCTCCTTGTTCCAAGAACGCCCGATTTTGCGCTTTGAGCCGCATTCTGCGTTCCGCCGGTATACAGGCGGATCAATTGGTCGATAGCCTCATCGTCGCTGACGCCGAGGTGCCGCTTGGCGCCGAAAAGCTCTTCCAGGAGGTAATAGGTGAAAAATTGGAGGTAAATCGAGGTGTAGGCGAGCCCCGGATCGACGCCGGGAGGGAAGGGAGTCACCATCGAGTGCACCAGGCCCGCGGAATAAGTTCGCAGGCCGCCGGCAATTTCGCGGAAGCTGTGGATGAAGTGCTTGTGGCGGAATTCGACAACGTCGATATACATCAGCCGCCAGTAATCGAGATTCTCGTGCACGATTTTTCCCACCGCCAAGGCCAGTTTGCGGAGGGAAACGGGATCGACCGAGCGCATGAGGGGAACCAACTGCTTCTGGCGGATGGCTTCCATCTTTTGGCCCAGACGGTGGACCAGCCCGATGAAGATGTCTTCCTTGGTGGGGTAGTAGATGTAGAGATTGCCCATGGAAACGCCGGCCTTCTTGGCGATTTCGCGGACGGTCGTGCCATGGAAACCCTTGCGGGTGAAAAGGCGAAGGGCGGCCCGTTCGATCTTGAGCTTGTTTTTCTGGAAGGTGTTGTCGAGCAATTTGGGCATAGGAACCGGCCGGCCTTTCGTGTACCGTATCCCGCATGCGGAACAAAGCGAGCGCTCGTTCAGTTTGTGCTGGCGCGTTTGTACCGCCGCGGCGCAGCCGGTGTCAAGAGGTTTTTGAATGCGCCCATCGCAAATTTTCTATAATCGAATCCCCGCGCCCGGCGAATTCCGGAGCGGGTTGGGAGGCCGGCATGGAAACGGATCAAAAGCTCTTGAACGGGCGCGTGGCCATCGTGACAGGGGCGGCGAGCGGCATCGGCCTGAGCATCGCCCGGGCCCTTTCGGCCGCCGGCGCGCGATGCGTGCTCGCGGATCTGGAGGCTTCCGACGGAGCGAAGGTTGCGGTGGAATTGTCGGCGGCGGGAACGGCGGCGGAGTTCGTTGCCACGGACCTCTCCAAGCGTGAGGAAGTGCGGCGGATGGTGGATGTGGCGGCGGAGCGCTTTGGGCGGATCGACATCCTGGTGAACAATGCCGGACTGCAACATGTAGCCCCGGTGGTGGAGTTCCCCGAGGAGCGCTGGGAATTTCTGATCAGCGTAATGCTGACAGGGACGTTTTTGTGCTGCAAGTACGTGCTGCCGCACATGATCCGCGGGAAGTGGGGGCGAATCATCAATATCTCGTCGGTGCACGGAAAGGTGGCGTCACCTTTCAAGGTGGCCTACATTTCCGCGAAGCACGGGGTGCTCGGATTGACGAAGGTGGTGGCGCTCGAGACGGGGCAGCAGGGCGTCACGTGCAACGCGATTTGTCCCGCCTATGTGCGGACGCCGTTGGTGGAAAAGCAGATTGAGGACCAGGCGCGGCATCACGGGATCAGCGCCGGCGAAGTCGTCACGAAGATCATGACGGGACCAGCGGCGATCCAGCGGCTGCTGGAGCCCGAGGAGGTCGCTTCGCTGGCGCTATACCTGTGCAGCGAGGCCGCCAGCGGAATCACCGGGGCGGCAATTGATATAGACCTGGGAATGACGGCGAGGTAGCGGGAAAGGATCAGGACACCCCTGCGGGTACGCCATTACGATGGCCATGTGGCGCATGGAAGTCAGAACACTAGAGTGGAATTAGTGTTTTTTGCTCGAGCTGTCCGGCTGGCTCCCTGTGAGCGAAGAGCCGGGCAGGTGGCTCAGCAGCGTGTGCGGGCCGCCATAAAGGAATTCCAGGGCAACGTTGGTGATTCCCTGATACAGCAGGTTGTAATTGCCGATGCGGAACCCGTCCATAGGCTCGAAACGCCGGGGATACCAGGCGGCTACGCCGATCATGGAGCCGGCGTATGGGGCGGCGAGAGAGGGGAAGGAAAAGGCGCGATGGCCATCGTCGCCGCGGCGGGCGGTGACGGTGGAGATGAGCGCGTGGCCGAGGCGCGGGAAGATGCCGTGGCAATCGCAACGGTAGTAGAGCGTGTCCTCATGGAAAACCTCGGCGAGGCCGTAACGCGTGGTGGTGGAGATGAGTGTGACTCCGTAGTAGGAAGCCGTGCGCACCCCGTACGCGTCCCAGCCCTGCCCCCATTCCGGCGGCACGCCGCGTGCCTGGGCGATTCCAGCGGCTCCGGCTGCGCCGATGAAGGGATAAGGGCCAAAAGTATCGAACAGGTAGTTGTGGAGCTTCACTTTCTCCGAAGGGCGCTCGTAGGGCTGGCCGAACTGGGCGTTGCCCGTGCTGCGAGAGAAGATCGAGTGGTGAGTCTTCTCGCCTTCTTGAGCCGCAGGGGCGGTCTGGCCGGGCTGCTGGGGCTGCTGAGTCTGGGTGCCCGGAGTCCCGGCGCCAGATGCCGATTGGCCGCGGGCCGGCGCTGGGAGGAAAGACGCGGATACGAGAAGGCCCAGAACCAAAAAGCCAAACCAAAAGCGCGAGGAAATCGCGGTCATCAGATGAAGCTCCTGTTTTAAAGGCGTAAGCGGTTCAAAACAGCCTACACCGGTTCGAACCAGCGCACACGCGAAAAATTTGGACTCGCCAGGGGGCACTTGAATCCCTGGAATTTGCGCGGACGCCGCAGTGGGGATTTTCTTTTCTGGCCGGGATGCGGCGGGCGGCGGCATTCGGGTTGGCGGCGCAGGCGGTTGGACGCGCATGTGACCCTCCGGCGGAAGGGGCAGAAAATTCTCCGGCGCGGCCGAGTCTCGTTGACGCTGGCGGCATGGTCGACTAACATCTGCCGAGCCTGCGGTGGGTAAAGGAGTCGCGGAAGACCATGACGGATTCCTCGCTGATCGGCCAAACAATTTCGCACTACCGGATCGTCGAGAAACTCGGCGGCGGAGGAATGGGTGTGGTGTACCGGGCCGAGGATACCCGGCTGAAGCGGCAGGTGGCGCTGAAATTTCTTCCGGAAGAGGTGGCGGCGGATCGGGTGACGCTTGATCGATTCGAGAGAGAAGCGCAGGCTGCCTCCGCCTTGAATCACCCCAACATTTGCACGATTTACGATATTGACGATACCGGCAGCGTCCCCTTCATCGCCATGGAATTGCTGCGCGGAGCGACCCTGAAGCACCGCATCGTCGGCGGGCCACTCCCACTCGATACTATTCTCGAAACCGGCATTCAAGTGGCGGATGCGCTGGACGCCGCCCACGCCGAAGGCATCATTCACCGCGACATCAAGCCCGCCAATATATTCGTCACCGACCGGGGGCAGGCCAAGGTGCTCGATTTCGGCTTGGCTAAGCAGGTGGCGACGCGCGCCGTGGGCGAGACCGTGACCGCGGGAGCCATGACTCTCGGGTCGGATCCCAATCTGACAAGTCCCGGCACTTCGCTCGGGACAGTCGCTTATATGTCGCCGGAACAGGTGCGAGGCGAGAAGCTCGACACGCGCACGGACCTGTTTTCGTTCGGCCTTGTGCTGTATGAAATGGCCACGGGGCGCCAGGCCTTCACGGGCAACACTTCCGGCGTAATCTTTGCGTCAATTTTGGAGCGCGAGCCGGTTCCGCCTTCCCGGCTGAATCCCGATATGCCCCTGAAACTGGAAGAGGTCATCGGCAAGGCTTTGGAGAAAGATCCCAAACTTCGTTACCAGCACGCCTCCGATTTGCGCGCGGATTTGCAGCGATTGCGCCGCGACACCGATTCGGGGCGGTCCGGGCGGTCGGCGATTGTCTCATCGGCCGCCGCGCCAGCCGTGGCGAGCGACGGTTCCGGAGGGACCGCGACGCCCTCTTCGGGCGCGATCGCGTCCGCCGCCTCGATTCCAAGCGGTTCGTCGGCTGCGGTTCCATCGAAGAGCATGACGGGAATGAAGGTGGGAATCGGCGTCGCGGTCTTGCTGCTGGCGGCTGCCGGCTTGAGCGCCTATTGGTTTTTAGGCCGGCCGATTGCGCCGCCTTTTCAGGATTTCACGATTACGGCGCTGACCAGCAGCGGCAAAGTTCAGGAGGCGGTCGTTTCTCCCGACGGAAAATACGTGCTGACGGTGGTGACGGACAAAGGGCAGAGCAGCATGTGGCTGCGCCATGTGGCCACCAACAGCGATACGCAGGTGATCGCCCCCTCCGATGAATTTTTCAACGGGATTCGGTTTTCGCCCGACGGGAACTACATCTATTTTCGCAAGGCAGACACCAACGTCCGCGATGTGTATACGCTCTATCGCGCGCCAGTGCTGGGCGGCACTCCTCAGCCCCTGGTCCACGATATCGACAGCACCCCCACGTTCTCCGCCGACAGCTCGCGCATCGCCTATTTTCGCGAGAACGACCCCGAGGTGGGGAAATATCAGATCCTGGTGGCCGGCGCCGACGGAACGGGCGAGAAAGTGGTGGCCACCGGCCCGACATCGTCTCCGCCCATCTATCTCACCTGGTCGCCCGACAGCGACACTTTGGTCGAGGGAAAGCTTCAGGCGAACGGAAATTTGACCGAGTTCGACCGGATCAACGTGGCTTCGGGAAAGACGTCGGTCTTCGCCGCCTTCAAAGACGTCGCCGTGTTCGATGGAACCTGGTTTCCGAATGGCAGAGGACTTCTGGTTGTGTATTCCGGGCCGGAAAACGGCTACGACCGCAACCAATTGGGTTTTGTCTCCGCGCGGAGCGGCCGTTTTTTCCCGATTACAAAAGACACCAGCAATTATTCCTCGCTCAGCGTGTCCTCGGACGGACGGAATATCGCCAGCGTGCAGCAACGGTCGTTCACGGGCCTCTACGTCCTTCCTGCCGAGGGAACCGCCAGAACGCCGGCCTCGCCTGTCCTGCCGCAGGAAAAGACGGGCGGAGTTTTTGATTGGGCGGGCAACGACGGGTTTTATCTGCCGGTCAATTCCAAGGTCTTCCACACCTCGATGGATGGGAACTCCCAAGCCACATTGCTGGAGGGAGCGACCGTCTACGACCTTTCCGCATGTCCCAACGGCCGCACGCTGATCTTCAGCTGGATCGGCGGAGGCGGATTCATGGGAATCGATCTTTGGAAAATGAATTCGGATGGGTCGGATCCGCAGAGGCTTTCGAGCGGAAAGCGCGAAGATAGCGCGGCATGCTCGCCCGATTCGAAGTGGGTTTATTTCCGGGAGACCGGGAGCGAGCAAATCTTCCGGGTCCCCGTCGCCGGGGGCTCGGCCGAACCTGTGCCGGGAACGATGGTGCAGCACGGGATCGTGGGTTCAAACATCCTGGGGATTTCGCCCGACGGGAAGACTCTGGCGTTTCTTTCCACCGCAGAGCTTCCCGAGCGGGATTGACCAACGTCCAGAAGATTGTGATGGTGCAATTGAATGCCGGCCCGCATCCGGAGGTCCGCATGCTCGACCCCAATCCGCGAACAACCTCGGGGCCGCGATTCACGCCGGACGGCAAGGCCCTGGTCTACGCCATTCGTGAAAATGGCGTCGACAATTTGTGGGAGCAGCCTCTCAACGGATCTCCGGGACGGCAAATCACATTCTTCACGAAAGAGCAGATTCGCGTGTGGCATTTTTCGCCCGATGGCAAGTCGCTGGCGATGATTCGCGGCCACGTGGAATCCGACGCGGTTCTGCTGCACGATAATGCCGGCGGGAAATAAGACATGGGAGTGACCCAGGCGGAATTCCGGCGGATGGCGCTGAATCATCCGGATGCGGCGGAGAGTTCGCACATGGACCATCCGGATTTTCGCGTGCGCGGCCGCGTCTTTGCCACTCTCGGATATCCCGACAAGGAGCACGGCATGGTAAAGCTTCCGCCCGGAAAGCAAGCCGAGTTCGTCCGCAATTCCCCGAACGCGTTTTCACCGGCAAAAGGCGCATGGGGCAAGCGAGGTTCGACGACCGTGCTCCTGCGCGCCGTAAAAAAGGCCGAATTGCGTGAGGCTTTGCTGGCCGCGTGGGCTTCCACGGCGCGAAAGAAGCGCTGATCCCTCCCGCCGAACGGGCCAGGTTCACATCGCAGCTGCCCGGTGCGCGGAGCGGTCGGCATTCCAGCCCTTCCAATTTCGCGACCGCCTTGCCATTCCCTTCAGACTGTGGCTTCATTTCTTTGCGCACTTTTTGCCATTGATACGTCTGCCGGGAACCCCGCCGGAAGGCAAACTCTAAATCGCCACCGAGGCCGAATTGGAAAAGATGACGGAAGAGGAAAAGCGGCTGCAGCAAACGGCAACCCGAGACACCAACTGGAAACGCTGGGGCCCCTACCTATCCGAGAGACAGTGGGGAACGGTTCGCGAGGATTACAGCGCCGACGGCGATGCCTGGCAATATTTGCCGCACGATCACGCGCGTTCGCGAGCCTATCGCTGGGGCGAAGACGGCATTGCGGGCATCTGCGACCGTCACCAGCACATCTGCTTTGCGTTCGCTTTCTGGAATGGAAAAGACACCATCCTGAAGGAGCGGTTGTTCGGACTCTCGAATCAGGAGGGTAACCACGGCGAGGACGTCAAGGAGTATTACTATTATCTCGACGCCACGCCGACCAGCTCCTATCTGAAATATCTCTACAAATATCCCCAGGCGGAATATCCCTACGCACAACTCGTCGCCGAGAACAGGAAACGCTCGCGGCTCGAACCCGAATACGAGCTGATTGACACGGGAATTCTTTCCGAGAACCGTTACTTCGACATCTTCCTGGAATACGCGAAGGTCTCGCCCGAAGAAATTCTGATCCGCATTACGGCCTTCAATCGCGGGCCGGACGCGGCGCCGCTGCATGTCCTGCCGACAATCTGGTTTCGCAACCGCTGGGACTGGGGCGACCCCTATGACATGCCCTCGGTCGAGCGCAAGGAAGGCCCCCCCGGGACCGCCGTGTTCGAGCTGACAGACTTTCACTATGGAAAGCGGTGGCTGATTGCCGAGGGCGCGCCTGAGCTCCTCTTCACCGAGAACGAAACCAATAACGAACGGCTCTTCGGGCAGAAGAGCAAATCGCCATACGTCAAGGACGCGTTTCACCGCTACATCGTCAATGGTGAAAAGGACGCCGTCAATCCGGCCCTCAAGGGGACGAAAGGCGCGGCGTGGCACCAAATGCTGATCGAGCCGGGAAAGAGCTCGGTCGTCCGCCTTTGCCTCACCGACCGCGATCCTGCCACGCTGATTCCTTCCGCCGCCGACCTTTTTGGTGCGGGTTTCGATCGCGCGTTTGAGGACCATCAGCGGGGCGCCGACGAATTCTACGCCCAGCGCGTGAGCCCCGACTTGAGCGACGATGCCCGCTCGATCCAGCGCCAGGCCTTCGCGGGTCTATTGTGGGGAAAAGAGAGCTATCACTACGACGTCCGCCGGTGGCTTGAGGGCGATTCGACCCAGCCCAAGCCCGATCCCCGGCGTCGCTACGGGCGGAACTCCCACTGGAGGCACCTCTACAATTCCGACGTGATCTCGATGCCCGACAAGTGGGAATACCCGTGGTATGCGGCGTGGGACTTGGCGTTCCACTGCGTGGCCATGGCGATCATCGACCCCGATTTCGCCAAGGAGCAGCTCGTCCTGTTCCTGCGCGAATGGTACATGGCTCCCAACGGCCAGCTTCCCGCCTATGAATGGAATTTTTCGGAGGTAAATCCTCCGGTGCACGCCTGGGCGGCCTGGCGCGTTTACAAAATCGAAGGGCGAATCCGCGGAAAATACGACCGGGCCTTCCTTGTCCGCGTGTTCCACAAGCTGCTCTTGAATTTCACCTGGTGGGTCAACCGCAAAGATCCCAGCGGCATGAACGTGTTTGAAGGCGGCTTTCTCGGGCTCGACAATATCGGCGTGTTCGACCGCTCGAGGCCCCTGGGTCCGGGCAGCTTCGTCGAGCAGTCGGACGGAACGAGTTGGATGGCCATGTTCTGCCTCGACATGATGGCGATGGCGATGGAGCTCGCCCGCACCGATCCCGCCTACGAGGATGTCGCCAGCAAATTCTTCGAACACTTCGTTTTCATCGCCCAGGCGATGAACAACATGGGCGGGGAGGGCATCGGATTGTGGGACGAGGCCGACGGATTTTATTACGACGTGCTGCATCTCAACGGCAATCCCCCGGTTTCGATGAAGATCCGCTCCATGGTCGGACTGGTCCCATTGTTCGCCGTCGAGTCGTTTGAGCCCGAGGATCTCGAGCGGCTGCCCGGTTTTCGCAAACGCATGGATTGGTTCCTGAACCATCACGTGGATGTAGCCGAGCACGTGGACATGAGCCGGCGGTCCGACAAGGGCGCGCGCCTGCTGCTCACCATCGCCAACCGCCAGAAGCTCGAGCGCATTTATCGTTACCTCCTCGATGAGAAGGAGTTCCTCTCTCCCTACGGGGTGAGGGCGCTTTCCAAATTCCATGGAAGCCACCCCTTTGTCATGCAAGTGGACGGCTCGCAGTACTCCGTTGATTACGAGCCCGCCGAATCTTCCACCGACATGTTCGGAGGCAATTCCAACTGGCGCGGACCCGTTTGGTTTCCGATGAATTTTCTGCTAATCGAGTCCATGCAGCGCATTCATTACTATTACGGCGACGAGTTCAAGGTCGAGTGCCCCGTCGGCTCGGGCCATCAATCATCACTATGGGATGTCTCGACGGAACTTTCGCGCCGCCTGACGCATATTTTCCTGAGGCGCAACGGGCGCCGCGCCGTATACGGAGACGTCGACCTTTTTCAGAAGGACCCCTACTGGCGCGACCTGATTCTGTTCTACGAATATTTTCACGGCGACACGGGGAGGGGGCTGGGAGCCAGCCATCAGACGGGTTGGACGGCCTTGGTGGCGAAGCTGATTGAACAGAGCGGCGAATAGGGCGCTTCGATGCGCGCGCGGCGGATTTCCTGTTAAGCCTGCTCCTCCACCAGTTCCACCAGGATCTTTTTCCCCTCTGCTGCGGGCGCCAGAAAAAAATTCACGCGGGTGCCGTCGGCTCCCGCGCGTGTCGCTGGGTAAATGGGTGGCGCTCCCAATTTCGCTTGTAGAATCCCGGTGATCTCGTCGATGTCGCGCACCACAAACTCCACCTGCTGAATCCCCTCCCCGAATTTGTTCAGGAATTTCGCGATTGCTCCCCGGCCACCCGGATCTTGCGTGGTCAAGATATCCAGCGATACGCCGCCGGGGAAATGCAGCTCGAATTCCTTCGCGTCCTGATCGGGTGGGACGCAGGCCAGCGGCGGAGCGCCCGCCGCCGAATGGATCAGCGCGAACGTCGCTGGACTAACCGCAACGCCGACGGTGACTTTCAGTTTGCCTTCCGAGTCCCGGGCGAAGAGTGGCCCTGCCTCGGCGTCGCTCGTCCAGCCCCGAATGGCCCTCAATGCCGAATCACGGCCCATCTGGAAGAGTTCCCGGGCCGCGCGTTCCCGCACTCCGGCCTGGGCGGCCGCGAGGGCCGCGACGATTTGAGATGGAAGCGTGGAATCGGCCACGGAATTTTCCCGCCGGACAATCAGGGGTTTTGCGCGACGGGATTCGTGGAGTTGACGTTCGAGAGATCGGCGTTTGTCGTCTGCCCCGAGCGGACCTGCACCGGCACGTCCCAATGCAGCCAGGCGTCGCCCACCGTGGCCCGCACCTTGAGAGAGCTCAGCCAGTAGGTGCCTGGAGCAATGCCCGTAAATTCACCTCGTCCTTGCAAATCCGTCACTGTCCGCGCCACAAGATATTTCGATTGCGCCATGTCGAGCGCGTACCTCTCGATTTGCGGGATCCTCTTGGCCTCCAGGTCCCTCCATTTCGGACCCGGATCCACGGAAGTCAGCTCCGCATCCATGCCGTCGAGCGTCTGCGGGTTGTCGGCAACGTAGTGCTGGATGGCTTCGTGATAGTCGTCCTGCAGCTTTGCGAATTTGTCGGGATGCTTCTTTGCATCCGACGGCTTGTACTTGGGCTTAGGGAAATTCGAAAGGCTCTGATCGTCCGCGTTGTGATCCATGTAAGCCTTGTAGAATTCCGGGACCGCAATCACGTCCGGAGGCTTGATCATGTGCAGGAAATCTTCGCCGGTCAGGTTCACCCGCTTGTTCTTTTTCATCCACGCCTTGAGTTCCGGGGAAACGTCGAGCTTGTTGATGAATGCCACCATGTCGGGCATCGGGTACGCCGCGACCGCTTCCTTACGGATATCCGCATAGCTCTTGCGCAACAGGCAGAAGGGGAATCCGCGGACGGGCTCGGCGATCCCACTGGACGGGATGCCGCGAGCGACGAATACGATTGCTCCCGTTTGCGCCATCGCGGATGCCGCACCGCCCGCACCCGCCAGCGCCACCAACAAACTCGAGAGAAGGAAGCGTTTCATGCGAGCCATCCTAACAGAACCGGCGGGGCGCGAAAGGGAGTCTATGGACCGGCGGACCGGATGGTAACGGTCCGCGGATTTCAATCCCTCCGGCTTTCCGTGACACAGTCTCATTGTGGGGGCTTGCCTGGAAAGAAATAAGGCTCGGGAAACGTGGCGGGTCAGAACAATCGGAATGTAACTTCGACATCCGAGACGACGGCGGCGGGCTTGCCGTCCGGCCCCGGGGCGGGCTTAAACCGCCAGTTGCGGACGGCCTCGATGGCTTTCTGGTCGAGTCCCAATCCAAGCCCTTTGGCGACGTGGATGTCCGTGGCGCGCCCGTCCGGCGTAATCACGACGGTCAGCACAACCACACCCTGATACTTCGCCTTCACCGCTTCATCCGAGAACTGAGGCGCCGGGCAATAGAGGCAGGTCGGATATCCGTAGCCGCCCGTTCCAGCGCTTGGATAGTCGCCGCCCGTCCCGTATCCATATCCAGGTCCAACACCCCCGCCGCTCCCGCTCCCGACTCCCCCGCCATTGCCCGACCCTATCCCGCCGCCGCTGCCCGGCCCATTGGAATCGTTCGTAATCTTCGACAGCGGATCGCCCCAATTTTGCGCATTCGGGCTGGGCAAGTTCAACTGCGGAGGCCCAAGAACTGTCGGAGTCATCGGCAGCTTGGGATTCTGAATCGGCTTCACACTCGGAGGCGTGAATTGGGTCAGACTGAACTTGGGAACTTTGCCGCGGCTGGCGGGCAACACCTCGTGCGCGCCGCCTCCGCCTCCTCCACCCGCCCTCTTCGCCGCTGCCGGAAGCCGCAGTGAGAGTGGTGAAAAATCAAGCGGCGTCACATTCACGTCGCTGGCCTTCGTGGTCGCGGGCGAAAAGAGCTCCGGCAAGAGTGGCAGAATCAGGAGCACCAGAACCAACACGTGAAAAGCTACCGACAGCGCCTGTACCCGCGTGAACTGTGTGTTTTTGCTCCAAATCTCCGGGACGTCCACGGGCTTGCTGGTGACTTCAAGCGGGGGCAGCTTCGGCGGCCGGATCAGGTCCTTGATGTTCTGCCACAGGCTCGTGCCGCCCTGCCAATTGATCAGCAGTCCAGAGCGAACCTGGCCGCGCGCCGAGGGCTTTAAGAACTCGCTGAAATTTTCGCTGAGGCTTCCGCCGAACTTTGTCTGCGCAAAGACGGGCGGCTCGCCGCGCCATTTCACGGGGCGTTCGGCAAGGAAGTCCCTTAGATTTGAGATAAATGCTTTCAGGCGGGAACTGCTGGCAGGGGACTCCAGGCGCCCGATTGGACGCGCCTGCTGGACCGGCTCAGCAGAAGTTGGGATTCTCGCGCTCACATCCGCCATAAAGACTTTTGGTATCCCCCGCGGCCGGGCTATCGTCTAATTAGACGCGTACCTTCGGAAAAGGATGTATGGGCCCGGCTGACATGCCAACCGAATCATTGTAACATAGCCGTAGTCAGGCAATTTTCCAGATTCCTTGGGTTGCTGCAGCGGAAATGACGCGAAAGGGTTTTCGATTTCCTCGCAATGTCTAAATTCCAGGACCTGAAAAGCACTCTCAACCTTCCCAAAACAGAGTTTCCCATGAAGGCGCGCCTCCCGGAACGCGAGCCCGAACAACTGGCCGCCTGGGAGAAGATGGGAATCTATCGCCGCATCCTCGAGGCCAGGGCCGGCAAGAAGCTCTTCGTCCTTCACGACGGCCCGCCCTACCCAACCGGCGAAATTCACCTGGGAACCGGACTCAACAAGATCGTCAAGGACCTGATCGTCAAATCCAAATCCATGGCCGGTCATCAGGCGCCCTATATTCCCGGCTGGGATTGTCACGGTTTGCCGATTGAAACGAAGGTGGAAAAGGAGCTGGGAGGGAAGACCGCCAAGGTTTCCGCCGCTGAATTCCGCCGTAAATGCCGCGAATTTGCCGCCGGATACATCGAAAATCACCGGCGGGAATTCAAACGCTTGGGTGTTTTCGGCCAGTGGGACCAGCCGTACTTGACGATGGACCCTCACGACGAAGCCTGCATCGCCAGCGCGTTCATTGACTTCCTTGAAAAAGGCTATATCTATCGCGGTCTCAAGCCTGTCTACTGGTGCATCTACGATCGCACGGCGCTGGCCGAAGCTGAGATCGAATACGAGGACCACACGAGCCCCTCGATCTGGGTGAAATTTCCGGTCGTTTCGAGCGACAAAACGGCCAACCTCGGCGACGGAGTGAGCGCGCTGATTTGGACCACCACTCCCTGGACGCTTCCCGCCAATCGCGCTTTGGCGTTTCATCCCGATTACGAATACGTCGTCGCGGATACCTCCGCTGGAAAACTGTTGCTCGCCAAGGATCGCCTCCAGCCGTTCGCCGAAGAGCAGAAAATCGAAGTGCGCGGCGCCTCGGGCGGTTGGAAGGGCAGGGAATTCGAAGGAGCGCAATTTCAACACCCGTTTCTCGAAGATCTGCGCGTTCCCGGCGTCCTTGCCGATTACGTCACTCTCGACCAGGGCAGCGGCATCGTTCATACCGCTCCAGGCCATGGCGCCGACGACTATCGAACGGGCCAAAAGTACGGACTTGAATCCTACGCGCCGCAAGACGACGAGGGCCGCTTCATTGAAGGTTTGCCGGAATACAAGGGGAAGAGGGTCTTCGACGCCAATCCGGTCATCATCGAGTTACTCCAGGCCCGGGGCCGCCTGGTTGGCGCCCGCGAGCTCGTTCACAGCTATCCGCACTGCTGGCGCTGCCACAATCCCGTCATCTTCCGCGCCACCGAGCAGTGGTTCATTCAAATGGATGCGGGCTCCGATTCGATCCCCGCTCCTCAGGCGCCTCCGCTTCGGGCCGCCGCATTGGCCGAAGTCGAGAAAGTGAAGTGGAAGCCCGAGTGGGGCCGCGAACGCATGCTCGAAATGGTCGGCGAACGCCCCGACTGGTGCATTTCACGTCAGAGATTTTGGGGCGTTCCTCTGATCATCTTCACTTGCGAAGCCTGCGGCGACTATCTGCGCGACTTCAACGCCCTCCGCAACGTGATTCCATTCTTCGAAAAAGAAGGCGCCGACGCCTGGTACACGCATTCGGCTGAAGAGCTCCTTCCCGCCGGAACGCGCTGCCCCTGCGGCGGCACGAAATGGAAACAGGAATCCGACATCCTCGACGTCTGGTTCGAATCCGGCTCCACGTATCTCGCCGTCCTCGACGAAAAGGACGGCACGTTTCCCGCCGATGTCTACATGGAAGGCCCGGACCAGTTTCGCGGCTGGTTTCAGAGCTCGCTCCTGAATTGCGTGGGGGTCCGCGGGCGCGCTCCTTACAAACAGGTCGTCGCCCACGGCTGGACGCTCGACGAAAAGGGCCAGCCGATGTCGAAATCGCTCGGCAATGCTATGTACCCCGCGGAAATCTGCGAAAAGTGGGGCGCGGACATGCTGCGCACCTGGGTCGTCTCGCAGGACTACACCGCCGACGTGCGAATGTCCGAAGCGACCATGCAGCAGCTAGCCGAAGCCTATCGCAAAATCCGCAACACGTTTCGCTTCGCTCTCTCGAATCTTTTCGATTTCGACCCGGCCCAGGATTCGCTTCCGGATTCCGATCTGTGGGAAATGGACGCCTGGATGCTTCGCCGCACCGGGAAGCTGATTCGCGAATGCCGCGAGTGGTACGCCAATTTCGAATTTCACCGCGTGTACCACGCCCTGCACGATTTTTGCGTCGTGGATTTGAGCTCTTTCTATTTCGATGTTCTCAAAGACCGGCTCTATACTTTCGCGCCCCGTTCTCGCGGGCGCCGTTCCGCCCAGACCGCGGTGTACCGCATTGCCTCCGCCCTCGTTCGCCTTATCGCTCCGGTTCTTGTTTTCACCGCGGAGGAAATCTGGAGATTTCTCCCCCAGGGCGCCTCCACGCTTCCCAGCATTCACATGGCGACGTTTCCGGAGGCCGCGGAGTTCGAATTGGCGCTGGATGAATCGCGCGCCGGGCATTGGGACCGCCTGCTGGAGGTTCGCGAGGACGTGCTCAAGGCTCTCGAGCCCGCCCGCGTCGCCAAGACCATCTCGGCGAACCTCGAAGCCCGCGCCACTCTTTCCGCCGATCCCGAGCTCGCCGGGATTTTGCAGCAGAACGCTAGTTTCCTTCCCGGCCTGTTTATCGTCTCGCAGGTGGAAATCGCCGGCCGCAACGGCGGCGGCCCGTCCGGCCCGGGAGTTTCCGTCAGCGTCGAACGCGCCCACGGCAAAAAATGCGAGCGCTGCTGGAATTATTCAACGCACGTCGGCGAGAACTCCGAATACCCCACCATCTGTGAGCGCTGCACGGCGGCTCTCGACGAAATCGAGCGCGGCAGCAGCCTGGCCGGAAAGCCAGGGGCCTGATGTCTTCGTCCGCGCGCTTCGGTTGGCGAGGGCATGCCTTTCTGGCTCTGGCGGTTCTAGCGGCCGACCAAGCCACAAAATATGCCGTAGAAAAATGGACCGTCGCGGATTCGCTGCGCGTCCTCGTTCCCGGGCTCCTCAATCTGGTCCACACGAATAATCGCGGCGTCGCTTTCGGATTGTTCGCGAACTCTTCCTCGCCCTGGCTCGCTCCCATTCTCGTCGCATTTTCCGTCGCCGTGATTTTTCTTCTTCTCTGGCTTCTGGCCACTTCGCGCGCGGGCGGGCGGTTGGGGCAGCTCGGGCTCGCCTTGATTCTCGGCGGAGCTGCGGGAAACGTCTTGGATCGGCTGGTTCGCCACAGCGTCACCGATTTCATCGACTTCCACATCGGCAGCTATCACTGGTACACGTTCAACCTGGCGGACTCCGCCATTGTGTGCGGCGCCGCTCTCGTCGTTCTGGAACTTTTCCGCGATTGGTCGCATCATACTTCGGAGTCGGTTCGAACCTGAACCATGCACCCGATACTTTTCCAATCCGGCCAATTCACGATTTACTCCTACGGAGTGCTGGTCGCATCGGGCGTGCTGCTGGGATTGTGGTACGCCCGGCGCCAGGCGGCGCGCACCGGCCTGGACCCGGAGAAGGTCTGGAATCTCGGCCTGTACCTGGTTCTGTTCGCGCTGCTGATGGCCAAGGTCTGGCTGGTCCTTTCTTCCTGGAGTTATTACGCCGCCAACCCGCGCGAGATTTTCAGCGCGGCTGTCTTCCAATCCGGCGGTGACTTTTTCGGGGGAGTTCTGGGCGCGGTAATCATGATCGTCGCCTACACCTACGTCCAGAAAATGCCCTTTGTGCCGGTTCTCGACGTTTTCGCCGCCGCGATTCCCCTGGGTCACGCCGTCGGCCGCCTCGGCTGCTTTGCCGCGGGTTGCTGCTACGGCAAGCCCACCAACGCGCCCTGGGCCGTCGTGTTCACCAGTCCTTTTGCCCACCGCCTCGCCGGAACGCCCCTGGGAGTTCATCTGCACCCCACCGAGCTTTACGAATCCGCGGCCGAGTTTTTGAATTTCTTGTTTTTGATTTGGCTCGGGAAGCGCCAGAAATTCACCGGCCAGATCTTCGCCACCTATTTCATTTTGTACGGCATCGAACGCGGCATCATCGAATTCTTCCGGGGGGATCCCGGCCGGACCATGATGTTTCACGATACCGTTTCCCTCATGCAGATCGTCAGCGTGGCAATGGTCCTGATCGGCGCGATTCTGTGGTGGCGCGGACTCCGCGGCGCCACTTCCGTTTCGCCGCAATCCTCCCCCTCGGCCGCCGCGGGTGACTGAATCCGGCCGGCATTCGCGCGGCCCCCTGAATTCGCCGAAGCGAATTTCGAACTCAGCACTGGCGCCGCGCCGCCAATTTTACCGATGACTCTCTCCCGCCGGGATTTCGACGTCTCATCCGACTCCGCCGGCCAGCGTCTGGACCGTTTCCTCTCGGGGTTGCTTTCTGATCTCAGCCGCACGCGAATTCAGGCCCTTCTCGACGAGGGCCGTATCTTGGTGGATGAATCCCCGCGCAAGGCGTCGTATCGCGTCCAGGCCGGCGAGAGCGTCACCGTCGAGCTCCCTGCGCCGGTTCCTCCTCAAGTCGAGCCCGAAGCGATTCCGCTCGACGTCCTATACGAAGACGATTCACTTGCCGTCGTGAATAAGCCCGCGGGAATGACGGTTCATCCCGGCGCCGGCTCCGAGTCCGGCACTCTGGTCGCGGCGCTGCTTCATCGTTTCGGCGCGGCCGGGCTGTCTACCGTGGGAGGCGCCTTGCGCCCGGGAATCGTTCACCGCCTCGACAAGGGAACTTCCGGCGCGCTCGTCGTCGCCCGCACCGACGCCGCTCATCTCCGCCTCGTCGAGGCGTTTCGCGACCGCCTCGTCGAGAAAATCTATATCGCGCTGCTGCACGGAAATTTGAAGGGGCAATCCGGCAGCATCGCCCTTCCTGTCGCCCGCGATCTTCGCCGCCGGTCGCGCATGACGGCCCGGCGCCGCGAAGGCCGCTCCGCCCGCACCGATTGGCGCGTCGTCCGCCATTTCCCGGGGCCGACGACTCTGATCGAAGCCGGCCTGCACACCGGCCGCACTCATCAGATTCGCGTCCATTTTTCCGCCTTGGGGTCTCCCGTGGTGGGCGACACTCTCTACGGCGCCCCCCGCCAGGAACGAATCGAAAAAGTGCTTCTCGCTCCTCTCGGCCGCAATTTTCTTCACGCCGCGCGCCTTTCTTTCGACCATCCTTTTTCCGGAAAGCCGATTGCCGTCCGAGCGCCGCTTCCCCGCGATTTAGTGGCCTATCTAGGAGAGCTGGCGGCCGCGGCGAAAATAGATACGCAATCGTTTGACGCTGCGCTCGCCGCATACCTATAATTTCAACTGTGACAGCTTACCGCGCACTTCTGGTCGCATGGGTCCTCATCCTGGTTCCCGGCGGCGTGGCCTTCGCCCAGCAAAAACCCGCTCAGCCGCCCGCTCCGCAGGTGCCCGTCCCTTCCGGCGTCGCTCCGGCCCCGCAGCAAAAAGGCGCCCCGCCGATTCAGGTCACCACGCGCCTGGTGCACCTCGTCGCCACCGTGACGGACCGCCATCACGATCTGGTCACGAATCTGGATCAGTCCGATTTCAAGGTTTCCGAGGATGGCGTCCCCCAGCAAATCCGGTTCTTCGGCCGCGAGACGGATCTTCCCTTGCGCATCGGAATGCTGCTCGACACTTCCAACAGCATTCGCGACCGCTTGGAATTCGAGCAGGACGCCGCCATCGATTTTCTCGACAGCGTGATTCGCCACAACAAAGACGATCGCGCCTTCTTGATGACCTTCGACAACGAACCCGAAGTCATCCAGGACTACACGGGCGATCTGGATCAGCTCTCGACGGCCATTCGCGCCCAGCGCGCCGGCGGAGGGACGGCCCTCAATGATGCCATCGTCCTCGCTTCCCAAAAGCTGCTCAACTCCCCTCCGCCGAAGGGCAACGACACCGACGTCCGCCGCGTCATGGTCCTCATCAGCGACGGCGACGATAATCTCAGCGACCACGCTTTGAGCGATGCGGTGGAATCGGCCATCCGCGCCGAGGCTTCCATCTATTGCATCAGCACCAACACCGAGTGGTTGTCCACGGACTCAGGCGTTCCCGAGAAATATCACATTGAGGCGGGAGACAAGGTGCTGACCGAATTTGCCGACCAAAGCGGCGGCCGTGTCTTCTTTCCCTACAAAGTCGAGGATCTGGCGCAATCCTTCCTCGACATCGGCGACGAGCTCCGCAGCCAGTATTTCATCGCCTATGCGCCCACCAACCCTGCAACCGATGGAAAATACCGCACCATCAGCGTCACCACCGACCGAAAGGGGCTCACCGTCCGCACCCGCCGAGGGTATTACTCCACCGCCGGGCCTGCTCCTGCGTTTACAACTCCCTCTCAAAACTAGCCGCGAATCTGTTCAATCAGGAATTGCAGGGAGCCGGAAGCCGGCAGAGAGGATTGCCGCTGGTATCTCTTCGTTGGAAGTTGTGAGTCGCAGTCGCGGGAATTCCGAACGCGATCAGTGCCACGGCGCGTAATAGCCCTTGCGCGCCAGAACCTTTGTGTCCGGTTTGTCCACCTCGACTCGAATCTTTCGAAACGTTCCGTCCTTCTTCTCATTCGTCGGGGTGTAAGCCAGCAGGTATTGCGAATGCAGCTCTTCCGTCAAAATGTCGAACGCGTTTTCCAGCGATTTTTCGTTGTGCACGTCAATGGTCCGCCCGCCTGTTTCGTCCGACAGCCGGTGCGCCACACCCGCGCCGTATCCTTCGATCGCCCCGAAGTCCCGGATGAGAAGGAAGTGGATCACGGCGTCGGCCCGTTGCGCCGCTTCGATCGCTTCGTTTTCGCTCACTTTGCTTCCGTTGTCTTCGCCGTCGGAAAGAATCACGATGGCTTTGCGTCCTGCTTCGGGTCCCAGTTGGTCGTGGCACGCCAGGTAGAGCGCGTCAAACAGGTTCGTCCCGCCTCCCTGCGACGGGATCGTTCCCACCGTTCCCCCGATTCCCGAAGCGTCCACGTTGATCTGCGCCCGGTTGATGCCTTCCTCCAGCTCGTTCGGGTCTTCGGTAAAGTCCGTTAAGAGGTCCACGTCCGTGTCGAACGACATCACTTCCGCCTCGTCCCTCTTCCGCAGCACTTGCCGCACAAACCTCGCCGCCGTTTCTTTCTCCGAACCCAGAATCCTGTACATGCTGCCGCTCGTGTCCATCAGTATGGCCAGCGTGATCGGCACATTCGTGTCTCGCGAAAAGAACTCGACCTTCTGTTCCACTCCGTCCTCATAAACCTTGAAATCGTCCTTCGTCAGCCCGGTCACGATCGAATGGTCCTTGCTCCGCACTGTCGCGAACACGTTCACCAGCGTTGCTTGCGATTTCAGCGTCTGCGAGGAATGGGGAATCGGCGCGCTCTGCGCGGGCGGCGTCGGCGCTTGGCCGGGGGGATGCATCGGGCCGACTTCCTGCCCCCAGGCGCGACCGGCGCTAAAGCAAGCCAGGACCAGGATCACCAGGCCCGCAACAAAGCTGGTGCGTCGCATTGTATAATCCTTTCGGTTCGCCGAACTCCGGCTGAGGACGTTGTCCCTGGTAAGCTTCGATGCAGCCGGGGCCTTGCCGGATGTTCCGCTCAGGAGCAGCCGCCTGGGCGAGAGCACGATTATGCGGGAAAATGGCCACGGAGGGAAACCGGGTGAGCTCAATCAAGCGATTTCTTGCCGCCTTTGCTTTGCTGTCGGGCTTCGCCGCGTTCCCCTTGGCCGCGCAACAACAGCCGGAGCCGCACGGCGTGGCCCCCGGCACGCCTGCCAGGCCGCTCGCATCCACTACGCAAAATAATCGCCGCCCCGGAATCAACATCACTTCCAACGCGGTCATCGTGTCTGTGACCGTCAAGGACCGCCAGGGCAGCCTGGTGGGCGGCCTGACGAAAGACGACTTCCGGATTCTCTGTGACGACGTCGAGCAGCCCATTTCGTATTTCTCCGCCGATCCGTTCCCGCTCTCGGCGGTTGTCGTGGTGGATGACGACTTGACGTCCAAGCAAGCCGATCAAGTGCAGAAGAGCCTGACGGCTATTGCGGCGGGCTTCGGTCAAAACGACGAAGTCGCGCTCATCACCTACGATGAGTTTCCCCACCTCGTCTCCGACTTCTCGTTCAGCAACGACATTCTCTTCACCCAGCTCAAGCGCCTCGAGCTCAATTCGCACTTCTCGAATATCCCGGACACGGGGCCGATGACCGCCGGGCCGATGATCAACGGGCAGTCGCAGGCCACCGGAGTCCCGACCGTTGGCGCCTCCATCAACCCGGTGACGAAAGACATGGACGACGCCATCTACGAAGCGGGCGAAATGCTCAAGAACCGCGGGCGCGACCGCCGCAAAATCATCTTTCTCATCACCGACGGCAGCAACTCCCGCAACAACGACCATTCCTTCGGCGAAACGATGCAGCTTCTTCTCTCCAACGATATTTCCGTCTACGCCATCTCCGTGGGCCACGCCTTTCTCCAGCATCAGACCAACCGCCTCGAGCACTACGCCCAGGGAACCGGAGGTGACAATTTCTTCGCCTCCAAAGCCGGAGATCTCGGCCGCCTCTATCCGACCGTCGCGGAGCAGGCGCGCAATCAATACACCCTGGTCTTCTCGCCGCAGGACCTTCATAAGGACAAGGATTACCATCCGATCGAAGTCCGCGTGAAGCGTCCCAACCTGAGCATCATCGCTCGCGAGGGGTTCTACCAGCCGGGCGCCGCTCTGAAAAAATAGCTCCGGGCGCACTCGCCGCCGCGTTCTTGTGGCGCGAAAAATCCGCGCGCCGCGCGCCGGCGCTCGGAACTTGTTCCCCCGTGTTTCGCGCCAATATTTTTTCAACACGCCGTTGAATTTTTCCGGCTGTTTTCGTTGCGCGCCGCCCGCGCAAAAGTTTTTCTGCTTGACTTCACTCCCCCGCGCGCTTATAGATGGACGTGCGGCGGAAATGAAAACATTTTTGCCGCGGGAGAAAGCAGCAAGGCTGTTCATGCGCGAACGTCATTCGGGCCGCTAAACTGCAAAGCCCGGACGAAGAAAATAAACGGGGCGTCTCGGTTCTCGAGACGCCCCGTTTTCTTTTTCGCGGCGCCCCCGCCGCGCGGGCTTCACGCCGTTTCTGCGCCCTCGGCTTGCCGCGGCCCGATCGCCACCAGTTCTTCGTGCGCCGGGCACAGCGGCTTGAAATCGCAGTAGCGGCAGCCGAATCCCGGCCGGGCCTCGAATTGCCCCGCGCGGATCAGTCCGGCGATGTCGTAAATTTCTTCCTTCAAATTGTTCAGAGCCTTCCCGTCCCGCGAGGTGGCCACGCCTTCGTTGGTCACCAGGTTGTAAAACACCAGCCGGCGGGGATCGAGCTCGAGCGCTTCCTGCGCTGCCAGCGCGTACACGCTCAGCTGCAAATTCTCGTCCGTCTTTTTCTGGTCCTTCGGCTTTCCTGTTTTGTAATCCATGATCTCCACGCCGCCATCCAGGCGGTTGATCTGGTCGATTCGTCCCGTCACCAGCACTTCGTGTTCGAGCGGCAGTTCGAACGCCTTTTCTTGATGGATCACTTCGGCCGGAGACTTCGAGTAGGTTTTGTAAAACGCCGCCAACTCCTCGCGACCCGTTTTTTTGTACTCTTCCTCCTGGTAGGCGTCGGGAAAACCGGCCGAAGACCACTCGCGTTCGTAGCTCGCGAGAACGTCATCGAGCGACGGCTTGTTTCCGCCTTTTACCGATTCGACGAAATCCTTCACGGTCTTGTGCATCACGTTGCCGAATGTCATGTCGGCGTGCGGGCCGCCGCGCAGGCTCCATCCGTATTGAAACTCATACTTCATCGGACACCCTTTGTAGGCCTCGATGGCCGACGCGCTCAATTGCAGAGGTTCCGGGCGAGGAGGATGGTACGCCTTGGCCCAGAGAGCGACCCTCGAGTACGCCTTCGCATTTTCTCCCGCCGCGCCGAAAAGCCGCGCCGGGCCGGAGCTCGCCGCCTGCGCGCCCGCCGCTTCTTCCGCGGGCGGCACGGCCACCGAAGGGCTCAGCTGCTGCGCGTCCTGCGCCTTGATCTTCGGGTTGCGCAGGAAATCCTCGAGGAAGGGCGAGGGCTTCTTCCGCTTATTGACGATCGTCGATAGCGTCAGCCGCTGCCTCGCTCGCGTCAGCGCCACGTAGAACAGCCGCCTCTCTTCCTGGATCTGAAAATCTCCCTTCGGTTTTTCTTCCTTCATCAGCTCGGCGGGAAATTCGAACGCCGGCCGCCTCGCCCCGGAAGGGAAATCGTTCTTCGATACGCGTACGATGAATACGTGCGGAAATTCCAGCCCCTTGGCTCCGTGCACCGTCATCAACTGCACCGCGTCGCTCGTGGGAATTTCGTCCAGCTGAATGTCGCCACCCGCCTCCCGAAAATAAAAAAGATACTCGAGAAAATCGGCCAGCTTTTTCCCTTCGCTCTTCCGCTCCCATTCCTTCACGAACTCGACGAAGCGTTCGAGGTACCTCGAATCGGCGTCCGAGGGCAGCGGCGACAATTCCAGCGCCGCAATCAATTCGTCGAGCAGCTCGCTCGTCCGCTGTTTGCGCGCGCTCTGCCGGAGCCGCTCCAGCAGAGCCGTGAATTCGCCCAGCCGGACGCCCTCCCGCGTGAACGGAGCTTCGTTCTGCGCTGTCTCCGCCTCGTGCGCCAGCGGCCGGCGGTGATTTTTTTCCGCTCGCTCCGCCAGCCGGACCAGGTCCTTGGGCTCCAGCCCCCAATACGGCGCCGCCAGCGCCCGGGCGCACGCCACGTTGTCTCCCGGCTCGCCGATCAGGCGAAACCAGGCCAGCAGGTCGCGGATGAGGGTGCTCGACAGGATCGAATTTTTCCGGATCACGAACGGAATGCGCATCCGCCGCAGGACGCTCAGCAGTTCCTCGCGGTGCGCGTGCTTCCGGTAGAGCACGGCAAACGAGCTCCACGGCGCTCCGGCCTCGTGCAGCCGCAGGATCTCCCCCGCCACCCAATGCGCCTCTTCCGTTGGCGCGGCAAACTCGGCCACCCGGATTTTTTCCCCATCCCGGTTTTGCGTCACCAGATGTTTCGGCGGCAGCAGCGGCGAAGGCTCGTTGTTGGCGATCACCTCCTCGGCGACGCGTAGAATCCGGCGCGTGGACCGGTAATTCTGCGCCAGCGACACCAGGTGCTTGTCCGTCTCCGGCCCGTGTTTCGGCTCCCGGACGCCGCAGAATCTCTTGAGAAAGATCGTGAAGCTCCCGAAAGACGCGCCGCGAAACCGGTAAATGGCCTGCGCGTCGTCGCCGACGGCGACGATGTTGCGGTGGTCCTCGGCGAGCAGCCACAGCAATTCCAGTTGGGCGATGTTCGTGTCCTGAAATTCGTCCACGAGGATGTACCGGAACTCCCCCCGCACTTGCCGTCGAAGCGCCGCGTCGCTTTTCAACAGCTCCACGGCCCGCTGCAGCTGCCCGCCGAATGTCACGAAATTTCTTTCCCGCAGCAGCCGCTCGCTCGTCCGGTATACTCGCGCCAGCTCTTCCTGCTTCTCGATTTCCACTTCCGCGATCTCTCTCGCGTCCGCCTCCATTGTTTTCTTTTGCGCGCCGAACTCCTGGCGCAGGCCCGCCGCGTACCGGTCGTAGTCGTCGGGAGACACCAATTCGTCCTGGCAGCGCGAAAAAAACTGCTCGAAGTCGCTCAGGAACTCCGCCGGCTCCTGCAGCCGCTTGAAATGCTTCAAGCCCAGCTCCCCGATGTTCCGCCGTAGAAGGATTCGATGATCGAGCGTGTCGAGGACTTCCACGTTCGGGTCGGCCGCTTTCAGCACTCTGTCGAGGCAGAATTTGTGGAACGTCGAAAGCCACACCCCCTCGGCCCGCTCGCCGATCGATTTCACCACCCGATGCTTCATCTCTCCCGCGGCTTTGTCCGTGAACGTCAGGCCGAGGATGGCTTCGCCGGGAAGGTCGGCATGGTCCTCGAGCAGGCGGCGGATGCGCTCGGTAATCACGCGCGTCTTTCCCGTCCCCGCTCCCGCCACCACCAGGAGCGGCCCTTCGCCGTGCTCCACGGCTCGCCGCTGCTCTTCGTTCAACTCGAATTCTTGGCTCTTGGGCATCGCTCTGAATTTCATCCTAGCCGAAATTGCACCCTCGGAATAGGGCGCGCGGCGCCGGAGCCTCGCATTTCGCGATGCCGCTCCAAGCCGCCCGCCTCGCTTCGTCGCCCGCGCGCACCCGCATCTCCGTTTCGCAAATCAAAGCACGCCGTCCCGGCCGGGATTGACGCGCGCAGGCCCGACAAGGTATACAATTAAATTCCGATGGCCGCTGAATCGCAACCAATCACCGTCATGGAGCAGGGCCGCGAGGCCACCTACCGTTTTTTGGCCACCCTCGCCGAGCTGAAAAAGTCAGGCCAGCTGACCCGCTGGATCGACGATCATGACATCTTGCTCTACGAATTCGAGGGCCAAATCAAGGCGCTCAGCAATATTTGCCGCCATTTCGGCGGCCCCGTCGGCTATCACAAGCACAAGGACGGCGTCTTCACCTGCCTCTGGCACAACTGGCGGTTTTCTTGCAAAGACGGCTCTTGCCTCTCGCACACCGGCCTGCCGCTTCGCCAGTACACTCTGAAAGTCGTGGACGACAAAATCTACGTTGATTTGCTGGGGTGAATTTCCCAAATGAAAACTGCAACCTTAACCGCTCAATTTTCCGCCGAGATGGATTGCCCCAAGGAAGTGGTCATGTGGAATTACTACGACCACGAACACCTGGTGGGAACTCATTTCAAGCTCTATAACCGCGCCCGCGTTCTCGCCGAGCGCGACAATTGGTCTCTCGTCCTCCGCAGCAAGCGCATGCCCTTTCTCCCTTTCTACACTTCCGGCATCGGCTTCCAGTACATGGACGGCAACACCATGAAGAGCTTCCACAAGGACTCCATCGGCTTCATGCTCGAAATGGAAGCCCTCTTCAAGGATTTGCCCAACGACCGCTGCTCCGTCACCGTCACCTATCGCATCAACACCCATCCCTTCTTCAAGCTTTTCGAGCCTCTCTTCAAGCGGCTTTTCAAGCGCTGGTTCTGGGCCACCTGGGAAGAGGATGCTCCCATGCGCCTCCGGCGGTGGAAAGTCCATCAGCTCGGATTCAAGGATTTCAGCGGCGTGGACTACATCAACAGAAAATTGCCCAGGCCCGAAAATCTCGACCCGGGGAAGTACCTGTTCAATCCGCCGGTGCGCAGCTCCTCGCCGATCAAGACCGTTGACGGTATCGAGCGGCCCTTCGATCACAGCACCGAGCTCGGTTACACCGATCGTTGAGCGCCGCCTTTATCCACACCGCTGGAACCCGCCGCCATCCGGCGGAGCGCTCTCCCTCGATTCACGGACAATTTTCGCCGCCGCTCGCGCCCTTGCGCTGCCGCGCCTGCGGCGTCTCGGCCTCTCGGCCTGGCTCGCCCTCGGGCGCGGATTGACGCCCCGCCGGCGCGCGCACAGAACATGCGCTTCCCATTCCATCATCCTCAAATCGAAGCCGTCCTCAAGCGCCAGCACGCCGCCGCGGCCGCGGACAAATGGAAGCTGATTCCGCGCCTGCCCCGCTACGCCTGGGCTCGCCTCCGCAACCGCCTGGGGGAGAGAACTGTCCAGCAGCGCATTTTTTTCAACGTTTACAGCGCGGTCACGCCGGAGCGCGGCGCCTTGATTTACCTCCTGGCTCGCGCGGTCCGCGCCAGGCGCGTTGTCGAGTTTGGCTCCTCGTTTGGGATTTCGACCATCTATCTCGCCACGGCCGTTCGCGACAATTTCCCCGGCGCCCAGGATCCCGCCGGCCAAGTCACCGGCTCCGAGATGGAGCCGCACAAAATCGCCGAAGCCGCCAAGAATATCGAAGCCGCGGGCCTCTCCGACATCGCCGCCATTTTGCCCGGCGATGCCCGGGAGACTCTCCCCGCCGTCGAAGGGCCTCTGGACCTCGCCTTTCTCGACGGCCGCAAGGACCTCTATCTCCCGGTCCTCAAATTGCTCGAGCCCAAGCTCCGCCCTGGCGCCGTCGTCCTCTCCGACAATATGGATTCGTTCCGCGGCGAAGTGGCGGAATTTCGCGAATACGTCCAGTCGGGCAAAAATGGATTCGCTTCCGCGACGATCGGCATCTCCGACGGCATCGAGCTGTCTGTGTTTCAGGGGCGCGCCCGGTAGACGCAAGGCTCATCCCCGCGCTTTATAGGGACAAGTTAGGAACAAGACAGCCACAAGATTGCAACAAGACAGCCACAAGATAGGAAGCCAATTCGTCCCGGCCGGCGATTCCAACGTCCCCCACGCGCCGCTCCGCACATAAACTTCTCACCCGGGCCCCGCTGCCCGGCGCAAAATAGTCCGGAGGAGCAACCATGGCTGAGTCCGCCGATCTGCGCATGACTCGCATCCCGCTCAAGCACGGCGCCGGCCGCATTCCCGCCCTCGGCTTTGGCACGCTCATTCCCGACCCCGCCTTGACCATCGCCACCACCTCCGCCGCTCTCGATGCCGGATTCCGCCACTTCGATTGCGCCGAGCGTTACCGAAACGAGCGCGAAGTGGGCGCCGCCTTGCACGCCGGACTTTCCGCCGCAGGGCTCGCCCGCCAGGACATCTTCGTCACCACAAAAGTCTGGAACTCCAATCACCGTCCCGAGCGCGTCGAACCCGCTTTCGAAGCCAGCCTCGCCAGGCTCGGCCTCGACTATCTCGACCTCTATCTCATTCACACTCCCTACGCTTTTAAGCCCGGCGATGACCAGGACCCTCGCGACCAGGACGGCAATGTCATCTATGACCCGGATGTCACTCTGCTTGACACCTGGAAAGCCATGGAAAGCCTCGTGGACCGGGGCAAGTGCCGCGCCATCGGCCTATCCGATGTCGGTTTGGCGGAACTCAAGCCTGTCGTCGAATCCGCCCGGATCAAGCCCGCCGTCGTCCAGGTCGAGTCTCATCCCTATCTGCCCGAAACCGAGCTATTGGACTTCTGCAACGCGAATGGGATTGTCTTCCTGGCTTTCGCCCCTCTCGGTCACGGCATGAAGCCCGGACTCCTCGGAGACCCTGTCATCGCGGCCATTTCCGCCCGTGTCGGAAAAACTCCCGCGCAGGTCCTCCTCGCTTGGGCCGTCCAGCGCGGCACGGCTCTGCTCACCACTCCCAAAAGCGCCGCCCGCGCCCGCGAGAATTTCGATATCTCTCCTCTTCCGCAGGACGCACTGGACGAAATCAATCGCATTCAGACCAGGCAGCGGCTCAATCAAGTCGTGAAAACCGGCGTCCCCGGTTTCATCCCCCAAGGCGGCTGAACGCGAAGCCACACCCCCGTCGAAGCCGTACCCGTAAGCCGAACAAATCCTCGCGCCCCTGCTCGCTCGCTCCCTCGCTTCGCCCCTCGGCCCGCGTCGCTTGACAGTGGCCGGTCCTTCAGGCGTACAGTTGTCCGACAGGGCCCCGCAGCATTCGGAATTCCCCGCAAGGAGACCCACGATGGCCGTCGCTGAAAACATCGCGCTCATGCGCCGCTGGTATCACGATCTCTGGAACGAAGGCCGCACCGACCATGCACTTCGCCGTACAGGAAGTGAGTTCAAAGCGTTCCGCTATACGACCCTATCATCTCAAGATTCGGAAAAGGCCGTACGCACAGGAAGCAAGGCCAATAACTACGAATAAGATGCGACTTGCGGGGGTTGCCTTCGCTTGGGCCCTTTCCTCCCCAGTCACTGGAAAGTCAACGTCGTTTATGTGCGTCTTTGAGATTAGCCCTGCGCCGATAATCCATATACCGACCATGAGAAATATCCAACCTATGACATTGGGAGGAATTGACATAACCAATACTCCTTCATCGAGACATCTAGCGGCAACTGTACATCTGGCCTAGATTTGCATAAACCTGAATATTAACCAACTTTCCGACAATTGGAGGATTGTATCCAACAAGAACCGAAGAAATTCTGGCACCATCTTGTGTGCTTACTCCCGCCGATAACCCGGTGCCGGGGACTCTAGCCGTGATAGTTGTGATCGGCCCCGGTATTTTTGATCCACCTCGAAGGTTAGTTTCCGGCAAAATCTGATACCCGAGGAAGGGAGATTTGCCGTGAAGCAAAAGCGATTCACCGTCGAACAAATCGTGGCCGTCTTGAAGCAAGCGGAAGCGGGAGTTCCGGTGGGTGAACTGATCCGGCGGATGGGGATTTCCGAACAGACTTTTTATCGCTGGAAAAGGCAATACGTGGGGCTAGAGGTGGACCAGGTCCGCCAGCTCAAACAGCTTCAAGAGGAGAACACGCGATTGAAA